>NZ_JBITDU010000004.1:506150-890861 GCF_044454505.1 Dactylosporangium sp. NPDC051541
CACGCCACGAACACCGTCGGCGACTCGGCCGAGTCGTCCGCCTCGAACGCCGTCACGCCCGCGTCGCCGCCCGGCACCCCGGCGATCGGGACCGCGACCGGGGGCGCCGGGCAGGCGTCGGTGACCTTCACCGCCCCCGGCAACGACGGCGGGTCGGCGATCACCGGCTACACCGTCACGTCGAGCCCGGGCGGTCTCACCGGGACGTGCCCGGGGAGCCCGTGCACCGTGACCGGCCTGACCAACGGCACCGCCTACACGTTCACCGTCCACGCGACCAACGCCGTGGGCAGCTCCGGGGAGTCCGGCTCCTCCAACTCGGTCAGCCCGGCGGACGTACCGGCCGCCCCGGCCGTCACGGCCACCGCGGGCAACGGCAGCGTCGGCGTCCAGTTCGCCGCGCCCGGCAACCAGGGCTCGGCGATCACCGGCTACGAGGTCTCCACCGACGGCGGCTCCTCCTGGACGACGCTGACGACGACAAGCACCAACGGCCTGCTCAGCGGCACCGTCTCGGGCCTGACCAACGGCACCGCCTACTCGGTGCAAGTGCGTGCGATCAACGCCAAGGGGACAGGAAACCCATCCACGGCGCAGTCCCTCACCCCGGCCACGGTGCCCGGCGCGCCCGGCAACGTCACTGCCACGCGGGGCAACGCCTCGGCTTCGGTGGCGTTCACCGCACCCGGCAGCACCGGGGGCGCACCCGTGTCCGCCTACACGGTGACCTCGACGCCGGGCGGGCTCACCGCGACCTGCCCGTCCAGTCCCTGCACCGTCACGGGCCTGACCAATGGCACGGCGTACACCTTCACGGCCCACGCCACCAACAGCGCCGGCAACTCGGCGGAGTCGGGCCCGTCCACGTCGGTCACCCCGGCCACCGTGCCGGCCGCGCCGTCGCCGCTGACCCTGACCCCCGCGGCGACCTCGGCCACGATCGCCTTCCCCGAGCCGTCGACCGGCGGGGCGGCTATCACCGGCTACGAGATCTCCACCGACGGAGGGCAGACCTGGGTCACGCTGTCCACCGCGTCCGCGCCGACGGTGACCGGCACCGTGACCGGCCTGACCCCGGAGACCGCCTACCAGGTGCAGGTCAGAGCCATCAACGCCACCGGTACCGGTCCGGCGAGCGCCAGCACCACGCTGACCACCGTGCCCGCGGCCACCGGGACGCCAACAGCCACCGCGGGAACCGCATCGACCGTCGTCACCTGGCCGCAGGCCACCGGTAGCACCGTTACCGGCTACACCGTGTACGCCCATCCCGGACCGGCCACGTGCACCACCACGGCCGTCACCGCCACGTCGTGCGTCATCGGTGCGGTCAGCGGCACCGCCTACACCTACACCGTCGTCGCCCACAGCCCGTCCGGCGACTCAGCCGACTCGCCCGCGTCGATCCCTGTCACGGCGGCCGCACCCGAGGTGCCCGCCACCGCCCCGGTGGCCGCGCCCACCACACTCTCCACCACCGAAGGCGTCCTGAGCCAGGTCGCGCCGTCACAGCAGATCACCGTCGTCGGGACCGGCTTCGCGCCGCACTCGACGGCCACCGTCGTGCTCTACAGCACCCCGGTGGTCCTGGGCACGGCCACCACCGACGCCAGCGGCAGCTTCACCAAGCAGGTCACCATCCCCGCCACCGTCGCGGCCGGCCAGCACAACCTCGTCGCCTCCGGCGTCGACACCAACGGCAACATCCACCAGATCCGGATGCCGGTCACGACCACCACGGCCACCTCGACCGGCAGCGGCGCACTGCCGGTCACCGGAGCCCCGATCACCGGCCTCACCATCTGGGCCGGCCTGATCACCGCCACCGGCATCGGCCTCGTCGCCCTCGGCTACCGGCGGCCGCGAACGCACTGACGCCCACACCACACGACCGGCGGCCCGGCCACGCTCTACGCGCCCGGGCCGCCGTCCCGCTCCCCGCCGGACGCTGTCCCACCGCACCCGCAAACACCCGCCGGAGCGGCTCATGCAGGCCTGGCCCGGTGGCCGGATCGGCGGGGCGTTGCCGTAGCCCGGTACCGGGCGACCGCAGCACCGGACCCGCCAGCCGCCGAGGCCGCCCGGCACCTCACGCCACACCGCCCCGGCGACGAAGCACTCGCCCTAGCTCAGGTCGGCGCCGCCGAGATCCGCGCCGCGCAGGCGTAGGTGCCGCCGAGCCGAAGTCCGACGTTTGCGGGTCCCTCCTGCCCGAGTTGCTCGACGGCCTTGGTGAAGCGGTCGGTGAGCTGGCCCTGTTCGGTGATGCGGATCTGGTCCTGGGTGGCGCGCTGCTGCTTGCGACTGGCGTCGTTGGTGTAGATCAGCCCAGCCGCAACGAGCAGAACCGACAAGATCCCGGCCAAGGCGCGGTGAGCGTTTGCGGCCAGTCCTGGCGGATCTTCAGCTCGACCGGGGCGGAGGCGCTGTCGGAGTGGTACCGCCGCTGTCGTGTCCGCACCGCGCGAGCTGCGGCCCGGGCCGTGCTGGGCCGTGCCGCCCGCCGCAGTTCCTAGGCCGCCGCGCTGGCACCGTCGCAGCTCTGGGGCCGATCCACGCGGCCCGCGCGGCGGCGAATCGAGCGCGGATCGTCACCATCCGTCTAGTGCACCATCACGCCGGAACGTCACACCACCGACCGAACCGGCCGGCGCCAGGCGGTCGCCGGAGGGATTTCCGGAGATCGATGTCGCCCGAGGGGCACGGCCCGGCAAGCATCTCCTACAGTGCCGGCAACACCGCCCATCCCGACGGTGACGGCTCCGCCAGCACCTGGACCTCAAACAGATCGCCAACCACAACATCACGTTTTCCGATCATCGGCACGTGCGCAAGGGCTGCCCGGCCGGGGGCGACTCGCCGGCGGTGACGAAGGCCGGTCCCTCGCAAGCGCCCGCAGCGGCATGTGCGTAAGCCAAGATCGCGACGCGGGTGTCATGACGATCTCCGGGACGGCTGCTTGTGGGCGGGGATCGCGCAATGGATGCCGACTCGGCTCTGGGGTGGTGCGGGCTCGGCTACAGTCCGCGTCATGGGCTGGTATGGAACGATCCTGGTCGCGCGGCCCGGCGGCGAATGGCTTCCGGCGTACCCGGGCGTGCGGGAGGCTTTCGGGTCCCGGTTCGGTGGGCTGCACGATCTGGGTGAGGGTTGGCAGCGGGTTGTGGTCGTGCCGTTCTACCGTGAGCGACCACGGCATGCTGCCGGCGTCGGGCAGCTCGCGGCGGCGACCGGCGCACCGGTGATAGTGGCGGCTGTTTCCGAGAGCTGGTGTGCTCGGGTCGACGCGTGCACTCCAGACGGTTTGGCCATCGCTGTCCATCTGCCCAATCTGCGCAAGGCGTGCCCGTACGAGCATCGGGAGGGCCAGCCGGGCCCGTTCGTCCCACGCCGCGTCGTGGCGGAGTTCAAGGCGTGGGCGGCTGCGGCCGGACGGTCACCGGACCTGGCGGCGCTCGCCGCTGCCCTCGATGCTGACTGGCCCGGCTCGGCGCCGATGCAGAATCGGGTGTTGGCGTTGTTCGCGGCGCTCGGTTTCCCGCCCGGACGAGAGATCCCGCCGCTGATTGACCCGCACGATGATGCGTTCTGGGCAGCGCGACAGCTCGCTTTCCAAGCCGACGTCCGAGCCGCGAATCGGATCGCCATCATGGAACGCGGAAAGATACGCGGTCTCGCGCGAGACCTCTCCCCATGCGAGCTTGCCTATCTGCGGTTCAGCGAGCAACTCGAGGCGGCCGCGTACACCGGATCGCCACCCCGCGACGAGTTGGCCGCAGCATGCGAGAAGCTGGCATCGCGATGGAACGCCGAGCCGTAATGACCGGACCAAGCTCGACGTAGTCGGGCCGGGCGCCGACACCACGTCCGCGAGCACGAGCGTGCCGCCACGTGAGAAACCGCCCGAGCGACCAGCGGCCAGATCCGGTAGCCAAGATCGATGAACCGCCTCACTCCTATGCCGCGGCGGGCTGGTTCAGGTGTCGTCACGACCGCCGAGGCGCTCCAGCAGCGCGACGCGATCCGGGGCCCGGCTGCGGCGGTGTCGGCGGCGGTAGCGAGCTCGAAAGTCCGTGCGCGGCTCTGGCATACTGGACGCAGGTGCCCGTGGAGTGAAACCTCTGCCGGGCCTCGGGGGGACCGTGCGCCGTATAGCGCACGGGAGGAATCGACCTCGGAGGCTGCGGTGGGCGTCCCCCACGTTCTGGCCGAACTCGTCGACCTGGCGAGCGGGCTCGTGCAATTGGCTGCTGGCTGCGTTGGTCTTGCCGCTGCCCTGGCTCTACGACGGCGGGTCCGCGATTCGCGGCGCAGCGACAAGTCCGGCAACAGCCACGACAACGACACAGCTGGCTAGGCCAGGTCAACCCCAGCAGCGAGCGTCAGCGAGGCGCGGGTGTCATCGGCAGGGCGTCGCGCTCGAGGGAGGGGCGCACTGACGTCGCCAGGGTTGTGGGAGCTTGCGACCGGCCACTGGCTGTGGACTATGCCGTCCTGCCGCCGAGCAGCATCCGCGGCATGACCGCGCATCTGATCTAGTCATGAGCAGCCGAGTCGATGCGTCATGACGGCGTTGCGTTGACAGATCATCAGCGGGCAGAGTGCCGGTATGTCCGCGCAGTACTACCGCAATCCTTCGGTGGCCTATGGTGCGTTGCCGCGTTGGCTGGCCCGGTTGCTCGAGGCGAAGGACGCCGCAGCATTGGGGGATCCGGAAGCGTTGCGGTCGTTCGTCGAGGGCCTGGTGGCGTTGGAGCCGTCGGAATCCGTGCGGTCGATCTGCCAGCTGCTCGATTTCCATGGACGGCAGGCAGGGTGGAATCACCTGGATCGGCACGTGCGGCAGCGGTTCGGATGGCATACGACGGCGATGGACGAGGTCGGCGGCCGACTCTCCGACGGGACTGCGGGACCGGTGAGTTGGGTGCTGGCTGGGATGCACCCGGACGGCCGTGTCCGGCAACGGGCGGTCGACATCATCTGCGCCGACCCCCTCGCAATGCCGGAACCGGCACCTGGACTGGCTGACGGCGTCGGCGCCACAGATCTCCTGACCACCCGTGGCTGGGTGTCCCCCTGGGACTTCCTGGAGCCGGACACCGACACGGGACCGTTGGCGATCTTGATGCCGGTCATCATGCTGCGGTCGGCTGACTGGGTGGACGAAGTTCGTGACGCTTCCCGAGCAGCGCTGCGGACTCGGGTGCTGGCCGATGCACGCTACCTGCCGACCGCGTTATGGTGCCTCCCGCTCGTCGCCGGACGCACCCGCGGGCAGCACGCGGTGGCAACGCTGCGTGAAGCGCTCGTAGTCGCTCCCAGGCAACTGCGCGACGCCCTGGCCCGGGCCGTCGACCCGGCGATCGGACGAACAGCGTCGAACCTGTGCCGGGACACCGGATGAGACCAGCAGGTCAAGTATCGTCCACGACCCAGGTGGACCCCTCCCTGGACGACATCCCGCAAGCGGGAACAGCGACGTTCGCGGCGAGAGCGACAAGCGGCCGGTCTAGCTATGCGACGACCGGATCGCGCCAGATCCGTGCGCCTGCCCAGTCTGCGTTTGCGATTCATGTCGAGGACGCCTCTCTCGCTCCGTCCCCCCAGCGTCAGGGCCGCTCCACGCAGGCTTGGAGCGGCGCACGACCGAGGAGAGGACGCAGGATGCGGAAGTTGATCGCGAACGAGTGGATGACGCTGGACGGGGTGGTCCAAGCTCCCAGCTATCCCGATGAGGACACGAGCGGCGCTTTCCGGCACGGTGGGTGGCACGCCCGCTACTTCGATGAGTTGTCGATGAACTGGGTGATCGAGAACGTCCGGGGAGCGGGAGGGTACCTGCTGGGGCGTGGCACGTACGAGATCTTCGCGGCCCACTGGCCGACCGCGCCGCAAGATCAGCAGGTGCTCGCCGAACCCTTGAACAGGTTGCCGAAATACGTTGTGTCCACGACCCTCGAAGAGCCGTTGACCTGGTCGAATTCGGTTCTCCTGCGCGATGACGTTGATGCAGCCGTGCGCTCGCTCAAAGCGGAGGACGGCAAGGACCTGCACATCATCGGCAGTCCTGGGCTCGTTCAGAGCCTGTTGGCGCTGGACCTGGTGGATGAACTCCAACTGATGATCGACCCGCTCGTGGTGGGCGGCGGCAAGCGTCTCTTTCTCGACGACGCCACGCACCGTCCGCTGCGGCTGTCGAGAAGCGAAGTGACCAGCACAGGCGCGATCATTGTGACCTACGTCGTCACCTGAGACTGACGGTCACCAATGCATGCGCATCGGCACCAGCGTGTGCCGATGGGGTCGGCCCGTCACTCCAAGAAGATGACGATCTTCGTATCGTCATCTGCGCGAGATCTGCGGCATCAACGGATGTCTACCGTCTGCGCGGCGGTAGACATCCTGCGCTTCGCCCTGTTGAAGGTCAGGTGCGCTGTCATCGGTATGAGCGGAAAGGCCGACCTCACCCGGGATCGCTCAGCGATGGTGACGAGCGTCGGAGCGCCGGTCGAGCGCCCGCGGCGGCAGACCGGTGAAGCTGATCGCGGCTAGGTTGATATTGCGCGGAGTTGCCGGGAGCCGATGTTCGGCGATGACGTCAAGGCCCGTGTCCTCGGTGCGGCGGTCGAGGGTTCGCGTCGCAGCGTGCGTGGCACGGAGCCGGCCGGCGGCCGCTCGTGCTCACGTGCCGAGCTGACGTGGTCGCGTGCTTCGGCGAGGTTCTCCCGCGTCGTCGCCTCGATCGAGCGCGGTTGCTGGGTGCTGTGGTGCGCCGGGTCGAGTCCGGCGCGGGCGGCCTCGGACACGGCCGTGGGGCGAGCGTGGCGGGGGGCGTTGGCGGGGGTGGTGTTTACAGGGTGGACTCCAGGTCGGCCAGGAGTTCTGAGGTTGAGGCCGCGTCCAGGGACGAGAACGGCAGCGGGCGGTCGGTGGTCCAGGGGTTGGTGTCGGGCGGGCAGATCCAGATGTCGGCGAGGTGCTGGTCCGGGTGTTCGTTGGGCAGGCCGAGGGTGATGCCCGGGTCCAGGTTGACGACGAGGAGGCGGCCGCCGGGCAGGTCGCGCTCCATGCTCGCCTGGTGGGCGCCCTCCAGGCCGGAGCGTCGCCAGCCGCGCCAATCCAGGGCGAGCAGTTTCACGGTCAGCGCGCGGCGGTCGTCGAATCGGGTCAGGCGGACGGCGGCGGATTCGTCGGGGTGCAGGGTGTGGACCTTGCGGCGCAGCTGCGGGAACGGTTGCAGGATGTCGTAGTCCGCGAAGAGCTCCGTCCACGCGGGCACGTCCAGGTCGACCGGGTGGGCCACGCCGAGGACGGCGTCGGCGGGCAGGGTGCACGGGGCGTCGGTGACGTCGGCGAAGGTGCGGTCCTCGGCGATGCGCAAGGCGGTGCCTTGGGCGCCGGGGGCGCCGGTGATCCAGACCAGGCGGCGGGCCAGGGGCCACAGGAGTGGGTGCTCGAGGAGCACGGTGCGCAGCTCGGGTGCGGTCCAGCGGCGGCCGGCGGCCATGGCCCGCTCGAGGCGGCGCACCTGCTCGGTGGCGACCTTGCGGACGCCCTTCTTCGCCGCCGTGAACCGGGCCTGGGCCGCGGCCGCGAGGTCGGCGTCGTCGCGGGTGGCGGTGGGTGGCAGGTCCTTGCGGCGGGTGCCGTCCTCGTCGGCGACGTAGGGCTTGAGCTGGTCGTCGAAGCCGGCGACGAACTTGCGGGGGCCGTAGTCGAGGACCATCGTCGCGTCGGGGGCGAGGCCGAAGTGCGGGACGAGGCGGTCGGCGAGGGCTTCGGCGGTGAGGCCGATCGCCTCCGCGACGCCGGTCAGGTTGGCCTCGGCCCGGGCCCGGACGGCCTTCGCCTTGACCTTGGTCGCGATGTCGTGCAGCTCCCGCAGCGCCGCCTCGGTGCCCAGGTGCATGAGGGTGTCGAGGCCGGCCGCGGCGCGCTTGTGGGCGCCCTCGTAGGGCCAGCGCCGCACCGCGGCGGCCAGCCCGGCCGCGGTCTGGTCGTCGCCGAGGAACGCCTGCGCGTCGAGGGCCCAGCCGCCGGCGGGCGGGGCGTCGGCGGCCTCCCAGCGGCACAGCACCTCCCAGCCGAACCGGGCCAGGTCGTGCGGCTCGCAGGCGTCCCGGACGAGCGCGATCCCCGGGTATGGCTCGCCGGCCTTCGACATCATCAGCATCGTCAGCAGCGCGTTGACCGCCGCGGCGGGCAGTGTCCCGGCGGAGTCCCCGTCGGCGGCCGGGCGCAGCCGCACGGCGGGCAGCACGACCGGGTCGGCCCACTCCGGCGGGGTCGGGATGCGGGGCGGGAGCTGGCGCACCAGCGGGTCGGCGTCGAGCAGGTCCGCGACGCCGGCCTCGGCCTCGGCCCCGTAGTCCTTGGCCGCGAGCAGGACGGCGTCGCGGTGCCCGGCGCCGGCCAGCGCGACGAGGGCCAGACCGGCCGGCCGCCGCTGGACGCCGGCCCGGCCGAGCGCGGCCGGGATCAGGGCCCGGGACGCCTCCGCCGGGTGGGCCCGCAACCAGGCGTGGGCCTCTCGGCGGACGGACTTGAGCCGGGCCAGCCAGTCGGCGACGAGCAGCGCGATCTCCGGGCTGGTGAACGGCATCAGCACGGGGGCGGTGGCAGGGTCGGCCCGCACCGTGTTGAGCACCAGCGGATAGGCCCGCACGCCGAACCGGGCGGCGATGCGGTCCAGCCACCACTTGCCGAACGACACCCGCCGGGGCCGGTAGAGGTCCATCACCGACAGCGCCAGGTCCTCGGGCCCCTCGACGAACACCTTGATGGCGTGCCAGTCCCACGTGTCGCCGGCCCGGATCTCCTCGGCGTAGGCGGCGTAGTCGACGTGAGGGCTGGCCGGCGTCAGCTTCGCCAGCAGGCGCTCCCGCTCGCCGGGCGGCCAGGACACGGCGGGCTCGTCGGGGCAGTGCAGGTCGAGCACGACGGGCTTGGCCGGCTTGGGGCGGTTGACCCACGGCGGGTCGGCGAGCACCGCCGGCAGCGCCCCGGCCGGTGCCTCGCCGGGCCGCGGGCCGCTCACCGGCCGCAGGTGCGGTGGTGCCAGGTCGGGGTGCTTGGCCACGTGGCGGCGCAGGAGCTCCGCGACCCGGGGCCGGCCGGCCGACGCCTCGAGCAGCCGCATGGCCCGCTCCGGGTAGCGGTCGGCGGCGTCGGCGATCGCGGCCTGGACGCCGCGCTGCTCGGCCTGGTCGACGAGGGTCTGGAACGCCCGGTCGGTCGGGATGTGCGGCTGGGTGGCCATCATGGTCTGGAGGAACTCGGGCTGCCCGCGCATCGTGTAGGCCACCGACCGCCCGGTCCACGCCTGCGCGTAGACGTCGAGGACCCCGTCGCCGATCGCTTCCGCGAGGGTGTGCATCATGCGCGGCTCGACGAGGTCCCAGGGCTCGTAGGCGTCGTAGCGGTCGAGCACAGCCAGCGCCTCGTCCACTGTGGACACCGAGGCCAGCGGCAGCCAGCCGAGCCGGTGCCGCGCGGGCATCTCGGCGATGTCCCGCCGCACCCACTCCGCCTCGGTCGGGGCCAGGAACGAGGCGACCAGCCGCCGGTCCATCGAACCGCTGTCGCGGGCCGCCCGCAGCGCGTCGACGGCCGCCGCATAGTCCTCGTCGGCCGCCGCCGCCAGCGCCACCCGCAGCGGCGCGAGCAGGTGCTCGGTGAAGTCCGTCGCCCGCCGATCGCCGCCGAGCGGCCCCTTGAGCTCGGCGAACTCGGCCGCGGTCCGGGCGGCGAAGGCCAGGCCGTGCCGGGCGACCCAGTGGTCGGCGACGTCGCCGGCCCGATCCGGGCGCCGAAACTCCTGCTCATTGCGGACCACCACGGCCCACAGCGCGGCCACACCGAGCGGCGTGACGCCGGGACCTCCACGCAGCGCCAGCAGCCCCGCCTCGCCGGCCTCCCTCGGCGTGTCCGGGAGGGCCAGGATCGCGGCCGCGCGCTCCGGTATCCGCGGCGGTGCGGCGCCCGGCTCATATGGGACCGGCACGCCGCCGCGGCGCGGATGGATGCTGCGAAGCCACGAAGGCGGCAGAACGAACGTCACGGCGGTCACACTAACGACCGGGTACGACACTTTTCCCGCGAAAGCTACGGGAGCTGCTCGATCTTCCGCGGGATCAGCAGGATCGCGGCGACACCGCAGACGCCGACGATCGCCAGCCCCACGAACACGTTGTGGGTGGCCGCATACAGGCTCGCCCGGACGTAGTCGGCGACGATCGCGGGCACGTCGCCGGCCTTGAGCACGATGCTTGTCGCGTCGGCCCCGGAGCTCACCGCGGGCTTCACGTCCGGCGGGGCGGCGGCGAAGCGGTCGTCAAGGGTCGTGTTGGCGATGGCCCCGAACACGGCCGCGCCGACCGCGCTGCCGACCGAGCGGAAGAACATGTTGGTGCCGGTCACCACGCCGCGGCGGTCCCAGCCGACGACGGACTGGACCGCGATCAGCGTCGGTGCCGCCGTGAGGCCGAGGCCCGCGCCGATGACGAAGCAGGCGATCGACATCATGGCGACCGTGGTGTCCTCGGTGAGCAACGCGCACATGACGGTGCCGCCGATGATGACGGCGCCACCGATCAGCGCGGTGTTGCGGAAGCCGATGCGCAGGTAGATGCGCCCCGAGAACGTCGCCGTGATCGGCCAGCCCAGCGTCATCGCCGCGACCACGAACCCGGCGACCAGCGCGCTTGTGCCCAGTACCCCCTGAGAGAAATTTGGCACGTAGGAGCTCAGGCCGATGACCAGCGCGCCCACCGCGAGCGCGACGAGGTTGCCGCCGACGAGCGTGCGGTGCCGGAACACCCACAGCGGCAGGACGGGCTCGGCCGCGCGCCGCTCGACGAACACGAACGCGGTCACCATCACCGCGCCGACCGCGAAGATCACGATGCTGGGGGCGCTGTCCCAGGCCCACATGATGCCGCCCTCGAGCGTGCCGAGGATGAGCAGCGTGCAGCCGCCGATGAGCAGCGCCGCGCCGAGGTAGTCGATGCGGTGGGCGCGCCGCTCGACGTTCTCCTTGAGGTTGCGGGCGAACATCCACAGGGCCCACAGGCCGAGCGGCAGGTTGACGAAGAAGATCCAGCGCCAGGACAGGTAGTCGGCGAACACGCCGCCGAGGGTCGGCCCGACGACCGACGACACACCCCAGACGCCGGCGACGTACCCCTGCACCCGCGCCCGTTCCTCGACGGAGTACAGGTCGCCGATGATCGTCATGCTGATCGGCTGGATCGCCCCGGCGCCGATGCCCTGCACGGCCCGGAAGATGATCAGTGTCAGCATGCTCCACGCGGCCCCGCACAGGACCGACCCGACCAGGAACACGGCGATGCCGAAGAAGATGACGGGCTTGCGGCCGAGCACGTCGGCGAGCTTGCCGTAGAGCGGCGTGGTGACGGCCGCGGTCAGCAGGTAGATCGAGAACAGCCACGGGAAGTGCGAGAACCCGCCGAGGTCGCGCACCACCGACGGTACCGCGGTCGCGATGATCGTGCTGTCCAGCGCGACCAGGCCGGTGGTCAGCATGACCGAGCCCAGCACCGGCCCGCGCTCCGAGCGCAGCCCGACCGCGGCCGGCTTGGTGAAAGTGGCCTCTTGCATGGCCACACCTTACGACTTCCCGATCACCGGCCGCGCGGCGAACGGCTGTCTGGTTGCGCACTCCCGGTCAGGAGCAGAATTCCGTGGTGAAGTCCTGGTGGCCGCGGCCGGACCGGCATTTGCGGGTCTGCCGGCCCGAGGTGAACCGGTAGTGGCCGCCGGGGCCGGGGGTGAGCTCGACGCGGTACCGTTCGGCGCTGATCGAGTCGTCGCCGAGGTTGGTGACGGTCGCGGTGACGATCGTCTTCGCGCCGTCGCGCTCCTGCGACAGGTAGATCTTGGGGCGGCCGTCGAACGGGCCGTTGAGGGCCAGCAGTTCCGCCGCCGTGGTGTCGGGGGCATCGGACCAGGGCGGGGACGCGCGGTCGATCAGGTCGTTGAAGCCGGGCGCCGCGATCGCGCCGGACGAGCGGTCAATCGTGATCTTGCCTGTCCAGTGCTCGCCGGGGGGCGGGGCGGCCGGGATCTGCCACTGGGTTGCGCCGGACTGCTCGACCGGGTCGCCGCAGGCGGTCAGCAGCATCAGCACGGTGGCGATCAATACCCAAGATCGACGCATCGCCACAGCGTACCCAACCGGCGAGAGCGCACGGACAGCCGGAATCAGGTGCGGCGGCGCTGCTTCTTGGCCCGGTTGCCGCAGCTGTCCATCGAGCACCAGCGGCGGCGGCCGGGGCGGGACAGGTCGAGGAAGAGGGCGTTGCAGGCCGGGTCGGCGCAGGTGCGGATGCGGGCCACCGCCGGGGAGGTGACGAGGTCCAGGGCGTCGCGGGCGATCAGGGCCAGGGTGCCGGTCACGGGGTCGTTGGCGTACCAGCGCAGCTCGCCCTGCTCACCCAGGGCCGGCACGGGGACGGTCCGCATCGCGGCCAGGTTGACGCGCTCGCGCGGTGCCTCGCCGGCCGCGACCGGGCCGCCGTCCGTGCGGGCCGCCTCGACCAGGGCGTAGACGGCCTCGCGGAGCTGCTGGGCGTCGCGCACGATCGCCTCGGGCACGACGCTGCCGGGCACGGGCGCGACCGGGCCGCACTGGCCGACCCAGGCGGACAGGGCCGGGCCGTCGGTGAGCTCGTCGACGCTGTGGTCGGTGCCGCGGTTGCGCAGCGTGCGGGTGAAGTCGAGGCAGAGCCGCCCGGCACCCTGGCGGAAGGTATCGGCCATCGGCACAGCCTAGACCCTACACCGGTTTAACCGGTACCCACGCGGGCGAGAAGGTCGCGGAGAGCGGCCAGGACGGGGCCGGGCTGCTGGACGTGGAGGTACTGATGCGACGCCCCGGCGATCAGCCGCTGCTCGCCGCGCGGGACCGAGGCCGCGATCGCCGCGTGCAGGGCCAGCACACCGGCGTGGGCGGCCTCCAGGAGCTCCGGCGGCATGTGCTGGACCCAGAACGGGTTCTTGTCGGCCGCCGTGAGCACGATGAGGGGCACGTCGGGCAGGGGGCCGCCGGCGGACAGTTCCGCGTAGACCTCGTCCTCGAGGTTGCGCCCCTCCGCGATGCCGGTGCGCCAGTGCGTCAGGCGATGCTCCACCAAGGGCGTGCGGATGTCGTCGGGCCACTGGGCGTACAACTGCGAAAGGGCCTGTCGCGAAGCCTCGATCTGCTCCGGCGTCAGGTCCGGCAGCGCGTCCCAGGTGGGCTTCATGCGCTCGTTCAGTGCGACGACCTCGGGCGGCAGGTGGCGCAGGATGTCCTCGTGGCCGGGGTCGATGAACAGCAGGCCGGCCACGTCGTGCGGGTGCAGCTGGGCGAAGCGGCGGGCGTAGACGGCGCCCATGGAGTGCCCGGCCAGGACGTACGGGCCCTCGATGCCGGCCGCGGCCAGGACCTCGTGCAGCTCCTCGGCGACCGCCGCGGCCGTCCGGGGCAGCGCGATGTCGTCGCTCCAGCCGGTGCCGGCCCGGTCGTAGGTGACGGCGGTGGTCAGCTCGGCCGCGCCCCGCAGCAGGTTGTCGTACTCGAGGCCGACCAGGCCCGCGCCGGGCAGGAGCACGACGGCCGGGTCACCCGCTCCGGCCCGGTACAGCGCGATCCGGCGACCGCCGACCGTGACGAGCTCACCCCGTGGCAATGTTCTCATGAATGAGAACATTATCAGGTGTGCGAATATTAGCCAATGGACCCGGTCGAGCTCCTGCTGCACCCCGTGCGGCTGCGGATCGTGCACGCGCTGTCGGGCGGGCGGACGCTGACCACGCAGCAGCTGTGCGAGCGGATCGGGGACGCGTCGAAGGCGACGGTGTATCGCCACGTCGCCCTCCTGGCCGAGGCCGGCATCCTGGAGACGACGCACGAGCAGCAGGTGCGGGGGTTCGTGGAGCGGCACTACCGCCTGCGGCCGGCCCGGGCCGCGGTCACCGCCGAGCGGGCCGCGGCGGCGACGGTCGACGAGCATCGACGGGCGTTCGCGGCGTCGATGGCGGCGCTCCTGGCCGAATACCAGGCGTACCTCGACGACCCGGCCGCGGACCCGGCGAAGGATCAGGTCGGCTACCGCCAGCACGCCGTGTGGCTGACGGCGCAGGAGCGCGCGGAGCTCATCGCCGGGATGCGGGCCGCGATCGTGCCGCACATCGGCAACGAACCGGCGGCCGGCCGCTCACAACATCTCCTGAGCCCGATCCTCTTCCCGTTGCGCGACTGATTTGATCTGCGCGTAGACGTGGGTGCGCAGCCGGACGAAGGCCGGGTCCGCGCGGGTCAGCAGCTGGTCACGCACGGGCGGAAGGTCGACCGGCAGATCCTCCAGGACCCGGGTCGGTGACTTCGACAGGATGACGACCCGCTGCCCCAGGTAGACGGCCTCGTCGATGTCGTGGGTGACGAACAGCAGGGTCACACCGGTGGCCTGCCAGACCGAGCGGACCAGGTCCTCGAGGTCGGCGCGGGTCTGGGCGTCGACGGCCGCGAACGGCTCGTCCATGAGCAGCACCCGCGGCTCGAACGCGATGGCCCGGGCGATCGCCACCCGCTGCTGCATCCCGCCGGAGAGCTGCCACGGATAGGCCCGGCCGGCGTCGGCGAGGCCGACCGCGGCGAGCGCCGACGCGACCAGGCGGCGCCGCTCGGGACGGGGCCGGCGTTTGGCCCGCAGCGGTAGCTCGACGTTCTCGGCGACGCGCAGCCACGGCATGAGGCTGCGGCCGTACTCCTGGAACACGATCGCCAGCCCGTCCGGCGGCCCGGTGACCTCGGTGCCGCCGACCCGCACGGCGCCGGACGTGGGCCGCAGCAGCCCGCCGAGGCAGCGCAGCAGCGTCGTCTTGCCGCACCCGGACGGGCCGACGACGCACACGAACTCGCCCGCACCGACCCGCAGCGTGATGTCGGCGAGGGCCTCGACGCGGCGCCCCTGCCCGTCGTAGGTCTTGGCCAGAGCCTCAACGTCGAGCACCGGCACCCCCCGAGCCGTACCAGTGCAGCACGCGCCGCTCGACCAGGCCGAACAGCGCCGACAGCGCGACGCCGAGCAGCCCCAGCACGAAGACCCCGGACCACATCTGCGGGATCTGATACGTGCGTTGAAAATCGATGATGATGTACCCGAGCCCGTTCGTGGTCCCGAGCAGCTCGCCGATGACCATCATGATGATGCTGATCGACAGCGCCTGCCGGGCCCCGACCACGATCTGCGGACTGGCCGCCCGCAGCACGAACGCGCGCAGCCGCAGCCCGCCCGTGATCCGATAGGTGCGGCAGGTGTCGACGAGCACCTCGTCGGCCCCGCGGACGCCCTCGACGGTGTTGAGCAGCACGGGCCAGATCGCCCCGAAGACGATCACCAGAATCTTGGTGCGGTCGGAGAACCCGGACAACAACACAAGCACAGGCACAAGCATCGGCGGGGGTACTGCCCGCAGGAACTCCAGCACCGGTTCGGTGACGGCCCGCAGCGTCCGCGACGACCCGATCGCCACCCCCAGCGCGACCCCGAGCAGGAGGGCGAGCCCGTAGCCGGCGAACAGGCGCAGCAGACTGGGCAGCACGTCGGAGCGCAGCCGCTGCGGCGTCCAGGTGTCCGGGAACGACCGCAGGATCGTCTCCAGGGGCGGCTGGTAGAAGTCGAGGCTGCCGGCGCTGGCGAACCACCACCCGGCCAGCAGCACCACGGGCAGCCCCAGGGCCAGGCCCAGCCGCGTCAGGACCCGGCTCACAGCGGCAACTCCCGGCGCACCGACGGGTGCCAGGCCAGCACGGCCCGCTCGGCCCGGCGGGTGACGAGGTTGGCCGCGACGCCGAGGACACCGGCGACGATGACGAGGCCGTACATCAGCGCCACCCCGTCGTCGCCGCTGTTGCGGGCCAGGGACAGCTGCTCGCCGAGGCCTTCGGTGCCGCCGATGAACAGCTCCCCGGTGACGGTGAGCACCAGCGCGATCGAGGTCGCGAGGCGGATGCCGGTCATCGCGTACGGCAGCATCGTCGGCCACACGAGGTAGCGGGTCCGCTCCCAGCGGCCGAGCCGATACGAGTCGGCCGTCTCGCGGGCGACCGGGTCGACGTCGGCCACGCCGTGCAGGACCTGGATCAGCACCGGCCAGAGGGAGGCGTAGACGACCAGCAGCAGGATCGAGCGCACCGGCGCGCTGAACAGCACCACGGCCAGCGGGAGCAGCGCCACCGACGGGATCGGGCGGAGAAACTCGATCGTCGACGCGGTCGCGGCCCGCAGCACCGGCACCGACCCGATCACCAGCCCCAGCAGGACCCCACCGGCGACGGCGACGGCCAGGCCGAGGAGCCAGATCCGCAGGGTGCCGCCGACCGCGGCCCAGAACGCACCCCGGCCGGCCTGCTCGGCCAGGCTCGCGCACATGGCGCTGAACGGCGGGAAGTGCTGCCGCGGCACGATACCCAGCCGCGGCAGCAGCTCCAGCAGCAGTGCGAATCCCAGCAGCCCGCCGAGACCCTTCACGGCAGCAGCTTCGCCGTGTCGACCGGGGCGCTCAGCACGCCGTTGGTGGCGAGGAGCTGGTTCATCTTGCCCACCGACGCCGTGTCGATGGTGCTCGACCACTTCGGCAGTGTCATCGCCGCCGCCGCTTCGGCCTTGATCTGGGTATAGGTCGTCACGATCTGCCGGACCGCGTCCGGGTGCCCGTCGGCGTAGGCGAGCGACTCCCGCATGGCCTCCGTGAACCGCTTGACCAGGTCGGCCTGTTCGGCGATGCGCTGGTTGGAGGTGAAGTAGGCGGCCACGCACAGCTTCGGGTCGACGTCGGCGTAGCCGCCGAGCGACCGCCAGCCCTTGGCCAGGGCCGGGGCCAGGAACGGCTCGACGACGAACATCCCCTGCACCCGCCCGGCGTCCAGAGCCGCCGACATGTCGGGGAACGCGAGCTCGACGAAGCTCACTTTCGCCGGGTCGCCGCCGGCCTTGCGCACGATCTCCTTGACCGAGGTGTCGACGATGTTCTTCACCGTGTTGGTGGCGACCGTCTTGCCCTCGAGGTCCTTCGCCGTCCGGATGGCCGGGTCCTTGACGATCAGCTGCCCGAAGTCCTTGGCCGCGTCGCCGGTGGAGTTGACGCCGTTGGCGACGACCTTGACGGGGACCTTCTGCTGGCCGGCGACGAGCAGCGACACGATGTTGCTGAACCCGAACTGGTACTGCCCGGAGACCACGCCGGGCACGATCGCGGCGCCGCCCTGGGCCTGTTCCATGCTCACGTCGATGTTGCGCCGGCTGAAGAACCCCTGCGCCTTGCCGAGGTAGATCGGGGCGACGTCGACGATGGGGATCACGCCGACCTTGACCTTGTCCGGCGATGCCGACGACCCGCCGGGCGGGCTGGTGGCCGGGTCGGAGCCGCAGGCCGCGGCGAGGGCGAAGACCAGCACGAACGGCAGCAGACGAGTGCGCGACATTGGATTTCCGCCTTCCGGGGCGATCCTTGGCGGAACCGTAGTTCCACCGGCCGGATGGTCGCCCATTCGCCCGGAAAGCTTCCGGCCAGCGGGAAAACCGGTTTCAGCCGGCGAGATCCGCCAGCCAGTCCCGGCTCGCCCGGGCGACGCGGGCCGGGACGCCGAGCCCGTCCAGGAGCTCGGCCGCGGCCTGCATCTCGTGCCGGCGCCGCACGGCGTGGGTGCGCGAGCCGGTGACGAGCCGCTCGAGGGTCGCCGCGTCGGCCTTGATCAGCTCCTGTTCGATGTTCCCGGCCAGCCACTCGGCCAGTCCGGCCGCCTCCGCCGCCGCGAGGGCCTCGACCGCGGCCGCCGCCAGTCCCTTGTAGAACACGCTGCGCAGCAGTTTGCGGGTCGCGGCCAGCCCGACCGGCCCGTCCAGGACCTCGACCGGCGTCCCGAACGCCCCGAGCGCGGCCGCGAACGCCACGGCCCCCGGACCGCTCACGGCCATCGGCGTCAGCAGGCCCTTCGGCGGCACCGGCGCCATGATCGCCACGTCGGCGACGACCACCCGCGCCCCCGCGGCCCGCCGGACGGCCTCCTTCACCGCCGGCGCCGCGGTGTTGAGCTCGCCCCACACCGTCCCGGGCGCGCAGCCGGGCAGCCCCTGCGCGAGGGCGTCGAGCGCGTCGGCGGCACTGTTCACGCTGAGCACGACCCCGGCGCCGTGGCAGGCTTCGGCCGCATTTTCCGCCGGGTGTACTCCCTGAGGCGCCGCCACCCGCGGGTCGTACCCCCGCACCGACGCCCCCGCCGCGACGAGATCGGCCGCGAACCGCCCCCCGGCCTCGCCCAGACCCAGCACCGCGATCACGGGGCCGCTCCCGGCGCCGGTCCCGGAGGGGGTCACGGCCGGACCTCGTCGAGGGAGCGGAGGTGGTCGATGACGCTGGCGATGTGGTCGCGCATGGCGGCTTCGGCGGCTTTCGGGTCGCGGTGGCGGATGGCCTCGATGATGCGTTCGTGCTGCGGCAGGGACACCGCGGGACGCCCCGGGTGCAGCGACAGCATGAACTGGTGGCGGACCACCTGGCCGCGCAGCGTCTCGATGATGCCGTCGGCGGTGCGGTGGGCCGCGACGGTGCGGATCAGGGCGTGCAGGCGCTGGTTGAGCTCGGAGTAGCGGTGGAACTCCCCGGCCGCCACCGCCCGCCGCATCAGCAGCGCCACCTCGTCGAGGTCGCTGGCTTGCTCGTCGGTGACCCGGCTGGCGGCCCGGGCCGCGACCAGGCCCTCGAGGACCATCCGGACCTCGCTGATCTCGATCGCCTCCTCCACGGAGACCTTGCGGACCTGGGCGCCGCGGTTGCGCTGGACCTCGACGAGGCCGTCGGCGGCCAGGTCCTGCAGCGCCGCCCGGACGGTGAACCGGCTGGCGCCCAGCCGCTGGCACAGCTGGGCCTCGATGAGGCGCTCGCCCGGCAGATACTCCCCGCGCGCGATCGCCGCCCGCAGCGCCTCGCGGGCCAGCGCGGCCGGCGTCGTCGGTTGAGCCTGTGCGGACACGGCCGAAGTGTCGCAACGCTCGCCGCGATTGTCAACAATTGGCGGTACCCCCGCGAAAAATGCTTGTGGAAAACACAGAGGATCGTTGACAATCCGCGACCGTGGAGTGCGCATAGAGTGGGGTGGTGACGCAGACTCTCCGGCTCACCGGCTACGCGCACGGCGGCGGCTGTGCCTGCAAGATCCCGCCCGGCGAGCTGGAGGCGGTGGTGGCCGGGCTGACCGGCGACAACGCGCCCCGCGGGCCGGGCGAGCTGCTGGTGGGGCTGGACGACGGTGACGACGCGGCCGTCGTGTCCATCGCCAACGGCACGGCCATCGTGGCGACGGCGGACTTCTTCACGCCGGTGGTCGACGACGCGTACGACTGGGGCCGGATCGCGGCCGCCAACGCACTCTCCGACGTCTATGCGATGGGCGGCCGGCCGGTGGTGGCCGTCAACCTGCTCGCCTGGCCGCGCGATCTCCTGTCGATGGAACTGGCGGCAGCGGTACTGCGCGGAGGCCTCGACATCGCCCGCGAGGCCGGCTGTCACGTGGCCGGCGGACACTCCGTCGACGACCCCGAGCCGAAGTACGGCATGGCCGTCACGGGCCTGGCCGACCCCGACCGCCTGCTGCGCAACGACCGCGGCCGCCCCGGCGTGCCGCTGACGCTCACGAAGCCGCTCGGCATCGGCGTGCTCAACAGCCGGCACAAGGCCACCGGCGAGCCGTTCCCGCACGCGGTGGCCGCCATGACGACCCTCAACCGGGACGCCTCGGAGGCGGCCCTCGCCGCGGGGGCCGTCTGCGCCACCGACGTCACCGGGTTCGGCCTGCTGGGCCACCTGCACAAGCTGGCCCGGGCCAGCGGGGTGACGGCCGTGGTGTCGGCGGCGGCCGTGCCCTACCTCGACGGCGCCCGCCGGGCCCTCGCCGACGGCTTCGTCAGCGGCGGCACCCGGCGCAACCTGGACTGGGTCCGGCCGCACCTGGACCCCGGCGCCGCGAGCGAGGACGAGCTGCTGCTCCTGGCCGACGCGCAGACGTCCGGCGGGCTGCTGGTGGCCGGCGAGGTCCCCGGCTATCCGGTGATCGGTGAGCTGATCCCGGCCGAAGGGCCGACCCTGCGCGTGGTTTGACCGGGAAGATCCCCGCGTAAGTCGTTTGGCATCGGACGATCAGCCGACAGCCAGTGATCACGATCACCTCCTAAGATCACCTCTCGTTACTGCGAGGACGGGGTCGCGGGGTGAGCAGGCAGTACTCGGTTCCGGAGCGGCTCGGCGCGTTCGGGCTGGCGGTCGCGGGCGCGGCTGCGGCCTGGCCGGCGGTCACCACCGGGACCGGGCTCGGCCTGCCCTGCCCGCTGCGCTGGGCGACCGGTGTGCCCTGTCCGGCCTGTGGCCTCACGACCGCGGCCGTGGACCTCGTCCACGGCCACGCGCTCGCGGCGCTGGGCGCCAATCCGGCCGTGTTCGGGCTGGCGCTGCTGACGGCGGTCGCGGTACCACTGCTGGCGCTCCGGCATCTCGGTGTCGTGCGCCCTCCGGAGCCGTGGTCCGCGAAAGCCCGGCGCCGGGTCGCCGTGACGATGCTCGCCGCCGCGACGGCGAGCTGGCTTTTCCAGCTCCACCGTGCAGACCTTTTCTGATCGTTGGCAGGGAGAGAACCCCCATGAACTACGCAACCTGGCCCATCCGGGTCGGCGCCTACCTCGTCGACGTCGTTCCGGCGGCGATCCTCGGTGGCATCGGCTACGCGCTCGGCGGCCCGACCGCCGACGACCCGACCATCGGCCCGCTGTACTACGTCTTCGCCCTGCTCGCGCTGGCCTACACCATCTACAACCGCTGGTACCTCGGCGGCCAGGGCCAGAGCCTGGGCAAGAAGGCCCTCGGCATCCGCCTGGTCAAGGAGCAGACCGGCCAGCCCCTCGGCTTCGGCGGCGCGTTCGTCCGCGACATCGCCCACATCGTCGACGCCATCATCTGCTACATCGGCTTCCTGTTCCCGCTGTGGGACGCCAAGCGTCAGACCCTCGCCGACAAGATCACCGGCAGCCTGGTCGTCAAGTAACCACCCGCTCGTCAAGGAACACGCAAGCCGCGGTGCCGGACCTCCGGCACCGCGGCTTCTCCGTGTGACCATGACCCCGTGTCCGAGTTGACGCTCGTCCGCTACCGCCTGGCCCTGGCGAAGGCCCGCTGGGCCGACCTCACCCACGGCGCCGGCACGCCCCTGGCCGCCGACACGCTCGACCGGATGGAGTCCGCCGACCTGGCCGCCGTCCACGCGGCCGGCGCCCTGTCGCCGTGGACCCGCAACGCGGTCTTCCTGGCCGTGATCGGGGCCGCGGCCTGGCTGGTGGCCGCCGCGGGCGACGGCCTCGGCGTCCCCGGCGGCTGGACCATCCTCCTCGCGGTCCTGGCCACCATCGGTGCGACCTACGTGCTGGACCGGGTCCTGACCGCGGCCGCCGTCCGAGCCGGCCGGCGGCGCACCCGCGCGCACCCCGATCTGCCGCCGATCGTGGCCCCGCCCCAGGTGAGCCCGGTGGCCGCGATCCTGGCCCTGCTGCGGCTGGCCCGCACCGACCTCGCCACCGCCGGCCGCCCCTCCGCGGTGCGGCGATACTGGCGGCGGCGCGTCGACCGCCGGCTCTGCCAGATCATGTGGCTGGTCGAGGGCTGGCCCACGACGGACGACGCATGACCGGCATCGCCGCGCGGATGCGGGCCGCCGCGGAGACGGCCGAACGCGCCGCCGACACCCTCCAGGAGCGCGATCCGGGCACCGAGCCCGCGATCCTCGCCGGCCTGCAGTTCGTCTCCGACACGCTGATGCACGCGGCCGGCCTCCTCGAGCCGCCGCCACCGCCGCTGCGGCCGGCGGTGCAGGGGCTGGTGCAGCTGGCCGTCGCCGCGGTCACCGGCGCGGCCATCCTGCTGGCGGTGCCGCACCCGGCCCGGCCCGCCGCCCTGGCGCTCGCCCTCGTCGGGTGCGCGCTCGCCGGGACACTGGCCGCCACGGCCGTCTGGGCGCTCTGGCAACGGCGGGACGCGCGGGCGGCGGTGCCGAGCCTCGAGGAGACGGTCGAGGACCTGCGCACCCGGATCGCCGCCTGCGCCGCGGCCCTGGACGTGCGGCGCAGCGACGTGCACCTCGAGGTCGGGCAGTGGCTCGAACGCGCACAGAGCTACCTCGACGTCGTCGAGGCGCGGGTCTAGGCCCGGTGCTGGCCGCTCGCCTTCTGGGGCTCGACGATGTACTTCGGGTCCTTCGTGGACTCCACGCCGGCCGCGAAGATGCCGAACCGGGTGGCCAGGGAGCCGGCCAGGAGGGCGGCGCCGGACAGGGCCGACAGGACCCGGCTGCGGCGGCCGAGGACGGCGGCGGCCGCGCCGGCGAGGTTCAGACCGCGGGCGGCGCGCAGGAGGCGGCCCGCCCGGCCGGTCCGGTAGGGCTCGCTGAGCAGGCCCAGGTTGTGTTCGATGCGGTGGGTGGCGGTCAGCTCCAGGGCCACGCCGGCGACGGCCAGGGTGCGGGCCGGGGTGCCCTCGGCGGTCGGCGCGGCGATCAGGCCGACGGCGGCGCCGCTGGCCAGGGCGCTGCCGGCGAACGCGAACGGCAGGTCGGCGCGGGCCGCGTGCCAGGACGGGGCGGCGGTGTCGGCGATGAGGACGGCGGTGTAGGTGGCCAGGGCCGGGGCGAGCGCGGCGGCCCCGATGCCGGCGGCCCGGCCGGTCCCGCCGACGAAGCCGTGCGGGCGGGCCTCGGTGGTCGCGGCGAGGCCCGCGGCGGCGCCGAACGCGCTGAGGATCCACGTGCCCACCGACATCGGCGAGGTCGGCTTGGCCACGCGCAGCATGTGGTGGAACCGTTCGGGCCGGCCGAGGTCGTTGATGAGGAAGTAGGTGCTGGCCCCGAGCGCGCCCAAAGCGGCCAGGCGGGCGGCGCGGCGGGTCTTCGGCCGGCCGGTGAGGTCGGCCCCGGCGGCCAGCAGGGCGCTGCCGGCGGCGAGCCCGCCGGTGAACAGGTATGCGGGAACGTCGTGCCGCCACACCGGCGCCTTGACGATCGGCCGCCCGTAGTAGGACCTGAAGTCGGCCCGCGGCACCTGCACGTCCTCGCCGCCGTGCTCCCGCTTCGGCCGCCGGTCGCCTCGCTTCGAAACGCCCGCGCCGGCCACATCACTCGGCCCCGGACCCCGCACGGTCGACGGCTCACGCGTCGACGAAGGCTCACGCGTCGACGAAGGCTCACGCACAGGCGAAGGCTTACGCACAGGCGAAGGCTTACGCACAGGCGAAGGCTCACGCGCGGGCGATGGCGGACGGGTTGGCGAAGGCTCGCTCCCGGGCGACGGCTCACGTGTTGGCGAAGGCTCACTCACGGGCGGCGGCCCAGGAACGAGACGGCGACCGCGGCCGCCATTGTCAACGCGGCGAAGCCGGCGCGCTTCCACATGCCTGGCAGGTTACGCGTCGTGGCGACCGGCGCGGGTGGCAGGCCGTAGACCTCCGGCTCATCAAGGAGCAGGAAGAACGCGCCCTGGCCGCCGACGCCGTCGTCCGGGTCGTGGCCGTAGAGGCGGGCCTCGGGGCGGTCGAGCTGGTCGAGGCGGAGCTGGGCCCGTTCCCGCAGTTCGTCCAGGGGGCCGTACTGGATCGACTCCGTCGGGCAGGCGGTGGCGCACGCGGGTTGCAGGCCGTCGCCGATGCGGTCGTAGCACAGCGTGCACTTCCAGGCCCGCCCGTCGCCCTCGCGGCGGTCGATGACGCCGTAGGGGCAGGCGCTGACGCAGTAGCCGCAGCCGTTGCAGATGTCGGCCTGGACGATGACGGTGTCGAACTCGGTGCGCATCAGCGACCCGGTCGGGCACACGTCGAGGCAGGCCGCGTGGGTGCAGTGCTTGCACACGTCCGACATCATCAGCCAGCGCATGTCACCGGAGTCGTCGGGCGCGGGCTGCTCGATGAACGCCACGTGCCGCCACGAGTTGGCGTCGAGCTGGCCGGTGTTGTCGAAGGACTGCCCGAGCAGGTCGAGGCCGTCGGCGGGGACGGCGTTCCACTCCTTGCACGCGACCTCGCAGGCCTTGCAGCCGATGCAGACGCTCGTGTCCGTGAAGAAGCCCATCCGCTCGGGAGTCTGCGTCACAGCCCGGCCCTCCGGTTGTAGTCGTCGACCAGGGCCCGCAGCGCGGCCCCGCGCGGGCGGCGGCCGGGGCGGATGTCGCAGGTGCCGACTTTGCTCTCCTGGATGAGTACGTTGGGGTCGAGCACGATGCCGATCAGGTCGTTGGCGGAGTCGCCGGTGGTCAGGCCGGAGCCGCCCCAGTGGTAGGGCAGCCACAGCTGGTGCACGGGCCGCCCGTCGATGCGCAGCGGCCGCATCCGGGCCGTCACCATGACCCGGGCCTCGACCGCGGACCGGCTGGTGACGACGTGCGCCCAGCCCATGTGCTCGAGGCCGCGCTCGGCGGCGAGGGCCGGTGAGACTTCGACGAACATCGCCGGCTGTAGCTCCGAGAGGTAGTCGAGGGTGCGGCTCATGCCGCCGGCGGTGTGGTGCTCGGTGAGCCGGCTGGTGGTGAAGACGTAGGGGAAGACCTCGCTGCGGGCCGGGTTCATCGGGTTCTCGGAGCGCTGGTAGCGCTTGCGGGTCGGGTTGGCCTGCTGCTTGTACAGCGGATTCTCGACCGGCGACTCGACCGGCTCGTAGTGCGTGGGCATCGGCCCGTCGACGAGGCCGCTGGGCACGAACAGCCAGCCCTTCCCGTCGCCCTGCATGATGAACGGGTCGTCGCCGGCGATCCCGGCCGGCCCCGCGGCCCCCGGCTCCGGACGGTACGACGGCGGCTTGGTCTTCTCGAAGTCGGGCACGTCCGGCCCGGTCCACTCCCCCGTCGCCTCGTCCCAGTAGACGTAGGCCTTGCGCGCGCTCCACGGCCGGCCCTGCGGGTCCGCGGAGGCGCGGTTGTAGAGCATCCGGCGGTTCATCGGCCACGCCCAGCCCCACTCGAGGCCGATCGGGTCGTCGGCGGTGGCGGGCTCGCGGCGGGCGGCCTGGTTGACGCCGTCGGCGTAGACCCCGGAGTAGATCCAGCAGCCGCAGGCCGTGGAGCCGTCGTCCTTGAGCTCCATGAACCCGGACACCGGGTCCCTGGAGGCGACGTCGTAGCCGTTGATCTCGCACAGGACGGCTTCGGCGGACGGCTCGCCGTGGACGCCGTGGGTCGGGTAGTCCCAGGCCAGGTCCCGCACGGCCCGGTCACGCTCCAATGTGGACCCGGCCAGCCGGTCCTTGAGGAGGCGGCCGAGGTGGTAGAAGAACCAGAGCTCGGAGCGGCAGTCGCCGGGCGGGTCGACGGCCTTCTGCCGCCACTGCAGCAGCCGCTGGGTCTGGGTGAACGTGCCCTCCTTCTCCACGTGGGCGGCGGCGGGCAGCAGGAACACCTCCGTCTTGCACTCCTCGGTGACGATCTCGCCGGTCTCGACCTCGGGCGCGTCCCGCCAGAAGGTAGCGCTCTCGATCTCGTAGAGGTCGCGGACCACGAGCCAGTCGAGCTGGGCCATCCCGAGCCGCTGGGCCCGGCCGTGCGCGGAGCCGACGGCCGGGTTCTGGCCGAGCAGGAAGTATCCCTTGATCTTGCCGTCGAGCATGGACAGCACCTGCTGGTAGGTGCCGTGGTCGCCGGTCATCCGCGGGAGGTAGCCGTAGCCGTAGTCGTTCCCGGCGGTGGCGGCGTCGCCGAAGTAGGCCTTCAGCAGGCTGACCGCGAAGGCCTTCGCGTTGCCCCAGAACCCCTTCTGCCCCGGGTGCCGGATCGAGTCGACCCAGTCGTCGAAGGTGTCGTGCTTGCCGGCCGTCGGCATCGGGAGGTACCCCGGCAGCAGGTTGAACAATGTCGGAATGTCGGTCGAGCCCTGGATGCTGGCGTGCCCGCGCAGGGCCATGATGCCGCCGCCGGGGCGCCCCATGTTGCCCAGCAGGAGCTGGATGATGGCGCCGGTGCGGATGTACTGCACCCCGACCGAGTGCTGCGTCCAGCCGACCGAGTAGACCAGGGCGGTCGTGCGCTCGCGGCCGGAGTTGCGGGTCCACGCCTCGCACACGGCCGCGAAGTCCGCCGGGTCGATGCCGCAGACCTGCTGCACGACCTCCGGCGTGTAGCGCGCGAAGTGCCGCTTGAGGATCTGGTAGACGCAGCGCGGGTGCTGCAGCGTCTCGTCCCGCTCCACCTTCGACGGCACCGGCGGCCCGTGCGACTCGTGCTGCAGCCCGCCCGCGGTCTCCCGGGTGTCCTGCCCGTGCTCGGGGTCGTGGTGCTGCTCGCCCTCGCCCTCGCCGTGGCCCTCGTACTGCCAGGACTGCGGGTCGTAGGCCTGCTTGTCCTGATCGAAGCCGGAGAACAGCCCCTCGAGGTCCTCGGTGTCGCGAAACTCCTCGCCGATGATCGTGGCCGCGTTGGTGTAGGCCACGACGTATTCACGGAAGTCCAGTTCGTTGCTCAGGATGTGGTTGACCACACCACCGAGGAACGCGATGTCCGACCCGGCCCGGATCGGCACGAATTTGTCGGCGACGGCGCTGGTGCGCGTGAAGCGGGGATCGATGTGGATGACCTTGGCCCCGCGGGCCTTGGCCTCCATGACCCATTGGAAGCCCACCGGGTGGGCCTCGGCCATGTTCGATCCCTGGATCACGATGCAGTCAGCGTTGGCCAGGTCCTGCTGGAATCCCGTGGCGCCGCCGCGACCGAAGCTGGTCCCCAGACCGGGGACGGTGGCGGAGTGTCAAATGCGCGCCTGGTTCTCGATCTGCAGCGCACCGATGGCCGTGAACAGCTTCTTGATGAGGTAGTTCTCTTCGTTGTCCAGCGTCGCCCCGCCGAGGCTGGCGATGCCGAGGGTCCGGTTGAGCGGCCGGCCCTCCTCGTCCTTGTCCTGCCAGGTCTGCTCGCGCGCGGCCACGACCCGGTCGGCGATCATCTCCAGGGCCGTGTCGAGGTCGAGCTCTTCCCACTCGGTGCCGTAGGGCCGCCGGTATCGCACCTTCGTCGCCCGCAGCGGGCTGGTGACGAGGCTCTTGCTGGCCGAACCCTTCGGGCACAGCCGCCCGCGGGAGATAGGGCTGTCGGGGTCGCCCTCGATTTGGGTGACCTTGCCGTCCTTGACGAAGATCTTCTGCCCGCAGCCGACGGCGCAGTAGGGGCAGACGGACTTGGCGACGGAGTCGGCCTGGGTGGTCCGCGCGGTGATGGCCGCGGTCCCGGCCGAGCGCACCGCCTCCCCGCGGCCGGTCGGATCGGGCCCGGTCAGCTGCCGGTAAACCGGCCACTTCCGAAGCCACTCCATGCCCTGGACCCTACTCCCTCTTGCGCCCCGCCGCCCGGTGCTCCATATTTGTGTACAACGTATGTTTACAACGTAAGGAAATTATGATGATCATCTCCCTGGGTGTCGCCGTGCCCGTCGTCTGGCTGCTCTGGCTGGTCGTGACCGACTGGGTGCCGATGTTCCCGCTGAACGACCTGCGCCGGGACAACGTCCACGACCGGCGCCTCGCGGCCGCGATCAACTACCCGTTCCCCCTGGCCGTGGCGGCCGGGGTGGCCCTGCACCGGCCGTGGTCCCTGGCCGTGTCCCTGGCCCTCTGCGCGCTCATGGTGCTCGGCCACGTGCGCAGCTGGTGGGTGCCCTACTTCGGCTCGGCGTCCGACGCGCAGCGGGAGCGGTACCGGCGCGACTATGCCCGCACGGTGAAACTCCTGCCGACCGCGGGCCGGGCCGTGGTCATCGACGTGCAGCACATGGTCGTCGGCCTGCTGACCGTCGCCATGGCGGGAACGACGATCCTGGCCACGATCGCATGAGCCGCGATCTCTTGCGTGGTGATCCGTCGCGGCGGCGGGCGGTTGGCGCCGCGGCCCGCGTAGGGTTTCCGGGTGGACACCGCCCGGCGCCCCGGCCGCCCGCCGACCATCCACCGCCATGACGTCCTGATCGCCGCGGTCACCGTCATCGACGCCGAGGGCCTGGAGGCGCTCACGATGCGGCGCCTCGGCTCGGCACTGGGTGTGACCGCGATGTCACTGTACCGGCACTTCGACAGCCGCGACGCCGTCCTCGCCGCCGTCGTCGACTTCCTGGCCGCCACGGTCGAGTTCGTCCCGCACAAGAAGTGGCCGGAGACGCTGCGGAGCTTCGCGCGGGGCTACCGGGAGATGCTCCTCAACCACCCCCGAGCCGTCGCGCTCCTGGCCACCCACCCGATCGACCAGCAGCGCGGCCGCGAACTGATCGCACCGCTGCTGGACGGGTTCGCCGCGGCTGGGGTCGACGACGAGCGGGCGGTCACCATCGTCCAGTCGGTCGCGGTGTTCACGCTCGGTCACGCCCTGGCCCAGGTCGGCGGCGAACCCCCGGAGCCGGAGACCGCTCCGTATTACGACACCTGGTTCGACGCGGGCCTGACCGCGCTGCTCAAGGGGTTCGCGTAGCCGTGCGTGTGCTGATGCTGGCCGACACCCACGTGCCGAAGCGGGCCCGGGACCTGCCGGCGCCGGTCTGGGCCGCGGTCGGCGCGGCCGACGTTGTCATCCACGCGGGTGACTGGGTCGACACAGCCCTCCTCGACGCCCTCGAGGCAAGAGCCACAAAGCTCATCGGGGTGTACGGCAACAACGACGGTCCGGCACTGCGGGCCCGTCTGCCGCAGGTCGCGGAGGCCGAGCTCGACGGCGTCCGGGTGTCGGTCGTGCACGAGACCGGCCCCGCGGCCGGCCGGGAGCAGCGGTGCGCGGCCGCCTACCCGGGCCGTGACCTGCTCGTCTTCGGCCACTCCCACATCCCGTGGGACACCGTCGCCCCGGGCGGCCTGCGCCTGCTCAACCCGGGCTCCCCGACCGACCGCCGCCGCCAGCCCCATTGCACCTTCATGACGGCCACCTTCTCCGGGGGTACCGTCACCGCCGTCGAACTGCACCGCCTGCCCCGACCGTGACCGCCGCGAGGGCCGCGAGGGCCGCGAGCCCGGCCGCGGCCAGGGTCTGCACCCGGTAGTCGGCGACCGCCACCGCGACCCCGCCGAGCAGCAGCGCCGGCCCGGTCGGCACGAACATCACCGAGTTGGCGGTCGCCGCCGCCCGCCCCAGCCGCTCCTGCGGTATCACCCGCTGCACGGCGGTGATGGCGGCGATCAGCGGCGCCGGCAGCCCCAGCCCCATCAGCACGCACCCGGCGATCACCACCCCGGTCCACGGCGTGGCCCGGCCCACTGCCCCGGCCGCGACCAGGACCAGCCCGAGCGCCGAGTAGCCGCGCTCCCCCAGGTGCCGCATCAGCGCCCCGGCGAGCAGCCCGCAGACCACCGATCCGAGGCCTTGGGCCGGGGTGAGGACCCCCGCGAACGCGGGCGGCCGGTGGATCGCGTCGAGCAGGGCGTAGGTGGCGCTGCTGGACAGGCTGGAGGCGACCATCGTCACCGCCGCGACCAGGATGAGCACCCGCAGCTCGGGATCGCGCAGGACCGAGGCCGGCCGCGGCCGACCGGTCGAGGGCTCGTCGGTCGCCGGCGTGTCGGTCGCCGGCCCGTCGGGAGTCGCCGCCGGACGGGGCCGCAGCCGCGCGAAGGCGAGGGCCGCGAGCACGAACGTCGCCGCGTTGAGCAGGGCCACCGAGGGCCCGCCGAGCACCGTGAACAGCGCGGCTCCGGCGGCCGGGGCGAAGAGCTTCATGCCCTCCGTGACTGTGCGGGTCAAGCCGTTGAAGTCGCCGCGCAGGTCGGCCTCGACGACCGCCGGCAGCAGCGCCGCCTCCGCCGCCTCCAGGAGGACCGCACCGACCCCGACCAGGGTCAGGGCGGTGAAGATCAGCCAGACGTGCCCGGCCGCGACCGTGGCCATCACCGCGGCCAGGGCCAGGTTGACGACGACCAGCAGCCGGCGCCGGTCGACCCGGTCGGCGACCCCGCCGAGGACCGGCCCGAGCAGCAGCGCGAACCACAGCCCGGCCGCGACCACCCCGGCGAGGGCGTCGGAGCCGGTCCGGGTCTTCACCCAGACGCCCGCGGCCAGGGACATCGCCGAGTCGCCGAAGCCGGACACGAACACACCGCTCAGGTAGAGCCGCGCGTTGCGGTCCCGCAGCACCCGCGCCGTCGGCCACCCCATACCCCCAAGCATACAATTGGGGGTATGGCTGACGATGTCCTGCGGGCCCTCGCCCATCCCGTGCGGCTGCGCATGCTCAACCTGATGTGGCCGGGCCCGATGTCGGCGGCCGAGCTGGCCCGGGAGCTGGCCGTCTCGCACGCCCTGGCCAGCCAGCACCTGCGCCGGCTGGCCGCGGCCGGGCTGGTCGAGCTGGCCGAGGAGCGCCAGCGGCGGGGCGGGCACGAGCGGCGATACCGCACGGTGCCCGGGTCACCGCTGTCCGACGTGCGCGCGGGGACCGCGTTCCTGGCCGAGACCCTCGTGCACGGACTGCGGGAGCGGGCCGCCCGGCGCGACCCCGAGCAGCCCGGCGTCACCACGGACGGTGAACTGTGGGTGGCGCCGGAGGCTTGGGAGCGGTACCGCCAAGGCATCCAGGCCCTGGGTGACGCCCTGCACGCGGCCGCCCGGCCGGCGCACACCCCCGGGGCCGTCCCCGTCGCCGTGACCGTCCACGCGTTCCGGCTACTGGCCGGACAGGCCGCGGTACCACCGGATCGACACGACCGCGAGCCACGTGAAGATCACGACGACGCCGGCGACGAAGCCGAGGACCAGCAGCGGGCTCGCGGCGCCCGAGGCGATGCCGGCGAACGCGAGCAGGAACACGGTGCCGGACAGCCGTGAGTACAGCTTCAGGACCGGCGACAGCCAGGCCGCGACGGCGACGCACAGGAAGCCGATCGCGCCCGCGACCAGGTGCCCGACGCCGTGCCAGGTGACCTCGCCCACCCCGTCGGGGGTGCCGGCGGGGAAGCCCTGGGCCGGGTCGGCCCGCAGGACTCCGGCCGCGACCATGCTCAGGCCGAACACGCCGACCAGCCGGCCGGTCCAGCGGCCACCGGCCCGGGCCAGTCCCACGCCCGCGGCCACGACCATGAGCCCGGTGAGGATGAAGTTGGTGATCTGCAGCCAGCCGAGGGAGCCGTTGCTGAGCAGGCTCCAGGCGTGCCGGGTGATGTCGAAGCCATCGCGGGTCAGGGCCTGGGCGACGCTCACGCCGACGTAGAGCGGCCCGGCGAGGACGCCGTAGCCGAGCAGCGAGCGGGTGACGCGGTTGGCGCGGATCTCGGGGGTCACGGCGGCGGTGGTCGTCATGGCGGTCCTTCCTCGGGTGGGTCCTTCACCCATGCCTCGAACGCGGCCGCCCGGATCCGACATGGCCCGCCGACATTGTTTGCTACCAGGCGTCGCCGGATCGGAAGTCGCAGGCCAGTACCCCCGCAATCGGCACACCGGCGACCGGCAGCACAAATGTGGTGGCGTCGTCACCGGGCGTCGCGGTCAGCCCTTTCGGGGTCAGCACGGCCGTCGTCCCCGGCCACCGGGTCCAGCCGCGCCGCGTGTACAGCCCGGCCGCGTCCGGCCCGGCCGACAGGGCGCCCAGGTCGTACCCGGCCCGGATGATCCGCTCGGCCTCGTCGAGGACGGCCGCGGCATACCCGAGCCGCTGATGGTCCGGGTGCACGGCGACCGCCTCGAGGTACCCGCCGCGCACCGGCACCCCGTCGAGCAGCAGCGACCGCTGCACGACGGCCGCGTGCCCGACGATCCGCCCGCCGGCCTCGGCCAGGACGTGCAGGCCGCCCCGGGCGTGGCTCCAGTCGGCGTCGCTGAAGTCCCCCGCGTATGCGGTGTCGAGCAGCACCCGGAGCTCCGCCCGGTCCCCCGCGGTGAGGTCGGCGGTGTGGACGGTCCTCATCGCATCCGGGCCTTTCCCAGGTTCGCGCGGACGATCCACGCCACGTCCGCATCGGTCGACGCCGCCAGCCGGTCGAACGCCGGCCGGCCGTGCGGTTTGTCCGCGGCAACGGCGATGCTCCAGGTGTACCCGAGTGCCTTGCGCAGAGTGCGGACGTCCTCGTCCCGGCGCTGCTGCGCGGGCCGGGCCGTGAACGAGTCGGTGACGCTGCGGCACACCGCGATCGCGGCCGCGGCGGCGGAGGAGGTCTTGAGCAGCCGGGGCTCGCACAGGCCGGCGACCGCGGCCCGCTGCACGAGGGGGTGCGGGTCGCCGGCCCAGTCGGCCGCGAGGGCCTGCAGACGGGCCGGGTCGGCGTCGCCGATGCGCTGCAGGGCGATGGCGACGCCCTCGCGGACCCGCCAGCGCTTGTCGGTCGCGAGGACCCGCAGGCGGGCCGGGTCGTGGCTCAGCGCGACCGTCCCGCACAGCACGAGGTACTCCTCGTCGGTGTCGATCAGCCGCTCGGCGGTCGCCGGGTCCGCGGTGTCGGCGACGGCCTGTGCGAGCTCCAGGTCGGCCCGCGGCCCCGGCAGCCCGCCGTGCTCACGCAGGTAGGCCGGCCAGTCGGCGAGCGGGAGCGAGCGCAGCCGTGCCGTGTGCTCCGCCCGCCGACCCATACGCAGACCTTAGAACGCCGGGGGCGCGAACGGCTGGACGATCACCAGCCAGTTGCCGCTGTTGTCGCGGAGCACGGCCTCGACACCGTACGGGCGATCCTCCGGCTCCTGCACGAACTCGACACCCTTCGCGACCAGCTCGGCGTGGGTCTTGCGGCAGTCGTCGACGCGCAGGCCGAGGCCGCCGAGGCCGCCCTTGCCGAGCTGGCGGCGGATGAACGCGGCGGCCTCGTCGTCCAGCGGCGGGCCCGGGGTCATGAGGGTGATGTCGAGCTCCGGCTGGTTGGGGTGCTTGACGGTCACCCAGCGGAACTCACCGAGGGTCACGTCCTGGCTCGCTTCGAAGCCGAGCACGTTCACGTAGAAGTCGCGGGTCGCGTCCTGGTCGAGGCAGTAGACGGTGACCAGGTTGACGTTCGTAATCATGGCCGCGACGTTACCGGGGGTGACCGGGATCGCCTTCTCGGAAATTGCGGACCACGCCGGCCATGAACAGCCAGCACCCCGGGATGTGCCCGGACCCGGCGGCGGCCCAGCGGCTGCGGTAGGCCACCGGGCTCTCCCCCACGATCCGGGTGAACTTCGCCGAGAACGACCCGAGGCTCGTGAAACCGACCGCCATGCAGATCTCGGTGACCGTCAGGTTGGCGCTGCGCAGCAGGTCCTGGGCCCGTTCGATGCGCCGCCGGGTGAGATAGCGCATCGGCGTCTCACCATAGGACTCATCGAAGGAGCGGATGAAATGGTACTTCGAGACTCCGGCGACCGCCGCGACCCCGTCGAGTGCGAGGGGCTCCCGGTAGTGCCGGTCGATGTGGTCCCGCGCACGGCGCAGATGCGGCAGCAGTTCCACGGGCACGGACACCTGGTCACGGTACCGGGCGGCGGCTTGGGGGATGCGCGCAGCGGTGCCGGTCCGCTAGCGTAGCCGAGTGCTCGGCAACCAGAGGTCTCGATACGTCGCCGTGGCCGCAGGGACGGCGGTGCTGCTCGGAGTGCTGGTCGGCGCGGTCGCGTGCGGCTCGCACAAGCCACCGCACAGTGACGCGCAGCCGGCCTACCCGGTCGGCACCCACGTCAGCGACGGCCCCGCGCTGTCGCCGGAGCCGCCGGTCGTGCCCACCTCCGCCGCCCCGCCGTCACCGTCCGCGACGAAGACGACCGCGAAGCCCACCCCGAGCAAGACCCCGCCGAAGACCGAGGGCGGCGGCTACGCGGCGCGGCCGCCCGGCAACGGGCACGGCCCGGCCGCCTCGCTGTCCCGCACCGGCGGCACGAACGTGGCGCTGACCTTCGACGACGGCCCCGACCCGGCCAACACGCCGGCGATCCTGCAGGTCCTGCGCGAGAACGGGGTCAAGGCCACGTTCTGCATGGTCGGCTTCCGGGTCCGCGACCACCCCGACCTGGTCCGCCAGATCTACGCCGACGGTCACACCCTGTGCAACCACTCCTGGCAGCACCTGACCGACCTGGCCAAGCGCGACCCGTCGTACATCGACTGGGACCTGCAGCACACGAACGACGCGATCCACGCGGCGGTCGGCGCGGACGCCCCGATCAAGTACTTCCGCGCCCCCGGCGGCAACTTCAGCGCCGACCTGGTCGCGAAGGCCAAGGCGATGGGCATGGAGTCGATCTACTGGGACGTCGACCCGCAGGACTGGAACCACAAGCCCGACAAGAACGACCAGGCCCACATCGACCGGGTGATCTCCGAGATCAAGAAGCACGTCCGGCAGGGCTCGATCATCCTGTCCCACGACAACGCGCAGCCGGACACGATCGTGGCGTACCGCCAGCTCATTCCGTGGCTGAAGCAGTACTACACCCTCGAGAACCTGCCGGCCTAGCGAACGGCGCTCGCGGCGTCGCCGAGCCGCACCACGGCGACGTCGAAGGTGCCGGCCCCGAAGTCGTAGACGACGACGGGCTCACCCGTCCCGGCATCGCCGGAACCGGCGCGGGCGAACCACGCGGCGGCAGCCACCGGCTCCGGCACGAGCGTCACCGCCGCGAACCCGGCGGCTCGGGCCGCCGCCCGCAGCCGCGCGCAGCGGGCCTCACCCCAGGCCGACGGATACGTCAGCACCGCCTCGGCAACCGCTCCGCCCGCGACCCGCTCCGCCTCGACCCGGACGCGCCGCAGCACGGCCGCCACCAGCTCGACGACCGGCACCTCCCGATCGCCCAGCCAGACCAGGTCCTGGTCGATGCACCCCTTCGGAACACCCTCCAGGTTCGCCGGCCGGACCCGGCCCGGCAGGACCGCGTCACGACCGGTCAGGAGCACCCCCGCGGCATCGGCACACACCGCCGACGGCAGGACCGGACTCCCGTCGAAACGCTCGACTGCCCCGTCTGTCGCCCTGAGGATGACCCCGGTCTCGAGGTCATCGGCCCGAGGGACCGCCTCCCGCTTGACCGTCGTGGTCGGCGAGGTAGCGGTGGACCAGTTGGATGGCGATGGCGCCCTCGCCGGCGGCGGAGGCGACGCGCTTGACCGAGCCGGCGCGGACGTCACCGGCGGCGAAGACGCCGGGGAGGCTCGTCTCCAGGGAGTCGCCGGTGCGGATGAAGCCGTGCTCGTCGCGGTCGACGACGCCCTCGAGCCAGTCCGTCCGGGGCACGGCGCCGATCATCACGAACAGCGCTGCGGCGTCCTCGGTGACAACCGCGGCGGTCCGGCGGTCGCGGAGTTCGAGGTGTTCCAGCCGGCCACGGCCACCGCCGTCGCTGACCTCGGTCGACGTGCGGATGCGGATGGCCGGGTGCTGGTCGATCTCGGTGATCAAGTAATCCGACATCGTCGCGGCCAGGCTGTCCCCGCGCACCACCAGCGTCACCTCGGCCGCGTATCGGGCCAGGTGCAGCGCGGCCTGGCCGGCCGAGTTACCCGCGCCCACGACGTACGCCCGGCCGCCGGTGAGCGCCCCGGCCTCAGCCCCGGCCGCACCGTAGAACACCCCGGCCCCGATCAGGTCCTCCAGCGCCGGGACGCCCAGCCGCCGCCACGACACGCCGGCCGCGATGACCACCGCCCGGGCCCGCAACGGCGGTCCGGCGCCGGTCCAGACCAGGCGCTCGTCGCCGTCGGCGGCGATCCGGGTGGCCGCGGCCGACACCACCAGGTGGGCGCCGAACAACCAGGCCTGCTCGAACGCCCGGTTGGTCAGTTCCTCGCCGGACACGCCGCGCGGGAACCCGAGGTAGTTGCGGATCAGCGAACTGGTGCCGGCCTGCCCGCCCGGTGCCAGCGGCTCCAGCACGACGGTGCGCAGACCCTCGGACGCGGCGTAGACCGCGGCGGCGAGCCCGGCCGGTCCGGCCCCGACGATCACCACGTCGCAGCCGTCGACGGGTGCCGACGTCGGCAGACCGAGCACGTCCGCGAGGTCACGCCAACCGGGTCGGACCAGCACCGCCCCGTCACGATGAAACGCCACCGGCAGGCGGCCGCCGGCGCGTGCGGTCCCTTCGAGCAGCGCCTTGCCCGCGGCGGAGTCGCCGGATGCCCGGCCGACCAGTCACCCCGGGCGACCAGCAGCACCCGCTTCGCCCCGGGATGCTCCTCGTGCGCCTCCACCAGGAAGTCCTCCTGGCCCGGCCCGGCGATCAGCAGCGCGACCGGATCGGTGATCGCGCCGAGCGCGGCCAGCGCCTCACCCGGTTCGGTGAACGCGACGACTTCGTAGTCCGCGCCGAATCGCCGGCGCAGGGCCGAGGCCAGCGCTTCACCCGCGGCTGACAGCACCAGCATCACCGGCCGCACACGATCACCCAGCCCGTTGGTCCCGGCGGCCGCTGTCCGCGGGCGCCGTCCAGCCGGAGCAGCGAATCCACTCGGGCAGGTCCCAGACGGCCGGCTCGATCTCCCGCACCGCCGCGAGGTCGGCCGGGTAGGCGGACGCCTGCGCGAACCAGCGGAACATCGCCCGGTCCTCGACATCGCTGACGTCGCTCAGCGGCCGGGCCTCGTAGCGCGCCGGCAGCCCCGCCCGCGCGCCGAACGCGGCGGCGATCTCGCTGCCCGTCAGCTGGTCGGCCACGACCTCGATGGCTCCGCCGGGCACGTTCGCGAGGCCGAGCAGGATCGCGGCGGCGACGTTGCCGATGTCCTTGAGCGCGACCAGCTTGAGGCCGACGCCGTCCGGAAACGGCATCTTCAGCACGAGCTCGCCGTCTTCCACGGTCAGCGGCACGAACGAGAAGCTTTCCATGAAAGCGGTCGGCCGGACCACCGTGACCCGCAGGCCGGACTGCCGCAGGTACTCCTCGACCCGGCCCTTCGACGCGAAGTGCGCGACGCCCGAGTCGTGCTCCGCGCCGCTGACCGAGTTGAACACGACGTGCGGCACGCGCGCCGCGACCGCCGCGTCGACGAGGGCGGCGCCCAGCCGGACCTCATCCTCGATCTCCGCGGGGCTGCTGCTGTCGGGGGTCATGAAGGAGAACGCGCCGGCCGCCTCCAGCGCGGCGACCTGTGCCGCCGGGTCGTCGATCCGGAACGCGGTCAGCTCGACGCCCCGGGCGGCCAGCGCCCGCGCCTTGTCCGACTCGGGCGTGCGAACGAGCGCCCGCACCCGCGCTCCCCGGGCCAGGAGCCCGTCGACCACCGCCCCACCCTGCTGCCCCGTCGCACCGAAGACCACCACCGTGCCACTGTCCTGCGATGTCACGTCGCCCGCCCTTCATTGATTCATGGCATGAACTAATCTAGTTCATGCCATGAACCAATACAAGGCCGCACGTGTACCGCGGGCCCAGCGCGGCAGGTCAGCTTGAGGTCGACGCCCGGACACCGGACGCGTCGACGACGGCAGTGGCCACGCGCTCGAGGGCGCGCTGGTCGTCGGCGTCGAGGCTCGCCGCGATGTCGGGCAGGCGCTTGACGGTCTCGGCGTACACCGCCTCGGCGAGCACCTTCCCCGCCGGCGTGACGCCGAGCATGATGACCCGCCGGTCCTGTTCGGAGCCCATCCGGTTGACCAGATCGCGCCGCTCGGTGCGGTCGACGAGCTGGCTCAACGCGTTCTTGGTCATGCCGAGCGAGGCGGCGAGGTACGTCATCCGCCGCGGCTCGTCCCTGATCGCGCACAGCAGCGTGGCCTGCATGGGGGTCAGGTCGAGCTCGGCGCAGATCTGCGCATACTTGCGCTGAATCAACACCGAGAGCCAGAAGAGCTTGTCGCCGTAGTCCATGGCCGCCTGCCCTCGTCCGGTGCCGGATGCCAGTCTACCGCCGTGGCCACGACAACCCCGGCGGCGTCCGAGGCGGCACGACCGGATAATGGCATCAGCCCAGGGCGTCTATGGAGCGGAGGGCTTCGATGACGCTGGCGATGTGTTCGCGCATCGCGTCCTCGGCGGCCTTCGGGTCGCCGGCCCGGATCGCGGCGATCACGGCCTCGTGCTGGGGCAGTGACGTCTGCGGGCGGCCCGGCAGGAGCGACAGCATGAACTGGTGGCGGACCAGCTGGCCGCGGAGGGTTTCGATGATGCTGTCGGCGGTACGGTGGCCGGCGATCTCGCGGATCAGGGCGTGCAGGCGGTGGTTGAGGTCGCTGTAGCGGCGGTACTCACCGGCGGTCACCGCGCGCCGCATGAGCAGGCCGATCTCGTCGAGCTCGGTCGCCTGGTCCGGGCCGACCCGCTCGGCCGCCCGCGCCGCGACCAGGCCCTCGAGGACCATCCGGACCTCGGTGATCTCGATCGCCTCGTCGATGGAGACCTTGCGGACGTGGGCGCCGCGGTTGCGCTGGATCTCGACCAGACCCTCGGCCGCCAGGTCCTGCAGCGCGATCCGCACGTTGAACCGGCTCGCCCCGAGACGGACGCTGAGCTGGGCCTCGACCAGGCGTTCGCCGGGCGAGTACTCCCCCGCCAGGATCGCCGCGCGCAGCGCGTCGCGGGCGGCGGCCGAGCCGGCCCGGTCTCGTTCCTCTCGTGGGGGCACGATCTGGACGATATCGCCTTCGGTCAGGCCGACGATGCGCGGAGCAGGAAGCCGCCACCGTCGCGGCGGCCGACCGTCAGCGCGCAGCCGGCCGCGTCGAGGCGTTCCCGGAGTCCGTCGAGGCCGTGGCCGGCGCTCTCCTCGGCCGGCTGCGCGTCGAGGCCGGCCGGGCCGCGGCCGTCGTCGCTGATCTCGACGGCCGCCCGGTCGAGGCGGACCCAGCAGTGCTTGGCCTCGCTGTGCCGCACGACGTTGGTGACGCCCTCGCGCACGACCCAGGCGAACAGCTCCTGCCGGTCCGGGTCGACGGCCTCGCCGGTGACGGGCACGTCGGCCTCGATGCCGGCCGCGTCCAGGGCGCTGCGGGCCGAGGCCAGCTCGGTGGCGAGGGACATCTCGCGGTAGCCGGCGACGGCCGCCCGCACGTCGACCAGGGCCTCGCGAACCAGCCGCTGGATGTCGGCCAGCTCCGCCTCCGCCCGCTCGGGCGCGAGCTGGACCAGCCGGGCCGCCAGCTCGCTCTTCACCGACACCACGGTCAGCGAGTGGCCGAGCAGGTCGTGCATGTCGCGGCCGAAGCGGTTGCGCTCGGCCGCGATCGCCAGCCGGGTGATCTCCTCGCGGGCCTCGGCGAGCTGGGCGTTGCGCTGCACGACCCGGGTCACGCCCCACACGGCCAGGGCCGCGACCATGACCGCGAAGACCAGGTCGATCGTGCCGTCCCAGCCGGGGACGATCCGCGGGAGGACCCCGGCGGTCAGCGCGGACGCGAACACCAGGCTCCACGCGGTGCGCGGCGGGTAGGTGAACACGGCCGTGACCCCGATGTACACCAGCGTCGTCAGCCCGGACTCCCCGACCACGAGGGTCAGGACGGCGCCGGAGACGACGAGGCCGCCGACCCGCAGCGCGGACTCGGCCGCCGTGGGCGCCCGGCCGGTCGCCCGGTAGTGCCGGCGGACGGCGACGAAGCCGGTGAGGTACACCGCGCAGAACACCAGGGCGGCGACCAGCCCCACGATCCGCTCCCACACCGCGGGGCGGTGCCAGGCGTCGAGGATCGGGCCGGCCATGTAGAACAGCCATACCGCCGCCCAGAGCCAGAAGAACCTTCCGGGCCCGGAGCGGACGGCGGGCTGTGCGTTCGGCATGTCGAACAAGGTAACCGGTCCTACGCGCGGGCGGTGTCCACGCGGAACCGGCGCAGGGCGATGACACCCAGCACGACGGTCCAGCCCAGCAGCACCACGATGGCCTGGGTGTCGATGTGGCCGCCGTCGAGCGGGCTGCGGGCGACCTGCCCGGTCCAGTACGACGGCGTAAATTTGGCGATGACCTGCAGCGCGTGCGGCATCAGGGTGACCGGCACCCACAGGCCGCCAAAGGCCGCGAGGGTCAGGTTGAGCAGTGCCGAGACCTGCTGGACGCTGTCGGGCTTGGCGAGGTAGCCCACGACCACCCCGAGCGCGGCGAACGGCAGCGACGAGAGCCAGGAGCCCACGAAGCACAGCACCCACTCGGCCGCGGTGAGGCGGACGTGCAGCCCGAGCGCGCCGATGGCGAACGTCACGATCACCGGCGGGATGCCCATGACCAGCGACAGCAGGACCTTGTTGAGCACGTAGGCGGCGGGCGACAGCGGGGTCAGCCGCAGGGTGCGGTTCCAGCCGAGGCCGCGCTCGATGGCGATGGTGCCGCCGGCGAACATCGCGGCCGTCATGGCGCCGAACAGCGCCATGCTGACCATGACGTACGCCTTCGCGTCGGGGTCGTTGCCGACGGACACCCCGCCGATGATGACGACCAGCAGGGCCGGCATCAGGGTGGAGAAGATCACGGCGCGCTTGTTGCGGATCAGGCGGACCGCTTCGAGGCGGAGGTAGGTGAGGTTCACGACTGGCTCCCGGCGACGGTCAGAGCGATGAAGGCGTCCTCGAGGTTGCGGCTGGTGACCTCGATGTCATGGGCGGCGGTGGCGTTGACCAGGGCGCGCAGTGCGGCGTCGGAGTCGTCGCAGTGCAGCAGCACCGAGTCGCCGCGGGTCTCGACCCGCTCGACACCGGGCAGCCCGGCCAGGCCCGCGAGGTCGGCGCCGGGGATCGTGGCCCGGATGGTGCGCCCGGAGACGGCCGCTTTGATCTGCGCGGAGGTACCGTCGGCGATGACGCGGCCCGAGCGCAGCAGCACGATCCGGTCGGCGTAGTCGTCCGCCTCCTCGAGGTAGTGCGTGGCGAAGAGCACGGTGCGCCCCTGCGCGGTCTCCTCGCGCATCGAGGTCCAGAAGGCCCGGCGGGTCTCGACGTCCATGCCGGTCGTCGGCTCGTCCAGGACCAGCAGCTCGGGGTTGCTCACCAGGGCCATCGCGAAGCGGATGCGTTGCTGCTGGCCGCCGGAGAGCCCGCCGACCCGCTGCTTGGCGAACTCGGCGACCCCGGAGCGGGCGATGACCTCGGCGACCGGCCGCGGGTCGCGCTGCAGGCCGGCGGCGAGGCGGACGGTCTCCTCGGCGGTCAGGTCGGGCAGCAGCCCGCCGGACTGCATGAGCGCGCCGACGGCACCACGGGCGATGGCCCGGCTCGGCGCCTCGCCGTAGAGCCGGACGTCCCCGGAGTCCGGGCGGGCCAGCCCGAGCAGCATGTCGATCGTCGTGGACTTGCCGGCCCCGTTCGGCCCGAGCAGCGCGACGACCTCGCCCCGCCGGATCGTCAGATCCAGGCCGTCGACGGCGGTGACCGGCCCGAACCGCTTGGTCAGGCCGGTCAGCTGGACTGCTTCGTTCGTCATGCCCTCAGCATGGCCGCGGATCGATGCGGGTGCGGCTGCATCGCGTCACCCGCACCTCCATGACATCTGTCATGAGGTCTCGGAGTTGCGCCTCCGGTAGCGGAAGAACAGCACGGCGGCCAGCGCCACGACGACGACCACGGCCAGCGCGATCCACGGGGTGGCCGAGCTGTCGGTGTCGTCGGCGGCCGCGTCGGTCGGGTCCGTGATCGGGGTCGTGACCGCGGCCTGGGTGCTCGGCGCGGCCGCGGACGTCGCCGGGGCCGAGGGCGCGGCCGTGGTCGCCACCGGCGCAGCCGCGGCCAGCTTGAGCACCGGCGCCGGGCTGTCGGTGCCGGGCGCGTCGATCCACCGGTCGACCTTGCCGTCGGTGTAGTTCACCAGCGTCTTGAAGGTCAGCTCGGCGGCGTCGGCGGGCAGCTTCGCCACCTTGACGGCGTAGTCGGCGCTCTTCTTGGCCGCCAGGGCCGGCCCGCTCACGGTGTAGCCGTCCGCGTCCGCGGCGAGGGTCCAGCCCGCCGGCCCCGACACGTAGGACACGTCGGCGGGCGCGATCCCGGCCGGCAGCGCCACCTTGACCGAGGCGATGCCGGCCTTGGAGCTCTCGCCCTCGGCGCTGAACGAGATGGTCACGTCGGCCGCGCCGGCCTGCGCCTTGTCGGCCTTGACGGCCACGTGGGCGGCGGCGGGCAGGGCGGTGAGGACCAGCCCGGCCACGGTGGCAGCGAGCACGACCGGCGCTGCTCTCAGAACACGGCGAATCTGCACGGACCGATCCTCCCCAGACGGCATTGATTTCTATAGTCGCCGCGCGGGAGCAAAAAGTTCCCGCGACTCCGGCCGAGCTTTTCGCCGATGTGGCTCATGTGCTCACCGCCGGCGAGCAGGGAGACCAGGCGGCGGGTGCGGACGGCGCGGGGACGCGCATGGCGGGACCAGGTGGAGATGGCGAACGGGCGCCGCCAAGCGCTTGATGCCACGAACGGGCGACCCCCGTTCGATGGACCGGGTGGCCGATCCGGCTACGGTTCGTGATCGCCGACCGCACGATTGGGGGGACATTGTCCCGTCCCCCACCGTTTCGGAGCTTCGACGTCGATGCCCGCGAACCGGATGCAGCGGCACGCGGCGCGACGCGCGCTGCGCCGGCAAGCCGATCATCACCTGGAAGCCGGGCCCGGTGACCGCGCCGAGGCGCCGGGTCTGCTGGGCCACGGCGGCGAGCGCGTCGACCCGGCCGCGCTCCTCGACCGCCGCGGCGAACGCCTATGGCTGCTCACCGCGCCCGGGCCGGCCGGGCCGCGGCCGCTGCCGTGGCTGCTGCGGGCCGCCTGGCGCCGGGCCGCCGCCGACCCCGCCGCGGCGCAGCGGCCGGTGTACGTCGACCTGTCCCGCCTCGCCGCGGACGGGCCCGTCACCGCCGACATGATCCTCGCGGCGATCACGGCCGAGGAGGCGACCGAGCACGGGTACCTGGTGCTGCTCGACGGGCTCGACGACGCCGGCGGCGCGGTCCGGGCCGCCGTCGCCGGGCTTCCGGGGCCGCTGACGCACGCGGCGCCGGCCTCGACCGTCGTCACCCTCTCGCACGCCGAGCCCGTTCCCGGATTTCACATTCCGGCGGTGGTACTCCCGGTCGCCCCCGAATCCCCGTCGAGCGGCACCGGCACCTGGGACACCCTCGGCGACCGTCTGAAAACCCAGCGCCCGTGGCCCGCCCACCTGCTCACCCAGGCCGTCGACGCCTGCCGGGCGGCCCCCGAGGAGCTGCGCTGGCAGATCATCGACGACCTGGCCACGCTCCCGGACCGCCGCCTGCTGTTCCGGGCCGCCCTGGCCGCGGGGGCGTGCGACGACGACGGCGTGCGCCGCGCCGCCCGCACCGAGATCGAGTCCCTGGCCGGCACCGCACCCGCCGCCCGCGACCCGCGCTGGCTGTCCCGCCTGCTCACGCTCCTGCCGCTGCTGGACGCGGGCGGCCACGCCGACGACCCCAGCCCCGAGGTCCCGTCGGCCGGCGACGTCCTGCGCCGGATGGCGGGCACCGGTGGCCCCGGCTCGGCCCCGCTCACCCTGCTGGCCCGCCGCGCCCCCGAGACCGCGGTCCTGCTGGCCGAGACCGCGGCCGACCCCCTCGACTTCGAGGCCGTGGCCCGGGCCGCCGACGAACCACAGGTCCTGCGCACCATCCTGGACCGCTGCGGGCAGCAGCCGGCCTGGCCGACGGCCCTCATCCACCGCGCCCAGCTCGACCGCGGCGTGGCCACGGCCCTGCTCGCCGGCCGCGACCACAACGACCCGCCCCTGGCCGCCGGCCGCTGGCAGACGTTCCGCATGACCCGCGGCACCGCGTACGGCCGGCTCCTGGACGACGTCCTGACCCGCCCCTGGACCTGGCCACCCCACACGGCCCCGCTCCTGGCCACCCTCGCGCAGATCCACCCACCGTCGTCCCCGGCCCCGATCGTCCTGGCCGCCCTCCCCGGCGCGGCCACCGGCGCGATCGCGGCCGCCCTGCTGGCCCTGAGCATCGGCCACCGGCACTCCGGCCACGTCACCCCGACGGCGGCGACGGCCGCGACCCTGGCCGCCCTGGCCGTCGCCGGCGTCGTCCTGACCAGACGGCTGCGCCAGTGGCACAGCGCCCTGCCCGGCGCCGGCGAGACCCCGGCCCCGGTCCGCCGCGAACACGTCCTGGCGAGCGTCCTGAACCTGGCCGGCCGCCGCCTGGACCGGCTCCGCCCCGGCCACTACGCCCTCGACGACCAGCTGCGCCGCACCTGCCTGCGCACGGGCGTGCCGGAGGCCGAGATCGCCCACCTGCTGCGCGCCCAGGCGGCCAGGCACGCGCTGCTCGCCGATTCGACGGCGGCGGCGGTACCGGAGCAGGCTCTTCGTTCGCAGGACGACCGCGAACGCCAGAACTGATGGCCCCGGCCGTCGCCGCGCCGCCCCCCTCCGAGGCCGGCCGGTCGACCCCACCCGGCCCCGTCGACCGGTCGAGCGTGGAGCCCATCGCGTAGGGCGTGCAACCTCTGGAGGGGTGCCGCGCGATAAGGGGCAGCGATCGCTGCTCGTTATCCCCTTCTGAGGAGCTGCATGGACCGGAACAAAGAGGACGAGTACGTGGAATACGTACGTGCTCGCCTGCCCCGGCTGCACCGCACGGCCTGGCTCATCTGCGGTGATCCGCACCTGGCCGACGACGCCGTGCAGGCCACCCTCGCGGTGCTCTACAGCAAGTGGCGGCACGTCAGCGCGGTCGAGAACCTGGACGGGTACGTCCACCGGATCCTCACCCGGCGGATCGTCGACGAGCGCCGGTCGCGCTGGTCCCGGGTCCTGCTGCGGGCCTCACCGCCGGACCGGGTCACCGGGCCGAGCGAAGCCGGCGAGTACGACCACGTCCTGGCCGCGCTGCGGGGGCTGCCCAAAGGTCAGCGCGCCGCCCTGGTGCTGCGGTACTTCGCCGACCTGAGCGTCCAGGACACGGCCAGGGCCCTCGGCTGCTCCGAGGGCAACGTCAAGAGCCAGTGCTCGCGCGGCCTGGCCGCGCTCCGCGACGCGCTCACCGCGTCCGGCCCCGAACCGGGTTCCGATCGTCCGAGCACGACCACGATGAGGCTGATCGCATGACCAAGACACCACCGGATCTGCTCGACGAGGACGACGTCCGCGCGCTGCTGCACGGCGTGCCGGCGCCGCGGGCCGGCGTCGACCTGGCGGCGGCGATGCGCACCGGCCGGCGCATGTCGGCCTGGCGGCGGGCCGCGGGCGTGACGAGCGGCGTCGCCGCGGTGGCGCTCGTGGCGGCGATGGCCGTCGTCGTCGCGAAGGCCGACGCCGACCGGCCGGAGACGAGCGCACCGGCCGTGGCGCCATCGCGCAGTGCCGCGCCGGCGTCGCCGTCGGCTCCGGGACTGTCGGGCGTGACCGACGTCAAGCCGCGGTGTCCGATGACGCCCCTGACGAAGCCGGCCGGGGCGGCCGGTCTGCAGATCGACACCGTCGACCCGTCCGGCCGCTACGTCAGTGCCCACGCGATCGACGACAGCGAGAACTTCAGCAGCGTCCTGTGGGTCGACGGCGTGCCGAAGAACCTCCGGTTCGCGGCCAGCGTCCAGATCAAGTCGATCAACTCGCACGGCGTGGCGGTGGGCGAGGCCGGCGACAGCGATCCGAACTCGGCCGGGTGGTACTTCCGATACGCCGACGGTGTCATGACCCGGCTCGAGGGGGTCCCGGACGGATGGCGGCAGTTCGGCAACGTCACGATCAACGAGCACGGTGACATCGCCGACACCATCAAGCCGGAGAACGACCAGCCCGAAGGCGCCACTCAGGGCATCGTCTGGAAGGCCGGGAGCACGAAGCCGACCCTGGTACCCCTGCCGCCGCTGGGCAGCGTCGCCGCAGTCACCGCCGACACCCGCCTCCTGGGGTACATCGGCGACGGCAAGATGCGGGACATCCACCTCTGGGACCTCACCGGCAACGACACCAAGCTCTCCAACCCCCAGGGCTGGACGGTCGCGGCCGGGCCGACGGCCGGGAACTACGCCACGGGCTGGATCCCCGGCTACATCCCCAAGTGGGACCTCACCACCAACCAGCTGACCACCGTCCCGGCCGTGCCGGACGGCCAGAACCGAGCGCTGGGCATGCAGATCAGCGCCACCGGCTGGATCACCGACGGCGTCCAGGTCGCCTACCGCCCGGACGGCACCCCGGTGCGGCTGGCCGCGCCCGGCGACACCAAGACCGCAACCGGCGGCGTGACCGACAACGGCGACGTGTTCGGCACCTACTACGGGCCGACGAAGGCGTCGTACACGCCGGTGATCTGGCACTGCGGCTCCGCCGCGTAGTCCGATGACCCCGCCGGACCCACCGCCGTGGTGGTCCGGCGGGCGTCACGCCGGGCCAACCGATCGATCGGGCACCCTCTATGCTGGCCGGCCATGACGAAAGCGTTCCCGAACCGCCTGGCCCGGCTACTCACCGAGGTGTTCGCGCCGGCCGTCCTGGCGAGCCTGCTGCCGCTGGTCATCGGGGTGCACGCGACCGGCTCGGTGCCGCGCGGCCTGGCCTGGGGGCTGCTGGCCAGCCTGTTCTCGGCGATCCTGCCGTACACGCTGATCTGGTACGGCGTGCGCCGGGGCCGGCTCAGCGACCGGCACATCGGCCACCGCGAGCAGCGCACGAAGCCGCTCGCGGTGGGGCTGGTCCTGGTCCTGGTCGGCCTCGGCCTGCAGCTCGCGCTGCACGCGCCGCGGGAACTCGTCGCGCTCGTGGTCGCCCACTTCCTCGGCGGCCTCGTCGCGACCGTCGTCAACCACTTCTGGAAGCTCTCCGTGCACGCCGCCGTCGCGGCCGGGACGATGGCCGTGCTCGCGCTCGCGCTGGGCCCGGCCCTGCTGAGCACGGCGGTGCTGGTGGCCGCGGTCGGCTGGTCCCGTGTCCGGCTGCGCGACCACACCACACCACAGGTCATCGCGGGCGCGGTCGTCGGGCTGCTCACGACCGGCCCGGTCTTCGCGCTGCTGCGCTGAGCATCAGGTGAGAGCGGCGATGCGGTTGGCGGCGGCGAGCATCTCACCGGCGACCGGTTCGAGGCCGATCTCGGTGAGCAGGAGGCCGGTGGAGACGCGTTCGGCGTTGCCCCACTCCCAGATCGCCCGCTCGTCGCGGCCCGTGCGGGCGGCCAGCCAGCGCGAGCGGGTGCGCGGGTCGGCGGCGGCGAGCAGGTCGTCGGGGTCCTCGCGCATGAGGACGCCCAGGTCGTACTCGGCGTCGGCGAGGAGCCCGTCCGGGTCCACCAGGCGGTAGGTGCCGTCGGGGGCGCGCAGGGCGTTCCACTGGTGGACGTCGCCGTGCACGAGCACGGCCCGTTCGTCGTCGTGGGCGGCGGCCCGGCGCGCGCAGCAGTCCAGGGCGTTGGCCACCGTCCGCTCCGGGCACGGCCGGTCGAGGCGTTCCCACGTGGCCGTGATGAACCCGGCCAGCCACTGCGCCTTCCACCGCCCGGTCGGCAGGCCCGCGTCCGGAGCCGGCCGCCACACGCTTGCGGCGAGGTCCGTCAAAAGCTCCAGACGCTGCGGCATTGGTACTGCCAGATCCGCCATCGCCGGCCCCAAGCGCTCCAGCAGCAGGGCCGAGCGGTCCAGGTCGGCCCGCAGCAGGTGAGCGCAGCCGGAGCCACCGGCCAGGCGCAGCACCGTGGCCTCGTGCCGCGCGTGGTCGCCGGGCCGCGGGATCAGCAGCTTGAGCACCGCCGGGCGGTCGTCGTCCAGGTGTACCGCGACGACCAGGGCCTCGGTGCCGCCCGAGTACACCGCGCCGACCCGCAGCCCCCAGTCCCGCACCAGCCCGCCGACGAGCGCGGGCAGTTCCGCGAGCCAGCCGTGGGCACCGGCGGCCTCGGCCTTGCGGCGTACGACTTGCGGAACCTCAAGCACGCAGGTTTCCGGCCACGCGCTCCAGCAGGCCGATCAGCTGCCGGCACTCCTCGTCGCTGAGGCCCTGCAGCGACCGGGCCGCGACGGCGTCCAGGGCCGCCGGCACCTGGTCGCGCAGTGCCTCGCCCTGCGGGGTCAGCTCGATGCGGACCACCCGCTTGTCGGTCTCGTCGCGGCCGCGGGTGACCAGGCCGGCCGCCTCCATCCGCTGGGTCATCCGGGTGATGGTGGGGACCTCGACCTCGAGCCGCCGGGCCAGCTCGCCGGTGGTCAGGCCGTCCTGCTGCCACAGCTGGTCGAGCAGGAAGTTCTGGCCGATGTGCACGCCCAGCGCCCGCAGCGCCTCCGCCGAGGCCGTCTTGATGCCCCGCGACGCCCGCATGAGTGCGGCGGAGTACTCCCGGTCGAGCGCCCGTGCCATGCCGGAACGATAGACCACTTGACTTCATTTAGCCGGCTAAGTAATTATCTAGCCGGCTAACCAATCGAGACGGGGAGTGCGTGATGGATCTGGGACTCCAGGGCCGCCGGGTGTTCGTCACCGGGGCATCGGGGCGCATCGGCCGGGCCGTAGCGGTCGCCTTCGCGGCCGAAGGGGCACGGGTCGCGGTCGGCTACCACCGGGACGAGCCCGGCGCCAAGGCCGTGGCCGCCGCGGCCGAACGGGCCGGCGGGCAGGCCGTGCCGGTGCCCGTCGACCTGGCCGACGAGGACGCCGTAGCCCGCGCGGTGGCCGCGGTCGGGGACGCCTTCGGAGGCGTCGACGTGCTCGTCAACAACGCCGTGGGCTGGCCGCCGTTCCCCGCGCCGGGCGAGCGCTTCGAGACCGTGCCGGCGCGGCAGATGCGAGACTCCCTCACGGTGAACCTGCTCGGTCCCTACCTGCTGTCCCAGGCCGTCGCCGGCGGGATGCGGACCCGCGGCTGGGGCCGGATCGTGCACGTCTCCACCGGCCTCGTCGTCGACGGCCGCCCGGGCAGCGCGCCGTACACGACCCCCAAGGCCGGCCTGCACGGCCTCGCCCGCACGATGTCCCGGGAACTGGCCGCCGACGGTGTCCTCACCAACGTGGTCATGGCCGGCTTCGTGCCGGGCGAGCGGCAATGGCCGCCGGAGGCGCTCCGGGCCGCCGAGACGGCCGCCGCCACCGGCCGGGTCAGCACCGCCGACGAGATCGCCCGCGTCGTCGTGTTCCTGTGCTCAGCCGCCAACAGCAACGTCACCGGCGAACTCATCCGCGCCGACGGCCACTTCCTGACCCCCGCGTAAAGCCCGGGCGCAGCACGGAGTGGCCTACGACCAACGGATGGAACCCCGGCCAACCGGCAGCCTGACGGCCTCCGGGCGCGCGAAGATGATCCGGCAGATCTCGTTACGCGCGCCCACCACGTTCCACTCGGGCGGCTGCCGGGACACCGACACGCAGTGCGGCAGCGCCACCGTCGAGCCGATCAGCTGGAATCCGCCGGCGTCGCCGCCGTCGGCCAGGTCGCCGTACAGCAATGGGCCGCTGTAGGAACCGCCGCTGCTCATGCCGTCGTCGTTGGTCAGTACCGCGCGGATGAAGTACACCGGGTCGGCGGCCGAACGGTCCGGCACCATCGTCGCGAGCGCTGCGGCGTCCTCCGACGCGCCCTGCTCCACACCGGTGACGACGACCCCGACCCGCGTCCGCGTGTCTCCCACGCCGACCGTGATGACCGCTTTCTCGCCGAACCGCAGCCGGGTGCCGACCGGCGTCGAGCCCGGCAGATCCTCGGTCGACCCGTTTGTGGAAGCAACAGCGGTCGCACCGGGGGCCGCCCCCTCCGGCGGCCCGACCTCACAGCCAGCCACGACCGACAGCACCGGCAGCAGCGCGATGAGTGCGGCCGGCCGAACTGTCATCCACCCATCGTATCGACGTGCGCCGAAGAGTGTAAGGCGTCACAACGGCAGGGCGGCCAGGTCGGTGCGGGCGGTCACGCCGAGTTTCGGGTAGGCCTTGTACAGGTGGTAGGCGACCGTCTTCGGGCTCAGGAACAGTTGCGCGGCGATGTCCTTGTTGGACAGGCCCTGCGCGGCCAGGCGGGCGATCTGCAGCTCCTGCGGTGTCAGGCGGGCGGCGGCCGGCTCGGGGCGGGCCGCGGCCGACGGGAGGCCCGTGGCCTCGAGTTCGGTGCGGGCGCGGGCCGACCACGGGCGGGCCGAGAGGCGGTCGAAGGTTTCCAGGGCCTGTTGCAGCAGCGGGCGGGCGTCGGACTTTCTGCGGGCCCGTCGCAGCCACTCGCCGTACAACAACTCGGTCCTGGCTCGTTCGAACGGGCGGGACGGGAGCTTCAGGGCGATCAGGAACTCGTGTTCGTCGCCCGAGCGCAGGGCGCGGCAGCGGTGGACGAGGGACTGGGCCCACGGCTGGGCGGTGCGGTCGGCGAACGCGGCCAGGCGGGCCACGGCCGGGTCGGCCTCCGGGTCGCGGCCCGCGCGGACGGCCGCCTCGACCAGGTCGGGGATGCTGCGGTAGGCGACGACCTGGTGCGCGTACGGGTCCGCCTGCAGCGCGGCCAGGCGCGGCACGGCGGCTTCGGGGCGGCCGCGGCCCAGGTCGTGCAGGGCCAGCGCCCACTGGGTCCAGGCGTAGCCGGCCGGCTCGGCACCGGGGGCGGTCGCGGCGAGGGCGTCGGCGGCCGCGGACCGGCACTCGTCGTCGTCACCGGCCAGGGCGTGCAGCACGGCCCGTACCGCCGACAGCTGCCCCACCCACAGCGCCTGCCCGGCGTCGCGGGCCAGCGCCAGGCCCTCGTGCACGCTCACGGCCGCGTCGCGGTGGCGGCCCGCGAACAGTTCGGCCTCGGCCAGGTAGAACAGCAACGTCGGCAGGAGACCCGCGAGGCCTTCGGCGCGGCAGCGGGTGGTCAGGGCGGCGGCCAGTTCGTGGGTTTCGCTGTCCTGGCCGGCGACGAAGCCGAACCCGCACAGCTCGACGAGGTCGCGCGGGGCCACGGCGGGGTCGTGCGCGGTGCGCCGGTCGGCGACGGGTGGGAGGGGGCGGCCGCGGGCGGCGGCGACGATGTACCGCGCGACCGGGTCGTCGGTGGCCTCGGCGAGCCGGTCGAGGCATTCGCCGATGGTGGGCTCGCCGAGGTACCAGGCCGGGTGCAGCGCGTTGCGGTGGTGACCGCCGTAGGCGATGAGGTCGTACGCGGCCCGGAAGTCGCCCTGCCAGAACCAGGCCATGCCCTCGACCGCGCCGACACGGGCCAGGAACGCCGGGTCGTCGTCGAAGCCCGCGGCCCGCTCGGCCAGCCGGACGGCCGCACCGTGCGCGCCCGCGTGCAGCCCGTTCTCGGCCGCGAGCAGGAGCCGCCGGGCCCGGGCTTTCGGGTCGGTGCTGAGCTCGGCCGCCCGTTCGCACGCGGCCGCCGCCGCACTGTAGCCGCCGCGGGCCCGGGCCGTGTCGGCCGACGCTTCCAGCAGGGCCGCGACCTCGTCGTCGGGCCCGGTCGCGGCGGCCGCCCGGTGCCAGGCGTGCCGGTCGGCCGACCCGGCCCCGGTCAGCTCGCCGGCGAGGGCCCGATGCGCGGCGACCCGCTCGGCCAGCGCGGCCCCGTTGTACACCGCGGCCCGCACCAGCGGATGGCGGAACCGGATGCGCCCGTCGCCGACCTCGACCAGCCGCGCCTCCTCGGCCGGCCGCAGGTCCTCGGCCGACGCCAGCCGCAGCACCGGCCCGAGCTCCCCGGAGTCGTCGGCGGCGGCCAGCAGCAGGGCCGCCCGCGTGCCCGCCGGGAGTGCCGCGACCTGATCCCGGAACGCCGCGGGTGGTGCCCCACCGGTGAGGAGCGCGAGTGGATTGCCATGAGCCAGAGCCAATTGCCGCAGTTGTACGGTCTGTGCCAACCCGGGTTGGAGCAGCCGCACGGCGTCGGCGTCGGCCAGGCCCTGCAGTTCCAGCGACGGCACCCCGGGGGCCGGGAACGCACCGTCCCGGGCGGCGAACACGATGGCGATGCCCTCGGCCCCGAGCCGCCGCGCCGCGAACAGCAGCGCGTCCGCGGACACGGAGTCCAGCCACTGCGCGTCGTCGACGAGGCACACGACGACCTCCGGCCGGGGCTTCAGGCTCGACCGTACCTCCGGTCGGGGCTCCGGGCTCGACCGATCGGGCTCACCGTCGGCCAGCAGCGACAGCACCGCCAGCCCGACGAGCAGCCGGTCCACGGGCTGTGCGGGGTCGCGGGCGCCGGTGGGTGGCTCGAGGCCGAAGGCGGTGGCCAGGGCGGTGCGCTGCGGGCCGGGCAGGCGGTCGAGGCGGTCCAGGACGGGGCGCAGGAGCTGCGTCAGGCCGGCGAACGGGAGGTCGGCTTCGAACTCGGCGCCGGCTGCACGCAGTACCAACGTCGCATCTGGCAGTGTCGTGGTCGGCAGTGCCGCGACCCAGTCCAGGAGGGCCGTTTTGCCGATGCCGGGGTCGCCGCGCAGGACGAGGGCGCCACCGGTGCCGTCGCGGGCCGCCTCGACGAGGGCGGCCAGCCGCGCCTGCTCGTGGGACCGGCCGACCAACACGGGACCGACTCTAATGCCGGTGACGATTACCTAAGCGTTCCCGATTCGCAACGGGTGTGCCAATCCATAGCGTCGCCGCCATGACGAGTACCGCGATCTCCGCCCCGCCGGCCCCGAACCCGGCCGCGCCGCGGGGTGTGCTGCCCGCCCTGCTGACCGTGACGTTCCTGACCGCGCTGGACTTCTTCATCGTCAACGTGGCGTTGCCGGCGATCCAGCTCGACCTCGGCGCGGGCCCGGCCGCCCTGCAGTGGGTCGTGGCCGGGTTCGGCCTGGCCCTCGCGGCCGGTCTGATCACCGGCGGCCGCCTCGGTGACCTGTACGGCCGCCGCCGGGTCCTCGCGATCGGCCTGGTCACGTTCACGGTCGCGTCGGTCCTGTGCGGCCTCGCGCCGGGGCCGGGCCTGCTCATCGCCGGCCGGGTCCTGCAGGGGGCCGGCGCGGCTCTGATCATGCCGCAGACCCTGGCGATCCTCCGCATCGCCGTGCCGGCCGCCGCCCAGCCGCGCGCGTTCGCCCGCTACGCCCTCACCCTCGGCCTGGGTGCCGTCTTCGGCCAGGCCGTCGGCGGCGTCCTGATCCGCGCCGACGTGTTCGGCCTGGACTGGCGCACCTGCTTCCTGATCAACCTGCCGGTCGGCGCGGCCGCGCTCGTGATGCTCCGGGCCGTCCCCGAGTCGCGGGGCGGCGGGACGCGGCTCGACCTGGCCGGGGCCGGTCTGGTGACGGCGGCGCTGGTCGCGCTGCTGCTGCCGCTGATCCAGGGGCGCGAGCAGGGCTGGCCGCTGTGGACGTGGGTGAGCCTGGCGGTCGCGGCCGGGCTGTTCGCCGCCTTCATGATGCTGCAGCGGTACCGGGCCGAGCCCCTCGTGCACCCCGGGCTGTTCCAGGGCCGGGCGTTCGCCGCGGGGCTGGTCGCGGTGCAGGCGTTCTGGATGGGGCAGGCGTCGTTCTTCCTGGTCCTGGCGCTGTACCTGCAGTCCGGGCGGGGGCTGTCGGCGCTCGGGTCGGGCGCGGTGTTCATGGCCGTCGGCGCCGGGTATCTGCTCACGTCCCTGAACGCGCACCGGGTCGCCGCCCGGCTGGGGCGGGCCACGGTCACGGTCGGCGGGCTGGTGATGGCCGCCGGGCTGGGGGCGATGGCGCTCGCGGCCGGGAGCGGGCTCGGCTGGCTGCTGCCCGGGCTGGCGCTGGAGGGGCTCGGGATGGGGCTCGCCCTCGCGCCCCTGACGACGCTCGCGCTGTCGACGGTGCCCCCGAAACACACCGGAGCGGCGGCGGGCGTCCTGTCCACCGTGAACCAGACCGGCAACGCGCTCGGGGTGGCGCTCATCGGGATCGTGTTCTACTCCGCCGCCACGATCACGGATGGCTTCCGCGCGAGTCTGGTGGCGCTGGTGGTGCTGGAGCTGGCGCTGGCCCTGCTGACGCGGCTCCTGCCGCGCCGGTGAGCTCGACGGGCCTCCGCGCGGTACCGCTGCGGAGGCCCTTTCGGGGTGTCAGGCCGGCCGGGCCGTGTCGCCCTCGCCGGTGTGCTCCTGCGCGAAGTCGACGCCCTTGTCGATGTGGTCGCTGTACTTGTTGCCGGTCTTGTCGTCGACGACGTCGCCGACCTTGTCCAGAGCCTGGTCGACCTTCTCGTCGTGCTGGTCGGCGAGATCCTTGACCTTGTCGAAGAAGCTGTTCATCGGCCTACCGTACCCAACCCCTCGGCCGCGGCGTGGAAGAAGTCCCCGCCCTTGCGCCGTGTGTCGTCGGTCCCCCACGCTCGGTCCTCGGCCGTGACCTTGCGCAGCCGCGGGATGTGTTTCGCGCAGTGGATGTACGCCTCCTCGACGAACACGTTCACCCAGCGCTCCGCCCGCCGCCCCGGCACCTCGTCGGCCGGCAGGTGCGGGTGGTCCCGGCGCATCTCCACGTCGGAGGCGACGGTGGCGTGCCCGTTGACGTGCAGGCCGATCACGTCCCGGAAGAAGTCGACGAACAGCAGCCCGACGTTGGGGTTCTCGACCAGGTTGCCGACGCTGGCCATCACGCCGTTGCCGCGGTACTCGGGCCACGCCAACCGGCCCGGCGCGAGCACGCTCACGAAGCCGGGCGGCCCGGCCCGGAACGTGGAGTCGCAGTGCCCGAGCGCGTCGGCCGTCGACACGAACATCATCTCCTGCCGCCCGACGAACTCCATCATGTGCTCGTTCAGTGCCGGCAACACCTGTTGCCGATAGAAGCGCTCGGCCCGCTCCACCGTCCCCGCTCGTTCCTGCATCAGCCGTTCGCCGGCCGATCCCGCCATGAGTCCGTGATCGCCTCCCATCTGGAGAGGATCACACGTCCGGGTCGCCATTTTGTCGCACATCGTGTGCGATCCATGGACGGAGCGCGACGGATGTGGCATGCTCGACCGCTTTCTGCACGACTGCCGGATCTCGGTCGGCGTCCTCCGGCCCGCTTTCCCCGAGCAGTGCGTGCAGCGCGCCCGTCACGGCGCCGACGAACGCGCCGACCAGGGCGGCGGCCACGATCGGGTCGAGCTCGTCGGGGTAGGCGGCGGCCAGCCGCCGGGCGAGCTCCTGCTGCATGTCCATCTGTGTCTGCAGCGCGCGCCCGCGCACGGACGGGATCTCGGCGATGAACCGCAGCCGCAGCGCCGCCAGCCGCCCGGACAGGTCGTCGCTGTCCTCGCCGACCAGGGACAACGCCCGCAGCAGCACCTCGGCCGGGCGGTCGCCGGGTGCGCGCTGCTCGACCGCCTGGACCGCCGCCCGCAGCCGCGCGTCGGTCTCGGGGAAGAGCAGGTCCTCCTTGCTGGCGAAGTAGCCGAAGAAGGTCCGCGTCCCGATCTCCGCCGCCGCCGCGATGTCGGCGATCGTCGTCTGCTCATAGCCGTCGCGCTCGAACAGGTCGGTCGCCGCGGCCACGATCGCCTGCCGGGTCCGCGCCCGCTTGATCTCCCGCAACGACATGCCGCCCATCATATCGCACCGAATGTTACTTGGCACTCATTGCAAACTTGCACTGAGTGCGAGTACGGTTCGATCCATGACGCCTTCAGTGCTCATCTCCGGCGCCGGCGTGGCCGGCACCACCGCCGCCTACTGGCTCGCCCGCAACGGCTACCGCGTCACCGTCGTGGAGCGCTCGGCCGGCCAGCGCTCCAGCGGCAACCCGGTCGACGTGCGCGGCCCGGCCCTGCCCGTCGCCCGGGCCATGGGCGTGCTCCCGGCCCTCAAGGAGCGCGCCACCCACGCCGAGGGCATGCGCGTGCTCGACCGAGCCGGCCGCACCGTCGCCCGCCTGCCGATGCAGACCGAGCCCGACGCGCTGGAGATCCCCCGGGCCGACCTGGCCGCCGTGCTCGTCGACGCGGCCCGCGAGCACGCCGACTTCCGCTACGACGACTCGATCACCGCCCTGTCCGCGGACCCGTCCGGCGTCGACGTCACCTTCGACCGCGCCGCCCCTGAGCGCTACGACCTGGTCATCGGCGCCGACGGCCTGCACTCGGCCGTGCGCCGCCTGGCCTTCGGCCCCGAGTCCGACCTCGTCCAGCACCTGGGCGTCTGGGTCGCGACCCTGCCCTTGGGCGAGCCGGCCGACGACCCGCGGCACGCCCTCATGTACAACGAACCCGGCCGCCTGGTCTCGATCCACCCGTCGAGCGGCGACGCCCTGGTCGCCTTCATCTTCCGCGGCCCGGCCCGCCCCACCCTCGACCACCGCGACACGGAGTCCCACCGCCGCATCGTCGCCGCGGCCTACCAGGGCGCCGGCTGGCGGACCCCGGAACTCCTGGCCAAACTGCCCGGCGCCGACGTGTACTTCGACGCCGTGAGCCGGGTCCACCTGCCCACCTGGACCACCGACCGCATCACCCTGGCCGGCGACGCCGCGTCCTGCGTCTCCCTGTTCGGCGACGGCTCCAGCCTGGCCATGGCCGGCGCACACACCCTGGCCACGGCGCTGGCCGCAGCCGGCCCCGACATCGCGACGGCCCTGCGACGCTACGAGGCCGACCACCGGGTCCGCACCGACGCGAAGGTCCGCCGAGCCGCCCGCGCCGCCGCCCTGGTGGTCCCGAAGACCCGCCTGGGCCTCGCCGTCCGCAACGCGGGCGCCCGCCTCATGACCCGCGGCGCGTAACCACGGCCACGAGCCCGGCGCCGCATCGTGCGCTCTCAGTCCTTCGGTGCGACCCGGATGCGGTTGCCGTCCGGGTCGGCGGCGAGGAAGGTCAGGCCGAACCCCACATCGTGCGGTTCGCGCAGGATCGTGACGCCCTTGGACTGCCACCGCTCGAAGATCGCGGTGATCTCGTCGGGGCGTCCGCCCTCGACGGCCAGGCAGACCTCACTGGCGCGGGGGACGGCCGGCGCCAGATCCTCGAACTGGCCGGACCACAGCGCGAGGCTTGCGCCGGGCCCGAGGTCGAAGGTGATGTACCCCGGCGTCTCGAGCGAAGGACTCAGGCCGAGGAGATCGCCGTAGAAGCGAGCCGCGGCGGGCGCGTCGTTCACGTAGACGATGGACACGACGGATGTGCTCATGGTTGTTCCTTCTCGCTGGTCGTAGGTGTTCGTCCGCCAGCCTGGCCGGGATATGCGCCGCATCCTGTCGCAATTTCCTGAGAACCTTGGCGGGTGACCCCGGACCGCTTCTTCGCCCTGATGCTGCTGCTCGAATCCAGGGCGGGCGCGACCACACAGGAGCTCGCCACCGCGCTCGGGGTGTCGCTGCGAACCATCACCCGGGACCTGAACTGGCTCCGGGACGCCGGTCTGCCGGTGACCGCGCACCGGGGCCGGCTCGGTGGCGTGGCCATGCTGCCCGGGTCCGGGCTCGACCTCACGCGGCTCACCCCCGGCGAGCGTGATCAGCTCTCGCTCATCGGGCTGGACGAGCAGCAGCGCACGGAGCTCGACGCATCGGTCGAGAGCCGGCGCGCGCTCGCCAAGATCGCCGCTACCCGGTCACGACGCGGGCCGGAGCTCCTGCCGCTCACCGATGTCGTGCACGTGGACAGCCGCCCCTGGCTCCAGACACATGCTTCCGGCCCGACGCCGGCCGCGCTGATCGGCCCGGTGCGGCGCGGCCGGCGGCTGCGGATCGTCTACGACAGCCCGCGTGAGCCGCGCCCCAGCGACGTGGTCGTGGACCCCTACGGCCTGCTCGCCAAGGCCGGCGTCTGGTATCTCGTCGCCGACTGCGCCCGAGTGCCACGGATGTACCGGCTCGAACGGATCACGGCCTGGAACGCGGTCGACCGGCCACGAAGAGTCCGCCGGGACCAGACCCTGGCCACCGTGGCGGCGGCGCTCGTCGACCAGTGGGCACACAGCCACGCCATCGAGGTCAGCGCCACCGTCGACCAGACCCAGATCGAGCGAGCACAACGGATCTTCGGCCTGCGACTCGTCCGGGACGACGATGCGGCATCCGCCACCGGCCACCAGGTGACCATTCGCTTCATGCGTCTCGAGGACGTGCGAGCATTGCTGCCGTTCGGCAGCGCCATCACGGTGCACGGCCCGGCCGAGGTCAGGGCTCATCTCCGCGCCCTCGCCACCGACCTCGCCCGCCATTATGGGCCGGCACCGACGTCCTGACTCCCGCCGGCGGCAGTCCGTGCGTGGCGGCCTACCGCCCGCCCGCGGGAGCGCCCTCCAGGTTGGCGGTCATGCGCCGCAGCACCTCGACGGTGGCGAGGTACTCCTCGCGCCCGACGCCGTCGACGAGCCGGCTCCGGGTCACGTCGACGTTCTCGGCGATCGTGGCCCGGGTGGCCTCCCCCGCCGCCGTGAGCGCGTAGAGCCCCGCGTCGTTGACGACCAGCGTCCGGCGTTCGAGGTCGCGTAGGACTTCGTCCGGCGCGATCTCGCCCGGACCCCAGAACGGCCGCAGCGCCGCAGCCAGCCCGGCTTCGTCGCTCGGCCCCTCGTGGAGATAGTTCATCGTCTGCCAATGCCGGCGGGCAAGGCCCTCGGCGGCGAGCGTGGAAGCGATCGCCGCCTCGATCGCGGCATCCAAGCGCTTGAGCCAGTACCCGATCGGATATCCAGCGGGCCCGCCGGTCGCGCGTCCCAAGGAATATCCTGTTGGCCCTTCGGTCGCCATCACGCCCCCAGTAGATGTAATTTAGCAACTAGATGTCAAAGAGTATGCATTGGAAGTGTCATGCCGCGCAAGCACCCCAGCAGTGAGCGGGTCCACGACGACGAACACGTCAAGGCCGTCGAGCGCGCCATGGTCGCGATCCGCAGAAGCCAGACCCGGCGCGCGCTGACCCGCCTCGCGGAGCAGCGGGACGACGCCGAGCACGCCGGCGTCGTCGGCAACGCGGCCGTGGACGTCCTCGACGCGATCGCGGCCGCGGAGCAGGCCGGCACCCCGGCCACCGTCTCCGGGGTCGCGGCCACCCTCAACGTCGATCAGCCGAGGGCGAGCAAGCTCGTGGCCGCCGCCGTCGAGGCCGGCCTGGTGCGCCGGGAAGCCGACCAGGCCGACGGCCGTCGCACGGCCCTCGTGCGAACCGAGCGCGGCAACGCCCTCTTCGAGGAGATGCACCGGTTCCGCCGCTCGATCTTCGCCGCGGCGATGTCCGACTGGCCCGACGCCGACCGCGCGGCGTTCGCCCGGCTCCTGACCCGCTTCGTCGAGTCCCTGGCCGGCATGACCGGCAACGGTGGCGTCCAGTGAACGCAGCGCGTGATCGTCACCGACACGGAGACCGGCCCGTCCAGGTCGACCATGAACATCCGGCCGTCGCCGCGACTGGCGACCGGCCGCGCGAGAGACAATTCGTGCGTGGGTGAGTCGGGCCGGCCGTGGCGCAACACAACGCACGACTGGGACAGCGACGTGGATGCCGAGCACCTGGCCGAGGTTCGCCGGCATCCGGCGAGGTTCGCTCCCGGCGGCGTGATGCACCTGATCCTTGAGGTCATCGCGTGTGCGGCCGACGAAGCCGAGACCGCGACCGCGGGACGGTGCGTTGTCACGCTGCACCGGGACGGCTCCGTGTCCGTGGCGGACGACGGGCGTGGGACCGACACTCGCTACGACGAGCAGGGCCGGGCGCTCGTCACCGCACGACCGGTGTCAGTACCGGACCTGGTTCGGCTGACCCGCGCCGCCTGGCCCCATCTGACCGTGGAGATCGTGGACGAGCGGGGCCGACCGGGATGATCTAGCCTGGCGGCCATGGCGTCCTGGGCGACTCGACCGGCCACCGCGGCGGACGTCGAGGCGGTGGCCGAGCTGCGGGCCGTGGTGCTGCGGGCCGACCTGCAACGGCTCGGCCGCTACGACGAGCACCGCGTCCGGCAGCGGCTGCGCGACGCCTTCGAGCCGGCCCACACCCGCGTCATCACCGTCGACGGTGCCTTCGCCGGGTGCGTGGCGCTGCGCCCGGGCGGGGATGCACACTGGCTGGAGCACTTCTATCTGGCACCGTGGGCGCAGGGCGCCGGCATCGGTACCGCGGTCCTGCGCGACCTCCTCGCCCGCTGCGACCGCGACGGCACCCGGCTGCGGCTCAACGTGCTGCGCGGTAGCCCGGCCCGGCGGCTGTACGAGCGGCACGGCTTCGCCCTCGTCGCCGAGGACGCGGTCGACGTGTTCCTGGTGCGTGAGCCCGTGGACGTGCTCGCGCTGATCCGGGAGCCGGCGGCGGACGTGTGACGGAGACGTCCGGACGGACGTGTGGCGGAGACGTCAGGCGCGGAGCTGTTCGTTCATGATGAGGAAGGCGCCGAGGCCGTGGGTGTCGTTCACGCGGCGGAGGCGGGCGTAGTAGTACGCCTCGTCGCCGACGTTGGTGCCCTCGCAGATGTCGACGATCCGGGTCAGGCCGTCGGTGCCGATGGACAGCTGGCCGAGCACGCCCTGGTAGCCCTTCGCCGCCACGGGCTGGAACTCCGCGCCGAGGTAGCCGCGCTGGACGCCGCGCGAGAGCATGAAGGTGAACATGGCGGAGCAGGACGTCTCGCGCCAGTTGCGGGCGTCGGTGCTCGTGTTCACGACCTGATACCACATCCCGGTCCACGCGCCCTGGTAGCGGCGGTAGCCCTCGGCGAGGTGGCGGACCATGTCGATCAGGGCGGCCCGCCGCGGGTGGCCGGCCGGGAGGATCTCGAGCAGTTCCACGGCGGTCATGCCGAACCAGCCGATCGCCCGTCCCCAGTGGACGGTCGAGCGGCCGCCGTTGGCCTTCGCCCACGGCGCCGAGCCGTCCTCGTCGTAGGCGTGGAACAGCAGGCCGTTGTCCGACTTGAGGTGCTTGAAGTAGACGGCCATGTTCTTGCCGGCCTCTTCGTAGCAGTACTGGGCATCGCCGAAGGTGCGGCCGTACAGGACCAGGAACGGCAGGGCCATGTACACCCCGTCGCACCAGAGCTGGCCCTGCAGGCCGACGTTGTGGATGAGGGCGCCGTCGGTGGTGCGCGGGTAGGTGGTGAAGCGCTGCCGGACCTGGTCGGCGGCGGTGCGGTACTTCCGCAGCCCGGTCTCGGTGTAGAGCAGGGGCAGCAGCTGCGCGGGGCGGATGGAGTCGAGGCTGTTGAACGCGTTGCTGATGCCGCTGTCGGTGACGAACCGGTCGACCCACGCCTTGATGTAGTCGAAGTACTTCGACTCGCCGGTGCGCCGGTAGAACAGGTACTGGCCGTAGAGGTACAGCGCCTTGTGGTATTCCCAGCCGCCGAAGGTGGCGGGCGTGAAGCGGGCCATCGTCGAGTCGATGACGGCCCGTGAGACGTCGTCGGGCCGGTCGGCCGCGCGGGCGGTGCCCGGCAGCGCGAGGGTGCCGAGGGCGGCGGCCGATCCGGCCAGGACCGCGCGGCGGGACAGGTGCATCGGGTGGCCCTTCGCGAGTTACGAGGAGGTGACGGCCAGGTCGGTGAGCTCGGCGTCGCCGGTGGTCCAGCCGGGGACGGCCACCGCGACGTACCGCGCGGTGCGGGGCCCCGTGGTGAAGGTGGTGTAGGTCGCGCCGTCGGTGGAGGTTTCGACGCGCGCGGTCCGGCGGGTGCCGGCGGTCCAGGTCAGCACGACGTTCGCGACCGGGAGGGCCGCGCCCAGGTCGACGACCATCCGCCCGCCGGGGCCGGGCCGCCAGGCGGTGCCGGGATCGCCGTCGACGGCGCGGGACGGCTCGCCCATGCCGGCGGGCAGCGGCGAGGTGGGGAACGTGGTGCGGCCCCGGGCCAGGTCGGTGCTCGGGGTGACCGGCCCGGTGACCGGCACGGCGAGGCTCCGGGTCGCCCCGGCCGGCACCTGCGCGCGGGCCGACCAGGCGCCGGCGGCGAGCACGACGTCGACGGCCGCGCCGGTGGGTGCGGTGACGGCGACGTGGTGGGAGTCGGCGACGTTGAACCGGGTACCGGCCGGGGCGCGGCCGGTGACGGTGAAGCGGGCGGGCCGCACGGCACCACCGCCGGCGGGGACGGAGGCCGTGAGGTCCAGGCCGCCGTCGGTGCGAACGACCGAGACGCCGCGGTACAGCCGGTCCCCCCGCGGCAGCGCCAGCACGACCCCGTTGAGGGCGGTCGCGGAGAGGTTGATCAGCGTCAGGTACCCGTCGGCGTCGCTGAGCCGCAGGGTCGCCGGCCCGCCGGTGGGCAGCCGCCGGCTCGCCGCGGCGGCCAGATCGGTGCCGGTGCCCGTGTACCCCTCGATGAGCGTCGCGGCCGGGACGGTGACGAGCGCGGCCGACACCGTGATCGGGCCGCCGGCGCCGTGCGCGACGAGCCCGGCCCGGCCGTCGATGCCGGTCCAGGCACCGAGCGCCACGGTCGCGGGGGCGGTGGCCGCGGTGGTCCAGGTCGTGCCGTCGGTCGAGGTCTGGATGACGTACGACGTGGCGTAGGCGGCCTCCCAGCGCAGCCGGACGCCGGTGAGCTGGACCGGGGCGCCCAGGTCGACCGCGAGCCAGCTGTCGGCGCGGCCCCGCTCGGCGACGGCGACGGCCCATCGGGTGGCGTTGTCCCCGTCGACGGCGTTGGCCACCGGGTACTTCGGGTCGGCCGACGACGCGGTGACAGTACCCCCGCGGGCTCTGTCATTGTTCCCGGCGTCGAGGGCCTCCAGGGCGAACAGCGAGTAGCCGTACTGCGTGGCCGCCGACCTTCCGAGGAAGCGCACGTGACGGGCGGTCCGGGCGGCGAAGCCGAGCTCGTCGGTGCCGCCGTCGCCGATCCCGGCGGCGGGTGTGACGGTGCCGGCGGCGCCGGTGAAGGTGCGGCCGCCGTCGAGGCCCGGCACGCCCGGCATGGTGAGGTTGAACAGGGTCAGCGCGGACGGGCCCGGGCCGGTGTAGACGACGGTGCCGGTGGGCAGCGTGGCGTAGCCGGCCCACCCGGCGGCGGTCTCGAGCACCGTGACGGTCGCGTCGACGCCGTCGCGGGCCGCGGTGTAGGCGGCCGTCCAGGTCCGGGCCGGCGCCGCCGTCTGGGCCGGGAGGAAGGCCGACGCGCGGGTGTCGATCAGCCAGTTGTCGTGTCCCGGCTGCCACAGGAAGCGCACGAACCCGGGCTTGGTGACGGCGGCCGCGAAGCCGGTCGCGGTCTGCTGCGCGGTCAGCCCGGTGCCGGGGCCGAAGTCGCGGACACCCGCGGCCGCGGCGAAGAATTCGGCGCTCGTCACCGGCGGCACCGGGGCCGGGCGCCACCGGTGGAACAGGTAGGCGATCGCGAGCTCGGCGCGGGCCTCCGGCTCGTACTTCTCCTCCCCGCTGAACTTCGTCAGCCGGTTCGCGGGGGCGTACTGCAGGTACGGCATCAGGCGGGCGGTCAGGTCGGCCTCGGCCCGGGCGGCGTGCGGGTCGCCCTGCACCTGCGCGAGGAACGCGAGGGGGAGCACGTCGCGGCCGTACAGGTGGTAGCGGTCGGCGACCATCGGCATCACGGGCTCGCCGGCGTCGCCGGCCAGCAGCCGCAGGGTGGCCCACAGCTCGCGCCCGCTCGGCTGGTTGGTGAGGACCTGGGGCAGCGGCTGACCGGCGGCGAGGAAGTGCGCGGCCGCGCGGCCCGCGGTGCGCCACAGCTCGGCCTGGTAGTGCGGGTTGGCCGACCCGTGGTTCTCGACCACGAACGTGTCGTACAGGTTGTGCGCGACGTTCAGGGCGCTGATCGGCCGGCCGTCGACGACCGCCGGGTTGGCCCGGTCGGCGGCGGGCAGCCCGCTCGCGTTGGCCGCCCAGAACACGAACCGCTCCCGCCAGCGGGCCGCGTCGGCGTCCCCGGCCGGTGCCCACGCCAGCCCGGGCGCGATGGCCTGGGCGTAGACGCCCATCTCCTCGAGTTTCGTGTCGCCCACATACCCGCCGGCGCTGCCGTTGGGCGACCAGGAGCCGCTGAGGGGGTCGTTGCCCGTTCCCAGCCCGTACGCGTACGCGGCCTGCCCGCGGCCGATCGCCTCGACGTCGGCCCGGGTGGCGGCACTCAGGTCGGCCCAGAGCAGGCGGGCGGCGAGGATGAAATAGAGCTCGAAGGTCGAGTCCCAGAAAAGCTGTTTGCCCCATTCGGTACCGCCCGCAAGCCGGTTGGTCGCCGCGAAGCGGGTGATGGTCGCCAGGGTCTGCTGCCGCAGCGTCGCGGCGTCGACGCCGGCCAGGGTGGCGTCGTAGCCGTCGGTGGTGAGCAGCACGGCATTGCCGAGGACGGCGGCGAACCGGAAGTCGGCGGCCCGGTAGGCGCCGATCTGCGTGTCCCACTGCTGCTGCACCCAGCGTGTGTGCACGAGCAGCAGCCGGTGGTACTCGTCGGCGACGGGGTCCGCGGCCGCGGCCAGACCCGGCGCGGGCAGCACGAGGGCGCCGCCGGCGGCACCGACCAGCGCGAGCAGGGCACGGCGGGTAAGCATGCAGGCCACTGTTCCGGACCTGATTCGCGACCGTCAATAAGGAAAGTTTGCTTATAAAAAATAACCAGCCCGCGGCCGGGACGTATTGGTCACGGTCCGCGCTCTGTACTGTGGGGCGGATGGCCAGGTCCTGGACGTGGGAGTCGGGCTGTTGCTCGCGCCGCGACGGCTGCGGCGGCACGGTCACGGTCACGGTCAGCAGCGCCGGCGACCGCCTGGACTACCGGGGGTTCTGCGGCGACGCCGGGTATGGCGGCGACTACGGCATCGGCAGTCAGGCGATCGGTGACTTCATCGCGAACGGCCCGCCGGTGCCGATGCCCCCGGCGGTCGCCGCCGAGATCCGCGCGGCCGGCCGGCGGTAACGCCCCCACCACCGGCCGCCGCCGTGACGTTCAGGCCTTCCGCCGGCGTGAGCCCGGCCGGGCCCGGGCCGAGAAGTCGGCCGCACTGGCTCGCGCCACCGCGGGTGCGGCCGCGCTCTGGGCCGATGCGGGCTGTGCGGCTGCCGTGCGGCCCGATCCGGTCCGAGCCGACCCGGTCCGGGCCGATGCCGTCCGAGCCGATGCGGTCCGGGCCGGCTGCTGGCCACCGCGCCGACGCCGGCCGCCGCCGCCCGCCGGTGCCTGGCGGGCCGAGCCGGCCGGTTCGGACGCGACCGGCGCCACCGGCGGGACCAGCGTGCGCTCGCCCGGGGCCAGGGTGCGCAGCAGCGCGTCGCCGGGCCGCAGCCGGGTGGTGGTCGCGGCGATGCCGGCCTTGCGGGTCAGCTCCCGGACGTCGGAGGCCTGGCCGTCGGTCATCAGCGTGACGACCGTGCCCGGCGCGCTGGCCCGGGCGGTCCGGCCCGACCGGTGCAGGTAGGCCTTGTGCTCGGCCGGCGGGTCGGCGTGCACGACCAGGGCCACGTGCTCGACGTCGATGCCGCGGGCGGCGATGTCGGTGGCGACCAGGGTCCGCACGTCGCCCTCGGAGAACGCCCGGAGGTTGCGGCTGCGGGCTACCTGGGCGAGGTTGCCGTGCAGCTCCACGGCGGACACGCCGGCCTCGACCAGCCGCCGGGTGAGGGCCTTCGCGCCGCGCTTCGTGCGCGTGAACACGACGGTCCGCCCGGGCGCGGCGGTCAGTTCGACGAGGACGGGGAAGCGGTCGTCGGCCCGGACGTGCAGGACGTGATGCTCCATCGTGGCGACCGGCGATCGGGCCGAGTCGACACTGTGCACGGCCGGGTTGGTCAGGAACTGCCGGACCAGGACGTCGACGCTGGCGTCGAGCGTGGCCGAGAACAGCAGGCGCTGCCCGCCGCGCGGGGTCTGCTCCAGCAGCCGCCGGACGACCGGCAGGAAGCCGAGATCGGCCATGTGGTCGGCCTCGTCGAGCACGGTGACCTCGACGGCGTCCAGGTTGGCGCGGCCGGCCGCGATGTGGTCGGCGAGGCGGCCCGGGCAGGCCACGAGGACGTCGACCCCGGCCCGCAGGGCGGCCGCCTGCGGCCCGGCGGCCACGCCGCCGAAGACCATCGCGGTGCGCAGCGACAGGGCCGCGGCCAGCGGCGCCATCACGGCGTGGATCTGGGCGGCCAGCTCGCGGGTGGGGGCCAGGATCAGCGCCCGGGGCCGGCCGGGACGCCGGGGCGCGGCGGAGGCGGCCAGGCGGGTGAGCACCGCGAGGGCGAAGGCGTAGGTCTTGCCCGAGCCGGTGCGGCCCCGGCCGAGCACGTCGCGGCCGGCGAGTGCGTCGGGCAGGGTCGCGGCCTGGATCGGGAAGGGCCGCTCCACCCCGGCCGCGGTCAGCACCCGCACGAGCGGGGCGGGCACGCCGAGGCCGGCGAAGGTGGATTGATCGGTGGTGGTGGTCTGTGCAGGGCGGCGTGCCGCCATAAGGGCTCCGAACGTCAAAGGGGACGTCCCGCCCGGCGCTGACCGTGCGGGTCGCGACGCGCGGCGTGGACATCGAAACCGGCCAGTCGTGGGGAGAGGCCGTAGGTCAAGTATACCTGAACCCGCCACCGACCCCGGATGGCCCGGTCAGCGGCGGTCCTCGGCCGTCAGGGTGAACGAGAACGTCGCGCCGCGGCCGGGCTCGCTCGTGGCCCAGACCTGGCCGCCGTGGCGGTCGATGATGCGCTGGACGGTGGTCAGGCCGATGCCGGTGCCAGGGTACTCCGAGGCGTCGTGCAGCCGGCCGAAGGGGCGGAACAGCTCCTCGGCGCGGTCGGCGGGGAAGCCGGCGCCGTTGTCGCGGACGAAGTACACGCCGCCGTCGCGGCCGATGTCGATCGCCGGGTCCAGGGTGCGGGTGGTGAACTTCCAGGCGTTGCCGACCAGGTTCGTGTAGACGGCCCGGACCAGGTCGCCGTCGCAGGCCGCGGTCATCCCGGCCGTGACGGTCACGTGGATCTTGCGGTCCGGGTCGCGCTGGCGCAGCTCGTCGACCACGTCCTCGGCGAGGGCGGAGAGGTCCACCGGGTGGCTCGAGATCTGGCCGCGGTTGGCTTGGGCCAGCTGCAGCAGCGACTCGATGAGCGCGTTCATCCGGGTCGCCGCGCCGTAGATGCGGGCCAGGTGGGTGGCCGTCTCGCCGGTCGCGTCCTCGGCCAGCAGCTCGCTGTACGACAAAATCGTCTGTAACGGTGAGCGCAGGTCGTGCGACACGGAGCCACTGAACGCCTCCAGCTCGCGGTTGCGCCACTCCAGCTCCTCGACCAGCTCGGCCCGGGCCTCGGCGAAGCGGCGGGCGGCGCGCTCCTCGGCCGCCTCCATCTCGCGGCGGACCAGCTCGTCGCGGATCCGGCGGTTCTGCTCGTGGAGGTGCTGGCGGCGCAGGTGGGCCCGGACGTGGGCGCGCAGGCTGGCGGTACCGTCACCGCGGCGGACGTAGTCGTCGGCCCCGGCGGCGAGGCACTCCAGCAGCACGTCGTCGTGGCCGACGATGATGACCGGCATGTCGCGCAGGCCCGGCACGGCGCGGATGCGGTCACACAGCTCGCGGCCGTCGATCTCGGGCAGGTGCAGGTCGATGACGGTGCAGTCGGCCGGCTGCACGGCCAGCATGGCGAGCGCGTCATCGGCACAGCGGGCGAGCACGGCCTCGTAGCCGTCCTCGTGCATCAGCGCCGTCATCGACTCGAGGTAGCGGCTGTCGGAGTCGACCATCAGCACGCGGGCCGGGCGGGCGCTGCCGGCCTCGGGCGGGGGCAGCGGGAGGGCGGCCGCGCTCTTGCGCAGGATGGCGGCCAGCTTGGCCAGGACGACGGCCAGGTCCTCCTGCTTGCGCACGAACGCGTCCGCGCCCGCCTCCAGGATCTGCAGCTCGGTCGTGTAGTCGACGGAGGCGGTCAGCAGCAGGCACGGCACGTTGCGCAGGGCCGCGTCGAGGCGGATGCGGCGGATGACGGTGGCGCCGTCGATGCCGGGCAGGACGCCGTCGACGATGATGGCGTCGGGCGGGCGTACCCCGGCCACCCGCAGCCCCTCCTCGCCGCTGACCGCGGTGGCCACCTCGTAGCCGGCTTCGACCAGGTGCTGGCGGAGGATCTCGCGGAACGTGCGGCTGTCGTCGATGACGAGCACGAGCCGGCGGTTCTCGCTGTCGGGCGTGTGGCGCAGCAGGTCGCGGGCGCGGGCGACGACCACGGCGGCGTCGTACGGCTTCCCGACGTAGTCGTCGGCGCCGGTGCGCAGGCCGCGGAGCCGCTCGTGGACCTCGGCCTCGGTGGACAGCAGCAGCACGACGGCGTCGGCGTGGCGCGGGTGCGCGCGCAGGCTGCGCAGGAGCTCGACGCCGTCGCCGTCGGGCAGGCGGACGTCGAGGACGGCGACGTCGAACTGCTCGGCGTCGGCCGCCTCGAGGGCCTCGCCGACCCCGGCGCACAGGACGGTGCGGAAGCCGTCGTCCTCGAACGCCTCGTGCAGGTCCATCCGGACGGTGAGGCTGTCGTCGACGATCAGAACCGTGTTCGCCATGCCACCCTCCCCTCGTGCCCGGCGGTCCCGGGGCGCGCGGCCGCACCGGCCAGGGCGCCCAGCCGGCTCCCGATCTGCTCCGGGGGCAGGACTTCGGCGGCGGCGCCGAGGGTGACGGCCTCCTTCGGCATCCCGTACACCACGCAGCTCGCCGCGTCCTGCGCGAACGTGACCGCACCGGCCCGGCGCAGGGCGAGCAGGCCGTCGGCGCCGTCCCGGCCCATGCCGGTGAGCAGGCACCCGGCCGCGGCCCGGCCGAGGTCGGCGGCCGCGGACTCGAAGAGCGTGTCGACGGAGGGGCGGCACGAGTAGCGGGGCGCGGCCGCGCTGAGGTGCAGGTGCCCGCCGCGCACCAGCAAGTGCAGGTTCGGCGGGGCCATGGTGACCCGGCCGGCGAGGGACGCGAGGGCCTCCCCGCCGCGGGCGTAGGCGATGACGAGCCCGGTCTGCTCGGCCAGCCAGCCGGTGAACGCCTGCGCGAAGGACTCGTTGGCCGAGAGGTGCTGGACATACAGCAGCGGCAGCGCGAACCCGGCCGGGAGCGCCCGCAGCAGCGACACGATGGCGCCGGGGCCGCCGGTCGACGCGCCGATGAGGACCGCGCGCAGCGACCCCGCGGCGGACGGCGCGGGCGCGGCCGGGACGGTGGCGGGCGGGCCGGCCAGGCGTTTGGTGACGACGCGGATGCGCGAGACGACCCGGACGGCGGTGCGCAGCCGCTGCCCCCAGGTGTCGTCGGCGGCGTCGCCGCGTGGCTTCTCGAGGACGTCCACGGCCCCCGCGGCGAGGGCGTCGTAGGTGGTGAACACCTCGCGCCGGTCGGCCGAGCAGACCACGAGGATGGGCGTGGGCGCGACCGCCATGATCTGCTCGGTGGCCACGAGGCCGGTCATGATCGGCAGCATGACGTCCATGGTGATGACGTCGGGCCGCAGCCGCCGGCAGAGGTCGACGGCCTGGGCCCCGTCGACTGCCTCGCCCACGATCTCGAAGCCGTCCGCGGACGTCAGGGCCTCGCGCAGGCAGGCGCGGACCGTCGGCGAATCCTCCACGATGAGCACTCTGATCATGCCGGCGCCCCCGCGAGCTCACGGATGTGCCCGAGCAGCTCCTCCTGGTCGAACTCGCTCTTGACCATGTAGGCCGAGGCTCCCGCGGCCAGCCCCCGGCGCCGGTCCTCGGCGGACGCGCGCGAGCTGACCAGGATGGCCGGGACGCCGCGCTGCTCGGGGTCGGCCCGGGTCCGCTCGACGAACGTGAACCCGTCGATGCCGGGCATGTCGATGTCGACCAGGAACAGCGCGTAGCGGCGCCGGGCGGCCCGCTCCAGGGCCTCCTCGGCGGAGGCGGCGAGCTCCACGCGGTACCCCGCCGACTCCAGGATGCTGCGCTCGAGCATGCGCGTGGTGAGCGAGTCGTCGACCACCAGGATCGGGGCCGGCTCGTCGGGCGCGTCCGGCCCGGTCACGGAGGGCGGCGCGACGCTGCCCGCGGCCCCGGCCGACGCGGCCAGGCCGGCCGGGTCGAGCACGATCCGCGGGTTGCCCTCGGCGTCGATGGACACCCCGCCGACGACCGCCGCCGCCGGGGCCAGCTCCGGCAGCGGCCGCACGACCAGCGTCGAGGTGCCCAGGAGCCGGTCGGCGCCGACGGCGAAGATCTCGTCGCCGGCCGCGAGCACCACCGCGACCGCGCGGCCGTCGCCGCCGGCTCCCGACTCCGGCGCGAGGACCCGGGCCAGGGGCAGGAACGGCAGCACCCGGCCGTCGTGGGCCAGGGCCCCGGCGGCGGACGCGGCCGACATCTCGACCTCGGGCAGCAGCACGCAGGTGCGCACGGCGTCGAGGGGCAGCGCGGCGAGGACCCCGCCGGCGTGGACGACCAGCCCGGAGAGGGAGACCAGGGCGAGGGGGACGACCAGTTCGACAGTGGTACCGCGCCCAGGCTCGGTGCTCACCGACACGTCCCCGCCGAGCTTCTCCGCGACGTCGCGGACGGCGTCCAGGCCGATGCCCCGCCCCGAGACGCCCGTGACCTGCTCGGACGTGGAGATACCGCCCTGCATGAGCAGCTGCATGAGCTCGCGCACGTCGGCCTCGGCGCCGGACGGGACCAGGCCCCGCCGCTCGGCCTGGCGGCGCACCGCGTCGAGGTCGAAGCCGCGGCCGTCGTCGCGGCAGCGGAACGCCGCGAACCGCCCGCGGCGGCGGACGTCGACGCTGACCCGGCCCTGCGGCGCCTTGCCGGCCGCGATCCGCTCCGCCTCCGGCTCGACGCCGTGGCTGACCGCGTTGCGGACCACGTGCAGCAGCGCGTTGCCGGCCTGGGTGAGCACGTGCGGGTCGAGGCGCAGGTCGCCGCCGGCGCTGTCGAACCGCACGGTCTTGCCCTCGGTGCTGGCCACGTCGTACACGGCCCGGTGCAGCGTGCTCAGGACCGTCGCCGCGGGGACCAGGCGCAGCCGCTCGGCCCGGCCACGGATGTCGTCGAGCTCGCGGGCGACCTGTTCGACGGTCTCGGTGAGGCGGCGGCCGAGGGCGGTCAGGTCGGCCGCGAGGGCACCGGCCCGGACCGCGCCCTTGTCGCCGCGCAGCTGTTCGGTGAGGGCCTCGGCGGCGCGGCGGACCCGCTCCAGGACGGCGGTGTGGTGGCGCAGCGGGGCGAACCGGGCGTGCGCTTCGTCGACCGCTTCGAGCAGCTCGTCGACGTCCGCGGTGGCGTCGCGGTCCGGCTCGTGCGACATTTCTGACATTTCCGAAATGTCGGCCTGGCCGGCGCCGGCTTCCACCGCCGCCGTCGCCGACGGCACCGGCTGCTCGAGCTCGGCCACCAGCGCCGACATCTGATCCGTGAGCGGCAGCAGATCGCCGATGACCGCCGCGGGCGACCCCCCGTCCCGGTACGGCACGAGCAGTTCCTCGAGCGCATGGGCGAGATCGGCGAGGGCCGCCTGGCGCACCACCCGGGCCGCGCCCTTCAACGTGTGCGCGTGCCGGAGCAGCGCCGCGACCGAGTCCGAGGAGCCGTCCTGCAGCGACAGCACCCCCAGCGCGAGCTGGTCGACCAGCTCGCGGGCTTCGACGCGGAAGTACCGAAGCGGATCCCGATCCGTCATGACGTGCCGTTGTCCGCCGAGACGAGCCGCAGCAACGAGGTGGACAGGCCGGTCAGATGCTCGGCCGTCTGCCGCGTCTGGGTCGCGCTGGTCTCGGTCGCCTGCGTGACCCGGGCGGTGTCGCTGACGGCGACGTTGACCTGCTCGACCGCGGTCGTCTGCTGCTTGGTCGACAGCTCGATCTCCCGGGCCGACTCGGTCGTCGTCGCGACCAGGTCGGCGATCTGCTGGAACGACGCGGTGACGGCGGTGAACTGCCGGGCACCGGCGTCGACGGCCTTGGCCCCGGTCTCGGTCGCCATGACGGTGGTGTTGACGGCGCCGCGCACGTCGTCGATGAGCGCGCGGATCTCCTTGGCGCTGCCGGCGGTACGGTCGGCGAGTTTGCGGATCTCGTCGGCGACGACCGCGAAGCGGCGGCCCCACTCACCGGCCCCGGACGCCTCGATCGTCGCGTTGATGGCCAGGATGTTCGTCTGCTCCGCGAGCTCGGAGACGAGGTCGACCACGCCGCCGATCTGCTGCGAGCGCTGCCCGAGCTCGAGCATGTGCTGCACGATCAGGTCGACCTGCTGGCGGATCGCGGCGATCGACGCGCGGGCCTCCTCGATCGTGGAGTCCCCGGAGCCGGCCGCGGTCGCGGTCTCCTCGGCGATCTTCGCCACCCGCTGGGCCCCGTCGGCGATCTGCCGGGAGGTGATCAGCAGCTCCTCGATGGTCGTGGTGATCTCGCTCATCGCGGTCGCCTGCTCGCGGGCACCGGTCGCCTGCTGGGCCGCCGCGGCCTCCAGCTGGGCCGAGGAGCTGCGGATGTGCCCGACCGTGCCGGCGACCTGGCGTCTGAGGGCGCGGACCAGCAGCAGCCCGCTGACGATGCCGAAGGCGACGGAGACCGCGGCGAGGGTGATCACGGCGGCGATGGCGACGGTGGCCCGGCTCGAGGCGGCGTCCCGGCTCGTGCGCAGGTCCTGGTTGAGCAGCGTGAGCAGGGCGGTGATCTCGCGGTCGACGGCGTCGCGCTGCGGCACGACACTGTCCTCGAACGCCTTGCTGACCTCGTCGAGGTCGGCGCCGGGCTGGTCGCGGCGGACCATGACGTTCTGCAGCACGTCCTGGTGGCGCTGCTCGCCCGTGACGGCCTGGTCGAGCAGGTCGCGCTCCTCGGGGGTGGCCAGCACGTCGCGAATCCGCCCGGAGGCGTTGGCGAACTGGTTGCGGGCGGCGGTGATCTGCTGGCTGTAGCGCTGGTCGCCGGTGAGCAGGTACGCCCGCCCGGCACTGCTCTTGGCCTCGACCGCGGTCCGCAGCTCCTGGGCCGCGGCCAGGCCCTTCACGCCGACGTCGATCACCTTGTCCTTGCCCTCGACGACGGTGGTGAGGGCCCAGATCGTCACCACGCCGGTGATCGTCGTCAGCATCGTGGTGACCACGAAGCCCAGGCCGAGCCGCTGTCCGAACGTCCACTTTCGCGCCATGTCGCTGCCTATCGATCCTCATTGAAGCGGGTCACGGCCTCGACCGCGGCCCGCACGGCCGACCGCACGGCCGGCACGTCGACGATGGGGCGGGCGCCGTCGGGCAGCGGGACGATCCCGCGCAGGCACCCGTGCGGGCCGTGCCCGTTGGCCTCCTCGATCAGCCCGTCGCTGGGGATGCGCAGGTGCCCGTCGAGCTCGGCGAAGGCCAGGGCGACGGGTGGGGTCCCGGCCGCGAGGACGAGCCAGCGCGGCCCGCCGTCCAGGGGTGTGCCGCCGGTGCCGAGCACGGCCGCGAGGTCGTAGACGGGCACGATCGCGCCGCGGAAGCCGGCCACGCCGAGCAGGGCGCTCAGCGGCCCGGGGAGCCGGGTCACGGGCCGGTCCGGGAAGAGGCCGGCGGCCTGGGTCAGCCGCAGCGCGTACCGCACCCCGCCGGCCCGGATCGCGAGGAGGTCGTCGTGCCCGGCGACGGCGCTGCGGGGCGGGTCGGCGAACGAGCGGTCGAACTCGTCGCGCAGTTCGGCGAGGCGCCGCTCCAGGCGCGCCGGCTGCGGGGCCGGCGCCGTGACGGTCACGAGACGGCCGCCAGCTCGGCCCGGCACAGCGCGATCAGGGCGCTGCGCCCGAACCCGCCACCGAACAGCGCGATGCGCTCGTCCGTCTCCAGACGCAGCAGGTGTACCGCACTGTCGAGCTCCTGCTCGGCCGTCCGCCGGTCGCCGAGGCGCCGCGCGAGCAGCCCCAGCCGCAGCCGGGGCATCGCGAAGTCGGGATCGAGCTGCGCGGCCACGCGGTGGTGGTGCCGGGCGGCGTCGTGCTGTTCGTCGCCCTCGTGGCAGTCGGCCAGCAGCTGGTGGGCGTCGGCGTAGAGCGCGTCGCGCTCCAGCAGCCGCCGGCACAGCTCCGCCGCCCGCCCGGTGTCGCCGAGCCCGACGAGCAGGCAGCCGCGCACCAGCCAGGTCTCGGGCCGGTCGGCCTCGGCGCCGGTGATCGCGTCGAGGACCTGCAGCCCCTCGCCGAACCGCTCCTGCTGCAGCAGCGCCAGGGCCCGCTCCCGGGGCCGGGGTCGCACCGCCGGATGCGGCTCGAGGACGCGCTGCGGCCGCTCCTCGCGCTCGTAGTAGAAGGTGCCGTGGGAGTGGTGCACGTGCAGGCCCTGGGGCCGGGCGCCGAGGGTGTCGGTGTGCCCGAGGAACAGGTACCCGCCGGGGGCCAGGCTTCTGGTGATGCGCTCGATGACCGTGCGGGTGGTGTCGGGGGTGAGGTACATGAGTAGGTTGCGGCAGAACACCACGTCGTAGAGGCCGGGCGCGAACAGGACGGGGTCGTCGCGGGCCACGTTGTGCTCCACGAACCGCACCCGCTTGCGCAGCCGGGCGTCGATCTCCACGCCGTCGCCGGCCGCGCGGAACCACTTGAGCCTCGCGTTCTCGGGCGTCTCGCGCAGCGACCACTCGGAGTACCGGCCGCTCATCGCCTTTCGCAGTGCGCCCCGGTCCACGTCGAGTCCGATGATGGTCGTGTCCCAGGACTCCGGGACCCGGCCCGCGACGACCATCGCCAGGCTGTAGGCCTCCTCGCCGGTCGAGCAGCCGACGGAGAGCAGCTCCAGCCGCCGCCGCTGGGCCTGCGCCCGCAGCCGGGCCGGCAGCACGATGTCGGCGAGGGCCTCGAACTGCTCGACGTTGCGGAAGAAGTACGTCTCGTTGACCGTCAGCATCTCGGCGAGGGCGGCCAGTTCGGCGGTCCAGGCGGTGGTGAGCCGGTCGAGGTACCCGCGGTCGGTCAGCCCGTGCTGCGTCGCCCGCTGCTGCAGGACCTCGCCGAGCAGCCCGTCCTTCTTGTCGTCGAACGCCATCCCGAGCCGCTCGGCGAGCAGGGCCCGCAGCCGCTGGACCGAGTTCGCGCCCTCACGCCGCGGCACGGAGACCACCTCCGGCCGGGTTGAGGAACAGCAGCGGCTGCCCGTCCAGCACACCGACGGCGTCGATCAGCGCGCCGCCGTCGGGCGCGGGGTGGGCCGCGGAGCGCGGCACGGAGCGCACGCCGAGGACGGGGCCGGTGGCGAACGCGACGGTACCGCTCGGCGCTTCGACCGTCACGAACCGGCTGGGCTCGCTCGCGTAGTCGCCGAGCAGCCGGGCGGTGTCGATGACGGGGACGGCCGCGCCGCGGATCACGGCGACGCCGAGCAGCCCGCCACCGGCGTCCGCGAGGGGCTGGACCGGCAGTGGCCGCACGGTCTCGACGACGTCGGCGAGCGGCAGCGCGCACAGCAGCCGCCCCACGCCGAAGATGAGCTGGTCCTGCATCCCCCGTCACCGCCCTTGATCACCCGCGCTGGCCACAGGATATGTCGGCAATCGCGGCATTTGCTGGTTTTGCGGGAACCACTGCGCCCGATAGGCTGCCGTTTCGTGACCGCAGAAGACGAGCCCACGCACCGGCCGGCCGCGCGCATCGTGTGCCTCGACGCCGCACAGCGGGTGCTGCTGCTGCATTGGCGGGACCCCGGTGACGGCACGTGGCTGTGGGAGCCGCCGGGCGGCGGGATCGACCCCGGCGAGACCCCGTTCGACACGGCCCGCCGCGAGCTGACCGAGGAGACCGGCCTGGACCCGGCGGCGGTGCTGGACCGCCACGTGGTCGTCGAGCGTGACATGTACTGGAACCGTCAGCACAAGGTCGGCCCGGAGCAGTTCTTCCTGGCCCGCCTGGACGGCGACCGGCCGCCGCTGGGTCAGACCGCGCTGCTGCCGGACGAGGTGGGCAGCCTGCACGGCCACGCCTGGCTGGACCCGGCCGGCCTCGACGCCCTCGAGGGCCGCCTCGAGCCGCCGGAGCTGCGCGCGGTCATCGCGGCACTGACCGGGCCGGACGGCCCCGGCCCGTGGTCGGGTTTCAGCGCGGCGATCTGATCAGCAGGCTCGCCACGACGTCATCGGGCCCGGCCGCTTCGTAGAGGTGCGGCACGTCGGCCCGGAACGAGACGTGCTCCCCCGCACTCGCACCGATCGGCGCGCTCTGGGGGCCCGTGCGCAGCACGCCGCGGTACACCGTGATGTGCTCGGTCACGCCGGCCGCGTGCGCCGGTGAGTGCTGCGCGACCCCGGGCCGCACCAGCATCCAGAACAGCTCGAACGTCACGCCCCCTTCGTCGAAGACCTCGAGCAGCGTGGCCGTCACGGCGGCCCCGCGGACGTCCACCGCGGCGGCGGGCGGATCCCCGGGATGCAGAACCAGAGCCGTCAGTGGTACTCCCAATGCTCCGGCGACCGCGTAGAGCGTCTCGAGCGTCGGGTTGCGCGTCCCGTGCTCCAGCCCCGACAGGGTCGCCTTCCCGATCCCGGCCGCCCGCGCGAGCGCGGACAGCGAGAGCCCCCGCTGCTCGCGCATCCGCCGCAGCCGCTCCCCCACACTTGTCGCGCCCGCGTCCATGTGGTTATTGTGGCGTTCCGTTTACGGAACGATCCGCGAAGGGGCGTCTTCACTTTCATGCGCCGCGATCTCCTCCCCACCGTCCTGGCGGGCCTGGTGAGCGCCGTGGTCGGCTACGCGAGCTCGTTCACGGTCGTCCTGGCCGGCCTGCGAGCCGTGGGCGCAACCCCCGCCCAGGCCGCCTCGGGCCTCCTGGCCGTGTGCGTGGCGATAGCCACCGCCGCCGTGTGGCTGAGCCTGCGCTACCACATGCCGATCGCGATCGCCTGGTCCACCCCCGGCGCCGCCCTCCTGGCCGCGACGGGCCCGGTCCCGGGCGGCTTCCGGGCGGCGGTGGGCGCCTTCCTGATCAGCGCCGCCCTGATGGTCCTGACCGGCCTCCTGCCGTGGCTGACGAGGGCCATCGCGGCCATCCCCGGCCCGATAGCCGGAGCCATGCTGGCCGGCGTCATCCTGAACCTGTGCCTGGCCCCCGTGCACGCGATGGTCGACCTGCCCCTCCTGGCCACCCCGGTGGTCCTGACATGGGCGATCCTGTTCCGCTTCGCCAGGCAATGGGCAGTCCCGGGCGCCCTGCTGGCCGCCGTGGCCGCGATCGCCGTACACGGCCCCGGCGGCTCCCTGGCCGACGCCGCACTACGCCCAACCCCGGTCCTCGTAACACCAACCGTGAACCTGTCCGTGGCGGTAAGCCTGGCGATACCCCTGTTCCTGGTCACGATGGCCGCCCAGAACGTCCCCGGCCTGGCGGTACTGGCCACCAACGGCTACACCCCACCCCTACGCCCCATCCTCATCACCACGGGCCTGGCCTCAGCCCTGGCCGCCCCGTTCGGCGGCCACGCGGTCAACCTGGCCGCCATCACCGCCGCCCTGACCGCCGGCCCCGACACCCACCCCGACCCGGGCCGCCGCTGGGTGGCGACGGTCGCGCTGGGCACCGGCCAGCTGGCCCTGGGCCTGGGCGCCTCCCTGGCGATGGCCCTGGTCCTGCTCTCCCCACCGATCCTGGTCGTCGCCGTCGCCGGTCTCGCACTCCTACCCGCACTCGGCTCCGCGCTGGCCTCAGCCGTCACCGAGCCCGAGGGCCGCGAGGCCGCGGTCGTGACGTTCGTGGTGACCGCGTCGGGCACAACAATTTTGGGCATCGGCTCCGCGTTCTGGGGCCTCCTGACCGGCGGCCTGACCGCCCTCCTCCTGTACCGCCGCCGCCGGCCCGAGCCCGCTCCAGCCCGGAACCCGACCGCGCCCACCGAGGCCCCAGCCACCCGCTGACCCACGATGACAACGCTCGAACCGGTACCGCCGACGGCGCCGCACCGGCCCGGTGGTTGCCACGCCGCTGGGCATGCTCGGCCGCGCACTCGGCCGGACCGAGGACCCGAGCCTGGTCGACGACGACGAGGAGGGCGAGGAGTTCCGGGACGAGCCAGGTGGGAAGAGCGAGCCGCGGTAGCACCGGCCCGGGGAGTCTCAGCGGCCGGTGACGCCGTCGATGAGTTCGCGGAGGATGTCGGCGTGGCCGGCGTGGCGGACCGTTTCGCTGGTCAGGTGGGCCACGACCCAGCGGGCCGTGCGGGGTTCGCCGTTCACCGGGTTCGCGCTCAGCGTGTCCAGGCTGCCGACCGCCCGCAGGCGGGTGTCGCTCGCGGCGATCGCCGCGCGATACGCGGCCACGACGTCGGCGGCGGACCGGTCGGGGGCGACCAGCATGTCGAACGAGACGTCGGCGTAGTCGGGGTCGCCGCCCAGAGTGTGCCCGATCCAGTACCGCTCGGCGTCCGTCAGATGCTGCACCAGCCCCAGCAGCGTCGTGTCGGACACGACCAGGCGGCGGCGGAGCTGCTCCTCGTCCAGGCCGTCGAGTTTCTTCAGCACGCACGACCGGGCGAAGGTCAGGAAGGCCAGGGCGGTGTCGGGTTCGCCGGCATCGTTGAGCGGGACCCGTTCGCGCTGTGACTCGAGCACGGCGCTCAGGCTATCGCGTTGGGGGTGAGGCGGGCGGCCCGCATGGCCTGGGCGTCGTCCACGGGGTCGGCGGAGGTGGACCAGCGGCGCCACCATTCGTCGTCGGGGAGTTCGCCGGAGGCGCGGACGAACGCCGACAGCATCGTCAGGTCGCGCGGGGCGGCGGTGAGGCCGGCGGTGCGCGCGATGGTGGCCAGTTCGGTGCGGCGGGCCTGCATCACCTCGCCGACCAGGTCGCGGCCCTGGGGGGTCAGGCCGAGCCAGATCGAGCGGCGGTCGTTGTGGCGGTGGAAGCGGTGGATCAACGACTTGCGGACCAGGCGGTCGCACATGCGGGTCAGGGTGGACGGGGCCACGCCGAGTTCGCGGGCCAGGACGGCGCTGCGCTGGGGGCCCTGGCCGGCCAGGGCGACGAGGGTCCGGTACTGCGGCAGCGTCACGTCCGCGCCGAGCGTCGCCAGGTTGCGGGCGGCGATCGCGACCATGGTGCGGCTCACCGCCAGTAAGGCCTCGACAAGCGGATCGGTCGTTGTCACGGGCGCCATCGTTGCACGGCCGGGGCGGCGCGCGGGGCCCTTGAGTGGGACTCGCCGGAGCAATCGGGGCAAATCGCAGAAGTCATGGAAGACAAAAGGGGGCCGCTTGCCTTAGAGTGTTGCGGGTTTATTGCACACCTGCAAGCAACTGGGGAGCCGGATGGAGCTCGCGCGCATTCTGCTGGTCGAGGACGACGCGGGCGATGTGGCCTACACCCTCGACGAGTTCCGTGAGCATCGGCTCCGCAACCCGCTGACCGTGCTCGGCGACGGGATCGCCGCGATCGAGTACCTCGAGCGCCGCGGCGCCTACCCGGACGCGCCCACGCCCGACATCCTGCTGCTCGACCTCAACCTGCCGGGCGTCGACGGGCGCGTGGTCCTGGACCGGGTGCTCGGCAACCCGCGGCTGCAGCACATGACCGTCGTCGTGCTCACCGGCTCGCCCAGCGAGGAGCAGCTGCTGCGCGACTTCGGGGTGCCGGCCGAGTACTACTTCCGCAAGCCCGTCGACTTCGCCCAGCTCGCCGCCCTGATCCGCGGGGTCGACCAGTTCAGCATCGTGGTCGACAAGGTCAAGGCGCGATGAGGCTCGCGTAGTCCGCGGCGGTCAGCAGGCCACTGGTCAGCGCCCCGTCCCCGCGCGGCACCTCCATCGTCCGCCCGGCCTGCGCGAACTGCACACCCACGATGTCGGCCCGGGCGGCCAGGGTGCACACGATCTGCCCGTACGCCAGGGTCTCGTCGTTGCGGATCGGGTTGTCCACGGAGAGCCCGACGACGGCCGTGCCGCTGCGCAGCTGCACCCCGGTGATGTAGGACGTGCCGGCCAGGGCGCTGTCGAGCCGCGATTCCCGCTCCTGCGCGGTGGGCCCGGTGACGAGGTCTTCCAAAACCCTTTGCGCCGACGGTACCGCCGACACCCGCCGATCCACCGGGACGAGCTGATTGTCGCGGACCATGAACAGCCGCTCGACGACCGAACCCGGTGAAGCGGGAGCCATCGGCCCCTCATAGGACCCGATCGTCACGGAGGGCTCGATCGGCCGCGGGTCCCGGTCGGTGGGCACCCCGCACCCCGGCAACACCAGCACAGCCAGGAGCGCCGACACATACCGGAGCTTCACAGTACCCCCGGAAGCTCTATCCGGAACCGCGCGCCACCGCCGGGCCGGTCCAGGACGAGGACCCGACCGCCGTGGGCGGCGACGTGCTGGGCCACGAGGGAGAGGCCCAGGCCGGTCCCGGAGTCGTTGCCGCGGGCGCCGGACGAGCGGCCGCGCACGAACCGGTCGAAGATGACCTCCCGGTCGGCGGGGCTGACGCCGGGGCCGTCGTCGTCGACGTCGATCGTGCCGTCGGGGCCGTCGGCGGTGATGCGCACGGCGACCGGGCCGCCGCCGTGGGTGACGGCGTTGTCGAGCAGGTTGACGAGGACCTGTTCGAGGCGGCGGCGGTCGACGGTCCAGTGCAGGCGATCGGTGCCGAGGTCGAGGATCGCGGTGTCCATGGTGCGCCGTTGCAGGGCGCGGCGGGCCAGTTCGGCGATGTCGACGGGCTCCAGCTGGGCCGGCAGGTCGCCGCGGGCGAGCTCGAGGAGGTCGTCGACCAGGGACTGGAACCGGGCGAGCTCGTCGACGACCAGGCCGGCGGCCATCGCCGTGCGCTCGTCGAGCTGGTCGCGGCGGCGGTCGAGGACGCTGGCGGAGGCGGCCAGGGTCTGCAGCGGGGAGCGTAGCTCGTGGCTGACGTCGGCGGCGAAGCGGCGGTCCTTCTCGATGCGGCGGGACAGCTGGTCGACCATCGTGTTGAACGACGTGGACAGGCGGGCCAGGTCGGGGTCGCGGGACTCCTCGAGGCGGGCGCTGAGGTCGCCGGCGGTGATGCCCTGGGCGGCGTCGGCGACGGAGCGCAGGGGGCGCAGGACGTGCCGGGTGGCGTACCAGCCCAGGCCCGCACCGGCCGCGGCGACGACCGACGCGACCAGGACCAGGACCCAGCCGATGGTGCGCAGCGTCTGGTCCAGCTCGCGCAGGTAGTCGATCTCGTACAGCGCGGTCGCCGGCGTCAGCAGGATGCCGACGATCACGGCCGGGGACCCGTCGACGCGGACCCGCTGAATGCCCTGCCCGGTGGCGCCGACCAGGCCCTGCAGGCTCGTCGGGATGACGGACGAGGCGCCGGGCTCGGCGCTGCGGCCGTACCAGCCGCCGAGGTGGAACACGAGCACACGCCGATTGCCGCCGGTGTCGAGGGTCTTGAGCATGCCGAAGATGTCGGGGTTGGGAGTGTTGAGGCCGGCCGCGACCACCCGGGCGTCGAACGTGGCCGACCGGACCGCCGCCCGTTCCCGCCCGGTGATGAGCTCACTGCGGGTCAGCTCGTAGGAGACGAGGGCCATGGACGCGGACAGGGTGAGCGCGCCGGCCGCGAACCCGGCGATGACCCGTGTGCGCAGCCCCAGTCGCAGCCGCGTCATCGCTGGAGCTTGTAGCCCATGCCGCGCACGGTCACGAGGTAGCGCGGCTGCTTGGAGTCCTGCTCGATCTTCTGCCGCAGCCGGCCCACGTGCACGTCGACGAGCCGCTCGTCGCCGATCTCGTACTCCCACACCCGCTGCAGCAGCTGCTGGCGCGACAGGACCTGGCCGGGGTGTTCGGCCAGCTCGCAGAGCAGCCGGAACTCGGTGCGGGTGACGGCCACCGGCTCGCCGTCGATGCGCACCTCGCCGGCCTCGGGCAGGATCTCCATGCCGCCGAAGACGAGGCTGGACATGGCCTGGACGGTCCGCCCGCGCCGGCGCAGGGCCCGCAGCCGGGCCGAGAGCTCTTTCACGGCGACCGGCTTGACCAGGTAGTCGTCGGCTCCGGCCTCGAGGGCGGCGACGATGTCGTGGGTGTCGTCGCGGGCGCTGATGACCACGATCGGCACGTCGTCCCCGCGCCGCAGCTGCCTAATGCATTCGAACCCGTCGATGCCGGGCAGCATCAGGTCGACCAGCACGGTGTCGGCGGGGTCCTCACGCTGCGCGACGAGCCCCTCCTCCGCGCTGGCCGCGCCCCGCACGGCGTAGCCCTCGTCCTCCAGCGCGAGCGCCAGCGAGAGCCGAATCCGGTCGTCGTCCTCGATCACCAGCACGCCTGCCATACGGGCATCATGCCGCCCGCACGGCCCCGCACCCAACTTGCCCCCGCTGCGACCTGGGTCGCGGACCGCGAAGTCATACAACCGTCACGGTTCCGGGAAGGCATCGCCACATCGACCCCGAACGCTGGGAAGGGCAGCCGAAGGGGGACTCAGATGCAGAGCGGCACGACTGAACCGGCCACACCAGTGATCGAGATCGTCATCAACGAGGAACTGGACGCCGCATCGGTACCGCGTTTCGCCGCACTCCTCCACGAGGCCGTCGACCTGCGCCCGGACAACCTGGTGATCGACCTGACGGAGTGCCCGTTCGTCGACGCGGCCGCGGTCGGCCTGCTCCTGGACGTGCACCGCCGCATGTTCAGCCACGGCGGCCGCCTGACCCTGCGCTCCCCCGGCCCCCGTGTCAGCCGCACCTTCCGCCTGGCCAGGGTCGACAATGTCCTGAACGTGCAATAGACCGCGACCCGGTCGAATCGGCCAGAAACGCACACGGCCTTCCCTAGCGCGTTACTCGCGCGTAACAATGCGGCCATGGTTGTTGCATCGACCGTGCAGAAACTTCGCCTCCGAGGCCGCGACGACGACCTGGCCGCCGCCACGACCCTGCTCGAGCAGGCCGCGGCCGCTCACGGCGGCACCCTGCTCCTGACCGGCCCACCCGGCATCGGCCGCACCGCCCTGCTCCGGGCGATCGCCGAGTCCGCTCAGGCCACCACGGCCACGGTCCTGACGGTGACCGGCTGCCAGGCCGAGTCCGCCCTCCCCTTCGCCGCCCTGCACCGCCTCCTGGCCGGCCACGTGCTCACGTACGACCACCGCCCCCAAGCCGACCGCCTGACCACCGCCCTGTCCGTCCTCACCGCACTGCGCACCCTCACCACACAGCGCGACCCGACCGTCCCGGGCCCGGTAGCGGTCCTGATCGACGACGCCCACGCGATCGACACCGCCTCCCTGGACGCCCTGGCGGTCGCCGCCCGCCGAGCCGGCGGCGAGCGGATCGCGCTGTTCTTCGCCGTCCGCGACCTGCCCGGCGCGGCCGGCGCCGCCACCGAGGCCACCCTGTCCCGCCTCCCTCGTCGCCGCCTCCGCCCGCTGGACCCCCGCGACAGCCGCTCCGCCCTGGCCGACCTGGTCCCGGACCTGGCCGGCGACGTGGCCGGCGTCCTGGCCGCGAGGTCCGGCGGCAACCCGAGGGCATTGGCCGAGCTGGCCGCCGCCCTCTCCGGCGAGCAGCGCCGCGGCGAGGCCGACCCGCCCGAGACCCCACCGCGGGACGGCCACCTGCACCGCGAGTACCGGACCATGCTGCGCACCCTGCCCGCCGCGACCCGCCACGCCCTGGTCCTGGCCGCGACCCAGCACGCCGAGGCCGCCCCGGCGGCCTGCCCGGCCGCTCTCCTCCTGGCCGCCGGGGTGCACCCGGACGACCTGGCCCCGGCCGAACGGGCCGAACTGATCCAGACCGACCACGGTGACATCCACTTCATCCCGCCGCTGTTCGCCCCGGTGGTCTACGCGGAGGCGACGCTGGCCGAGCGCCACGCCGCCCACCGCCGCCTGGCCCACCTGACCCGGGGCCTGCTGTCCGCCCTGCACCGCGCGGCCGTGGCCACCGGACCGGACGACACCCTGGCCGAGGCCCTCGCCGCCACCGCACCGGCAGCCGAGCCGCGACCCGCATCCCGGGCCCTGCACCGGGCCGCCGACCTGACCACCAGCCCCGCCCGCGCGGCCGGCTGGACCCTGAGCGCGGCCCGGCTGGCGTGGCGCGCCGGCGAGCCGCACCGGGCCCGGCTACTCCTGCGTACCGTGCTCGCGGCGGCGGTACCCCCGGCAATGCACGCCGAACGGGAACTCCTCCTGGGCGAGATCGAGCTCCGCACCGGCGCGCACGCGGACGCGCACCAGACCCTCCTGGCCGCCGCCACCCGCCTCCCAACCCCGCGCGCCCTCCGCGCCCTGGTCCTGGCCGGTGAGGCCCTGGCCGCCTCCGGCCGCCACAACGAGTACGCCGAAGTCGCGGCCCGTGCCACCGCCCTGCGCCACCAGCCAACCGCCGAAGCCCTGACCACCCCCGGCCGCCACAACGAGCACGCCGAAGTCGCCGAAGTCGCCGCCCGAGCCACCGCCCCGCGCGACCAACCGGCCGCCGACGCGAGCCCCGGCGCGGAGCTGCTGTTCGAGTACATCGCCGGGATGGCGGCCGGGTATGCCGGCGAGCCCGCGCGGGCGGCCGCACCCCTGGCCCGGGTCATCGCGCTCGCCGTCACCGGCGACGAGCCGGCGGCGCTGGTGCGGGCGGCCTGGGCCGGGATCGTCTCCGGCCGGGACGAGGACGCGCACCGGCTCGCGGTGCGGGCGGCCCGGCTGGCCGAAGGCGTCGGGGATCGGGCCACCGAACCCCTCGCGGCCGAGGTGGCAGCCACGGCCGCGCTCGCCCTCGGTGACCTCGACCTGGCCGCGGCGACCGCGGCCGAGGGGCGGCGGCTGGCCGTGGCGACCGGGCAGGACGCGGTGGCCGACACCTGCTGCGGGCTCCTCGCGGTCATCGCCGGGATGCTGGGCGACGGCGACGGGTGCCGGCGGTGGGTACGGCGGTGCCGGGCCCGGGCCGGGGCCGACATCGACGGCCAGGCGCGGGCCATGTGCGTGTGGGCGGCCGGCCTCATCGACGTGGCCGAGGGGCGGCACGCGGACGCAGCCGGGCGGCTCTGGGGAGTCATGCGCACGGCGGTCGGGCGCGGGCATCTCGGGGTGCAGGTGCCGGCCATCCCGACGCTGGTCGAGGCGGTCGTGCGGGGCGGGGACCACGGGCCGGCCGGGCCGGTGCTGGCCGCGTACGACCTGTGGGCGGCCAGCACCGCCAACCCGACCTGGCTGGCGCTGTCGGCCCGGTGCCACGGTCTGCTGGCCGCCTCCGACGACGAGGCCGACCGGCACTTCCGGGAGGCGCTGCGGCTGCACCTGGCGGGCGACTCGGCGTTCCCGGGGGCCCGCACGGAGCTGCTCTACGGCGAGGAGCTGCGCCGCCGTCGCCGCCCGGCCGCGGCCCGGGAGCATCTGCGCAACGCCCTGGCCGTGTTCGAGCAGTACGACGCGGGGCCGTGGGTCCGGCGGGCGGCGGCCGAGCTGCGGGCCGCCGGCGACCACGTCGAGCCGGCCGCGACCGGGCCCGATCTGACCGCCCAGCAGGCCCGCATCGCCCGCCTCGTGGCCGGGGGCGCGACCAATCGGGAGATCGCCGCGGCCCTGTTCGTCAGCCCCCGCACCGTCGATCACCATCTGCGCAACATCTTCGTCCGTCTCGGTGTCCGATCAAGGACCGAGCTGGCCCGCGTCGTATCCGGCTGAAGGGTCTAGGCTGCCCCCTCGGGGCCGGTACTGTACTGGTCACGAGGGGGTAGGCCAGGCGTGAGCGCACGGCAACAGGGGCTGAGCGCCGGGATGATCATCGGCGCGCTCGGCGTGGTCTTCGGCGACATCGGCACGAGCCCGATCTACACGCTGCAGACCGTGTTCAACCCGGAGGACCCGCACCCCGTGCCGGTCAGCGACGCCAACGTCTACGGCGTGATCTCCACGATCTTCTGGTCGGTCATGATCATCGTGACCGTCACCTACATCCTGATCGCCATGCGCCTGGACAACGACGGCGAGGGCGGCATCATGGCCCTCATCACGCTGCTGCGCCGCCGGGCCGGCGCCCAGGGCCGCAAGACCGCCCTGTTCCTGGCCGCCCTCGGCATCTTCGGGGCGTCGCTGTTCTTCGGCGACAGCATGATCACCCCGGCCATCTCGGTGCTGAGCGCCGTCGAGGGCCTCAAGATCGTGGAGCCGTCCCTGGGCGAGCTGGTCGTCCCGATCACCGCGGTCATCATCATCGCGCTGTTCCTCGTGCAGCGGCGCGGCACCGAGGCGGTCGGCCGGATCTTCGGCCCGATCATGATCCTGTGGTTCGTCACCATCGGCGGGTTCGGCATCGCCGGGATCACCCGGCACCCGGCGATCCTCAAGGCCCTCTCGCCGACCTACGCCGTGGAGTTCCTGGCCGGGCACTTCGGCATCGCGTTCTTCTCCCTCGCCGCGATCGTGCTGTCGGTGACCGGGGCCGAGGCGCTCTACGCCGACATGGGCCACTTCGGCCGCCGCGCCATCGCCGCCGGCTGGCTGTGGCTGGTCCTGCCGGCCTGCACCCTGAGCTATCTCGGCCAGGGCGCGCTGGTCCTCGACGACCCGGCCAACGTCGCCGGCCCGTTCTTCCTGCTCGTGCCGTCCTGGCTGCGCCTGCCGCTGGTGCTGCTGGCCACGGCCGCGACCGTCATCGCCGCCCAGGCGGTCATCACCGGCGCCTACTCGGTCGCCGCCCAGGCCGCCCAGCTCGGCTACCTGCCGCGGCTGCGGGTCGCGCACACCTCGGCCCAGCAGATCGGCCAGATCTACGTGCCGTGGATCAACTGGCTGCTCCTGGTCTCGGTGCTCACCCTGGTGTTCGCGTTCCGTAGCTCGGCCGCCCTGGCCTACGCCTACGGCATGGCGGTGACCGGCACCATCACGATCGCCACGCTGATGGTCTTCTACGTGGCCCGCAAGACCTGGTCGACGCCGCCCTGGATCCTCTACACCGGCGCCACCCTGCTGCTCGCCTTCGACCTGCTGTTCGTGGCGGCCAACCTGACCAAGCTCATTCACGGCGCCTGGCTGCCGCTGCTCATCGCGCTGACCGCGTTCACGGTCATGACGACGTGGCAGAAGGGCCGGGCCATCGTCACCGCCCAGCGCCAGCGCGAGGAGGGCTCGCTGCGGGAGTTCGTCGACCGGCTGCGCACCGACCCGTCCCTGACCCGGATGGTGCCGGGCACGTCGGTGTTCCTCAACCGCGGCAAGGAGACGACGCCCCTGGCGATGCGGGCCAACGTCGAGCACAACCACGTCCGCCACGTGCACGTGCTGATCCTGTCGATCGAGACCCTGCCGGTGCCCCGGGTCCCGGACGAGGAGCGGATCACGATCGACGAGCTCGGCTACGCCGACGACGGCATCGTCCACGTCACCATGAACTACGGCTACATGGACACCCAGAACCTGCCGGCCGCGCTGCGCCTGCTCGACCCGGCCCGCACCGAGGGCGAGCTGCAGCTGGGCCAGGCGTCCTACTTCCTGTCCAAGATCGAGCTGCGCCGCGGCGACGCCCCGACGATGGCGGCCTGGCGCAAGCGGCTGTTCATCGCCACGTCCTTCATCACCGCCGACGCCGCCGAGCACTTCAGCCTGCCCCGCGACCGCACCGTCATCATGGGCTCGCACATCGACGTCTGAGCCGCCGAGACGCCCCGGCCCCAGAAACGCCCCGGGCCTCAGAACCGGTCCGGGCCGCTGATGATCGGCAGCGTCACCCGGAACACGCTGCCCTCCCCCGCGACGCTGCTCACCTCGATCGTGCCGTGGTGGTCCAGGACGATCTGGCGGGCGATGGTCAGGCCCAGGCCGCTGCCGCCGGTCTCGCGGTCCCGGGCCGGGTCGGCCCGCCAGAACCGCTGGAACACGTGCGGCAGGTCGTCGGCGGCGATCCCGCAGCCGGTGTCGCGGACCTCGGCGACCGCGCGGCCGGACAGCGGGAACGCGCGCAGGACGACCGAGCCGCCGGGATCGGTGTACCGCAGCGCGTTCGTGACGAGATTGCCCAGGACCTGGCGCAGGCGGTCCTGGTCGCCGTGCACCGGCAGCGGCCCGGCGGCCTCGGCGGTGAGCCGGACCCGGCCGGCCTCGGCGACGGCGAGGTGGGCGATGCGGCTGACCTCGACCAGCTCGGCCAGGTCGAAGTCGGTGCGCCGGTAGGCCAGGTGGCCGGCCTCGGCGAGGGTGAGGTCCTGCAGGTCGTCGAGGATCCGCCGCTGCAGCAGGACCTCCTCGTGCAGCGAGCCGAACAGCTCCCGCGACGGCGGCACCACACCGTCCTGCAGCGCCTCCAGGTAGCCGAGCACGTTGGACATGGGCGTGCGCAGCTCGTGGGCCACCCCGGCGAGGAGGCGGCGCTGGGCCAGCTCGGCGCCCTCAAGGGCGGCGGCCATCCGGTTGAACGAGCGCGACAGCTCGCCGACCTCGTCCCGGCCGGTGGTCGTGACCCGGGTGTCGAGGTGGCCGTCGGCGAGCCGGCGGGAGGCGGCGGTGAGGGAGCGCAGCGGCCGGCTCATGTGCCGGGCGACGAGGGCGGTACCGATGACCGCGAGCACCAGCACGGCGCCGACGGCGGCCATGGTCGGCCGGGCGAGGAGGGTCACCGCGTCGTCGTCGACGGCGCCCAGGTAGAGCTGCAGCGGCTCCGGCGCGAACGTCGCCGCCTGGTCGCCGAACGCCTGGACCAGGCAGGCGGTGCGGTCGGCGGCGGGCACGCAGCCGTGGATGGCGTTGACGTCGGAGTCGTGGGCGTACTTCTGGGCGTCGTCGGCCTGGCGGGTGCAGTCGCCGGAGACGGGAGTGCCCCCGGCCGGCAGCGGGACGCCGTACTGGTCCAGTGTCACCGCCGGCGGGTCCAGCCCGATGTCGGTGAGGCAGCGCGAGAAGACGACCGCCCACCGGTAGTTCGCCAGCTCGATGAGGACCAGGCTTTCGACCTTGCCGCCGATCTCGGCGGTCTTCTTCGGGTCGAGGTTGAGCGTCGCCCGCGGGTTGATCAGGGTGGCCGGGCTGACGACCGGGCGGGCGGCCCGCTTGGCCAGGTTGTCGCTGTCGACGGTGACCTGGCCGTAGAGGTTCACCAGGCGGATGCGCTGCTTGTTGCCGGCGGCGAGGGTCTCGACCCGGTTGGCGATCCCGGCCCAGGTGCCGTGCCGGCGGCCGTAGGCGAGGACGTTCTCGGCGATGTCGGCGACGTGCCGGGTCGCCTCCTGCTGCGAACGCTCGATCTGCTGGGCCGTGATCCGCAGGCTGAACCAGGCCGTCGCCCCGGTCGCGACCACCGCCACGACGAGTGTCAGCAGGAACACCCGCAGCCGGAAGCTCATGCCGCCTCCGCTTCGCTCCGGCAGCCTGACCTAACCCTGCGCCGATAATTCGCGGCCACTCCGCTCCGCTCCGTACCACTCATGCCGCCTCCGCTTCGCTCCGGCAGCCTGACCTAACCCTGCGCCGATAATTCGCGGCCACTCCGCTCCGCTCCGTACCACTCATGGCTGCTCCGCCAAGCGGTACCCGCGCCCGTAGACCGTCTGGACGTACCGTGGCTGCACCGGCTCTGCTTCGAGCTTGCGGCGGAGGTTCACGACGTGCGCGTCGACCGTGCGCTCCGAGACGTCCCGTTCGAAGCCGAACACCCGGTTGATGATCTCGCCCCGGGTGAAGACCCGGCCCGGCTCCCCGGCCAGCAGCTCCAGGATGCCGAACTCCTTCGCGGTCAGCACCACGGTCTCGCCGGCCACCCGCACCTCGAACCGGCCCGCGTCGACGATGAGGTCACCGACGGTGAACACGCGCTGGTGGCCGGGGCTGCCGATGCCGGACCGGCGCAGCAGGGCGCGGACCCGGGCCGCGAGCTCCCGCGGGCTGACCGGCTTGGTCATGTAGTCGTCGGCCCCCAGGTCCAGGCCGAGCAGCAGGTCGTCCTCGGTGGAACGGGCGGTGACCAGCAGGATCGCCACGCTGGACTCGGCCCGGATGATCCGGCACACGTCGAGCCCGTCGATCTGCGGCATCATGACGTCGAGGACCAGCAGGTCCGGCTTGCGCGAGCGGCACTGGTCGAGCGCGGCCCGGCCGTTGTGGACCGTGAGCACGCTGTGACCGTCGCGCTCCAGGTAGAGCCGGATCAGTTCGGCCTGCTTCGGGTCGTCGTCGGCGACCAGGATTCGTGCGCTCATCCCGGCCATTGTGACGCGTCGAATGTGAGGAACCTGCGAAATCGGGTTCGGATTTCGATCCGGCAACCGGTTCCTCATCAGTTCCTCACACCGGGATTCCTACGGTCCCCGGCATGTGTGGTCTTCTGGTGTTCCTCAGCTGCGACGGTACCGCCGACCAGTCCGCGCTCGCCGCCGCGCTGGACCGGCTCAAGCACCGCGGCCCCGACGAGACGTCCATGGCCGCGGTGGACGGCGTCGTGTTCGGCTTCACCCGCCTGGCGATCATCGACGTGGCGCTGAGCCACCAGCCCGCACAGTACGCCGGGCGGTGGACCGTCGTGTTCAACGGCGAGCTGTACAACTACCGGGAGCTGCGCGCGGCCCTGGGGCTCGAGCACGGCGCGACCTTCGCCACCGAGGGGGAGGCGGAGGTCCTGGCCGCGGCGTTCCACCACTGGGGCCCGGCTGCGGTGCAGCGGCTGCGCGGCATGTTCGCGGCCGTGCTGTGGGACGCGCAGACGCAGACGCTGCACGCGATCCGCGACCCGTTCGGCATCAAGCCGCTGTACCACCTGCGCACCCCGGACGGGCTCTACCTGGCCAGCGAGAAGAAGGCCCTGCTGCCGTTCGCCGGCGGGGCGCAGCGGATCGGCACGGCGGCCCTGTCGCACTACCTGACCCTGCAGTACGTCCCCGAACCCGCGACCCTGCACCCGGCCGTGCACCGCCTCCCGGCAGGCCACGCGCTCACCTGCAAACCCGGCGAAGAGCCGAGGCTGCAGCGGTACTCCCACCTGGCGTTCCGCCCCGAGCCGCGCCCGGCCGCCGAGGCGATCGCCGCCATCCGGGCCGCGCTGCGCGACAGTGTCCGGGCCCACCTGCAGTCCGAGGTCCCGCTGGGCGCCTTCCTGTCCAGCGGCGTCGACTCCTCGGCCATCGTCGCGCTCGCCCGCGAGCAGCGCCCGGGCCTGCGCGCCTACACGGCCGGCTTCGACGACCAGCGGTACAGCGAGATCGAGGACGCCGCGGAGACGGCGGCGGCGCTCGGCGTACACCTGACGCCGACCCTGGTCCGGGACGAGGACGTCATCGAGGCCCTGCCCAGCATCGTGTGGCACCTGGACGACCCGGTCGCCGATCCCGCCATCGTCCCGTTGTACTTCCTGTGCCGCACGGCCGCCAAGGATGTCACCGTCGTGCTCTCCGGTGAGGGCGCCGACGAGCTGTTCGGCGGCTACGAGATCTACCGGGAGCCGGCATCCCTGGCCCGCGTGGCCGACCTGCCCGACCCGGTGCGCCGCGGCCTGCGCGCGGTCGCCGAGGTCATCCCCGAGGGCGTGCGCGGCAAGAGCTTCCTGCAGCGGGCGACGACCCCGATCGGGCAGCGCTACTACGGCAACGCCCGGATCTTCGGCCCGGAGGAGAAGGCCCGGCTCATGCGCGGCCCGGCCGACCCGCACACGACCGTCACGTCCCCGCTCTACCGGGCCGCGGCCGGCCTGGACGACATCAGCGCCATGCAGTACATCGACGTGCACACCTGGCTGCCCGGCGACATCCTGACCAAGGCCGACCGGATGTCGATGGCACACTCCCTGGAGCTGCGGGTGCCGTTCCTGGACCCGGCGGTCTGGGCGGCCGCCGCGTCCCTGCCGCCGGAGCTGAAGATCAGCCCGCACGCGACGAAGCACGCGCTGCGCGAGGCGGTCCGGGGCCTGCTCCCGGAGGTCGTCGTGAACCGCCGCAAGCTGGGCTTCCCGACCCCGACCCGGGTGTGGCTGCGCGGCCCGATCGGCGAGTGGGCGGCCGACATGATGGCCGCCGCCGACGTCGACCACCTCATCGACATCGCCCACGTCCAGCGCCTCCTGGCCGCGCACCGCAAGGGCGGTGCGGACCATTCCCGCAAGATCTGGACAGTGCTGATGTTCTGCCTCTGGTATGGCCAGCAATCGGCCGCCGCGAGCCTGTCGATCACTTATCCGGCCGCGCACAATCTGCATAGCGGTCTATGCCAAAGGGATATTACGCCCGAACGGAGGGCCTTGTCCGGCTGCTGAATCCGGTATTCTTCGGGTTCGACGTCCGATCGCGTGTGTGAAATGAGAAAACCGTGTCAGAAACCGCGATGGCGGACCGGTCGCTGGACGCCCTGCTCGAGGTACTCCTGCAGGTGCCGGCGTTGTCCGACGCCAATGCACGAGATGCGCTGGTCGATGAGACGGGCACCGTGCTGCGCCGCCGGCACTCCACTCGAAGATCACCGGACAAACACGCCGATCTATTGTCGTTGATCCATTCCTACGACGCGCTCAGCGGTGGACTGACCACGTTCACCCGCGTTGTCACGGCGCACCATCAGCACCCGGCGGCGGACCGGGCCCGCGAGCTCGCCCGCGCCCGGCAGGAGCCGGGGCTGCTGTCCGCGCACGACCGGGCCGACCTAGTCCGGTCCCTCGACGCGGCCGGCATGGCCCAGGTCCTGGAGGCGCTCGGCGAGCTGTCCGACGTCCCGGAGCTCAACGACTTCCGCATCTGGCGGGACCGGTCGGCGGTCGTGCAGGTCATGGAGCGCCACCCGGCCCCCGTTGGCGAGGTCCCGCCGCTGCTGGGCTTCGTCCTGCGGCTGGCCGGGGTGCTGGACCGCAACGCGGGCACCGCCCTGCAGCGCTGGGCGTCCGACGTCGCCGGCGGCCTCGGCGTCGCGGAGGCCGACCTCGACGCGCTGCGCCGGGCCACCCGCGACCACGAGGAGTCCGGCAGTCCCCGCCGGCGCCCGGGCGCACCGCGCACGATCCGCGGCGGCGTGCCGATCCGCAACTACAACTTCACCGGCCGCACGGCCCTGCTCGACCAGCTGGCCCAGACCCTGGCGGCGGGCTCCAAGGCGGCGGTGCTGCCCCAGGCCGTGCACGGCATGGGTGGTGTCGGCAAGACCCAGCTCGTGGTCGAGTACGTCTACCAGCACTTCGACGAATACGACCTGGTGTGGTGGATCCCGGCCGACTCCGCGTCCGGCGTGCTCGCCTCCCTGGAGCAGCTGGCCGGGCAGCTCGACGTGCGGCCGGGCGAGAACGCGCAGCAGACCGCCCGCCTCGTCCTGGACACCCTGGCCACCACCAACCGCGAGTGGCTGCTGGTCTACGACAACGCCAACGACCCCGACTCCATCGACGAATACGTGCCGTCGACCGGCGGGAACGTCATCGTGACGACCCGAAACCAGGAGTGGGAGAACATCGGCGTCGGCATCGAGGTCGACGTCTTCAAACGGCACGAGAGCATCGAGCTGCTGCGCCGGCGCAGCGAGAACAGCATCGGCACCGCCGACGCCGACCGGCTGGCCGAACGCCTCGGCGACCTGCCCCTCGCCCTCGAGCAGGCCGCGGCCTGGCACCTGCTCACCAAGATGCCGGTCAGCCAATACATCGAGCTGCTGGAGCAGCACCAGAAGGAGCTGCTGTCGGAGGGCAAGCCGGCCGGCTACCCGGCGTCCGTCGTCGCGTTCGTGACCCTGGCCATCGAGAAGCTCCGGGCCGACACCCCGGCCACGGCCCAGCTGCTGGAGCTCTTCGCCTACCTCGGCGGCGAGCCGGTGCCGGTCTCGCTGCTGCGCTACGGCCGCGACGCCGACGTGGTCGAGCCGCTGCGCACCCTGCTCGGCGACACCATCAAAATCAACAAGGCCGTCCGCGACCTCAACCAGTACGGCCTCGTCAAGGTCGACAACGCCCAGCGCCTGCAGGTCCACCGGCTGGTGCAGGGCGTCCTGCGCGACACGCTCGACCCGCAGCGCGCCGGTGAGATCCTGCGCAGCACCCAGAACCTGCTCGCCGAGGCCAACCCCGGCGACCCGGACGAGAACGAGACGGCCGCCGACCTCGACCGGCTCCGCGAGATCGGCCCGCACCTGGAGCCGGCGGACATGATCCGGGCCGAGCGGATCGCGGCGAAGCGGACCGTCATCGACCACATCCGCTACCTCTACAAGATGGGCGACTACGAGAACAGCCAGCGCCTCGCCGACGACGCCGTCCGGCACTGGGAGGACGTGCGGACCGAGCCGCTGCTCGGCGCCGACGGCGAGCTGACGCTGCAGGCCCGGGCCCACATCGCCAACGCCATGCGGGCCCTGGGCGAGAGCGCACCGGCCGACGAGCTGACCAACGACACCTACGAGCGGATGCGGCAATACCTCGGCGACGACGCCAAGCCGACGCTGATCCTGGACAACCAGATCGGCCAGGCCATGCGCATCCGCGGGGAATACGCGGACTCGCTCACCTTCTCCCGCGCCTCCCTCGAGCGCCACCAGCGGGTGTTCCAGTCCCCCGAGCCCTACGTCCTGCGGGCTCAGCTCAACCTGGCCGTGGCCTACCGGATGATCGGCGACTTCGCCGAGGCGGCCCGGCTCGACCAGGAGATCGTCAACCACTGGGAGAGCCGCAGCACCGGCCCGCTCAGCACGAGCTTCGGCGCCCTCGAGGCCTACATGAACATCGCCCGCGACTTCTACGGCCTCGGCGCCTACCAGGCCGGCCTCGCCGTCCTCGAGGGCTGGCGGGGCAACCTGATGGAGCAGCGCAGCAACAACCACCGCATCGTCCTGCTCTCCGGCCGCACCTACGGCGTGACCCTGCGCAAGGCCGGCCGGCTGCGCGAGGCCGCCGACATCCTCAGCGAAAACCTCGAGCAGACGCTGAGCGTGCTGGGCTCCAACCACGAGTACACCGTCGCCGCCCTGTGCAGCCACGGCAACGCGCTGCGGCAGCTGGGCGACTCCGCGGACGCGCTCGAGCACATCGTCGACGCCGTCGGCCGCTACCGGGAGTACTTCGGCGACCGGCACCCGCTGACCCTCGTCGCCCTCGTCAACGAGGCCGTGGCCCGCCGGGCCGCCGGCGACACCGACATCGCGATGCGGCTCGACGCGACCGCCTACGAGCAGCTCGGCGCCGTCCTCGGCCCCGACCACCCCTACACGCTGTGCGCCGGCACCTCCCTGGCCACCGACCACGCCCTGCGCGGCGACCACGCCGAGGCCCTGGCCCTGTCGACCGAGAACCTGCGGCGCAGCGAGGCCGGCTCCGGCGGCCCGCACGAGGCCCGCGACGGCGCCGACCACCCCTACGTGCTGGCCCGCGCGGTCAACCTCGCCCACGACCTGCGCGCGGCCGGCCGCCCGGCCGAGGCCGACGACCGCCTGGCCGCCGCGCTCGCCGGGCTGCGCCACGCGCTGGGCATCAACCACCCCGAGGTCCTCGCGGCCGAGCGCGGCGAGCGTCTCGAGGGCGACATCGAGGCCCCGCCGACCTAGGCCGAGGCTCTGGCCCCGGCCCGGGCCGACACGGGCACGACAACGGCCCCAGCCGCGCGGCTGGGGCCGTTTCGCGTCGTTGCGGTACTCCGGGCTAGGCCGCGACGCCGTTGGCGGCCAGCCAGCGCCGGCGGAGCTCCTGCTGACGCTCCTCGGCCCGCGCGGCCACGGCCGCCGGGACCGGCTCGGCCAGCAGCTCGTCGGTGAACCGGCGCAGGTGCGCGATGAACCGCTCGCCCTCCGCGGTCAGCCCGCCCGACTCCTCGACGCTGATGAGGCTCCGGTCGACCTGCAGGCGGGCGTTCGCGAACTCCTGCTCGGCCGCGTCGAGACCGGCGCCGCGCAGGGCCCGCCAGGTGTCGGCGACCCCCGCGAACGCGTAGACGCCCTGGATCAGGCCGGCCAGGGGCCGCGGGTCGGTGCGCCACGGCGCGAAGTAGCGGCCCTCGTCGTCCGGGTCGCTGAGCTGGACGGTGTCGAGCAGCGCGCTGAGCTTCGAGTGCTGATACTCGTGCACGAGCGTGACCGCGAAGTCGGCCGCGGTCGCCGGGCGGGTGAGCCCGAAGACGCCGAACACGTGCCGGATCGTCGCGCTGCGCGAGGAGCGGCCGTCGTCGTGGAGCGGCACGAGCACGCGGAGCCCGGCCGCGATCTCGGCGGCCCGGTCGGGGAGGTGCTCGGCCAGCAGCTGCCACGCGCCGGTGAACCGCTCCTGCCACTGCTCGAAGTCGGCTTCGGACAGCCTCGGCGCGGGCGGGGCGTGATAGCCGTGCCGGTAGGGGTCGACGTCGTCAAGGGCCAGCTCGGCCCGCCGCCCGCCGGCCTCGGCCCGCAGCGCGCGGACCGGTTGCCAGCCCGCGGAGTCCGCGGTCACGGCGCCTCGACCGGCGTCGACCGCGACGGCGCCGCCGCTGACGGTCACCCGGGCCGTGCCGTCCGGGCCGTCCGCGCCGGTCTCGACCCGGGCGGTCCCGGGCAGGGCGACCGCGCCGTCCCGCACGGGCGCCTCGAGCTCGGCGTCGACACCGGCGGCCGCGCACGTGACCGCCGCGATCGCCCCGAGGTGGGCCAGGTCGACCGAGTCGGCCCGGCCCTGGAAGGCGGCCCGGCCGGCGATCGCGGCCCACGCCCCGACCATCGGCCGGCCGAGGACCCGGCCGGCGGCTTCGGGCGCGGCGGCCCGGGCGGCGTCCAGCGCGGCGACGATCCGGTCGCGCTCGGCGGCGGAGCCGGGCCAGGCGCCCAGCAGCTGGTTGATCAGCTGCACGTGCTTGCTCAGCTGCACCTCGGCGAGTGCCAGGGAGGCGGCCGGGCCGCCGGTGCTCGCGGCCAGCCCGTCCAGCAGCTCCGGTGGAAGGCGGTAGTACGTGCTCATCGGCTCACTGTCTCTACAAGGGTCCGGGTCTCGGCGGCGATCCGGCGCTGCACGTGGCCGACCAGCCGCCGCATGTCTTCGCAGTAGACCGACGGGTTGCGGAACCCCGTGCCGGGGCGGTATCGGTGCGCGTAATGGCCGCCGCCGCAGATCCGGTGGATCGGGCAGGCGGCGCAGTCAGGGCCGAGCGCGGCGACACCGATCTGGCGGGCCACCACCCCCGGGTGGGTCAGCGCGGCGTCGAAGTCGTCGCGGGTCACGTTGAGCCCGGTCTCGCAGGCGCCCGGATACGCCGACTTCAGGGCGTCGATCTGCTCGATCGCCCCGTCGGAGTCGACCACGACCAGGGCGGCCGGGCTGAGCCCGACCTGCTCCGACCGGGACGGGCCGCCGAGCGCCAGGTCGAGGGCGCTCTCGAAGAACCGGACCGGGACCCGGTCCGAGTCGTCCCACCACGCGTCGAACGCGGCCACGAGCCAGTCGCCGTGCGGTGTCGCGGAGCCGCCGGGCCGCTCCGGGGGTGTCCCCCAGTTGGCGTGCGGCAGCAGGAAGTCGATCGCCGGCGGGTCGAACGCCCGCAGGCTCCGGTAACACTCGACCGGGTCGGTGTCGGCCGCGACCGTGCACAGCAGGCCGCCCCAGGTGCCCCGGAACTCGGGCCGCGCGAGCAGCTCGAGGGCCCGGGTGACGGCGGTGTAGGTGGGCCGCCCGGCGTGGGTGACCCGATACCGGTCGTGGTCCGCTTCCACCCCGTCGACGCTGACCGCGACCGTGATGCCGTGCCGGTGCAGCTCGCGCAGTGCCGCTTCGCGGAGCAGCACGCCGTTGGTCTGCATGCCGACCCGCAGCTCGCACCCGTCCGGCACGGCCGCCCGCAGCCGGTCGGCCAGGCCGCCGAGGCGCGCGGCCCCGAGCAGCATGGGCTCGCCGCCGTGCAGCACCACGCGGACCTTGCGCAGGTCGTGCGTGCGAACGTGCCGGGCCAGCCGGTCGGTGAAGGCCGCGAAGATCTCGTCGGGCATCACCGCCGGCCGGTCCCGCCACGTCTGGTCGGCGTGGGTGTAGACGTAGCAGTATGAGCAGGCCAAGTTGCACCTTTGGTGCACCTTGAGAATGAACTCATGGAACGGCGTCGGGCGCCAGCCCTCCGCCATCAGGCCCGCTACGTCGAGGCCCTCGATCGGCCATTCGGCCAAAATCAGGACCCGTCCACAAAGCTGCTGAACGCGGACAGCACCCCGTTAGGGTCGGCCAGATTCTGCTGGATTCGCCGGGCCGAACGCTGCACCGGCGAATCCGGCCCCATCGCCAGCAGCTCACTCAGCGGCACGTGCCGCACATCCACGAACGCAGCGTTCTGCGGATTGCCGCCCGCGATCGATTCAGCAATACCACTCACGGATCGGCCTCCAGGGCTGAATTCCATAGTCCTCGGCGACATCGCGCACCCCCGTACACACCACGGCCATTGGACAGGCTTGTTGGCTATCGGCGTCGACCCTACAATCGGCCCCTCGATTGGCATCTTTGGCGTCCGCCGTCGCCCTGACGAGCGACTTGACGAAATTTGGCGTTCCTTTTACGGCAGTGGTGGCTCCAAAACGCAGTCCACCCGGTCGCCTCGTGCCACACTGATCGCGGTCGGATGATCGGCGCCGTAGAGGCGCTCCAGGCGCTGGAGCACCTGCTGGCGTTTGCTCACCGCGGCCGGGCTGTTCATCGCGGCGAGGTCAACTACCAGATTAGCCTCGGCGGCGAGCAGATCCGGGTGATCGCGGTGGTTATGCACCCGGGTCGCGAACTCCAGCGCCCGCCGCGACATGTCCAGCCGGTTGGGGTTGCCGCTGCGCGCGACGTCCGAGGCGTGGTTGACGGCCACCGCGACCAGGAACGGATGGTGCGGGCCGACCTTGTCGCGCAGCGCCTCGTTGCTGGTGCCGTCGACCTTCATCGCCCCGGCGACGTCACCCGCGGCCCGGCGCATGTTCGCCAGGTTGATCTCGGCTGCCACGGTGAGCGGGTTGCGTTCGCCGAACTGCCGGCGGTAGAGGTCGAGGACCCGCCCCGCCTCGTCGGCCGCCTCGGCCGCCCGCCCCAGCATGTGCAGGGTGTTCGCGAGGCTCATCCGCAGTGCCAGGGTGTGGTCGTGGCGCTCACCGAGCAGCTCCGCGCAGTGGGTGCTGGTCGACCGCAGCAGCTCCAGGGCCTCCTCCCGGCGGCCGGCCCCGCGCAGCGCGAGCGCGAGGGCCCGCCCGGCGAGCATCAGCCCGCGGTCCCGCCAGGTCCAGCGCCGGGCCGTGATCCGGTCGCGCAGCGGCTCCAGGTCGCGCAGGACGTCGGCGAAGCGGCCCTGCCCGTTGAGGTCCTCGGCGAGCGCGTTGACGGACAGCAGCGTCCGCCAGTTCTCCTCGCCGAACATCTCCCGGTGCTGGCGCAGCACGGTCCGGTCGGCCGCCTCGGCCGCCTCGAACGCGCCGGCCAGCCGCAGGCTGATCGCCAGGTTGTGCCGGCTCATGATCGTGCGCGGGTCGTCGGCGCCGAACTGGGTCGCCCACCGCGCGAGGGTCTCCTCGTCGAACTCCCGCGCCCGCTCGTAGTCGCCCGCGATGCGCAGGTCCGCCGCCCGCGACCCGGCCATGCCCAAGGTGTGCGGGTGGTCCTCGCCGTAGTGCGAGTCGACCCGCAGCTGGCTCATCGCCTCCCGGGTCAGCCGGCTCGCCTTCTCGTAGCGGCCGTTCGCCCGCAGCGCGTTGGCCCAGGCCTGCGAGGCCCGCAGCACCAGCTGGTCGTCGTCGTCGGGGTCGTTGCCGATCCGCCACGCGTTGTAGGCGTTCTCGCCGAGTTCGCAGGCCGCCATCTGCTCACCGACCAGGTAGCGGAACCGGATCTGGTGCAGCACCGCCTCCCGCACCGGCCGCGCCCGGGACTCGATCATCGCGGTCGCGTCGACGTGCTCGGCGATCTCCCGATACAGGTCCTCGGACGCCGACTTGTCGTCGGGCCAGCCCGGGTCGGCCGCGGCGAGCAGCGCGTGGGCGTGGCGGCGGGCCCGCTCGGCCTCACCGCCGCTCAGCGCCCGCCGGGCCACGAGCCGGGCCAGCGGCACCACCTCGATCCGGGCGCCGTCGCTGGTGAGCCGGGCCAGACCCTGGCGCCGCAGCTCCAGGATGGTCTTGTTGAGCGCGATGTCGCCGCGCAGCACCTCGCCCAGGGCCGCGTCCACGGGCGCCCCGGCGGCCCGCCCGAGCAGGGCCTTGGACACCGGGACCGGCGCGAAGCAGACCAGGGCCTCGAGCAGCAGCAGCGCCGCCCGGCTCGCGGCCTCGAGCCGGTCCAGCGCGAACAGCAGGGCGAGGGAGGCGCTGCGGCCGTAGCCGTCGACCGGCAGCGGGTTGAGGCGGTCGGCCGGGTCGAGGTCGCCGGACAGGTCGAGCGGCGCTCCGGTCGCCTGCCACCAGGCGAGGACCTGCCGCAGCGCGAGCGGTGCCGCACCGTAGGCGCCGACCACCGCCTCGATCAGCTCGACCGGCGCGTCCGGGTCGTGCCCGTGCAGCAGCTCCGCCACCTCGGTCGTGGCCAGGTCCGGCACCGGCAGGCCGGTGCTCGCCTCATCGCCGCCGATGGCCGGGTCGCGGGTCGTGATGACGACGTGGCCGCCGTTGGGCACCAGGCGCAGCAGCCGGCGGTCGTCGAGGCCGTCGAAGATCATCAGGTAGGGGTACCGCTGCGCCTCCAGCCGCTCCAGCACCAGCCGCACCGTGTGCTCCACCCGCAGGTGCCGGTCGATGCGCAGCACGGCCGCGAGCTCCAGCAGCGAGGCCAAAGCCGATTCGGCGGTACCGCACGGGATCCACCACACCGCCTGATCGGTGGGCAGATGGCGGTCGAGGTACTGCAGCACCGCCTGGGTCTTGCCGGCGCCGATCGGCCCATGCAGCACCAGCCGGACATCGTGGCTGCCGGCCAGCGCCGTGCGGACCGCGTCGACCAGCGCCGCCCGGCCGACGAAACCCGGCGCCGCCGGCGGGCGCACACCGACCAGCGGCGCGGCGTCGTCCACCATGGGCACGGGGCGCGGCGGCGCGACCGGGTTGGGCTGGTGCTGAACCGGAATGTAGGTCGGCGCGGACTCCTGCCGCTCGCGGCGGGCCCGCTGCCACAGCTCGTTGGTCTGCTGCTCGAGCTCCACCATGTCGTATTCGACCGGAGCCATTGCCACCAGCACGTGCAGGATCGACTTGATCTTTTCCCAGGCCGGCACCGTATCGCCGCGCAGCGTCGCGCTCACGGTTTCGTGCGATACGGATTCGAAGGCCTTGTGCAGCGAGACCGTGCGCCTGGCGATCACCCGCGCGGCCGGCTGCCCGGCCGCGTCATAGACCTCGTGCAGGGCCGCGACGAACTCACGCATCGGCCCTTCGGGTACCTTATCGACACCCGGCAGTGCGATAGCCACGTCGATACACTCCGGGCCTAGGTCGTCACCAGGTCTGATTCCGTCAAGTGACCAGGATTTCACGCCCTGGTGGGGTCCACCATGGCGCGTTCGAGCCAAAATTTTGACATGCGCTGGCAAATTCAGATAGCGAACCCACGGACGAGTGACGGTCCCGCCGGCCAAAGCTAGATCATCCGGATCCGTCAATAGATCTGGCCCCGGATACATTCCCCGTCAATGCATTCCCGGAACAGGTCGGCATATCGGCCCTGATGATGCCACCGAAAGGACACGAAGTCCGGTCGATGGGCCCAGCGGTTCCGATGATCCAGAAGTTCACACGCCCACCCTGGCGGCCCCCGGCGCCGGCTGGCATGCTCGCGGCATGGACGTGCGGCTGATCAAGCCCGGCGGGGTCTCCGCGCACGCCGAGGACGAACTGCCCGCCCTGCTCGCCCGGGACGACGGCATCGTCTGGGTCGACATCGCCACCTGTGACCCGGCCGCCGTCACCGCGCTGCGCGACGCGTTCGGGTTCCATCCGCTCGCCCTGCGCGACGCGTCCGTGCGCAACCGGGTGCCGAAGATCCATCCCTACCCGGGCCACGTCTTCGTCATCCTGCACGCACCGCACTTCGGGGCCCGGGGCCACGTGCACTACATCGAGCTCGACCAGTTCATCGGAGCCCGCTACCTGGTGACGATCCACGGCCCGGTGAACCCGGCCGTGCCGCCGGACGTGCCCCTGCGCCAGACCCGCGACGTGCTGCGGCGCATCGAGTCCGGGCGGTTCACGCCGGCGTCCGGGTTCGAGCTGTCCTACGCGATCGTGTCGTCGATCTCCCGGCTCCAGGAGACCCTCGTCGAGGACGTCACCGCCGAGGTGTGGCGGCTCGAGCAGCGGGTCACCGCCGGGCACCTCGGCAACCCGGAGCAGTTCCTGGAGGAGCTGTTCCAGGCGCGGCACGGGCTCCTCGCGGTCCGCACGATGGCGGCGCTCGGCGGGGCGATCTACGGGCGCATGGTGACCCTGCCCCGGGCCGCCGTCCCGCCGGAGGCGCTGCACCTGGTGACCGACGTGGTCGACCAGTTCGACCGGGTACGTACTGTGGCCGACGGCGAACGGGAGTACCTCCAAGGCGTCATCGAATTTTATAAGGCCCGCACCGACACGAAGATGACCATCGCCGCCGAGCGGCTGGCCGTGATCGCCGCCATCACGCTGCCGATCACCGCGCTCTCCTCGGTCTACGGGATGAACCTCATCGTCAACGACAAGACGCAGGTGCCGCACCTGGTGGCGGTGCTGCTGCTGATGGCCGTCATGTCCGCGACGCTGCTGGGCTGGGCGAAACGGCAGGGCTGGTGGTGACCGGCGCTCGGTAGGCGCGAGCAAGGAGCAGGGAGACGGCGATCGACGCGACGGCCATGACCGCCATCGCCCGGCCGGCCGGCATCAGCTGCGCCACCGCACCGGCCACGGTCGCCCCGACCGCCTGCATCGTGAACATCCCGGAGCTGTGCAGGCCGAGCGAGTGCCCGCGCAGTTCGGGTGGGGTGAGCTCGACGAGGCGGTCCTGGAGCAGGAGGCTGCCGCAGTACCCGACCGACGCCACCGCGGCCAGCCCGGCCGCCGCCCACAGGGGCGGGTGCAGGGCGAACGCGAGGTACGGCACGGCCAGCAGCAGCTGCACGGGCGTCGTCAACGGCCGCCGCCACCGCGCGGGCAGGAGCCGCCCCGCGAACGCGTCCCCGGCGAGCATCCCCATCGCCGCCGCGACGAACAGGGCCCCGGCGGCCTGCGGGGAGTACGGGACGAACAGCGCCTCGCAGCCGACGATGAGCCCGTTGGGCACCCACAGCCCGATGTAGACGGCCCGCCGCGCCGGCGACGACAGCAGCTCCCGGTTGCCGCGCCAGGTGGCCCGCACCGACGCCCGCCCGGACGTGCGCGCCGGTCGGGCCGACAGCCCGAGCCGGGCCACGATCGCCGCGAGCAGGCTGAGCCCGGCCCCGCCGAGCAGGACCGCCGACGGGGTGGCGACCGCCAGGAGCAGCCCGCCGCCCGCGAACCCGGCGATCTGCATGGCCCCGACTGACATGTTCAGCAGGGACCGGCCCAGGAGGTACCCCTCCGAGGAAACGATCTCGGAGAGCAGACCGAAGCGGACCCCGCCGCCGATCGAGGCGACGAGGCCCTGGACCAGCACCACGCCCAGGACCGCCCCGACGGGCAGCCCCGGCACCGCCAGCAGCGCGGTGGTGAGCGCCGTGAACAGGGCCAGCCCGGCCAGCGCGGCCCGGGGCGGGAGCCGGTCGGCGAAGGACAGCAGCGTCGCCGCCCCCACGACCTGCGCGAACGACGCCCCGAACATGGACAGCGCCGACAGCAGCGGCGACCCGGTCGCACCGTAGACGAGCGTCGCCAGCGCGATCCCGCTCACCGTCTGGGCCGCGACCTGCACGGACACGGTGGCGAAGAGGGCGGTGAACTCGGGGGCGCGGAACAGCTCGCGATACGTGCGCATGCCGGGAGTCTGCGGCCCCGCGACCGCCGGACCGTAGAGTTTCGGGTGGAGGCGAAACTTCGTGGGACTGTGGCGGATCGGCACCGACGTGCTGGCGGGCGGCCGGTTCGTCGTGTCGCCCTTGGCCGAGACCGTGGGCTGCCTGGCCGCGCTGACCGGTCAGCACGGCCTCTCCCCGGCCCAGCGCGAGTGGCTGGCCACGGCCCGCCCGGCGTTCCAGGCCCGCTGGGGCGGCGACGACTTCGCGGGGCCGTTCCTGCGCGACGCGATCCGCCCCGGCTGGCTCGCCGACTTCCTGTACCTGCCCCCGCCGACGGACACCCCGGCGTTCGCCGACGAGCTCGCCCGCATCGCCGCCACCCCCGACGAGCAGGCCCGGCGCGACATCCTGGAAACGCTGGAGCGCCCCCTCGCCCCCGTCCTGCACCGCCCCGGCCTGGCCGCCCGCGCGGCCGAACTCGTCGAGTGGGTGTGGCGGCACACCCTGGAGGCGGCGTGGCCGCGCCGCCGCCGCGCCCTCGAGGCCGACATCGTGGCCCGGACCGACCGGCTCACGACGGGCGGCTGGGCCGCGGTCCTCGACGGCATGCGCCCCGGGATGCGCTGGCTCGGCGACGGCCGGCTGCAGATCAACACCTACGACTACCCGCCCCGCGACGTCACCGGCCCGCGGCTGCTGTTCATCCCCATCACGGCCCATCGCGGCTGGGTGGCGTACGAGGAACGGGGCGACGTCCACGCGATCATCTATCCGGCCACCGGCTGGCTGGCGCAAGACCCGGCGGGGGTACCCCCTGAGGCCCTCGCCCGCCTGATCGGCCCGGCCCGCGCCCGCATCCTCACCCTCCTGGCCGCACCGAAGAGCACCACCCAGCTCGTCGCCCTGACCGGCCAGACACTCGGCTCGACCGGCGGGCACCTGCGCGTCCTGCGCGACGCCGGCCTGGCCGCCCGCCGCCGCGCCGGCCGCTCGGTCCTCTACTACCGCACCACGCTGGGCGACGCCCTGTGCCAGGGTTGACCTTCACGCCGCGTGAGGGTGCAGCGTGCGGCCCATGAACCGACGAGGAGTCCTGTACGACACCGGCCGCTACCTGGGCTTCAACTGGCGCCCGCAGTTCAGCCGGGAAGCCACCCGCCGCGACCTGACGGTGATCCGCGACGAGCTGCACTGCAACGCCGTCAAGCTCAGCGGCCGCGACCTGGACCGCCTGGCCACCGCCGCCCGCGACGCGATCGCCCTGGGCCTGGAGGTGTGGCTGTCCCCGGAGCTGTGGAACCACACCCCGGCCCGCACCCTGGACTACCTGGCCGCGGCCGCCCGCACCGCCGAGACCCTCCGCCGCGAGCCGGGCGCCCGGATCGTGCTCAGCGTCGCCACGGAGGCCACGTTCTTCCTGCGCGGCATCCTCCCCGGCCGCACGTTCGCCGCCCGCACGAAGCACCCGGCCCCCGCGATCCGCGCCGGCCGCCACACCGAACCCTTGGCGGCGTTCCTCCGAGCCGCCGCCGAGACGGCCCGCAGACACTTCAACGGCCCGCTGACCTACGCGTCCCTGCCGTTCGAGCGGGTCGACTGGCAACGCTTCGACTTCGTCGCCGTCGACCACTACCGATACATCACGTCCGAGCCCCACTACGAACGTGTCCTGGAACGCCTGCGCCGCCACGAAAAGCCCGTCATCATCACCGAGTTCGGCATGCGAACCTACAAGGGCGCCGACACCGACCCCAACCTGCTGACCGTCGGCCTGATCAGCTGGCCCACCGTGGCCCTGCACCAGCTACCGCTCCTCAACCACCTGATCCGCCCCCGCCTGATCCGCGGCCACCACCAACGCGACGAGGACCTCCAGGCCAGGCGCATCGCCGAGGACCTGCACATCCTGGACCGCGCCGGCGTCGAGGGCGCCTTCGTCACCCAGTTCTCCGAACCCCTCCTCACCTACCACCCCGACCCCCGCTACGACCTCGACATGAGCGGCTTCAGCCTGGTCCGCACCTACCCGGGCCCACCCGACCGCTGGGAACGCAAAGCCGCCTTCCACGCCGTAGCCGCCCACTTCCGCTGATGTGCGGCAAGGTCCTCGAGCGCCGCTGGTGACGCGACCGCCGGATCGGGGTTCGTCAGCGCAGGGTGAGCTCGTACGCGTGCGTCTGTCGCAGCGGGTGGAAGCCCAGGTCCTTGCGTACGGCGAGGAGGTCGGTGTCGTCTTCGGCGGTGGCGGTTTCGATCAGTTCGATCTGCGGGTGCCGCTCGAACAGTCGCTGGATCAGGGCAGCGTTGACCCACCGGTCGAGCTGGCGGCCGCGATGCCGGGGCAGGACCGCGGGGCCGTACTGACGTGCACGTGGCGGCCAGAGCGCGCCGACGACCGCCACCACGTAGGCGGCCAGGTCGCCGCCCGCGTCCGCGGCGATCAGGACGGCGTCACCGAGACGGCTCGGGCTTGGGAGCAGATCTTCAAGTTCCGGCGCGTCGAGCATCGCGCCGGTCCAGTGGGTCAGCCGGTAGCCGGGGTGCTCGGCATCGATAAGTTCACCGAGCCAGGCCTGGTGGACGTCGTGGTACGCGAGCCGGTCGTGCCGCCTGGGCCGGGCATACCGGAAGCCGTGCCGGAGGCTGAACTCCTCGCCGGGCGAGGCCGCCGTCACGTCCGCGACCAGGCGCCGCGCGGTGGTCTGGCTGCGGACGGCGTGCAGGAGGCGAGAGCCGATGCCGCGTCGCCGCCACCGCGGCGCGACGTAGAGGCCGAGTTCGGCGGTGCCGGCCTCCACCGGCGGGTGCGGGGCCGACAGGACGTCGTGGCGGAACGGGACGACCGGCCGCACACCGGCCACGCCGGCCACCGACCCGCACGGTGCCATGGCGTGCCACCGCGCAACCCCGGGGTGATCCGACACCACCCCGATGTCGATCAGGGATTCGCTCATGCGCCCACAATCACCGGACCGCCGAGCGGGATCAACGCGAAAGACCGAACCGTCCGATAAGCCGGGGGTTGTCGTCCGAGGCCGCGGGCCGTGTACGCCCGCGGGGCGGGTCGGATTCCGCGGACCGCGACGTCGCCGCTCGGGTGGCGGACGGCGAAACTGTATGCTCCCGTCACACGAGTTCGCGGGCCGGAGGGACCAGGTTGCGTGGAGCTTCGCGACATCGAGATCTTCTTGGCCTTGGCCGAGGAACTCCACTTCGGGCGCGCGGCCGAGCGCCTGCACGTGTCCCAGGCGCGGGTCAGCCAGTCGATCAAACAGCAGGAGCGCCGCATCGGTGGTGCGCTGTTCGAGCGCAGTAGCCGGGTCGTGCGCCTCACCCCGCTCGGCGAGCGGCTCCGCGACCGGCTCGTCGTCGGATACCGCGAGATCATGAGCGGCATCGAGGAGGCGGCTGCCACCGCCCGTGGTCAGACCGGCACGCTCAACGTCGGCACCTACGACAGCCACCACCAGCAACTGGCGGCCGTGTTCGACCTGTTCCGGCGGCGGCACCCACGGTGCGAGCTGAACCTGCGAGAGGTACAGCCCGCCGACCCGTTCGGCGGGCTGCGCGCCGGCCGGGTCGACGTCGCGGTGCTCTGGATGCCGGTCCGCGAGCCGGACCTCGTGGTCGGGCCGGAGTTGCACACCGAGCCGCTCATACTGGCCGTCGCGGCCAACCACCCGCTGGCGGGCCGGGACCACGTCGATCTGGAAGTGCTGGGCGACTACCCGGTGCTGTACCCGGACGGCCCGGTGCCGGACTACATGTGGGACGCGCACAGCCCGCCCGTGACACCGTCCGGGCGGGTCGTCCAGCGTGGCATCGTCGCGGCGACCGTCGAGGAGGGCCTCGGCGCGGTCGCCTCGGGGCGTGTCGTCTCCCTGGTCCGCGGATTCGCGGCCGCGTCCCGGCGCCGCCCGGATCTCGTCTTCGTGCCGCTGGTCGATGGACCGGTCATGCGATACGCGCCCGTGTGGCGCGCCGCCGGCGAGACGGCGTTGATCCGCGAGTTCCTCCGCGCCTGCGCCGACGTGTCGGGCGGCTGAGCCCGGCCGCCGACGCGGCCGGCCGCTTCCCAGCACCGGTAACGGCGTGGTCCTCGTCGGCTTCGTACGAGCGACGCCGCGGCAGTTCGATAACTCCGGCGTTATCGCACGGGCGGTGCAATCGGCGTTGATCGAGGCCCGACGCCTCGACAAGGTGTGGCTATGACTACTGAGGTTCGGAAGCTGCCGGCCGGTTTCGGGCGGCTGTGGGCTGCTCAGACGGTGTCGTCGCTCGGGGACGGGGTGACGCATGCGGCGCTGCCCCTGCTCTCGCTGGCATTGACCCGAAATCCGATGGCGCTCGCCGTTGTCACGGCCGCCGCGACGCTGCCGTGGCTGCTGTTCGGGGTGCTCGGCGGTGCGCTGGTGGATCGCTGGGACCGCCGCCGCACGATGTGGGTCACGGACGCGGCGCGGGCGGTGCTGCTGGCGATACCGGCGGCGGCGGCCGTGCTCGACGTGCTGAGCATTCCGCTGCTCGCGGCCGTCGCCTTCCTGCTCGGCCTCGGCACACTCTTGTTCGACACGGCCGCCGCGGCCTATCTGCCGGATCTGCTCGGCCGCGAACCCGCGCTCCTGGAGCGCGCCAATGCCCGCATGCGCGCCACCCAGACCGCCGCGTCCGGATTCGCGGGACCCCCTGCCGGCAGTGCCCTGCTCGCGCTCGGACGGGCGGTTCCGCTGCTCGCCGACGCGGTGTCGTTCGCGCTCTCCGCGCTGCTCGTGCGGTCGCTGCCGGCCGCACCCAAGCCCGTACCACAGGCTCGTGAGTCGCTGCTTCGCCAGGCCCGGGCCGGCGCCTCGTACGTCTTCCGGGACCGGTTGCTGCTCGGACTCGCCCTGCGTCCGGCGGTCGGGAACATCGCCTTCACCGCCGTGGAGACCGTCCTCGCCCTCTTCGCGCACGATCGCCTCGACATCCACACCTCCGGCTTCGGCCTGCTCCTCACCGCGGAGGCCACCGGCGGCCTGCTCGGCGCGGGCATCGCCTCCTTCCTCGGTCGACGGCTCGGCACCGGGACCGCGCTGACCTGCACGGCCGCCGTCGAAGGAGTTGCCATTCTGGGGCTTGCCGCCGCCCCGAACCCGTACCTGGCCGGGCTCGCGCTAGCCGTGTGCGGAGCGGGCATGGGCGCCACCATGGTGCTCGCCCCCTCCCTGCGGCAGGCGATCGTTCCAGCGCACCTGATCGGCCGGGTCACCTCCACCTCCCGCATGCTCGCCATGTGCGCCGCCCCGTTCGGCGCCTTCCTCGGCGGCTGGCTGGCCTTCACGTTCGACGTACGCACCCCGCTCTACACGGCCGCCGGCCTCCTCCTGGCCATGACCGCCGTCACGGCGACCATGACCGACAACCGCCGCGTCGAGGCGGCACTGCGTGGTGCTTCCGACCGGGAGAGTCCGGCGCGGGACCGCCGCCCCGACCGGGTGATCGAAGCAGTCGGCGGACGATGAATCCCGCGACGGTAGTCGAGCTCCCGCCACTGATGGGCCTCCACCAGGGCGACCAGCTGGCTCACAGCGGTTCCCGCCGAAGGGCAAGTTGCCCGTCGGCCCTACGATCGGCGCACTACCACGCCCTACGATGACGTGGCTCGGCCCGAACGGGGAGATGAGGGTCGCATGACCGAACCAGAGGACGAACCGGCCGGCCAGCCGAAGCAGTATCCGTACCAGTACCAGCCGCATCCGCCATATCCGCAGTACCCGCAGTACCGACCCGCGCCGCCGGTGAACACGTACGCCATCCTGGCGGTCATCCTGGCGTTCTTCGCCTTCCCGCCGCTCGGGATCTACTTCGGCCGCAAGGCTCGGGAGCAGATCGAACAGACCGGCGAGCGCGGCATCGAACTGGCCAAGGTCGGCATCGTCGCCGGCTGGATCCTCAGCTGCCTCTTCGGGCTGTTCCTCATCGTGTGGTGCGGCTTCGCCGGCTCACTCGTGTTCTCCGGCCTGTTCCGGTCCTAGCAGCGGCCAGGCTCCAGGACACCGGCTCGTCCCGGGACATGCACCACGACCGCCGGCTCGGGCCCGCGGCCGGTTCAGAGACTTGCCAAAGCCTCGAGGACACGGTCCAGCACCTGCTCCGGCGGTCCGCTCTCATCCAGCTCCGCACTCAGCCAGGTCGCGGTGATCGGGTCGAGACCCCCGAGCCGGACGCGAAGGCGGCGAAGGCGGCGACAGCCGGCCCGACCGCGCCGGTCGGTGCGGCCGGGCGTGGCCCGGCGGCATGGCGGCGCGGTAGGATCTACCGGCGGCGGATCGACGCTTTCGACATTTCGGCGAGCGACGTCGCAGTCACCGGTGCCGCGTGCTTCAAGGCGACCTCCTGTACTCGGTTCGGCCCTTCCACCAACAAGTACGCGCGAAAGGGAACCCACTGCACGTCCCGAGCGCCGGCCCGGCCGTCGATGAGCGTTGCCGGGACCTGGTTCGATCCAATCGCAGGCCTGGACGCTGGAGGTCACCTCCGCTCGCCGCGGGCAAGACCTCGATGGAAGCCCGGATCATGCGCTGTTCGGGCCGGGCGCCGGTGTGCCCTCCAGGAACCGTCGGATGCAATCGGCGTAGAGGATGGGTTGGTCGTGGTGAACGACGTGCCCGGCGGGGAGTTCGATGAAATGGACGGGTCGCCTGGCCGTCATATCGCCGCGTGCCGGGCCGACAGTTTGTCGCTGCGCGTGCCGCGGATCAGCAGGGTCGGGCATCGCACGGCCAGCCAGTCGTGCCAGTGGTCACCGGACAGCGCCTGCTGGGACCGGATCGTGTCGGGCACGTCGAAGGAGAAGCCCCAGCCTTCCGATCGCTGCCTGAAGGTCCGCTCGAGGTACGGTGCGGCCCGGCCGAGCTTTTCGACGAGCTCGTCGCGGGTCGCGGCCCGCTCGGGCAGCTGCTTCGCGAACGTCAGATCGATGTCGCAGACCGCTCCCGCGTCCTCGACGATGAGGGCAGTGACACGATCGGGATGCCTGGCGGCGAACTGGTAGGCGTTCACGCCGCCGAGGGAATGGCCGACTAGTATCGCCTGGGCCAGGTCGAGGTGATCGAGGAAATCGGCGACGTCGCCGACGTAGCCGCTGCGCTCGTAGTCGCCGGCCCGGCCGGACTCACCGTGTCCCCGCTGGTCGAGCGCGAGCACACGCCATCCGGGGCCCAGCCGTTGCGCCAGCGGGGCGAAGTCCGCACCTTCGCTGAAATGCCCGTGCAGCGCGACCAGCACCGGGCCCGCCCCGCCGAAATCCAGATACGAGAGCTTGCGCCCGCTCACCTCGAAGCTGTCACGCACATGGCCGGCCACGGCCCGTGAGCTTACCCGCGCGTCCCTCGTACCGAGCCGCCGCCGGCTGCGCCTGGTGGGCACAGACGTTCAGCGGATCGGCAGCGCAGCCGGGCCGATCACGATGACCAGGCCCACGCTCATCGGCCACGTCCGGAAGCCTGCCGGACACGCGCAACCATTTATGACTACCGGTCAAGCTGGCTCAACGGTCGCGACAGCATCACCGCCGCATGTCCAAGCCTCGTCGACCCGGCCGGTCTCACCTTCCCGGAGCTGGCCGGCCGGTGTTCACGGCATGACCTTCCGTGCGCTCGACGCGGTAGCTTGGGGCCGTGAGCGACGAGCCCATGACGCCGGCCGGAGTGCCGGCGGCGGAAATCGAGATCGACGAGGATCTGGTTCGGGCGCTCCTGCGGGCGCAGCAGCCCGATCTGGCGGAGCTGCGGCTGACGCTGGCCGCCATCGGCTGGGACAACGTCACCTACCGGTTGGGTGAGCACCTGACCGTGCGGCTGCCCCGCATTCGGGCCGGTTCGGAGCTGCTGCGACATGAGCAGGCTTGGCTGCCGGTACTCGCAGGGCGGCTACCGATACGCGGGCCGGTGCCGGAACGCCTCGGCGAGCCGCATTAGGGCAAGCTGTTCCCCTGGCGATGGAGCGTGGTGCCGTGGATACCAGGCCGGTCAGCCGAGCACGCCCCGCCGGACCCGGCGCAGGCCGCCGTGTTCGGCCGGTTCCTGGCAGCGCTGCATCAACCCGTGCCCGATGATTTTCCCCGCAACGACTGGCGCGGCATTCCGCTGGCAGATGTCGCGGACCGGATCGACCAGCAACTCCACGACGTCGCCGGCGACGTGCCGGTGACCGCTCTGCGCGGCCATTGGCGCACCGCCGTAGCCGCCCGACCGGATCCCCTGACCACGTGCGTCCACGGTGACCTGCACCCCAAGAACCTGGTGGTGGACGGCGGCCGGCTCGCGGCGGTCCTGGACTGGGGTGACATGACAGCCGGAGACCCCGCGATCGACCTCGCCGCCGCCTGGATGCTGTTTCCACCGTCGGCACACGCGCACCTCTGGGAGGCCTATGGGGCCATTGCCCCACCAACCATGGACCGGGCGAAGGGCTGGGCCGTGTTCTTCGGTCTGACGCTCCTGGAAGCCGGACTGGCCGGCGACGAGCCGTTCGAGGCCATCGCCCGGGCAACGCTGGCGAGGCTCTGCACCTCCTGAAGAACCCACCCGCCCCGGCACAGACGCATGTCGAACCGGACTCACCACCAGAAGGAACGCATCCCACAGCGACACCAGCCCACGAAGATCGCGTGCACGCTCTTCGGCATGGCCGTGCTCCAAGGTCAGGTTCCGGAGGCCATGTAGGCGGCGAGAATGTGGTGCGGGTGGCGGCCGAGGTTGTTGCAGGCCCGGTCGTAGCGCATCGTGGTGCGCGGGTCGGCGGGCCGAGCGGCGATCTGCACGTCGTGGAGGCTGACCCCGGCGTCGAGCATGGTCGTGACAAATGTGTGTCTCAGCATGTGAGGGTGCATCCTCGGCATCCGATGCCCGTCGATGACACAGACGCGCAGGTCCGACTCGCTGTGCTGGCGGGTCAAGCCGCGGTAGCGGCCGAGGTAAGCCGCCACCGCGGCCCGTAGGACGAGGTCACCCGGCGACTCGGGACGGGTGCTGGAAACAGGAAACGCAACCATATTTTACGGTGCGTCACCAGCGACGATGAACGCCAGCACTCGCGCCGCGGCAGATGTGCGAACGCCGCGCACTGCAGCCGGTATTGCCGACGACCGCCCGACGGTGGATCTGGCGAGTGCCGATCAAGCTAATGTGCGGGCATGGACGCGCTGCGAGAGGGCCCGCTGCACATTGCCGCCCAGGTGGGCGATGCGCAGAAGGTCGCTCGGTTGATAACCGAGGGCACTGTCGTGGACGCCCGTAACTACCGCATGTACACGCCGTTGCACATCGCCGCCGGGATAGGGGCTTCCGAGGTGGTCGCGGCACTGCTGTCCGCCGGCGCCGACGCCGGGGCCCTCACGACATTCCAGAGCACGCCGCTGCATGAGATGGCCCATGGTCGAGTCGGCACTGGCGATGCTCGAGTGGAGATCATCGACGAACTTCTCGAGGTTGGCTGCCCACTCAACGCGGTCGACAGCACCGGACGCACCGCGCTTTGGTACGCGGCGGCCACTGGTACCACGCCATGGTCGCCCGAACAGCAGGCTAGCTGCTTCCGCGTCCTGCAGCACCTGCTGAAACGAGGCGCTGATCCCAGCATCGCAGCACGGGGCATGCAGGGCCGGCCGATCGATGCGGCTCGGGGACTGCACCAAGCCAAGAAGTATCGAATCGAATGGGCTGAGGGCGCGGCGCTGCTGGAGCAGCACGGCCAGTGAAGCAGTTCAATGCTCGATCGGTAGAACCAAGGCGCCCGACACGCGCACATCGGCATGGTCGTGAACCGCGGCGTCAGGTTCCGGCGGCCAGGGCACGTTGGATGGCTACCTCAAGACATTTGACTACGTGGCCGTCGAGCTTCAACGCGCCGGAATCGTCGACCTGGATCGAGGGCGCCAGGCACGAGTGCGACTTCGGCACACGTGACAGTCGGCACGTCACGATCACGAGCGGATGTTCCGATGATCTTGTCGTAGGCCTGGGCTGGGCTGTAGTAAGAACGGCGCCATGCTGATCGAGTTCGTCGCGTCCGTCGATGAGGAGGAGTGCCTGGTCGCCGCCGTCGGGGAACGAGGCGACGGCACCGGCCGCGCCCTGATCTTTCAGGCCGGCGACGAGCCCCCGGATGCCCAGGACGTCCAGTTGGTTATGGACACCTACTGTCTGGTCACCGAGCGCCACGGAACTGCATATGGGTGCGTCCGTGAGTTGAGCATCGACGGCGACCGTCTGCGCGTCGTCGTCAACGAAGCGGCCCGCGCTGACCTCGGCCTGGAGGACACCGAGATCATCGTCGAACTGGCAGCAGATCCGCAGTCGCTCGCGACATTCCGGGCGTACTTGGCACGGATCTTGACCTACGGGCGACTCGACACTCGATCGGCAGTACTACGCCTGTGACCACTACCGAGCGCGCCACATGTCGACCGGCCCGCGCGGATCGCGGCATAGAAAGATGTGCGAGGCAGTCGTACCCGAGGTCGGAGGTACTTCATATCGATCATAACCGAATAGTCGGCTCGGCGCATTTGCGGCGCGGCAGTACTTTGCTGGCATGACTAGCCTGCTGGCACAACTTCCAGCACTGATCGGCGTCATTATCGGAGCCGTCGGCTCCTACACGGCGGTGACACTCGGCGATCGCTCTCGCTTTCGGCGGGAACAGTCGGCGCAGTGGAGGGCACAACGTCTGGCTACATACGCCGACTACTCGCGCGCACTGAAGGTCACGGTCAGTGTGACGTTCCGGGCATCCGCGCACCTGGGCAACGACCCAAACCCGCATCCGTTGACTCCCGACGAAGCCGCCGAAAGGCTACGCAGCGCGTACGACGCACGTGACCTCGGTTGGGAAGCGATGCTTCTCCTCGGTGCCCCACTCGTCGTCGAAGCCGCCAGGGCCTGGTTCCATGCTGCCTCGAAGATGGAGCGTTTCGTTCAGAATCAAGTTCGCGATCCGGACGCGTGGCGTCGGCTTCTCGAGGAGCAGCGCGCGACGCGTGCAGAGTTCTACTCTGCAGCCAGACGAGATCTGGCGTTGCCACCCGGTGATGGCGGCTTGCACCAACTTGACATGACCCACCCGGACATCCGCGCAACAGGACTCACGGCACGTCTGTCTTCGCCTATCGACGAGTGACAAGGCAATCTGGACCTTCCCGGCCCGATACATTGCCGACCAGTGACCGCGCCATCAGCGGCATGAGCAGACGCCAAGATCGCCGCGTCTGGCGCGAAGTGCCTGGGCGTCGTGGGCCGCTGCTGGCGGTGCCGGTTACTCAGGTGCGAATCCGATGCCCTTCGGGCGGTGCATGGACTCTTCGGTGTACTCGTATGGCGGCCTGTCGCCGATCTGGATGCCGTAGCGGGCGTGTCCGGCCGGCACGGCGAGCAACTTGAAATACAGCATGCACGTCCCGGACGTGAGCTGACCCCGGCCCAGCTCGGCGACCGCGAGTATGGCGTCGGCTTCGCCAAGGGCGGTGACTCGGGTGCCGGCATGCAGGTCGGCGAACTCGCCGTCCCCCGCGCATTCGCGGACATCCGTGGCCGGCTGCGCCAACGGGTCCAGCGCGGGCCGGTATTCACCCGGATCGAGCATGACAGCCCCGATGGTGCGGAACGAACCGAACCCGAGCACATTCCAGGGAGAACCGCCGGTTGGTGTCTGCGCAACAACCCAGATGAAGCCGCCACCCGCGGCGAGCACGATCACGAGTGTCGCCGCGACGATGATCCGCAGTGGACGCGGACCCCGGACCGCCACCGAGCCTGACTGGTCGCACACTTCTATGAGCGTCACGCCGGACATTATCGTTCGCGGTCAACGATCGTGATCTGGTCGCTGCGCTCGGACGGGGCGATGTGCATGAAGGCCTGTCGCGGCGGTGACGCGGCGTTGAGTCGCACATCGGCAGGACAGGCGACCGCCGACTCCGAGCCGGCACACCGCGCTATAGGCTCCGCCGACCTGCGCGCACGCAGCGGCCAGATCCGGTAGTCGGCCGGGAGTTGGCAGCTGTTACTTGGGTCCGAAGTCGCAGACGCCGATCGAAAAGGCTGGCCGCCCGGACCCGTGAGTCGTGCACATCGGCGGCGCGCTCCTCGACGGCGGGGCGGGCCGCGGACGCGGGCGCGGTGGTGCGGGCGGCGGCTGGCCGGGTCGCCGGGTACCATGGCGGTCAGCACTCCCGCACCCTCGCGGCTCTCGAGGGTGCGCAGCGCGGCGAGTCCGCGCGTCGGGCAGGGTTTCCGGCTGGTTCAGGCCTTCTGTCGCCTCCGCCGCAACCGTGCGATCCCCGATCACATCCGGCACCTCGATGCCGCATGCCCATGCCCAAAACCTGAAGGGTGACCCCCGATGATCCGAAGGTATGTCCTGACCGGTGCGCCCGGTGCCGGCAAGACCACGCTCGCCGAGGCGTTGCAGGCGCGTGGCCACACCGTGATCCGGGAGGCGGCCACCGACGTCATCCACGAGGCGCCGGAGCTGGAGGGCACCGGGCAGCCGTTTCTCGAGCGCATCCTGCGGACGCAGCTGGAGCGGCAGGCCGGCGCGGGTGGCGCGCTGCAGGTCTTCGACCGGTCGCCGGCGTGCACCCTCGCGCTCGCCGAGTACTGCGGGATCGAACCTCAGGCCGAGCTACGGCTCGCGGCGGCGAACGACGGGACGTACCAACGCCGGGTCTTCTTTGTGCGGTTGATGGGGTTCATCGTCCCGACCAAGGCTCGGCGGATCGGGCTGGCGGACTCGGAGCGGTTCGAGCGGATCCACCGGGACGTGTACCGGCGGCTCGGCTACGAGCTCGTCGAGGTCCCGCCGGGGACCGTCGGGGAGCGGGTCGCGCTGGTCGAGGAGGTCATAGGCGGAATCGGCTGACCAGGGATGACAGGGCGGCGGCGCTGCTGTTGAGTTCGCGGGCGGCCGAGCGGGACGTCTCGACCGCGCGCTGGGCGGTGGTGACGCTGCTGTTGACACCGTCGATGTCGGCGGCGATCGCGCCGCTGGCGTCGGCGGCGCGGCGGACGTTGTGCTGCATCGCGTCCGTGGTCGCGGTCTGCTCCTCGACGGCGGTGGCGATGGCCCGCTGGTACTCGCTCACCCGGTCGATCGCCTCCGTGATCGCGTCGATCGCGGCGACCGCGCCCTCGGTGTCGGCCCGGATCGCGGCCACGCGCGAGGTCACGTCGTCGGTCGCGCGGGCGGTCTGCTGTGCGAGCTCCTTCACCTCGCCGGCGACGACCGCGAAGCCCTTGCCGGACTCGCCGGCCCGGGCCGCCTCGATCGTGGCGTTGAGCGCGAGGAGGTTCGTCTGCTCCGCGATCCCGGAGATGACCTTGACGACGTCGACGATCTGGGCGCTGGACTCGCCGAGCTGGCCCATGACCGTCGTCGCGCGCTGGGCGAGCTGGACGCTGTCCTGGGCGACCCGGGCGGCCTCGTCGGCGTTGCGGGAGATCGCGGTGATCGAGGCGGCCATCTCGGCGGAGCCGGCGGCGACGGTGCTGACGTTGCCGGTGACGTCGCGGGCCGACTCGGCGACCGAGCCCGCCTGCCGGGCCGCTCCGGCCGCGGCCCCGCCGAGCTCGTCGCCGACCGCGGCGACCCGGGCGGCCGAGGCGGAGACCTCGCCGGCGGTACCGCTGATCTCGCCCAGCAGGCCGCGGAGCTCGCCGACCGCGGTGTTCAAAGCCTTGCCCATCCGCCCGACCTCGTCGTCGCCCCGGGCCGTCACGGTCGTGGTCAGGTCCCGCTGCGCGACCCGGTCCAGGGCCCCGGTGAGGCCGGCCAGCTGCCCGGCGACGCGGCGGGCCCAGTACCAGGCGACCGCGCCGACGACAGCCGCGAGGAGCACCGCGGCGAGGGCGAACGCCATCAGCATGTCGCGCCGGCCGCGGTTGAGGTTGTCGACGAAGACCTGCGAGTCCGGGGTGTAGGCGCGGGTGACGATCGCCCACTTGTACGGGGCGAAGTAGGTGACGGTGACGTCGTTGGCGGCGGCCGCCGCGCCGGTGCGGCCGGGCAGCTGGAACGAGCCGTGCCAGGCGGCGCCGGAGGTGAGCTTCGGGGCCTCCGTCGTGACCTTGTCCACGTACGCGACTCCGGCGGCGTCCTTGGCGTCGAGCTGGACGGTGTTCACGTCGGCCGGCGTGCCGGAGGCGATGACCCGGCCGCGGTCGGTGGCGCCGGTCGAGTACACCGCGACGCTGCCGTTGGCCCCGACCTTCGTCTCCGCGATGGTCTTCGTCAGGCTGGCGATCGCCTCGGCCTGGGGCACACCGAAGTAGATGGCGCCGACGACGTTGCCGGCGGCGTCCTTGAGCGGGTCGTAGCCGGTGACGTACCAGGTGTCGACGACCTGAGCGACGCCGCGGTAGGGCTTGCCGTCGCGGATCGCGGCGGCGACCGCGTTGGGGCTGCCGTCGGCCGCCGTCGCCGGGATGTAGGTGCCGATCGCCCGCAGCCCGGACTTGTTCGGCACGTTCGTGGCGACCCGCAGCAGGTCCCCGGCCGCGTTCATGCGCTGGAACAGGGTCTCCGTCCCGCCGACCATCCCGCGGATCTCGTCGACGACGGGCGTCGGCGTGTTCAGGTCGCGGTTCTGGCCCAGCCAGACACCGCCGACGGTGACCCGGGGCAGGGTGACGGTGCTGACCGCCTGGGTGAGCTGGTTCGTCGCCGTCCAGGTGGCCGTCTGCGGGGCGAAGCGCATCCCGCCGCGCTGGCCGAGCTCGGCGATCGCGGCCGTCTGGGCCCGGTCGACGCTGGCCTGCACGCCTTCGCCGACGGCGGTGGCGAGGCGGGTGACGCCCTCGGAGACGTGGTCGAGGTCGCCGCGGGACAGGGTGGAGACGTCTTCGCGGGCACCGGCGCCGAATCGCCCGCTGGATACCGCACCGACCCCGAACAGGACGAGCGCGGTGACGACCGTGCCGCCGACGCCGAGGGCCAGCAGCCGATGTCGCAGTTGCATACCGGCCCGATCGGCACCGCAACTGGGGATATGAGCGGTACAGGAGCTATCTTTCGGGCATGCTCCGGCCCGACGAGACCTTCCCCCGCACCGTGCTCACCACCGAACGGCTCCTGCTGCGCCCCTTCACCGCCGCCGATGCGCCGGACGTCCACGAGGCGTGGCAGGACGCGGCGTTCGTCGGCAGCGCCCCGGTCGGTTACCCCTACGCGGCGGCGGACCTGCCGACGGCGGTGGCGTGGTGCACGGGCGGGATCGAGCAGCGCCGGTCCGACGGCAAGGGCATCGGGTTCGCGCTGGCCCCGCGGGGCGGCGGCCGGCTGGTCGGGCACGTGGCGCTGTTCGGGGCCGACTGGGAGGCGCGGACCGTCGAGATCCACTACTGGACGTCGCCGTGGGCGCGGGGCCGCCGTTACGCGGCCGAGGGGGCGGCCGTGGTGGCCCGTTGGGCATTGACCGAGGTCGGCCTGGAGCGGGTGCACCTGCAGGCCGACACCGCCAACGGGGCGTCGCGCAAGACGGCGTTGGCCGCCGGATTTCAATTCGAGGGGGTACTGCGCAATCTCACGCCGACCCGATCGGGTGTGCGAGCGGACATGGCGGTGTACAGCCTGATTCCCGCGGACCTCTAGCGGATGCGGGCGATCCCGCAGTACACGGAAACCTGTGCGTCGGTGGCGCGGCGGTCGACCTCGGCGTCCGGCCGCCAGCGGGTGACGACGACCAGGCCCGGGTCGAGCAGTTCGAGCCCGTCGAAGAACGCGGCGATCTCCTCCCGCGACCGCACCCGCAGCGCGACCCCGTCCCGGGCGTAGATCGCCGCCACCCGCTCCCACGCCGCCGGGTCGAAGTCACCGGTCAGGTGCGACAGCGCGAGGTAGCTCCCGGCCGGCAGGGCGTCGGCGAGCTGCCGGACCAGTTCGTGGGGCTTGTCCTCGTCCTCGAGGAAGTGCAGGACGGCGACGAGCATGAGGGCCACCGGCCGGCGCAGGTCGAGGGCGGCCCGCAGCCCCGGCGCGGCCAGGATCCGCTCGACGTCGCGCAGGTCGGCGTCGAGGTACTCGGTCCGGCCCTCCGGCCGCCCGCCGGTCAGCGAGCGCGCGTGGGCCAGGACGATCGGGTCGTTGTCGACGTAGACGATCCGCGCGCGGGGGTCGACGGCCTGCGCCACCTCGTGCACGTTCGGCGAGGTGGGGATGCCGGTGCCGATGTCGAGGAACTGCCGCACGCCGTGTTCGAGGGCGAGGTACTCCACGGCCCGGCGCAGGAATCCGCGATTTTCCCGGGGCGGGATGCGGCTGCTGGGGTTGGCGGCCAGCCCGGCCTCGGCCGCGGCCCGGTCGGCGGGGTAGTGCTCGGTGCCGCCGAGCAGGTAGTCGTACACCCGCGCCGGATGCGGCCGGTTCATGCGTCCCAGAACTCGCCGTCGGCCGGGACCGTGGGGTCGGGGTGTTTGTCGCGCTCCTGGCCGCGCAGCTCGACTCGGCGGATCTTGCCGGAGATGGTCTTCGGGAGCTCGGCGAACTCGAGGCGGCGGATGCGCTGGAACGGCGACAGGTGGGCCCGGCAGTGCGCGAAGATCGCGCGGGCGGTCTCCTCGGTGGGCTCCCAGCCGGCCGCGAGGACCACGTAGGCCTTGGGCACGGCCAGGCGGACGGGGTCGGGCGACGGTACCACCGCCGCCTCCACCACGGCGTCGTGCTCGATCAGGACGCTCTCCAGTTCGAACGGGGAGATGCGGTAGTCGGAGGCCTTGAACACGTCGTCGGCGCGGCCGACGTAGGTGATGTAGCCGTCGGCGTCCTGGGAGCCGATGTCACCGGTGTGGTAGTAGCCACCGGCCATCGCCTCGGCGGTGCGCTCCGGGTCGCCGTGGTAGCCGGTCATCAGCCCCAGCGGGCGGGCCGCCAGGTCGAGGCAGATCTCGCCCTCCGGGCCCGGCTCGCCGGTGCTCGGGTCGATGAGCACGACGCCGTAGCCGGGGACGGGGCGGCCCATCGAGCCCGGCTTCACCGGCTGGCCGGGCGAGTTCGCGATCTGGACCGTCGTCTCGGTCTGGCCGAAGCCGTCCCGGATCGTGCGGCCCCAGGCCTTGCGGACCTGGTCGATGACCTCCGGGTTGAGCGGCTCACCGGCCCCGACGACCAGCCGCGGCGGGGTCGGCAGCTGCGCCAGGTCGGACTGGATCAGCATCCGCCACACGGTCGGCGGGGCGCAGAAGCTCGTCACACCGCAGCGCTGCATCTGGCGCATGAGGGCGGCCGCGTCGAAGCGGGTGTAGTTGTAGATGAACACGCAGGCCTGGGCGTTCCACGGGGCGAAGACGTTGCTCCACGCGTGCTTGGCCCAGCCCGGCGAGGAGATGTTGAGGTGCACGTCGCCGGGCTCGAGGCCGATCCAGTACATCGTCGAGAGGTGCCCGGCCGGGTAGGACGCGTGGGTGTGCTCGACGAGCTTCGGCCGCGCGGTCGTGCCGGAGGTGAAGTAGAGCAGCAGCGGGTCCGACGCCCGGGTCGGGCCGTCCGGGGTGAAGGTGTCGTCGCCGGCCAGGGTGTACGGCCGCCAGCCGGGGACCTCGCCGCCGACGGCGATGCGGGTCACGGCCGGGTCGACGCCGTCGAACTTCGCGGCGGAGGCGGCCCCGGCGATGATGTGCCGCGCCCCGCCGCGCAGCACCCGGTCGCGGGCGTCGGCCGGACCGAGCAGCGGCGTCGCCGGGATGATGACCGCGCCGAGCTTCATCGCGGCCAGGATCGTCTCCCACAGCTCGGCCTGGTTGCCGAGCATCAGCACCAGCCGGTCGCCGCGGGCCACGCCCTGCGCCCGCAGCCAGTTGGCCAGGCGGTTGGAGCGGGCCGACAGGTCGGCGTAGGAGATCCGCTCCTCGCGGCCGTCCTCCTCGACGATCCACAGCGCCGGGGCGTCGTTTCCGGCCGCGACCCGGTCGAACCAGTCGAGGGCCCAGTTGAACTCCCCGAGCTCCGGCCAGCGGAACCGCTCCACGGCCGCGGCGTAGTCCTCGCGCGTGGCCAGCAGCAGGTCCCGGGCCTCTCGAAACGCCTCGAACGACATGGCAAGCAGCCTACGTCCGGGTATCCCCGAAACGTAGGCTGCGTCGCTACTTGCCGGACTTGGCCGATCGGGCCGCGGCCCGCTTCGGCGGCTCCGGCTCCTCCCCGCTGTCCATGAGCTGCAGGACCCGTGGTGCGAGGGCGTTGGCCAGGGCCGGGGCCAGCGCGTCGGCGAGGGCGCCGGCCACCGCCTCGGCCAGCAGCACCCGCTCCAGCAGCGGCGTGCCCCGGGGCAGCTGCGGCATCACCGACGCCGTCACCGCCGGGGCCCGGCCGGCGTCGTTGAGGATGTCGAGGATCAGGTCGTCGATCGTCGAGTCGACCGGCTGGCCTCCGTTCTGCTCGTGCTGCGGCATGTCAGCGCCGCGACATCAGGGCGGCGAGCAGCAGCGGGTGGTCGATCCCCTCGCTGTCGTCCTCGCGCCGGCGCATGAGCATCGCCAGCATCAGCGGGTGCTCGATACCCATACCGCCCCGGCGGCCCCGGCGCTTCGCGAGCGCGGCGAGCATGAGCGGGTGCTCGAAGAGGCTGTCGCCGCTCTCCTCGCGGCGGGACATGAGGGCGGCGAGCAGCAGCGGGTGGTCGATGCCCATCCCCTGGTCCCGCTGCTCCACGCTGGAATCCTGGCGTTCGGCGGTGGCACTGGTCACAGCTGTCTCCCTTTGCTCGGTGATGTCGACGCTGTTCGGCGATGTCGACGCGCCAACCGTCGCCGCCGCCCGGATGACCCGGCGTCACCTGCACCGAAGGTCTTTACTCCGGCGGCCGCGGGCCGATGTCCGTGCATGGCCAGACGACGTACCGAAGCGGCGGAGCACATCGCGGCGCTGCTGCGGACCGCGCGCTCGGCCCTGGGCCTGAGCCTGGCCTTCATCACCCGGCTCGACGGCGACACCCAGCACCTGGAGGTCGTCGAGTCCGTGTTCCCGCCGATCTTCCGCGACGGCTCGACCCGCCCCTGGCACGACTCGCTCTGCAAGGCGATCGCCGACGGCAAGCTCCCCGCGGTGATCCCGGACCTGCGGAAGTTTCCGGAGGCGATGCGCCTGCCGGCGGCCCGGATCCCGAGGATCCGCTCCTACATCTCCGTCCCGGTGGTGCTCAGCGACGGCACGACCTACGGGACGTTCTGCGCCGCGGGATTCGGCGCCGACAAGGAGCTCTCCCGCCGGGATGAGGCCCTGATGAGGGTACTGTCACAGGCCGCCGCGCTCATCGTCGAACCCGGAGCCAGGCAGCGGGCCAGGCACACCGAGATCGCGGCGCGGATCGACCCCGTCGTCGCCGCGGGCGGCCCCGACATCGTCCTGCAGCCCATCGTCGACCTGGCCAGCGGCCGCCGCATCGGCGCGGAGGCACTCAGCCGCTTCCCGCGCGCGTGGGCGAGTACCCCCGACCGGCACTTCGCGGAGGCACACGAGATCGGCTCCGGCGACGAGCTGGAGATCCTGGCCCTGCGCCGGGCCGCGGAGCTGCTGGAGGCCTCCGACGACCAGGGCTACGTGGCGATGAACGTCTCCCCCAACACGCTGCTCACCCCCGAGTGCCTGCACGCCCTGGCCCGCATGCCCCTGGACCGGATCGTGCTGGAACTGTCCGAACATCAGCAGGTCGAGGACTACGACCTGCTCAAGGGCGCCCTGGCCCCGCTGCGGGCCGGTGGCCTGCGCCTGGCCGTGGACGACGTCGGGGCCGGCTTCTCGTCCCTGCGCCACATCGTGCTCACCCAGCCCGACGTGCTCAAACTCGACCGCAGCATCGTCGCCGGCGTCGCCGCCGACCCGGTCCTGCAGGTCCTGGTCCGCGCCCTGACCGACCTGGCCACCGCCACCGGCGCGGCCGTGGTCGCCGAGGGCATCGAGACCTCGGCGGACGCGACGGCCCTGGCCGGCCTGGGCGTCGCCTACGGCCAGGGCTTCCACTTCGGCCGCCCCGACCACCCGGCCCGGCTCCGCGACCGCTACTGAACCACCTGACGCCGGTACCCCCGCGGGGGTTCGGCCGTTCGGACGGTCCGGTGCACCGGCGGAGGGAACGCGGGCCGCGGTGTCGCAAATCTCGCACCGCGCGGACGGGGAACGTGACAGTCATCATGCATGTCAGTCGAAACCTCCCCGACCCTGGTGCCCGCCGGTGACGAGCCCGAACCGGGGCCGGTCGGGCCCGTCCGCCGGCAACTGTTCTGGATCGTCCCGCTGGCCCTGGCCACCATCGGACTGTCCGTGTACCTGCTGCTGCACCACCGCTGGGGTGCCGACGTCGCCGCCATCCTCACGCTGCCGGTGGAGGTCGTGGGTCTGGTCGTCGGCATCCTGATCGAGCGCGGGTCCACCCGGATCCCGACGCTGCGGGTGCCGCGCGGGCGCCGCCGGGTGTGGCGCTGGGCCGCGACCGCGGCGGCGCTGGTCCTGGCCGGCACCGCGACCGTGTGGTGGTTCCAGCGGGAACCGGACCCGCGCGACTTCCTGTCGGGCGTGATCCGCATCGGCTACACCAACGAGTACGCCGGCTGGCACGCGACCGGCGGCCGGCCGGCTCACGGTATGGACGTCGACGTGGCGTACGCGCTGGCCCGGGACTTCGGGTTCACCATCAAGTGGGTGCCGCTAGGCCGGCTCACCAACCGGATGGCCGCGCTCAACGGCTCCTGGGTCGACGACCAGGGCCAGACCGAGAGCGCGGTGCAGCTGGTCATCTCCAACTTCTCGATGACACCGGCCAAGGCGGAGACGATCGACTTCGCCGGACCGTACTTCGTGGACTCCCAGGGCTACCTGTCCGCGACCCCGGCCCACGACATCTCCGAACTGCCGACCACCGGCCGGGTCTGCGTCCTGGCCGGCTCGACCAGCTCCGACGCCCTCTACCAGCGCGGCTGGTCGACGCTGGAAAAGCCGTCGCTCGACACGTGCCTCAGCGCGTTCACCCAGGGCACCGTCCAGGCGGTTTCCGGCGACCGGACGACCCTGGCCGGATTCGCCTGGGCCCTGGGCAAGGACCCCGCCACGTACATCGCGTTCGCGAACGGCTCCGAGGAGTACGGCATCGGCCTGCCCAACAACCGCCCCCGCCTGTGCGCCGCGGTCAGCACCACGCTGGACAAGTTCCTCACCAACGAATGGGAACGCTCGTTCAAGGAGAACCTCAAACCGATCGGCCTGGTCCCCGCCGACGTCGTCAAACCCGGCCACACCGACACCTGCCAGCGGCCCGGCCCCTGGAACCAGGACTGAGGCGCACCGCTGCGAGGCCGGCCCGACCTCGGCAAGGCCGACACCTCAGGGTCGCCGCTCCGGCGGACCTCCGGGTCGTGTCGGGGTTCTGCCCGGATGTCCGATCGGAGGACGGCGACGACGCTCGTGGCATGAACTCCAACTCGCTGGTGCGCACCGGCGCGCTCGTGGCGCCGGTGCTGCTGTTCGGGTACGGCACGCTGCGGCTCATCGACCGGGCCGACGGGCGCATGGACAAGGGCGCGTGGATGTGGAACACGGGCCACGTGCTCTTCTTCATCGCCATGGTCCTGCTCGCCGCGCTCGCGATCGGAGCCCGGACCCGGCTGCCGTTCCACGATTTCCGCAACCGCGTCGCCGCCAACCTGGCCGTGGTCGCGACGTCGGTCGGGGTCCTGGCGTTCCTGTGGGTCATCGCCGGCGACCTGTCCCCGTCGTTGCGCGAGACCGCCCCGCTGCCCGACGCCCTGGCGATCGCCGGCAACGCCGCGTTCATGCTGGGCCTGCTCACCCTGCTGGTGCAGCTGGTGCGGGCGCAGAAGCTGCCGGCCTGGAGCCCGGTCGCGGTGCTGTTCGCGTTCCTGATGATCGCGGTCAGCCTGGACACGATCCCGGTCGCGGCGATCCTGCTGTTCGTGGGCCTGCTGCCGCTGTCCGGCGGGCGCGCGCCCCTCAGTGGCTCTGGACCACGGCTCGCACACGACTGAGCTCGGCCGCCCGCAGGTCCTCGTCGGGGATCCAGAAGTACACCGTGCCCTCGTCGCCGAAGGTGAAGCCGGTCGCCGGGTCGCTGTCGAGCTGGAGCAGCAGCGTCCAGCCGTCCTCGTGCATCGGCCCCTGCAGCGGGTCGGACCAGCCCAGGACGCGGTGCACGGGGCCGTCGGCGGTGCGGCGGGCGAGGCGGCGATACACCTGGCTCGCGTCGGCCGGGCCGGCCTGCCACAGCGCGTGGACGGGGGCCTCCCACCGCTCCGGCACGGTCAGCACCCGGGTCACGCCGTGCGGGCGGCCGGTGGCGGGCGGACCGTCCGGGGCCGGGGCGAGATGGAGGTGCCACACCGGCTCGAAGCCGTCGAGGTCGTAGAAGACGTTCAGGGCGGTACCCCCGAAAAGCTCGTCAATGACGATGCCGGCCAGAAAGGTCAGGGGCCGGCCGTCCGGCGTGTGCGGCCACGCGAAGCCTGGTGCGGTCACCGGCTCGCCGCCCAGCCACGACCGGCCCGGGCCCGCTGCCAGCCGCAGGGACGGCCGGGCGTTGGCCACCAGGGCCGGCCAGAGCCGCGGATCGCGGCCCAGCGGCGGCCCGGCGAGGACGGACTCGTCGACCTCCACGGCTCACGCCTCCAGTCGTTTGCGGAAGAAGCTGCAGTCCTCGAGCGTGCCGCCGGGGTCGGTGGCGTACTCGGGCACGATGCCGTATCGGGTCCAGCCCGCCGTCTCGTAGAGCCGCTCGGCCGGGCTCCCGGTCGCGGTGTCGAGCAGCAGCAGCGTCCGCCCCGCGGCCGCGGCGGCCTCCTCGGCGGTGCTCAGCAGCGCCCGGCCCAGGCCGCGGCCGCGTTCCCGGCTGTGCACCATGAGCTTGAGGACCTCGGCCCGGTGCCGGCCGTTCGGCTTCGGCTCCAGGGCGAGGCTGACGGTGCCGGCGATGCCGCCCGGCCCGTGGACCGCCCACACGTGCAGGCTCCCGTCGCGCACGGCCGCCTCCCGGGTATGCCACCAGGCCGCGGCGTCGGCGGGCCCGAACGGCGCCCGGAACCCGACGGAGGCGCCGTGGGCGACGGCGTCGGCGAGGACCTCGGCCAGGCCGGGGACGTGCTGGCAGTACACATCCGGGCTGATCCGGACGATCGCAGGGGGCATCGGGTGCTCCTCAGGGCAGGACGATGAGCAGGACGTAGCGGACCGCGGCCGGCCCCGGGTTGACGAAACGGGACGGTCCCCACAGCCGGTAGCGCAGGCAGTCGCCGGCTCCGACGGTGTGCACGGCCCCGCCGACCGTGAGCTCCAGCCCGCCGTCGAGCACCCACAGGTGGTGCTCCAGCCCGGCGACCGGCGGCACCGCGTAGCCGATGTCGGCCCCGGCCTCCAGGACCCCTTCGACGACCTCGCCGCGCAGTCCCGGGTGCGGCGGCGACACCGAGCGCCGGGTGAAGCCGGAGGCCGGATCCCGCCACACCGGCTGCATCGCGGCCCGGACCAGCCGCGGCGGCTCCGGCTCGACCTCGGCCAGCAGGCGCGACATCGGCATCCCGTAGGCGGCGCAGAGCCGCCCGAGCAGCGCCGCCGTGGGGCTGATCTCGCCCCGTTCGAGCCGCGACAGCGTCGACCGGCTGATGCTCGTCTGCTGCGCGAGGTCGTCGAGGGACCACCCGCGCTCGCCGCGCAGCTCACCGAGCCGCCCGGCCAGCCGCGCCTCGAGGTCGTCTCCCATATGCGGGACGATATCTCAGATCCGGGACGCAGCGGTTGTGGTGGTCGTCACGCCGCCGCTCGGGCCCGACCTTCGACGACGTGTCCGCCACCCGCGCCGTCCTGGCCGCCGACCCGCGATGCACGGGCCGCATCGGCGTCATCGGCTTCTGCATGGGCGGCGGTTTCGCGCTGCTGCTGGCGCCGGGCCACGGTTTCGCGGCGGTGAGCGCGAACTACGGCACAGTACCGAGAGACGCCACCGACCTCCTGCGCGACGCGTGCCCGGTGGTAGCCAGCTTCGGCGCCCGCGACCTGACGCTACGCGGCGCGGCGACGCGGCTGGACTCGGCGCTCACGGTCTGCGGGGTGCCGCACGACGTGAAGGAGTACCCGGACGCCGGCCACGGCTTCCTCAACGACCACGAGTCCGCCGGCGACCCGATCCCGCTGATGGTCCGCTTCAGCCGCCCGATCCTGCGCTACGGCCCCCACGAGCCCTCCGCCGCCGACGCCCGCACCCGCATCACGACCTTCTTCGCCGAACACCTCCGCTGACCCGCCGGTGCTCGCGCTCTGACGACCCACCGCGGCGGCCGCAACGCCGCCGCGGTCCTCAGCGGCGGCGGCTGCGGTTGCTCAGGGCCCGTGTCGCAAGCCGGCGCAGCTTCTCCTGGTTCGCCGGCTTGGCCAGCTCGCGCCGACCCACCTCGACGATGCGACGGCCGTTAGGGCTGTTGAGGAAGCGCGTGATGCGCTGCAGAATCGACGGCATACTCTGGTAGGTACCCGCTCCGCGCCCCCACCAACCGGCAGCGGCCGCGGTGGTCAGCCGGTCGCGGCCGCGAGCTGGGTCAGCAGTTCGTCGCACCAGGCGGCGTAGGGGGCGCGGTCGCCGCGGGCCGGGTGCACGCGGTTGCTGAGCACCAGCAGGCCGTACCCCCGGGAAGGTTCGAACCAGACCCGGTTGCCGACGAACCCGGAGGCGCCGTAGCCGTCGGTGCCCGCGCCCGGCCCGCCGAGGCCCCGCGCCGGGTGCAGCCACCAACCGGCCGCGAACCGTTCGCCGGCCGAGTTCGTCGCCAGGCACGGCGGCGGGACGGTGGCCAGGCTCGGGCGGGCCGCGGCGACGACGGCGTCGAGGGTGCCGAACGCGCCCGCGTGGCCGCCGTAGCCGCCGAGGGCGGACGCGTTCTCGTCGTGGACCTCGCCGCAGATGAGCCGGGCCCGCCACGGGCAGTCCTCGGTGGCCACGGCCGGTGCGACCGGGCCGCCCAGCCGCAGACCGGGAGCCGACGGCGGACGGCCGGTCAGGTCCTCGACCAGCGCGCCGAGGATGATGTACCCGAGGTCGCTGTACACGGGCTCGGGTTCGGATCTCGGGGTGTCGAGCGCCGCCTCGACGATCGCCGGGCCGCGCAGGGTCTCGTAGAACCGGACGGTGGCCGGCAGCCCGGACCGGTGCGACAGGAGATCGTCGACCGTCGACATACCCGCGGCGCGGCCCGCCGCGCGCGGCCACAGCTCCCCGATCGGGCGGTCCCGGGGCAGTCCGAGGTGCTCGACGGCCGGCAGGGTCACCAGGACCTTGGTGAGGCTGGCCAGGTCCCACCAGCAGTCGCGGGTGACGGGCCGCCCGGTGGTCAGGTCGGCGATGCCGTGCACGGCCGCGGCCAGGGTGCGCTCCCGGTCGAAGACGGCGACGGCGACGGCCGGCATCGGGGCGCGCCGGGCCTCCTCGAGGAGCCAGGCGTCAGACAACGGCGGCATACAACGCCCTGGCGGCCCGGACGGCGGAGCGGATCTCCTGCAGGTAGCGGTCCGGGCCCGCGGCCCCGTCCGGCTGCGGCGTGCTCGCCCGGGCCGGGTCGAAGCCGACGGTGTCGATGCCGCAGCGGTAGCGCAGGGCCAGGATGCGGATGGCGTCGCAGTGCTGGAACGGCACGTAGATCGGTGAGGTGACGATCAGGATCCGCTGGTCCGGGCGGGGCTCGGCGACGGCGGCCCAGTGCTCGTAGGTGTCGGCCGTGTTGGCCCGCGGCGCGCCCGGGTCGCGAGGCGGTGCGACCAGGACCGGCACGTCCCGGCCGAACCCGGCGGCCCGGACCCCGGCGGCGAGGGCGTCGGCCTCGGTGGCGCAGTGCTCGACCCCCGGGACCTGGCGCTCCGCCGGGCCGAGCGGGCGGAGGCTGCCCAGGGCGGTGACGGTGCCGATGTGCCGGGTGGCGGCGAGGCGGGCGGCGTGCTCGGTGCGCTGCAGGCAGGCCCGGGCCAGGCCGCCGAGGACCAGCAGGTGGTCGTAGCGGTCGTGCGGCGGCTCGATGCTGTCGGTCAGGCCCAGGCCCTCGGCCGCCGTCAGCGCGGCTTCGCCCAACGAAGCTGGAAGGCAGACGGCGACCCGGTCGCGCTCGGCCCCGCCGAGGCGGCCGCGGAAGTTCCAATGCTCGTCGGAGAACGCGTCGAGCCAGGCCAGCAGCTGGGCCGTACCCCCGGATGGCACTTCGCCCTGAAAGGCCGCGACCAGGTCACGCATCGGGGGCGACCCCGCCCAGCGGTGCAGCCGGGCGGGGAGGCCGGCCGGATCGAGGTCCGGCGGGCATTCGGGCAGGCGGTGTTCTACTTCGTCTCCCGCAGGTCCGCGAAGATGTCGTAACCGTGGATCCAGGCTACGTTGTCCGGCAGCGACTGCAGGCGGGCGTTGCGTTCATCGGCCGGCGGGCCGTCGGGTAGCTGGAAGCAGGCCGCGTTGCCGCGCGAGCCCATCTGGATCTTGCGGGTGCGGGCCTTGCGGAGGTGCTCGTACTGCTGCAGCCCCTCCGCCACCGAGAGCCCGTCCGCGGACAGGTAGGCGGCGAGCGCGGCGGCGTCCTCGATGGCCTGGTTGCTGCCCTGGCCGGCGTGCGGGAGCATCGGGTGCGCGGCGTCACCGAGCAGCGTGACCCGGTCGGTGCTCCACTTGCGCAGCGGCTCGCGGTCGTAGAGGGCCCAGCGGCCGACCTCCTCGACGTTGGACAGCATCGAGATCACGGTGTCGTTCCAGCCGGCGAACGCGGCGACGGCCTCGGCCGGCTCGCTCTTCGACGACCACGACTCGAGGGTCCACTCGTTGTCGGGCACGTAGGCCACGAAGTTGATCAGCTCGCCGCCGCGGACCGGGTAGATCACCAGGTGCCGGCCGGGGCCGAGCATGAACGTCAGGCCCATCGACTCCGACGTCGGCACCTTCTGGGCCGGGACGAGGCCGCGGAAGCAGGTCATCCCCGAGAACACGGCCTCGTCGTCGCCGGCGACGTGGTGGCGCACGGCCGAGCGCAGGCCGTCGGCGCCGACGACGACGTCGGCCCGCACCTTGGTGCCGTCGGCGAAGTCGATCTCGGCGCCGTCCGGGGTCTCGCGCACGGCCGCGGCCCGGTGGCCGAGGTGCGGCGTGCCGTCGAACTTATCCAGCAGGACCTGGTGCATGTCGCCGCGGTGGATGCCCAGGAACGGGCCGCCCATCTGCTGGTCGTACCAGTCGCCCATCGGGTGCTCGTAGAAGATCTCGGCGGTCTGCCAGTGGTGGAACTGGATCCGCTGCAGGTTGCTGGCCACATCGCGGGCGGCCCGGCCGACGCCGAGGTCGTCGAGGACGCGCATGCCGTTGCCGCCGAGGGCGATCCCGGCGCCGATCGCGGAGAGCTCGCCGGCCTGGTCGTACACCTCGACCTCATGCCCCCTGGCCTGCAGGGCGATCGCGGCGGCGAGCCCGCCGATGCCGGATCCGACGATGGCGACGCGCAAGGGTGCCGAACTCATATCCGTACTCCACGTATACGAGAGATTGACAATGTGACACGAACGAATGGCCCCGGAGGGCGACGGAAGCCTATCCATTCGCACGTGCACGTTTCCAGCGCCCGGTGATGAATCTTTCACCCCTTTTGCCTGCCCGGCCGCGCGAAACCTGTTTCGGAATTGTCAATCCGCTGGTCAGCGGCCTTCAATCCGGGTTATGGACTGCCCTCGATGGATGGAAGGTCGGGCATGACGATACGAAGAAGGCTCGCGCTGTGGTTCGCCGCGGCCATGGCCGGAACCGGCGCGGTCGTGGTGTTCGCGACCCCGGCGTCCGCGCACGGCGCGTTGATGCAGCCGGGTAGCCGCCAGTACCTGTGCTGGAAGGACAGCATCACGGCCAACGGCCAGATCCAGCCGAAGAACCCGGCCTGCGCGGCCGCGATCGCGCAGCAGGGCCCGAACTCGATGTACAACTGGTTCGCGATGCTGCGCTCCGACGGGGCCGGGCGCACGTCCGGCTTCATCCCGGACAACAAGATGTGCAGCGCCGACGCCAAGGTGTACGACTTCTCGGGCTTCGACCTGGTCCGCACCGACTGGCCGCTGACGCACCTGACGTCCGGCGCGACGATGGAGTTCGACTACAGCAACTGGGCCGCGCACCCGGGCACGTTCTACCTGTACGTCACCAAGGACGGCTTCGACCCGAGCCAGCCGGTCACCTGGAACTCGCTCGAGTCGACGCCCTTCCTGCAGGTGACGAACCCGCCACAGGTCGGCTCGGTCGGCACCAACGACGGGCACTACTACTGGTCCGGGAAGCTGCCGACCGGCAAGTCGGGCCGGCACATCATCTACTCGGTCTGGTCCCGTTCGGACAGCACGGAAACGTTCTACGGCTGCTCGGACGTGACCTTCGACGGCGGCAACGGCCAGGTCACCGGCGTCGGCGACGGCAGCCCGGGCGGCACCACCGGCCCGACGTCCTCCGGCCCCACGTCGCGGCCCCCGTCGAGTCCCTCGAGCCCCGGCGCGTCCTCCTCCAGCCCCGGCAACAACGGCGGAGGCAATGCCGGGTGTACTGCCAGCTACGCGATCACCAGCAGCTGGTCCGGCGGTTTCCAGGCCGACATCAAGGTCACCAACACCGGGAGCGCGCCGACCTCCTCGTGGAAGGTCGGCTGGAACTACTCCGGAGGCCAGACGGTCGCCCAGGGCTGGAACGCCACCGTCACCCAGTCCGGCACGGCGGTGACCGCCGCCAATGTCAACTGGAACGGGACCATACCGGCCGGCGGCAGTACCAACTTCGGCATGCTCGGCAACGGCAACGCGGGCACCGCGCCCACGCTGTCCTGCGCCGCGAACGGCGGCACCCCGACGACGGGCTCACCGACGGCCTCGTCCTCGCCGTCCCGGTCAGCTTCGGTTTCGCCGAGCGTCAGCACGGGCCCGACCGGCGGCCAGACCTGCACCACGGCCGCGTTCTGCGACGGGTTCGAGAGCCAGACCGGGTCGACCGTGTCCGGCGTCTGGGGCACGTCCTACGCCAACTGCCAGGGCACCGGCACCGCCACCGTCGACTCGGCGGTCGCGCACAGCGGCACGAAGTCGGTCCGCATCGACGGCAAGGGCGGCTACTGCAACCACGTCCTGGTCAAGCCGGCCAAGGACCTGAGTGGCCTCGGCTCCGTCTGGTACGGCCGGTTCTACGTCCGCCACAGCACCGCCCTGCCCGCCCAGCACGTCGCGTTCGCGGCGCTGAAGGACAACGGTGACGGCGGCAAGGACCTGCGGATGGGCGGCCAGAACGGCGCTCTGCAGTGGAACCGCGAGTCCGACGACGCCACCCTGCCGGCCCAGAGCCCCAACGGCGTGGCGCAGAGCAAGCCGCTGCCGACGAACTCCTGGAACTGCGTGGAGTTCATGGTCAACGGCAACGGGACCCTGACGACGTGGCTCAACGGCGCGGCCATCCCCGGCCTGACCGTCGACGGCACGCCGACGGCGGACATCGACCAGCAGTGGCTGGCCCGCTCCTGGAAGCCCGCACCGCAGGACCTGCGCCTGGGCTGGGAAGCCTACGGCGACGGCGACGACACCCTCTGGTACGACGACGTAGCGGTCGGCGCTCAGCGCATCGGCTGCTAGTCCGCTCCACAGCGCCCGGCCCGCCACCCAGCGCGGGCCGGGCGCTGCCCGGCCCGGCCGGTACGGGCCGGCCTCAGATTCGCTGCTCCACCTCTGCACGCGCCGCGATCAGTATCTTCGCCGCCTGCTTGACGTCGGCTCCGTAAATCGCGATCGCGCCGGCGGTTCCGTCGTCGATCCATGCGCAGATGCCCACCGGAATATCGCGTACGGACACGGTGCCGCATTTCGCGACACCGCCGAACGGACCCGGATCGGCCGATCGGATATCGGTCACGGTGCCGCCGATGGGAACGCTGAGCAACCGGTCGATACGGTCCGCCGATTTCATGAAGCCACCCTGAGAAGCGGCCAGAATGATGAAGTCTTTGCTGGACGACCCGTACACCGCGGCGACCATGGAGGCCGCGCCCATGGCATCGGTCAGGTCGCTCGCCCGCTTCGCATTGCCCTGTTGATAGGCGCTGTTGGTGTTCAAGGCGCGGCCCTGCAGGCTGTTCGGCTGGACCACGGTCAGATGTTGGGCGTCCATTTGCCGCTGGAAATCCGACTTGCCGAAAGCGGAGTGCACGATGATCACCAACAATACGAACCCGCCACAGAGGAACGGCAGCGCGGCGAGGGGAATGATGATGCAGCCGCCCGCGCTCGACGCCCGCATATCGCGTTCCCGTTTCGCACGTTCACGGTCGCGCATCTGATCATTGATCCAGTAGGCGGGCATGGTGACATTGAGTCATTTGCCGATGGACAAATCAAGGGGCAGAGATCGCTTCCTGACCGATCGGGGGGCCATCGTGCACCGATCGGGCTCGATGCGAGCGCATCCGGAGGTGGGCCGCGGTCCCTTGATCGGTCCGGTGTGGCGGTTCGGCGCCTGCCGGTATCGAAGACTCCGGCGGGCGCCCGCGTCGCCGCCGCCGGCCATCGCCGCGGGTCGGCCTAACGGGGTTATTGCTTTGCCTAAACCCTTTAGGGAGTCGTACCGTCGAAGCGTGGACCCCGTAACCGAACCCGACCTCCGCGCCGCCTTCGTCAACTGCTCCAAGGGCGAGGCGCAGCGCGCGTACATTCCCCGCGATCTCGCCGAGCGGCGCTGGGCCGACCTCGACTTCCTCGGCTGGCGCGACCCCGGCACCCTCGACCGCTCCTACCTCGCCGCCGTCCACGACGGGCGGCTGGTCACCGTGGCCCTGCGGGTCGCGCAGCAGCAGCGGAAGTTCCTGGCCCGGGGCATGTGCTCGCTGTGCCTGACCGTGCACCCGGGCAACGGCGTGTCGCTGATGACCGGGCGCCGCACGGGCAAGGCCGGGCGCAACGGGGACTCCGTCGGCGTGTACCTGTGCTCCGATCTGGACTGCTCGCTGTACATCCGCGGCATCCGGAAACCGAACACCGGCGGGCGGCTGGACGAGACGCTCACCGTCGACGAACAGGTCGCGCGCCTCACCGGCAAGCTGACCGCGTTCCTGGACCGCCTCACCGACCGGCCCGCCGATCGGGCCGCCGATCGGGCCGCCGTCGCTGAGTGATTCACAGGTTTCCTCAGGCTGGTCACAACTTCGCTCAGGCTCGTCACAACGAGCGGGCGGAGGCTGAGGTGTATGGCGATCGGGGAAGCATCGAAGGTCGTGCGCTGGTATGCGTACGCGGGCTGCCTGGCGGTCGTGCCATTCGTCGTGGCCGGGTTCCGGCTGCCCTGGTACGGCACGGCAGTTGTGCTCAGCGCGGGGTTCGCCGCCTGGGCTCTCCTCCTCACACTGATCCGGCCCGCCGCGGCCGCCCTCCCGCTCCCGGGCGTGTGGGCCGGGGCCGGGCTCCTCACCGTGTACGGCACGGTCCTGCTCCTGCTCCACGGCACCGTCAGCCCGGGCGGGCTCGCCGCCGCCGGATACGGCTGGGCCCTGCTGGTCGCGGCCCTGTCGTATCAGCGGCGATACAGCGCCGCGGTCCGTTCGGCCGCCGCGGCCAGCAGCGCGCGCAGCTCCGCCGGGGCGACCGCCTCGACCTCCGGACCCAGGGCCAGCAGCTGGCTGTACGCGACGGGGACCGACTCGGCCGGCAGCGCGACGGTGACCCAGCCGTCGGCGTCGGGCGGCCCGGCCCCGTCGACGGCCTCCCGGTAGGCGACCGCCTCGACCGCCCACCGGAGCGAGCGCAGCCCGGCCGGGCTCAGCCTGACCGTGACCGTCTCGGCGAGCATGGCCCGCTCGAACTCGGCCGCCCGCCGGGCCCAGAACGACGCCAGGTCGAACGCGTCGTCGCGCTCGAACCGCTCGTCGGTCACGGTCACGGAGCGGACCCGGTCCACGCGATAGGTCCGCGGCTCGGCTCCGACCGGCCCGGCACGGCCACGGCCTGAGTCGCGCCGGCCCGGCTCCGCGGTGTGCGAGCTTCGCAAGGTCGTTTCTTGAGGGCGGGCCACGAGGTACCAGACGGCGTTCTTGAGGACGAGGCCGAGCGGCTCGGCGGTGCGGATCACCTCGCCGCCGCGGCCCGCGTAGGTCAGCTCGACGGTGCGGTCCTCCCACACGGCCCGGGCCAGGGCGCTCAGGCCCGGCGGCGGCTCCGGGTCGCGAAACCAGCCGGGCGCGTCGAGGTGGAAGCGCTGCCGGTTCTGGGCCGCGGCCTCCCGCAGCGGCCTCGGCAGCGCCGCGGCGACCTTCAGCTCCGCGGCCGCCAGGGCCTCGCCGAGGCCCATGTCGCGGGCCGGCCCGGGCAACCCGGACAGGAACAGCGCCTCGGCCTCGGCCCGGCTCAACCCGTTGAGCCGCGTCCGGTACCCGTCCAGCAGCCGGTAGCCGCCGGCCCGGCCCTGCTCGGCGTAGACGGGCACGCCGGCCGCGGACAGGGCCAGGACGTCGCGGTAGATGGTGCGCTCGGAGACCTCGAGCTGCTCAGCGAGCTCGGCGGCGGTGCGTGACCCGCCGGACTGCAGCAGCAGCACGAGCGAGATGAGCCGGGAGACGCGCACCGGCTAACGGTAGTCCTCGGGCCGCTCGAAGCCCCCGGCCTCGTACCGCCAGAAGTCGGGCCTGCTCCCGTCGGCGTCGGTCAGGTCGTACGCCCGGGCGAGGTCGGCACTCGACAGCGACGCCCCGTTCCAGCGGGCCTTGTCCGGGTCGGCGGCGAGGGCGGCGACGCCACGCCCGACGTACACCGGCGACTCCGACATCGCGAAGTGCGGGTCCTTCGCCGCGCCGTCGCGCCAGGTCGCCTCGGTGACCCCGAAGTGCTCCAGCATCAGCTCGGAGCGCAGGAACCCGGGCGTCACCGACACGGCCGTCCCGCCGGCGGTCCTGAGCTCCTCGGCGAGCGCGAACGCCATCCGGTTCACCGACGCCTTCGCCAGGTCGTAGAAGAACGAGACCCGGTAGCGCTCCCGGTTGTACTCGGCGGTGCCGTCGGTCATCTCGACCACGAGCCCGCCGGGGTTGCGGGTCAGCAGCGGCAGGGCCGTGTGGCTGGTGATGATGTGCGTGTCGACGGCCAGGCGCAGCAGCCGCAGCCCGCGTTCGAGGTCGTCCTCCCAGAGCCGCTTGTCCCAGGCGAACATGCCCTCGGCGCCCCAGATGTCGTTGACGAGCACGTCGAGCCGCTGGTGTTCGCGGTCGATCCGCTCGACGACGGCCCGGACCTGCGCCGGATCGAGGTGGTCGGCCGGCACCGCGATCCCGGTGCCGCCGGCCGCGGTCACGAGCTCGGCGGTCTCCTCGATGGTCTCCGGCCGTCCGTACTCCGACTGCCGCTCCCGGGTGGTGCGGCCGGTGCAGTACACGGTGGCGCCGCGCACCCCGAGCTGCACGGCGATCTGCCGCCCGGCTCCGCGGGTGGCGCCGGCGACGAGCGCGATGATGGTTTCGGTCATGCCGGTGACGGTGCCAGGAAACCCTGACACGGTGCGTCAGACTTTCCGAAGCTTATTACATTTGCTTGCGTGGATGTACTGCGGCAGCGTCTGCGTGAAGCCGGAATGCCCGTGGCGGCGGTGACGGCCGCGACCGGCGGGGTGGTCGCGCTCGGTGGGGTGGTCCGCTTCGTGGACGGCTCGTCGCTGTTCGCCAAGACGCTCCCGGCCCCGATCCCCGACCTGTTCGAAACCGAGGCCGACGGCCTGCGGGCACTGCGCGACCTGGGCGGCGTGACCGTCCCCGACGTCTACGCGGTAACGCCCGCCCTCCTGGTCCTGTCCCGCCTGTTCGCCCGGCCGCACTCGACCGTGTTCTGGGAGCGGCTGGGCCGGATGCTGGCCGCGCTGCACCTGAGCACCCGCGACGCGGCCGCGGGCCGGTTCGGCTGGCATCAGGACGGCTACCTGGGCCGGCTGCGGCAGGACAACACGTGGGACGGCGACGGCCACCGCTTCTTCGCCGAACGCCGGGTGCTGCGCTGGCTCGGCGAGCCGGAGGCGGAGGCGGCGCTGACCCCGCTGGACCGGGTCGCGGTCGAACGGCTCTGCGCGGCGCTGCCCGAGCTCGTGCCGGCCCAGCCCGCGGTCCTGACGCACGGCGACCTGTGGACGGAGAACATTCTGGCCACCCCCGACGGCGCCCCGGCCCTGATCGACCCGGCGGTGTCGTTCGGCTGGGCGGAGACCGACCTGGCGATGCTTTGGGTCTCGCCCCGCCCGCTGGAGTCGGGCCGCTGCTTCGACGCCTACGAAGAGCTGGCGCCCCCGCGCCCGGGCTGGCGCGACCGCATGCGCCTGCTCTACGTCCGCGAACTGCTGAGCACCATCGCCCACGGCGACGACACCTGGGGCGCGGCCGCCATGCTCCGCGAGATCACCGCCCCGTTCCGCCGCGACCGGTAGCGCACCGCTCCGGCGCCGGCCCTCCCCCGCACCGCCACCGCGAGGCGGCGGTCCGCATCCGCCGGCCGGGCGGCCTGGGCAACGACGCCGAGCAGGGCCACGCGCAGTCGGGCGTGCAGGCGGTGCATGAGCCGGCTGCCGTGGCCCTGCCGGCCGCACGCGGGCACCGAGCGCGATCACCGCCAAGGGGAGGCGGTGCGGGTCAGGCCGCGCCGCTCAGGCGGCCGACGACGCCGGCAGCCGGTCCTCGGCGGCCAGGTCACCGAGAACCCCGTCGAGGGCGGCGACGGTACGGTCGAGGCGTTCGCGCTCGGCGACGATGCGCGCGCGCTCCGCTCGGAGCTTGTCGGTGAGCCAGGAGGTGCGGATCGAGGGGTCGCTCATGCAGGGCAGCAGCTCGTACATGCGGGCGCTGCTGATGCCGGCGTCGAAGAGGCGCTGGATGAGCCGGACCCGCTCGACCGCGGCGTCGGTGAAGACCCGCTGGCCGCTGGCGGTGCGCACGGAGATGAGCAGCTGCTGCTGCTCGTAGTAGCGGATCGACCGGGTGCTGACCCCGGTGCGGGCCGCGAGCTCACCGATCCGCATCGCGCAAGCGTACGCCCTCACGGATAGATGTCCTCGTGCCGCTTCTCGTAGCCGGTGATCGCGTCGAGGCGGCCGGCGGCGGCGTGTGCGACCCAGTCCGGGTTGGCCAGGAGGATGCGGCCGAGCGCGGCCAGGTCGAACTCGCCGGCCGTGATCCGGTCCGCGAGCCCGGCGATCGAGCCGGGCCCGGCGGGGTGCAGGAACTCGCGGGTGAGCCCGACCGAGCCGACGGTGATCGCGGGCAGGCCGGTGAGCCGCCGCGCCCAGCCGGCGAGGTTCAGGGCCGAGCCGTCGAACGCCGGCTCCCAGAAGCGCCGCTGCGAGGCGTGCAGCGCGGAGGCGCCCGCGTCAGCGAAGGCGCCCAGGATTTGCCCGAGCTCGTCCGGGCCGGCGGCGATGCGCGCGTCGAAGGCGCGCTCCTTGAACTGCGAGAACCGCACGATGACGGGCCGGTCGGCGGGGAATTGCGACCGCACGGCCCGCACGACCGCGGCCGGGAACGCGGCCCGCCCCCGGGGACTGCCACCGAACGCGTCGGTGCGCCGGTTCGTCAGCGGCCACAGGTACTCGTCGAGCAGGTATCCGTGCGCGGCGTGCACTTCGACGGCGTCGAACCCGGCACGCCCGGCGACCCGGGCCGCGTCGGCGTAGGCCTCCAGGAGCGTGTCGATGTCGGCGAGGGTCATCGCGTGGTTCGCGGGCCGGCCCGGCTCCCGGACCCCGGACGGCGTCCAGGCCTCGACGCCGTCGACCGGCTCGCGCAGGCTGCCGAGGTGCCACAGCTGCGCCGCGATCCGCCCGCCCGCCGCGTGCACCTCATCCACCACCCGCCGCCACCCGCTCCCGGCCGCCGCGGTCATGCGCGGCACGGTCGTCTCGTGCCCGGCGCTGGGGTGCCCGACCAGGACCCCTTCGGTGACGATGAGCCCGACCCCGGCCCGCCGCCGGTAGTAGGCGGCCACCTCGTCGGTCGGCACCCCGCCGGGCGATCGAAGCCGCGTCATCGGCGCCATCACGAACCGGTTGGCGAGCGGCATCCCGGCGAACGTGACCGGCTCCAGCAGCGTGTCGATAGCATCGGCGCAGATGACTGTCATGCCGCCACGCTAAGTGTTGACACCAGTGTCAAAGGCAAGCCCGAATCTCGCCGCCGAGGTGGACGAGCGCGGCGGGCGGTCCGGACCTATGCTGGAATTCGATGGCCGACAGCCTTGTCAGTCCCGACGACGACGTCATCATCGATCTGGACGCGGACGATCCCCGCCAGACGCCGACGCCGGACACCGCCGCGCGATCCGGGCCGTTCGGCGCGTTGCGGCTCCGGCCGCTGCGGAAACGGCCACGCACGGACGAGCCGCTGTGGGACGGGCCGTCGAGGGACGGGCCGTTGACGAGACGCCCGCTGATGGGCCGGCGCACGCCACTCGCCCGGATCGTCGTCATGCTCGGTCTGGCCCTGGCTGTGGGCATCCCGCAGTCCACGACCCCCACGCTGCTCAGCCGCGGCCGTCCGGTCCCCCTCCCCAGCTACTGCACCGGCGCCCCGATCCCCGGCGGCCGGCTGAACATCGTCCGCGACGACACGTACATCATCCTCGACGCCACCACGAACACCGTCGTCAGCACCGGCCGCTGCCCGCACGGCACCGGCACCCGCTCCAACACCGAAACCCGGACCAGCACCCGCAACTGAACCCGCCCGCCACCCGTGGTCGGCGCGAGGCGGTGGCGTCCGTGCGGTGCGGTGCGGTGCGGTGCGGTGCGGCTTGGCTCGCCCGGCGCGAGGCGGTGGCGTCCGTGCGGTGCGGCTCGGCTCGCCCGGCGTCAGGCGGCGGCGTCCGTGCGATGCGGCTCGGCTCGCCCGGCGCGAGGCGGTGGCGTCCGTGCGGTGCGGCTTGGCCCGGCCCGGCGTCAGGCGGCAGCGTCCGTGCGATGCGGTGCGGCTTGGCCCGGCCCGACGTGCGGCCGCGTCGAGGCGCAGCTCGCCCACACCGGCGTCGGCGTGCAGCCGCGTCGCGGCACGGCTTGCCCGGCTCGGCCCGGCGTGCGACCGCATCGCGGCGCAGCTCGCCCACACCGGCGTCGACGTGCGGCCGCGTCGCGGCACGGCTTACCCGGCCCGGCGTGCGACCGCATCGCGGCGCAGCTCGCCCACACCGGCGCCACCGCGATCGGATGGCTCGGCGGTCGCCTGTCGCGTTCGCCACGGTGCGATCCGAGCGGGCCACCAGGTCATCCGCCGGGCCACTCGTCGAGCAGGTGTAAGCGGATCAGGGCGGCGTGGGACAGGGGCGTGGCGAGGTTGGTCACGTCGCCGTTCGTCGTGTAGTCCAGGAGGGTCACCGGGGCGGCGGTGGCCAGGTGGCGGAGCTGGGCCAGCTCGGCCGTCAGGTGGTTGTCGAGGACGTGGCGATAGGCGGGCAGGTAGATGCGGCGGCGGGCGGTTTCGTAGTCCAGGAGGTCCGGGGAGTCGAAGCCGGCACGGTGGCCCCGCTGCGGACCGTAGCGGCGGATGGTGCGCTTGAGGCCGCTCATGCGGGTCGTGTCGAGCAGAGCGCGGTCGACGTCGGCGGTCTCGAAGACCTTCAGCGCCTGCCAGATCACCTCCACGGACATGGCGGTGACGCCGGGGCTGAGCGGGACCGGGATGCCGCCGTGGGGATAGAACGGGCTGAAACGCACCCACGGGTGTGGGCCGCGGGAGGTGACGTCGACGACCGCGTCGGTGGTGCTCTTCGCGGACTTGCTGTTGTGGTGCACGACCCGGATCTCCATGCCCCGCATTCTGCCCGTGAGGTACGACAGTTTTCGGTTCGCGCCTCGTGGGTACGCCGGTGGACGCGACGAAGGAGGAAGATGTGCCGCAGCACGACATGCGTCTGCAGTTTTCGCTCGAACTGCCGCGCGACGCCGCACTGGTGCGCGACGCCCGGCGGACGCTTGACGGGGCCCTCGCCGGCGCCGGCGTGACCGAGGAGTGCCGCGACGACATCAGGCTCGCGCTCACCGAGGCGTGCGGGAACGTGGTCTCGCACGCCAATCTCGCCAGCGGCTACCACATCGACGTCACCGTCGATGAGGGCGAGTGCGTGATCGAGGTCACCGACGACGGCGGCGGGTTCGATCCGAACCGGGTGCCGCCCGTGGAGCCGGTGACGCCCGGCGACGAGCCCGGGCACCTCAAGGAGAGCGGGCGAGGCCTGCAGGTTCTCGCCGCGGTGGTGGAACGGCTGGATGTGGTGTCGGTCGAGGACACCGGCACGCTGGTCCGCTTCAGCAAACACCTGACGTGGGACCCGGACAAGCAGCGGGAACCGTGAGTGAACGGACACCCGAGCCCGTCCGGACGAGAGTAATCCGCCGTTCGGACGTATGCTTGCCCGGACGAACGGCTAGATGTACAACCAGTGCACAAACAGACGAAGGGGCGGGACGCCGATGCAGGTCACCTCGACGGTCGAGGGTTCGCGCGCCGTGGTCACGGCGAGTGGTGAGCTGGATGTCGCCACCGCCCCCGAGCTGCGTGCCTACCTGCACAAGATCGTGGACGAGGGCGCGTCGACGCTGATCGTGGACCTGAGCGACGTCGGATTCCTCGACTCGACGACCCTGGGTGTGCTCATCAGCGTGCACAAGCGCCTGGCCGAGGCCGGCGGCGTGGTGGAGCTCGTCATCCCGCACGCCCGCCTGCTGCGCATCTTCCAGATCACCGGCCTCGACCGCGTGTTCACGATCCACAGCTCGCTGACCGCCGCCGCCCAGTAAGCGCCGGCCGCGAATACCAGCACCAAAGACCCACCGGCCGCACACGCGCGGACGGCGGCGCGCACCGCAACCGGTAGCCGCCGCCGGCCGCCGCGTGGCGACCGACGCGGGAGGCCACAGCACACGGGCAACACACGCGCGGGCAGCGACACGCGCACACCCACGTGCAGGCTGCCGCATACCGCCGCGTGGCCACGGACGAACGCCGCCCGCCGCGTGGCGACCGACGCGGGAGGCAACAGCACACGGGCAACACACGCGCGGGCAGCGACACGCGCACACCACGTGCAGGCTGCCGCATACCGCCGCGTGGCGACGGACGCACAGCAGCCGCACCGAGCGGCGTCGTCAGGCGTGATCGTGGGCGGCGGCCGGCCGGTCCAGCGAGGGCCGGCCGTAGGCGGCGTTGAGCACCTGCATCGCCGCCCCCGCCGCGATCACGTCGCCGCCCAGCGCCGACACGGACACCGAGACCGTGAGCCAGTCGGCGCGGGGCACCTCGAGACGTACCGCCGCCGAAATCGCCGGAACGTAGACGTCGCGATGCCGCAGCAGATCTGCACCGGCCAGGACCACGTGCCCAACGTCGGTGGTCTGCAGCAGGTTCACCACCCCGGCGCCGAGCAGCCGGGCCGCGTGCGCCACGTCCCCGCGGGCCACCGCCGCGTCGTGCAGCACCTCCAGGCAGCCGCGCCGCCCGCACACGCACCCGGGCCCGTCGAACTGGATGACGGTGTGCCCGAACTCGCCGGCGTTCGTGTGCGCACCGCGATAGGCGGCCCCGCCGAGCCAAAGCCCCGCACCGATGCCGGACTCGACCATGATGAGGACCCCGTCGCGGAAGTCGCCCCCGCGGCGCCAGGCTTCGGCGGTGACTCCCGCCGTCACGTCTTTGTCCAGGTGTACAGCCAGGTCGAGGCGTCTCGCGGCCAACTCCCGCAACGGCACGTCGTGCCAGTGCCGGAGCCGGTGGGCGTCGCGCACGATCCCGTTGGCGTGGTCGAGCGGCCCGACCATGCCCAGTCCCAGCCCCAGAATACGCGCCGGGTCGACCGGGCAGTCCCGCAGCAGCACGCTGCGTCCCGAGTCGACCGCGCTCAGCAACTCGTCGGGCGTGAAGTCGGCCGGCAGCGGCTCCCGGGCGCGGCCCAGCACCGTGCCGAGCAGATCGGTGAGCACCAGCCGCACCCCGGTCCGGGCGACGTGCACGCCGATCGCGAACCGGCTCGCGGCCACGATCCGATAGATGGTCGCCGGTTTGCCGACCCCGCGGCGGCGCACCCCGGCCGGCTCGATCAGCCCGTCCCCGGTCAGCCGCGCGAGCACCTTCGAGACGGCCTGCGGGGTGAGCCCGGTGGCGCCCGCGACCGCCGCCCGGTCGAACTCCGGCAGTGTGCGGGCGAGCCCGACGACGAGCGCGTCGTTGTATCCGCGCAAGTAGCCGAGTCCGGCCCCGGGCGTGTCCACGGCCACAAGTCTATAACGCAACAGCGTTGCTAAACTGGCGCGCATGGAGGACCTCACCGCGGCTCGCCGCTGGACCGCGCTGCTGGCCCTGTCCCTGGGCGGCTTCGGCATCGGCCTGACCGAGTTCGTGGCCATGGGCCTGCTGCCCGACATCTCCCAAGATTTACTGCCGCGGTTGTACTCCCAGTCACCCGAGAAAGCAGTGGCGCACGGCGGGTGGATGATCACCGCGTATGCACTCGGCGTCGTCGTAGGCGCACCCACGATCGCGGCTCTCACTGCGCGGCTCCCACGAAAGACACTGGTTGTCGGGCTGCTCGGGCTCTTCACAGCCGGTACCGTCGCATCAGCTGTCGCTCCTGGCTTTTCCCTTGTGCTGGTGGCGCGCTTCGTGGCGGCACTCCCCCACGGCGCCTACTTCGGCGCGGCCGGACTCCTGGCGGCCGCCATCCTCGGCCCGGGCAGCCAGGCCAAGGGCTTCGCCGCGGTGCTCGGTGGCCTCACCGCCGCCAACGTCTTCGGCGTCCCGCTGATCACCCGGCTGGGGCAGGCCGCGGGCTGGCGGGCGGCGTACCTCGCGATCGCCGCCATGTTCGCCCTGACCTTGCTCTTCGTCGCCGCGACCGTGCCGCACCAGCCCGCCGACCCGTCCGGCTCGCCCCGCGCCGAGCTGCGCGCGTTCCGCAGCCCGCAGGTGTGGCTGGTCGCGGTCACGGCGGCGGTCGGCTTCGGCGGCTTCTTCGCCATCGACAGCTACATCGCGCCGGTGACCACGCAGGTGGCCGGCCTGGGCGCGGGCGCCGTGCCGTGGGTCCTGGTCGCGGTCGGCCTGGGCATGACCGTCGGCAACGCGCTGGGCGGCTGGGCCTCGGACCGCGACCTGCGCCGCAGCCTCCTGTCCGGCTTCGTCATCTTCATCGTCAGCATGGCCGCCTTCGCCCTGCTCGCCCAGAACCGCTACACCCTGTTCCTGGGCGCCTTCTTCCTGGGCGCCGCCGGCCTGTTCCTGGGCCCGGCGATGCAGTCCCGCCTGATCGGCGTGGCCCCGGGCGCCCAGCTCATGGGCGCGGCGGTGAGCCAGTCCTCGATGAACATCGCCAACAGCCTTGGCGCGGCCCTTGGCGGCCTGGTGATCGCCGCCGGCTGGGGCTACATCGCCCCGAGCTGGGTCGGTGTGGGCCTGGGCGCGGTGGGCCTGGTGCTGGCGCTGGCGAGCTTCACGCTGGAGTCCCGCAAGTCCCGCCGCTCGGCCGAAACCCTTGCGCAGCCCGATTTGCAGCCCACCCGCTGACGCAACCGGGTTCAGCGGGGGCGGTAGTTGACCTGCTGGGTTGGGCGGAACGGGCCCAGTACGAGGCCGCGGCTGCGGCCGCCGCGGACGGCGAACTGGGTGCCCGGGCGCAGGGCCACGCCGAAGATGCGGACCGGGCGGCGGACCTCGTACAGCGGGGAGAACGGCGGCTCGAAGTAGCAGGTGTCGCCGACCTGGGGCACGTGGTACCACAGGTCGCCGGTCTGCAGCGCGGCCTCGATCTGGGCCTGGATCGCGAGGGTGGCGGCGGGGTTGGGGTCGGTGCGCCACATCTCGTTGAGGGCGTGGTGTGCGCCCGGGTCGCGTTTCCAGCGGACCAGGGTCGCCCGGTCGGTCATGCACCACACGTCGAAGCGGGGGCCGGCCAGTAACGACGGCATCGCCGCCAGCTGGCCCACCTTGAACCACAGTTCCAGGGCCTGTTTGAGGTTCTGCTCGATGAGCTCGTGCAGCCCCGGGTGGTGGCGGCCGGTGCGCAGGCCCGCGGCGTAGTCGGCCGCGGCCGAGGCCGCGGCCAGGTCCTGGCGGACCCGGTTGACCAGGGATTCGTACTGCGGTGGCACGCCCACGCGGACCAGGGCGTGCACGGCCACCTCGGCGTGTTCGCGGACCGGGGCCACGGCGGCCTGCAGGGCGGTCAGGTGCTCGGGCGGGCAGACGTTCACCTCGGCCCACGCGGGCAGCGGCGCGGGCAGGACCGTGTGCATCGCGATGTCGTACTCCGGGTTGGCCCGGGCCTGCCGCGCCCGGGACACCCAGTCGCCGACCGCGTGCAGCCAGGCCGCGGCCTGGTCGTAGGTCACCGGTGGCACGAAGCCGGCCGTCGCCGGGCTGGCCTCGTAGTCCGCGTCCAGGAACCGCTCGCCGAGCGTCTGCAGCACGAACGCGTTCCAGGCGGCCAGGAGCTGGCTCGAGGCCGCCGGCGGCGCCGTCCACAGGGAGGGCAGCTGCTGGCGGAGTTCGTCGGCGGCGAGGATCTCGTCGTAGGCGACCCGGCCGGCCGCGCGCAGCGCCTCCAGGTAGGCGGTGTCCCGCTCCCCGGCCAGGTTCGCGCGCAGGCGCGTCAGGAAGCCTGGCTGCTGCGGATCGGACACCCCAACAACGTAACGCCTGGCATCCAGTCAGCCGGCCCGTGTGATCGGCGCCTCGACCTCGCTGAGCTCGCCCATGTCGACCCCGGCCTGCGCGAGCAGCTCCGCGACCCGGCCGATGGTCAGAAAGTCGACGACGTTGTCGTGGTGCACCAGCCGGTACCACCGCGAACCGCTCGTATGTCTGACGACCTCGACGCGCCAGTCGCCCGCGACCGTCTGCATGGCGCCGATGACCTTCACGAAAGTGAGGCTAACCCGGGGTATGACCAGCACAAAGGCTAGATCCACAAGTACAACGGTGTAATTCGTTCGCGAGTGCCGGGTGACGCAGGTCGCTTGACGTCGATACCCCCAGGGGGTTTATTGTGGCGTAGGCTGGTACCCCCAGGGGGTAGTTGGGACAAGGGAGTGGCGATGCTGACGACATACACGGTGACCGGGATGACCTGCGAACACTGCGTGAACGCGGTGACCGGGGAGCTGCGGGCGCTCGACGGGGTCTCGGACGTCCGGATCGACCTGCCGACCGGGGCCGTGACCGTGACCAGCGACCGGCCGCTCGACGTCGAGTCGGTGCGGGCCGCCGTCGACGAGGCCGGCTACGCCCTGACGGCCTGACGTGTTCACCGTCCGCGACTCCCGGCTCAAGCTCGGCGCGTTCGCGGCCGGGCTGGCGGTGGTGTTCACGGCCGCCTACGGCGCCGGGCACCTGGCCGGGCCGGTCGCACCCGCCGCACCGGCTCCGGCTCACGGGGACATGGGCGGCCACGATGACGACCAGGACACACACGGCGAGAGCGGGCATCCGCCGGCCGGGCTGCAGGTCGCCGAGGCCGGATACCGGCTGGTGCCGCTGGCCGACACGCTGCGGGACGGTGCCGCGTTCCGGTTCCGCATCGACGGGCCGGACGGGCGGCCGGCGACCGCGTACACGCCCGCGCACGACAAGGAGCTGCACCTCATCGTGGTGCGGCGGGACCTGAGCGGGTTCCAGCACCTCCATCCGAGCCGCGGCCCCGACGGGGTGTGGAGCGCGCCGGTGCGGGTGGCCGGGCCCGGGCCGTACCGGGCGTTCGCGGACTTCGTCCCGGCCGGGCGCGCCGAGGGGCTCACGCTCGGCGTCGACGTCAATGTGGCCGGCGACTACCAGCCGGTACCGCTGCCGGCTGCTGAGCGTAGAGCTGACGTTGACGGTGGGTATACCGTCAGCCTCGAAGGAAACCTGCGGGCCGGTTCCGGGTCTAGTCTCGGGCTGCGGATCGCCAAGGGTGGGGTGCCGGTGACGGATCTCGAGCCGTATCTCGGCGCCTACGGGCATTTGGTGGCGCTCCGCGAGGGCGACCTGGCCTACCTGCACGTGCACCCCGAGGCAGGACCGGCCGGGCCGGAGGTGCGGTTCACGGCCGAGGTGCCGTCGGCCGGGCGCTACCGGCTCTATCTGGACTTTCAGCACGGCGGAGTGGTGCACACCGCCGAGTTCACCGTGGAGGGGAGGTGACGACCGTGCAGCGGATCGAACTGTCGATCGGGGGCATGACCTGCGCCTCGTGCGCGATGCGGATCGAGAAGAAGCTCAACCGCATGGACGGGGTCACCGCCACCGTCAACTACGCCACCGAGACGGCCACCGTGCAGTACCCGGCGACCGTCAGCAGTGGTGACCTCGTCGCCACGGTGGAGAAGACCGGGTACACCGCGGCCGTGGCGGCCCGGGCCGAGCAGCCGCGGGACGAGCTGGACACGCTGCGGCTGCGGCTGCTCATCACGGCCGTGCTCGCCGTGCCGGTGATTGTGCTGGCGATGGTGCCCGCGTGGCAGTTCACGTCCTGGCAGTGGGCCTCGCTGACCCTCGCGGCACCCGTCGTGGTCTACGGCGGCTGGCCGTTCCACCGCGCCGCGTTCGTCAACCTCCGGCACGCCGCCGCCACCATGGACACGCTGGTTTCGGTGGGTACGCTCGCCGCGTTCGGATGGTCCCTGTGGGCACTGTTCTTCGGGACGGCCGGCGAGCCGGGCATGACCCACCCGTTCACGTTCGCCATCGAACGCACGGACGGCAGCGGCGACATCTACCTCGAAGCGGCCGCCGGCGTGACGCTGTTCCTGCTCACCGGGCGCTACTTCGAGGCCCGGGCCAAGCGGCGGGCCGGCTCGGCGCTGCGGATGGTGCTCGAGCTCGGTGCCAAGGACGTCGCCGTGCTGCGGGACGGGCGCGAACAGCGGGAGCCGGTCGCGCGGCTGCGGGCCGGCGACCGGTTCGTGGTCCGGCCCGGCGAGAAGATCGCCACCGACGGCGTCGTCGAGGAGGGCAGCTCGGCCGTCGACCTGAGCCTGCTCACCGGCGAGTCCGTGCCGGTCGAGGTCGGGCCGGGCGCGGCGGTGACCGGGGCGACGGTCAACGTCGGTGGGCGCCTCGTCGTGCGGGCCACCCGGGTCGGCGCCGACACCCAGCTGGCCCGGATGGCCGAGCTCGTCCGGCAGGCCCAGAGCGGCAAGGCGGCCGTACAACGGCTGGCGGACCGCATTTCCGGTGTGTTCGTGCCGGTGGTGATCGCGCTCGCCGTGGCGACACTGGGTTTCCGGTTAGGAGCCGGCGGGGGTACTGCCGCCGCCTTCACGGCCGCCGTCGCCGTCCTCATCATCGCCTGCCCGTGCGCACTCGGGCTGGCCACACCGACGGCGCTGCTGGTCGGCACCGGGCGGGGCGCGCAGCTGGGCGTCCTCATCAAGGGCCCCGAGGCCCTCGAACACACCCGGCGGGTCGACACGATCGTGCTGGACAAGACCGGGACCGTGACCACCGGCCGGCTCGCGCTCATCGAGGTCACGGCCGCGACCGGCGAGGACGCCGACGAGGTGCTGCGGGTCGCGGCGGCCGTCGAGCACGCGTCCGAGCATCCGGTCGGGCGGGCGGTGGCCCGGGCCGCGGCCGAGCGCGGGCTGCCGGCGACGGACGTGACCGGGTTCGCGAACGTGCCCGGGCTGGGCGTGCTCGGCACCGTCGAGGGGCGCTCCGTGCTCGTCGGGCGGGCGGAGCTGCTGCGATCGCACGGTGTCGGCACGGACCTCGAGGGCATCCTCGTCGCCTGGGGCGGGCGGGTGCGGGGCACGCTGCGGGTCGAGGACGCGGTGAAGCCGGGCAGCGCTCAGGCGGTACACCGGCTGCGGGGGCTCGGTCTGGCGCCGATCCTGCTGACCGGGGACGCGCCCGAGGTCGCGCGGGCCGTCGCGGCCGAGGTCGGCATCGACGACGTCGTCGCCGGGGTGCGGCCCGAGGGCAAGGTCGCCGCGGTGCGGGAACTGCAGGCCAAGGGGCGGGTCGTGGCCATGGTCGGGGACGGGGTCAACGACGCCGCGGCGCTGGCACAGGCCGATCTGGGGATCGCCATGGGCACGGGCACCGACGTGGCCATCGAAGCGGCCGACTTGACGCTCGTGCGGGCGGATCTGCTGGCCGCCGTCGACGCGATCCGGCTGGCGCGGGCGACCCACCGTACGATCCGGGGCAACTTGTTCTGGGCGTTCGCCTACAACGTCGTCGGGCTGCCGGTCGCGGCGCTGGGGCTGCTCAACCCGATGCTCGCGGGCGCGGCGATGGCGTTGTCGTCGGTGTTCGTGGTGGCCAACAGTCTGCGGCTGCGGGCGTTCCGGTCGGTCGGCTGACCTCACTGCTGACCGGCGTTTGTGCTGGTCAGGCGTTTTTGTCGTACCCCCGGAGTAGGTTGCTGGCATGTCGAGTCGCCTGGATGTCACCGCGCCGGTCCGCCTGCTGGCCGAGGCCGCCGCGCTGATCGTTCGCCTGCTCACGGCCCGGTCGCCGCAGCCCGTGCACGCGGCCGTGCTGGTCCGGGGTGACGGTGACGAGGTCGCGCTGACCGCCACGGACGGGATGCTGACCGCGCGGGTGTCGGTGCCGGCGACCGTGCACACGCCCGGGGACGTCCTGGTGTCGCGGCGGGGGCTGGCCGACACCGTGTCGGGGCTGCCGTCGCCGGAGGCCCGGCTGGTGGCTGAGGGGGCGCGGCTGGCGGTGAAGGTGCCGGGTGGCCGGTTCGCGCTGCCGGTGCTCGGGGACGCCTGGCCGTCGGTGACCGCGCTGCCGGACGAGACGTTGCGGGTCGACGGGGCGCTGGTGCGCACCGCCGCGACGGCGGTCGCGGGTGCGGCATCGCGGGAGCACGCGCTGCCGATCTTCACCGGGGTGCGGGTGCGGGGCTCCGGTGCCGGGCTGTCGCTGCTGGCCACCGACCGATACCGGCTGGCGGCTTCCAGCGTTCCGTTGGCTTCCTGCTCTTCCCCGGCACCGTTTGCGGCGCTCGTGCCGGCTTCACTGCTCGCGCGGATCGGGCCGGTGCTCGGGCGGGCCGGGAGCGTGGGGGTGCATGTCGGCGGGGACGTGTTCGGGCTGTCGTGGGCGGGCGGGAGCGTGGTGACGCCGACGTTGGGCGACGCCTACCCGGACGCGCAGTTCGAGCGGCTGCTCGAGGTTGCACCGGAGTGCGTGGTGGAGCTGGAGGCGGACGCGTTGCGGGCGGCGGCCGAGCGCGCCGGGGCCTACGCGGGCGAGCACGGGCGGGTCACGTTGCAGACCATCGAGGGGGCGGTGCTGGTGCGGGCGGCCGACCCGCTGCGCGGCGAGTCGGAGGAGGCGGTCAAGGCGGTGGTGCGGTCGGGCCAGGCGGTCCGGGCCTATCAGGCTCGGCTGCTCGCGGATGCGTTGCAGGCGTTCTCCGGGGAGGTGGTCAGCTTGGGGATTCAGGGTGGGCTGCGGGCGACGGAGGTTCGCTCGGGCGGTTCGGAGCTGCGATACCTGATCGTGCCGATGCGGGCGCCCGACCAGCAGCCGTGACCGGCGGTGCGAGCTTGTGGAGGCGCCGCTCGACTGGGTTCAGCGTTGTCGAGGTGGTGCGGAAGCGACCGGGGGCGGTGCCGGTGTGGCGTTTGAAGGCGGCGGCGAAGGCGAACTCTGACGCGTAGCCGACCCTCCTCGCGACCACGCGCAACGGGGCGTCTGACTCGCGGAGGAGTTTGGCGGCCAGCGTCAGGCGCCACCACGTCAGGTAGGCCTGTGGCGGCACCCCGGTCAGGGTTGTGAAGCGTCTCGCCAGCGCCGAGCGGGACACGCCGCCCTCGCGGGCCAGCGTCGCCACCGTCCATGGTGCCTCCGGGCTTCGATGGATGGCCTCCAGGGCGGCTCGGACGGTGGGGTCGCCGAGCGCGCCGGGCTGCTCCGCCTTCTCGAACCAGGCCCGCAGCGTGTGCAGGAACAGCAGGTCCAGCAACGCGGTGACGCCGATGCCGTCCGGTTGGGCGCCGTGCCGCAGCTCCTCCAGCAGCAGTTCGACCACGCGCTGCACGGATGGGGTGGCGGACAGGTGCACCAACGCTGGGACCTGGTGCAGGAGGGGGTGGGTGCGCAGGTCGCCCAGCTCATACGCGCCGCAGACGACCAAGGTCGGCTGGGAAACGTCCAGGCCGGCGCGTTCGGCCGCGGGTGTGCACGGCTGCAGTGGGGTGGTCGGGGAGTCGGCCAGGGCGTGCCCGTGGCCGTCCGACAGGAGCAGCACATCGCCCGCCCCGAGCCGCACTCCCGGCGCGCCCGAGTCGGGTAGCAGCCAGGCCGCGCCGCGCACGACCACCTGGATGCCGACCGCGCCCGGGACCGCCGCGAAACGCTGGCCGAACGGCGGCGTCCAGGACAGGGCACTGGCTACCGGGCGGCCGGTGCGCAGGGCGGTCACGGCGTCGCTGAGTACGTCCATCGAGACGCGATCGTATGCGGGCGGGACGCCTGAGCATGGGCCGGGACCGGCGCGGCTTCTACGGTCGACGGGTGAAGGCGATACGCATCCATTCGTACGGTGACGCGTCCGTGCTCCGGCTCGACGACATTCCGGTTCCCGTGCCGGCGGCCGGGCAGGTGCTCGTCAAGGTGGCCGGTACCTCGTTCAACCCCTCCGAGGTCGGGCTGCGCAACGGGTGGCTCCGTGGTGTGTTCGAGCTGGCGCTGCCCTACACGCCGGGGTGGGACCTGGCCGGGACCGTCGTGCACGGGGCCGGGAACCTCGCCGCCGGGCAGGCGGTGGTCGGGCGGGTCGACGGGGGTGCGGCGGCCGAGTACGCGGTGGCCGATCCGGCGCTGCTCGTCCCCGCGCCGGTCAGTGTGCCACTGGCGCATGCGGCGGCGCTGCCGGTCGCGGGGGTCACGGCCTGGCAGGCGCTGTTCGAGCACACCGGGCGGGACCTGCGGGGGGCGGAGCTGTTCGTGAACGGGGCCGGTGGCGGGATCGGCGGGTTCGCGGTGCAGCTGGGCCGCCGGGCGGGGGCGCGGGTCACGGCCACGGCCAGTGCTCGCAGTGCCGACACGGTGCGGCGGTTCGGGGCCGCGGCCGTGCACGACTACAGCCTCGGGCTCCCCGACGCGCGCTTCGACGTCGTGCTCAACCTCGTGCCGACCGGCGATGACCTGGCCGCGCTCGTGCGGCCCGGCGGTGTCCTGGTCTCGGTGACGAACCCGTTCCCGGCGCCGGCCGTGCACTTCGTCGTGCGCAACCGTCCGGCCGACCTCGCCCAGCTGGTGGCGCTCGTCGACGGCGGTGCGCTCGACCTCGACATCGCGGGCGTGCGGGGGCTGGCCGAGCTCCCGGCGGTACACCTGGAGGCTGAAGCGGGAACGTTGCGCGGGAAGACGATCGTCACGCCCGGCGGCTGACCTGTGGCCACAGCAGCTGGGCGACGTCGAGGGCGCGGCTGTCCGGGGCGCGCTCGTCGCCCGGGTGCCACGCCTCGACCGACCACACGTCGGACAGGACGGCCTTCACGAAACCCCACGCGACCAGGCGGTCCAGCGGCTGGCCGGTGAGGTCGGCGAGCTGCTCCAGGCGGGCCGGCACCAGGGCCAGCAGGGCCGGGTCGCGGTTGTCGGGGTCGGGGTTGAACAGCCACGAGCCGATCTCGTAGCCGGGGTCGCCGCTCACGCCGTGCGGGTCGATCGCGAGCCACGGTGCCCGGTCCGCCGACAGCAGGTTGTCGTGGTGCAGGTCGCCGTGCAGCAGCACCCGGGCCGGGGCCGACGCGCACAGCTCCCGCATCAGCCCGCCCGCGGTCACGACCAGGTCGGCCGGGAGCGGGCCGCCGCCGTCCGGGAACCGGGCCAGGTACTCGTCGAACGCGTCCGCCTGCCCCACCAGGTCCGGCAGCACGTCACCGGGGCGGTGCAGGTCCCGCATCGCCCCGGCCAGGGCCGCGGTCGCCTCGACGTCCGGCACGTCCCGGGCCCGTACACCGGGAACGGCCCGCTCCAGCAGCAGGGCGCCGCGGTCGAGATCCGACCGCCGCAGGTGTACTGCCCCCTGCCCGCCGAACGCCGCGAGCGCCCGGGACTCCTCGCGCAGTGAGTCGCCCTCCGGCACGCCGAGCTTGAGGACGCCGGGGGCGCCGTCGGCGGTGGTGACCGCGGTGACGTAGTGGAACGTCAGGTCGAACGGCGCGCCGACGGTCAGCTCCCAGTCCGCGGCGATCCGGTCCAGCGTCTCGGGCAGGGTCGCCAGCCAGCGGGTGCCGGCCTCGCCCCACACCGACGTCACATGGCGGCGCAGCGTCGGCGGGATCACGTGTGCGGCAGGGCGACGAGGGCCAGCACGTGCCGGGCCGGGCTGCCGGGCGGGGCCACGAGCGTGAGCTCCGTGCCGTGCGCCCGGTGCCGGGCCACGACCGCGTGCAGCGCCGCGACACCCGCACTGGCCAGGTGCGTCACTGCCGAAAGATCAGCCCGCAGCGGTACTGTACCGCCGCGCGACCGATACAGGAGTTCGTGCTGCAGCCGCCCGGCGGTCGCGGCGTCGACCGGGCCGGCGATGACGACGCCAGCCTCCTGCTCACTGTCCACGATGGACAAATCCGCTGACTCCCTCGGTGGGTGGATCGGCCCGGGCACGGCGTGTGCGAGCAGGGCCGCGGGGCGGGTGACGTGGTGGCGGAGCGTTGCGACGGTACCGTCGGCGGACCGGTCGAGGCGCAGATCGTCGACGAGCTGCGTCGAGAGGGCCAGGCCCCGCCCGCGCTCGGAGACCCGCCGCGGCTCCCGCCAGGGACCCGGGCCGGCGACCGTGACCTCGGCGGTGCCGGTGGGGGCGAGGCGGGCTCCGACGTCGACGGTACCCCCGGAAGGAGCGTGCTCGACCGCGTTCGTCGCCAGCTCCCCCACGGCGTGCTGCAGCGCGAACGCGTCCTCGTCGGTCACGCCGATCGCCTCCAGCCAGGCGCCGAACGTCTTGCGCAGCGCGCCGAGGCGGGTCAGGTCGGCCGGGAAGCGGGTGTGCATCGACTCGGCCGCCGCGGTGCGCTCGGCCGCGAGGAGCGTGATGTCGTCGGCGTATCCGGTGCCCCGCACGAGCAGCTCGACCGTCTGCGTGCAGGCCCGCTCGGCCGGGGTCGCCTCGGGCGCGTGCAGGGCCCGGCCGGCGACGGAGTCGGCCGCGACCCGGGCCAGCTCCTCGGACGCCTCGACGACCGTGCGGCCGGGGCGTTCGATGATGCCGTCGGAGTACAACAGCAGCACGTCGCCCTCCCCCAGGACGGCGCTCGCCTCGGGCAGCCCGCCGCTCGTGCCGAGGGGGCCCGCGCCGGACGGGGTCAGGAAGCGCGGTTCACCCGCGGCCGTGACGAGCAGCGGGGGCGGGTGGCCGGCCGTGCAGTAGGCGACGGTACCCGTGGAGGTGTCCAGGACCGCGACGCACACGGTCGCGGCCCGGGCCGCGGGCACCCGGCGGGCGAACCGGTCGGCCGCCGCGAGGGCCTGCGCCGGTCCGGCGCCGTCGTCGAGGCGGTCCTGGAGCACGGCCCGCAGCTGGCCCATCACCCCGGACGCGGTCACGCCGTGCCCGACGACGTCGCCGACGACCAGCGCGAGGGTGCCGTCCACGCGCGGTATCGCGTCGAACCAGTCGCCGCCGGCCGCCGTGTCCGCGCCGGCCAGCAGGTAGCTGGCGGCCACCCGGGCCCTCGGCAGCAGCGGCAGGCCGCGGGGCAGCAAAGCCTGTTGGAGCGTATCGACGATGTCGCGCGCGTGGAGGTACCGCTGCCGAATCTCCTCGGTCTGTCGCTCGGCCTCCAGTCGCGCCTCGACGATGCCGGTGACGTCGGTGCCGCCGCCGATCACGCCGCGGACCGTGCCGTCCGGCTCCAGCCACGGTGAGATGCTGAAATCGGCGAACAACTCCCGGATCGTGCCGTCGGGCAGCGTGATGTGCGCCCGCCACTGCTGACCGGTGACGGGGATGCCCGTGCGGTAGACCTGCTCGTAGAGGTCGACCCAGCCCTGCCCGGCCAGGTCGGCGAGGGCCTCGCGCAGCGGACGGCCGGCCACCTCCCGGTCGCCGAGCATCAGGCGCGTCACCCGGCTGACGTCGACGATCCGCAGCTGCGAGCCCTCGGCGACGAGCAGGATCAGGGGCGCCTGCTCGACGGCCGAGCGGAGCGGGTCGGCGTCCATGCACCCCATCCTGTCAGGCGTACGTCAGACAACGGACGCCGACCGGTCCGGGCCCCATGATGGGCTCATGTTCGGACGCTTCCGGCAGCAGCCCGGCGACCTCGGCCCGCCCGACCTGTTCGCGCTGCCGCCCGTGCCCGTCGGCCACCCGCAGGGCCTGGCCGCGGTGCCGCCCGACCTGCTGGGCGCGTACCTCCGCCACCCCGTCGACTCGATCGGCCCCCTGGACCTGCTCGGCCCGGAAGCGACCGGTTTCCTGGGCAACGCCATCCGCAAACGGATGCGGGAACGGGGCGTCGCCGGCCCGGCCCTGGAGCCGGGTGAGCTGGTCCCCGGCCAGCACGCGGCCCGGATCGCGCGGATGCGGGCCCAGGGCATGAGCGAGGAGCAGATCGAGCAGGTCCAGGCGACGGTCGCGGCCAAGGCGGCCGAGCGGCAGGCGGCCGGCTGGACCGTGCGGTTCGCCGACGACACGTCCGCGTCGGTGCTCCCCCAGCCGCACGGCGGCGACGGGACCGGTTTCCAGACGATGCGCGACCGCTTCCGGCGGCAGTACACCCGGACCGAGTCGGAGGACCTGTTCTCGTTCGCGGTGACGCCGGTACGCAACACGCCCTACGAGTCCTACCACGACGGCGGCGCCCTGACCGCCGGCGGCCGCGCGCACGACGTGGCCGTGCAGTCGGCGGGCCTGCACTCCAGCCACTTCGTGGAGATCCTGGCCGGGCTGGCCGCGGTGACGCTGCGGGTGCTGGGAAGCTGACCGTTAGGCTGGTTCCCCGTGGAAGATCACGACTTCGGGCCGGCCGGGCCGTATGAGATAGGCTCGGCTTCGTGGCCGGGGCTGGCCAAACTGGCCGAGGAGGCCGGCGAGCTGATCCAGATCCTGGCGAAGGTGGTCGGGGCGTCGGGGCGGTCGCAGTATTACGACGGCACGGACCTTCGGGCCCGGCTCATCGAGGAGTGCGGCGATGTGATGGCGGCGCTCACGTTCTTCACCTCGGTCAACGGGTTGACCGAGGCGGTCGCGGAGCGGGCCTCTTCGAAGCTGGCGCTGTTCGCACGGTGGCACGCCGAGGGATGATCTCTTCGGGCGTTTGAGCGCGGTGGTGGCATGGTGCGACGCTGACTCGGGCCGAACACCCTGATCGAGGCCACATAGCGCAACGATCACTTGACCGCGCTTGGGGCACGATATGTCGGGCGCTTTGCGCCGCGACATATCGGATTTATACCCCGACGGGGGATATGTCTGGTTGCAGGGCTTTGACCTGCGGGAATGCGTTTTTTGTCGTACCCGTCCGGCATGATGCGGCCATGCTGCTCCCCTTGCTGCTGCGCTCCTGGGGTCCCGAAACCTGCGACCCGATCGACCTGGCCGACTGGCACCCCGGCAACCCGTCCCGCGGTCAGTGCGGCGTGACCGCCATGATCGTCCGCGAGGTCCTGGGCGGTGACCTGCTCCTCGGCCGGGTCACGTCCGGCGGCACCCCGACCGGCCACCACTACTGGAACCGTCTGCCCGACGGCTCCGAGCTCGACCTGACCCGCGACCAGTTCCGCCCCGGTGAGCTGGTCGGCCTCGGCACCGCCGTGCCACCGCCCGACGGCCCGCCGAGCCGCTGCCGGGGCCAGCTCGCGATCCTCCGGCACCGGGTCATGACCGGGCTCGGCCGGCTGACGGCGCCCGATCCGGCCGGACCACCCCTCCGGCTGGCAATGGCCCTGCTGGTGGACCCGGCCGGTGCGGTACTGCTCCGTCGCCGCTCCCCCACCACCGCGTTCGAACCCGGCCAGTGGGCGTTGCCGGTCGCCCGCATCCAGCCCGGCGACGACGGCTCCCTCACCGAGCAGCGCGGCCTGACGGAGGAGGCCGCGCGGCGGGCACTGGCGGAGGAGGCCGGCATCGAATACACCGACCGGCTCCACCATCACTGGCGCGGCACCCTGCCCGACGTCACCGGCCGCACCCCGCACGTCGAGGTGACCGTGCTGGCCGGACGCCACGACCTGGAGGACGCCGGGATCCTCGCCGACGACCTGTCCGCGACCGACCTGTCTCCCACGGCGGCGGTGGCGCTGCAGGCGCTGATCAAGAGCAGCCGGGCCAGTCCGGTCCGAGCCGAGACGGCGGCTCGGCGGGTTGCTCCGGCTTGAGATTTCTTTCGAATTGGCCGGCCTGGCGTGAACCGAAAGGGGGGTTCGTTCCGATGAAGGTGTGTGGGGAGGTGCTGATTATGGAGTTACTGCGACCAGGCCGGTGTAGTCGTGCACGGCGAAGACGTGGCCGGCCGCCACGGCGAGCATGCCGGGGAGGCCGGGGCCTAGGGTGGTCTCGCTGAGGCGGTGGCCGTCCCTCGCCGACAGGACTAGGAGGGCGGACTGCTCGCCCAGGGCGGCGGTGCCTTGGTTCTCGGCGGTGCCTTGGTTCTCGGCGGTGCATTCATTCGCGGTGGCGCCTCGGTCGGCGGCGGTGCCTTGATTCTGGGCCGCGCTGGAGTTGCAGGCCGGGCGGGGGCTTTGGGTGGTGCTCGGGTTGTCGGCACTGGTCCGGGTGTCGGCGGTGCTGGGGTGCTCGCTTGTGCTTTGGTTCTCGGCGGTGTCCTGGTGCTCGGCGGTGCCGGGGCTTGCGGCGGTGCTGGGGTTCTCGGACTGGCTGTGGTTCTTGGTGGTGCTGTGATGGAGGAGGACCATGCCGTCGGCGATTACGGGCGGGTGGACTGGGGCGGCGCCGATTGGGGCTTCCCAGCGGAGGTGGCCGTCGGTGGGGTCCAAGGCTAGGAGGTGGTCGGAGGACGTGACGTACACGGAGGTGGGGTCTACCGCGACGGTGTCGTAGGTGCGGTCGGTGCGGCACCAGCGGATCGTGCCGTCGGTGAGGTCGCGGGCGCAGAGCTGGCCTTTGGCGGTGCGCGCGCCGGCGCTGTCGTCGGTCGCGGTGCCGTTGAGACTGCCGGTGCCGGTGCCGGTGCCAGTGCCGCCGCTGGTGCCGGTTGTAGTGGCGATGGTGGTCTGTTCGGTGATGGCCTGCTCGGAGGCAGTGGTGTACGCGGCGGTGGAGTTGGCTGCGGCGCCGGGGACGTCGTGGACGTTGGCTGCGCTGGTGGCGGTGGTGGTCTGCGCGGCGGTGTACACAGCGGTGGTGGTCTGGGCGGCGGTGGTGGTCTGCGCGGCGGTGGAGGTGGGTGCGGTGTTGGGCTGGGTGCTTGAGGTGGTGGCTGTGTAGACGGTGGTGGTGTCGGCGGCGGTGGATTGGAGGTTGCCGTTGCCGGTTGCGTGCCAGGCTTCGGCGCCTGTGGTGGCTTCTAGCGCGGTTAGGCGCCAGCCGGGTGGGGTTGCGTTCGCTTCCCGAACGTTGAAGGTGGGAGTGGCGACGGTCGGCATGGCGAAGGTGGGAGTGGCGAAGGTGGGAGTGGCGACCGTGTGGGTGGCGACGGCGGGCATGGCGAACGTGGGAGTGGCAACGGTGGGAGTGGCGACAGCAGGGGTGGCGTCGGTGGGGGGTTGGACGGCTGGGGTTGTGGTTGGCCAGAGGACTCTTGTTTTGGTGATCGTGGGGCGGTCGAAGGTGGCGTCGCCGTCGATGGAGTGGTGCCAGGTTGGGGTGCCGGTGGCGGTTGAGTAGGAGTGGATTTCGGAGGTGGCGCAGGTGTACTTGCAGTGTTGGCCCGTTGTGGTCAGGACCTGGCCGTTGGCTGTTGCTGTGTTGTCGCCCGTGTTTGCCCCCGGGATTTTTCGCGTCCAGCGGGCTTCGCCGGTCAGGGTTAGGGCTCTTAGTTCGCCCTGGCCGTACTTGTCGAAGAAGATGGCGTAAATGGTGTTGCCGTCGCTTACCGGTTGGCCTATCCAGAAAGCTGCTTGGGCGGACGGGGCCAAGGGCTGGGGGTGGCCGGCGATTGAGCGGCGGGTGAGTGTTGTGGACTCTGGGTAGTACATCGAGCCGTCCACCACTATCGGGGCTCGGCTCGGGTGGGCCGGGGTTGACCAGGCTTGGGTTCTTGGAGGTGCCTGTAGGCCGGCATTCGGCTGGTAGCCCGCGTGGGCTGCGCTTGCTTGGACGTCCAGCCAGTCGGACACACTCGGCGGGGACGGTGGAGTGGACATAGGAGGCGGGGCGGCCTGCGTCGGGGTTGCGGCTGGAGCTGCTGCTAGCACGGCGGCCTGGGCTTGGGCGGGAGGTGCGGCCACGACTGGAGTTGCGGCTGGAACGGCGGCTTGAGCTCTGGCTGCGGAGGGGATTGCGGCTAGGACTGCGGCTAGGACTGCGGCTGACATGGCCCGCAGCAGTGGTCGTGGTGCCGGAATGCGCTTCACTCGCAGTACCCCCGAAATCGCATTTGTCCAGAATATGCAGGTTTGGGGAGGAACTCGGCTTGCGACACTGGGGGTATGGGGTCGTTGCGGTTTGTTGTGCAGTTGCATCGGGCTCGCCGGCTGCACTACGACTTCCGGCTCGAGGTCGGTGGGGTGCTGGTCAGTTGGGCTGTGCCCAAAGGGCCCTCGCTCGACCCCAAGGTGCGGCGAGCCGCGTTTCAGGTTGACGACCATCCGATGGAGTACGTCGCGTTCGAAGGTGTGATCCCGGCCGGGACGTACGGGGGCGGGGATGTGATCGTCTGGGATGCCGGGCGTTGGGTGCCGTACAAGGACGCGGACCCGGCGGCGGCGGTGGGCCGGGGCGAGTTGCACATCGAGCTGCACGGGGAGAAGTTGCGCGGGAAGTTTGTCATCGTGCGGACCCGGCGGGACGAGTGGCTGCTGCTCAAGAAGCGGGACGAGTTCGCGGTCGACGGGTGGGACGCGGGGGCCTGTCCGCTGTCTGTCCTCAGTGGACGTACGAGCGACGAGGTCAAGGCGGACCCCGAGTGGTTCTGGCGGTCGGATCTGCCCGCGGCCGAGGCCGCGGTGCCCGCGCGATCCAGGACGCCCACCATCGAGGCCGACACCGAGGGCCTCGACGCCATCAAGGAGAACGGCACCTGGGAGGTGTTCGGGCGGTCGCTGCGCGTCACCAACCTGAGCAAAGTACTGTTCCCCGGGCTCCCCGGTGAGGAGCCCGTCACGAAGCGGGAGCTGCTGCGATACACGGCGGAGATCGCGCCGACCCTCCAGCCGTACCTCGCCGGGCGGGCGCTCAACCTGCACCGGTTCCCGGGCGGGGCGGACACGAAAGGGTTCTGGCAGAAGGCGCTGCCCGCGCACGCGCCCGAATGGCTGCCGCGGTGGACCGAGCCCGGGTCCGGCACCGAGTACCTCGTCGCCGACGAGCCCGCCGCGCTCGTCTGGGCGGCCAACTACGGCGGGCTCGAATGGCATCCGTGGACGTCCAAGGTGGACCGGCCGGACCTGCCGTCATACGCGCTGATCGACCTCGACCCGGGGACCGGCACCGGCTGGGAGGACCTGGTGCTGCTGGCCCGGCTGCACCGCACCGCGTTCGAGCACCTCGGCGTCGAGGCGTTCGCCAAGGTCAGCGGGCGGCGCGGGATCCAGGTGTGGGTGCCGGTCGAGCGCGGGCCCGGATTCGCGGAGACCCGGGCCTGGGTGGAGCGGCTGTCCCGGTCCGTCGGGGCGGTCGTGCCCGAGCTCGTCAGCTGGGCCTGGGAGAAGGCCGAACGCGGCGGCCGGGCCCGGCTCGACTTCACCCAGAACGCGGTGAACAAGACGCTCGTCGCGCCCTACAGCCCCCGGCCCGCGCCCGGTGCGCCGGTGAGCGCCCCGATCGCCTGGGACGAGCTCGACGACTCGGCGCTGCGGCCGGACGGGTTCACGATCAGAACCATCGGTGCGCGGCTGGCCGCCCGGGGTGATGTCTTTTCGGGGGTACTGCGTGCCGCCCAACGACTGCCAAAACTATAACTGCGCCCGCCCAACGACTGCCGCAACTGTGGCCGCGGCCCCCCAACGACTGCCAAAGCTGTAACTGCGGCCCCCCAACGACTGCCGCAGCCGCAGCCGCGGCCGCGAAACGAATGCCGCGGCTACAGCGGATCGTTGCGTAGCCGCGCGTGCAGGTGCTCGTCGTGGCGCCGGCCGTCGCCGTAGAGGTACGCCTCCCGCAGTGTGCCCTCGAGCGTGAAGCCGGCCACCTCCGCGACCCGGCACGACGCCGCGTTCTCGACCGCGTGGGCCAGCTCGATGCGGTGCAGCCCGACGACGTCGAAGGCGAACCGGGCCGCCGCCCGCACCGACCGGGTGGCGACGCCGCGGCCGCGGGCCGGCGGGGCCGTCCAGTAGCCGATCATGCCGTTGTCGGCGGCGGTGTCGACCCGCACCGAGACCGAGCCCAGCACCGGGCCGCCCGACGGGTCACTCACCACCCAGCCGACCCGCCGGCCCGGCGACCAGTCGGCCCGCTCCTCGATCCACTCCTCGACGGTCACCGCCGCCGGTGGGCTCCACAGCTGCAGTGCCGGGTCGGTGAACGCCGCGGTGATCGCGGGCACGTCGGCGAGGACGGGTGCGCGCAGCACCAGGTCGCCCAGGTCGAGCGGGACACACTGCGGCGGGACGATGGCCATGGAGCCGAACTGTACGCAAGACGCAACGAACCCCGGCCCACCCGGGCCGGGGTTCGTGAGGTTGCTGAGTGCTCGGGTTACAGAGCCCGACGGCCGCGACCGCTCAGGCCGGCGACAAGCGCCACGCCGACCGCCGCGAGCAGGACCTGGACCAGCAGCTCGCCCCAGTCGACACCCGGGGTGTCGGTGGAGATGCCGATCGCGTTGGCCAGCACCGTGCCCAGCAGCGCCGCGATGACGCCGACGACCATGGTGACCAGGATCGACATGCCCTGCCGGCCGGGAACCACCAGCCGTCCCAGCGCACCGACGATCAGACCGACGATGAGCGCCGTGATGATTCCGGTGACAGTCACTGCTCCTCCTCAAAGTCTTTGTTTTTCCGACGCTGCATTGATGCCCTTCGGCTCGACGGCCCAAACACGACATCGATCGGGTGGCTTCCGGGGAATTTCGGCGGTGCGTGCCGCGCGTGATGGCAACACTGGTGGTACCGGAAGCGAAGCACGCGATCGCACAAGCTCACCGGCAGCCAGGTGACCTCCCTCTGTGGCCGCGGGGGACGGCACGACAGGCGGAGTGGCGCCGGCCGCACCACGGCCCGCGACCGGCGCCACGCCCGCACCGACCACAGCTGCCGTCCACACACCCGCCGGCCCCGGCCGCACCCGATGCCGCGGCGAAGCACAAGCGCCGGTCGGCTGACGACGGCTGTGGTGGCCGGCCTATAGAGTTACGCGTTGTGCGGATGTCGTACACGCATTACGAGTTCGTCGATGACGTCATGACGCTGACGCTCGCCGAGGGGCCCGGGGAGTCCGGCACCGTCCTGCGGTTCACGCGCGGCCCGTGGGAGCGGGAGCCGCACGAGGTGGCCAACGGGGCCCGGGAGCGCGTCGAGTCCGCGGTGCGCGGATGGCGGATGACCGGCGAGCGGCTCGAAATCGAGCTCCACGACGTGCCGGCGGCCCAGCTCGGGCTCGGGCCGCTGCTGGAGCTCACCGTCGACGCCGCCCCGCCGCGGGTGTCGCGGGTCCACCGGGCCCTCGCCGACATCCTGCTCGACGTGCCCGAGCGGCGCTGAGACCGCGACGAGGGCCCCCGGTGGGAGGCCCCCGTCGGTGAAACTGATCGGTTTACGACTGCTGGACCAGGCGGAACGTCTGGGCCGGGCCACCGGTGCAGGCCCACTGCTGCAGCTGCGCGCCGTCGGCGGTGGACACGTCCTTCACGTCCAGGCACTTGCCGCTGTTACGGGCGACGAACCGGTAGGTGCCGTTGCCGTTGTCGACGGCCTGCCACTGCTGGTTGGTGGCCCCGCCGTAGGCCCACAGGTGGACCTGCGCGCCGTCACCGGTCGCGCCGGTGCCGCCGTTGACGTCCCAGGACAGGCCGGTCGCGTAGCGGTTGACCACCTGGTAGTAGCCGCCGCCGGCGGAGCGGAACTGCCACTGCTGGTTGGTCGCGGCCGGGCTGCTGCACGACCACTGCTGCAGGGCCGTGCCGTTGGCGGTACCCCAGCCGGCGTCGTCCAGGCACTTGCCGCTGTTCGAGTTGATCACCTGGTACCACGCGCTGGTGCTCGGCTGGGTGCCGCCACCGCCGGTCGTGGGCGGGTTCGACGTCGGCGTGACCGTGCCGCCCGGCCAGGTGAACGTGGCCATCGCGCCGGCCGGGAGGTTGTAGCCGAACGACGAGCCGCCGAAGGAGACCTGGAAGTTCTGGGCCCCGCCGGAGTTGACGGCGACGAGCACGATCGAGCCGTCGGGGTTGCGGAAGGCGACGTTCTCGATGCCGCCCTGGCCCTGGTTCGTCGAGTCGATGCGCACCGCGCCCGGCTTCACGAACTTCGCCAGGTGCCCGAGCACGTAGTACTCGGCATTGTAGGTGACGCTGCCGCCGTTGACGGTCACGACGCCCATGCAGTTGGTGCAGGAGCCGATGACCGGGCCGTGGTTCTGGTCGAGGGCCATGTTCCAGGTCGTCACCGTCTTCGCCCAGTTGCGCGTCGCCCCGACGGCCAGGTTGCGGCCCTGCCACAGCAGCGAGTCGGCGAACGTGTTGCCGGACTCGGTGCCGGAGCACTCGGTGAAGAAGATGTCCTTGTTCGGGTAGGCGTTGTGGACCGTCGACTGCCCGCTCGGCGTGCCCCCGTAGCAGTGCCAGGCCGTGCCGGCCACGTTGTTCCCGGCGCTCGCGAGGACCTGCTGCGGGAACGACGTGTTGTCCCAGTTGTGGTCCCAGGCCAGGATCTTCGTGTTCAGGCCGGCCGCGGACAGCTTCGGGGCCAGGGAGTTGATGATCCGGGCCTGCTGGTCGGCCGGCATGAGCATGCCCGGGTAGCCGGGCGGGGAGAACTGCGGCTCGTTCTGGATGGACAGGTACTGCACCGGCACCCCGGCCGCCTGGTACGCCTGGATCGACTTGACCAGGTAGTCGCCGAACGCGCCCTCATAGTTGGTGGCGAGGGAGCCGCCGACCAGGTTGCCGTTGGTCTTCATCCAGCCCGGCGCGCTCCACGGCACACCCATCACCTGCACGGCCGGGTTGATCGACTTGGCCTGGGTGAGCAGCGGCAGGATGTAGGCCTGGTCGTGCGCGACGGAGAACCGCGACAGGCTCGGGTCGGCGCTGCCGTCGTCGTAGCTGTAGAAGCTCCGGGCGAAGTCCGACGCGCCGAACGGCTGCCGCAGCCAGTCCAGGCCGATCCCGGACGACGGGCTGAACAGGTTGTTCATGATCGTGTTGCGGGCCGAGGAGTTGTAGATGAGGTAGGCGCTGGAGTCGGTCAGCGAGGCGCCGAAGCCGACCATGGACTGGTACGTGGTGTTCGGGTTCACGCTGATGACCGCACCGCTGCCGGCAGTACCAAATGGGACAGCCGCTTTTTGGGAGAGGAGATTGGCGCGGTCGGGGGTGGTCAGCCACACGTTCGCCGACGTGGCGGCGAGTGCGGCGTTCGGCTGCGTGACCAGGTAGGCCACGCCGGCGACGAGCACGGTGGCGGCCGTGCTCATCGCCAGCAGACGGAGGCGCATGGCGGTGCTCCTTCGCTAGTTGTACAGACGGATATCGGCGAGGCTCCACCAGTTCCCGGCCGTCGCGGTCGAGGTGACCCGCACGTACCGGGCCCGGGTGGGGCGAACGTCCACATTGGTCAGCTGGCCGGTGCCGGCGCCCTGCGCGACGGTCGTCCAGTGGGTGCCGTCGGTGCTGGTCGACAGCTGCCAGCCGCGGGCGAAGTCGCCGACGCTCGCACCGCTGTCGATCGCGACCCGGCGGAACGTGCGGGCCGAGCCGAGATCGATCTGGAGGTACTGCCCGGGCGTCTGCGCCGCGCCGCTGGACCAGCGGGTCGTGCCGTCCTCGTCGACGGCCAGGGCGGCGTCCGGGCTCGCCGGCGACGACGTGGCGGTCGCCCCGGCCAGGGACTGCAGCTTGAGCCCGTCCTCGAGCACCTTGCTCTTCGGCCAGGTGAACGTGGCGAGCGAGCCGCCGGGCAGGGTGTAGTCGAACGAGCGGCCGCCGACGGCGACGGTGAACGTCCGCGGCGCGTCGTTCTCGTTGTGCGCGACCAGCACCGTGGAGCCGTCCGGGTTGCGGAAGGCCACGTCGGTCACCTCGCCGTTCCAGGCCGGATTGCCGAAGCTGGTGCTGGCGATGCGGACCGCGCCGGGCTGGACGAACTTGGACAGGTGGCCGATCGTGTAGTACTCGGCGTCGGTGGTGTACGAACCGTCGGGCTGGACGGTGATCAGGCCCGTGCAGGTGCCGCAGCCGCCGAGGTGCGGGCCGCCGGTCGAGTCCAGGGCCAGGTTCCAGGTGACCGCCGACTTGGCCCAGTTGCGGGTGACGCCGACGGTGATCGTGCGGGCGTGCCACTTGAGGGTGTCGGTGAAGTACTGGGCCGGGGTGTCGCCGGCGCCGTGCGAGCCGGAGCACTCGGTGAACCAGATGTCCTTGTCGGGGTACGCGTTGTGCAGCGCGGTCATCGCGCTCGGGTCGCCGTAGTAGCAGTGGTAGGCGGTGCCCGCGACCCAGCGCGAGGCCGGGTTCTGCAGCAGCTTGTACGGGTAGTCGGCCTCCGGGTCCTGCCCGGGCGGGGTGTTGGCGATGTCGTTGGGGTGGGTGGCCCAGTTGTGGTCGTAGCCGAGGATCTTCGTGCGCGGGCTGACCAGGCGCAGCAGCGGCCCCAGGATGTCGATGACCTTGCCGGCCTGGGTGGTGTTCAGGCCCATCACCGGGCCGCCGCCGGCGTCGCGGTTCTGCGGCTCGTTCTGCACGGTGATGAAATCGACCGGGACACCCGCGGCCGTGTAGGCGAGCACGAACCGCGTGAGGTAGAGCGCGTAGGCGGCGTACACCCGCGGATCGTCCTTGAGCTCGCCACTCGCGAGGGAGTCACTGGTCTTCATCCAGGCCGGCGGGCTCCACGGCGTCGCCATGACCTTCAGCTTCGGGTTGAGCCGCTTCGCCTCGCGCAGCAGCGGCAGGATCTGCGCCTGGTCGTGGGCGATGCTGAAGCGGCTGAGGAAGTAGTCCGTCTGCCCCGGAGGCATGTCGTCGTACGTGTAATGCTCGGGCTGCGCCGTGAAGTCCGACGCGCCGATCGGCTGGCGCAGGAAGCTCACGCCGACGCCCTTGGCCGGGTCGAACAGGGCCCGCATCGCGTCGGCCCGCACGGCCGGGGAGAGCCGGTACAGCACGGCCGCCGACGAGTCGGTGATCGACGCGCCGAAGCCGTCCATGCTCTGGTAGGTCCGGCTCGGGTCGACCGTGATCGTCGTCAGGTCACTGTGCTGGTCCGTGAACGGCACCGCGGCCCGCTCGTGCATCAGCTCGGCCCGGTCGATCGTCGTCACCCAGACCCGCGCCGAGGGCGCCGTGCTCGCCTGCGCGCCGGTCGCCCCGGTGAGCCCGGCACCGGCCGCGGCCAGCGCCGCCACCAGGGCTAAGACCTTTCGCTGCATCTGCGTCTCCGGTCTGTAACAAATGAAACAAGAATGTAACGTGCTGCCGCAAAGCACAGCATCGGCCGCAACTAATGTCAAGAAATTGGGAGGCGCCGCCGTGGGCCGCTTTGCTACGGTCTTCCTCGATGCGGCCGGGGCCCGGTGCGCAGGCAACGGCTACTTCCTAATCCATGGGTCGCAGGTTCGAATCCTGCCCGCCGCACGTGCGGCGGTAGCTCAGATGGCAGAGCAATGGGCATTCCGCCGGTGCCGTCAGGATCTCGGGCCTCCCTACGCTGGACCGCATGACCACCGATGCGCTGGACGCCTGGGACGCCGAGACCGCACGGCTCGTCGCCGTGCTCCACGATGTGCCGCCCGCCGACTGGGCCCGGGCCAGCCCGTGCCCGCCGTGGACCGCCGCCGACCTGCTCGGACACGTCGTCGCCGGCGTGGCCCGGGTGCCGGGCATGCTCGACGCGCCGGCGCCGCCCCGCGCCGAAATCGACGCCATCGCATACTTCCGGGCGGACGCGCGCTTCTCCGGCAGTACCAATGCCGAACGAATCGACCTCGGCCAGCGCCTCGCCGCCGAACTCGGCGGGCCCGGCCTTGTCGCCCGGCTCACCACCGCCCGGGCCGAAGCGGTCGGGCGCTGCCGCCGCGAACCCGGCGGGCGGATCGTGCGCACCCGGCACGGCGACGCCATGCTGCTCACCGACTTCCTCGCCACCCGGGTCCTCGAAGCCGGCATCCACGGCCTCGACCTCGCCGACGCGCTCGGCCGCGAACCCTGGCTGACCGGGCCCGCCGCGGAGCTGCTCACCCGGGTCTACGGGGCCGCCGACCGCCCCGGCCTGCGCCGGCTCGCCCTCGGCTGAGCGATACTGCCCGGATGGTGTTGTCGCGGCGGTGGTCGGTGTTCCTCGTGCTCGTCGGGGTGTGGAGCTGGGTGATCTGGCCCCGGTTCCTCGTCGCCATCTGGAAGGACGACCGGGCCTGGTCGGGCGGGCAGCCGACGGCGTTCTTCTGGGTGCACGCCGTGCTCATCGCCGTGTCGCTGGTCATCGGCACCGCCGTCGCCGGGCTCGGGGTCAACGGGTGGCGCAAAGCGCGACGGCTGTAAATCGCCGCGGAACCTTTCGCGCCCCTGCGCAGTAGAGGAGGGGCGAAGGGTCACCACGGGAGGAGCGAGCGGCGCATGCGACGATCCACCGCACCGGAGAACGACGACGTCGGCCACGACCGGGACGCGCACTTCCGGGCGTTCATGCAGGCGGCGACCCAGCGGCTGTACCGCGTGGCCTACCTGCTCAGCGGGGACGCCGGCGAAGCCGAGGAGCTCACGCAGCACACGCTCGTGCGGACCTACGCGGCGTGGGACCGGCTCGACGGCGGCGACGCCTACGCGTATGCCCGCCGCATCCTGGTCAACCTGGCCAGCGACTGGTGGCGGCGGCGAAGACGGCGGGAACGGCCCGTGCCGCAGGTGCCCGAGCGGGCGGGCGGCGGCGACCCGGCCGGCGCCGCCGTCGAGCGGGTCGGGCTCACGAAGGCGCTGCGGCAGCTGACACGCCGGGAACGGGCCGTGGTGGTACTGCGCTTCTACCTCGACCTCACCGAGCAGCAGACCGCGGCCGAGCTCGGGATCGCGCTCGGCACCGTGAAGAGCGCCACCGCGCGGGCCCTGGGCAAGCTGCGCGTCAGCCCCGACCTCAGCCCGCTCGCCGGCCAGAAGGGAGCCTGGTGATGTACACGCTCGACGACCTGCGGCACGCCCTCGACGATCAGGCCGGGGCGGCCCCGATCACCCGGCTCGGTTTCCACGACGTCAAGCGGGCCGCGCGCCGGGGCCGGCACCGCTCCTTCCTGGCCGGCATCGCCGTCATCCTCGCGCCGATCCTCGCCGCCGGCGGGGCCATCGCGCTCAGCCCCGGCGAGGGCCCGTCGCCCGCACCGGACGCGAAGACGTCGTGGCCGCGGGTGCCGTTCCAGCCCGGCGACGACAACCCGTGGCGGCCCGGCGCGTCCGAGCCGCCGGTGTCCAGCAGCCAGTACATCGAGACCGGCATGAAGTTCGGCGACCGCGAACGGCTCGTGCTGTTCGCCGTCGACAGCTACAACGGCGTGCAGGGCGGCCTGGTCGACGACGCCGGGCGGCTGCGCCGGCTGGGGGCCACCGGCCGGCCCGCCGCGGGACAGTTCGGCTGGGGCGTCAGCGAGCTCGACGACCGGCACGGCGGCATCATCGACTACGGCTCCTTCGGCGCCGCCCACCCCGACATCAGGGTCACCGCCGGCGGCCAGACGCTGCGGGCGAGCACCGCGCCGGTGCCCGGCCAGCCCGACCTCAGCGTCTACTGGGTCCGCCGCGGCGGGACACTCGCCGGCACCACCGCCGAGGCCAACCCGGCCCAGGCCGACGCCGTCATCAAGGCCTACGACGCCCACGGCACCGAGATCGGCACCGCCGGCGGGGTCCAGCGGGCCGACACCACGATCAACAACGAGGACGCCAGCGCCGAGGTCGGCGACCGCATCCACACCGGCATCACCGCGGCGGGCGGCGGGCAGCTCGTGTTCTTCTTCTACGGCGACGGCCGCTCGAGGCTCCTGCTCGCCGGCCGGGAGGACGCGCAGGGCCGCGTGACCCTGATCGGCACGCTGATGGCCGTGCACCAGCCGCCCTACGGCAGGACCGGCCCCGGCCTGTTCTACCTCGGGTTGAGCCGGTTCCAGGCCGACAACGGCCAGACCGTCCAGCTCGCGATCTACGAGGGCCCGGCGAGCCGGGTCGAGCTCACCGGCGACGGCGCCGCGCACCAGGGTATGGCCGCCTGGAGCGCATTCGACAACCTCCACCTGGCCTGGGCCACCGGCATCACGGGCACGGCGAAAGGCATCGCCTACGACGGCGACGGGAAGGTGGTCACCGAGTACGACTTCGAGCGGAATTAGGAAGGCGGGGGGTGGCCGGCCGGTTGTACCCTGAGCCGGCCGGTCGCGGGACTGTCCGCGCGACTTCCGGGACCCGCCTCTACAGCGATGCTTCGCAGCTCGCACGTCGAACTCCCCGACCGGCACCAAAACATTCGGGCCCGGCCGGGGAGGGCATCCGTGGAGCTGTCGGAGCTGACCGCGTGCGAGGACGTCGTCATGTTCGTCAACGCGGCCGTCGCCGCGACCGGGCAGCGCGAGTTCTACGGATCGGCCGTCTCCCTCGACTTCCTCCACGACTACGTGCGGATCAACTACCGCGAGATCTACGCCGCGACGCTCGCCCTGGACATCAACGACCTCGGCGCCGCGACCGTCATCCTCGGGCTGCTGCGCACGGCTCAGGAAGTACCACTGCCGCAGCGCCGGCGGGAAGGGCGGCTCATCGCGGCCCGGCTCCTCCGCCTGCCCCCGCAGCGGGTGTATCGCCTGCTGCGGACCCTGCGCGCGGACGGCATCAACAACCGGCGGACCCGCGCGATCGTCCGGGACTGGGTCGCGGCCCGGCCCGATGTCGCGTTCGACGCCGTCAAGTACCGCCGCGCCCTCGCCGCCGTCGCCGGCCACAACCACCTGCGGCTGCCCCCCGAGGTCGGCACGATGCTGTTCGACTGGCGCCGCCCGGCCCGCTACGACACCCCGATCCTGGAGACGTGGCGCCGGGCCCACTACGACAAGCAGGCGCTCTACGAGCTGCCCTACACGGTCGCCGAGGGCCTCGCCTCGACCCGTGTCCGCACCATCGACCGCGCCGAGTTCCTCCGCGGGATCGCGCCGCGCATGACGGAGCTGGAGCGGCTGCGGCTGCAGCGCTCCGGCGCGGCCGTCGACGGCGTCGGCCGCCTCGACCTGGCCCGGGTCCCGCTCACCCGGCTGGCGACCTACGTGCTCGCGCTGCCGCGCCCCGAGCGGGCCCGCCGCCGCGAGGAGCTCACCGTGGCTCTGCGCGCCGCCGCCCGCCGCGCGGCCGGGCGCCGGGCCGGCACGTGGGGCGATGTGGCCGCGGTGCTCGACGACAGCTACTCCGCGTCGGGTTCGGCCGTGAAGCGCCGCCGCCCGCTCGCCGTGGCGCTCGCCATGCATTTTCTGCTGGAGGTGCTGTCGTCGCGGTACCACTCCAGCTGGCTCAACCACGAAGGCGACCCGCTGCTCGTGCACCCCGCCGGTGCGACGCCGCTCGGTGAGCGGATCCTGGACGCCCTCGAGCGGCGGCCGGGACGGCTCGTCGTCGTCTCCGACGGGTGGGACAACGCCCCGCCCGGGCAGGCCGCCGAGGTGCTGCGGGTGTGGCGGCAGCGGCTCGACCCGGCCGGGCACACGTCGATCGTGCACCTCAACCCGGTCTACGACGGCTTCGCGGTGCGCACGCTCTCGCCGTTCGTGCCGAGCGTCGGGGTCCGCGCCGCCGAGCACGCGCCGGCGCTGGTGGAGCTGGCCCGGTTCGCGGCCGGGGCGGCGACGTTCACCGAGCTGCGCGCCTACCTGGACGACCTCGTGGAAGGGTTCCTGCGGTGATCCCCGGCCTGCGCACCGGCCCGGCCCAGACGTGGGGCGCGGTGCGGCTGGTCCCGCTGCTGCGCGACGAGCCGATCACCGATCTGCGCCTGCACGCCCGCCTGCACGGCGACGACGAACTGTCCATTGTGGAGGTGAGCCCGCGGGAGGCCTACATCGCTTACGTGCCGCACGCCTTCGTCGCGACGTGGAGCGGTGACGGTACCCCCGCCGCCGCTTATGGCACGCAGCTTTTCGCCCCTTCGGACACGGGGCTCCCGCGGGTCGCCGGGCTGCGCTTCCACCGGCGGATGGCCCGCCGCGAGGACCGTGGCCGCCTGCGCTTCCTGCCGCTGCACCTGGCCGTGGAGGGCTTCCTCGACCTGCAGTTCGGCGGCCCGCCCATCGCCTGGCAGGAGTGGACCCGGGCGGCGGTGACGCACGGGCTGTCGCCGCGGGTCGAGGAGGCGTACCGGGGCGAGGCCGTGCACGGGCTGGACGACGCGCTGCGCGTGTTCGAGATCCACCCGGGCCAGTGCGGCGTGGTGGTGTACCTGGCCGACGCCCTCGCCGGCGTGTTCGTCGTGCCGCACCCGGACGACTACCGGGCCCTGCACGCCACGCTGTTGCAGGACTACTACGGCGAGCTGCTGTATCACTACACGCAGTACGTCTTCGACGTGCCCGGCTTCGACGCGGCCGTCGACGACACGCGGGTGCGCACGGTGGCCGACCTGCGCGCCGAGCTGGCCCGGGGGCGCGCCGAGTGGGAACGGTTCCACAACGACGTGCTGTTCACCGTCCGCGCGCTGGTGACCCGGCCGGTGTACCGCATGGGCCGCTTCACCCTGTCGCGCTTCCTCCCGCCGTTCGACCCCGCCGTCGACAACCACATCGGCGAGACGATCACGGCGGAGGACGGGACGGTCGCCTACCTCAAGACGTTCCGCCTCTCGGCCGCCCAGACCCGCCGCGGCCACCTGCTGTCGTGCCTGGCCGCGTGCGACTGGTCCCTCGACGCGACGGCCGCATCGCTCAACACGGACCGGCCGAGCCTGGTGCTGCGCCTCGTCCGGGCCGGCTTCGGCTACCTCCTGCGCCCCGACATCCTGGACGCCTGCCGCGCCGCCGCCCGGGCCCGCCCGAGCGCCCGCTGACCCGCTACAGCCACACGCTCACCTCGAGGCGGCCCGTGGAGCCGAGGTCCAGCGTCGCGGGCGGCGTGACCAGCTGCCGGGCCGCGCCCGGGGTGGCGGCCACGGACAGGTAGACGCCGACCACGGGCGGTTTGCTGATGTCGTCGTACGTGTTGCGCCACGACATGACGGCCGAGGTCCGCAGGCCCGGTTGCAGCGCGACCGGGTGCGGTGACTGGGTGTAGTGCACGCTGGCGACGACCGCGATGTCCTGCACGTCCCGGTCCCGGCCCAGCACCACGATGTCGGGCCGGCCGGTCACCGTCACCGGCACCGAGCCGCAGTTGGTGAGGGTGAGGGACATCTCGCGGTACCCCATCGCCGCGTCGCCCCGCTCGGCCGTGATCTTCAGGCCGCTCGGCGGGCACGCGGCCTCGGTGACGTCCGCGCTCGGCCCGGCGGAGGCCGACGTCGTGCGGTCCGGGGTGGGCAGCGTCCCGCCCGGCGGGTCCGGCCGGGCACAAGCAGTCAGGAGCAGCAGTGCCGCCAGTGGTACTGCCATGAGGCGCACGGACCGGTGGACGACCCCTGACTGTGCGCGGCCGCGCTCGAGACTCACGTGGGGACGGTACCGTTTCGAGGATGCCGCTGCCGAGCCCGGACGACCTGCGGGACGCGACCTGTGTCGCCTGCCCGGGCCAGTCCCTGCCGCTCGGCGCGTTCGACGTCGCCGACCGCCCCGGCCCCGCGATCCCCTACAGCCCGGTCCACGGACACCGGGTCTCGGCCGGCACCGGTACTCCGACGTGCGTGCACCCGTACCGCGTCGGTATTCCGCCGGCCCCGTACGCCTCGTCCGGCCTGCCGCTGCCCGCGGCGGACACTCCGGCCCCACCGGTGCGCGAGCTGGATCTGGACCTCCCGGCCGACCCGACGCTGCTCGAGGCCTGGCTGGTCGCGGTGCTGCGGGCCGCTCCCCCGGCGGCCCTGAGCCGGGCCCTGCGGCAGGCGGAGGCGCGGGCCCTGGAGCGGTTCCGGCCGGCCGACGTGACGGCCGCACTGCGCCGAGCCCTGCACGGCTGATCCACCGCCGACTGCCCGGCCCGCGGCCCGCCAAAACAAAGACCAGCCCATGCGGTAGGCCGCCCGCATCCGTACCCGCCGCCGAAGAGCAGTCACTTAGCGTGATGTCTTGATTACTCAAGGCAGGGGATATGTATGCGCAGGGTCACCGTAGGAGCCGCGCTGGCGGCCGTCGTCACCGTCGCGGCACTGACCGCGGGGGTGACACCGGCCCTGGCCCAGATCGGCGGTGTCGATGTCATCGCCACGCCCAACCCGTCCGTGCACGGTGAGAACGTGACCGTGTGCGCGACCGTGCAGACCCCGGGGGCCACCGGGACGGTGACGTTCAGCGGGGCCGGCCTCACGGACACCCAGCCGCTCGACGGCTCCCAGCAGGCGTGCACGAGCTCGACCGAGCTGACCACCGGCACGGTCACCGCCCACTACAACGGCGACAGCACCTTCGACCCGCAGGACGCCACCACCACGGTGACCGTCGACCCGGCCACCACGACGACGACCGTCACCGCGGACCCGGACCCGTCGAGCACCGGGCAGTCGGTGCAGGTCTGCGCGACCGTCACCACCGTCGCCCCCGCCGTCGGCACGCCGACAGGCACGGTCACGTTCAGCGGTGCGGGCCTCAGCGACACCGTGAGCCTGACCTCCGCCCTCCCGCCGCTCGCCCAAGCCGCCACCAAGGCGAGGGGCGCCACCAAGGCGAGGACCCGCAAGGCCCGCAAGGAGTCCTTGCCGCCGCCGGCCGGTGCGACGGCCTGCACGACCAGTACCGCGCTCGCGACCGGCACGGTCACGGCCGCCTACAACGGGGCCACCGGCTTCAACGGCTCGTCCGGCATGACACCCGTCACCGTGAACGAGCCGCCGTCGACCCCGAGCAACCCGAGCCCGGGCCCGGCCGCCCCGAGCCGGCCGCTGAACGTCGCCGCGGTCGCAGGCACGTCGACGGTCACCGTCACCTGGGACGCCCCGGCCACCGGCGACACGGTGACCGGCTACACCGTGAGCGCCGCGCCCGGCCCGGCGACCTGCGACACGACGACCGCCCGGACCTGTGTCCTGGGCGCGGTCGCGGGCACCGGCTACACCTACACGGTGGTGGCCCACTCGGCCGCCGGTGACTCGCCGGCCAGTGACCCGTCGGACGCCGTCACCCCGGTCGCCCCGGTGGTGCCGCCGACCCCGCCGTCGACGAACCTCACGCTGACCACGGCCGACGGCGCCATCGCCACGGCCGAGCAGGGCCAGCGCATCGTCTTCGTCGGCACCGGCTTCGCGCCGCACTCCACCGTGACCGTCACGATCTACTCGGCGCCGATCGAGCTCGGCCGGGTGACCACCGACGCGAGCGGCGCCTTCCAGACGCCGATCACGCTGCCCGCGCAGCTGGCGGCGGCCCAGCACACGGTCGTGGCCCAGGGCGCGGCCCCGGACGGCAGCCCGCGGGCGATGGCCCTCGCCGTCACCGTCACGGCGGCCGCCGCGGCCACGAACGGGGCCACCGGATCGCTCCCGGTGACCGGGTCGCCGATCGGCCTGCTGCTGCTGACCGGCCTGTGCCTGGCCCTGATCGGCGTCGGGCTGCTGAAGGCCGGCCGCCGGGTGATCGGGTAGCCGGTCAGTAGGGGCCGAGCACGGCCCCGCCACCGGGCCGCCGACCGTCGAACGACCGGACGGCGGCCCGCACCCGCAGCCGGTCGGCGAAGCCGTAGAGGACCACGAGGCCGGCCGCGGCCAGCGCCGCGACGAGCAGGCGCAGCGGCCACGGCCACGGCCCCCGGTCCGGCGACCCGGCCGCCCGCACGGTCAGGCCGGCCAGCAGGCCGGTGGCGAGCTGCAGATCGAGCACGTCACAGTGCTGCATCCCGAACTCGCAGGTCATGCCCGGGTCGAAGCGCGACAGCACCCGCCGGTCGCCGGCGGCCAGGGTGACCTCGGCCAGTTCGAGGCCGTGGCCGCCGGGCGCCGTCGCCACGACCAGGTGCCCGGCGTCGCGCCAGCCGAGGACCCGGGCCACGTCGCCCACCGGGGCCGGTGCGACCGCATCGGCTCCGACGGCCAGGAACTCGACCTTGCCGGCGGCCGGGGCCGGGCCGTCCCACGGCACCGTCGCCAGGAGCCGCCCGTCGGGGGACCAGCCGGCCCGGGGTGCCAGGCCGCGACCGGCGCCGACGGATACGACCCGGTCCTCGGCCCCGTTGAGCCGCAGCAGGTGTACCCGCTCACCCTCCTGGACGGCCATCCGCGCACTGTCCGGAGCGAACGCCGCCGCCGACGGCCGGCCCATGCTCGGGAACTCGGTGCTGCGGCCGGTGGTCACGTCCAGCAGGCGCAGGGTGCCCCGCTGCAGCACGTCGTATCCGACGGTGCTCTCGCCGCCGTAGGCCGGGCCGTCGGGGGCGGCGCTGTAGGCGACGTACCGGCCGTCCGGGGACCAGGCCAGGAGCCGCACCTCGAGCCAGGCCCCCAGCGGCACCGAGCGCTCCCGGCCGGTGGTGAGGTCGACCAGCAGCAGCTCCGGCGCGGGCCCGGCGGCGCGGCCGAGGAGCACCCAGGTGCCGTCCGGCGACAGCAGCCCCGGTGCCCGGCCGCGGCCGTCCCACGCGCCGACGCGCCGGTAGGTGTCCGCGTCGGCCCCGACGACCAGCTGCTGGAACATCGTGAACAGCGCGTCGCTGCCGTAGCCGTAGAGCGCGATCGCCCGGCCCGGCGCGGCCCGTTCGGCGGTGCTGGTCAGCGTCGAGTATCCGGCGAACCGGTCGGGCAGTGCCGCCCGTTGACCGGGGGCGGCGGGCGCGGGCTCGGGCAGTACCCCCGGAATCAGGAACGTGCAAACGGCGGCGACGATCGCGGTCCAGGCCGCGGCGGCACCGAGACGGCGGCGCCGGGCCGAGCGCCGGGCGTGTGTGAGGACCCGGTCGACGTAGTCGGCGGCCAGGGGCGGCACCGGGCCGTCGGGCAGCGCCGCGAAGAGCTCAACCATCCGTCCCTCCTCCGCAGTCCGGCACCAGATAGACGGAGGCGACGTTCGATTGGGTTGTATTTCCGGTCGGCCGTTTCACGCGGAAGCCGGCCACCGTGCGCACAGGGTGACACCGGCGCGCCATACGGCTACGCCGCGGAACGTAAGGTGGGGTCTCATGAGCAGTGTCTTCTCGAGGATCATGGCCGGTGAGCTGCCCGGCCGGTTCGTGTGGCAGGACGACGACGTGGCCGCGTTCCTGAGCATCGCGCCGCTGCGGCCCGGGCACACGCTGGTCGTGCCGCGCGCGGAGATCGACCAGTGGACCGACGCCGAGCCGGAGCTGTTCGCGAAGTGCTCGGCGGTCGCGCACACCATCGGCCGGGCCGTCCGGCGGGCCTGGGACGCGCCCCGGGCCGGGCTCCTCATCGCCGGGTTCGAGGTGCCGCACGTACACCTGCACGTCTTCCCCACCTGGGGCATGGACGACTTCGACTTCGCCCGGGCCGACCAGCACCCGGACCCGGCCGCGCAGGACGAGGCGGCCGAGCGGATCCGGGCCGCCCTCAAGGAGCTGTAGGCAGGTCCGGGTGCGACTGCGCTTCGACGGGTGGATCGCCGGTATCGGCACGGCGAGCGGGGTGCGGCTGGTGTTCGGGCACTGGCCGCGGTCGCCGTTCGGGCCGATCAGCGACGTGATGACCGAGCACGCCGACGGGCGGCGGGTCCTGCTGGCGCCGTCCGCGGCGGCCGGGGAGTTCATCGCGGCCACCTACGGCTTCGACGAGGTGCACCTCGTGGACGTCACCGTGCGCCGGGGCCGGGACTGGGCGGTGACCGCCGGGCCCCTCGCGCTGCGGTTCACGACCGGGCCGCGGCGGGCGCTGGGGTGGCTGCTGCGGGCGGTGCCACCCGGCGTCGCGAGGCACCCGGTCTGGGTCCGGGCCGTCGACCTCCCGGCCCGCCTGGTCATGCCCGGCGTGCGCACGCACGGCAGTGCCGGGAACGGGCGGCGGGAATGGTACGGCGTGCAGGACCTCCACCCCGTCGTCGCCGCCACCGCCGCCTGGGACGGCGCCGACCTGGGGGCGCTCACGGACGTCGACCCGCCGGTCCGGTTCGGGTTCGGGTCGACACCCCGCCATCCAGCGTTGGCCCGGGTCACCACCACTGTCGATGTCCCGGACACCATGAGCACCTAATCTCCCGGCCCGTGGATGTCTCGTACGACCTGTGGGGAGCCGCGCACCAGATCATGGACGGCCGCTGCCCGGCCGACGGACTCCTCGAGTTCCGCGGCTGGCTCGCCGCCAATCTGGACCCGGACGTGTTAGCCCGGGTCGTCGCCGCGCCGGACGCGCTCGCCGACGTGCCCGCGATCCGGCGGCTGGCCGGCCGGGAGACGTGGGACTGGACCGACGACGAATGGCCCCGGCTCGAGCAGCCGGGACCGTCCGCCGCACCGGAGGTGCGGGGCGAGCCGTGGGACTTCGACGACCCCCGTGAGGTGGCGCATCGGCTGCCCCGGCTCGGGCGGATGTTCCCGCGCATCGGCGAGGTGCGCGAGCACGGGAACATCCGTTGAGCCGCATCAGCAGGCGTTGGACCGGAAGTCGGAGACCGCGACGCCGCTGAACCCGCAGGTGAACGGGGTGAACCGGGAGTCCTGGCTGACCCACCGCTTGAACCAGGAGACCAGCGCGCGCGAGGCGGTCGCGTTCGTGGTCTGCGGGAAGAAGTGGCTCTGCCCGGTGAGCTCGACGTACGTCTTCGGGCCGGCCAGGGTGTTGTAGAACGGGATCGAGTGGCTCGCCACCGGGGCGATGGTGTCGGCCTGGCCGCCGACGATGAGCACCGGCTCGCTGACGTTGTTCCAGGTCTTGTCGCTGTTCCAGGGCGCGAGCGGCACGCCGGCCTTGACCAGGCCGGACGTGTCGGCGGCGAGGGCCTCGAGGGTGCCGCCGCCGCCCATGGAGTGCCCGGCGACGCCGCGGCGGCTGCCGTCGACGTGCGACCGGACGGCCGTGGGTGACGAGTTCACGGCCCAGTTCAGCGCGGCGAGGAGCTGGTTGCCGCGGCTGGCCGGCTGGTCGTAGATCGTGTTGGTCTCGATCCCGACGACCACGAAGCCCCACGAGGACAGGCGGGGGCCGATCCAGGCCAGGCTCGACCAGGTGGCGGTGAAGCCGGGCGAGATGGCGATGACCGGATAGGTGCCGGCCGCGGTCGGGTAGTACACGCGGCCGCCGCCGAAGCCGCTGACCGTGCTGGAGATGCTCGCCGACGTGGTGGCGAAGCTGCCGTTGCCGGTGATGTTGGACGCGGTCGGCGCCTGGCCGATCTGATCGGCGTGGGCCGGGGCGGTCGCGACGGCGAGGGAGCCGCCGACGAGGCTGAGCATGAGCCCGACTCGCAGCGCGAGCCGGATGGCGGGGGTGTTTCGCACCGTTGTCTCCCGGGAGGTGAGGGAATACTTCGATGCGCGTCAGTGTGTCCAGGCCGGTCGGCGGCCGGGATCCGTGAAATCGCCAGTCTTAGCCCGGCAGTCCGCTGCGCCAGCCCTCGGTGTGCACTACTCGCCGCTGGAAACGTTCCCGCAGCACCCGCAACGCGGGCAGGCGCTCCGCGGCCTTGCGGTAGTGCGACCCGGCCGAGGTCGCGTCGGCGTAGATGCCCTCGACCCGGAAGCCGAGCAGGTCCAGGGCCCGGTTGAGCTGGGCCACCTGGTCGGTGTCGCGGCAAGTGAACACGTACGTGGCGTGGTCGGCCTCGTTGAGCACCTCGTAGATCAGGTGCCCGGACGGCGTGAGGACGAGCAGGAAGGCCAGGACCACGGCATTGTCCAGCGCGGCGTAGTCGGTGTGCTCGGGGGTGACGGGCTGGTGCGGGAACACGTCCCGCGGCAGGTGGGGGCCGCCGGCGTAGGCGCTCTGGAACCCGCCGAGCATCCCGTAGGCCAGGGCCGGGCCATAGACGCCGAACGGGCCGTCGAAGCCCGACGACATCATGCCCGCGGTGAACATGCCCGGGGCCCCGGACGCGAACGAGCCGGCGTGACCGTCGTGGTCGAGGACGATGGGCCTGGCCGAGTCGCGCCAGGGGCCGGCGCCCGAGCCGGCCCGCCGCACCGAAACAGTCTGTTTGAAGCCGAGCCACGTCTGGCCCAGCCCGAGGAGGTGCTGTGCCCCGGCCACCCGATCGGGGAGGCAGGCGGCCTCGAGCAGCGCGGGGAAAACTGTCGGCTCCACGGCCTCGAGGCCGGCCCGGGGTGCGGCGAGGCCGTCGCGGAGGAGTGCCGCGACCGAGCGCAGGGCGACCGGGCCGAGACCGGGGAGCAGCGCCGCCAGGAAGTGCGACGTTCGGCCGGAGGCGGCGGCCGTGCGGGCCTTCAAAAGATCAAGGAATTCGGTGGTGCGGCGGGCCAGGCGGCCGATGACGACGGGTGGGCGGCCCGGGACGTCGAGGCCGATGGTGTATCCGGTCGCGTCGGTCGTGACGCCCTTGATGAACGCGTAGGGGTACTTCTCGGCGAGCCCGGCGCCGGGGACGATCACCAGCGCGTCGTCGTAGAGCCGCAGCTCGGCCGGGGCCCCGTCGACCGCGCCGTTGAACGCCTCGGGCGTGCCGACGCCGTCGAGGAGCAGGACCCGCTCGGTGTCGGCGACCCGGGCCTCGGCCAGCTCGGCGAGGAGCTGGGTGCGCATCACCCCGAGGCGGCTGAGCTCGAGCCGGGCGCCGTCGGCGAGAGTGAGCAGCACGACGTACGGCTGCGGCTCCAGCAGTTCCACGACGTCCCCGGGCGCCACCCGCAGCACCGGGCCGTGCTCGGGCGTGACGACCAGTGCGCCGCCGGCCATCTCGGCGGTGCCGCCGCCCTCGTCGAGCAGGGCACCGCCGTCGGCGATCAGCCGGTAGTGCACGTCAGGCCGTCGACGTGCCGCACTCGGCGCAGAACATCGCACCGGGCTGGGTCGGTGTGCCGCAGTTGCCGCAGAACCGCTTCTGCTGGGCCGGGGCCGCCGCCAGGGGGGTGCCGCAGTGCTGGCAGAACTTGCCGCCGCCGGTCTCGTTCATGCAGGACGGGCAGCGCCCGACGGCCTGGTCGCGGTAGTTGACGTCGCGGGTCCAGTCGACCTGGTTGATCCGGTCGTGCAGCTGGTTGACCTGGGCCGCCGCCTGCATCCCGGCGATCTCCTGGTCGAGGCGGGGGGCGCAGGCGGTACACATGCCGCGTTCGTGGTTCCAGCAGACCTGCTGGCAGACCCACTGGCCGCAGCGGTGGCACTGGGTGAAGTACACCTGCATCTCTTCGGCCGCTTTGGCCAGGGCTTTGTCGCGGGTCGAGCCGCGCACCCCGTCGCGCATCCACTGCGCGTCCCAGCCGATCTGCGACGCCTTGTTGCCGACCTCGCCGCCGAGCAGGTCGCCGCCCATGCGCAGCAGCTTGCCGCCGAATCCGGTGACGGAGTGCTGGAACGAGGAGGAATACCCGTTGCCGCACCGCATGCAGTTGAACTCGAACTGGTAGCCCTCACGGGTCGAGTGGTCCGAGTAGTTGTTGGTGAACGGCACCATGCCAGACATCGGCTACAAACCCCTTGTTCGACTGCAACCAGTGTTCCTCCTTTTTTGTACCGGTTGCCCGTCGTTCGCATGATCGGCAAGTCGGTCATACGACATCGCCTGATCGGTCGTATGACCTGGCAAACCGTCACGTACTACTGCACGGTTCCATCAATTTTCCGGAATGCGTCGCGGTGCCGCTCGGCCCACTCTCGGAACGTGCGCGCCGTGCGTCCCAGGACCCGCTCCACGTCGCCGCTCACGGCCTGCTCCTCGGGCCGCGGCCGGCCGATGATCGCCAGGGTGCCGTCGGCCACCGGGGCGGGCATGAACTCGAGCATCCGGGCCCGGGCCTCCTCGTGCGTCAGCTCGACCAGTTCGATGTCGGCGCCGATCGCCCGCACCCGCTCGTGCGGGGTCGTCGCCTCGGGCCCGGTCAGCACATACGTCTGCCCGTCGTGGTCGTCCAGCAGGGCGGCGGCGGCCACCGCGGCGATGTCGGCCGGGTCGACGACCGGCAGGGCGACATGGGGGTACGGCACGTAGGCCCGGCGGGTCGCCCGGATCGACTCGGCCCAGGCGAACGCGTTGCTGGCGAACCCGCCGGGGCGCAGGATCGTCCAGCTCAGGCCCGAGCCCTTGACCAGATCCTCGATGGCTTTGAGCGGCGCGTGGGACGGCTCCGTGGCCCTGGTCCCGGCGGCCTGGGATGACAGCAGCACGATGTGCTTCACCCCCGCCGCTTGTACTTCCTGGAGGATGGCGGCACCGTCGAACGCTCCCGGGACGAGCAGGAAGAGCTTGTCGGCGCCTTCGAGGACCGGCCGGAGACTCGCCGGCCGGGTCAGGTCCACCCCGCCGTGCCGGGTCGCGGGCCTGAGCTCCTCCCCCGCCGCTTCGAGCGCCCGCACGAGGGGTCGTCCGACATTGCCGGTCGCACCGGTCACCACGATCATTCGCTGCTCCTTCGCGCTGTTTTGTCGCTGGCGCTGGGAAAGCTAGCATCGCGGGGATAGTAGGTACCTACAGGAAAGTGGCTATGGAAACGGATAGTGAGGCCTGCCCGATCACGCCGGTGGTCGACATCGTGTTCAGCCGCTGGACGACGCCGATCCTGTGGTCGCTGCACAACCACGGCCGCCAGCGCTTCTCCGAACTGGAGCGGCGCATCGGCGGCATCACCGCGAAGGTGCTCACCCAGCGGCTGCGGCAGCTGGAGCGCGACGGCCTGGTGGCGCGCACCTACACGCCGGAGATCCCGCCCCGGGTGGAGTACGAGATCACGCCGCTCGGCCGGAGTCTCGGCCCGCTCTTCCACCACCTGAGTGAGTGGGCACTGACAAACCTGCCGGCCGTCGACTCTGCCCGGACGGAGTACGACGGCTCAGGCCGCCCCCGCCCCTGAAACGGCGAGATCGATGCGCAGACCGGGCCGGGCGACGGCGAGGGGACCTTTCCAACCGGCCTGTTCGGCGGCGGCGAGGTGGGCCACGGGGTCGCTGCCGGGCCACAGATGCGTGAGCCACAGGGCCCCCACACCGGCCCGGACGGCGACCGCACCGGCGGCCCGGGCCGAGCTCAGCCGGCCGAGCCGCGGCGCCGGCACCTCGTCGGCGTAGGTGGCCTCGGCCAGCAGGAGATCGGCGCCCGCCGCGAGATCGTCGAGGACGTCGGACGGCCCGCTGTCCCCGGTGTACGTGACCGTCGCCCCGCCCGCGGTGATGCGCAGCCCGGCATTGGGCACGAAGTGCGGCAGGGCGGCGGTCCGCACGGTGAACGGCCCGATCGTCAGTGTGGCGCCCGGGTCGAACTCGCGCAGGTCATACGCGTCGTCCACCATCCCGGGCTCGTCGAGTGCCAGCACGGCATCGAGCGCACCATGGGGACAGAACAAGGGCAACGGCGGCGGGGGTACCGCTCCCGCGCCCAGCTTCCGCGCCCGTAACAGCGGATTCACGTCGGCGCAGTGGTCCGGATGGCCATGGGTCACCACGACCGCGCCGACCTCGCCCGGGTCCCAGCCGGCCTGCACCGCCGCCGCCGTCGCATACCCGGGGTCGACCAGCAGCACGAACCCGTCGTGCTCGAGGACGTAGCCGGAGCAGCCGGCTACTGGTTCGGGATAGGCGCCGACGCCGCCGATGATCGTGAGCCGCACGGCGGCAGCGTACTCTTGCCGGTCACCGGCCGGCACGCATCGGCCGGCCGGTCTTCCGGCGACGGAACGCTACGCGGTGATCACCGGCCACGCATACGCGAGGAGGGCGAACGCCGCCGCGGCGTAAGCGAGATTCACGCCACGCGCGGGAACCGGCAGCGCGGCGACCACGAGCAGGATAATCGCGATGAGGTAGAGCACGGCCTGTGCCGACATGAAAGCCTCCGGGAAGGGGTTCGGACTAGGTCGATCCATACCCCGAGCACCGTCCACATGAAACACTCGAGGGAGCACGCGATGCCGGCAGCCGGACAACCCTTACGCAAGCTGGGCTTTCTCACCATCGGCCTCTTCGACCCGGCCGACCCCGCGGCCGGGCACGAGTCGACGCTGGAGGTCATCGCCCTGGGCGAGCGGCTCGGCTTCGACAGCGCCTGGGTCCGTCACCGCCACCTGCAGCACGGGATCAGCTCCCCGTTGACCGTCCTGGCGGCCGCCTCGCAGCGCACGTCGCGGATCGAGCTCGGCACCGCGGTCATGCCGCTCGGCTGGGAGAACCCGCTGCGCCTGGCCGAGGATCTGGCCACTGTGGACCTGCTGTCCGGGGGCCGGCTCAACCCCGGCCTGAGCGTCGGCCCGCCGATGCAGTACGAGCGGGTCCGCGACGCCCTCTACCCGGACACGGCCGACGCCGAGGACTTCACCTACGCCCGGGTCGAGCGGCTGCTGGACTTCGTCGCCGGCAAGCCCGCCAGTGACTTCGCCGGGACCCAGGGCTTCGAGGTGTTCTCCAGCCGCGTCGAGCCGCACTCCCCCGGGCTGCGGTCGCGGATGTGGTACGGCGGGGGCAGTCTCCGCTCGGCCGAGTGGGCCGGCGAGCACGGCATGAACTTCCTGACGAGCAGCGTCGTGAAGGCCGAGGACCCCGACGATCCGGCCGCTGATTTCGCCGCGATCCAGCTGGCTCACGTCCGGGCGTTCCGGGCCGCGCACCCGGACGGCGAGCGGGCCCGCGTCTCCCAAGGGCTGGTCGTGATCCCCACCGACTCCGCCTCGCCCGCCCAGCGCGAGCAGTACACACAGTACGTGGCCGAGCGCACGCCGCGCACGGCCACGCCGCAGGGCCCGGCCCGCATGATGTTCGCCCGTGACCTGGTCGGGCCGGCCGAGCAGATCGCCGCCGAGCTGCACGCCCACGCCGCGTTCCGCGAGATCGACGAGGTCGCGTTCGCGCTGCCGTTCACGTTCGCGCACGAGGACTACGTGCAGATCCTCACCGACATCGCCGAGAAGCTGGGGCCGGCCCTCGGCTGGCAGCCCGCCTAGCTCGTCCCGCCGGCCTCGGCGCGGCTCAGCGGCCGAGGGCCTTGGCCACGGCGAGCAGCGCGCCCACCTCCCGCACGACGATGGACTGGGCGCCGCCGTGGGAGGCGAAGCCGGGCCGATAGGTGATCAGCGTCGGGCCTTCGGCCTGGAGTCGCACCATGCGGGCCTCGTCCAGGCGGGCGTAGGCGGCCGGGGTGAGCAGTGGCAGTACCACCGCGGAATTTGGGGGTTGCAGGACCCACTGTGCGGCGGGGTGGTCGCGGGTCAGCTCGAACGCCGGGAGGGGGTCCGGGAGCAGGACCATCCAGACGGTGGTTCCGACGGCCAGGTCCTCGCCGGGGACGCGGCGGACGTATTCGAACACCGCGAACCGCAGCCCGTGCCGCACGCCGGTCAGCACCAGGTTGGCGCGGCGCTCGCGGCCTTCGACGAGCAGGCCACCGCGGGCCCAGGTGAGCAGCTGCGGGTCGGCGGTGCGCACCTCCCAGCCGAGGCGGGCGGCCAGCTCGGCCCGGCTCCCGGCGATCGGGCGCAGGTCGGCCGCGCGCAGACCGACGCCCCGGGCGCCCGGCAGCCGGTCCTCGACGAGCACGTACACCGCGGCCAGAGCGGACAGGCCGATGACGACGATGCCGGACCAGCGGATGAAGCCGTACCCCTCGACCGTGCCCAGCCACACCGCGAGCACGCCGATCAGGGCACACACGACGGGCAGGACGAGGCGCTTCAGCACGGATTCGACGGTACCGGCCGTGAAAAGCCCACCGGCTGGGAAGAAAGTCGGGTCAAAAGTCGGCGCTTCAGGTGATGTTTCCCTGGCCGTTCGGCTTGATTTACCGGGCCCTGGAAACGCGAATCGCCCCAGGAATTGCTCCCTGGGGCGAAAAGGCGCTGGGCGTCAGCCGTTGAGCGGCCGCCGGCCGATCGCGATCACCGACTGGCCGAAGGGCGGGTTGAACGCCTTCTCCATGAGCCGGGTCATCGGGGCGACCGTGCTGTCGTAGAACTTGACGATCGGGCCGGGTCCGGGCATCTGCTTGAGCAGGCAGGTGGACACGTAGTACCCGATGAGGCCGAGCGAGTTGGCGTAATGCAGCTTGACGATCTCGAGGCCGGCCTCGTTCATGGCCGCCCGCATCGTCTTCTTCGTGTAGCGCCGCACGTGGCCGGTGGCGATGTCGGCCGGGCCCATCGCGAACGGGAAGGCCGGCACCACGTTGATGATGTAGCCGCCCGGGCGGACCAGGGACTTCATCGTGCGCAGGCCGCCGATGTCGTCGTCGATGTGCTCGAGCACGTTGTACGAGATAGCGGCGCTGTGGTCGGCGTTGACGTCGCTCGGCAGGAGCAGCTCGCGGACGGAGACGCCGGGGTGGTCGGCGAAACGCTCCTTGAGCGCGACGATCCGGCCCGAGTCGGCCTCGGTCAGCGCCATCTTCTCGGTGTGCTGAAGCCACTCCGCGGCGTAGTCACCAAGACCCGCGGAAACCTCGATCGGATGGTCACCGAGGTATGGCGTCGCGAACGCCACGAACCACTTGCGATGGTTCACCGCCATCGCCAGGCCCTCGAGCACCTCCGACTGGATGGCCTGGTCTCCGAGGATTGCCGCGTCCGGATTCGGCACTCTGCACCCCTACGTGAATACTGATCATGTCTGGCAGAACTGGCGTAGTGTATCGGCGTTGATAGTCTCCCGCCAGCCCCTGCGGCGCACTTCGGACGGCAACTATGGTGTCACCGTGAAATTCGGGGAGAAGACCCGCGAGGTCCGGGTGGCGGCGGTCGCGCTGCTGAGTTATGTAGTGTGCTCGGTGCTCGTGCTGCAGCACCTCTGGGCCGATCCACAGGGCCGGATGTTCGCCGACAACACCCAGGATCAGATCTTCTTCGAGTGGGTGCTGACGCATGCGGCACGCCTCTTCACTCACGGTGACAACCCGTTCTTCACCGATCAACTGAATGCACCGGATGGCGTCAATCTCATGGCGAACACATCCGTTCTCGGACTGGCGCTACCGTTCGCGCCGATCACGTTACTGTTCGGCGCCGGCGTCACTTTGGTGCTCATGGACACCATCGCTCTCGCCGGCACCGCGATCGCTTGGTATTTCATTCTTTCCCGCCATGTTGTCAGATCGCGGGTGGCCGCGTACATCGGCGGGCTCTTCTGCGGCTTCGCCCCCTCGATGATCTCGCAGAGCACCGCCCACCCGAACATCGCCGGGCAGTTCCTGATCCCGTTCATCGTCTGGAACATCCTGCGCCTGCGCGAGCCCGGCTCGGCCGTGCGCCGCGGCCTGGTCCTCGGCGCCGTGGTGCTCTACCAGTGCTTCATCAACGAGGAGATCCTGTTCCTCACGGCCGTCGCGCTGTTCGTGTTCCTGGTGTCCTACCTGCACCCGCGCGAATACCTGCCGTCGCTGAAGGCGGCCATGCCCGCGATCGCCATCGGCGCGGGCGCCGCCGGTGTCCTGCTCGCCGTGCCGCTGTACCACCAGTTCTTCGGCCCGCAGGCCTACCACGGCCTGCCCGACTTCGTGCACGGTTTCAGCTCCGACCTGGCCTCCTTCAAGGAGTTCAGCCGCCGCTCGATCATGGCGCCGGACGACCTCTCGGTGATCGACAAGATGGGCGGCCCGACGGAGGAGAACACGTTCTTCGGCTGGCCCCTGATCGGCCTGCTCCTGGCCGGGACCGTCGCCCTGTGGCGGCAGCGCGCGGCCCGGGCGCTGTTCATCACGGCGGTGGTGTTCTCGCTGCTCTCGCTGGGCACGGTGATCAAGTACAAGGGCGAGGAGACGACCTGGCACGGCCCGTGGAACTGGGTGCACGAGCTGCCGCTGTTCGACTCCGTGGTCCCCACCCGCCTCGGTGTGGCCATCGCCCCGCTGCTCGGCGTGCTGCTGGCGATACTGGTCGACCGCTTCGTCGTCGGCCTGCCACCCGAGCCGGCCCCGGCGGTGGCTTCGGACGGGGCATTCGACGAGCCAAGCGATTCCGGGGGTACTGCGGGCAGCTCCGGCGGCTCCAAGGGTGGCGACCGCCCCGTCAGCCCCGGCGGCGGCACCCTGGTGGCCGAGGAGTCCGCGATGCCGGAAACGTCAGAAGGCGCCGTGGGTGTCAAAACGGACATCCGCCCGGAGCCCGAGGAGACCACGCCGGTCGCCCGCTGGCTGTGGGCCGTCGCCTTGCTGATCGCCCTGGTACCGCTGGTCCCGACGCCCCAGCCCGCCGCACCGCGCTCGCCGATCCCGCTGTTCTTCAGCTCCGACGCCTGGCGGGCCGAGATCCCCGAGAACTCGACGGTCGTGGCGATCCCGCTGGGCTGGTTCGAGGGCCTCGACGCGATGCGCTGGTCGACCGCCGCGGGCCTGGACTTCAAGATCGCCGGCGGCTACTTTCTGATCCCCAACCCGGACGACCCGGAGAAGGCCGCCATCTTCAGCGCCCCCACCCGCCCGACGATGCAGCTGATGAACAGCGCGGCCTCGGACGGCACCGTCCCGGTGATCACCCCCGACCAGAAGGCCATGGCCAAGCTGGATCTGGCGTACTGGAAGGCCGACTACCTGGTCCTGCCCGACCAGCACGGCAACAGCGAGGCGGTCCGCCAGACCGCCGACCAACTCTTCGGCCCCGGCAAACACGTGGCCGACGTGTGGGTCTACAAGGTCACCAGCTGACGCTTCGGAGACTTCGCTCGTTTCGCACGTTTCGCCGCCAGCGAGGGGCCGCCGCGGACTGATCGCGGCGGCCTCAAGCTTGTGTTCCGTCAGCTGGTGCCGGTAGGCCCGTTCCAGTCGACCAGCTGCACGATCACGCCGTTGGGCTCCCGGACCTGAAACGCCCGCTCCCCCCAGGCCTCAACGGTGAGCGGCATGGTGATGGCCACCCCAGCTGCTTGCAGCCGAGCCAGCTCCCCTTCAAGGTCATCGACAACGAACGCCAGAATCACGCCCGCCGCATGCACATCCCGCTGCTCAGCCGGCAGCGTGGCGAGCCCGGTCCGCAGAAAAATGACGTTGACCCCGGCATCATCCCGGCTCAACGAGGCAAACCCGTCGGCCGCCATCTCCTCCCGAAACCCCAAGTGCTCCTGCAAGAACCCAGAAGCCGCCCGAACATCCGCCACGTTGCACGACACAGCCGACGAACTGATCCGCACCAGCCCAACCTCCAACCTCGCCCAACATCTCTCTACAGTGTAGAGAGATAACTTCTGAACGCCAACAAGCGCCACCACGCCAAGCCCAAGCCGAGAACCACCACCACCGCAAGCAGCGCGGTCCGCAACCCCTCAGCACACCCACCATCAGCGCCGACGTACGCCCGCACGCCCTCTGAACCTTGCCCGGAGCCGTTGCCCGCGCGGCCGACCACACGAGCGAACGGCCCACAGACAACGCACCGCCCAAAGGCATGAGGCCCACACCCGACGGGCGCCACACACGAGTGAAACGGCTCGCAACCGCAGACCACACAAGCGAAACGGTCCACAGGCGCCGCACCACGCGGGACCCACACGAGCCTGACACGGCGTGAGACTGGGACCGGCACCGCGCAGAACCAGCACCGCGCAGAACCAGCACGGCGTGAGGCTGGAACCGGCGCCGCGCAGAACCGAGCCCAGCACGACGCCGAACCGGCACAGCGTGGAACCGGCACCGCGCAGAACCACCACCGCGAAGAACCAGCATGGCGTGAGGCTGGAACCAGTACCGCGCAGAACCCGCACGGCGTGAGACGGGACCAACACCGCGGAACCCGCACCGCGCAGAACCGAGCCCAGCACCACGCAAAACCGGCACAGCGTGGAACCGGCACCCCGCAGAACCCGCACCGCGTGAGGCTCAAACCAGCACCGCGCAGAACCCGCACCGCATGAGACGGGACCAACACCGCAGAACCAGCACCGCGTCGAACCGAGCCCAGCACCGCACCGAACCAGCACCGCGTCGAACCGAGCCCAGCACCGCACAGAACCAGCACGGCGTGGAACCGGCGCGGCGTGGAACCGGCGCGGCGTGGAACCGGCGCGGCGTGGGACTGAGTCGGGCGGGGCGGGGGTTGGGCGGGGCGAGTTGGGTCAGGGGGTGGTGGTTCGTAGGAGTTCGGCGAAGGTTTCGGCGGGCATGATTTGGAGGCCCAGTTCTTCGGCCTTCGCGGCCTTTGAGCCGGCGCCCTCGCCCACGACGACCAGGTCGGTTTTCTTCGACACCGAGCCTGATGAGCGGCCGCCCAGGCGTTCGACGGCCTCGTTGCCCTCGTTGCGGGTCAGGCCGGGCACCGAGCCCGTCACCACGACCGTCATCGGGGTGCCGTCCTCCTTCTGCAGCGGCAGCCGCGCGGCCGGGTCGGCAAAAGACGCGGCGGCAGAAGACGCGCCGGCAGAAGACGCGGCGGCGGAAGCCGGGTCGGCGGCGAGCGCGTCGGCCGAGGACGGGTCGGCCGGGGTGGGGCGGGGGCGGGGGCGGTAGGAGGGTTCGGTCATGTTGACGCCGCGGGCGGCCAGGCGGGCGATGACCGGGGCCAGCTCGGCGAGCTCGGCGGCGATCGTCAGGGCTCGCTCCGGGCCCACGGCCTCGACCTCCTGCAGCTCCTCGGGGGTCGCGGCCAGCAGGGCGTCCATCGTGCCGAAGTGGTTGGCCAGGCGGCGGGACATGGAGCGGCCCGTCATGCGCACGCCGAGGCCGGTCAGGACGCGGCCCAGGGGCTGGGTCTTGGAGGACTGGATCGCGGTGACCAGCTTCGTGGCGGAGACCTCGCCCATGCGGTCGAAGGCGCTCAGGGTCGCCACGTCCAGGTCGTAGAGGTCGGCGGGGTCGGTGACGCGGCCGGAGGCGATGAGCACGTCGATGATCTTGCCGCCGAGGCCTTCGATGTCGAGGCAGTCGCGGCTCGCGTAGTAGGAGAGGGCCTCGCGGGCGCCGCAGGCGCGGCCGGTCGTGCAGCGCCAGCGCTTCTGGGTGCGGTCGATCTCGCCGCCGCAGCGCGGGCAGGCCGCGGGCGGCTCGAAGGGGACGGAGTCGGCCGGGCGCTCGTCGAGCTTCGCGCCGGTGATCTCGGGGATGACGTCGCCGGCGCGGCGGACGAAGACCGTGTCGCCGGCGCGGACGTTGCGGCGGACCAGGTCGTCGAAGTTGTGCAGGGTGGCCGATGTGACGATGACGCCGCTGATCTGGACCGGCTCCAGGACGGCCACGGGGGTGATGACGCCGGTGCGGCCGATCTGCACCTCGATGGCCTTGAGGCGGGTGGTGCGGGTGTCGGCCGGGAACTTGTAGGCGATGCCCCAGCGCGGCGCCCGGCTGCCGGAGCCGGCCTGGTCGCGGTCGGCGGGGTCGTCGGCCTTGATGACGGCGCCGTCGATGCCGTAGCCGAGGGTCGCCCGGGCGTCGTTGAGCGCCTTGACCGCGGCCAGGATCTCGTCGATCGTGGCGCAGACCGGCATCCCGCCGGTCGAGGCCACGCCGAGGCGCTGCAGCTCGGCCATGGCCGCCGAGTGCGGGCCGTCGCCGAGCCCGCGGGCACCGTAGGCCAGGAACGACAGCGGCGCGTCATAGGTGCGGTCCTGGGCCCGCAGGGTGCCGGCGGCGGCGCTGCGGGGGTGGGCGAACGGGGGCTCGCCGGTGGCGGTGCGCATGCCGTTGGCCACCTCGAAGTCGGCGTCGGTCATGAAGACCTCGCCGCGGACCTCGACGGTGACCGGGTCGGCCAGCCGCTCGGGCAGGCCCGCGGCCCGCTTGGCCTGGCCGGTGACGTCCTCCCCGGCCCGCCCGTCGCCGCGGGTGGCCACCTGGACCAGCCGGCCGTCCTCGTAGCGGGCGGCGATGGCCAGGCCGTCGATCTTCGGCTCGACCGTGTAGCCGGCGGCGGGGCGGCCGAGCAGCTTGTCGAGGCGGGCCGCCCACTTGCGCAGGGTGTCCTCGTCGAACACGTTGTCGAGGCTCAGCATCGGCTCGCTGTGCACCACGTCGCCGACCACGCCCTCGCCGGCCGCGACGACCTCGGTCGGTGAGTCCTCCGGCTTCCACTCCGGGTGCTCCGCCTCGGAGGCCGCGATCCGGCGCATGAGCGCGTCGTAGTCGGCGTCGTCCATCGCCAGGTCGGGCCCGCTGTAATAGGCGGCCGCGGCCGTCCTGACCTGGTCGATCGCGGTGCGGTAGTCGGAAACGGTGTCGAATGCCTCGGCCATGCCCGGAGCTTACTGACCGGGTACGACAAAATCGGGGACGTGAACGAGGACGACTACGTGGACCTGGCCGGCCGGATCAACCGCGGCGACATGGCCATCGGAATCCTGCCCCTGTCGGCGGCGCCGGAGGTCGTCGAAGGCCTGTCGAGATCCGGGAGCGCCCGAGCCTGGCGGGAGCTGGGCCGGTGTTATCTCGGGGCGAGCGGTGACGTACTCCCACCCGCTCCGTGGTCGCCGGACCTGCCCTTCCCGGACCCGGCCGACCACCCGCACGACCGGGCCCTGCGCTGCTTCGCCGAGGCCGCCACGCTCGGCGACCACGAGGGCGCGCTGCTGTTCGCCCGCTGCGCCCGCGAGGCGTCGGTGGCGGCGAAGGAGGCGGCGCTGGCCCGGCTGCGCCCGCACGCGCGGACCGACGGCGCGACCGCCTACCAGTTCGGCCTCCTCGAGCAGTGGCTGGACCGCCCGGGATCGGCGGTCGAGCACCACCTGTGGGCCGCGGCCCGCAACGACGGGGACGCGGCGTTCGAGCTCTATGTCCTGTTCGCCACCGGTACCGGTGTCGAGCGCGACGACGCCGAGGCCGCCCGCTGGCTGCAGCGAGCCGCGGATCTGGGCCAGGACCGGGCGCTGTACAACCTGGGCGCGGCCCACGCCACCGGCAACGGCGCCCCGCTGGACCCCGCCCTGGCCGTGCGGTACTACGAGCGCGCCGCCGAGGCCGGCAATGCGCGCGCCGCCGCCACGGCCGGCGTCATGTACCTCATGGGCGAGGGCGTCGACGAAGACCGGAGCCGGGCCGCGCACTGGCTCGACGAGGCCGAGGACCTCGGCCACCCGGTCGACGAGTGGCTGGCCCAGCTGGGACTTTCACGCCCATAGCCCGTGAACGATCCCAGTTTCCATCAACATCTATCAACGCCTTGACACCGGAAATCACCTCTCCAAAGACTGGGAGCGTTCACAGACCAAAGGAGAGCCCGTGCGAAGAACAACCGCAATCGTGGCTGCCGTCGCCCTCGGCGCCGCCATCGCCGTCACCTACGTCGCGCCCGCCGCCGCGGCCACCATCAGCATGCGCGGCGCCGACGTGTCCTCGCTGCAGCGCAGCCTGGACCTCGGCGCGAAGTACTACAACGCGTCCGGCACCGCCGCCGACCCCTTGGACATCCTCAAGGGCATCGGGATGAACTACGTCCGCCTGCGCATCTGGAACAACCCGGTGAGCGGCTACAACAACCTGAGCAAGGTCCTGGTCCAGGCGAAGGCGGCGAAGGCCAAGGGCCTGCAGCTGATGATCGACTTCCACTACTCGGACACGTGGGCCGACCCGGGCAAGCAGTACAAGCCGGCCGCGTGGGCGTCGCACAACATCAGCGCGCTGCAGACCGACGTGTACAACTACACGCTGAGCGTGTGCAACGCCCTCAAGTCGCAGGGCACGACGCCGGACAGCGTGCAGATCGGCAACGAGATCAACGTCGGCATGCTGTGGAACGACGGCAAGGTGGTCAACAACGACTTCACGAACCTGAGCCTGCTGCTGAAGTCCGGATACAACGCGACCAAGGCCTGCAACAGCGGCACGCAGGTCATCATCCACACCGCCGACGCCGACAGCGACGCCAACGCCCGGTGGTTCTACGACGGCATCCGGGCCAAGGGCGTGCCCTGGGACATCACCGGCCTGTCGTACTACTGCATGTGGCACGGCACCCTCGCGAACCTGTCCACCGTCATCAACGACGTGCGGACCCGCTACGGCAAGCCGGTCGTCCTGGCCGAGACGGCCTACCCGTTCACGGCCGCGAACGCCGACTCGGAGGGCAACGCCATCAACGGCTCCGCGCCCTGCTCCGGCTACCCGGCGACGTGGGCGGGCCAGGCCGGCAACTTCACCGCGGTACAGAACACGGCCCGCTCGGCCGGCGCGGTCGGGGTCTTCTACTGGGAGCCGACCTGGTATGCCATCAAGGGCAACGGCTGGGCCCCGGAGAACATCAACGGCACCGGCGACCAGTGGGACAACATGACCCTGTTCGACTGGACCGGCCACATCAACCCGAACGTGCGCTGGACCGCATAACAACCGTCACAGCAGCACCTGCCGCCGCGCCCGCGCCAGGAGTGCCTGGTCGGTCGCGGCGGCCAGCACGTCGCCCAGCGGCCCCGGCTCGACGAACGCGATGTCGAGGTGCAGCGACCGCAGCGTCAGCTCGGCGACCGGCCCGGCATGGCTCCCCGACGGTGTCCGCACCCCGCCGACGATCAACACCTCCCCACGCACCGCGCGGGCCACGACCAGCATCGGCGTGACGACGGTGAGCCCGGGAACGTCGGACACCCGCGCGGCGAGCCGGGGCCCGAGCCGCCGCCCCGCGATCCCGATGGCCATGCCCGGTTCGACGAGCGCGGCCGGCGCGTCCACGCGGCCGTCGTCGAGGGGTACCGCACCGCCGTGCACCCGCTGCAACAGGCCGCGCTCGGCCAGGGCGGACAGGTCGCGGCGGATGGTGGGGATCGAGACGTGGAACAGCTTGCTCAGCTCCCGCAGCCCCACCCCGCCGGACCGGCGGGCGGCGGCGAGGATCTCGGACCGGCGCCGCTCGATGATCATCAGGTGGCCTCCAAGGAACTCACGCCGTCTCCAGGACGACGACCTCTCCGGCCGGGACGGCCACCCCGCGGACCTCGGCCGGCTCGGCACCGTGGTTGATCGCGAACAGATACGGCGGGCGGTGCACGAGCTCCACAGTGGACGGCACCGCGGGCCGGGACCCGAGCCCGGCGTCGGCGTAGACGCGCTCCAGGAGCCGACCCAGGTCGGCGTCGGCCAGGCGGGTCGAGACGTACCAGGCCACTCCGGCCCCGCGCTCGTGCCGGGTCACCGCCGGGCCGAGCGGCGCCGGACCGTCCACATACGACAGGAACGGAACCGCCCCGGCCAGGCGTACGTCCTCGGCCCACACGTCCGCCGACGAGCCGTCGGACAGCAGCACCCGCTCCCCCGCGCGCAGCGGCAGGAACTCCTCGACGGTCACGCCCAGCACATCGCGCAGCGCACCCGGATAGGGCCCGTCCGGCACGGTGTCGTTGGCGTCGACGACCCCGGAGAAGTACGACACGACGAGCGTCCCGCCGCCGGACACGTAGGCGTCGAGGTTCTTGGCCGCCCCGGCCGTGGTCAGGTACAGCGACGGCACCACGACGAGGGGGTAGCGCCCGAGGTCGGCCTCCGGGTGCACGAAGTCGGCGGTGAGGTGGGCCTCCCACAGCCGCGCGTAGTAGGCCTCGACCCGCTCGCGGAACGTCACGTCGACCGACGGGCGCCACTCCAGTTCGAGGGCCCACCAGGCCTCCCAGTCCCAGACGACGGCGACGTCGGCCGCGACCCGGGTGCCGCGCAGGTCGCCGAGGCCGGCCAGCCGGGTGCCGAGCTCCGTGACCTCGCGCCAGATCCGGGTGCCGGTGCCGGCCTGCGGCAGCATCGCCGAGTGGAACTTCTCGGCGCCGAAGCGCGAGGCCCGCCACTGGAAGAACAGCACGCCGTCGGCGCCGCGGGCCACGTGGGCGAGGCTGTTGCGGGCCAGCTCGCCGGGGCGTTTGGCGATGTTGCGGGGCTGCCAGTTGACCGCGCTCGTGGAGTGCTCCATGAGCAGCCACGGCGCCCCGCCGGCCAGGCTGCGGGTGAGGTCGGCGCACATGGCCAGCTCGACGTGCCGGTCGTCGCGCTCGGAGGCGAGGTAGTGGTCGTTGGCCACGATGTCGACCTCGCCGGCCCATTTCCAGTAGTCGACCCACTTGCAGTTGGCGATCATGAAGTTGGTGGTGATGGGCACCGACTGGCTGTACCCCCGGAGCAGGTCTCTTTCGCGTTTGTAGTTGGCCAGGTGGGTGTCTGAGCAGAAGCGCAGGTAGTCGAGCTGCTGGGCCGGGTTGACGGCCGTCGGCGCGAGGCGCGGGGGTTCGATCTCGGCGAAGTCGCCGTAGCGCTGGCCCCAGAACGCGGTGCCCCAGGCCGAGTTGAGGCCGGCCAGGTCGCCGTGCCGGGTGCGCAGCCAGTCGCGGAACGCCTCGGCGCAGGTCGCGCAGTAGCAGTGGGCGTTCACGCCGGCGAACTCGTTGTGCACGTGCCACAGGGCCAGGGCCGGATGGTCGCCGTAGCGGCGGCCGAGCTGCTCGGCGATGTTCGCGGCGGCCGCGGCGTAGTCGGGCGAGCTCGGGCAGAAGCTCTGCCGCCCACCCTGGCCCAGGACGTGCCCGGCCCGGTCGACCAGCCGCGCGCCGGGATACGCGCGGAAGAACCACGGCGGCGGCACGGCGGTCGGCGTGCCGAGATCGACGCGGATGCCGGCACCGTGCAGAAGATCAAGAACACGATCAAGCCATTCGAAGGTGTACTGCCCGGGGGCCGGTTCGAGCAGCGCCCAGCTGAAGATGCCGACACTGACCAGGTTCACGCCCGCCTGCCGCATCAGTGCGACGTCCTCGGCCCAGACCTCCTCGGGCCACTGCTCGGGGGTGTAGTCCCCGCCGTAGGCGATGCCGGCGAGGCCACCGAGCTGCCAATCCCCCACAACCGTGCTCCTGACCGTGAACGTTCCCAATCATCAGAGCCGCACTGTAGCGCACACTTGGGCCCTTGACACCGTGCTTGGCCGAGCCAAAACTGTGAACGCTCCCAGTCATTCACCCCAGCTGTTGGAGACAATTCATGAAGCGCACGACGCGCGCCCTCATCGCGGCCGCGGCGACCGGTTCGCTGCTGCTCGCGGCGGCCGGCTGCTCCGGCTCGGACGACGAAAGTTCCGCCTCCGGCGGGAAGGTCGAGCTCACCTTCTGGTCCTGGGTCCCCGGCATCGACCAGGTCGTGGCCCAGTGGAACTCGGCGCATCCCAACACCCACGTCACCGTCAGCAAGCAGGCCCAGGGCGACGAGGAGGTCACCAAGGTCCTGACCGCCAGCAAGGCCGGCAACCCGCCGGACCTGTTCCAGGCCGAGTACCAGGCCCTGCCGACGCTCGTGAGCAACGGCGCGGCCGGTGACATCTCGAAGTACACCGGCGACGCCAAGAGCAAGTTCGCGGCCGGCGTGTGGAGCACCATCACGCTCGGCACGGACGCCGTCTACGCGATCCCGCAGGACTCCGGCCCGATGATGCTCTACTACCGCCAGGACATCTTCGCCCAGCTCGGGCTGAAGGTCCCGGCGACGTGGGACGAGTTCGCGCAGACCGCCAAGCAGGTGCGGCAGAAGGACCCGAAGAAGTACCTCACCACGTTCTCCTCCGGCGACCCGGGCTGGTTCGCCGGGCTGTCCCAGCAGGCCGGCGCGAAGTGGTTCGGGGTCTCCGGGGAGACGTGGAGCGTGCACGTCGACGACGCGGCGACGAAGAAGGTGGCCGACTTCTGGGGCGGGCTGGTCGCGTCCGGCGACATCGACAAGCAGCCGATGTACACCCCGGAGTGGAACAAGGCCCTCAACGACGGCACGCTCATCGCCTGGCCGAGCGCGGTCTGGGGGCCGGGCGTGCTGTCCGGCAACGCCCCCGACACCGCGGGCAAGTGGGCCATCGCGGAGCTGCCGCAGTGGAGCGCCGGTGAGCACAAGACCGGCAGCTGGGGCGGCTCGTCGACGGCGGTCGCGGCCAAGTCCAAGCACCAGAAGGAGGCGACCGAGTTCGCCGTCTGGCTCAACACCGACCCGGCCGCGGTGACCGGGCTCATCACCGGCGGCGGCATCTACCCGGCCGCCACCGCCGCCCAGTCCGGCGGGGCCCTGGCCAAGCCGCCGGCGTTCTTCAGCAACCAGCCCGAGTTCTACACCCTGGCCCAGACCATCGCCGGTACCGCGGCCGGGGTCACCTGGGGCCCGAACGTCAACGTCACCTACGCCGCCTACAAGGACGCCTTCGGCAAGGCGATCACCGACAAGTCCCCGTTCCCGGGCGCCCTGACGGTGATGCAGCAGTCCACTGTGGATGACCTCAAGAAGAACGGGTTCAAGGTCGGCTGATGCTCAGACACCGGGTCCCGTACGCGTTCCTGTCCCCCGCCATCGTGCTGTTCGCGCTGTTCATGGTGGCGCCGATCGGCTACACGGTGTACCTCTCGCTGCGCCGTGTGCAGGTCAAGGGGCTCGGACTCGGCGCCGCCGCGCGGGCCGAGTCGTTCGCCGGGTTCGCCAACTACCGCGCGGTGTTCGCGGACGGCGAGTTCTGGCACAGCGCCGTGCGGGTCCTGGTGTACGGCAGCCTCCTGGTGCCCACGATGCTCGGCCTGGCGCTGCTGTTCGCGCTGCTGCTCGACCTGCCCCGGGCCCGGGCCCGGCGGTTCTCCCGGGTGGCGATCTTCCTGCCCTACGCGGTGCCGGCCGTCATCGCGAGCCTCATGTGGGGCTTCATGTACCTGCCGTCCGTCGGCCCCGGTCAGTACCTGCTGACCGCGGCCGGCGGGCACCCGCTCGACCTGCTCGGCCCGACCAGCATCTACTTCGCGGTCGCCAACATCGCGCTGTGGGGCGGCACCGGCTTCAACATGATCGTGCTGTTCACGGCGCTGCGCGCGATCCCCGCCGAGCTCTACGAGGCCGCCCGCATCGACGGCGCCGGCGAGTGGCAGATCGCCTGGCGGATCAAGATCCCGCAGCTGCTGCCCGCCCTCATCATGACGTCGGTCTTCTCGCTCATCGCGACCGTGCAGGTGTACGTCGAGCCGACGACCCTGCGCCCGCTGACCAACTCCCTGCCGTCGAACTGGACCCCGCTCATGAAGATCTACCAGGACGCGTTCGCCCGCGACGACATCCACACCGCGGCCGCCGCGTCGGTCGTCGTGGCCGCGGCCACACTGGTGCTGTCGTTCGGCTTCCTCCGCCTCGTCCAGCGCCGCGCGTTCGGAGCCGAACAGTGACCCGGCGCTTCGCCGTTCTTCCCTCGGTGGTACTGGTCGTGGGTGCCCTGTACTGCCTGCTCCCGATCGTCTGGGTGGTGACCGCGGCCACGAAGACCAACGGGGAACTGTTCCGCACGTTCACCCTCGCCCCCGGCAGCGCGCTGCTCGACAACATCGCGGATCTGTCGCAGTACCAGAGCGGCATCTATTGGCAGTGGATGTTGAACACGGTGCTCTATGCCGGAGTGGGCGCGCTGCTGTCGACAGCGGTGTCGGCGATCAGCGGCTACACCCTCGCGAAGTACCGGTTCCCGGGCCGCGGCGTCGTCTTCAACGTGCTGCTGGCCGGCGTGCTGGTGCCGGCCGTGGTGCTCGCCATCCCGCAGTATCTGCTGCTCGCGAGCCTGCAGCTGACCGACACGTACTGGTCTGTGCTGCTGCCGAGCATCCTGAGCCCGTACGGCATCTACCTGGCCCGCATCTACGCGGCCGCGGCCGTGCCGGACTCGCTCATCGAGGCGGCCCGCACCGACGGGGCCGGCGACCTGCGCATCTTCCGCAGCGTCGCGGTGCCGTCGATGCTGCCGGGCCTGGTCACGGTGTTCCTGTTCCAGTTCGTGGCCATCTGGAACAACTTCCTGCTGCCGTTCATCATGCTCGCCTCGGACGAGAAGTTCCCGGTCACGGTCGGCCTCTACACGCTGCTGAAACAGGGCAACACCACGCCCGTGCTGTACACCCTGGTGGTGACCGGCGCCCTGCTGTCCATCGCGCCCCTGGTCGTGCTGTTCTTGACGCTGCAACGATACTGGCGGGTCGACCTCATGTCCGGGGCCGTAAAAGGCTGACAGGTTTGTTGGATGTTGCAGAATGGCGAGGTGCCAGAACCACACGAGCTCCGCAACCGCCCCGCCCGCCGCCCCACGATCAACGACGTGGCCGCGGCGGCCGGGGTGAGCCGGGGCACGGTCTCCAGGGTCCTCAACGGCGGCCGCGACGTGAGCGACGCCGCCCAGGACGCGGTGGAGCGCGCGATGCGCAAGACCGGCTACGTGGTCAACCAGCACGCCCGCAGCCTGGTCACACAGCGCTCCCAGTCGGTAGCCTTCATCCTGTCGGAGCCCCAGGAGCGCCTCTTCGAGGACCCGAACTTCAACGTCCTGCTGCACAGCTGCACCCAGGCCCTGGCCAAGCAGGACATCACCCTCCTGCTCACCTTGGCCTCCAGTCTCGAAGAGCGCAAACGCCTCGGCCGGTACCTCACCGGCGGCCACGTGGACGGCGCGCTCCTGGTCTCGACCCACAGCGGCAACCCCCTGATCCCAGAACTCCTGGCCCGCGGCCTCCCCGTCGTCGCCTGCGGCAAACCACTGGGCTACGAACGCCAGGCCGCCTACGTCGCCGCCGACGACCGCGACGGCGCCCGCCAGATGGTCACCTACCTCCGCGAGTCCGGCCGCCGCCGCATAGCCACCATCACCGGCCCCATGGACACCTCCGGCGGCGTAGAACGCCTGGCCGGCTACCACGACGCCCTGGCCACCCCCGGCGATCCTGCTTTGGTGGCCCACGGCGACTACACCCGAGCCAGCGGCGAGGCCGCGATGCAGACACTGCTCGACCGGGCCCCAGACCTGGACGCGGTGTTCGTGGCCTCCGACCTGATGGCCGCCGGCGCCCTGACCGCCCTGCACCGAGCCGGCCGCCGCGTGCCGGCGGACGTGGCCGTCGGCGGCTTCGACGACAGCCAGATAGCCACCACAACCCAGCCGTCCCTGACCACGATCCGCCAGTCCTACCCCCGAATCGGCGCCGAAATGGTCCGCCTCCTGCTCAGCCAGATAGAAGGCGAAACCCCGGCCGCCGTCATCATCCCCACCGACCTGGTAGTCCGCGAATCCGCCTGACCGCCGTGACGCCGCAGCCCGATCGGCGCGACGAACGGCCGCTCAGCCCAAACGCCACGCCGGACCGCCGAGATTCACCGTCGAAGCCGCCGCGCTCCACAACGGCCATCGAACCGCGGCGTTCGGCGTGTTCTCCAAGGCCGAGGAGGCGGAAGCGCCGGCCGACGCCGCCGACAGCTACCGGCGCGCCGCACAGGTGGCCGGTCGCCCCCGAGCGCAGGCGGTGCCAGACGGCCCCTTCAAACCAACCGCCCTCGCCCTCGCCTGAGCGCGATACGGGGTGAGCCGGACCGAGTTTCCCGCGCGTCGTCGACGGCCAGCAGTTGCGCGTCGGCCGCGAGCCACACCACCACCACCGCCGGGCGCCGTCGGGCATCGGCTCAACTGGGCCGGGCGAAGTGCCAGATGATCGTGGACGGCACCGCCCAGGCCGCCCGACTCGCCTCCGGGATCAGCTCCAGCAGCGACCACGGCCAGTCCGCCCAGTCCCCGACCTGGTACTCGGCGGGCGGCGGTGGTGGCGGCGACTGGTCGTAGGAGCCACCCGGCTCCTCACAGCGGCGCACCTGCAGCCCCGCCGCCAGCGCGGCCCGCACGTAGTCCCCGGGCCGGTGCCGGTAGCTGGTGGTGAGGCCGGGTTCGCCGTCCGGCCCGAGAGCGTGCGGCACCGAGCCGCGGACCACGATCTCGCAGTGGGCTTCGGAGATGACCACGCTGCCGCCGGGCCGCAGCACCCGAGCGAACTCGGCCAGCACCGGACCGAGGTCCGGCAGGTGGGTCAGGGCAAGGGCGGAGACGACGAGGTCGACGCTGCGGTCGGGCAGCGGCAGCGTGCGTATGTCAGCTTCCCTGAAATCGCCGGACGGTACCCGCTGGCGTGCCCGTTCCAGCATGTCCGGCGAGCTGTCCACGCCGATCACCCGGTGGCCCCGCCCGGCCAGGTACTCGGCATACCGGCCGGTACCGCAGCACGCATCGAGCGCCTCACCCGGCGGGAGCGCGTCGATGATCTCGTGCATCACCGGCTCGTCGAAGTCGAACAGGCTGTTGCGGGGCGTGTCGTAGCCGGCCGCCCACTGGGCATACCCGGTGCGCGTGTCATTCCGGGCCACCAGCACCCCGTCGTGCCCGGCGAGCGCCTCGGCGTCCAGCAGCTTCTGGACCTCGGCCAGCCGGCGCCGTACGAACCCCTCGTCGAAGTCGCCGCCCCAGGCGCGTAGCAGCGCCAGTCCCTCCAGGCCGAGCAGGTACGCCAGCGGGTTCTGGTAAATCATGCCGCGACGGTACGGGTGCCCGACGCGTCGCTCCATCTATTTACCGGCCCTGACCTCGGCTCCTGTGCGGCATGTGGCCCGAGAGCACCCCTCGAGGGCTACGACCACGTTATCTCGCCGGCGCGGTCGACGAAGCGGCCGGACCGGTGCCCCGGTCCCTCGGTCGCGAGTCGCACGATGGCGTCGGTGCCTTCGGTGACGTTGATGATGACCGGGTCGGCCGAGCGTCGCAGGAGCGGGAGGAAGGCCGTGGTGGTTCGCACCACGCCGACGACGTTGACGTCGAGCACGGTCGCGATGTCGGTGCCGGCCAAGCCGCTCGGGTCACCGTGCGGTCCGTGAACGCCGGCGTTGTTGATCAACACGTCGATGACGCGTTCGTGTTGCTCGATGTCGGCCGCCGCCGTCGTGACGGATACGTCGTCGGTAACGTCTATCTGGACGAAGCGGGCACCGAGTGCAGCGGCCGCTGCGGTGCCGGCCCTCACATCCCGGGCGCCCAGGAGCACAGCGTGGCCCTGTTCGATGAGGCGACGGGCAGTCTCGTAGCCGAGGCCCTTGTTGGCTCCGGTGATGAAGGTGATCGTCATGCGCCCATCGTTTGCCCGCGCCGTGGCGTGCGCCAGAGAAGGCGCGACGGTAGGAAAACGACTACCACCCCGGGTCGCCTGGTAGCGAGAGGCAATCGGCTTCATGACCACGCACCGCACCGAGCTCGGGCCTACGCTGCGCGCGTGGCGCGACCGGCTCACCCGGCCGCAGTAGGACTGCCGAGTGGCCGAGCGCGCCGTGCGAAAGGGCTGCGCCGGGAGGAGCTGGCCGAGCTCGCCGGGGTCTCGGTCGACTACGTCGTCCGTCTGGAGCAGGGACGGTTCCGCACGCCCTCGGCGCAGGTGGTCGCCGCGCTCGCTCGAACCCTGCAACTGGGCGATCCGGAACGCGATCACCTGTGTCGCAGTGGCCCGTGACGTCGTTCGCCCGCGACACTGTCGACGCCGCCATCGTGTCCGACCTGCGCCGTGCGACCGGACGCTTCCCGAACAGCGCAAGGTTGACCAGTCTCATCCGCACACTCACCGCGGGCAATCAACGCTTCGCCGAGTTGTGGGCCGGCGGTGCGGTCGGTGCACATCGCGAAGACCACAAGATCGTCGAGCACCCGATGGTCGGGCCGATCGAAGTGGATTGTGACGTCATGACCGACGGCGACGCCGAACTCAAGATTGTGATCCTCAGCGCGGCTCCCGACACCGGCGACGAGACCAAACTGCGGCTGGCCCTCCTGTCCGGTGTCGCCGCCTCCGCGCCCGGGCCACGCGAACAGGCCAACCATCCCGCGTAGCGCCCGTATGCCGGACGCACTGCGGGAGGATGTCGGGCGTCGGCCGTCAGGCCGGCTTCGGGGGGCGGGTGGCCGGGGAGATGGCCATGCCCCTGGTCAAGGCGGCGGTGACGATGCGGATGGCCTCGTTGGCGTCTATGCCCACGCTGGCTATCACGGCGGCGTAGTCGGCGGCGGCTTGGGCGGCTCGTGCGCGGGCCTGTTCGCCGGTGGCGGAGACGTAGGAGCCGGCGGCGCCGCGGGTTTCGATCATGGTGGCTTCCTCCAGCTCGCGGTAGGCGCGGCCCACGGTGTTGACGGCCAGGCCCAGGTCGGCGGCGAGGCGGCGGATCGTCGGCAGGCGGGTGCCCACGGGCAGGGTGTGGTCCTGGATCTGGGCGGCCAGCTGGGCGCGGAGTTGTTCGAACGGGGGGACGGGCGAGGTCGCGTCGATGACGATCATGCGGTTCACGGTGCGCTCGTCACGTGGCGGGCGACCATGGCGCTGCGTTCGGTGCGGGCCTCGATCAGGGCGTGGGCCACGGCGCTCAGGACGATGAAGACCAGCCAGGCCGCGTGCCACCAGCCGAACGTGGTGCTGAACACCGACACCACCGGCAGTGACCACACCGACCACACCGCCATCGGGGCGGCGCCGGCCCGGGCGTCGTCGACGCGCATGAGGACGTCGACGGTCAGGGAGGCCTCGTCGTCGGCCACGACCGGGTGCGTCAGCACGTGGCGCAGCTGGACGAGCGCGCCGACCGCCAGGCCGCCCAGCCCGATGAGGAGGATGACCGCCGCGTAGCGCGCCAGCGGGTCGTCCTGGGTCAGGGTGCCGGCCGCCAGGACCGCCGCGCCCGCGAACGTGATGACCGCGAACGCGGCCCGCGGCGGGCCGAGGACCGTGCGCCAGCCGAGCCGGACCGGGTGGGTGGCCCGGCGGGGCAGTGTCGCCGCGGCGCGCCGGTCGACCCGGCGGACCCACAGGTCCAGCCGCGACTGGGTCAGCACCAGGCCGGCCACCAGCGCCGTCAGCACCAGCAGCAGCCAGCGCCGGTGCCCGGAGCCGGCGACCATCCCGCCGGTGTAGGTGAGGGCGACCGCGATGATGAACGCGGCCAGCAGGATCGATGCGGCCAGCCGGGTCCGGCGCCGGACCGCGAGCCGGGTCGCCAGCAGCGGGGTCGGCCGGACGTCGGCCAGGCCGTGCCCGGCCAGCCAGGCGCCGGCCCGCTCCAGGTCCGCCGGCCGGGAATCGTTCGCCATGACGCCTCCCTTGTCTCAAGTCTTGTCTCAATAGAATGCGTCAAGGTCTGCGACAAGTCAATCCGCCCACGACGCCAGGGCACTAGGCTTCGGGTATGACGACCGCCAACGCCAATGCGCTCACCGCTCGTTGGGCGTCCACGCTGGACGGCGATGCGACAGTGCTGTCCGGGGCCGGGGTGTACGTGCTGCTGGCCCTGCTCGCGCCGTTCGCCGCCGGGCCGGCCCGGGAGGAGCTGCTGGCCGTCGCGCCGGCGCCCCTGGCACTGCCGGAGTCGCCGACGACGCGGATGGCGACGGCCGTCTGGTCGCGCTCGGAGGTCCCGCTGACCGACGAGTTCACGGCGGCGGTCCCGGAGGAGCTGCGCGGGAAGCTGACCGGGGACCCCGAGGTCGACCAGCCGGAGCTCGACGCCTGGGCGTCGGCGCAGACCGAGGGGGAGATCCCGCGGATGCCGGTCACGGTCGACACCGACACGCTCATGGTGCTGGCCGGCGCGCTGCTCGTGCGGACGGCGTGGGCCGAGCGGTTCGAGGACGGGGTGCAGCGGCCGCCGGGTGGGCCCTGGGCCGGGCGGGAGCTGGCGGGGCTGCATCGACGCGGGCGGGGCGCGGAGGCGCTGCGGGCGCTGCGGGTCGTGGACAGCACGGACGGGCCGCTCACCCTGCTGACGGTGGCCGGGGACGAGGACGTCGACGTCGTGCTCGCGCTCGGCGCCGCGGACTCGCCGGCGGCGGCCGTGCTGCCGGCCGCGATCGCCGGGCTCCACAGCGACCAGAGCCTGGCGGTCGGCAGTGGGCCCGGGGTCAGCGTGCGGGTGGTCGAGGCCGTCGACGATGTGCCGGAGCTGGCCGTCAGTACCGTCCGGTTCCGGGTCGAGGCCAAGCACGATCTGCTGGCGCACGCGCCCGTGTTCGGGCTTCAGGCCGCGACCGACGCCAGCGTCGGGCACTTCCCCGGGATGAGCCCGGTGCCGCTCGCGGTGTCACAGGCGCGGCAGGACGCGGTCGCGGAGTTCACCGGCACCGGGTTCAAGGCGGCGGCGGTCACCGGGATCGCTATGCGGCTGGCGGGGGCGTTCTTTCCGCAGCTCGATCACCGCAAGGAGGTCACCAGCGTGGTGTTCGACCGGCCGTTCGGGTTCCTCGCGGTGCATCGGCCGACCGGGCTGGTGCTCGTCGCGGGGTGGGTCGCCGAGCCCCAGCCGTTCCGGGCCTGAACGAGGGCGGCCGACCGCTCAGGCCATCACGTCCAGGTCGAGGACGGCCACCTCGTCCGGGCCGATCAGCACGACGGTGCCGACCTCATCCTCGAGATCCTCGTCCCACCGCACGGGCAGGAATCCGGTGCCGTGCAGTTCGGTCGGGCGGATGCGCTCGAAGAGGACGTCCAGGAGGTCGTCGGTCAGGTAGCGGGCGATGTGGTCGTCCGGCAGCTGCGGGTACTCCCCCTCGTTGTTCCAGTCCTCGCCCAGGTCGTTGAGGCCGAGGCGGGCCGCGTTCATCAGCGCGGTGCGCAGGTCGGCCGGGGTGATCCGGGTGAACTCCGGCTCGTCGCCCGCCTCCGGCGCCTCCTCGCGGGTCCGCGCCCAGAGCGCGGCCGGGTCGGTGCCGTTCGCGCGGGGGCCCACGAACACGCGGTAGATGACCGGCGTGTTGTTGTTGACCCAGAGCATGTCGCTGAGCAGGGTCATGACGCAGGAGAGGCGGCCGTCCACCGAGAGCGCCGCCGGGGCCGCGGCCGGTTCCCGGCTCGGCTGCGCGTCCTGGCCCTCGAGCCGGCTCTGGACGTACCCCCGCAGCGCCTGGCTCTTGGGGCTTGTCATCGGGAGGCCCTCGAGGAGCCGCTGCGCGGCGAGGACGGCCAGCTGCCGGTCATTCGGGCGCGGGCCCGAGAAGGGCAGAGTCTGGGGGTACGCGTAGTCGGTGTACGCGGTCAGTCGGTCCACGGCATGATCCAATCACGCGCGCACCACCTCCATTGACAACAATCTTTACCGATCGATATGGTGAGAGCGCTCTCAAGGCTTCGCCCCGCCCTCATTACCCAGGCCCTGAGAGCGCTCTCCCATGACCTCTGGAGGACACCGCCATGCTCCTCAGCAGAAGGGTGCTCGGGCTGCTCGGCGCGCTGGCACTCGCCGGCCCGGCCGCGGCTGTCGTGTCGGCCCCCGCCGCGCACGCGATCGGCCCGACCCTGCTCCCCGTCACCGTCACCAACAGCACCGGCCGCGGCGACGCCGTCTACCTGTACGTGCTGGGCGTGCAGCTCAGCAGCGGCCGCCTCGGCTACGTCAACTCCGCCGGCACGTTCACGGCCTGGAGCGGCGGGCAGATCCCGCCCTCACCCGCTCCGGACGTCTCGATCGCCGGCGCCGCCAACGGAGGCTCGACCACGCTGCGGTTCCCGCGCGGCTTCTCCGGCCGGGTGTACTTCTCCCTGGGCGAGAAACTCAAGTTCTTCCTGACCCCGGACGGGCTCGTGCAGCCCGCGCCCTGGGCGGCCGGCGACCCCAACCAGAACATCCTGTTCGACTGGAGCGAGTTCACCTACAACGACGCCGGCCTGTGGATCAACAGCTCGCAGGTCGACATGTTCGCGGTGCCGCACGCCGTGACCGTCACCGGGGCCAGCGGCGCCACCCAACGCACCGGCGACCTGGTCAACGACGGCCGCAACGCGGTCATCAACGGGGTCAAGGGCCAGGCCGGCTGGGCCAACAGCGTGTACACCCGCTCGGACGGCACCGTCCTGCGCGTCCTGTCGCCGGGCAAGGCCATCGGCGCCGGCCAGGTCAGCTCGACCGTCCTGGACTCGTACATCACGTCGGCGTGGAACGCGTACACCTCCAAGACCCTGACGGTGGTGCCGTTCGCGGACCAGCCGAACACGAAGTACTTCGGCCGCACGTCGGGTAACACGATGACGTTCACGAACACGTCGGGCGCGGTCGTCACCTCGTTCCAGAAGCCCAGCAGCGCCGACGTGTTCGGGTGCGCGGGCAACCTGCCGGCCCCGAACGACAACGTGGTCGGCCCGATCTCACGGACGCTGTGCGCGGCGCTGAACCGGGGCACCCTCGGCACCGTCGACACCCAGCCGGACCTGAACTCGGCCGGCTTCTACAAGAACAACCCGACCAACCAGTACGCCCGGATCATCCACGCGAACATGGCCGACGGGCGCGCCTACGCGTTCCCGTTCGACGACGTCGGGCACTTCGAGTCCCTCGTCACCGACAACGACCCGCGCTCGGCCGCCATCATCCTGAGCCCGTTCGGGGCCGGCGGCGGTGGCCCGGGGACCGGCCCCATCTCCTCCACCACGTGGTACAGCACCGTCAACAAGACCAGCAACAAGTGTGTCGACGCCCGCTCGTCCGGCACCGCGAACGGGACCGCGATCCAGCAGTACACGTGCAACAACAGCTTCGCGCAGCAGTACCAGTTCGCGCCGACGAGCAGCGGCTACGTGCGCATCAACAATCGCAACAACCCGGCCCAGGTGCTCGACGTCGACGCGGTGTCCACAGCGGACGGTGCGGTCATCCACCTGTGGGCGTACGGCGGCGGCAACAACCAGCAGTGGCTGCCCGTCTCCGAGGGCGGCGGCTACTACCACTTCGTGAGCCGCAACAGCGGCAAGTGCCTGGACGTCCCGAGCGCGTCGACGGCCGACAGCGTGCAGCTGCAGCAGTGGACGTGCAACGGCTCGGGCGCCCAGTCGTTCCGGCTGACCGCGCAGTCCTAATCTCGTTCCGCGAATCGGTGCTCTGGGGTGCGGGTCAGGCCCCAGAGCACCGAACCGTACAGCGCGAGGCCCGAGCCGACGCCGGAGACGAGCCCGACCGCCGCGCCGGAGCCGCCCGCCGCGTAGACGATGAACCCCGCGATCGCCAGCACCGTCATCACCGAGGCGAGCCAGTGGTACATCTGCGCGTGCCACACGTAGCCGAGGCCGTAGAAGTGCAGGCCGACGATCAGCGCGACCCAGGCCACGGAGACCTCGGTCCGGTGCAGCACCCCGTTGATGACGAACAGCCCGCCGAACAGCGCGACGGCTTCCACGGCGACGACGATCCAGTAGCCGCGGCCCATGGCCTGCCGCGCCGATACGGGCTCCGGGCCGCCCGCCGGGGCCGACGCCGCCGCCGACCGCGCCCGGAAGGTGGCGATGATGAGCGCCACCGCGGCGAGGGCGGCGCCGACGCGGAGGATCTGCGGCCACGGATCGGCCAGCCCGCCACAGTTGCCGGCGATGAACCCGGTGCCGAAGCCCGTGGCGATGATGGAACCGATCACATACCCAGGCAGGCGGCGCTGCGCAGTTTCCCCGTTGGTCACGGTCGGACCGTATCAGGATCTTATACTTTCCGATGTCCGGGGCGGCGCCGCCCGACAAGGCCGCGCTAACAGGAGCCGAGCGTGGCCTCCGGCCGCAGCGTTCCCGGGTCGAAGCGGATGGTCCGCTCGTCGCCGTTGTAGTTACGGGCCACGATGCTGTCCGGCCGGACGGTGACAGCGACGATGGTCAGGCCGTCGTCGTCGTCGGTGCAGCCGAACGACACCATGTCCCGGCTCAGCGTGGCCCCGGCCGGCCGGAGGACCACCTCGGTCACCGGCCCGAACCGGCCCGGCGCATTGATCCGGTAGACGGCCGCCTCGATCCGGCCGTCGTCGGAGCGGAAGGTCGCCCGCTGGTCGCCCCGGTGCGGGGCGGGCGGTGGACCCTCGTCCCGGTCGGTGAGGACGACGACCGCCGCCATCACGGCCGCGACGAGCGTCAGGCCGGCCACGACCAGCGCGGCGCCGGTTCGGCGCACCCGGCGCTCCCCGCGGTCCGAAGGATCAGCGTGCAGCCAGGCCATCCACCCCACCCCGCTCAGGCCGTGCCGCAGGACTTGTGATCGGCCGGCACCGTGACGTCGAGCTCGGACTGCAAGGAGCTGATCTTCAGCGCGAACGCGACGCCGTTGCACTGGTACCGCGCGGCGAGGCCGGTCGGCGCCAGGTGGACGTTGGTCTCCAGCCACTGCGCCAGGCCGCTGAACGCCGGATCGTTGCCGGGCAACGCGGAGGCGCCACACAGGTTCAGGAACCTGAGGTACTCGTCGGTCAGCGGGGTCGTGCCGGTCGAGTTGACCTCGCACGTAACCGCGTACACAACCTGGTGGGCGTGCTCGACCGTGACCCGCAGGGCGGCGGTCCCGTTCAGCGAGATGTTCGTGGTGTTCTTGCCCGAGGTGTCGCGCCAGGTGGAGTCCCCGCCCGCCAGCTGGGCCTCCATCAGCTGGTCCAGGCCGACCGGCAGGCGGCGGTCCGGGTCGCAGCCGTACTCGTACAGGTCCAGGCAGGTCGAGTGCTGCGGGCGCGGCGCGGCGTCCTCGGCCGCCCGCCGCGCCTCGGCCTGCTGCCCGGAATACACCTGCACGCCGATGAAGACCCCGGCCACGGCGAGCACCAGGAACGCGACGGCCCCGGCGACGAGCAGGATCGGAAACGGCCGCCCGGCCGGCGGCAGCGGCTCGTCGTCGAGGTCGTCCGGGTCGTCGATGTCGTCGTCGTGATCGCCGTTCTCGGTGAGCTCCGGTTCAGCCACGGTGCAGTTCATACCACGGCCGTGAACTCCTCGATGTCCCTACGGGTGGAGGAGGTCGGCGAAGAAGCGGAGGCGTTCGGCGTGCTGGACGGTTTCGCCGCCCTCGTGGGCGTTGAAGGGGTAGACCTCGATGCGTTTCGGGCCGGCGTAGTTGTGGTAGGCGCCGAAGACCGTGGACGGGGGGCAGGTGGTGTCCATCAGGGCGGCGCTGAACAGGGCGGGGGCCGTGGCGCGTTTGGCGAAGTTGACGCCGTCGAAGTGGCTCAGGGTGTTGAAGACCGTGGCGACCCGGTCGCGGTGGACCTTCAGGTAGCCGGCCACCTCCAGGTATGGGCCCATCGCGGCTCGCTCGGCGCCCCGGCGCATGTCGCACAGGAACGGGACATCCGCTGACACCGCGGCCAGGTCCGGGACCAGGCCGGCCACCGCGAGGGCCAGGCCGCCGCCCTGGCTCACGCCGGCCACCGCCACCCGCGCCGGGTCGACCAGCTCGTGCGACCGGGCGGTGTGCACGGCTCGGACCGCGTCCTCGATGACGCGGCGGTAGAAGTGTCTGGCCGGGTCCAGGATGCCTCTGGTCATGAAGCCCGGGTGCTGGGGGCCGGTGCCTTCCGGTTCGTGGTCCTCGGTGTCGCCCCGGCGCCAGCCGCTGCCTTGGCCGCGGACGTCGATGAAGAGGTGCGCGTAGCCGGCGCTGGCGTAGAGGAGGCAGTCCTCGGGGAGGCCGCGGCCGCCGTTGTAGCCGGGGAACTCGACCACGCACGGCAGGGGCCCGTCGGCCCCGGCCGGCGTGACGAACCAGCCGCGGACCGGTTGCTCCGCGTGGCCGGGGAAGCTCACGTCGTACACCCGCAGCGTTTTGAGGCTTGTCGCGACCTCCGCGAAAGACGTCTCCGCGAAAGACGCCTCCCCGGAGGAGGCGGTGACTCCGGACCAGAACTCGTCGAAGCCCGGGGGGTCCAAGGCCGTGCTGCGGTAGGCGTGGCACTCGTCGAGGGTCAGGTCGGAGAGCGGCATATTCAGCCTTTCAGGCCGGTGTGGGCCAGGCCTTCGATGAACTGGCGCTGGGCGATGACGAAGACGACCAGGACCGGGATCGCGGTCATCGTCGCCGCCGACAACTGTACGTTCCAGGCCGGGCCGCCGTAGGCGTCGACGAACTGGGTGAGCGCCTGCGGGAGCGTGAACTTCGAGGGCGTGGACAGGAACACGATCGGCTCGAGGTACAGGTTCCAGCTGTGCAGGAACGTGAAGATGGAGACGGCGCCGAGGGCCGGGCGGGCCAAGGGCAGGGCGATCCGGCGGAACAGGCCGAAGCGGCCCAGGCCGTCGATGCGGCCGGCCTCCTCGAGCTCCGGCGGCAGCGTGATGAAGAACTGCCGCATGATGAACGTCGCCAGCACGCTCGGCGCACCGAAGATCGGCACGAGGATCAGCGGCCAGTGTGTGTCGATCATGTGCCAGCGCTGGAACAGCTGGAACAGCGGCACGATCGTCACCTCGCTCGGCACCAGCAGGCCGGTGAGGACCAGCAGGAACAGCGCGTTCTGACCGCGGAAGCGGATGCGGGCGAACGCGTAGCCGGCCAGGGACGACACGACGAGCGTGCCGAGCGTGCACACGATGGCGATGTACATGCTGTTCCAGTACTGCTGCGCGAACGGCTGGGCCTCGAAAACCTGCCGATACGCCGAGAAATCGGTTCTGAATGGGATCAGCGACGGCGGAAACTTGAAGACGTCGCCCAGAGGCTTCACCGAAGACGTGGCCATCCACCACGTGGGGAACACGAACGGGATGGCCAGCACGCACAACAGGCCGTACAACCAAAGCTTACGACTCATGGAACACCCATCGCTTGCGCAGCTGCCACTGCACGGTGGTGAGGATCAGGACGATGGCGAACAGCACCAGCGAGAGCGTGGCGCCGTACCCGAAGTGGTGGAACTGGAACGCCTGCTGATACAGGTAGTAGACGAGCACCGTCGTCGACGTGCCCGGCCCGCCCTGGGTCAGCACGGCGATCTGCGCGAACACCTGCAGCGACCCGACCACGGTGATGATGGACGTGAGCAGGATCGTCGGGCTGATCATCGGCAGCGTGATGCTGCGGAACGTCCGCCACGCGCTCGCACCGTCGAGCCGGGCCGCCTCGTAGAGCCCGGACGGCACGCCCTGCAGCGCGGCCAGGAACAGCACCATGTTGAGCCCGACGTTCTTCACGACCTGCACCACGACGACCGAGATCATCGCTGTGGTCTCGCCGCGCAGCCAGTTGAGGCCGTGGACGCCGACGCTGTCGAGGATGCCGTTGACGCCGCCGTTGTCCTGCAGCAGGAACCCCCACACGATCGTCCAGGCGACCATGGACACGACGACCGGCGAGAAGAACAGTGTGCGAAACACGATGGTGCCGCGCAGCTTCTGGTTGAGCAGCACGGCCAGCAGCAGGGCCAGGCTCAGGTTGAGCACGAGCAGGCCGGCGGAGAACAGGCCGGTGGCGGCGAGCACCTTCGGCAGGTTCGGGTCGTCGGCCAGCTGCCGGTAGTTGTCCCCGCCGACGAAGTTGAACTCGTCGGCGAGGACGTTCCACTCGTGCAGGCTGTACCAGGCGACCATCACCAGCGGGAACAGCACGAACACGACCGTGCCGGCCAGCTGGGGCAGGATGAACAGGTATCCGGCCAGGTCTTCCCGGCGTTGCCGATTCATTTCGCGAGCAACCCCGAAAGACCACCGCACACGTTGTCCAGCACGGACTTGACGTTGGCGTCGGGCTTCCACAACGGATCGAGGGAGGCGCGGACGTTCTGGGCGATCTCGGCCGAGCCGGTGTGGCTGGGCTTGACCACGCCGGTGGAGATGCCGTCGATGACGACCGACTGCAGCTGGGCCGGCTTGAGCAGCGGGTTGGTCTTGGCCATCGTCTCGGCGTTGAGCTGGCTCTTGCGGGCCGGCGGGAAGTACTGCGCGAGCTTGGCGCTGTTGGCCGCGTTGGTGAAGAACGCCAGGAAGTCCGCGGCCGTGCCGGCGTGCTTGGACTTCTTCAGCACCCCGAGCCCGGCCTGCCCGACCACGGAGTACTTCCCCTTCGGCCCGGCCGGCAGCGGCACCAGGTCCCAGCCGAACTTCGCGTCCTTGAGCAGCGAGGCCCGCGAGATCTGGGTGACGGTCATCGCGGACTGCCCGGTGAAGAAGTCGGCGGCCACGCCCGGCCCCGGCATCGCCTTGTCCGTGAACACGGCTTTGTGCAGCGCCGTCATCGCGTCGAGCATCTCCGGCTTGTTGAAGCCGCAGGTCTTGCCGTCGGCGCTCCAGGCCTGTGCGCCCCAGCCGGTCCAGACCGTGGACAGGTTGCCCCACGTCTTGTAGTCGAAGTCGCGCACGACGATCCCGGCCGTGCCGGTCTTCGCGTTGACGGCCGCGCCCTCGGCGAACGCCTTGTCCCACGTCCACGTGCCGGCGGTGACGAGGTCGGCGGGATTGTCCTGGCCGGCCTGCTTGAGCAGATCCGTGTTGACGAACATGCCGAAGGGCGAGGTCGAGAAGGGGTACGCGTACAGCTTGCCCCCGTTCTGCCACAGCTTGGTCGCGGCCGGGGCCAGGTCGTCGGGCCGGTCGAGGTTCTCCAGGGGCACCAGGGCCCCGGAGCCGACGAAGTCCGGCGCCGACTCCTCCAGGACCCAGGCCAGGTCCGGCCCGTTGCCACCGGCGATCTGGGTCGTGAGCGTGGTCGTGTACTGCTCGAACGGCAGCGGGTCGAACTTGACGCTGACGTTCGGGTGCCCGCTCTTGTACTCGGCGGCGATGTCGTTGAACAGTTTCAGGTGGGCCTCGTTGGCCGACCAGATCGTCATGCGCAGCTCGACGGGTCCGGTCTCAACGGCGGCGGGGGTACTGCCACCGCTGTCACCACAGGCGGCGAGCCCCAGCAGTGACAGGGCGACTAAAGCGACACGAATCTTCATGACAGGTCCTCTTGTTAATAGCCCGCGACGTCGGGCCACTGCCGTTCGACGCCGTCGCGGTCCAGGCGGGCTTGAAAGTCGGCGAGCAACTCAGGGGTGTTGCGGACCGCACGCGGGGTGACCGCGCGGTCCAGGCAGAACGCGGCGAGGGCGCCGGCGGCTTCCCCCGCGTTCCACTCGACGGGGTGCAGGCGGTAGGCGCCGTTGGTGATGTGGGTGGTGCCGATGTTCTTGCCGGCGGGCAGGAGGTTCTCCATCCGGCGCGGGATGAGCGCGCCGAGCGGGATCTGGAACGGGGAGCAGCCGACGTCGATGTAGTGGTCGCCGCCGGTGGACGGGTGCAGGTCGATGCGGTACATCCCGACGCCGACGGAGTCGTGGTAGGCCACGGCGCCCTTGTCCCCGCGCACGGCCAGGGCCAGGTCCTGCTCCACGACCGTGTACTCGGCCCGGATCCGCCGGGACTCGCGGATGTAGGGCGCCTGGGCCAGGCCGTCGGCGCTGCCGGTGACGTCGCCGCGCAGCCGCAGGCCGGGAAAGCCGGTGCCGCCGTCCGGGCGCGGGGCCTCGGTCTGCAGCCAGTACAGCACCGAGCGGGCCTGCTCCCGGGCCGCGGCCAGGTGCGCGGCCGGGTCGGGGACGTCGATGACGGGGTGCTCGAAGTAGTCGAGCATCGGCCAGTTCACCAGGCAGATGTCGCTGGCGTAGGCGCCCGGCGTGAACAGGTCGCGGGCGGCGATGCGCCGGAACGTCCAGAGGTTGTCGTCGCCCGGGTTGCGGCGCTGGTCGGCGTCGACGGCGAGGGGGTCGTCGCCCGGGTTGGGCGCGAACAGCCGCTCGGTCGGCTGGAGCGTCCGCGGGCTCGGCGCGCGGAACGACAGCAGCGGGCCGCCCCAGAACGGCGGGGTGTAGTCGCGCCAGAAGCCGTACCGTTCGGGCCGGTCGATGGTGTGGTCGCCGTCGACGTGGTCGACCGCGAAACACACCGAGACGGCCTGCATGTTGGCCGGCTGGGCGGTCGCGGGCGCGCTCGGCTCGCCGGTGTCGGCCTGCGACTCGAAGCCGGTGACATACTCGGTGCCGGTCAGCGGCAGCAGCTCGCCGGTCTCGGTCGCGTCGAGCACGTAGGCGGCCGTGACGGTCACGGTGTCGCCCGTGTCGCGCTGCCGGAGCGTCACCGCCGTGACCCGATCCCCGTCGGTGCCGGCCGCCGTGGGCACATAGGGCTGCAAAACCTGGAGAAGACCGCTGCTCCGGTACGGCATGAGCGCCGACTCCAGCACCGCGACGGCGACGCGCGGCTCGTGACAGAGCCGGCTCACGTGCCCCGCGCCCGGGTTGAGATCGGGCCAGGCCCGGGCCGCGGCCGTCAGCGGATAGTGCCGGCGGTAGTAGTCGCGGATCCCGGTGCGCAACGCCCGGTAGCTCGCGGTGACGCCGAACTGCTCGACCCACGAGTGCTCGTCCGGCGGCACCGCCTGGCTGGTGAGCTGGCCGCCGAGCCAGTCGAACTCCTCGGTGAGGACGACGGACCGCCCCGCCCGCAGCGCGGCGAGCGCCGCGGCGACCCCGCCGAGCCCTCCGCCGACGATCAGGACATCAGTGTTCATGGTTCGACTTTCTTGAGTGTGGTGCCGGGGATGAGCTCGCAGGGCAGCAGGCGCTGGATCTCGGTCTGCGCGCCGTCGATGAGGGCGGTCAGCACCTCCAAGGCCTGAGCGCCCATCTCCCGCCGCGGGATCTCGAACCCGGTGAACCGCACGTCGCCGGGGTCCTTCACCTGCCGCGTCGGCTGGCCGAGCGTGACGATCGATATGTCGGGCGCTGCGCGCCACGCTCCGCTCGACATATCGGATTTTTCGCCTGTCAGGTCATATGTCGTATTTGCGAGCAATGCCACCCCATCGCTGTGCTCCTCCGCGAACACCACCGTGGCCCCCGTGGCCAGCACGGCGTCGAGGTCGTCGGCCGGGAGATGCAGCCCAATGACACCGGCGGCGGCCACCGCGCGATCGAACCCCGACTTGCGGTCGGCGTGCGACTCGGGACCCTCGCCCTGCCCGAGGTACAAGAGCCGCGTGTGTCCTAAAGCGACAGCACGCCGAACAAGGGAGGCCGTCGCCCCTGCGTAGTCGGCGCCGACATAGGGGACCGGGCCGCCGGCATCGTCGCGGCGGCCGACCGAGACGAACGGGAACCCGTCCGCCACCAGCCGGGCCAGCTCACCCCGGTCCAGCGAACGACCGAGCAGGACGCAGCCGTCGGCCAGCCGCAGCCGGTTGCCCTCGTGGAAGATCCGGCGGCGGCCGTCGACGACCGGGGCGCTGGTCAGCAGGAGCAGGTCGCTGCCAAGAGCCTCGGCCCGCTCCTCGATGCCGACCAGGAACGGGTGGTAGAAGTCGCTGTTGCCGGCCGGGAACACCGCCTCGTACGTGAACACGCCGATGATCCGGTTGTCGCGGGCGGCGAGGCGGCGGGCGATCGGGTCGGCGACGTAGCCGCTGTCCCGGATGGCCTGCAGCACCCGCTCGCGGGTCTCCGGCGCGATCCGGACGTCGCCGTCCGAGCGCCCGTTGAGCACGAGCGACACGGTGGCCTGGCTGACGCCGGTCATGCGGGCGATGTCCCGCTGGGTCAGCCGCCGGGGTGTCGGTGGCACCAGTCCCGTCCTCTCCGCTGCTAATGCGCATTACCACTTGATGGTTGGCCATCCTGAACCCGTCGGCGCCGATCCGTCAAGGGGCAGTACCAAATGATAATTCGTATTAGCACCTTGACCCGGCGTTCGTGGCGGTCACACACTCCCATCCATGAATCGCCGCCAACTGCTCAAGGGAGCGGCTCTGAGCACGGGCGCCGCCGCCATCGGCGCCCTCCAGTTGCCCGCCCCGGCGTCCGCCGCGCCGGCCGGCTTCCCGAACTACCAGTACCTCGGCGTGCCGTTCACCAAGTCGGCACTGCGCTACAACCCCACCAACGAGTTGATCTTCCCCTGCGTCCGGGGCGTCTACGACAAGATCACCGGCGGGCTCGGCCGCTACTACCTCTACTACGCGCCGCACGAGAAGCCCGGCGGGATCTGCCTCGCCTACGGCAACTCACTGTCCGGGCCGTTCACGGAGTACCCGGCCAACCCGATCGTCAGCAACACCTGGTCGCCGTACTACTCGGTCAGCCACGTGTCGTCGCCGCACGTGCTGTGGAGCGCGTCGAACAAGAAGTTCTACCTGTACTTCCACGGCGAGAACAACACCACGCGGATGGCCTGGTCGACCGACGGCGTGCACTACACCTACTTCGGGGTCGTCCTGAGCACGTCGATGGTGCCCGGGACGACGGAGACCTCCTACGCCCGGGTCTTCGAGCACACGGTCACCGGCCTCGGCAACAAGTACGTGATGCTGTTCATGGGGGTCACCGGCGGTACCAGAAAAATCTTCTGGGGCTGGTCTTCCGACGCCAAGGCCTGGCAGTTCGACCCCACCCCGCTCGTCACCCCGGGCCCGGACGGCCAGGTCGACATCTCCGGCGCCCACCTGCTCAAACGCAACGGCACCGCGTACGTCGTCTATCACGGCAACGGCGGCGACCAGTTCCTGACCGAGGTCGGCAACGCCTTCGACCGCGAGGTCCACCTGGGCGTCTTCCACCCGGCGCTGTCCGGCGCCCCCGACAACGGCCGCGCGGCCGCCCCGTCCTTCGGCACCGACGGCGGCGTCGAGTACATGTTCTACGAGGCCGGCGCCCGCCTGTCGGCGACGATCGCGGTGGCCCGGGCCGTCTGAGCCCGTTCGCATGTGCGACGGTGGGCCGGTGACCGACTTCCAGCCCGTCCCGGCCCACCGCCCGACCCTCACCCACGCCGGCTGCGTCGTCTCGACCCCGCTCGGCTACCGGCCGTTGCAGCTCGACCTGCACGTCCCACCGGGGCCGGGCCCGTTCCCGGTCGTGCTGTGGGTGCACGGCGGCGGCTGGCTCACCGGCAGCCGCGTGTGGACCGTCGACGCCGAGTTCCACGCGCGGATAGTCGCCCGTGGCTATGCCGTCGCCGACGTGGACTATCGCCTCGCCCTGGAGGCGGTCTGGCCGGCCCAGCAGGCCGACCTCGAGGCCGCGCTGCGCTGGCTGCGCCACCACGCTTTTGCGCTGCGCCTCGACCCCGACCGGTTCGCGTTCCTGGGCGAGTCCGCCGGTGGGCAGCTCGCCGCTGTCGCCGCACTGACGGGGGACGGTCCGACCGCCGTGCAGGCCGCCATCATCTGGTACGGCCCGCCGGACCTCGTCACCCTGCGCAACCAGGACGACCCGTTCACTGGGCCCGCCCTGCTGCTCGGCGGCCCCCTGGGCGAGCGCGCGCCGCTGGCCCGGCTGGCGAGCCCGCTGCACAACATCCACCCGTCCGCCCCGCCGTTCCTGCTGGTCCACGGCACGGAGGACGAGATCGTCCCCTACGCCGACGCCGTCCGGTTCGCCGACGCCCTGCGGGCCGCGGGCGCGCGCTGCGACGTGCTGCCCGTGGCCGGCGCCGGGCACGTGTTCACGGGCGCCGCGGTCGACGTCGGCACTCTCACCACGGCCGGCGCGGACTTCCTCGACGACGTGCTCAAGCGGTGACCAGCTTCCCTTCGGCCGCCCGGCGCGTGCGTGATACCGGGCGGCCGTTGCCGCGGCGCCTGTATGCGCTGCGGGAGTGTGCTCTGCACTGCGCGCCGTACGGCTTCCGGGCCACCTGGCACCGCCTGGTTACCGGCGCCCACATTCCCCGCTCCCTCGACGCCGATCCGCGGTCATTGGTGCGGGCGGTGGAAGAGCTGGAAGCAGTGCGCGCATTGGTACTGCCGGTGATGGCCGCCTACACCACGATGCGCCGCCAGGCCAAGGCCGACGGCCGCCGCTTCCCGATACCGCCGGTACCCTGGAACCCGTGGGGCCTGCCCGGGATCGCATTCTGCCCGGACCCCGCCCACCATCCGGAAGGTCCGATGCCGGCCGTGGTGCGGCGCGTCCTCGAAGGCCACGCCGCCGGCCTCGACCCCGACGCGATCTGCCTGGCCTGCCGCACTCCCCACCCCCGCCCGGGCCGCACCTGCCAGGTATGCGGCGTCCACCCGAACGGCCCGGTCGCCCGAACCACCGGCAGCCCGTCATGGCCCCGGATCTGGCGCCGTGAGCTTTAGCACCACCTTCCGGCGGGTACCTGTGCCGGCCGCGGCTGGTCGGGCAGACTCGGGCCGTGGCGAGTCACGAGTTCGGCGGCGCGGTGCGGCAGTTGCGGGAGAGTACGGACCCGGCGGCGGTCGGGCTGGGGGGTGGGCGGCGGCGGGTGCGGGGGTTGCGGCGGGAGGAGCTCGGGGAGCTCGCCGGGCTGTCCGCGGACTATGTGCGCCGGTTGGAGCAGGGGCGCAGCCATCCGTCGGCCGGGGTGGTGAAGGCCATCGCGCGGGCGATGCGGGTCGGGCGGGCCGAGTACGAGCGGCTCTGTGCGCTGGCCGGGTATGCCGCCGTGGACGGGCAGGTGCCGAACGAGGTCGGGCCGGGCGCGACGCGGCTGCTGGAGCGGTTCACGGACACGCCGATGTTCGTCGCCGACGCGGCGATGAATCTGCTCGCCGTGAACAGCGCGTTCCTGGCCCTGGGACACTGGCACCTCTCGGGGAACCCGTGGGAGTGGAACATCGCCTGGCGTACCTTTTGTGATCCGTTCGACGGGTTCAAGCAGTCCGCGGCCGATGCGACGGATCACGAAGCGGTCCTCGTCGCCTGCCTGACGAGCGCGCTGCTGCGCTACCCCGCCGATGCCTCGCTCGCCGCGCTGGTGGACGACCTGCGCGGCCGGAGCCGGCTGTTCGACACCTTGTGGCGGGCGCCGCGGCCGGTGACGGCCTACGAGAGCAGCGCCGCGTTCACGCATCCCGAGGGCGGTGCCGTCACGCTGGTCGGCAGCCTGATCGCCATCCCGGGGGACGACTTGTCGGCTTTGATGCTCACCGCGGCGCCGGGCTCGGCCGACGCGGCGCGGCTGGCCGAGATCGTCGAGGACGCCGGGGCTCCGGCCGTCATCAAGGTGGGCCGGCCTGGCCCAGGCTAACCGCGCCGGATCCTGCGAGGTTGAGTGACGTCGCCGGCGATACCCGCACGGCGCTCACGGAAGCAGGTGCGGCAATGAAGGCAGTGCGTTTTCACGAGTTCGGCGGTCCCGAGGTCCTGCGGTACGAGGACGTCGAGGAGCCGACGCCCGGCGCCGGTCAGGTGCGAATCCGGGTCGCCGCGACGTCGTTCAACGGCGTCGACGGCAACATCCGGGCGGGCTACATGCAGGGCCCGATCCCGGTCGAACGGCCGCACACGCCCGGCATCGACGTCGCCGGCACGGTCGACGCGGTCGGTGACGACGTGGACGGCGTCACGATCGGTGACCGGGTCATCGGATTCCTGCCGATGACGGCGCCCGGGGCGGCCGCGGAATATGTGATCGCGCCGGCGGAGATCCTGACCGAGGCGCCGAAGAACGTCCCCCTGGCCGACGCGGCGGCGCTCCCGCTGGTGGGCCTGACCGCGTGGCAGGCGCTGTTCGACCACGGCAACCTGACCGCCGGCCAGCGGGTGCTGATCAACGGCGCCGGCGGCGCGGTCGGCGGCTACGCCGTGCAGCTGGCCAAGGAGGTCGGCGCCCACGTGATCGCCACCGCCGGCCCCCGCAGCGCCGACCGGGTCAAGGCCGCAGGCGCCGACGAGATCGTCGACCACACCGCCGCCGACGTGACCACCGCCGTGGGCGAGCCGGTCGACCTGGTCCTCAACCTGGCCCCGGTCACCCCGGACCAGCTGGCCGCCCTGGTCACGCTGATCCGCGACGGCGGCACCCTGGTCAACACCACCGTCTGGATGCCCGCCCCGGCCGACGCCGGGCGCGGTGTGCGCGGTATCGACCTGTTCGTCCGTAGCGACGCCGACCAGCTGGCCGACCTCGTGGCCCGCGTCAACACCGGCGAACTGCGCGTCGAGGTCGCCCAGCGGGTCCCCTTGGCCGAGCTCGCGGCCGTGCACACGCAGGCCGCCGCCGGTGCGCTTCCCAGCGGCAAGACCATCGTCACCCTGTGACCCGAATCGGCAAAGAGGAGCCGCGGCGATGATCCCCGATGACGACCCGAACCGCTCGCTGACACTGGCCCACCCGGACGATCCGGGCACCACATACATCTCGCTGGTCGGCAACACGTACGCCATGCTGATCACCGGAGCGCAGACCAACGGGCAGTACTGCCTGATCGACATGCGGGTGCCGGACGGCGGTGGCCCGCCGCCCCACCGGCACGACTTCGAAGAGATGTTCACCATCCTCGAGGGCGAGATCGAGTTCATGTTCCGCGGCGAGCGGCTCACCGCCCGGACCGGATCGACCGTCAACATTCCGGCGAACGCGCCGCACAACTTCCGCAACGTCTCCGGCGCGCCAGCCCGCATGCTCTGCATGTGCACGCCCGCCGGCCAGGACGAATATTTCCTGCGCATCGGCGACGTGGTCGCCGGCAAGGACGCGCCGCCGCCCCGGCTGTCGCCGGACGAACTCGCCGAACGCCGCCGTCGCGCCGCGGAGCTGGCATCGACGTACCGGAGCGAGTTCCTGTAGGCGGCGGCGAGGGCGGCTGGTTGCGGTGCGCACCCGAAGGGCGTCGGCCGCTAGCCGTGCTCGGCGGCGGCTCGGGTCAGATGGAACACGCGCTGGAGGCAGTCGCGGGCGGTCTTGATGATGGGGGCGTCGTTGTCGAGGCGGCCGGTCAGGCGGTCCGGGCCGATGCCGTCCTCGTCGAAGACGTGCCGCTCGAGCCGGTTCATGCTGTTGATCGATTCCTGCCAGGCGTCGCGGAGTTCGAGCGGCGCGAGCAGATACACGCGGGCGTCGAGGGTTTCCCAGCCTTCGGGTTTGCCGGGCCGGTGCAGCTCCCGGCGCCGGTCGGGGTCGGTCACCGCGTTGACGAACCGCTCGGCCGCGCTGGTCGCGACATTGATGTCGATGCAGAGGGTGGTGCGGGCGTCACGCAGCCGCGCGCGGTGCTCGTTGCGGCTGTTGAGGGATGCGGTGACCATCGGGCCGATCACTGCGCCGACGAGTGTGCCGAGTATGCCGGCGACGGCGACAATACTGGTGGCGTTCACACCAGATGACGATATCGGCAGACGCGGTCCGACTCACCCCCGCTGCGCGCTCAGGCGAGGGCGAGGGCGGTTGGTTTGAAGGGGCCGGTGACGTCGAAGTCGGGGGTGACGAGTTCGTAGCTGGACTCGGCTACCGGTTGCCAGGCGCCGACCAGGCCGCCCAGCGGCTCCGACACGACGATGCGGGTGCAGTCCGCGACCCGTTGCAGCACCGGATTCTCCGGATACATGCAGCGTAAAGTGTCGACGGCGGTGCTGCAGTACAGCGAGCGGCTGTTGCGTTCGGTTGAGTAGCGAAACGCCCACAGGCGGGCGCCGTCGGTGGTGGCTACCGTCATCTGGACCGGGTTGTCCACGCCGCAGCGGCGGCCGGTTTCTTCGATCCAGCCGACCATGCGCTCGACGGCGCCTACCGGGTCGTGTTCCAGGCCGAACGTGAGCGCCAGGTAGAACATCAGCTCCGAGTCGGTCGAGCCGCCGATGTACGGGAACAGCTCCGGGTCCACGGCCATCGTCAAAGCGCGCTTCAACCGGGCGTATTCGCGAATCCGGCCGTTGTGCAGCCACAGCCAGCGGCCGTGGCGGAAGGGGTGGCAGTTGGTCTGCTGGACGGGGGTGCCGGTGCTGGCCCGGATGTGGGCCAGGAACAGGCCGGAGCGCACCGAGTTGGCCAGTTCGCGGAGGTTTTCGTCGCCCCAGGCGGGGCCGGTGCCGCGGAACAGGGTCGGCTCGGGGGGACCGCCCGGGGTGTACCAGCCGACGCCGAATCCGTCGCCGTTGGTGGTGCCCACCCCGAGGCGGGCGTGCATGCTCTGGTCGATCAACGAGTGTTCGGGTTTGTACAGTAGCTCCGCCAGCATGATCGGCGAACCCGAGTAGGCGAGCCATCGGCACATCGCGGCACCTCCTGGCTCAATCCTCCGGTTTCGCCAAGTGGTCAGATCACCCGGGCGAGGTGACTGAGGACCCGGGAGGCCCCGACGTGGCGGACCGGGCCGACGACCGGGACCGGCAGTGCGGTGTGCACGTCGGTGCTGGAGCGGGCCACGAGCAGTTCGATGTCGCCGGGCTCGACGCGGCGGCGGCCGTCGCGGCCCGTGTAGGACAGCAGGTCCGCGTGTAGGGTCACCACCAGCGTGCGGGACTCCCCCGGGGCCAGGTCGACCCTCGGTGCGGCCAGCAGGAAGCGGACCGGGCGGGCGACCTGGGCCACCGGGTCGTGCGCGTAGATCTGCACCACCGTGGAGACTTCCCGGTCCGAGTCGTTCCGCAGGGGTACCGTCACCTCCACTTCCCCGTCGGTCGCCCACCCGTCCGGGGAGTGCAGGGACACCTCACCCCAGGCGGCGTCGGCGTAGGACAGGCCGTGGCCGAACGGGAAGAGCTGGCTCGGGTCCACGGTGGACACTTCGCTGCGCCGGCCCAGCGGTGCGGCCAGGTAGGTGGCGGGCTGGGAGGCGCCGGCGCCGGGGAACCCGACGGGCAGGCGGCCGGAGGGGTTGACGCGGCCGGTGAGGACGTCGGCGAGCGCGGGTGCGCCCTCCTCGCCCGGGAAGAACGTGGCCACGGCGGCCGCGAGGCGGTCGACCTGGCGGGACAGCTCGTAGGGGCGGCCGGCCAGGACGACGAGGACGACCGGCGTGCCGGTGGCCAGCAGCGCTTCCAGCAGCTCCTCCTGGCGGCCGGGCAGGCGCAGGTCGGGGGCGTCGCAGCCCTCACCCGAGGTGCCGGTGCCGAACAGGCCGGCGAGGTCGCCGAGGACCGCGACGCAGACGTCCGCGTCGGCGGCCGCGGCGGCCGCGGCCGCGATGTCCTCGTCGGAGCCGCCGGTGAAGGGGCAGCCCAGGGAGTACACCAGCGAAAAGTCTTGTCGCAAGGCGTCCACAACGGACTGGACGTCGACGCCCAGCTCGAGGTCGGGGTGGTGGGTGCCGACGTGGCGGGGGAACGAGTAGCAGCCGAAGAGGGCGTCCGGGCGGTGCGCGCCGGGGCCGACGACGGCCAGGCGGGTGCCGGGGCGCAGCGGGAGGGCGTCGTCGTTGCGGAGCAGGACGATGGAGCGTTCGGCGAGGCGGCGGGCGATGTCGCGGGCCTCGGCGTCGTCCAGGGCGGACGGCGCGGCCAGGAGCTCCGGCTCGGGCTGCCAGCCGGCGTCGAGGAGGCCGAGCTCGCACTTCTGCCGCAGGATCCGCTCGACCGCGCGGTCGATCATGGTCTCGTCGACGTCGCCGGCCTCGAGGGCCTTGAGCAGGGGGCTGCCGTAGCAGTTCACACCGGGCAGCTCGACGTCGATGCCGGCCCGCAGCGCGTTGGCGGCGGCTTCGGCGCGGTCGGCGGCGACGCCATGCAACGATTCAAGGAACGCGATGGCGAAGTAGTCCGACACGACGGTACCGTCGAAACCCAGACGATCCCGCAACAACTCGGTGAGCAGCGTCGGGTCCGCGGCGACCGGCACCCCGTCGACGTCGGTGTAGTTGTTCATCACCGAGCGGGCACCCGCGCGCAGGGCCATCTCAAACGGCGGCAGCAGCACGTCGGCGATCTCCCGCGGCCCGATCGACACCGGGGCCAGGTTACGGCCGGCGCGGGAGGCGGAGTAGCCGACGAAGTGCTTGAGCGTGGCGACGATCCCGGCCGACTGCAGGCCGCGCACGTAGGCGGCGCCGACGGTGCCGACCAGGTGCGGGTCCTCGCCGATGGTCTCCTCGACGCGGCCCCAGCGCACGTCGCGGATGACGTCGAGGACCGGGGCGAGGCCCTGCTGGACGCCGAGCCGGCGCATGGTCCGCCCGATGTGGGCGGCCATCCGCTCGACCAGCCGCGGGTCGAAGCTGGCACCCCAGCTCAGCGGCACCGGGAAGATCGGGGCGCGCCAGGCGGCCACGCCGGACAGGCACTCCTCGTGCACGATCGCCGGGATGCCGAACCGGCCGCCGGCGACGATCTGCGACTGCAGGTCGGCGACGCGGCGGGCGCCGGCGACGGGCTCGATCGGGGTGGAGCCGTAGACGCGGGTCAGCTGGCCCAGCCCGTGCCGGACCAGCTCGGACCAGTCGATCGGATCGGGGGCCTGGTCGTTCTGGTGCGGGGCGACCTGCGGCCGATCACCGTCGGCCGTCTCGTCGACGTTGAGCCAGGCCCCGTACATCTGCGCTACCTTCTCGCGCAGTGACATCCGGGCCATCAGGTCCGCGACGCGCACGGCTCCGGGCTGGGCGGGGTCCCGCCACGCTTCAGTCACGCTCAACGCTCCGTTTCCAGAAATGCGGTCGACTGGCGCACCACGAGCCGCGTGGCCAGCCGGACGTGGGAGTTCTCCACCGGCGCGCCGTTCATCAGCTGGATGAGCAGGTCGATCGCGCGGTGCCCCATCTCGTGGATGGGCTGTTCCACAGTGGTCAGTGACGGGCTGGCCAGGGCCGCCTCGGGGACGTTGTCGAAGCCGACGACGGAGAGGTCCGCGGGCACCTTCAGCCCCATCGCGGCGGCGACCTCGATGGCGGCGATGGCCGAGGTGTCGTTCGCGGCGAAGAGGGCCGTCGGGCGGCCGGGCCGGTCCAGCAGGCGCCGGGCCGCGGCCGCGGCGTCGTCGGCGTCGTAGTTGCCGGGCTGGACGAGCTCGGGGTCGGCGTCGATGCCGGCCAGGGCGAGCTCCTCGCGGTAGCCCTGCTCACGCAGTTTCGCCGACTCCAGGTCGGGGCGTCCGCCGATGAGCGCGATGCGCCGGTGCCCGAGCTCGACGAGGTGGCGGACCGCCATCCGGGCCCCGGCCAGGTTGTCGGAGTCCACTGTGGGCAGTCCGGTCGGCCCGGCGTGCGGGTCGACGGCGACCACGGACTGGCCGAACTCGACCTCGACCACCGTCGGCGTGACGAGGATGGCCCCGTCGACGAGGGTGCCGGAGAGGCGTGAAAGATACCGCTGCTCCCAGCCGGCGTGGTCCCCGGTGCGCCCGCCGGCCGAGTAGACGACCAGCTCGTATCCGGTGCCCTTGATCGCCTTGGCCGCGCCCTTGAGCAGCTCCGTGGAGAACGGCTCCAGGTCGGCCACGAGGATGCCGATCACGTTGGTCTTGTGGTTGCGCAGGCTCTGCGCGACCAGGCTCGCCTCGTAGCCCAGGTCACGGATGACCGCCTGGACGTGCGCGCTGGTCGCCGCGGACACGCCGTAGCGGGCGTTGAGGACCTTCGAGACCGTCGCGACCGAGACGCCGGCGGTGGCCGCCACGTCACGGATCGTGACTCGGGAACTGGGCTTCACGAGGGCACAATAACGTCCGATAACGTTATCGACAACGATTGACAACGCTCGTAACAAAGGCGCAGACTCTGCGGTCATCGAGGGCCGAGCCCCAGTGGCTCGCCCACGCCCCCGTCAGGAGATGATCAATTTGAACGTCCGCCTGAGCACCCCACGGAGGCTGGCCGCGATCGCCATCGCCCTGTCGATGACGGTCCCCTCCTTGACCGCTTGCGGAGACGACAGCACTCAAGCACCGACCGATGCGAACGCCCCGGTAACGCTCACCTGGTGGCACAACGGCAACCAGGACCCGGCGATGGGTGTCTGGCAATCGGTCGCCGACGCATACCACAAGGACCACCCGAACGTGACGTTCAAGGTCGAGCCGGCCCAGAACGAGGCGCTCAAGACGAAGATCTCGGTGGCCCTGCAGTCACCGAACCCGCCCAGCATCTTCCAGCAGTGGGGCGGCGGCGCCCTGGCCACGCAGGTCGAGTCCGGCAAGATCATGGACATGTCCGAGCAGGTCAAGCCGTGGATCAGCGAGCTCGGCGCGGCCGCGCAGGGCTGGCAGGTCGAGGGCAAGCAGTACGGCATCCCCTACGACCTGCACGTCGTGGGCTTCTGGTATCGCAAGGACCTCTTCGAGCAGGCCGGCATCTCGGCCGCCCCGAAGACGATGGCCGAGCTCAACGCGGCCGTCGCCAAGCTGAAGGCCAAGAGCATCACGCCGATCTCGATCGGCAGCAAGGACAAGTGGCCGGACGCCTTCTGGTGGTCCTACTTCGCCATCCGTGAGTGCTCCACCGACACGGTGAAGAACACGGTGAAGAACCTGAAGATGGACGACCCGTGCTGGGTCAAGGCGGGCGAGGACCTCAAGGCGTTCCTCGACACCAAGCCGTTCCAGGACGCGTTCCTGGGCACCCCGGCCCAGCAGGGCGCGGGCAGCTCGGCCGGCCTCGTCGCCAACGGCAAGGCCGCGATGGAGCTGCAGGGCGACTGGGAACTGCCGACGATGATCCCGCTGACCGAGGACAAGCAGTTCGCCTCGAAGCTCAGCTGGTTCCCGTTCCCGACGATCGAGGGCGGCAAGGGCACCCCCGGCACCGCGCTCGGCGGTGGCGACGGGTTCTCGTGCGCGGTCAAGGCCGGTCCGGCCTGCGCCGACTTCCTGAAGTACGTCGCCAGCGCGGACGTGCAGGCCAAGCTGGTGTCCTCCAACACCGCGACCCTGCCCGCCAACCCGAAGGCGATCTCGGCCATCCAGGACCAGTCGCTCAAGACCGTGCAGGAGTATCTGAACGGGGCGCCGTACATCCAGGTGTACTTCGACCAGGCGCTGCCCACCAGCGTCGGCCAGGCCCTCAACGACGCCATCGCCGACTTCTTCGCCGGCAAGGGCAGTCCGCAGGGGATCGTCGACGCGTTCGGCAAGGCCGTCGCCAACAAGTAAAGAGCAGGGGCATGACGCAAACGAGTGGTACTGCCGTGGCGGCGGCACCCTCGGCCCGGGCCGGTCGCACTGCGCGACCGGCCCGCCGGCCGGGCGGGAGCCGGGCCAAGCGGCTCGAGCTGGCCCTGCTGCTGACCCCGGCGCTGATCCTGTTCGTCGGGTTCGTGCTGCTGCCGATCGCGGCCTCGGTCTACTACAGCTTCTACAAGTGGACGGGTTTCAGCCCGCGGACCTGGTTCGGCTTCGGCAACTACGCCCGGATCCTCGATGACGAGGTGTTCCGGCAGTCGCTCTGGCACAACATCATCATCGCCGTGCTGTCGGTGGTCATCCAGCTGCCGCTGGCGATCGGCATCGCCCTGATGCTCAACGGCAAGATCCGGGGCCGGGCGGTGCTGCGGCTCATCGTGTTCGCGCCCTACGTGCTCTCTGAGGCCATCACCGCCGTGGTGTGGCTGCTGATGCTGCAGCCGGACGGGTTCGTCGACCAGGTCTTCAAGGCCGTCGGGCTCGGCGGGATCATCCAGGACTGGCTGGCCGACGGAAACCTGGTGCTGTACACCCTGTTCGTCGTCATCACCTGGAAGTATCTGGGCTTCGGCATCATCCTGCTGCTGGCCGGCCTGCAGAGCATCCCGGCCGAGCTCAAGGAGGCGGCCGCGACGGACGGCGCCACATCCTGGCAGACCACCCGCAGCATCGTGCTGCCGCTGCTCGGCCCGACGATCCGGATCTGGATCTTCCTGTCCGTCATCGGCTCGCTGCAGCTGTTCGACCTGGTCTGGATCATGACGCTGGGCGGCCCCGCGAACGCCTCCAACACCATGGCCGTCTACCTGCTCGACCGCGGGTTCACCCGCTACGAGTTCGGCTACGGCAGTGCGGTCTCGGTCGTGCTGTTCATCGTGTGCTTCATCTTCGCGCTGCTCTATCAGCGCTTCGCTCTGCGCCGCGACACCCAGGGCGCAATGACCCGGATCGTGGAGTGACCGCCATGACCGCGCCGAAAGCCGCGACCGCGCCGAGGTCGCTGACGCTGGGCACGCCGTTTCGCTACCTGGTGATCCTGCTCGTCGTCGGGGTCACCCTGGTCCCGCTGCTGTTCACCGTCCTGGGCGGCTTCCGCAGCAACGCACAGCTGAACAACTCGCCGGCCGGCTGGCCGAGCCCGTGGGTGTTCAGCAACTTCTCCGAGGTGCTGTCCTCGTCGGTGTTCTGGCGGGCGATGGGCAACAGCGCGTTCATCGCGGTGGTCGCGACCTTCCTCGCGGTCGCGGCGGGCGCGATGGCGGCGTTCGCGCTGTCGCGGTATCAGTTCAAGGGCCGCGAGGGCTTCTACACGCTGTTCACCATCGGCCTGCTGTTCCCGGTGTCGGCCGCAGCGCTGCCGCTGTATCTGCTGCTGCGCCAGATGGGCCTGCTGGAGCAGCCGCTCGGCGTGGCCCTGCCGGAGGCCGCGTTCTCGCTGCCGATCACCATCGTCATCCTGCGCCCGTTCATGCACGCGATCCCGGGCGAGCTGGAGGACGCGGCGGCGATGGACGGGGCCGGCCGGCTGGGGTTCTTCTGGCGGATCCTGCTGCCGCTGAGCCGCCCGGCGCTGACGACGGTGGCCATCCTGGCCTTCGTGACGAGCTGGAACGCATACCTGCTGCCGGTGCTCGTGCTGTCGGACCCGTCCGACTTCACGCTGCCGCTCGGGGTCGCGGCGTTCCAGTCGCAGTATGCCCAGGACACCGCCCGCATCCTGGCCTACACCGCCGCCTCGATGATCCCGGCAATCGGTTTCTTCGTCTTCGCCGAACGGCGAATCGTGGGTGGATTAACCGGTTCAGTAAAAGGCTGAAAGATTGGCGTTTGTAAGTTTCAGAATTTGCCTTATCGATAACGCCCGCGACCTGGCTTCCTGGGTCGCGGGCGTTCATTTTCGGCGCATTTCCGGAATGCTGAAGACGGTCCGCGAGAAAGCGGATTCGTCACCGTCCGGAGGTCTTACCGCCATGAAAAACTTCAGGACCCGGGGCGCGGCCGCACTGGCCGGCGCGGCCGCGGTCGCCGTCGTCGTGGGCCTCGCGACCACCGCCGAAGCCGCCACGACACTGGGCGCCTCGGCCGCCGAGAGCGGGCGCTACTTCGGCACCGCCGTCGCCAACTACAAGCTCAGTGACGCCACCTACAGCGGCATTCTCGACCGCGAGTTCAACATGATCACGCCCGAGAACGAAATGAAGTGGGACGCCACCGAGCCCAGCCAAGGGTCGTTCAACTACAGCAGCGCCGACGCGATCGTCGCCCACGCGAATGCGCACAACCAGCGGATGCGCGGGCACGCCCTGGCCTGGTACTCGCAGCAGCCGTCCTGGGCCCAGGGCATGGAGGGCACCGCCCTGCGCAACGCGATGGTCAACCACATCACCAACGTCGCCACCCACTACAAGGGCAAGATCTACGCCTGGGACGTGGTGAACGAGGCCTTCGCCGACGGCGGGGGCGGCGGGCGGCGCGACTCCAACCTGCAGCGCACCGGCAACGACTGGATCGAGGTCGCGTTCAAGACCGCGCGGGCCGCCGACCCGGGCGCGAAGCTCTGCTACAACGACTACAACACCGACGGCGTCAACGCGAAGAGCACCGGCGTCTACAACATGGTGAAGGACTTCAAGGCCCGCGGCGTGCCGATCGACTGCGTCGGCTTCCAGTCGCACATCAACTCCGGCTCCCCGCTGACGTCGGACTACCAGGCCAACCTGCAGCGCTTCGCCGACCTCGGCGTCGACGTGCAGATCACCGAGCTCGACATCCAGGGCTCCGGCACGGCCCAGGCCAACAGCTACGCCACCGTCGTCAAGTCGTGCCTGGCCGTGGCCCGCTGCACCGGCATCACGGTCTGGGGCATCCGCGACAGCGACTCGTGGCGCAGCGGCGACACCCCGCTGCTGTTCGACAACAACGGCAACAAGAAGGCCGCGTACACCTCGGCGCTGAACGCCCTCAACGGCGGCGGCCCGACCTCGCCCCCGCCGGTCTCGCAGAGCGCCTCCCCGTCGCCCTCGGTCTCGGTCTCCACCTCACCGCCGCCGAACAACACGGGCGGCTGCACGGCGACCACGTCGGTCAACCAGTGGCCGGGCGGGTTCGTCATCACCGTGCGCGTCACCGCCGGCTCGGCCGCCATCAACGCCTGGACCGTCGGGCTCGCGCTGCCCAGCGGCGCGACCGCGACCAGCTCCTGGAACGTCACGCGGTCCGGGAACAACTGGAGCAACGTCTCCTACAACGGGCACGTGAACGCCGGGCAGTACACGGAGTTCGGCATCCAGGGCACCGGCACCGCCGGCACCCTCACACCCACCTGCACGGGGAGCTGACATGCGCCGTCTCCTCGCCGCCCTCGCCGGCGTCGCCCTGGCCCTCGTGGGGGTCTTCGTGGTCGCCCAGCCCGCCCAGGCCGCCTCGCTGGTCGAGGTGACCGGCTTCGGCAACAACCCCAGCGGCCTGCGGATGCACATCTTCGTCCCGGACAACGTGCAGGCGAAGCCGCCGATCCTGGTGGCCGTGCACTACTGCACGGGCTCCGGCCCGGCGTTCTACTCCGGCTCGGAGTTCGCGTCCCTGGCGTCGCAGTACGGCTTCATCGTCGTCTACCCGTCGGCCACCCGCAGCGGCCAGTGCTTCGACGTCTCGTCGCCGCAGGCGCTGACCCGGGGCGGCGGCAGCGACCCGGTCGGCATCATGTCGATGGTCACCTACACCGAGCAGCACTACAACGGCGATCCGAGCCGGGTGTACGTCACCGGCGCCTCCTCCGGCGCGATGATGACGAACGTCCTGCTCGGTGACTACCCCGACGTGTTCAAGGCGGGGGCCGCGTTCATGGGCGTGCCGTTCGGCTGCTTCGCCACCACCGACGGCTCGTCGTGGAACAGCCAGTGCTCCGGCGGCCAGCGCATCTACACGCCGCAGCAATGGGGCGACATGGTCCGGGCGGCCTACCCGGGCTACACCGGCCCGCGGCCGCGGATGCAGGTGTGGCACGGCACGACCGACACGACGCTCTCCTACCCGAACTTCGGCGAGGAGATCAAGCAGTGGACGAACGTGCTCGGCGTCTCGCAGACGCCGGCGCTGACGGACACGCCGCGGTCGGGCTGGACCCGCACCCGCTACGGCAGCGCGGCGGTCGCGCCACCGGTCGAGGGCATCAGCATCAGCGGCGTCGGGCACTCACTGCCCCTCGCCGGCCAGGCGGCGATGGCGATCGAGTTCATGGGCCTCAACGGCCAGGGCCCGACGCCCCGCCCCTCGTCCTCGTCGGCATCGCCCCGCCCGTCATCGCCGTCGGCTTCGCCGTCAAGCCCGGGTGGGGGTACAGGCAGTGGCTGCACCGCCACCACGTCGGTGAACCAGTGGCAGGGCGGCTTCGTCGTCACCGTGCGGGTGACGGCCGGCTCGGCCGCCATCAACGGCTGGTCCGTCGGCCTGGCCCTGCCCAGCGGCGCGGCCGTCACCAGCTCCTGGAACGTGACCCGCTCCGGCAACACCTGGAGCAACGTGTCCTACAACGGGAAGGTCAACGCCGGGCAGTACACGGAGTTCGGCTTCCAGGGCACCGGTACCGCCGGAACGCTGAACCCCACCTGTACCGCGAGCTGAGCACCTCCCGCACGGCCGCCGCGGTCGCTGCGCCTGCTTCACGGCTCGGGCGGGAAGCAGACGCTAGGCTGCGGGCATGGCAGACGACGCCGACGCGATCGCGGTGGTCGTGCGGGAGTTGCTGTCGGCCGTCCCGGCCGGCTGCACCTTCCTGCGCCCGGTCACCGAGTCCGGGGCGGTCGTGGACTTCCTCGTCGTGGCGACCAGCGGCGCCGGCGCCGACCTGCTCGGCCTCGGCACGACGCGCACGGGCCGCCGGCTGACCCAGCTGTATCCGACGATCGCCGGCGGCCCCCTCTGGTCGGCCTACCTGCGGGTGCTGAGCACGGGTGAGCCGACGAGCCTGGAGAACTTCCGCTACAACCAGGCCGCGGCCGGGATCGCCGCCGACTCGTCCTTCGTCGTCAGCGTGCACCGGGTCCTCGACGGGCTGCTCGTGTGGTGGGAGCGGGTCGACGAGGCCCGGCGCCGCCTCGACCGGACCGAGTCGCTGGGGAGTCTCGGGTGGTCGGAGTACAACCTCGTCACCGGCGAAATGGACTGGTCACCGGGGCTGTATCGGATCTTCGAGCGGGACCCGGCGCTGGGGCCGCTCCCCCGCGCCGACCAGGCCGCGGCGGTCGTCCCCGAGGACGCGCCGGTGGCCGAGCTGTCCTGGCAGACCCTCGACAGCGGCGCCACCGCCGACGTGACCGTGCGCTTCCGCGTCGGCGACGGGACCAAGCACCTGCGCATCCTGTCCGACCTGGCCCGCGACCCGGCCGGCCGGCCGCTGAAGATCTACGCGGTGGTGCAGGACGTCAGCGCCCGGGAGCGGTCCCGCTCGGCGATCGAGCGGCTCAGCGACCAGCTGCACACCCGCGAGATGACGGCCCTGGCCGAGCATCGCCTCGCCGCGCAGCTGCAGCAGCTGATCCAGCCGGTGCCGCGGGAGCCGTTCCCGCTCAACGGGCTGCGGGCCACGGTCGGCTACCTGCCGGCCGAGAGCGCGCTGCGGGTCGGCGGGGACTGGTATCACGCGCAGACCCTCCCCGACGGCTCGGTGCTGCTCGCCATCGGTGACGTCGCCGGGCACGGCCTCGAGGCCGCCAACGGGATGGCGCACCTGCGCTTCGCGCTCGTCGCGTGGCTGTCCATCGGCCTGCGCGACCCCGGCGAGCTGCTCGGGCACATGAACCGGCTGTGCGTGCAGCTCGGGCTCACCGGGACCGCGGTCATCGGCGTCTTCTCACCGGTGACGCGGCGGCTGGACTGGGCCCGGGCCGGGCATCTGCCGCCGTTGCTGGGTCGTGGCGGTACCGCCGAAGCACTCAAACCCCCGCCCGGACTGCTGCTGGGTGCGGTGGCGGGCGCGGAGTATCCGGCCGCCGCGGCGGACCTCCGGGCGGGCGATGTGGTGCTGCTCTACACCGACGGCCTCGTCGAGCGGCGGGCCATGGACGTGGGCACGCACCTGGACTGGGTGAAGTCGGCGCTGTCGGCGGCGACCGAGCCGGACATCGCCGACCCGCTGCCGGGCCTGCGCCGGCTGCTGCGCCGCCCCAGCCCCGACGACGACACCTGCACCCTGGCCGTGCAGGTTGTCTAGATGCCCACCTGCAGGCGGACGATGGAGCCGCGGGGCACGGCGAACGCGGCCACGTGGTCACACACCAGCTCGACGATCGGCAGGCCACGCCCGCGCACCGCGTCGGCCGCCGGCATCACCCCGCCGAACGTGAGCACCGGGCCCTGGTCGAGCACGTCGCAGTAGAGCTGCCCGGACTCGGACCACAGCTGGACCTCGCCGCCGTCCTGCGTGTATTGCAGGGTGTTGGTGGCCAGCTCGTTGACGGCCAGGGTCAGCATGTCGGCCCGGTCGCGGGACAGGCCGAGCGCGAGCGCCCGGGCGGTCACGAACGCCCGGACCGCGGCCAGGTCGGCGACGAGCTGATAGCCGATCGACTCGCCGGGCTTCGCCGGATGCTCAACCATCGCGGCCGCCGTCCTGCGGCTGCAGGAGCCCACCGACGCCGGTGATGTCCAGCACGTGCGCGACCATCCCGCCGGCGTTGACGACGCTGAGCCGCCCGCCCTTCTCGGTCGCCGCCCGGTAGGCCGTCACGAGCGCGTGCACCCCGCTGGAGTCCAGGAACGTCAGCCCGCCCAGGTCCACCACGACCTGGGGCGCCGCACCGACGGCGGTCATCAGGGCGGCCGTGCACTCCTCCCGCGCGGAGAGGTCACACTCCCCGGACAGCGCAACCGCCGCCCGCTTCCCGTCGACCGATGTCATTGCCTCGAACCGCGCCATCCGACCGCTTCCTCAGTTGCCGATCGCCGGAACACATCATGGCATCCGCAGCGACCGTCGACCGCCGCGGCTGCCGTGAAAATCCCCGGACGCGTTCGCCCAAACGGCGATCAGGCCCGCCGCCGCGCGGCCCGCACCAGGACAAAACCGGCGCACACCAGCGCAAACCCGGTTCCCCCGAGGGCGACGACGTTCGTACCCGTGACCGCGAGCACCGGCCGCCGATACAGCCCGGCGTCGAGCGTGGCCGCCCCGCCCCCGGCGATCGTCACGACGTCGGACACCCCGAACACGGCCGGCCCGCCCGCCTCGGTGTACGGCACGAAGTCCGAGTCCCGCCCCCGGTCACCACCGGCCGCGTACCTGGTGAACGCCCACTCGATCGCGGCGATGTTCCCGTCCCGCCCGACCGTCCCGGCGCCGATGAGCACGACCACGCTCCCGGCCGGCAGCCCCGTCACCCGGTACGTCCCGTCCTTGCCGGTCACCGCCTCCCGCACGTCCCCGCCGGAGGTGTCGCGGGTGTGCATCCGCCCGATGAGCCGCCGCGTGAGGTCGGCCTTGGACTGCTGCGACTGCCCCGCCAGCTCCCCGACCGCGAACACGGCGACGGGCAGCCCACCGATCCCCGGCTCACCGCCGTCACGCACCCCGTTGCGGTTACGGTCGTTCCAGGCCCGCCCCCGCACGGTCACAGTGGCCGCGCTGGCCGTCACACCCCCCGCCGCCGAAGCCGACGGCACCACCGCGTCGGCCGTCACACCCCCACCCACCGAAGCCGACGGCACCGCCACCTTGCCCCGCGCCTTGCCAACCGCGCTGGACCCCGCCACCGCCGGCGACCGCCCGGCGGACGCACTGGGCGCGACACTCGCGGCGTGCGCGGCCCCACCCAACGCCACAACGCCGGCAACAACCATTCCCGCGGGCACGAGCAGCAGCCGCTTGACCATCAGGTACATCCACATCGTCCGAATGAGCCACCGAGCGCAACCCGAAGAGACGATAAATACGAAATGCCCGATTTGTGGGTACTGCCGGCAGCCCGAGCCCGGCGTGTCGTCTACGGTCCCTCAAACGGGTCAGGCCCCACCCGGCAGCGACCGGCCCGCCAGTCGCCTCGCCATCGGCACCGCGCCTGGAGGGGCACCGCAATGTCCGCTCGGCCCATGGGAACTACCGAGTAAGCGTGGGCGCGACCGTAGCTTGGTCGCGGTTCGTCTGGTTGCGGCCCGCCGGTCACTGCCCGGTCCGCCGCGGTCACCATTCGGTGGTAACGATTCGCGGCGCCTAGGGCGAAAAAATGATTGCGATTCGTCGTTGGCAGCTTCAAAGTTCCGGAACGAAAAGGCGCCCAAGGACGCAACCAACAACGAACCAAAATCTTCTTTGTCGCCGCAGGCGCCCCCGCCCCGTCACCACCGAATAGTGACCACGCCGAACCCGCCGGCAATGATCGGCCGGGCGGCGCCTAGGCGGGGCGGGCAGCGCTGTCGCGGGCGGCGGCGAGGTGGACCCGGGCCAGGGTCAGGGCTTCCTCGTCGCGCGGCGCGGCTCTGGTCAGGGCCGCGACGAGGCGTTCGTGCCAGATGACGGCCAGGGTCGGGGCGCCGGCTTCGTCGAAGGCCTCGGCGCACTCGGCGAGGTAGCGGACGGTCTCCGGGGCGTCGGGGCCGTCGCGCTCGACGACGAAGGCCCACAGGCGCTCGTACACCTCATGGGCGGCCGTCTCGTCACCGGCCGCCAGGTGAGCCTCGGCAAGGTCGTCCAGGGCCTCGTCGGGTTCGTCGGCGGGCGGCGGGGCGGGGCGGTCGTGGACCGGTTCGTAGAGGGGGACGGCGCGTTCGGGGTGGCGGCCGCGGAGGTAGACGCGGGCCAGGGTGTCGCGGGCGGCCCTGGTCTCGGGGGCGTCGGGGCCGTGCCGCAGCTCGTGCCACTGGAGGGAGGCTTCGTACTGGGCGGTGGCCGCGCCCAGGGTGCCGGTCCGCTCGTACAGGTCGGCCAGGCGCTCCAAGGTGGCCAGGACGAGCGGCGCCTCGGGGCCGTGGATGCGCTCCAGGCTCTCGATCGCCCGGTGGTACTGCCGCTGCGCCCCCAGCAGGCTCCGGTAGGCCCGCAGCACCCCGCGGTGCCGGCTCGCGTAGCGGACCGTGTCCCGCTCGTACACCTCGGCCAGGGCCAGCCGCAGCCCGAGCGTGCGCCGGTGGTCGGGGCCCGCTCCGCGCACGGCGTCCGGGATGGCGCGGCGCAGCAGGTGCCGGGCCGCCGCGAAGTCCCCGGCCCGCTCCTGGGACTGGGCCAGCCGCAGCCGCCCGTGCGCGGTCACGGCGTGCCGGGCACCCAGCACCCGCAGCGCGTCGGCCAGCGCCGCCCCGGCCGCTGCGGCGTCCCGCTCGGCGTGGGCCAGGGAGATCCGCACCTCGAGCACGTCCGGGTCCTCGGGGCCGAGGTCGCGGAGCCGCTCGTCGAGCAGGGCCCGGAGGTGCTCGGCGGCCAGCGCCCGGCGATCGTCGAGCTCGGCGAGCCGCTCGGCCAGGGCCAGCCGCTCGGCGGGGTCGGCCCGGTAGGCGCGGTCGGTGAGTGCCGCCTCCATGACCGCCCCGAGGCGCCCCCGTTCGGCGCCGGTGCCCGCCTCCCACGCCGCGATGAGGTCCACGATCGGAGGCTACTCCGGCCACCGCGCCCCGCGAGCCGGAGCCGCGGCGCTGCACCCCGCACCGCAACCGCGCCCACGACCACGGGCCACTCCGGCCACCGCACACCACGAGCCGGAGCCGCGGCGCCGCACCCCACACCGCAACCGCGCCCACGGTCACAGGCCACTCCGGCCACCGCACACCACGAGCCGGAGCCGCGGCGCCGCACCCCACGCCGTATGGCAGGGTGTGCGCCATGGTGTTGTTCACCGTCCCGGAGGCGCGGGCGGAGCTGGCCCGGATCCGCCCGGCGCTGGATCAGCTCGTCGCGGTCCGGGCCGACGCGGCCGAGCTGGCGGCCGCCCTCGCACCCGGCGGGCCGGGCACGGCGCTGGGCGGGATGGCCGAGCTCAAGGCGGCCGAGGCGCTCCTGGACGAGCTCATCACCGCCGTTCAGGCCACCGGGGCGCACCTCAAGGGCCTGGCGCCGCTGCTGCTGGACTTCCCGGCCGAGCTCGACGGGGCCGACGTGCTGCTGTGCTGGCTCGAGGGCGACGCCGGCCTGAGCTGGTATCACCGGGTCGATCTGGGCTTCGCCGGCCGCCGCCAGCTGCCGGCCGGCTAGGCCCCCGCGATGTGTGCGCCTCGCCTGGGGCGGGCCGGCCGACTCAGCGTCGCCGGACCCACGTGGGCGAAGTCGGAACCGTCACCGGCGGCGATGATCGGCCGCACCGAGCCTGACGCGGCGACCGGTCCGAGCGCGGGGTCCGGGCCCGGCGCCGGGCGGCGGTGATCGGACGGGCCGGGTCTAGCGCGCGAGGACGCCGGCGACGGTGGCGTCCAGGGCGTTCTGCACGGCGGCCTGCTGGACGTCGGGCGGGAAGTTGCGCAGCGGGCCGTCCAGGAGCAGGTCGGCGATGCCGTGGGCGGTGGCCCAGGCGAACATGCCCAGGAACGGGCGGCGCTGCGGGTCTATCGCGCCCAGCTCGACGAGGCGGTCCAGGATGCGCATCAGCATCTGGAACGGGGCGGTCTCCAGCGGATCGAGGCCGTGCCGGCCGGTCATCGGCTCCGAGTGGTGGAACGCGGTGCGGAACAGGCCGGGCTTCTCCAGGGCGAAGCTGATGTAGCCGTGGCCGAGGGCGCGCAGCTTGGCCGCCAAGGCCTCGACGGTGTCGTCGGCGGTGCTCGTGTGCTCCAGCTCCTGCTGCATGCGCTCGGCCAGCTCGGTCAGCGCGCAGTCCTTCACCGCGTGGATCAGGTCCTCGCGGGAGCTGAAGTGGCGGTAGGCGGCGGTGGCGGAGACGCCGATCTGGCGGGCCGCCTCGCGCAGGACCACGGCCTCGGGGCCGCCCGCGCGGGCGAGCTCGAGCGCGGCCCCGGTCAGGGCGTTGGCCAGGTCGCCGTGGTGATACGAGTGGCGGCTCAACTTGCTGGAAGGCACCACCACATCCTCCCGGATGTTGACACCGTTAACAATCTGTGCAATGTTGACACTGTTAAGTTTACGCCGTCAACATCCCTTGGGGGAGAGCAGATGTTGTACCGGTACGGCTCCTTCATCCACCGCCGCGCCCGGCTGATCCTGATCGTCTCGCTGCTGCTGCTGATCGGCGCCGGGGTCGCCGGGGCCGGCGTGTTCGGACGGCTGCAGGGCGGCGGCTTCGACGACCCGGCCTCCGAGTCCTCCAAGGCGCAGCGGCTCATCGACGAACGCTTCGGCGGGCGGCCCAACCTCATCCTGCTCGCGCACGCCACCGGCGGCTCGGTCGACCGGGCGGCCGCGGCCGGCAACGAGCTCACCGCCGCGCTCACGCACGAGGCCGGGGTCAGCGACGTCGTGTCGTACTGGTCCACCGGGGTCCCCGAACTGCGCTCGGCCGACGGGGCCGACGCGATCGTGCTCGCGCACGTCGGCGGCGACGAGACCGAGCGCCGGAAGCGGGCCCAGGCGCTCATCGAACGCTACGCCGTCGACGGCGACGCCCTGTCCGTGCGGGCGGGCGGCGAGGCGGCCGTCAACGTCGACGTCAACACCCAGGTCGCGCGCAGCCTGGCGATCGCCGAGGCCATCGCCGTACCACTGACGCTGTTGCTCTTGATCGTGGTCTTCGGCAGTGTGGTCTCCGCACTGCTCCCCCTGGCCGTCGGCGGGGTCGCGATCGTCGGGACGTTCGCCGAGCTGTCGCTGCTGGGGTCGGTCACGGACGTGTCCGTGTTCGCCGTCAACCTCACCACCGCCCTCGGACTCGGGCTCGGCATCGACTACGCACTGCTCATGGTGAGCCGGTTCCGGGAACAGCTGGGGGCCTCGGGTGAGGGCACCGGCACCCCGGTCGCCGAGGCGCTCGCGGCGACGGTCGCGACGGCCGGGCGGACCATCCTGTTCGCCGCGGCCACGGTCGCCACCGCGCTGACGGCGCTGCTCGTCTTCCCGCTGTACTTCCTGCGCTCCTTCGCCTACGCCGGTATCGGGGTCGTCGTCATCGCCGCGGTCGGTGCCCTGGTCGTGCTGCCCGCGCTCCTGGCCGTCCTCGGGCGCCGGGTCGAGGCCGGGCGGGTCCCGTGGCGGCGGCGCGGTGATCTCGGTCCTACCGCCGACTCCCCATTCTGGAGCCGGCTCGCCGGGGCCGTCATGCGCCGCCCGGCCCTGGCCGCGCTCCCGGTCGTGCTCGGCCTACTCGTCGCGGCCAGCCCCCTCACGGGCGTCGAGTTCGGCACCCCGGACGAGGGTGTGCTCCGCCCCGGTAGCGACGGGCGGCTGGTCGCCGACCGGCTCGCCACCGGGTTCGCCAGCAACCAGAACGCCGGCGTCGACGTGGTCCTGGACGGGGCCGTGCACCGCGACGCGCTCACCGGCTACGCCGCCGCGCTGTCCACACTGGACCGTGCCGGCACGGTCACCAGCAGCGCCGGGATTTTCGCGGGCGGCCGGAAGGTCCGCGACGGCGACCCGAGCCTCAGCCGGCCCGGCGGGGAGCGCCTCCTGGTCGCCTCGAAGCTCGCCGCCAAGTCCGACGACGGGCAGGCCCTGGTCCGGGCCGTGCGCGGCGCCCGCTCGCCGGTGCCCGCGTACGTCGGCGGCACCGACGCGCGGCTCATCGACACCACGCACGCCATCTCCTCGCGGCTGCCGCTCGGGATCGCGGTCGTCGTCCTGGCCACGTTCGCGCTGCTGTTCCTGTTCACCGGCAGCGTCATCCAGCCGCTGCGGGCCCTCGTGCTCAACGTCCTCGGCCTGTCCGCGACCATGGGCGTGCTCACGTGGATCTTCCAGGACGGGCACCTCGCGTCGTGGCTGCGGTTCACGCCGCGGCCCATGGACACGGCGATGACCGTGCTCATGTTCTGCATCGTGTTCGGCCTGTCGATGGACTACGAGGTGTTCCTCATCGGCCGGATCGCCGAGCTGCACAACCGCGGCCTGTCCACCGACGAGGCGGTCCGCTCCGGCCTGGCCCGGACCGGCCGGATCGTGTCCGCGGCCGCGATGCTCCTCGCCGTGAGCTTCTTCGCCTTCGGCACCAGCACCGTGAGCTTCCTGCAGATGTTCGGGATCGGCTGCGGCATCGCGATCATCGTCGACGCCACCCTCATCCGCGGCATCCTGGTCCCGGCGATCGTGCGCGGCCTGGGCCGGCTCAACTGGTACTCCCCCGCACCGCTGCGCCGCATTTACACGAAGGTGGCGCTGCGCGAGGCTTAGGGGCATGACGGAACTGCACGCGGCGCCGCTCGATCCGGCCGGGGTCGAGCCGGCGCTGCGACCGTTCGGGTCCTCGCGGACACTGCCGGCCGCCGCCTACACCGACCCGGCCGTGCTCGCCTGGGAGCGCCGGCACCTGTTCGCCGGGGCCTGGACCTGCCTGGGCCGCCTCGACGAGCTCGCCGGCGGCGGCAACCAGCGGGCGGTGACCGTCGGCGACGTCGGGGTCCTGCTCACGTTCGCGCCCGAGCCGAGAGCGTTCGCGAACGTCTGCCGGCACCGCGGCCACGAGCTGCTCCCGTCCGGCGCGACCGCGGACCGGCCGGCCGCGGTGTGCCCCTATCACGGCTGGGCGTTCCGGCTCGACGGTTCGCTCGCCACCGCACCGCACATGGCCGGCGTCGACTCGTTCGAGCCTTCCGAGCTCGGGCTGGTCGAACTGCCGGCGGCCGTCTGGCAGGGCTGGCTGCTGGTCAACGCGGGGGCGCCCGCACCGGCGGTGACCGAGTACGTCGGGGCGCTCGACGCGCTGCTCAGGCCGTACCATATGAGCGGTTTGCAGCTTGGGAGCCGGCATGTGTATTCCGTCGCCGCCAACTGGAAGACGATCGTCGAGAACTATCAGGAGTGCTACCACTGCCCGCTGATCCACCCCGAGCTGTGCAAGGTGTCCCCGCCGACGTCCGGCGACAACTGGGTGCTGCCGGGGGCGTGGGTCGGCGGGACGATGGATCTGCGCGACCACGCCGACACGATGTCGTTCGACGGGACCGGCCCTGGCGTATACATCGACGGCGCGCCCCGGCGGACCATCCTCTACGTCGCCCTGTTCCCCAACCTGCTCATCTCGGCCCACCCCGACTACGTGATGACCCACCGCTTGACGCCGCTGGCGCCGGGAAAGACCGAGATCGAATGCAGCTGGTACTTCCCTGAGGGCATCGAGGACACGGCGTATGCGGTCGACTTCTGGGACCTCACCAACCGCCAGGACTGGGCGGCGTGCGAGTCGGTGCAGCGCGGCCTGAGCTCGCCGCACTACGTTCCGGGACCACTCGCCGACAACGAGGACGCCGTGTATCAGTGGATCTCGCTCGTCGCCGCCGCCTATCTCGACCCGACCGGCGCCCTGCGGGCCGCGGTGGTCGACGACGGTTCGCCGGGCACCGTCGGCGACGGTTCGCCGCAGACCGTCAGCGACGGTTCGCCGCGCGTTGTCCCAGCGCCATGAGGACGGCCCCGACGAGCGCTGTGATCACGCCCAGCACCACGTAGACCGTCGTCAGGGCCCAGTTCGTCGGCTCGTGCCCGATCTCGACCCGCACACCGATGCCGAACAGCACCGCGACCACCAGGAAGCCGATCCCGGTCGGCCGTAACCACGTTCCCACCCGACCAGTACACCATCCGGCCGCAACCTCAGCCCGCACTCCACGTCCGGAGCTTGTCCGGGTTGCGCACGGCCCAGATGCGGGTGATCCGGTCCCCGGCCGCCTCGAACGCCATCACGGTCGTCGTCACCCCGCCGGCCTCGACGACGAGCCCCGGCTGGCCGTTGACCGTCCGTTCGACCACCGTCAGCTCTTGGCCCAGGTTGCGGATGCGGATGAACCCGGCCGCGATCGCCGACGCCCCGATCACCGGCTCGAGCAGCGCCGGCACGACACCCCCGCCGTCGGACACGGCGACCGCGTCCGGGTCGAGCACGCCGATGAGCGCGTCGATGTCCTTGGCCGCCCAGGCCCGCGCGAACTGCCGCACCAGCCCCGCCTTCCGCTCCGCCGAGGCCCGCTCGACCCGCGCCGACGCGACCCGCCGCCGCGCCGACGACGCCAGCTGCCGGCACGCCCCCGGCGACCGCCCGACGATCTCCGCGACTTCGGCGAACGAGTACCGGAACACGTCGTGCAACACGAACACGACCCGCTCCGCCGGCGTCATGTTCTCCAGCACCACGAGAAACGCCATGTTGACGGACTCGTCCAGGGTGACCCGGTCGGCGGGGTCCGCCCCGCCACCACCCAGTCCGCCCACCCCGTCCCCCGGCAGCGGCTCAGGAATCCACTCGCCGACGTACCGCTCCCGCCGCACCCGCGCCGACCCGAGCAGATCGAGGCAGATCCGGCTGGTGACGGTCGTGAGCCAGGCCCCGGGCGATGCGATATCTTGCCGCTGGCCGGGCGCGAGGGCATACCACCGCGCGAACGCCTCCTGCACGACATCCTCAGCGTCGGCGAGCGACCCCAGCAGCCGGTACGCCACATTGAGCAACTGCCGCCGCTCCCCCATGACCGCACTCATCCCGCACCACCTCCAAGGGCTATGACGATCCAGCCCGGCAAAGTGTGAGCCGGAAATGCCGGGCGCGATCCCTGCTCCCCCGCCCGCACTGCCACCGCACGAGGCACCGGAGCGGTGCCCGCCAGAGCCAACTCCTGGACCGGCGCCGCGCTCTGGCTCTGGCCGGCCTCGACCGAATACCGGGCCGTCTCCTCGGGGGCCACCATTGCCCGGCTGGACTTGCAGCCGCCGATGTGGGCTCGGCCGATGGTTGGGCCGCCTGGCGGCGGCTCGTTACCGATGGCGTGGTCCGGACCGTTCTTTGGTTGCGGTTTCTTGGTCGCGGTTCGTGGTGAGGTGCCGGGCTCGTCGTGGTCACCTTTCGGTGGTCCATGGCCGTGGGCGCCTGCGGCGTCAAAAACAGATTCCGGTTCATTGTTCGTCGCCGTAGGCGCCACGGACCGTTACCACCGAATGACGACCACGACGGACCCGGCATTGAACTACGGACCCCTGCCACCGATCGGGTAACCGAACCGCGGTCGCGCCCACACCACCCGGTAGTTCCCCGCGCCGACATCACATCCTGCGGTGCCTGTCCAACCGGCGTGAACACGGCGGCGCCGGCCGGGATTGGCGCGTTTGTAGCCGTCCAGGTCCGTCTCCGCGGCCGGCCGCCAGGCCAGGGCGGCGGCGTTGTCGACGGCGATGCGCAGGGCGGGCTGGTCCAGACACACGACCTGGGGTCCGGCCCCCGCCACGATCGCCGTCGCGGCCGTGGCGGGGAGGGGTACGCCCGGCGGCCCTACTCGAAGCGCAGCCCCTCTGGGCGCATGAGCCGGAACAGCGGCGGCAGGCTGGCCAGGGTGACCAGCAGGACGACGCCGGCGGCGATGGCGCCCACGATGCCGATGCCGGCCCAGTCGGGGCGGACCGTGACGACGACGATGCGCAGCAGGGCCGCGCCGAGGGCCAGGCCCATCAGGGACGCCATGACCAGGCCGAGCGCGACCGGCACGGCCGTCTGCCACAGGATCGACCAGGCCATCGTGGCCCGCCTGGTGCCGAACGCGACGAGCGCCGCGAACGTGCGCCGGCGTTCGCGCAGCTGCTCGATGATGCCGACCAGGAGGCTCAGGCCGACGAGGACGAGCACGACGGTGGCGCCGGCGAACAGGCCGCGGCGGATGCTCGCGAACGTCTTGTCGACGTCGACGGCGCGCAGGAGGAACACGTCGTTGGCCGGGCCGATGACCATGGCCGTGTTGCGCAGGTGCTCGGCCACGTCCGGTGCGGTCTCGTCGAGGGTGATGAACGTGTAGAAGTGGGCGTCGGCGGCGAGCGGCGGGCCCGCGGCCGGCGTGACGAGCAGGCCGGAGTGCTCCGAGCCGAACGGGTCGCGGTGCTGCTTGACCACCGTGAGCCGGGCCGGTGCGGTCCAGCGCAGCGGCTCGGCGGTGTCGTTGCCGTCCTTGCCGAACTCGAGCGCCTGGCCGCCGAGGGTCGTAGCGTCGAGCACGCCTTGCGGGCGCTGGTCCGGTGGCACCGAGGCCGGGTCGACGGCGAACGCGTCCCCGTCGGCGCACGACGGCAGGTCGGCCATCAGGCGCAGCGTGTCGCAGTCGGCCACGACCATCTCCAGGAACTCGTGGTCGGTGGCGCCGGCGGGCCCGCCGAAGTTCTGGTGGTAGGAGTGCGTGGCCGTGACGCCGGGGGTGCGGCGCAGCGCGGCCTCGGCCTCGGCCTGGCTGTGCACGGTCGTGAGCGGGCTCAGCTCCGTGCGCAGGACCGCCTGGATCTGGGCCACGTTCTGGTCGGTCTCCGTGGTCGACTGCGCCTCGGCCGCCGCGAACAGCATCTGCAGCGCGATCGTCCCGGCCACGGCCACGGCGACCGCGTTGACGGCCCGCAGGGCACTGTCGTGGGACAGCTGCAGCCGCCGGATCGCGATCTGCCAGGCGACCGGGCCGCCGGCGCCGAGCCGGTCGACGAGCTTGTCGAACAGCCACGGCAGCAGGGTGGCCAGGCCGAGCAGCAGGAAGATGATGCCGAACGCGGCCTGCCACACGTTGAAGCGCTCGGTGCGGTGCCCGCCGAGGAGCGGCCCGAGCAGCGCCGCCCCGAGCAGCAACGGCAGCAGCCGCCACCACAACCGCCGCTTGGCCCGCGCGGCCGCCTTCCGGACCACTCCGAGGGGTTCGACGACGACCCGCCGAAGAGCGAGAAGCGTCATGAGCAGAGCCGCCATTGGTACAGCCACGACGATGACGATCGTCAGGACCGGCGACGGCCGCACGTCGGAGGCGTACACGCTCAGCCCGGCCAGTTCGAGGCGCTCGGCGAACGCCCGCGCCGCGAAGAAGAACCCGAGCCCGATGAGCACCCCGAGGGCCGCGCTGACCACCGCCTCCCCGGACGCGACCCGGCGGGTCATCCACGTGTCCGCCCCGACGAGGCGGACCGCGGCGAGGCGCCGGTCGCGCTGCTCCCCGCCGAAGCGGGTGGCGGCGGCGACGAACATGGCCACCGGCATGAGCAGCACGACGAACGCGACGACGACGAGCAGCAGCAGGATCGGGTTGAGCGGGTCGCTGCGGGTCTCGGAGCCGTAGTGCGTGAGCCGCAGCACCTGCGGCTGGTCCTCCCGCAGGTCGTCGCGGGAGCCGTAGAAGTACAACTCGTTGGGGCCCGAAAGTCCTTCCTTGCCGATCGTGCCGGCGATCGGCTGCGGGAACCGCTCCCGGAGCAGAGCCCCTTCCGGCGTCTGGAGGAGGTCGCGCAGGGCCGGGGAGACGACGATCGAGCCGGCCGGCGGCAGCGTGGACACGCCCGGCGGCAGGATCGGGTGGGCGCCGTCGGGCTGCAGGAACCGGCCGGTGACGGCCCGGTCGTGGTAGGCGCTCTGGATCGGCAGCATCAGTACGGAGGTGTCGCTGCGGACCGGCTCCTCGGCGCCGTAGTGCAGGTCGTCGCGGGCGTCGGTGCGGCTGTGGCGGCCGTCGAGGATCCCCGGGATGGAGACGGACAGCAGCAGTACCGCCACGCCCAGACCGACCCCGAGCGCCGTCAGGGCCGTGCGGACGAAGCCTTCCCGGCCGCCGCTGATGGCCAGCTTCGCGCCCAGCGCGACCTCGGCGAACCACCGGCTCATCGGGTGCGCTCCAGGTCCAGGGCGCGGCCGTCACGCACGACGATCTCGCGGTCGGAGTAGGCGGCGACCCGCGGCTCGTGGGTGACCAGGACGACGGCGGCGCCGTGCTCCCGGGCGGCGCTGGTGAACAGGCGCATGACCCGCTCGCCGTTGAGGGAGTCCAGGGCACCGGTCGGCTCGTCGGCGAACACCACCCGGGCCCCGGTGACCAGGGCCCGGGCGACGGCGACGCGCTGGCCCTGGCCGCCGGAGACCTCACCGGGCCGCTTCGCCGTCACGTCGTCGATCTCGAGGCGCTCCAGCCAGTCGCGGGCCCGCTGCTCGGCGTCGCGGCGGCGGACCCCGTCCAGGCGCAGCGGCAGGGCGACGTTCTCCAGGCAGGTGAGCTCCGGGACGAGCTGGCCGAACTGGAACACGAAGCCGAACTCGCCCCGGCGCAGGGCGCTGCGGCGCCCGTCGGACAGGGCGGAGAGCTCCTGGTCGCGGTAGCGGACGCGGCCCGCGTCGGGCTGGATGATCCCGGCCAGGCAGTGCAGCATCGTCGACTTGCCGGAGCCGGACGGGCCCATGACGGCCACGATCTCGCCGGCCGCGACCGACATCGACGCGCCGGCGAGGGCCTGGGTGGAGCCGAACGTCTTGTACAGGTCGTCGGCGGACAGCAGTGCGGTGGTCATCGGCGGACATCCTTTGCCAGGTCGTCGAGGCGCGCGGTGGTGAGCTCCAGCCAGCGCAGGTCGGCCTCGAGGTGGAACAGCGCGTGGTCGCAGATGAGCTGGTCGGACAGGTCGCCGGCGGACTTGCGGCGGGTCAGCTCGCGCATCAGCCGCAGGTGCTCGGCGCGCTGGCGGTCGAGCACCTCGGCGGCGGGGCGGGCGCTGAGCAGGGCCAGGACGACCTTCATGTACAGGGTGCTCTGGAGGTAGGGCTCGGGCTTCTCCGGCTGCGCCAGCCACCGTTCGACGTCGGCGACCCCGGCGTCGGTGATCGCGTAGCGCTTGCGGTCCGGGCCCTCGCCCGACTCGACGCTGTCGACGCTGACCAGGCCGTGCTTCAGCAGGCGGGACAGGGTCGCGTACACCTGCCCGTAGGCGAGCGGGCGGTCGGTGCCGAAGCGCTCGTCGTAGGCCCGCTTCAGGTCGTAGCCGTGGCGGGGGCGGGCCTCGAGCAGCCCCAAGAACGCTTGACCGATGGACATGTCCGGGGACTCTACACCACACGTATACATGCTGTGTATACCTATCGCGTAGAGCACTTTGAGCTGCGCTTTTGAACAAATGCGTCCTCCATTGGTACGGCGAATCGTGCCAACGGCGGCCACGACGTGTGACCGGGGTCACGTCAGTGTGTTTTGTCCGGTTTGCGCGAAGTGTCGGTGGCTAGGTTCGCCGGAACACCTCACCCTCCCTTCACCCGACCGGAAGGAGCCCCGTGCGCCTGCCCGCCTTCATGCAGTCCCGCCGTGCCCAGCTGGCCGCTGTCGCCGCCGTCGTCGCCGTCCCCGCCATCGCATTGCCGATCGTGTTCTCGAGCCGCGACGGCGGACTGCCGGGGACGAGCGCCGACAGCGCGTACGCGTTCCCGGCCACCCCCGACCACATCCCGGACACGCCCGTCCGCGTCAACCAGGTCGGCTACCTGCCCGACGGCCCCAAGCGCGCGACAGTCGTCTCGGACTCCGCGCAGCCCTTGCCGTGGCAGCTCAAGGACAACGCCGGGAAGGTCGTCGCCTCCGGGGAGTCCGCGCCCCGCGGCCTCGACGCCAGCTCCGGGCAGCAGACCCACGTCGTGGATTTCAGCGCGTACCGCGGGACCGGCCACACCTACACCCTCGAGGTGGACGGGAAGGCGAGCGTGCCGTTCGACCTCGACCCGAAGGCCTACCGGCAGCTCAGCGTCGACGCCCTGTCGTTCTACTACCCGCAGCGCAGCGGCATCGCCATCGACGGCGGCATCGCGCCCGGCTACGCCCGCCAGGCCGGCCACACCGCCGAAACGCCCGGCGGCGGCGACACCAAGGTGCCCTGCCAGCCCGGGACCGGTTGCAACTACACCCTGGACGTGACCGGCGGCTGGTACGACGCCGGCGACCAGGGCAAGTACGTCGTCAACGGCGGCATCTCGGTCGCCCAGCTGATGAGCCTCTACGAGCGCTCACCGAAGGCGTCCGAGGCCCGGGCCCTGCGCCTGCCGGAGCGCGGCGGCAAGACCCCGGACGTGCTCGCCGAGGCCCGCTGGGAGCTCGACTTCCTGACGAAGATGCAGGTCCCGGCGGGCGAACCCCTGGCCGGGATGGCGCACCACAAGGTCCACGACGCCGGCTGGACCGGGCTGCCGACCGACCCGGCCGCCGACCCGCAGCCGCGGCAGCTGCACGCCCCGTCGACCGCCGCGACCCTCAACCTGGCCGCCGCGGCCGCGCAGGGGGCCCGGGTCTTCGAGCCCTACGACAAGGCGTACGCGGCGAAGCTGCTCGGCGTCGCGAAGACCGCGTACGCGGCGGCGCTGGCCCACCCGACGATGTACGCGCCGGACTCCGACTCGACCGGCGGCGGCGCCTACGGCGACACCGACGTCAGCGACGAGTTCTACTGGGCCGCCGCCGAGCTGTACATCAGCACCGGTGACAAGCAGTACGGGACCGCGGTGACGAGCTCGCCGCTGCACAAGGCCGACGTGTTCGCGGCACCGTTCGACTGGCGGGCGACCGCCGCCCTGGGCCGGCTCGACCTGGCCACGGTGGACAACAAGCTGGCCGACCGGGCCCGGGTCCGCCAGTCCGTCGTCGACGGCGCCGACCGCTACCTCAAGACGATGGACGGCCAGGCCTACGGACAGCCGTACGCGCCGAACGGCGGCTACGACTGGGGCTCCAACAGCCAGATCCTCAACAACCTGGCCGTCGTCGCCACCGCGTTCGACCTCACCGGCAAGCCGAAGTACCGCGACGGCGTCCTGTCCGGCATGGACTACATCCTCGGCCGCAACGCGCTGAACCAGTCCTACGTCACCGGCTACGGCGAGAAGGCGTCGAAGAACCAGCACAGCCGCTGGTACGCCCACCAGCTCGACCCGAAGCTGCCGAACCCGCCGCGCGGCACCCTCGCCGGCGGCCCCAACTCGCAGCTGCAGGACGAGGTCGCCGGCAACGCGCTGCGCGGGTGCAAGCCGCAGCTGTGCTACCTGGACGACATCATGTCGTGGTCGACGAACGAGCTGACCATCAACTGGAACGCGTCCCTGGCCTGGGTCTCGTCCTTCGTGGCGGACCAGACTTAGGTCGCCGGCCAGGCGTCGCCCCACTCGGCGTCGCGGGCGGCCTTGTACAGCGGGCCCTCCCGCTTGGACACCAGCACCGGCCCGACGGTCGTATCGGGCTGACACACCTGCAACGTGACGAGGCCCTTGCGGAACGCGGGATGCCGGACGATCCGGCCCCGCGCTCCGGCCGGGGTCCGCACCGCGGCGACGTAGCTGAACTTCTCGTCCTCGTAGCCGAGGGTGGCGTCCTTGAGCCGGCGGTGCAGCGCGGACCGGTTGACCCGGGCCGCGAAGTGGCACCAGTCCTTGCCGCGCAGGCCGCAGGCGAGCTCGTGCGGGCAGGGCGCGGCGATGTGCCAGCCGGCGTCCTTGAGCTGCTCGCGGGCGGCGAGGATCCGGCGGTACCCGGGCGGGGTCCCCGGTTCGATCAGCACCACGGCCGCGCCCGCCGCCGAGGCCGCCTGCTCGACGAGGGTGCGCTGCTGCTCCTCGTCGAGCTCGGTGAGCACATAGGACGCCGTGACCAGGTCGGCTCCGGGCACCGGCGCACCGAGCGGCCACGCCTGCCAGTCGTACTTCCGGGCGATCCGCTCGCCGAGCTTCAGGGCCTCCGGCACCTGGTCGAGCACCGTGTGCCGCCCGGGACCGTAGACCTCCTCCACCGCCCAGGCGGCGGCCCCGGTGCCGCCGCCGAGGTCGACATGGCTGCGCGGGGCGATCCCCGGCAGCTCGCGCAGCACGGCGAGGACCGCGGCGTGCGTGGCCGGCATCCGGTACGCCGCATACGCCGTCGCGTCGACCATGTTGCGGATCAACGGCTCACCGGCGGGCAGGCCGCTGCGGTACACCTCGATGAGCCGCCGCACCGAGTCCGTCAACCGGGCCGGCGGCACGTCGGCCAGCAGCGCGTCGAGCGCCTCCCGCAGGTCAGCCACGGCGCGGCCGCCCGGTCCGCCACAGCGCGCGCAGCACCAGGAGCGTGAGCACGCCCGCCGCCACGATCGCGGCCAGGTTGATCAGCAGCTGCAGCGCCGACCCGCCGGCCTCGTGCGGCACCCCGTAGGCGATGGCCACCGCGATGTTCGCCGCCGCCGGCACGGTCGTCACGGAGATCAGCACCCCGATCAGCGGCCCCGCCTTGGCCGAGGTCAGCGACAGCATCCCGGCGACCCCGGCGAAGAACCCGACGACCCACGACAGCGCGTCGGGCCGCCAGATGAAGTCCGTCAGCGGCCGCTCCCGCAGCAGCATGCCCTTGTCCACCAGCCCCATCGCGTCCAGCCCCCACGTGGTCAGGATCGTCACCGCGATCGCCACCGGGAACCCGACGGCCAGCGCGAGCAGCGCCCGCCGGACCGGCCGCCCGCGCCGCCGGACGATCCCGACGCACAGCGACGCGAGGGGCCCGAACTCCGGCCCCACCACCATCGCCCCGACGATGAGGATCGGCTGGTCGAGCAGCACCCCGATGCCGGCGATGACGGTGGCGATGGCCAGCATCGCCAGGAACGTCCCGGACAGCTCGGTCTCCTGCCCGGTCTTCTGCTCGATCTCGTCCCACACGACGGCGTCCCCGGACAGCCCCGGGGCCGCGTCGGCGGCCCGCTCGGCCGTGCGCGACAGCGACACGTCGACGTTCTCGATGGCGATCGACCCGCGCTCCTCGATGCCGAGCCGCCGCAGCGCCGACAGCACCGGGCTGCCGGCCTCCCGGACCACGTCGGCCAGCACGACGTCACCGGCCGGTTCGCGGGCCGCGCCGGGCATGACGATCACGTTGGTGGCGCCGGCCTCCCGGTTCAGCAGCCCGACGACCCGCTCGGTCGCCTCCGGCGGGCTGATCACTCTCAAGTGCAGCACCCGACCATTATCACGATCGCGGCCGGTAGCCCTCGAAGGCCGCCTCCACGGTGCCCTCCCCGTGGGTGAGACCGGGCAGAGCCCGTTCCAGATCCGGCAGCTGTACTGCCGGCAGGGTGCCCGTCACCGTGAACCGCGACGGGCCGAGGTCCGGCGCGTCGGGCACCGCACCGAACCGGGGGAGGGCGCCGAGCGTGGCCGGCAGCGCCGCGGCCGGGCCGTCGAGCGTGAAGCGGTGGACCGGCTCGCACAGGACGGTCCCGGCGGCGGCCAGGGCCTTCGGGACGAGCTCCGCGGTCAGGCGGCGGAAGTCGCCGGCGGTGCTCATCGGCGGGGTGTAGCCGCATCTGGTGACCGTGACGCGGGCGTCCGACACGTCCCAGCCGTGGAGGCCGCCGCGGGTGAGGGCGTCGCGGACGTACCGCAGCATCGCGTCCCGGAAGTTGCCGATCGTCTTGTAGACGTACAAGGGAATGGTCTCGAACGGCACGTCGAGGTGGACCTCGAGGCCCTCGCCGGAGGCGATCTCGAGCTCGAGGGTCGCCATGTGCAGGTTGCCGTCCTTGCCGATGACGGCGCCGGCACGGCCTCGGCCGGCCGGGCGCTCCAGGTGCAGGGTGACGGTCTCGCCGAACACCACGGCCAGGCCGAACTCCTCGGCCAGGGTGTCGCGGATGACCTCGCGCTGGACCTCGCCGTAGAGCTTGACCTTGAGCTCGCCGCGCTCCTCGTCGAGGCGCAGGTCGATCAGCGGGTCCTGCTCGGCCAGGCGTTGCAGCGCGGCGTGCAGTTCCCGGCGCCGGGCCGGGTCCGCCGGTTCGACCGTCGCCTCCATCGTGGGCGGGGCGAACATGGGGCTCCGGCTGCTCCCGGCGCCGATCGTGTCGCCGAGCCGGACCGTGCGCAGCCCCTGCACCCGGCCGATCTCACCGGGGCCGATGTGGGTGCGGCGGCCCTCGTCGATCGACGTGACCTTGTCGTCGCGCACTTTCTCGCGGGTGTGCAGGACGCCGGTGAAGACCCGCACGTAGGCGCTGCGGTCCCGATCGATCTTGAACACCGTGGCGCGCAGCGGTTCGTCGGGGCGCTGCTCGGCCCTGGGCAGGCGCCGGGCTATGGCTTCGGTGAGTTCGTCGATGCCCTCGCCGGTGATGGCGCTGCCCCGGTACGACGGGAGCACCTTGGCCTTCGCGACGAGTTTCGCGATGTCGATCCGCCGACCGTCCACGTAGGACTGCAGCGCCTCGTCGTCGCACTCGGCGAGCCGCTCCTCGTGCTCGCGCCACATGGGGATCGCTTCGGGTCCGATCTGTCCGATCACGCGCTCCGGATCGGCACCCATCCGGTCGGTCTTGTTGACGAAGACGAGCGTCGGCACGCGCAGCCGGCGCAGGGTCCGCAGCAGGACCCGGGTCTGGGCCTGGACGCCCTCGACGGCGGAGACGACGAGGATCGCGCCGTCGAGCACACGCAGGGCCCGCTCCACCTCGGCGATGAAGTCCGGGTGGCCGGGCGTGTCGATGAGGTTGACGGTGAGCTCGCCCAGCGCGAACGTCGCCACCGCCGTCTTGATGGTGATGCCGCGGCGGCGTTCCTGGTCGAGCGAGTCGGTCTGGGTGCTGCCGGCGTCGACGCTGCCGAGGCGGGCGATGACGCCGGCGTCGAACAGGAGGCGCTCGGTCAGGCTGGTCTTACCGGCGTCGACGTGCGCGACGATGCCGAGATTGAGGATGCTCAAAGCGGGTCAGGTCCTTCACGGGCGAGGCGGACAGCGGCCGGGGCGTGATGACCTGTCGGCGCATGTCCTGCTCCTTACTCGTGAGGCTGTGACCTGCCGCTCGTGACTGTACCGCGTTTCTTGTCGTACCTCGTCGCTATTGTGTCGGCCATCTGTTGGATGTGAGAGAGGTTCGGGTCGATGGCGCAGACGACGTATCTGGAACTGTCCGAGGACACCGGGAGCGCGCACAAGTTCTGGGAGGTCACGGTCGACGGCAACCAGACGACGGTCCGTTACGGGCGCATCGGCGACGCCGGGCAGAGCAAGACGACGACCTTCCCCGACGACGCCAAGGCCCTGGCCGACGCCACGAAGAAGATCGGCGAGAAGACCCGCAAGGGCTACTCGCCGGCCGTACAGGGGCAGACTGCGCCGCGCTCGGTGACCCGGCGCGTCATCGTCAGCCAGCGCTCGACCGCGAAGACCGCGCCGGTGCTGTGGAAATACCGTTCGGGGGCGTCCGCGTTCGGCATCTTCATCGACAAAGACGTCTGCATGGTCGGCAACGAGAAGGGCACGATCACCGTCCTGCGCCACGACGCCACCGTCGAGCGGCAGTATCAGCTGCCCGACGGCGTCAAGTGCATCGTCGCCGACGACGCCTGGATCTACGCCGGCTGCGACGACGGCAACGTCTACGACCTGTCCGGCAAGGTGCCGCGGCTGGCCTACACGATCGCCCCCGACATCGACATCTACTGGCTCGACATCCACGACGGCATCCTCGGCGTGTCCGACGCCAAGGGCGGCATCTGCGCCATCGACCACGAGGACGAGTTCCTGTGGCGCCGCCAGGGCCACGGCGCGGCCGGCTGGATGGTCCGCTGTGACGCCGACGCCGTCTACCACGGCCACGGCCGCGGCGTGACCAGCTACGACTGGCGCACCGGCGACGAGAACTGGTATCAGCCGACCAAGGGCGCGGTGCTGTTCGGCTGGCAGGAGGCCGACGCCGTCTACTCCGGCATGTCCTCCAACTCGGTCCTGCAGTTCACGAAGTCCGGCCGGCCCGGGATCACCTATCGCTGCGACGACACGATCTTCTCCAACGCCACCGCCCCCGGCGGCCGCTACGTCTTCGCCGGCGACTACCGCTCCTCCGTCTACTGCTTCGCCGCCGACGGCACCCGCCTGTGGAAGCTCGGCACCGGCTGCGGCAGTGCCTACTCGATGCAGTACTTCGACGAGAAGCTCTACATCGTCACCACCGACGGCTCCCTGGCCTGCATCGACGCCAGCGAGGAGGCGGTCCGCGCGGCCGAGCAGGGCGTCGTGCCGGAGTTCGTCGACGTGAAGGCCCCGACCGCGATGGCCCGCGTCGCCCCGTCGACCACGGTCGAGGAGACCCGGGCCGCCGACACCGCCGCCGGCGACGGCGTGATCGTCGAGTGCGTCCAGGAAGGTTCCCGCCTGCGCATCCGCGTCGTGACCGACGGCTACCACCACGACTGGCAGGTCCAGTTCCCGAAGGGCATCCGCGAGCCCAACGCCCGCTACCTGGTGCCCGAGATCCGCGAGTCCTCCCGCGGCGGCTTCTACCGCGCCCTGGGCGACATCAAGAAGCTCGTCTGACCGCCGTCCGGCGCGCTCGCCCGGCCACCCGCTGACCCGGCCGGGTCAGGCGCCGGCCAGGACCTCGCGGAGTTTGGCCGCGAACTCCTCCGGCCGGCCCGCGTAGCCGAACTCGCCGCCCAGGAAGCCGCCGTGGTGACTCGGGAACACGGTGGCGACCTGGCCGAGTTCGGCGGCCAGGCCGAGGGCGGTGCGGGCCGTGTAGGTGCCGGCCGACTCCTCGCCGACGGCGACGACGATGCGGGTCGGGGCGGCGGTCAGGGCGGGCAGGTCGGGGCGGTAGTCGGTGATGGCCCACGAGTGCTTGGACAGCAGCGGGTCGTCGCGGGTGCCGTCGTCGGTGTCGGGCATGCCGAACGCGGCCGGGTCGGGGGCCGGCTGGGCGAAGTAGGCGTCGGTGAACTCGCCCGTCCAGGACGTCATCGCGATGAACGCGGCCATGCCGGCGCCCCAGCCGCCGGCCTCGTAGGCGTCGTTGAAGCGGGCCCGGGCCCGCTCGGCGGCCTCGGCATCGGGCAGGACGGCGTTGATCGGGGGCTCGTGCGCGACAAGCGTGGCGATGTCGGCCGGGTGCTTCGCGACCCATTCGAGGGCGGTGACGGCGCCGCCGCTGCTGGCGAACACGTCGACCGGGCCCGCGCCGAGGGCTTCGGCCAGGCGGTGCAGGTCCGCGGCCTGCTGCTGCGGGGTGTTGTCGGTGCGGCCGTCGCTGCGGGTGCTGCGGCCCAGGCCGCGCGGGTCGTAGGTGACGACCGTGCGGTCCGGGAAGTGCTTGGTCAGGACGCGGAACCCGTCCGCGCTCATCGGCTGGCCGATCATGAACAGCAGGGGCCGGCCGGCGGCCGGGGGCAGCGGGCCGGTGACGTCGTAGACCAGGTCGGCGCCCGGGAGCGGGAGGGTGTGCGTCGTCTGCGTCATGCCGCCAGCCTACGTTCGACCCACGCCACCAGGCGGTCCGCTGACACTTCCGGCGGCGCGTCGTCGGTGCGCACGACCGTGTCGGCGGTGGCGCGCAGGTGCGCCGCGAACGCCAGGTGCCGCTCGATCGCCCGCTCCCGCCACCGGGGCCGCGCCTCGAGGCGGGCGGTGCGCACGTCGTCGGCGCAGTCGAGGAGCGCGAAGTGCAGGTCGCCGACCCAGCGGCGGCCGGCGAGCTCGTCGAGCTGCTCGGCGGTGAACGGGGCCAGCAGGACCGTGTGCCGCCCGGACTGGGCCGCGCCGTGTGCGACGCTCAGCCAGGCGTCGCGGAAGGCGGGCCAGTCGACCTCGCCGAACTCGCAGGCCCGTTCGAACGGCCCGATCAGCCAGTCGACGTCGAACACCAGGCATTCGGGCAGGCCCCGGACGAGGTGCGGGAACACGGTCGTCTTGCCGGAGCCGGACGCGCCGGTGACGATGAACAGCGGCAGCCGGCGGGCGGGCTCGGCGTGGCCGCAGTCGGGGCAGACCGCGAGATCCCCGCGGGGTGCCATGGCGATGGGTTCGTCGCAGCGCTGGCAGTAGTGCACGGACCGACCCTAACGGCGCGCCGGAGGGTGGCGCACCGCCGTTGTTCAGGAGCCGACGACCCGCGTGAAGAAGTCGCCGAAGCCGGTGCCCAGCTGGGCGATGAGCGTGCCGATGCCGCGGGCCACCCTCGCCGCCGCGTCCGGGCGGAACGCGATGAACCAGACGAGGAAGATGACGAAGGCGAACTGCAGAGTTTTTTTGAGCGTCATGGACCTTGCCCCGTGTGTCCTATTGGTGCATTGACCACCAAAGTAACCCGATCGAGGCAGGTTAGTGGGCGAAACGGGGACAAGCGATACTGGATGCGATGTCTGTGCCAGCCGAGGTCCGCCGCCTGCCCAACCAGCCGGGCGTCTACCGGTTCCGCGACGCCGGCGCCAAGGTCCTCTACATCGGCCGGGCCACGCAGCTGCGCTCCCGGGCCGCGTCCTACTGGTCGGACCTGCGCGACCGGCCCCGCCTGCGCCGGATGGTCCCGCTGATCGCCGCGGTCGAGGCGGTCGTCTGCGACTCGGTCCACGAGGCGGCCTGGCTGGAGCGCAACCTGCTGCGCCGGCGCAAACCGCGCTGGAACCGGGCCCGCGACGGCCAGGAGTCCACCGTCCACATCAGACTCGAGGCGGGCCCGGTCAATCCGGGACTGAAGGTGGTGTACTCCCCGAGCCCCGGCTGCTTCGGCCCGTACCTGGGCGGCGCGCGGGCCCGCAACGCCGTCTCCGCCCTGCACCGCATCCGCCCGCTCGCCTACACCGCGGCCCGCCTGACCCCGGCCGAGCGTGACATGGCCGCGGTCCGCGGCGTCACCCCCGCCGACCGCGAAACCCTGGCCGCGTCGATCCGCGCGATCCTGGCCCGCGATCCGGCCGCCCTGGCCCAGGCCCGCGCCGACCTCCTCGCCCTGCGCGAGCGCGCGGCGGCGAACCTGTCGTTCGAGCTGGCCGCGGAGATCCACGAGGAGCTGGCCGCGCTCGACTGGATCGTCAGCCCGCAGCGCACCGCCACCCTGGAGCCGGCCGACCTGCGCGCCGCCGGCTGGGCCGACGGCATCCTGGTCCTGTTCCGGGTCCGCGAGGGCCGCCTCGACGAGTGGACCCAGCGCCCGTGCCCACCGGAGCGCGCGAAACGCTACCTGACGGCAACCCCCGACGAGTGGCGCGACTTCGCCGCCCGCAACGCCGAGCTAGCCGCGAGCCTCCAGTAGCGCGGGCAGCCCGGTGAGGTCGTCGACGGTGTCGGGCGGGACGAACGTGTCCGGGTCGTCGCGGTGCACGCCCGCGCCGGGGTAGCCGGCGTTCGTCACCAGCACCGGGCGCATCCCCGCGGCCCGGGCGCCCTGATGCTCGCGGCTCCCGCCGTCCCCCACGTACCAGCATTCCCCAGGCCGCACCCCGAGCCGGGCGGCCGCCGTCGCGTAGAGGCGTGGATCGGGCTTGCGCGCGCCCTCCTGCCACGAGAACACCGTCGCGTCGATGAGCGGCGCGTACGGCGTCCCGGGCCAGCCGTCGACCAGCTCCGCACCGCAGTCGCTGAGGACCGCCAGCCGCAGGCCCCGCCCGCGCAGGGCCCGCAGGACGTCCAGCGCCTGCGGTCGCGGGCCCCAGAGCGGTACCGCCGCCGCATGATGCGCTTCCACAGCCGCGTCCAGAGACGCCTCGGACGGCTCCGTCCCGCAGCGGCGGGCCACCTCGGCCAGGATCGTCCGGGTCCCGCCGTGCCGGCCGGTGATGCGCTCCGTGAACGACGCGCTCATCGCCGCCCAGAACGGCGCGGCCGGCACCCCGAGCGCGGCCGCCGTGACCGTGGCCGCGGCGCGCCGGCTCACCTCGAGGCCCGGGTCGGTGAGGGTGCCGAAGAAGTCGAAGATCACCGCCCGCATCGGGCCAGGCTACAGGTATGCGACAGTGACCTTCTGCAGCACGATCTCCGTCTTCGGCGGGCCGTCGCCGGTGCCGTTGGCGTTGACATCGCTGGCGACCCCGCCCGCGGCGACCTGGTCGACGATCTCCATGCCCTTGGTGACCTGGCCGAGCATGGTGTAGTTGGGCTGTAGCTGCGTGTTGTCCTTGTAGTTGATGAAGAACTGGCTGCCGTTGCTCGTCGGCTGGCCGGTGTTGGCGATCGCGACGGTGCCGCGCAGGTAAGGTGCGCCGGTGTTCTCGTTGTCGTAGCGGTAGGCCGGGCCGCCCGTCCCGTCGCCGGCCGGGTCGCCGCACTGCAGCACCCAGATGCCCTGCGTGGTGAGGCGGTGGCACTTGGTGTTGTCGAAGAACTGCTTGCCGGCCAGGAACGCGAAACTGCCCGTCGCGCACGGGGCGCCGACGCCGTCCAGGGCGATCTCGATGGCGCCCAAGTTGGTGGTGATGCTCATCGTCGCCTTGGCCGCCTTCAGTGTCGCGGGCGGCACGCCGACGTCCTTCACCCCGGAGTCGGTGGACGGCTGGTAGCGGCAGCCGGACCCGCCGCCGGTCGCGCCGGTCGCGCCGCTCGTGACCGGCGCGGCACCCGAGGCGTTCAACGGCCGGCCCGCGAGCGGCGTGGTGGGCAGATCCGGCGTTGAGCAGCCGGTGAGCGAGAGGGCACAGGCCAGGGCGGCAGTCACGACGGCGCGGCGGAGAGTCACATAGGCACCTTATGACACAACGGACCGCCGGTCCCCGCGAACGGGGACCGGCGGTGATCAAATCGTTTTACGAGACCGAGCAGGCCGTGCCGTTGAGCGTGAACGCCGTCGGCTTGGCGTTCGCCGAGTTGTTCCAGCTGGACAGGAAGCCGAACTCCACGCTGCCGCCGTTCGCGGCGATGACCTTCGTGTAGTCGGCGTTGGTGACTGTCACGTTCGCGCCCGACTGGGCGTTCACACCACCCCAGATCTGGTTGATGACCTGGCCGTTGGCGAACGTCCACTTGAGCGTCCACCCGTTGACGGCGCTCGCCGAGCCGTTCGTGATCTTCACCGCGCCCTGGAAGCCGCCGCCCCACTGGCCGGTCACGCTGTATGCCACGTTGCATGCGCCCGCGGGCACGGACACCGACGGCGACGTCGACCGCGACGGCGACGTGGACACCGAGGGCGACGTCGACCGGGAGGCCGACACCGACACCGACGGTGAGGCCGAGCGCGACCCGGACGCCGAGGGCGACACCGAGTACGACGGCTGCGGTCCCGTGCGGTCGCCGTAGATGATGCCGCGGCCGTTGGTGCCGATGTAGACCCGGCCGAAGATGCGCGGGTCACCGGTGATCGCCTCACCGATGTTGCCGTACTGGTGCGCGTCGTCGTTCACCCGCAGCCAGCTGGCCCCGGCGTCGTCGGAGCGGAAGACGCCCTTCTTGCCGTCGACCGTGCCGACGATGAACACCGCCGGGTTGGTCCGCCCGGGCGCCGCCTTGCCGAAGCCGACGTTGATCGCCGCCGTCGCGGTGGTGAGCTTCGTGAACGACGTACCGGCGTTGGTCGAACGGTACAGACCGGTGTCGCCGGCCAGCCAGACCTCGCCCGTCGCCCCGGCCACGGCCTTGAACTTCGCCGTCGTCGGCAGCCCCGTCGCGGCGGTGGTGAAGCTGGCCCCGCCGTTCGTGCTGACATAGAAGGAGCCGCCGCTGTACCCGTAGAAGACGTTCGGGTTCACCCGGTCCGACTCCACGATCGCGTTCTGCGGGATGCCGCTGGACTGCGTCCAGGTGTTGCCGTAGCCGACCGAGTAGACGACCGCACTGTTCTTCGGTGCCCACAGGAACCGGGAGCCGTCCGCGTTCGCGGCGATGGTCCCGCCCTCGTTGATGCCACCGGGTTCGGAGCCCTGGAACCAGTTCGCGCCGCCGTCGGTGGAGAACGCGGCGTGGGAGTCGTTGGGCCGGTCCGAGTCGGTGAAGTTGCCGGCCCGCACCATGACGCTCGGGTTGAGCTCGGCGTAGTCGAGGCTCGTCGTCGAGGTGAAGATCGGCTGCTTGAACATCGTCGACGGCACCGCGTCGAGGTTGGTGTGCCGGAAGCCGCCGATGTCGCCGAGGGCCGAGACCAGCGGGGCTCCGGTCGGCGGGCTGATCAGGTCGAGGACCGCGGTCTCCTCCAGGCCCGGGGCCATCGGCTTGATGGTGATCTGGCCGCCGGTGTCCCAGGTCGTCAGGTCGGTGCTGCCGTAGATGGTGGCGCCGGTGCCGTACATGAACCGGTTGGAGTTGAACGGGTCGATCTCGACGGACTCGTTCATCCAGCCCAGCTTCGGCGTGACCTCCGGCGGCTGCGGCGTGGTGCCGAAGTCGAGCCACGGCGAGCGGGTGATGTCCATCTTGTAGCGGAAGCTGCGGTTCGGGTAGCTCGTCCAGTCCCAGATCCGGGTCCAGGTCGCGCCGCCGTCGGTGCTGCGGAAGAAGATCGCGTCCGGCCACCACGACACCTGCGTCGCCACCATGATGGTGTTCGGGTGCTGGCGGTCGATGGTCAGGCCGCTGTAGCCGAAGTAGTCGTCGGTGCTGCTCGACGGGATCGGGCTGATCTGCGTCCACGCGCCCGTGGCGGTGTTGTACTTCCACACGTCGCCCTTGGCCCCGTCGTACGGGCCGCCGGTGTCGCTCGTGGAGATGTAAAGGTAACCGCCCGACGTGTCCAGGACGCCCTTGTGCGCGATGTACCCGGTCGGCTGCCCGGCCAGGCGGGACCAGGTGGTGCCGCCGTCGGTGCTGCGGTACACCGTGTTGTCCTTGTCGGCGACGCCCACGTAGATGGTCTGCGTGGTGTTGCCGGCGGTGCCGCTGCGCTTGTCGAACGTCACCCAGACGATGCCCTGGTTGTCGGTCAGGTACCCGTTGGGGTCGGTCGGGTCCTGCGCGTAGTTGCCGGGGTTCGGGAACGCGGTGACCTTCGCCCAGGTGACACCGGAGTCGGTGCTGCGCCACAGGCCGTTACCGCTGGGCGCGCCGAGGTACAGGATCGAGTTCTTGTTCGGGTCGATGGCGAGCCGCTCACCTTGCCCGCGGCCCGGCATGTTGCCGCCGAGCTTGAACGGCAGCGCGCTGGTCTGCCAGGTCGCGCCCTTGTCGGAGCTGCGCAGGATCGCGCCGTTGTTCGGGTCCCAGCTGTTGGTGTACATGCCGGCGGCCACATACACCTTGTTGGGGTCGACGGAGTCGGTCGCCAGGCTGACGACGCCGTTGTACCCCCAGTTGTCCTGCCCCACCCAGTCGAGCAGCGGGACCCAGCGGTTGGTGGCGGTGTCGAGGCGGTACGCCCCGCCGATGTCGGTCCGCGAATACACCAGGCCCGACTGCGACTGGTTGAAGATGATGCCCGGCACGAAGCCGCCACCTTCGATCTGCACGTTCTTGAACGCGTAGGGGTCGGCGGCAGCGGCGTCGGCGGGCCGCACGGCGGTCTGGACGGCGACGCCGATCGCCGCGACCGCCACGGCCGCCACGGCCGCGGCGCCGAGCCTCTTCGATCTGATTGGCATGGCCGGATGGTGTGTTTCGACACTCTTCCGGGTCAACGCGCCCCAGGTCGGGGGCTGGTCAAGCGCTTCGACAGTATGAAACTCTCATGGGGTTGTTAGGGTGGGCGCGGATGAGGAAGCTGCGCCCTGTGATCGCGCTCGCGGCCGCCCTGGTGGCCGGCGGCGTCCTGCTGGCGACCACCCACCGCACCCCCACCGCCCCGCCGATCGCGGCCCCGGCGGTCGCCGCGATGGAGAAGCCCTCGGTCGGCATCTCCGCCAAGCTCGCCGACGGCGCCGACTACACCCCGTTGTTCTACGCAACTGCCGCTGTTTCCGTGGGTACTGCCACGACGCCGGACAACACCGCGGACCGTCTGCTGCTACGCGGCCCCGCCGGCGACCGCGAGCTCCACCGGCTCACGAAGGCCAGGTACGCCCAGTTCCTCGGCTTCACCGCGGCCGGCGGCAGCCTGTACTGGGCCGAGTCGACGGCTCTTCCGGACGGCGCCTACGAGACCCGCCTGTGGCGCGCCCCCATCGACGGCTCCGCCGACCCCACGTCCCTCACCGCCGACACGGGCGCCGCGGTGTTCTTCGACTCCGAGTTCGACCTCGTCGTCGCCGACGGCCGGGTGCACTGGATCGCCGCCGCCCCCGACAGCGACAACCGCACCGAACTGCGCAGCGTCCCCGTCACCGGCGGCCCGGTCACGACGGTCCCGTTCGAGGGCCGCTTCCGGCACACGACCTGGCCGTGGCTGCTCAGCGTCAACGACGCCGCCCCGCTCGTCCTGGCCGACCCGCTGACGGGCGAACGCCGCACGGTGACGAAGGCCGCCGCCGAGTCCGTCGTGTGCACCCCGCGGTGGTGCCGCTCGATGGTCACCGCCGCCGGCGATCGCTACCTCTTCGACGTCCGCCACCCCGACGGCACCGCCCGCCGCCGCGTCCCCGGCAACCTCAACGCGATCACGGTCGACACCGCGATCGGCGGCCGCTACGAGATCTTCACCGAGTACCGCAACGAACGCACCACCCTCGTGGCCTACGACCTCGACACGTCGACGATGCAGACGCTGACGGAGAACACCGGCGTTTCGGCCGCCCGGGCGGGTGTCGTCTGGTGGAACGAGGACGGCGAGTGGCGCTCGGTCGACCTTCGCTAGCCGCGCTTCGTCAGGTAGTCGTCGGACAGCCCCAGGATGAGCTGCCGGTCGGGCGAGACGGTCTCGATGGACGTGACCGCGTGGACGCCGAACCGGCCGGCGACGGGAATGTCGTGCGCGTCGCCGAGACGCTCGAAGAACAACTGCAGCCCGCTCGGCGCGACCGACGCGTTCGCCGAGGCCTGCAGCGACCAGGTCCCGTCACCGTGGAACGGCCCCGCCTCGGTGGGCTGCTCGGCCGGCTCGTAGCCGAACTGCGACGCGGGCACCGAGGTGGCGGTGAAGGTATGGTCGGCCCGCAGCTCGTAGCGGGCCGAACTGTGGAAGCCGACCCACACGCCGACGAGCGCGTCCTCGGCCGGCGCGGCGGGCACCGTCCCGTTGTCGGCGAAGCTGTCACCGAAGGAACACCCGGCCGCGGCGACAACCCCGGCGACCAGGACGGCGAGGCGCGTCCTCACTGCGGGGCCAGCCAATCCTCGCCGCTGTGGAGCAGGACGGGATACTGCGGATAGGCGCCGTCGTACACCCCGTGGTAGACCAGCTCATGCCGGCCCGGGTGCGGCCGCTTGCCCTGCGGGTCCTCGATCCGTTCGAAGCGCACGGTGAGCTCCGTCGGCTCCGGCCCGATGACCCAACGCCCGCCGCACGTGTACGGCCCTTTGGGCGCGTCTTTGGCGAACGGACTGGCGGTGTCGAAGGCCGCGGTCGGCACCCCGTCCGCGGTGAACGTCCCATCCGCGGCGAACGTGAACACCGCCCCCGACGAGTGCCCGACCCACACCTGCGCGACGATCTCAACGCTGAGCGCCACGTCGGCACTGTCATGATCGGCCGGCGCGGACCCCGACCTGGGCAACGAACAGGCCCCACCAAGCACCGCCACGCAGACCAGCAACAACCCCCGCCGCACGCCGCCAAATATAGGCGCCGATCACCCCGCACACCTGCCCCGGCCGCCCATCTCCACAACCCTCACACAAAGCACACGCACCCGGTGGGCGGCGGCTTCGAGGGGTCGGGTCAGTTGGGTGTCAGGTCGAGGCTCGGGACGGTCAGGTAGACCTTGTGGGCCCGGTGATCGATTCGCTCGACCGTGTTCACGTCCAGTTTGACTCTTCCGCCCGCCTCTACCTGCACGTATACCGCGCGGCCGTCCCTCGTGTCGCGGTCGATCGCGCCGATCCGGCCGCCGTCCTTCGCCTCCACCGTGTAGCCCACCAGCGCCATGTCCGACAGCCCCCTCACCGACGACGATCAACCGCTTCGCTCACGGTCAACGGTCACATACCCATCGGGGTACGGTTTCTCCCATACCTTCCCGAAAGGTCGCGCGATCAGAGCGATTGCGCCGGCCAGGCCGAGCAACATGATGGTCGTCGCGCTCAGCAGCAGCGTGTGCTCGGCGCCCAAAGCTGTCACCAGTGGGCCGCCGGCCGCCGTGCCGATCGGGACCGCGATGACCGTGACCGAGCCGAACACGGCCAGGACCTGCGACAGCTGCGTTGGGGGCACGGTTCGCTGGAAGAGGGCCATCACCAGCGGCAAGTACGGCGCCCAGCACAGACCGCCCACCGCGAACACCGGCAGTGACAGCCACACCGGGGCGCCCAGGCCCAGCGGCAGGAGGGTCAGGCCGAAGGCGAGGATGATCCCGAACATCGCCGGGCCGAGCGGCAGGCGGCGCAGGTAGGCGCTGGCCAGGCCACCGGCGACCGCGCCCAGGCCGAAGACCGTGTAGTACAGGCCCAGCAGCGTGGCCGACGCGTGCCGGTCGTCGGCTATGTGGAGGGGCAAGGCGACGTAGAACGGGCCGAAGAGCAGGAAGAAGACGAACGACAGCGCCACCAGCCCGTTCCGGCCGACCGCCGATGAAACCGAAATATCGGAAATGTCCGGCTTGTCGGCGTCGATGTCCGCGCCGGCAGCGGCTGCGCCGGCGGTGGTGTGTCCGCTGGCGCCGGCGGGCACGGCCAGGCGGTACGTCAAGGCCAGCACCGCGAAGCTCACCGCGTCCAGCCCGAGGACGACCACCGGCCCCGCCCAGCCGATCAGCAGCCCGGCCACCGGCGGGCCGGCGATCGCGGACGCCTCCATCAGCGTCCCCATCACGCCGTTCGCGGCCAGGTGGTGCTCGGCCGGCAGGACCTCCGCGATCAAGGTGTAGCGACCCGCCGAGCCCCAGGCCGAGAGCAGCGCGGAGACGGCCAGCAGCAGCACGTACCCCCATAGCGTCAGTAAATCTACGACGTAGACCAACACGATTGTGCCGAGAGCGGAAGCGCGCAGGATGGCGTTCCAGCCGGCCAGCTCAGCGCCGCCGCGGTGGCGGAGGTAGCGGCGGAAGAGCACGCCGCCGAGCGCGCCCGGCAGCGAGTATGCCGCCACCGCGGCCGCCACCCAGGTGCCGCGGGACGACTCGGGGGCGAGCGTCAGCGCCAGCCAGCTGACGGCGACCAGCGACATGCCGTCGCCGAGCGCGGAGATCCCCAGGCCGGGCAGGATGCGGCGCAGCACGGGATGGCTCAGGACCGGCCAGTAGGGCGTGGAGCGCATGGGAGCCAGCCGATCGCATGCCGTACCCGAAAAACAACAGGTATCGCGTTGGGCGCAATTGGCGGGCCTGGGCTATCTTGCTGGCCATGCAACGGTGGCCGGTCCGGCTCGCCGTGTGGCTGCTGGTCATGGCGGTGGCGCACGCGGCCGGCTTCATTGTCGTCTGGCGGGTTTTCGTGCACAGCGAACACGGCCAGCTGCTCGACTACGTGGCGCTCACAGGCAACCGCATCGGCCAGGACCGGGTCGCGGGGCTCGTGCACGACACGCTCAGCACGATCTCGGTGGCGTCGATCGCGGTCGCGACGGTCGTGATCGGGTTCATCGCCCTGGCCCGCCGGCAGCTGGCCCTGGCCGTGGGGGCGGTGCTGATCATCGCCGGGTCGAACGCGACCACCCAGTTCTTCAAGGAGCTCATCTACCGGCCGCATCTCGGGATCGACGTCGACCGGGTCGCCGCGGGCAACAGCCTGCCGAGCGGGCACACGACCGTCGCCGCGTCCGTCGTGGTGGCATTGGTGCTGGTGGTACCGGCCAAGGCTCGCGCTCCCGTAGCGCTCGCCGGTGCGGCCCTCGCGTCGCTGGTCGGGGTGGCGACGCTGTCGGCGGGCTGGCACCGGCCCAGCGACGCGGTGGCGGCGTTCCTGGTGGTGGGTGCGTGGGCGGCGGTGGGGAGCCTGGTGATCCTGATCGCGCAGCGGCGCCACGGCGGGGTCAGCTACGGCGCGGCCAACGTGTACACGACCGTGTTCCTGGCCCTGATCGGCGTCGGGTTGCTGGTCGGGGCGGTGATCGCGCTGCGGCTCACCGATGATGTGATCCAGCGCGCCGTCGACGACCTGAGCCGGCGGCGGCTGTTCGTCGCCTACGCGGGGGGCGCGCTCGGCATCGCCGGCACGGCGGGCGTCGTCGTCGCCGGCGTCCTCGCCACCGCCAACCAGGTCGTGCCGCGGTGGGTCCCGGACGACGAGGATGCCGGGGAACCCCCGGCCCCACCGCCGGCCCCACCGCCGGCCCGACCGGCGGCGGTGCACCCGGAGGAGCCGGTGACCGTCCGGCTGCCGCCCAACAGCGAGATCACGGTCAAGCTGCCGGGGCTCTCGGACCGGCCCTAAGCCCGCAGCCGGGCCACGCGGCCGATCTCCAGGGCGACCCAGACGGCGCCGTCGGGGCCGATGGTCAGGCCGTGCGGTTCGGAGCCCGGGGTGGGCAGGTCGAACGAGCGCGGCGTGGACCCGCCGGCGCTGATGTGCCCGACCCGGTTGCCGGCCCACTCGGTGAACCAGCACCCGCCGGCCGGGTCGGCGACGATCGCGTGGGGGCGCGCGGCCCGGTCGGCGAGGGGGTACTCGAAGATCTGCCCGTCCGGCGTGATCCGCCCGACCTGCCCCGCGCCGATCTCCACGAACCACGCGCCACCGTCCGGCGCCGCGGCGATACCCACCGGGGCCGCGCCCGCGGTCGGCAGCGCGAACACTTCCGCGTCGGCGCCGGCACCGGCCCGGGCGATGGCGTCCGCCTGGTTCAGGGTGCACCAGACGGCGCCGTCGGGGGCCGCCGCGAGCATCGACGGCATCGCACCCGCGGTCGGCAGGTCGACGGGGGCCGGTTCGCCGCCGCCCGGCGGGGTGCGCCACAGGCGGTCGGCGTTGAGCTCGGTCGACCAGAGGGTGCCGTCGGGCGTGAACGCGAGACCGTACGGCGACGGTACCGGCGAAGAGGAAAGCTCCCCGTCGACCGTGATCCGCCCGATCCGCCCGTCCCGGAAGCGGGTGAACCACAGGGCGCCGTCGGGGCCGGGGACGATCACCGACGGGCCGGCGTCGCGGTTGTCGAGGTCGAAGAGCGTGACGTCGCCGGACGGGGTGATGCGGGCGATCCGGCCGGCGTGGACGAGCGTGCACCACAGGTTGCCGTCGGGGCCGGTCGCGATCCCGTACGGTCCGTCGCCCGCGTCACCGACCGTGAACTCCCGCATCTCGATCATCTCCGCACCCTAATCGCGCGGCACGGAAACCGCCGAAGACTACGCTCCGTAGTATGAGAACTACGGTCTGCTCCGCCGTTGTGGTGGCAATGTTGCTGGCCGGCGGGTGCGCCGGGAAGGACAACGACACGGGGGAGGGGACCGCGGCCGCCGGGTTCGACGCCGGACTGACCAAGGTCGTGCATCCATCGGCCACGCCCGGCGGGACGCTGAAGCTGGCCAGCGCCAACGACGTCGACTCGTGGGACCCGGCCCGGTCCTACATCAACGCCGTCTACAACCTGCAGCGGCTCTACGTGCGCACCCTCCTGACCCCGGCCGCCGCCCCCGGCACCACCGCGCTCGTGCCGGACCTGGCCGAGGACCAGCCCGCGGTGTCGGCGGACGGGTTGCAGTACACCTTCAGGCTCCGAAACAACGTCAAGTTCGAGGACGGCACGCCGATCCGGGCGCAGGACGTGAAGTACGGCATCGAGCGGCTCTTCGCCCAGGACGTGCTGTCCGGCGGCCCGACGTACCTGATCGACCAGCTCGACCAGGGGCAGCAGTACGCCGGGCCGTACTCCGGGCCAGCCGATCTCAGGTCCGTGACCACGCCCGACGACCGCACGATCGTGTTCCACCTGGCGGAGCCGTTCGCCGACTTCCCGTACCTGCTCGCCATGGGTGTCGCCGCGCCCGTCCCCCAGGCGAAGGACACCGGTGAACGGTACGGCGACCGGCCCGTCGCGTCCGGGCCGTACCGGTTCGCGAGCATCGACGCGGGCAAGAAGGTCGTCTGGGTGCGCAACGAAGCGTGGGACCCCGCCAGCGACCCCGTGCGCAAGGCGCTGCCGGACCGGGTCGAGCTGACCATCGGTACCGACCCCACCGAGATCGACCAGCAGCTCTTCGACGGGACCATCGACGCCGACGCCGGTCAGGGCGGCGTGCAGTCGGCGAGCCAGGCGAAGGTCCTGCTCGACCCGACCCTGAAGGCCAACGCCGACGAGCCGACGACCGGGTTCGTGCAGTACGCGGCGCTGAGCACGCAGGTCGCGCCGTTCGACGACATCCACTGCCGGCGGGCGGTGCAGTACGCGGTCGACAAGAGCGCCGTGCAGACCGCGCGGGGCGGCGGGCAGATCGCCGGTGGCATGCTCCCGCCCGGTGTCCCCGGCTACGACGAGGGGCTGGACCCGTACCAGACGAAGGCGGGCCGGGCCCAGCCGGGCAAGGCGAAGGACGAGCTGCGGCAGTGCGGGAAGCCGGACGGTTTCAGCACGGTGCTCGCGACGACCGGCAGCCCGCGGTCGCTCAAGACGGCCGAGGCGGTGCAGTCGGCGCTGGCGCAGGTCGGGATCACGGCGCGGATCGACCCGGCGGACCCGTCGCTGTACGCGCGCTCGGTCGTCGGCAGCCCCGCCAACGTGCACAGCAAGGGCTACGGGATCATCATGTCGGCGTGGTCGGCCGACTTCCCGACCGGCTCCGGCTTCTACCCGACCCTCATCGACGGCCGCCAGATCCGGCCCAGCGGCAACAACAACTACGCCGAGCTCAACGACCCGCTCATCAACCAGCAGCTCGACGCGGCCCGCACGGTCACCGACGGGGTCCGGGCGGCCGGCATCTGGCAGCAGGTCGACGCCGAGGTGATGGACACGGGCACGATGCTGCCGCTCGTCTACGACCGGGTCCTCAACTACCGCAACCCGCGCCTGACGAACGTGTTCGTCAACCAGTACTACGGCACCTGGGACGTCACCGCCCTGGGCGTGGTGTGAAGGTTTAGCGAGCCCCGGCCCCGGATAACGGAGTGACATGCCAGCAACCGGACGCAACGGGGTACCGCGGGTCGACGACAGCGTCGACCTCGCCACCATCCGCGACGAGGCCGAGGACATCGCCGTCCCGGCGTTCGACTACATCGGCCAGCCGGTGGACGCGATCGTCGACGGCATGACCGGCCACGCACACAACCACGACCGCGACACGGAGGACACCCAGGTCCCCGAGGAGGACTGACACTTCAGGGGCATTCCCACGGCGCGTCGGACAACAACTGCCGCAGGTGTACTGCCGGTCCCTGCGCGAACGCCGGGTCGACCTCAGCCCCGGTGCCGATGGCCCGCTGCCACGTCAGCGCCCGGATCACGTTCGCCGCGATCCGGGCGTTGCGCAGGTCCCGCCGCAGTTCCGCCCGCGGAGCCAGGTCGCTGAACACCTCCAGATACGCGTCCCGGCCCCGATCGCCGCCGAGCCGCAGCGCGACCAGCATGGACCCGAACGGGTGCCCGATCACACTGTCGCCCCAGTCGTAGACCAGCCCACCACCGGCGAAGACGTTCCCTTCGTGCAGGTCGGCATGGTCGAGGCCGGCCGGGACCCGGGACTCCCCCAAGGCCGCCGCAACAGCCGCAAACCAAGCCCGCTTCGGGTGTACTGCCGGTGCGTGCTCGACCGCCACATCGAACCGCCGCACCAGGACATCCGCGCGCATGTCGATGACACCGGCGGCGAGCAGCTCGGGCACGGCCGGCATGAGCGCCCGCTGGAGCTCGGCGTAGCGGGGCAGCACCCGGACGAACGCCGCCTCCAGCTCGGCCCCCTGGAACCGGTCCCGCAGCGTCGGCCCCCCGTCCGGCAGCAACAACCGCCCGGTCACCGGATCGGCGGCGATCGGGGCCAGTACCCGGCCCGGCACGAGCCGGTGCAGCAGCGGATACAGCGCCACCTCGAACGCCACCGCCGGCGCCGGCAGCTTCAGCCAGACCGCCCCGCCGTCGGTCTCGGCCCGCATGACCGTGCCCCAGGCCCGCCGTTTGACGACCTCGACGCCACCGGTCCGCCGCCGCCCGACCGCCGCGAGCCGCGCGTCGAGCCAGGCCAGGGCTTCAGCCTCAGCCTCAACCTCAGCCGCGTGCATCGAGGCCGATTAGGGCAGCGGCACCGGCTGGGGCGACGGCACCGATTGGGCCAGCGGCACCGGTCCGGCGCCGCTGGGCCGCCGCCAGCCGCCCGTCGAGCCAGGCCAGGGCTTCAGCCTCAGCCTCAGCCGCGCGCATCGAGGCCGACCGGGCCGGCGACACCGGTTGGGGCAGCGACTCCGATTGGGGCGACGGCACCGATTGAGCCAGCGGCACCGGTCCGGCGGGCCGGGCCGCCGCCAGCCGCGCGGGACGGATCGCGGTGTCGGTCCGGGACGGTGAGGACGTCCCGGCGACCACGTCGAGCCAGGACAGGGCCTCGGCCTCAGCCGCGCGCATCCGGGGCCGGTTGGGGAAGCGGATGGGCGCCCTCGGGCCGCAGGCCGTCGAAGATGATCGCCAGGTAGCGGCGCCACAGGTCCGGCGGGGCGTCGGGTTGGTAGCCGGCGACGTGGTTGGGCGCGCACATCAGCAGGAACACATCCGTGCCCGTCACGTCCGCCCGGACCGCGCCCTGGTCCCGGGCCCGGTCGACGAGCGCGTCGATGGTCTCCCGCAGCCGCGTCTGCACCCGGGACACCTCCTCCCGCCCGGCGTTGGCCTCGTGCAGAAATGACAGGTCGCGCTGCTGGCGCTGCTCGGCCGCCACCGTCATGAACTCCCGCAGCGCCGCCCCCGGGTCCGCGGCCGCCGCCAGGTCGTGCCCGGCCTCGATCAGCACCTCCACCCGGTCCAGCACGATCGCCGCGATCAGGTCCTCCTTCGTCGCGAAATGCCGGAACACGGTGCCCTTACCGATCCCGGCCCGCCGCGCGATGTCCGCGATCGAAGCCTCGAGCCCCCGCTCCGCGAACTCGTCGGCGGCCGCCGCGAGCAGCAGCCGCCGGTTGCGGGCGGCGTCAGCGCGCAACGGTCGGGTCACCCACCCAACCTACCATCCGGACCAGCGGGTCAGCTTTAAGTTGACCGGGCGGTCCGGTTGGGATAACGTGACCGCATGGTCCGGTTGAGCATGGAAGCAGTCATCGCCAGGCAGTACGGTCCGCCCCGGCAGCACGAGATCGCCGAGGTCCCGATCCCCGAGCCCGGCCCGGGACAGATCCAGGTCCGCATCGCCGCCGTCTCCATCAACCCCGCCGACGTCCGCCTCGTCTCCGGCGACTTCCGCGCCGCCATCGACCTGCCGTTCCCCCACATCCCCGGCAACGACTTCGCCGGCACCGTGACCGCCCTCGGCGAGGGCGTCGACAGACCCGTCGGCGAAGGCATCGGCCACGACGTCGGCGGAGGCGCAAGCTGGGACGTCAGCGGAGGCGTCGGTGCGGGCGTCGGCGAGCGCGTCGGCGCCGTCGTCGTCGGAGGAGGCGGCGTCGTCGGAGGAGGCGGCGTCGCAGGCGCCAGCGGGGACGTCGGCGCGGGCTTCGGCGAGGGCGTCGGCGGTTACTCCGTCGGCGACGAGGTCTTCGGATTCGCCACGCCCCGGGCGCTGCGGCACATGGGCAGCTCGTCGCTGAGCACGGGCGCGCTCGCCGAATACGCGGTGTTCGAGGCCCGCACCCCGTTCCTCGCCCACCGGCCGCCGGAGCTCGACGTCGAGCAGGCCGCCGCCCTGCCGACCGTCGGGCTCACCGCCCGCGCCCTGATGGCCTCCGCCGACCTGAGATCGGACACTCACGCCGGCCGGCGGGTGCTCGTCGTCGGCGCCACCGGCGGGGTCGGCACCACCCTGCTGCCGCTGCTGGCCGAGACCGGCGCGCACGTCATCGCCACCGCCCGGCCCGAAGACGCGGACCTGGTGCGCGCGCTCGGCGCGAAGGAAGTCGTCGGCTACGGCGACTACCCGGCCGGCGTCGACCTCGCCTTCAACGTCGTCGTCGCCGGAGACGCCCTCGACGGGATCGCGGCCGCGGTCAAGCCCGGCGGGCGGCTGCTCACCATCACGTTCCCGCCGCCACCGGCGTTCGACGGGATCGACGTGCGGCTCGTTCTCGACATGGAGGGACGCTTCGGTGGGATGGCCGAGGTCGCGGCCGACGCCGTCGCCGGGCGGCTGCGGGCCAGGATCGACCGGACCTACGCGTTCGGCGACGCCGTCCAGGCCCTCACCGACTTCGCCGAACGGCACAAGACCGGGAAACTCGTCGTACGAGTACGCTCTCGGGCGTGAAGATCGCCGCCGACGTCCTCGTCGCCATCGTCGCGCTCCTGCACCTCTACTTCCTCGTGCTCGAGATGTTCCTGTGGACGGCGCCGCGGACCCGGGCGGCGTTCGGGACCACCGAGGAGTTCGCCGTGGCCAGCAAGACCCTCGCGGCCAACCAGGGCCTCTACAACGGGTTCCTGGTCGCCGGCCTCGCCTACGGGCTGATCGCCGACAGCTTCGCGTTCCAGGTGTTCTTCCTGATCTGCGTCATCGTCGCCGGCCTCTACGGCGCCGCCACCGCCAGCCGGCGCATCCTGCTCGTCCAGGCCCTCCCCGGCGCCCTAGCCCTCGCGGCCGTCCTACTCGCCCGCTGACCTCCACCCTTCCCGCCGCACCTTGACCAGGCCCTGCGGCCGGCATCGTCGACCCCGCCGTCGCCCACTTCGGCGACCGGGTCCAAGCCTGCGAAGTGTGGAACGACCCAATATCACCGCGTTCGGCGACTACGGCGACAACAGCGTCGACGGCCGCGCCCGCCGCTACTGCGAACCCGCCCGCATCGTCCATGCGAACGTCAAAAGCCGCTGCCCGCGCTGCGTCGTCCCGGCCGGCCGCACTGTCCCCGCGCCGCTCGTCCGCCCCGCCGCTGCACGAACCGCCCAGCCGCGACGGCGGACCGACCGGGAACACAGCCGCCGCGCTCAACCGACGGGGAGCACGGCCACCGCGCTGAGCCGGCGGCGGCGGGCCGGGCCGGGCACGGAGACGATCGGCGCCATACCGACGCGCACACCAAGCGGCCGACCGGTGTCCATCGGGGCGGTGGTCAGATCAGGTCTGGGCCGGTTCGGGTTCCGAGAGGGAGGCGTTCGTCCAGCTCAGCGCGGCCAGCAGATCCCCGTGCAAGTCGCCCCGCCCGTCGCCGCGCTGGTAGGACCGGACCTCGTGCAGCACCTCCCCGAGGTCGCCCTCGCCCTGGATGGCGGCGGCCACGTCGTGGGTCAGCGGGAGCTGGTCGGTGAGGGCGCCGGCGGGGCCGCCCAGCAGGTCGCCGATCGCCGAGAGCAGGCCGACGGTGAACGCGGCCGGGCCCGCGCCGGCGCCTCGGCGTTCGGCGACCGTCTGGCACATGCGGGCGCGGACGACGGCGTCGGTCAGGACGGTCTCGTCGCCGTCGGCGAGGTCGGCGACCATCATGAGGGTGGCCCACTGGCGGACCTGGGGGATGCCGAGCAGGACGACGGCCTGGAAGATGGAGGAGACGGGCTGTTTGAGGCCGTTCGCGGCGGCGTTCACGCCCCGCAGGATGCGCACGGCGAGGGCGGGGTCGCGTTCGATCGTCGACACGGCCCGGTCGAGGTCGACGTCGTCGGCGGCGAGCTCGGTGACGAGGCGGACGCGGGCCAGGCGGGAGGGGTTCAACGCCTGGGTGGTGATCAGGTGGGGGCGGCTCAGGACGTGCCCCTGGTACAGCTGAAACTTGTGCAGTGTCGCCAGTTCGAGCAGCTCCGGGGTCTCGATCCGCTGGGCGATCAGCCGGATGCGCGGGATTCTGCGGCAGGTGTCGACGATGCGGGCGATGTCGCGCCGGTCGCCGGCCTGCATGTCGACCTTCACGAAGTGCACGAACGGCAGGAGCCGGGAGGCCGCCTCGTCGCCGCGGAAGCCGTCCAGCGCCAGCCGGTGGCCCTGCTCGGTCAGCGCGGCCGCGGCCGCGACGAGTTCGTCGTCGACCTCGATGCCCGACAGGAGTTCCAGACCGACCCGGCCCGGGGTGAACGGCAGCGGCAGGGTCCCGACCAGGAACTCCCGGGTCAGGTTGATGAAGCACAGCTTGTCGCCGACGAGCTCCTCGATGCCGAACGCCGTGAACGCCTCGACGATGACCCGGCTCGTGGCGGCGCTGTCGCGGACGGTGGCCTCGTAGGCGTGCGGGCCGTCGCGGAACAGCAGCTCGTAGGCGGCGACGTGCCCCTCGGCGTTGTACAGCGCCTGACGGCCGATGTGCACGGGGCGGGTGCGGTCCACATCCCCATATCGGCGGGAAAGCCCGGCGAATTTAGGAAGCCGGGCGGGCCCGCGGTGCGATGATCTGCCCGGTGTACGCCACCGCGTCCAGATAGGCCCGCGCGGTGTCCTCCACCGGCAGTGGTGCGGCCAGGAGCATCGGCAGGTCGGAGGCCTCGTACGCGGCGACCAGCGACAGCAGCTCGCCCAGCGGCCCGGCCCCGGCCACCAGGGCCTCGGTCACCTCGTGCGACAGCGACAGCCGCAGCGCGAGGTCGGCCGCGGGCTGGCCGAGCAGCTCGGCGACGGCGGAGACGAGCCCGGCGGTGAACGCGGCCTCGGGTGGCAGGTCCATCCGCCCGGCGATGTTCTGGCACATGCGGGCCCGGGTGATCGCCGCCCCCAGCTGCTGCGTCCCGGGGTCGTCCAGGTCGCTGACGAGCATCAGCGTCGCCCAGTCGCGCAGCCGGGAAACGCCGAGGAGCAGGACCGCCTCGTGTACCGAGGACACCTTCACCGGCAGCCCGAGCGAGTCGGCGTTCGCGGCCGCCATCAGGCGCAGGGACAGCGCGGGATCGCTGGTGACGAGGCCGACGACGCGGGCGAGGGGGATGCTGGGGCCGACGAGGAGGCTCAGCAGTTCGACCCGGGCCAGTCGCGACGGTGAGAGTGCCGCCGCGCTCACGACCTGCGGGCGCCCCAGGACGTACCCCTGGAAGAAATCGAATCCGAGCACGCGGGCGAGGTCGAGCTGCTCGGGTGTCTCCAGGCGTTCGGCGACGAGTTTGATGCCGTCGTACTTGCGGCACCGCTCGACGGTCGCCGGGAGGTCCGCGGCCGGTGTCTCCAGCACGTCGATCTTCACGTAGGTGGCCAGCTCGAGCAGCGGCTCGTGGCCGAGGCCGAACACGTAGTCGTCGAGGGCGATGCGGAACCCCTGCCGGACGAGCCCGGCGACGGCCGCCACGACCTCGTCGTCGATCTCGACGGTCTCCAGGATCTCGAGGACGACCTGGTCGGCGTCGAAGGGCAGGGGCAGGTCGCCGACCAGGAACTCGCGGGTGAGGTTCACGAAGCACAGGCCGCGCCCGCACAGGGGCTCGATGCCGATCTCGGTGAACGCGGTGATCAGCACGCGGCTGGTGGCGTAGGCGCCGCGTTCGTCGGCGTCGGTCGCGCTCGCGTCACCGCGGAACAGCAGCTCATACCCGTGTACGTCGCCGTGCCGGGTGAAGATCGGCTGGCGGCCCACGTGGACGGCGCCGGGACGGGGGAACATACCGCAATCATCGACCCGGGCGGCGCGGATCTGCGCTTTTCCGGCCGGTTCCGTTACTCGGCGCCGGCCAGGGCGAGGATCTTCCAGCCCCGGTCGGGGAAGCCGGACGCGTCGGCGACGCGCGCGCTGGCGAAGTTCTCAGGATCGTGCAGATAGAGGGGTACCGCCGAAGCGTCGACGATCCGGCGGGCCGCCCGGGCGACCAGGCGCCGGGCCAGTCCCCGGCCGCGGGCCCGCTCCTCGGTGCCGACGCAGATCTCGACGCCGGTCGGGTCGTGTGGTTTGAGGCCCACCCCGGCCAGGTACTCCCCCGTCCCCGGGTCCCGCGCGACGAGCACCTCGCCGGGGAACGGCCGCAGCCACGGCGGCAGCCCGGGCCCGCCGGACGGTTCCCACGCCCCCGCGTCGTCCAGGACAGCGGGCGCGTCCGACCACCGGAACACGCCGGCGAAGACGTGCTGCTCGGGCCGCCCGACGAGGGCCGGCAGCCCGGCCGCCAGCCCGTCGATCCCGGACCGGGCGACGAGGTCGGCGACGGCGTCGCGGCTGGCCGGCGGGACGGAGAGCACCCCGTTGCCGGCGCCGTCGACGACGCCGAGGGCCCGCTGCTCCGCGCCGTCCCAGCGCGGCTGCTCCCGCTGCGGGCTGCCGACGACGACCAGGCCGTGCGGTGCGGGCCAGCGGCCGAGCCAGGCCCGCAGGAATTGATCCAGCACTCCGCGATCCTATTGTTGGGTGCGGTACTGCGCGCTCATCACCTCGGCGACGCGCCTGGTCCAGTCGGCCGGGCCGTCGACGGTCCAGTTCTGGCCGATGGCCATGAACAGCGGCCCGTGCCCGGCCTGGGTCGACCACTGGACCTCGACGTCGCTGTGTTCGGAGTACACGCCGACGCCGACGGCGCTGCCCCCGGCCGTGCAGCGGCCGCGGGAGACGGAGCCGGGGACGGTGGCCGCGGCGACGGCGTCGACGGCCTCGTAGCCGGTGCAGGGCAGGCCGCGGCGGTCGAGGTAGTCGACGAGGGACTGGGCCGAGTTGAACCACTGCGGCGCCGCGTCGGCCGCGGCGGCCGGCTGGCGGTCGATCCGGCCGATGAGGATGGCGACGGCGGCCCCGGCGACGAGCACCCCGACGGCCAGCGCGGCGATCATCGCGGTCGGCGGGCGGTGCACCGGGTGCTCCCGCGGCGGGGGCGGCGGCAGCGGCTGGGTGGCGTCGTCGATGTCGGCCGTCAGCGCCCGGGACCGCGCGGCCGCCATCGCCGCCGACGTCAGCGGCTGCGTCGCGGCGGAGTCGGGCCCCGGGGTGTCCGCGTGGTCGAGGGGCTGCTGGGGCTGCTCGGTCACGCGAGAAAATTACCCTTTCCCGTTCGCGGACTGAGCACGGCCGAACGTACAGATCTGCCACACGTGTTGTCGCGTTTCTTCCACACCCGGACTTTTATGTTTGTGGGAGCGCTACCGCGATCTCCTCGCCGAGCCGGGCCCCGCCGAGCAGTTCCAGGTCGTCACCGCTCCAGAACTTGCCCGGGTCGTACCAGTTCGCCCGGCGCCTGCGCTCGAGGAGTCCCATGTCCTCGTAGGTGACGGCGACGACCTCGGCACAGTACGCGGTCTCCAGGGTGCCGCTGGTCGCCTCGCGCAGGTGCGGCAGCCGGCCCTTGAACCAGCGCCCGGCGAGGCGGGCCGTCGACGGGAACGGGGTGCCGTCGAGCCGGGCGACCGTGCGCAGGGCGGCGTCCTGCATCGCCGGCCCGGCCTCCGGGAACAGCTGACGCAGCCACGCCCGCTGCCCGTAGCGCCGGCCCCAGACGAGCACGGCGTCTCGAAGATCATGCAGTTGTACGCCACGCTGGCGGGTCCCGGTCCACATGTCCGGCAGTGAGCGGCCCAGCTCCGCGTGCCACATGAGCGGCGGCATGTCATCGAGGACGACGGCCATGCCGACGTGGTTCACGGGGCTGTTGGTGAGCGTCTGGATGGCCCGGTCGGCGGGGGTGCGGCCGCGGAACACCCAGAGGTCACCCGTCCGGGTCATCGCCACGGCCTCGTCGAGATCGACATTCACCGGGACTACCCTAGGGCGTCATGCGGATCAAGTGGTGGAAGGTCGTCGGCCTCGCGGGTGTCGTCGGCGTGGCGGCGACGGGTGTGCTCGTGGCCCGGGCGGAGCGGCAGCGGCGGGCCTACACCCCGGAGGAGATACGGGACAAGCTGCGCACCCGGCACGCGGTCGCGCAGGGTGGGACGAGTGGCAGCTCACGTACCAGTGACTCGTGAGGTCACTTAGGGTGGGAGGGTGCTGACGACATCCCAGGCCGACCCGGTGCGGGTCCTGTTCCTCGAAAACATCCACCCGATCGCGGTCGAGCGGATGCGGTCCGAGGGTTACGAGGTCGACACCGTCGGGCGCGCGCTCGACGAGGACGAGCTGATCGCCAAGCTCGACGGGGTCCACCTGCTCGGCATCCGCTCCAAGACCCAGGTCACCGCCAACGTCCTGGCCTCCGCCCCGCAGCTGCGGGCCATCGGCGCCTTCTGCATCGGCACCGACCAGATCGACCTGCGCACCGCGGCCGAGTCCGGCATCGCCGTGTTCAACGCCCCGTTCTCCAACACCCGCAGCGTCGTGGAGCTGGCGATCGCGGAGATCATCGCGCTGACCCGCCGGCTCACCGAGAAGAACGCCGACATGCACAACGGCGTCTGGAACAAGGACGCCGAGGGCTCCCACGAGATCCGGGGCCGCTCGATCGGCATCGTCGGCTACGGCAACATCGGCACGCAGCTGTCCGTTCTGGCCGAGAATCTCGGGCTGCGGGTGTACTTCTACGACACCTCGGAGAAGCTGGCGCTGGGCAACGCCGTGCGCTGCAACTCCCTGGACGAGCTGCTCGAGGTGGCCGACATCGTCACCCTGCACGTCGACGGCCGCCCTGGCAACAGCGGCTTCTTCGGCGAGGAGCAGTTCGCCCTGATGCGCCCGCGCAGCATCTTCCTCAACCTGAGCCGCGGCTTCGTCATCGACCACGACGCCCTGCGCCGCCACCTCGACAACGGCCACCTCGCGGGCGCCGCCGTGGACGTGTTCCCGAAGGAGCCGAAGGCGAAGGGCGACGAGTTCGTGTCGGCGCTGCGCGGCCTGCCGAACGTCATCCTCACCCCGCACATCGGCGGCTCGACGGAAGAGGCCCAGTCGGACATCGGCTCCTTCGTGGCCGAGAAGCTCCACAAGTACGTCGCCGAGGGCTCCACGACGTTGAGCGTCAACCTGCCGTCGCTGAACCTCACGCAGCTCCCGGACACCGCGCGGATCGCCCTGCTCCACCACAACGTCCCCGGCGTCCTGGCCGACGTGAACAGCATCTTCGCCAGCCACAAGGTCAACGTGGAGGGCCAGATCCTGGCCACTCGCGGCGAGTACGGCTACCTCCTGACCGACATCGCCGCCTCCTTCCCGCAGGAGATCCTCACCCAGCTCTCCGCGATGGCGACAACCGTCCAGCTCCGCGTCCTCTCGTAACGCACTCCGCACTCCGCACTTCGCACACCGCCCCGCCACCGTCATCCGGTCAGCGGGGCGGTGTTTTCGGTATGCAACGGCCGGGCCATTACATTGATATTCTTCCATCTCTGGACATGTCCGGGCCGGATCGTGTTCACGGGTGGGAGCGAGCGTGCTCCACGACAGCTTCAGCTATAGCGAGGAGTGCGCATGTCGAAGATCGTTCGGGTGGGGGCCGCCGCGGTGCTGGCGGCGTCCGTGGCGGTCGTCGGGCTGGCCGGGCCGGCGGGCGCGACGCCGCCCGGGATTCCGTCCAAGGCTACGGCCCAGACGCAGCTCAACGGGTTGACGGTGGCGGCCGAGGGGTCGATGAGCGGGTACAGCCGGGACAAGTTCCCACACTGGATCACCATCAGCGGGGCCTGCGACACCCGCGAGACGGTGCTGAAGCGGGACGGGACGTCGGTGGTCACCAGCAGCGCGTGCGCGGCCACGGCCGGGCGGTGGTACAGCCCCTACGACGGGGCGACCTGGACCGCGGCCTCCGACGTCGACATCGACCACGTCGTGCCGCTCGCCGAGGCGTGGCGGTCCGGGGCCAGCGCGTGGACGACGGCGCGGCGGCAGTCGTTCGCCAACGATCTCACGCATCCGCAGCTGATCGCGGTGACGGACAACGTCAACCAGTCCAAGGGCGATCAGGACCCGTCGACCTGGCAGCCGCCCCTGACCGCATACCGGTGCACGTACGCGCGGATGTGGATCAGCGTGAAGTACACCTATGGGCTGAAACTCCAGTCGGCCGAGAAGACCGCGCTGCAGAATGCGTTGAACGCCTGCTAAATGCTGAAATAACCGACAAGTCCGGATCCGCGCGCGGATCCGGACTTGTCGCGTGAATGACGTTGCCGTGAGCAAGGACGTCGTCGTGAGCAAAGGACGTCGTCGTGAGCAGAGAACGTCGTCGTGAACAAAGAACGTCGTCGTGAGCAGAGAACGTCGTCGTGAACAGCGACGTCGTTGTGGGAAAAGTGGTCGGACCTACCAGCCGCTGCCGATTTCGACTGGGGTCTGGCCGCTGACGCCGCGGGTCGAGTCGCCCGGGAAGAGCCACAGGTCGTTGTTCACCTTGCGGGCGATGACGTCGGCGTTGCCGTCGTTGTCCCAGTCGGCGGCGCCCGCGAAATCGTAGCCGTTCCAGCCGGTGCCGATGAGGACCGGCGGCTGCGAGGAGTAGCCGCGGACCGACTCGCCCGGGAACAGGCTCAGGTCGCCCGTCGTGCCGCGGACGATGATGTCCTGGTTGCCGTCCTTGTCCCAGTCGGTGATGCCGGCGAAATCGTAGCCGTTCCAGCCGGTGCCGATCTGGACCGGGGCGGCGGTGCTGTAGCCGCGCACCGCCTGGCCCGGGAACAGCCACAGGTCGCCGTTGAGGCTGCGGGCGACGATGTCCTGGTTGCCGTCCTTGTCCCAGTCGGCGATGCCGGCGAACGCGTAGCCGTTCCAGCCCAGGCCGATCTGCACCGGCGCCGCCGACGGGGTCGCGCGGGCCGAGTCGCCCGGGAACATCAGCAGGTCACCGGCCACGTTGCGGGCGATGATGTCCTGGTTGCCGTCGTTGTCCCAGTCGGCCAGGCCGGTGAAGGTGTAGCCGTTCCAGCCCAGGCCGATCTGCACCGGCTGCGTGCCGGCCACGGCCCGGGTCCCCTCGCCGGGGAACAGCCACAGGTCGCCACCCGGGTCGCGGGCGATGATGTCCTGGTTGCCGTCCTTGTCCCAGTCCGTCACGCCCGCGAACGAGTATGCGCCCGAGGCCGAGGCCGGCCCGCCGGTGGCCATGGCCGCCGCCAGTCCCAGCGCGACCGCCGCCAGGCCGAGTCTCCTGATCCGCATGTCTTCCAGCTCCCCGTTGAACCCGCGAACCGCCTGCTGCGATCCGTCACTCAACAGAATGTGTGCAACTAGGGACGCTGGGTAACATTTTCGGCAGATCAACCTGAACTACCAGCCGTTGCCGATCTTCACCGGCGGCACGGTCGAGTAGCCGCGCTTCGACTGGCCCGGGTACAGCCACAGGTCCCGGGTCGAGTCGTTGCGCACCACGATGTCCTGGTGGCCGTCCTTGTCCCAGTCGGTCAGGCCGGAGACGGTGTAGCCGGTCCAGCCATTGCCGATCTTGACCGGCGCGGCGGTGCTGTAGCCGCGCTTGGACTGCCCGGGGTACAGCCACAGGTCCCCGGTCGAGTCGTTGCGGGTGACGATGTCCTGGTGGCCGTCCTTGTCCCAGTCGGCCAGGCCGGCGACCGTGAACCCGGTCCAGCCGTTGCCGATCTGCACCCGCGGCACCGTCGAGTAGCCGCGCTTCGACTGACCCGGGTACAGCCACAGGTCCCCGGTCGACTCGTTGCGGGTCACGATGTCCTGGTGGCCGTCCTTGTCCCAGTCGGCCAGCCCGACGATCCGGAAGCCCGTCCAGCCGTTGCCGATCTTCACCCGCGCGGCCGTCGAGTAGCCGCGCTTCGACTGCCCGGGATACAGCCACAGGTCCCCGGTGGCCTGCTCGGTGACGAGGATGTCCTGGTGGCCGTCCTTGTCCCAGTCGGTGACACCGCCGAACTCGAAGCCGTTCCAGCCGTTGCCGATCTTGACCCGGGGCGCGCTGCTGTAGCCGCGTTTCGACTGGCCCGGGTACAGCCAGAGGTCCCCGTTGGCGTTCTCCCGCACCACGATGTCCTGGTGCCCGTCGCGGTCCCAGTCCCGCGTCCCGGCGACGGTGAACGCGCCCTCCGACGCGGCCGCGGCCGGCGTGGCCACGGCAACGACTGACAGCGCGGCCACCGCGATAGTCACAAGCTTGCGCATGTTCCGTACTCCCCCGTGTTGTGGCCGCCATCTGCGACCGACATCACTGAGAGTATTGGTTCAGTTACCGAATGCAACGTAACGGTCGCTTACCTGTCACTCGGGTCAAACCCGCACGCGCTCGCTCGCCGGGTCGTACAGGGGGCGGATCGAGGCCCGGGCCGGATACTCCACGCCGGCGATCTCCACCGTCAGCGGCGCCGCGTCGAGCCAGGCCTGGTCCAGCGCGTCCGGGCCCGCGTCGAGCATGGCCAGGCCGACCGCGCCGCCCAGGGTGTGGCCGTAGGAGGCGGCCCGGACGTAGCCGACGTCCCGGCCGCCGCGGCGGACCACCTCGGCGTGGTACAGCAGCGCCGCCGGGTCGGCCACCAGGACCTGGACGAGGCGGCGGGTCAGCGGGCCGCGGGCCTTGCGGGCCAGGACGGCGTCGCGGCCGATGAAATGCTCCTTGTCCAGGGCGACGGCGAACCCGAGCCCGGCCTCCAGGACGTCGTCGGTGTTGTCGATGTCGTGGCCGTAGTCGCGGTACCCCTTCTCCATCCGCAGGCTCGCGAGGGCCTTGAGCCCGGCGTGGCGCAGCCCGTGCCCGGCCCCGGCCGCGACGAGCCGGTCGTAGACGTGCACCGCCTGCTCCGCGGGGATGTAGAGCTCGTAGCCGAGCTCCCCGACGTAGGTGATCCGCAGGCACAGGACCCGCGCGTAGCCGATCTCGAGCTCGGCCGCACCCCGGAACGGCAGCGTGATCTCGGTGCCGGCGGCCGCGGCCAGGATCTCGCGGGAGCGCGGGCCCTGGACGTTGAGCTGGGCCCAGCCGGAGGTGACGTCGGCGGCGAAGGCGTGCCGGCCGGCGAGGTGGCGGCGCAGCCGGGCGAACACGTGGCGGTGGGCAGTGTCGGAGGCGACCACCCAGAACCGGTCCTCGCCGAGCTGGGTGACGGTCAGGTCGGCCTCGATGGTCCCGCCCTCGTTGAGCCACTGCGTGTAGGTGACCCTGCCGTCGGCGAAGCCAGCCACCCGGTTGGCCGAGAGCTCCTCCAGGGCGGCCGCCGCGTCGTCGCCCTCGACCAGGAACTTGGCCATGAAGGACATGTCCATGAGGATCGCGTCCTCGCGGGCCGCCCGGTGCTCGGCGGCCCAGAGCGGAAACCAGTCGGGGCGGCGCCAGGAGGGCTCGAACGTCGCGTCATATCCGTAGAAGTCGGGCATCTCCCAGCCGGAGACGTCGCGGCGGTAGGGCAGCAACGGCGAGACCCGGTCGTGCAAAGGCGAGCGGCGGGCGTCCCGCCCGGACGAGAAGGCCTTGTGCGGGAAGTGGGTGGCATAGACCTGACCCAATGCTTCGACGGTACGGCGAGCGCGGTAGGACCGGTTGCGCTGGTAGGGCTGCAGCCGGTCGATGTGCATGCCGGTCACGTCCACGTCCGGGCGGCCCTCGGCGATCCAGGTGGCCAGCGCCCGGCCGATGCCGCCGCCGGTGAGGATGCCGATCGAGTTGAGCCCGGCCGCGACGAAGTAGTTGCGCAGCTCCGGGGACTCGCCGAAGACCGGGGCCAGGTCGGGTGTGAAGCTCTCCGGTCCGCAGAAGAAGGTCCGCACCCCGGCCGTCTCCGTGACCGGGATCCGGCTCATCGCCTTGGTCAGGTAGGGCGCCATGCGGTCCCAGTCCGGCGGCAGCGTCCCGAACGAGAACCCGTCCGGCACCCGGTCGACGCTCCACGGCGCGGCGGCGCCCTCGAACAGTCCGACCATCAGGCCGCCACCCTCCTCCCGGAAGTACCCATATGAGCCAGGGTCTTCAAGGACGGGCAGGTCGGCCGAGACGCCGTCGATGGGCTCGGTGATGAGGTAGTAATGCTCGGCCGCCTGCAGCGGCACGCTCACGCCGGCCTCCTCACCGAGCTGGCGGGCCCACATGCCGGCGCAGTTGACCACGACCTCGGCCTCGACGTCGCCGAACGGGGTGCGGACCCCCGTGACCGTGTCCTTGCGGCGCAGCGTCCCCGTGACGGGCACCCCTTCCAGGATCGTCACCCCGCGCAGCCGCGCCCCCTTGGCCAGGGACATCGTGATGTCGACCGGGTTGGCCCGGCCGTCCTCGGCGACGTAGAACCCGGCCAGGATGTCATCGGTCCGGGCCAGGGGGAACAGCGTGCCCACCTCGGCCGGGGAGATCTCGTGGACGTCCACGCCGAGGTGCCGGTTGAAGGCGGCGACCCGGCGGTACTCCTCCAGCCGGCCCGGGTCCGCGGCGACCTCGATGAACCCGCACTGCCGCAGCCCCGTCGCGAGCCCGGTCTCGGCCTCCAGGCTCGCGTACAGGTCGCGGGTGTACTGTCGCAGCCGCGTCGAGGTCTCGGACAGCGAACCGAACGTCACGATGAGACCCGCGGCGTGCCACGTGGTTCCGGCGGTGAGCCGGTCCCGCTCCAGCAGCAGCACGTCGGTGACGCCGGCCTTGGCCAGGTGATACGCCACCGACGTCCCGATGACCCCACCACCGACAACAACCACACGAGCACGCTGGGGAAGGTTCATGCGAAAACTCTAGAGGCCCTCCGCCGCGTTCCACCGTTCGGCCAGACCTCGGTCCTGACCTGGGGTTTTCCGGCACGTCGAGGAACCTCGGCGCGGAGAATGCCAAAAGTCCGCGCACGGGCGACCCGGCGAGGTAGCCTCGTTGGCGCTGCCGCTGTTGATATGTCCACAGTGGACCGGACGCAGCCCGCCCGTCATGAGCGGATGTGAGCCGGGACACTGTGTTTATTCATTCACGAACGTGATGCATCAGATCAAGGCCGATCGGGAACACATCCCACGCCGGCGGCGTTCGTTACACAACCAAGTCACCAAGAGAGGGTGAACGCCATGGCCATCAGCACCGACTACGACGCGCCACGCAACCCGGTCGGCGCCGACCTCGCCGAGGACAGCCTCGAGGAGCTCACCGCCCGGCGGCAGAACGGCCAGTCGGCCGTCGTCGACGTGGACGAGAACGAGGCCGGCTTCGAGCTTCCGGGCGCGGAACTGACCGACGAGGAGCTCACCGTTCCCGTCGTGCCGATGCGGGTCGACGAGTTCCGCTGCTCCAGCTGCTTCCTGGTCCACCACCGCAGCCAGCTCTCGCGGGAGAAGAACGGCGCGCCGATCTGCACAGAGTGTGACTGAACTAGCCGCGGATCCTGACGCGAGTCAGGTCCTCGGCTATCACAACCTCACCGTCGAAGACCGCTTCCGCCTCCAGCCTGTATCGGGGGCGTGACGGGTCGTCGTAGCGCTGCGAGAAGTGGGTCAGCACCAGCGTGCCGACCCCGCATTCCGCGGCCACCCGCGCCGCCTGCCCGGCGGTCAGGTGCCCGTGCGCGACGGCCAGGTCCTCATCCTCGGCGAGGTAGGTGGCCTCGATGACGAGCACGTCGGCCCCGTCGGCCAGGGCGAACACGCCCGGACACAGCCGGGTGTCCATGACGAACGCGAAGCGCTGCCCCCGGCGCGGCTCGCTGACGTCCTCCAGCCGCACCCCCCGCAGCTCCCCCTCCCGCTGCAGCACGGCCACGTCCGGCCCGGCGATGCCGTGCGCGCGCAGCCGCTCCGGGAGCATCCGCCGCCCGTCGGGCTCGACCAGCCGGTAGCCGTACGCCTCGATGCCGTGGTCGAGCGGCTGCGCCTCGAGCCGGAACTTCGGCGTCTCCGCGAGCAGGCCGCCCTCGGTGATGGGGCGCTTGGTGATGCGCACGGCGTCGTAGAACGGGGTGGCGTGGCGCAGGCGGTCGAAGTACACCTCGCCGCTGCCTGGAAAATAGGCCTGCACGTCGTGCGGTGATCCGTCCAGGGACATCCGCTGGACGACCCCGGGCAGGCCCAGGCAGTGGTCGCCGTGGAAGTGGGTCAGGCAGACCCGGGTGATGGCGCTGGCGGTGACGCCGGCGTGGAGCATCTGCCGCTGGGTGCCCTCGCCGGGGTCGAACAGCAGCCCCTCGCCGTCCCAGCTCAGGAAGTAGCCGTTGTGGTTGCGCAGCCGGGTCGGGACCTGGCTGGCGGTGCCGAGCACGACGAGCTCACGGGGCGACATTTCGGCGACTGTACCGCCGGCTCCAGGCGATCCGCGCCTCCATTTCCGCCTCCACGCCGTCGCGCACCCAGTCCTGATGCGGCTGCTGCCCCTGCGCGGCGAGCTGCCGGACGAGGTCCAGCAGGTACTCCTGCTGGATCACGACCTGCTCGGCGAGCCCGTCGACGTCGATGCCGTAGGCGCGGGCGAAGATGCCGATCCGCCGCTCCCGGTCCGGCGGCCCCGGATGGCGGTATGACCGCATCGCCTCCTCGTCGTCCCGGAACGGCGCCACGTACTCCAGCGCGTAGGCGACGTCGTGCACGGGCGGCCGCCGGCACGCGTAGTCCCAGTCGAGGATGCCGACCGGCACGCCGTCGCGCCAGACCAGGTTCCACGGCCCGAAGTCCCCGTGGCACATGATCCGCCCGTCGTGCGTAGGCCGAAACCCGGCGACGACGTCGTGGTACTCCCGCAGCAGCCGCCCCATCGCCGCCAGCCCGCCCTCGTCCGCCGCGTGCCGCCACCCGTCGCCCCCGGACTCCCCCTCGAGGTAGGTGAGCACCTCCCGGCCCTCGTCGTCGACCCCGAGGAACCGCGGCGAGTAGGGGAACCCGGCCGCGGCCAGGAACTCCAGCAGCTCGTGAATGGAGGCGCTCCACGGGTGCAGCGGCCGCCGCACCGTGTCCCCGATCCGGATCACCGGCCGGTGCACCGACTCCTGCAGCACCTCGTCCACGCCCGGAACCCTACCCGGCCGCGGCGCCCGGGGGCGGCGGGCCGCAGATGAAGTGCGGCTCCGGGTCGTAGCGCCAGGTGAAGCGCTCGCGGCGGACCTCCTGGCCGGCCTGGCTGAAGACGCGGTAGGCCTCCTGGGTGAAGCCGGGCGCGCCCGCGGTCGGGGTGCAGTCGGCCTCCTGCAGGTACACCGTCTTCGGCTGGACCGTCTTGGTGCGCGGGCCGTAGACGGTGGCGATGTCGTAGCGCTTGGTGCCGTACAGGGTCACCGTCACCGAGTCGTCGGTCGTCGCCGTGTCGATGAGCACGCCGCTCGGGCCGTCATTGCGGATCCGCAGGTCGAGCGACGGGTAGACGACCGTGGCCTCGATGACGGCCGGGTACCGGTCGAAGTAGTAGCTGTGCGGGTGGTGCTCGACGTCCTGCAGCCCCGCGAGGTAGGCGGCGTTGAACAGGGTGGTCGCCACCTGGGAGACGCCTCCGCCGGAGCTGTTCTTGATCTTGCCCATCTCGATGCCGGGGGCGTCGACGTAGCCCTTCGCGCGACTGCGCTCCCCGACCCGCTCGTTGAGGCTGAACGTCTCGCCGGGGCGGATCAGCATGCCGCGCAGCGCCTCGGCCATGGTGCGGATGTTCACCACCCGCGGCTGGCCCGGCTCGAAGTGGGTGGTGAACGAGCCGACCGCGTCGCCGACGCCGAGTTTTCCCAGCTCGGCGGCGGTGGTGGCGGCGGCCGCGGACGTCATCGGCACCTCCACCCGGCGAGGCGTGGCGGTCGAGCGCAGCGCCTCGAGCAGCTTCGCCGTGGACAGGTCGACCTGGCTGCCGTCGGTCTCGGCCCGGACCACCGGGCGGCCGTCGGTGACCTCGAAGCGGGCGTCGGCCGCCGGGATCTCGACCTTGGCGAACGCGGCCGCGGCCGACTTGCGCAGGGCGGCCGCGTCGAGGGCGGGCGTGATGTGGCCGTCGGCGTCGGACTCGAGGCGCAGGGCGGCCGCGATGCCGGCGGCGGTCACGGTCACCTCCCCGCGCGGGGTCGCCAGCACCAGCGGCCCGGCGACGGCCGGGGTGGCCACGTCGCGGACCAGGCGGTCGACGTCGGCGCGGGTGTCGTGCGGCACCAGGTCCGTCACCGGGAACTCGAGCACGGGGCGGCGCAGCCAGCCGGTCTGGGCCATTCGCGCGATGCCGGCGCGGTCCAGGCCGCGGCCCCGCTCCGGGTACACCGGGATCGGCCGCAGCCCGTCGAAGCGCACGGCCGGCATGACCGGGGCGTCGCCCTGGGCGCCGAGGTGGTCCATGAGCACGGCGTAGAGGCGGCCCGGGTCGACGTGCACGACCGGCTCGACGTCCGCGCGCAGGAACGGAGCCGGGTGGGTGTGCACCGCGCGGTCGATCGTCGCCGGGAGGTCGAGGGTCAGGCCGACCGCCACCGGGTCGAGGACGGCCGCCTCGGTGCCGACCTTGACCGCGACCGGCTGGCGCAGGCGGCCGGTGATGCCACGTTCGAGGCCCTGCCGCGCATCGGCCCGGGACAGCCCGCCGAGGTCGAGATTCAGCACGTGTACGCCGCGATCGACATCGTGCCCATACGTCCGCAGCGCCGTCAGCCCGGGCACGGCCACGAGCAGCGTGACGGCGATCACCAGCCGCCGCCTGCGCACCGTCCGCCGGCGGCGCACCAGCGGCGGGACCACAGGACGCGCATGAAGCCGCCGCCGGCCGCTCACGTCTTCGCCGACGAGGTGTGTGTCGCCTGACAGCTCGGTTGCCATAGGCATACCGTGCCCGATTTGTTACGTTGAGTACCAAAAGTCGACCTTGATGTCCCCGAAAGTGTCACGGCGAACGCCCAGGGTGAGCGCGTTCGCGGGGGATGTGCCGTGTGTGGGCTCCGGCAACGACACTGACGGAGCTCGCTGGCAGGATATGAGGGTGCGTCAGTTCCGGACCCTGGCAATGCGGGTGCGCTCGCCCGAGGCGAGCGCGGCCCTGACGCATGCCGCCCACCGCCTGGGCCTGCCCGTGGCCCAGCTCCCCGGCGACCCCGCCGAAGTCACCGGGCTGCACTCGGCCGACGGCGTCGCCTGGCGCGCGGCCGGCGGCTACCTCACGACGCTCATCGCCGGCGGCGCCGACGTGTGCCTCTACGGCGCGTCCCCGACCTGGTTCGCGGCCCTGCCGAAGGACGTGACCGGCCGCGACATCCGCCTCGTCAGCGTCGGCGAGGCCCCCGACGTCGTCGGCACCGGCCCGGCCGTGGCCAAGCTCGCCGACGAGAAGCACCCCGCGTTCTCCGCGGCCTGGGTCCGCAACGCCGACGACCTGCGCAACCGCCTGCGCACCGCCCGCCTCCCGGCCGACAGCACGCTGATCATCATGGACCACTGGCTGGACCTGGCCTCCGAATACCGTGTCTTCACCATCGGCCGCCAGCCCGTCGCCTGGAGCCCCTACCTGGTCGAGGGCGAGGAGTGGAGCCCGACCCTGCGCATGCACCGCGCCTCCTGGCACGACGAGGCGGCCGCGTTCGTCGGCCTGATGCTCGCCGACCTCCCCGCGCCGGACGTCCCCCCGACCGCGGTCATCGACGTCGGGCGCACCGAGACCGGCGAGTTCGCGGTCCTCGAGGTCAACAACGTCTGGAGCTCCGGGTTGTACTCGTGCGACCCGGACGGTGTCCTGCGCGCCGTCCTGGCCGCCAACGATCCCGACTGCGACCCGCGCTGGCGGTGGCAGCCGGCCCCGGCGCTCGGTGCCTGACCTGCGGACCCGCCTGCGGATCGGGTTCCATTGGCGGGGCGGCCCGGACGTGGCGTTCGCTGACATCACCGAGTGGTGGCGGGACCCGGTGGTACTGCGCGATCTCCCGCCCGCCGTAGCCGCGCTCGTGCCGGGGCCGCCGACGGTGGTGCTCGGCCCGGCGTCCCGCGGGACCCTGCTCGGCGCGCTCGTCGCCGCCCACCTCGGCATCGGCCTGGTCGAGGTGCGCAAGAACGACCGCGTCGCCCTGCACTCCGAGTTCTATGCGCATCGCGCGCTGCCCAGGACGTACCACCAGAGCGGTCAGGTCTTGAGCTTTCGCCGGGCCCTGGTCCGCCCGTCCGACCGCGTGCTGTGCGTGGATGACTGGGTGGAGAGCGGCGCGCAGGCGGAGGCGATCCGGTCGATGGTCACCGAGATCGGCGCGACCTGGCTGGGCCTGGCCAGCGTCGTCGACGACCTGCCGCCCGGCTCACCACTGCGGGACACGCTCGGCGTGCGCTCGTTGCTGAGCGCGGAAGAGCTCGTCAGCTGAACGGCCACCGCTTGCGTCGCTGCGGCGGGCGGACACCGTGGCGGGCCAGGACGGTCCGGGCCTTGGCGTGGTCGGACGCGGTACACCCCGGCGTGATCAGCATCAGATGCGCGAGGGACTCCTCGATCGTCACCACCCGCCCGGCGTCGACGGCCGCGTCCAGCCGCCCGCGCACCAGATCCCGCACCTCCCGCCGCTGCCCGGGCTCCCGGAACGCCATCGTGACCAGCGCGAACAGCGCCGCGTCGGCCACCCAGTCCTCGACGCCGAACGCGAGGTCGACGAGCACCTGCCGGCGCGTCGACGAGGCCCACGGCTCGTCGGCGGCGTGGTGCAGGAGACCGAGGCAGACCCACGGCTGCAGCAGCCGGTACCAGTAGGTGGGGGTCGAGCGGGCCAGGTGCTTCCACCGCTGCGTCGGTGGCGGCGCCGGCAGGTGCGCGAGGAGCCCGAGCAGATCGTCGAGGGGCAGCGCACCGAGCGGCGCCGCCCGCAGATACCCGGACAGCATCGACGGCCACGTCTCGGCCCCGACCTCGTGGAGCACCGCGACCGCCGCCTCCGACGGTGCCGCGACGGCCGCGACCGGACGCACCCCGTCGTACCGCCAGATCACCGACCGCGCCGGCCGCCGCAGCGGCACCCGGATGTCCGGCTCCGGAAACGCCCCGACGTGCAGGTCGACCTCCCCGATGACCCGCCGCGCGGCGAGCATCGCGGTCGGCGGCTCAGCCGCGGACACATTGAACCGCTCCACCGTGACCCGATCCCCCTGCGCCCGCCGCGCCGCGATCTGATTCGCCGCGAGGCACACGGTCTCGGCCGGCATCGGCACCCAGTTGAGCCACGTCCGCGTAGCCCCGGCCAGCGCGAACACCACCTCGGTCATGGCACACGGATGCGGATCGTCGACGATGGCCACCAGATCAGCCACATCCCCGCCGACCCGAAACCGCACCCCCCGCCGCGCCGCTTCACGATGCCGGAACTTCCCGTCCCGAGCCAGCCGCCGCAACTCCCCGTCGGCGTCCTCCGTGATCATGGGCCGCAGAATAGTGCCGCCACCCGTCCCACCACCCCGCCGGGGGTCCCGTTTCCGCCCCCGCTCCCACCCCGCCCCACGACCCGACCGCCCGCCACCACACCGACGGAACTCTGACGATCGACGCTGAGCAATGGATCGACGCCGGCGAACATACGCGCCGCCGCCGGCCGTCACGGGGATCGAGGGGCGGTGGGTCAGTGGGTGGTGAGGTCGTTCGCGGTGCGGAGGACCGGGCGGGTGGACCATGCGGACGGGTCGGTTTCGGTGGTGCCGTGGACGTGCAGGGTTACCGACTCGCCCGGGAGGAGGGTTAGGAGCTGGCGGTCGACGGTGGCGGTCGGGGTGACGCGGTCCGGGAAGACGGCCAGGTCGCGTAGCAGGGTGTGGGCGGTGATGTGCAGGTCCACGCCGTCGTCGGCGCGGGTCGCGGTGACGGCCGCGGACGGGTGGGGGTAGGTGAGGTCCACGTCCTCGGCGAAGAAGTGCGTGGCGCGGTCGCCGGGGAGGTCGGCGATGAGGAGTTCGGCGGCCGGGTTGTCGGGGGTCGCCACCTCGGGCGGCAGCGGGACGGTCACGGCGCCGCCGGCGGGGACGGCCACGGTCACTGTCACTTTCGCGCGCGGGGTGCCGTCGAAGGTCAGGCGGCGCACATCGAGCTCGGCGTGCCACGGGTCCGGGGTGTCGTTGACGGCGACGACGGCCGGGGCGCCGTCGTGGGGCTGGAACGTGAGCAGGCGCTCGGCGTAGACGCGGCGCAGGGCGAACCACAGGGGCTTGCGGCGGCCGTCGCCGTCGACGGCGGACCAGGACGTGACCGGCCAGTTGTCGTTGAGCTGCCAGACGACCGTGCCCATGCAGAGCGGCTTGAGGCTGCGGAAGTGTTCGATGCCGAACGCGATCGCGCGGGCCTGGTTGAGCTGTGTCGCCCAGTGCCAGTCGTCGATGCCGGTGACGGGCGGGAAGTGGCCCTGCAGGCCGCGGGCGAGCTTGTCGTTGCCGCCGATGGCTTTCTGGTGGTGGGCGACGCCGGGCGACTGCGGGGTGAGCGGTTCGTCGCTCACGGCCCGGCGCAGGGTCGCGAACGCCGGCGGGGCCTGGAAGCCGAACTCGGCCACGAAGCGGGGCCGGTAGGTGGCGTAGTGGCGGTAGTCGTGGGTGTTCCACACGTCCCAGATGTGCATGGTGCCGTGGGCGGGGTCGTTGGGGTGGATGGCGGGGTCCCCGGAGTAGGGGCTGCCGGGCCAGTAGGGGCGGGTCGGGTCGAGCTCGTGCACGATCCCCGGCAGGACGCGCAGGTAGTAGCCCTCGCCCCAGGTGCGGCCGTCGAGCTCGGCGGGCCAGCCCCAGTCGTGGAAGCCCCAGATGTTCTCGTTGTTGCCGACCCACATGGCCAGGCTCGGGTGCGGCATGAGCCGGACGACCTGCTCGCGCGCCTCGGCCGCGACCTCGCCGCCGAGCGGCTCCTCCTCCGGATACGCGGCGCAGGCGAACGGGAAGTCCTGCCCGACGAGGACGCCGAGCTCGTCGGCGACGTCGTAGAAGTCGTCGCTCTCGTATCGCCCCCCGCCCCACACGCGTAGGAAGTTGACGCCCGCGGCGACGCCCTGCCCGATGCGCTCGGCGTAGCGGGCCCGGTCGACGCGGGTGACGAACGCGTCGTCGGGGATCCAGTTGACCCCGCGGACGAACACCGGCTCGCCGTTGACCCGCAGCACGAACCGCGACCCGTCGGCGTCGGCCGCGGTGTCCAGCGCGACGGTCCGGAACCCGATCCGCCGGGTCCAGGTGTCCAGCGGCTCGGTCCCGCCGGTCAGCTCGACCCGCAGCTCGTACAGCTTCGCCGCACCGTAGCCGCGCGGCCACCACAGCTCGGCGTCCGGGACCTCGACGACGACGGAGGCCTCGAGGGCGCCCGCGGGCACGTCGACGGCCGCGGTGACGCCGCCGACCGTGGCGGTCAGCCGCAGCGGGGCGTCGGCGGTGCGCTCCAGGTCGGCGCGGACCTCGACCCGGCCGGTGGAGCCGGTGACGGTGACGACCGGGCGGACCCGGGCCAGGCGGGCCGTGGACCAGGCGTGCAGGCCGATCGGCTGCCAGATGCCGGCGGTGACGACGGTCGGGCCCCAGTCCCAGCCGAAGTTGCAGGCCATCTTGCGGATGTACTGGAACGGTTCACCGTAGGCGTTGGGGCGGGACCCGAGGGTGTCGCGGACGTGCTCCGCGTAGTCGTAGGCGGAGTCGAAGCGGACGCTGAGCCGGTTGCCGGTCGGCTCCAGCAGGCCGGTGACGTCGAAGCGGTACCCCCGATGCTGGTTCGCCGTCCGGCCGACCTCGGTGCCGTTGAGGGTCACGGTGGCGACGGTGTCGAGGCCCTCGGCGACGAGGTCGATCCGGTCCCCGGTGATGCCGTCGGCGTCGAAGACGGTCTCGTAGAGCCACGGCGTGCGGCCGATCCAGTGCAGCCGGACCTCGTTGTCGTCGAGGAACGGGTCGGGGATCGCGCCGGCCGCGAGGAGATCGGTGTGCACGCACCCGGGCACGGTGGCCGGGAGGGGGCCGGCGACCGGGACCGCGCCGGCGACCAGGAGGGTGTCCCCGGGCGGCGCCGCGGCCGCGGCCCGGACGGTCCAGCCGGTGTGCAGGGGACGCAGAACTGGCATTGGGGCACTCCCGACTTAACCGTATAAGTAACTGAACAAAGCCTATGAGCCGCGTCGAAGCGGTGTCAACGTGAACCGGTTAAGCGCTCAGTGGGCGCGCGGCGGGCGGGTCGACTGGCGGGCCGTCAGCGTGCCCGGCGGTAAGGTCAGCCGGGTCTCCACCCCGCCGTAGATGGCGGTCAGCAGCGCCCGCGCGGTCAGCTCGGCCTGCAGCGCGGGCACCTGGACCACCGCCGTGATCTCGGGCACGGTGAGCTGGCACAGGTCGGAGTCGTCCCACGCCACCACCGAGAAGTCGTCGGGGACCGCCAGGCCCATCTCGTGCGCGACCTTGAGCGAGGCCGCGGCCATGACGTCGTTGTCGAACACCAGCGCGGTCGGCGGGTCGGCCCGGCTCAGCAGCTCGCGCGTCGCGCGCATGCCGTCGGCGGCGCTGTAGTTGGTGTACACCGCGCGGTATTCGATGTCGCCGACGGCCGCCACGGCATCGGTGTAGGCGACGTCGCGCCGCACGGTGTGCAGCAGCTCCAGGGGGCCCGCGACCCGGGCGACCGAGCGGTGCCGCAGCGCCTTCAGATAGCTGATGATGTTGAGGGCGGTGCCTTCCGTGTCGACGTCGACGTTGCTGACGCCGGACAGGTCGAACGTGGCCCGGGACGGGTGGCCGCCGCCGATCAGCGCCGCGGGCAGGCCGATCTCGCGCAGCGCCAGGGGGCGGGGGTCGTTGCTGCGCAGGTCGGTGAGGATGACCCCGTCGACGTGGCGGCCGCGATACCACCGCTGGTAGACGCCGATCGTCTCTTCGAAGTCGTCGACGAGGTGCAGTACCAATGCGACGTCATTGCGGTTGAGCTCCGCCTCGACCCCACTGAGCATCTGCGTGAAGAACGAGTCGACGACCATGACCCGGGGCGGGCGGACCAGGACCATGCCGACGGCGTTGGCCCGGGCCGTGCCCAGCGAGCGGGCCGCGATGTTGGGGGTCCAGCCCAGCTCCCGGGCCGCGGCCAGGACCCGGGCCCGGGTCTGCTCGGAGACGCCGGGCCGGCCGTTGAGGGCATAGGAGACGGCCGCCTCGGACACGCCGGCATGGGTCGCGACCTGCCTGATCGTGACCCGTCCAGCCGGCTCACCGGATGTCGTCATCGCTCGGCACCATACACGTCGCCGGTCATTTGGTGGCTCCCGCGGTGAAGCCGTTGTAGATGAAGCGCTGCAGGGCCAGGAACACGATCAGCGTCGGGATGATGACCAGGATGACGCCGGCCGAGATGACCTCCCACTGCGCGCCGAACGGGCCCTTGAACCGGAACAGCGACGTGGAGATGACGCCGAGCTCCTGGGACGGCATGTACAGGAACGGGATGTAGAACTCGTTGTAGATCGCGATCCCCTTGATGATGACGACGGTCGCGATCGCGGGTTTCAGCAGCGGCAGGATGATGCGCCGGTAGATGGTGAACGCGCCCGCGCCCTCGAGGGCCGCGGCCTCGTCGAGCTCGGTCGGCACGCCCCGCAGGAACTGCTGGAAGATGTAGATCGAGATGATGTCGGTGCCGAGGAACAGCGCGATCGCCGACCAGCGGGTGTCGTAGAGGCCGAGCGTGTCGACGACCTTGAACGTGGCGACCTGCGTCGTCACCCCGGGCACGAGCGTGGCCAGGAGGAACATCGCGATGACGACCGGGCGCAGCCGGAAGGTGAACCGGTCGATGGCGTAGGCCGCCATGGAGCCGATGAGCACCGTCCCGGCCAGCGACACGACCAGGATGATCGAGGTGTTGACGAAGCCGCGCAGCATGTGCCCGTCGTTGAACGCGGTCGCGTAGTTGGCGAAATTGAACCAGTCGTGCGGCGGGTCGAACGGCCCCGACGTCGAGAACTCCCGGTGCGTCTTGAGAGACGCAAAGACAAGAACCAATGGCGGCAGCAGTACTGTCAGTGAGGCGCCCAGCAGCGAAAGGTGCTTCAAGAACCTCACGACAGCGTCACCTTCTCCTCCGGCGCGACCCGGCGCTGCAGCCACGTCACGAGCAGGATGATGACCAGCAGCACCACGGCCATCGCCGAGGCGAGGCCGAACTTGTAGTACTTGAACGCCATGTCGACCGTCTGGATGACGAACGTCTCGCTCTCGTTCGCACCGCCGGTCATGATGAACGGGATCTCGAACACCGACAGCGAGCCCGAGATGGCCAGGATGAACGACAGCCCGACGACCGGGCGGATGCCGGGCAGGATGATGTAGCGGAACTGCGCCCACCGCGACGCCCCGTCCAGCTCGGCGGCCTCGTAGAGCTGCCCGGGGATGGACTGGATCGCGCCCAGGAAGAGCACGAAGTTCAGCCCGAGGTACCGCCAGATCGACGTGCCGGCGAGCGAGTAGTTCACGACGCCGGGGTCGCCCAGCCACTGCTGCACCGACCCGCCCAGCCCGACCGCCTTGAGCGCGGCGTCGAGCGTCCCGCCGGGCTGGAAGAAGAACAGGAAGATCATGCCGATGGCGACGCCGTTGATGAGGTACGGGAAGAAGATGAATCCCTTGTAGACGTTGCGCAGGAACGTGCTGAAACTGAGCACGGTCGCGAAGTACAGCGCCAGGAAGATCTGCACGAAGGACGCGCCGACGTAGTAGAGGCTGACCTTCAGCACGCCGAACAGCTCCGGCCGGGTGAAGATCTCCACGTAGTTGCCGAAGCCCACGAACTCCTTGGTCGGGCTCAGGCCGTCCCAGTCGGTGACGCTGTACCAGAACATGTTCGCGACCGGGATGTAGGTGAACACGACCAGGAACGCCAGCGGCACGATCAGGAACACGTAGGGCGTGACGGGGCCGCGCCGGTGGTTCCGGCGCGGCCTTGCGCGGAGCATCGTCACTTGAGCTTGGCCCTCGCTGCCGCCCACTTCTTGTTGAGGTCGGCGAAGATCTGGTCCTTGGACTGGTTCTTCGCGCCGCGGGCGGCGTCGACGATGGTCTGGCGATACTTGCCGTCGAAGAGCGCGATCTCGGCCGAGTTGCCGATCTTGTCGGCCAGGCCCTCCTTGCCCTTCGGCGCCGGATTCAGCTCGATGAGCTCGGTCTTCGCCGCGGTCAGGTCCGCGAGGGTGGCCGGCATCGCCGCGCTCTTCAGCGTCGACACGCCGCCCTGGTCGGTGGCGTAGTTCGACTCGTCGGTGAACCAGTCGATCCAGGCCCGCGCGGTCGCCTTGTTCTTCGAGTTGATGTTGATCGCGTTCTTGTAGTCGCCGCCGATGACGGAGTAGAACTTGCCGTTGGCCTGGTGCGGGAACGGCCAGTAGGCGATGTCGTCCTTGCTCGTCGCCGCCTGCTGCATCTGCACGATCGACCAGGAGCCGAGCATCATCGTGGCGATCTTGCCGGTGCCCAGCAGGCCCTTCGACTGCTCCCAGTTGGTGGTCGTCGGGTCCGGCTCGGTGTAGCCGCCCTTCACCGCGTCGTAGAGCAGCGAGTCGATGATGTAGTGCTCCTTGCCGGCGGCCCACGGCGCGTCGTCCTCGGCGAGCTTGGTCACCGCGTCCGGGTCGCCGCTGACCGCGCCGCGGACGCCCTCCCACTGCCCGAGCGGCCACGCCTCCTTGTAGTTCGTGTACAGCGGGATCGCGCCCGTCTTCTCCTTGATCGCCTTGAGCGCGGCCAGGAACTCCTCGGGCGACTTCGGCGGCTCGGTGATGCCGGCCTGGGTCCAGATCTTCTTGTTGAGCACGTAGCCTTGCGCGTTACCGGTGATCGACAGCCCGTAGACCTTGCCGTCGAACGTCTTCTCGGCGGTGACGAAGCGGTACTTGTCCTTCATCGCGTCGACCGTGCCGAGCGGCTCGAAGAAGTTCTTGAGCTGGTCGTCGGTGACGGAGTTGGGGATGAGCAGCACGTCGCCGTAGTTCTTGGTGTTCATCCGGACCCGCACGTCGCCCTCGTAGTCCGTGATGGCCTCGAACTTGACGGTCGTGCCCGGGTACTTCGCCTCGAACTTCTTCTTGTAGTCCTGGAACACCGTGTTGACGATGTCGGTGCGCTGGGTCAGCACGGTGATCTCGCCGGCGATCTTCCCGTCGCCGCCGCCCGTGTCGTCGTCGCCGCACCCGGCCGCGCCGCCCAGGACCAGGCCCAGGGCTAAAGCGGCGGTGATCAGTTTGCGCATGTCGGCTCCAAGTGGGGGGTGTGGTTACTCGGCCCGAATGTTGTCGAGGTCGAACTGGCCGCCGCCGGAGATCCACACGTAGATCACGCGGACGTCGGCCAGGGCGGTCGCGTCGCAGGACATGGCGGTCGTCAGGTCGATCGAGACCGTGGTCGTGGTGTCGGGGTTGACCCAGCCGAACGTCGACTGGCACCAGGTCCACGCGTCGCCGGTCTGCACCGCGATACTGGTCGAGGTGCCCGCGGCCGCGGTCTTCAGGTCGTACTTGAGGGTGCCCTTCGCCGACAGGTCGAGCGGCGCCGGCAGCGGTGCGATGCCGAACCAGCCGCCGTCGGCCGCGGTGACCCGCAGACCGGACGCGCCCTGGGTGTGGAAGTCGGGGGTCTGCGCGACGGTGCCCGCGTTGGCCTGCCAGCTGCCGGGCGCGAACCCGTCGGTGCCGTCCTCGAAACCGGCGATGAGCAGCGCGTCGCCCGGCCGGGGCCGGACGGTGACCTCGATGCGGGCGGTGTTGGACAACCGGCCGGCCTCGTCGCGGACCGTGTAGGTGGTGGACGCCTTGCCCTGGAAGCCGGCGGCCGGGGTGAACGTCACCGCGCCCGTGGCCGCGTTCAGCGCGAAGGTGCCGCCGCTGGTGGACGTGGCGCCGAGGCGGATGGTGGAGGGCTTGACCTTGGTGCGGTACGCGATGTCGTTCGCAGCCGGGTAGAGCGTGACGGCCTCGTCCCGCAGCGTCTGGGCGGCGTCGTCGTCGGCGACCGGCGGGCGCGACCGCTGGCCGTTGCGCAGCTCGTCGCCCGCGTTGGCGATGGTGGTGCAGACGGGGCTGGGGCAGTACACGGTGAAGCCGTCGTAGTCCGGGTAGTTGGTGCCGTCGTCCTGCACCCCGGAGAGGATCCAGTAGAGAAAGCCGTCGAGGTTGTCGCGCACGGCCTCGTCGAGCCACGCCTTGTAGGTCAGGTTGCGGGTCGCCTTGTCCTTGATGCCGAACTCGCCCAGCATGATCGGCTTGTGGACCTGGTCGGCGATCTGCGCGTGCGTGCGGATCCACTGGGTGCCCCAGGCCGCGTCCTTGCCCCAGCCGTCCGGGTACAGGTGGAACGAGGCCAGGTCGACGCCGGGCAGCGCGGCCAGGGCGGCCGAGTCGACGCCGTCGGCGCAGTTGATCGTCCAGTCGGAGCTGGTCCGGTCGGTGCACAGGAAGCCCTCGTCGCCGACGCCGACGAGGTGGTTGCGGTCGACGCCGTGCATGAACCGCGTCATGTCATCGGCCCAATCGACAAGCGTGCGGTCGGTACACGTGGCGGAGCGGGGCAGTTGTCCGGAGCCGCCGCAGCGGGGCTCATTGCCCAGTTCCCAGGCCAGAACCGTGGGATCGTTCTTGTACTGCACGCCGGTGACCGAGTTCGTGCGGTTCAGGACGTGCGCGACCCAGTCCTTGTACCAGCCGCGGATGACGGGGTCGGTGTAGAAGTCGTCGTGGTGGGTGCCGCCCCGCCACTTGACGTACTGGTCCATGCCGCCGAAGTCGCTCCAGTTGTTCGTCAGCGGGATGACCAGCCGCAGTCCCTTGTCGTGCGCGGCCTTGATGACGTAGTCCAGGCGCTGCAGGCCGTCCGGGCCGTCGTTGGCGACCGGTTTCGTGCCGTCGAACGACAGGAACGACACACCGTTCTGCCCGGACTCCATGAAGCCCCACGTCCGCAGCACGTTGAAGCCGGCCGCGGCGGCGTCGGCGAGCACGTCGTCGGCCATCGCCTTCGACTGGTAGTGCAGGTAGTAGTTGTTGGACCCGGCGAACCGGAACGTCTTGCCGCCGAGCTTGAGGTCCGCGCCCTGCCGGGTCACGAACTGGTTGCCGGCGCCGGTCTCGGCGTTCTCGGCGGCGGACGCGGTCCCGCCGGCGGCGACGAGCACCACCGCGGCGGCCGCGGTCAGAGCCCGCACGAGCAGTCGAACGGTCGAGCCCGAAGTCCTGACCGGAGGTCTGGTGTACATCGGTGGCCTTTCTCGGCGAGGGAGGGGCGGGGTGGCCCAAGCCGTGAACGTAGTCAGCACCGTGCATGCGTCAACCGCGCCGGCCGCGCACGCTGATCAGCCGGGTCGGGACCCGGAAACTTTCAGCGGAGAGGCCGTTTGGGTTAAGCGGTTAATCAGCCCCGACCATACGATCAGAGTCGCGGGCAGTCAAGAAAGTCGATCAAGCCCCGGCCGCGTGGCACACGACCGGGGCTCGACGGGAGCGGAGGGCTAGAACGAGGCAACGGCCCCGGTCAGGTGGCCTTTGCGCAGCCAGTGCGCCGGCGCCGGGGCGGTGTGGCGGCGGCGCAGGACGGCCTCGTCGTAGCGGTCGGTGTCGCGGTGCCACTTGAGGACGCCGGCCAGCCAGTTCCGCAGTTCCGCCACGTAGCGATTAAGCGCTTCACGTGCCGCCGGGTCCAGCTCGAAATGGTCGGCGATCAATGGCAGTTCGGTCGCCGCGATGTGCTCGAACTGGTGCAGCCGCTGCGTCATCAGGTCGTGCACGACGGCCACCGCCCGGCCCCGGTCGACCTGCAGGAAGTGCTGGAGGACGAGGACGATGTTGTGCACCTCGCCCTCGTACTGCACCTCCTTCTGGTAGGAGAACAGGTCGTTGACGAAGCAGGCGTAGTCGGCGGCCGCGTTGTCCAGGTTCAGCATCGGGCGGGTGGTGAACAGCTCGTCGGGCAGCACCCGCTCGTGCGCGAGGCGGGCCAGGCTCATCGTGAGGTCGGAGCCGAACGTGCGGCGGCGCATCTCGATGTAGTCGACCGGGTCGGGGATGCGCCGCAGCCGGTGGTTGTCGAGCTCCCAGAGCCAGCTGGTCAGCATCGACTCGATCGCGGTGCGGTAGCGGGCGGCGCCGGCCGCGCTCATCGTCGAGGCCGTCCGCGGCCACAGGTCGGCCAGGCCGGCCTCGACCGGGTTGGCCGGCACGATCGCGGCGCCGTCCATGAGCCGCGACAGCCGGGACACGAAGGTGCGCGCCCCGGCGATGTCGCCGGTGGTGCCGTACACCTGGGGGAAGTAGTCGTCTCCGTAGGTGCCCCAGCTGAGCCAGCGGGTGCCGAGGACGAGCTCGTCCCGGGTGCCGTCGGGGTCCAGGGCGGCCGCGCACACGGCGAGGTCGATGCCGGCCAGGCTCTCCCGCGTCCACACCATCGTGAAGAACCCGGCCCGCTCCGACCAGTCCAGGACGTCCCGGCGGGCGTGGTCGAGGTGCCGGTTCGGCCGGGCCGGGAACGGCATGTACAGCTCCGGGACGGGCAGGGGCCCGACGGCCGCGAACGGCTCCGGGGCCAGCTGCCGGACCCGGGACCGCAGCCCGAGGCGGGCCGCGGACGTGCCCAGGCCGCGGGGCCCGCCGAGCCGGAACGGCCGCGCCTGCGCGTTCATGTACCGCGACGAGCGCAGGTGCCACTCGTGGCCGCCGGCCTGCCAGTCCTGCAGACCCTGGGCGTACTTGAGCACCCGCAGCCGCTCCCCCGGGTCGAGGCCGTGCTCGGCGAAGAGCGGCTCCAGCTCGGTGAGGACCGTGTGCTCGAACTGCTGCAGCCGGGACGTGAGCAGGTCGTTGGTGGCCTCGGCGGCCTCCGGCGGCGAGTAGCCGAGGAACCGTTCCAGGACGAGGACGCAGTTGGCCAGCTCGCCCTCCTCCTGGGTCTCGCGCTGATAGGAGAACAGGTCGTTGCGCAGGTGGACGGCGTCGGAGAAGGTGTCGCGCAGCACCCGCAGCGGGCGGCTCGCGGCGACCCGGGCCGGGACCTCGGCGCCGGTCGCGTGCTCGACCAGGCCGGCCGACCAGGGCGCCCCGCCGACCTTGCGGCGCATCTCGATGTACTCGATCGGGTTGGACACCCGCCCCGCGTTGATGTTCGCCAGCTCCCACAGCGACTCGTCGAGCAGGTTGCGGGTGCTCTCGGCGAAGCGCTGCCGCCAGTCGGCGGACATGCTCGGGACGGTGCGGGTCCACAGCTCGGCCAGGCCGGCCTCGACCGGGTTGGTGGCCTTCGGGAACTCCAGCGCCCCCGTGGGCATGAACGCGCGCAGCCGCTCCAGGTAGGCGCGGGCCCCGGCCCAATCCTGGGTGCGCTTGTAGACCTCGAGGAAGTGGTCGTCGAAGAAGAACACCCAGACGTACCAGTCGGTGACCAGGTCCAGCTCGGCCGGGTCGCACTCGGGGTGGGTGTAGGCGCACAGCAGCGCGTAGTCGTGGGCGTCGAAGTCGGCCTCGGTCCACACGCCGGAGCCCTCGATCATGCCCAGCTCCCGGGCCCACGCCTTGGAGTGGGTGCGGGCGGTCTCCAGAGCGGGGTTCAGCCGCGCCGGATAGGGCTGGTAGAACTCCGGCAGCGCAAACGGTTGCGTGGTCACGGTACTGAACCCCTTCAGGAAGCCGCGCCGTCGGCGACGACGCTGGAGAAGACCTCGACGGTGACGCTCTCGCCGCGCTGGAACGGGAACTCCAGCTCGTAGACGGCGAAGAGCATGAGCGCGGACATGGCCGAGAGCATCGCGACGATCGCGAGGTACTCGCCGCTGCCCTTGACCCCGAACATGAGCGCGTTGGCGAGGGTGAGCACGTCGCCGACGATCAGCGCCAGCCACATCACCTTCGGCAGGCCCGCGTCGGCCGCGGCCAGCCGCGCGTCGCGGGACACCACCAGCTGCCGCAGCGTGTTGCGGGCCTCGGCCTGGCGGGCGACGGCCGCTTCGTCCCCGCCGTCGCCGGGCTGGTCGACGCTCCGCCAGAGCTGGGCGATGATCCCGCTGCCGGCCCGGCCGACCGGCTCCCCCTTCGCCATCGCCGGCCACTCCTGCCGCTCGACGATGTCGGCGTACTTGGCCGTCTGCGCCTGCAATGCGGCCTGCCGCGCGGCGGGGAGCGTCTCGGCGTAGCGGTCCAGGTCGACGAGCGCGCGGGCCTCGGCCCGGCTGCTGTCCTGGGCGGCGTCCCCGGCCTCCCACACGCTGACGATCACGAACGTCATGAGGATCGCGTAGAGCACCCCGATGATCGCGAACGCGATGCCGGCGACGTCGTTGTTCTCCTGCCGGTCGGCGACGGGCACCCAGCGCTGCACGGCCAGGCCGGCGACGACCGCCACGGCCACCGCGACGGCCACGGCGAGCAGCCCGCCGATCAGGATCTCGCCGTTCACCGCGCCCCTCCGTCCGATACAGTGAAATCCCGCAAAAGCCGCAAATCGACCACGGGGGATTCCATGCTGCGTCTGGCCGTGGCCGCGCTGGCCGTCACACCGACGCCGGTCCTGCCGGTCGCGCCGCTGCCACCGGGGCTGGTCTGGGTCGGGCAGGCGCCCGGCGGCACCGGCTCGACACTGCACACCGCCACAAGCCAGATCCGGCTGCGGTACTCCCTCAACGCCATCGCCTGCACGAGTGCCGGGACGCTCACGGGCCTGGCCACCGAGCTCGACGGCCGCCGCCTGCCCGACGCCCCGCACCTGGTCCGCTTCACCACCGCCGGCACCGTCACCGACCTCGGCCCCGCGCCCGGCCGCCAGGACCTCGTCACCGGGTACGGCGCGGCCATCGCCACCGCCGCCGACGGCTCGACCCAGCTCCTGATCAGCACCGGTGACCGGCTCCGCCCGCTGCGCCTGGCCCCCGGCCCGCCGGCCCCGCTCCCCGCGCACGCGCTGCCGGACCTGCCGTACGCCGGCGACTGGGCCACCGACCCCCGCACCGGCGAGCTCGTCACGGTCGTGTCCATGGGCAACGTGGCCCGGGTGGTGCGGCTGCGCTGGGACGCGGCGACCGGCGTCGGCGCGGTCGACACGACGCCGGTGCCGGGGCTGCCGCCGAGCTCCGCGTACGGCGCGGTCGCGGTCCTGGCCGACGGCTCCATCGCGGCCGTGTTCAACCGCGACGCGGGCCCGGGCGCGGGCGCCGGGACCGGGCGGGCGCCGATGGGCAGCGCGCTGTACCGCATCACCGGCACCGAGGCCGAGAAGCTGGCCGACCTGGGCCCGCTCACCTCGTCCGACGCGGCCACCTGCCCGGTCCCCGCATCGCCCGCCCCTTCGCCGCCGGTCGTGGCGCGGGCCCTGCCCACGACCGCGCCGCCTTCGCCGGTTCCCTCGCTGGTGCCGCCGCCGGGCACTCCCCCGGCCGCCGCACCGGCGCGGCCGCCGGTTCGGAGCCCTTCGCCGTCGCCGGAAGCGCCGGAGCCGAGCCCGTCGAAGAGGCCCGCGTATGTGCCCGAGACCGTGGCGCTGGCGGCGAGCGAGGCCCGGCACAAGGTCGGCTCGCGGTACATCCCGGTGGTGGGCGGGCTGATGGTCGCCGCCGTCGCCGTGTCCCGGCTGGTGCGCCGCAGCCGGCGCTGAGGACCGGTCACGGCCGGACCGCCGGGGGCAGCGCGAACTGGAGGCGCTCCGCGGCGACCGCGCGCTCCTCGACCGTCACCGGACCCCGCGACCGCAGCGCCGCGATCACCTCGTCGACGAGCCGCGGCGGCGCCGACGCCCCGGCGGACAGGCCGATCACCCGCGCCCCGGTGAGCCACTCGGCGCGCAGGCCGGCCGCGTCGTCGATGAGGTACGCCGGGGTGCCGAGGCGCTTCGCCAGTTCGACCAGGCGCTGCGAGTTCGACGAGTTCCGGGACCCCACCACGAGGACCAGGTCGGCGTCGCGGGCGATCGCCTTCACCGCCTCCTGCCGGTTCGTCGTGGCGTAGCAGATGTCGTCGGAGCCGGGGCCGCGCAGCTTCGGGAACCGGGCCCGCAGCGCGGCCACGACCTCGGCGACCTCGTCGGCAGCGAGGGTGGTCTGGGTCAGGTACGACACCCGGTCCGGGTCCTTCACCCGCAGCGCCGCCACCCCGGCGACGTCGGCGACGAGGACCGTGCGCCGGGGTGCCTCGCCGAGGGTGCCCTCGACCTCCTCGTGCCCGGCGTGCCCGACCAGGATGACGGTGTCGCCGCGGCCCGCGAACCGGCGGGCCTCGGCGTGCACCTTGGTGACGAGCGGGCAGGTGGCGTCGATGACGTCGAGCCCGCGCCGGTCGGCCTCGACCCGGACGGCCGGGGCCACGCCGTGCGCGGAGAACACGACGGTGGCGCCGTCGGGCACCTCGTCGAGCTCGTCCACGAACACGGCGCCGCGGCCCTCGAGGTCGGCGACGACGTGCGAGTTGTGCACGATCTGCTTGCGCACGTAGACGGGGTGCGGCCGCCGCTGGAGGGCCCGCTCCACGATCTCGATCGCCCGCTCGACGCCCGCGCAGAACGACCGCGGCGCCGCCAGCAGCACGGTCACCGGCTCGTTCACCGGTCCCGCCGGGTGGCCAGCCGGGCCAGGGCGACCAGCTCGGCCTCGGCCCGGGGCTCCGGGTCGGCCGCGGCCAGGGCCTCGACGGCGCGGCCGAGGAGCTCGTCGGCCTGGGCCTGGGCCCAGAGCCGGGCGCCGGCCGCCTCGATCAGGCCGGCCTCCACGCTCAGGTCGTCGGGCGCGGGCGCCGCGTACGCGGCCGTCAACCGGTTCCCGGCCTCGGTGGCGCTGGTCAGTGCGGCCACCACCGGCAGGGACTTCTTGCGGCTGCGCAGGTCCGAGTGGACCGGTTTGCCGGTGGCCGCGGGGTCGCCCCAGATGCCGAGCAGGTCGTCGGCGAACTGGAAGGCCAGGCCCAGGTCCTCGCCGAACTGCGCCAGGCGCAGCACCTGGGCCGGGCGGCCGCCGCCGAAGAGGGCACCGACCGCGCACGCGCAGCCGAGCAGGGCGCCGGTCTTGGCCGCGGCCATCGCCAGGCACTCGTCGACGTCGACGTCGTCGCGGCGTTCGAAGTCGAGGTCGGCGCTCTGGCCGTCCAGCAGGCGCTGGACGGCGGCCGCGAGCATGCCGGTGGCCCGGGTCGACGCCTGGTCGCCGCCGCCCGCGAGGACGTCCAGGGCCAGCGCGAGCAGTGCGTCGCCGGCCAGGATCGCGGGGCTGGGGCCGAAGACGCTCCAGGCCGTCGGCCGGTGCCGGCGGGTGGCGTCGCCGTCCATCACGTCGTCGTGCAGGAGCGAGAAGTTGTGCACCAGCTCCACGGCGACGGCCCCGGACACGGCGTCCAGGTCGGTGCCGCCGACGGCCAGGGCCCCGCCGAAGACCAGGGCCGGGCGCAGTGCCTTGCCGGCGTCGGCCCGGGTCGGGGTGCCGTCGGGGTCCCACCAGCCGAAGTGGTAGCCGGCGATGTGCCGCATCGACGACGGCAGCGTGTCCACGGCGGCGCGCAAGGCCGGGTCCACGAGGCGCCGGGCCTCGGCCAGCTGGACCGGGGCGGTGCGGGGATCTGCGATGACGGCTACCACGTGTCAGCCTCCGATATCGACGTGCTCGAGGATGCCCAGCGCGTCCGGCACGAGGACGGCGGCGCTGTAGTAGGTGCTGACGAGGTACGAGATGAGGCCGCGCTCGTCGATGCCCATGAAGCGGGCGTTCAGCCCCGGCTCGACCTCGTCCGGCAGGCCGGTCTGGCGCAGGCCGACGACGCCGTGGTCGTCCTCGCCGGTGCGCATGGCGATGATCGACGTGGTGCCGCGCTCGCCGATCGGGATCTTGTCGCAGGGCAGGAGCGGGACGCCGCGCCAGGCGCTGAAGGGCCGGCCGTCGTAGTGCACCGGCGTGGGGTACAGACTCCGCTTGCTGCACTGTCGTCCGAAGGCGGCGATCGCTTGCGGGTGGGCCAGCAGGACCCGGGTCTTGCGCCGGCGCGACAGCAGCTCGTCGAGGTCGTCCGGGGTGGGCGGGCCGGTCCGGGTGGAGATCCGCTGGCGCAGGTCGGCGTTGTGCAGGAGGCCGAAGTCGCGGTTGACGAGCAGCTCGCGCTCCTGCCGCTCGCGCAGGGCCTCGATGGTCAGCCGCAGCTGCTGCCGGGTCTGGTCCATCGGCTGGTTGAACAGGTCCGCGACCCGGGTGTGCACGCGCAGGACGGTCTGGGCGACGCTGAGCTCGTATTCGCGCGGGCCGAGCTCGTAGTCGACGAACGTCCCGGGCAGCACGGGCTCGCCGTCGTGGCCGGCGGCGACGGCGATCTCGGCCTCGCCGTGCTTGTTCTGCGCCTTGCTCGATTTATCGCGATATTTCGTGATGTGCCCACCGAGCGGGCCCTGCGCGCGCAGCCGGTCGATCTCATACGCGGGCAGCGCCAGGAGCGTCGTCGGCGTCGCGGTCCGCACGGTGAACGGCCACGCGTGGTGCGCGCCCGCGAAGACGCCGTCGCCGAAGAAGTCGCCGTCGGTCAGGACGCCGAGGAGGGAGTCCTCGCCGTAGCGGCCCGGGCCGATCTGGCGGACCCGGCCGCGGACGATGAGGTACACCCGGTCGGCGGGCTGCCCGGCGGTCACGACGGTCTCGTCGGGGCCGAGCTCCAGCTGCTCGAACCGTTCGGCGAGGGCGCTGAGCACGGCGTCGTCCTCGAGTTCGCGCAGCGGCGGCAGCTCGCGCAGCTCCTGCGGGATGACCCGGACGGCCGCGCCCTGGCTGGTGAACGTGACCCGGCCGTCGCCGAGGGCGTAGGTGAGCCGCCGGTTGACCCGGTAGGCGCCGCCCTCGGCCTCCACCCACGGCAGGACCCGCAGCAGCCAGCGGGGTGAGATGCCCTGCGTCTGCGGGACCGACTTGGTGGTCGTCGACAGCGTCCGGGCGGCCCGGGTGGAAAGGCTCAGCCGCGATTCCTGCTCAGTTCTCACGGCCGATTTCCACGTTTTCGAGAATGGCCAGGGCGTCCGGCACGAGCACGGCCGCGGAATAGTAGGCGCTCACCAGGTACGAAATGATCGCCTGTTCGCTGATGCCCATGAACCGCACCGAAAGACCCGGCTCGTATTCGTCGGGAATGCCGGTCTGGTGCAGGCCGATGACGCCCTGGCTCTGCTCGCCCGTGCGCATGAGCATGATGGACGTGGTGCGGGTGTCGCTGATGCCGATCTTGTTGGACGGGAAGATCGGCACCCCGCGCCAGGCCGGCACCTGGTGCCCGGCGACGTCGACGCTCGTGGGGTAGACGCCCCGGCGGCTGCACTCGCGGCCGAACGCGGCGATCGCCCGCGGGTGGGCCAGGAAGAACGCCGGCTCCTTCCAGACCATGGCCAGCAGCTCGTCCATGTCGTCGGGGCCGGGTGCGCCGCCGCGGGTGTAGACGCGCTGGGCCAGGTCGGCGTTGTGCAGCAGGCCGAAGTCGGGATTGTTGATCAGCTCGTGCTCCTGGCGCTCGCGCAGCGCCTCGATGGTCAGCCGCAGCTGCTGCTCGACCTGGTCCATCGGTTTGTTGTAGAGGTCGGCGACGCGGCTGTGGACGCGCAGGACGGTCTGGGCGACGCTGAGCTCGTACTCGCGCGGGGTGGGCTCGTAGTCGACGAACGTGCCGGGCAGGACCGGCTCGCCGTCGTGGCCGGCGGCCAGGTCGATCGCGGCCTCACCGTGGTCGTTCGTCGCCTTCGCCGGCTCGCTCTGCATGCGCCGGATGTGCTCGCGCAGCGAGTCGGCCTGCCCGTTCATCTGCATCAGGGCCTGTCGGTTGAGCGTGAGGACGGTACACCCGGTCAATGCCTTCGCGGTGAAGTCCCACTGACCCATGCCGAGCTCGGTGAGGATCTCGGAGCCGAAGTGGTCGCCGTCGGCCAGGACGCCCAGGACGGTCTCCTCGCCGTACTCGCCGGCGCCGATCTTGTTGACCTTGCCGTGGGCGATGAGGAAGACCCGGTCGGCGGGCTGGCCGCGGCTGACGATGACGTCACCGGCGGCGAACTCCTGCTGCACGAACCGGTCGGCCAGCGAGCGCAGGGCGTTGACGTCCTCGAAGCCGCGCAGCGGCGGCAGCTCGCCGAGCTCCTGCGGGATGACCTGGACCTGGGAGCCGGTGGAGACGAAGGTGACGCGGCCGTCGCCGACGGCGTAGCTGAGGCGGCGGTTGACCCGGTAGGCACCGCCGCCGGCCTGCACCCAGGGCAGGAGCTTCAGCAGCCAGCGGGAGGTGATCTCCTGCATCTGCGGCACGGACTTGGTGGTCGTGGCCAGGTTGCGGGCGGCCGCGGTGCTGAGGCTGAGACGGCGCTGCTCGTCGCTCGCCTGCTCATTTGCACCGATCGATTCCAGCAGAGTCATTGTTTTTCCAATCGCGCGTGTGCGTCTTTTGGGCAGGGGCCATCGACGACGGAATTGGGAATGGATTTCGACCGGCCGCGCAGGCTCGTGCGCGCCGCCGTGCCGTAACGATGACAAGTATGCCGAAGGAGCCCAACCGTTCGGGCCGTAAACACGAAACGAAGGGCTATTTTTTAGGGTACGGCTACGCGTTTATCTGGTCCCGAGCCGGGTTTTCGGGATCTTGCAACTGTCGGGTTTGTTACTGCATCGCGGACGGCCGCTATTCGAAGCGGGCCGGATCGCCGGCGCCCACGCGGAGGATCTCCGGCTCGTCCTCGGACAGGTCCACGACGGTCGTGGGCTCGGTGCCGCACTCGCCGTCGACGACCGCGTCGAGCTGGTGATCGAGGCGCTCCTTGATCTCCCAGCCCTGGGTCATCGGCTCGTCCTCACCCGGCAGCAGCAGCGTCGAGGAGACCAGGGGCTCGCCGAGCTCGGCCAGCAGCGCCTGGGTGACCGTGTGCTCGGGGATGCGCACGCCGACGGTGCGCTTCTTCGGGTGCAGCAGTCGCCGCGGCACCTCCGGGCTGGCCGGCAGGATGAACGTGTAGCGGCCCGGGGTGACCGCCTTGACGAGGCGGAACACCGAGTTGGAGATCTGCACGAACTGGCCCAGCTGTGCGAAGTCGCGGCACATGAGCGTGAAGTGGTGCCGGTCGTCGAGGCGGCGGACCTCGCGGATGCGGGCCAGGCCGGGGTGGCTGCCGAGCTGGCAGCCGAGCGCGTAGCAGGAGTCGGTCGGATACGCGATCAGGCCGTCTCCGCGCAGCATCGCCACGATCTGCTGGAGCAGTCGCGGCTGCGGATTGTCCGGGTGCACGTCGAAGTACCTCGCCACCGGCTCAGCGTACGGGCAGGATTGGCACATGACGGATCTGGATGCCGTAACCGGCTGGGTCGAGGGCTACATCAGGGCATGGACAAGCAACGACCCGGCCGAGGTGGGCGCGCTGTTCGCCGAGGACGCGGCCTACTACACCGAGCCGCACCGGGAGCCGTGGCGGGGCCGGGACGCGATCGTCGCCGGATGGCTGGCCCGCCAGGACGACCGCGAGTGGTCCTTCACCTGGTTCCCGGTGACGGTGGGGCCGGACCTGAGCGTCGTGCAGGGCGTCACGGTGTACCCGAGGAAGACGTTCAGCAATCTGTGGCTCATCCGCCTCGACACGGTGGGCCAGTGCCGCGAGTTCACCGAGTGGTGGATGGAGCACTAGAAGGGCAGTGTGTCCTCGCGCGGGGGTGGGCTCAGACGGCGCCACACCACCACAACGAACCCGGCCAGCAGCGCCAGCATCACGATCCGCAGCGACGTGAACATGATCGCGGTGTGGTTGACGGCGAGGGCGTCCTCCACGAACGCGAACCGCTCGGAGGGCCGGGTCTCGTCCCGGGCGGCCTCCGCGAAGAGGTAGACGACGAGCGGGATCAGGGCGAGGCGCCAGCCGATGTACGTCCAGTGGCGCAGCACGACCCGCCGGTCCCGGCCGAGCTTGTCGGCGACCCGCCCGACGGCCCCGAACCAGACGGCGAACATCAGCAGCGTCACCCACAGCGCGACGCCGACCGCGGAGCCGACCCGGTCGACGAGCGCGAACACCGCCTGCGCACCGGTCGCCTGGAGGTAGTCCTCCTCGATCGCGTACTGCCGCAGGACCGCGTCCTCGCGGCGCAGGACGAGCACGTCGACGACGAGCAGGACGATGTGCACGGCGGTGACGGTCAGCAGGATCCAGGTGAGGATGCGCAGCGCGGCCGGGGGCCGGTCGTCGATGACGTCGTCCCCGTCATCGTCGTCCTCGTCGCCGTCCCCGAGGCCGATGTCGAAGCCGGTGTCGAGGCGGCGCTGCTCGGGGATCTTCAGCGCTTCGGGGGGCGGCAGCGGGACGGTGTCGGCCGTGGGGTCGGGGGCCGGTTCGAGCGCCGCGCCGCCGACGAGGGCGGCGACGAAGTCGGCCGACGGGACCCCGCCGTGCCGGAGGCACAGGTATCGACCGTTGGTGTCATGCCCGGGGGCACCACACGTCACGCAAACCATCGACACAAGGACCGCAGCCTAGTCGGCGAAACCCAACATCGCCTGCCCCGCAACGGCGGAACCACCCGGCTGTTCGGCTCGGATTCACCAGGTCGACCACTGCTTCGCACCCACCGTGCCGACGCCCTCACGCTGCGGCGATCACCCCCACGACCAGGACTGCACTGCGGCGACGACGGCGGCACGGGCGGTAACCGCAGGCCGGCCGAGCAGCGTCGCCAAGTCGACAGTGGGCGTGTTGGCCCAGCCCGCGCGAATACTCGCATATAGGGCGAGCAGCTGGTCGGCCGCAGCCGCCGGGAACCCCTTCGCGACGGCATGCGCGCGGAAGGCGTCCTCGGGCTCGGGCCGATACTCGATGCCGGGGCCGGCGAGCTCCGCCAGCTCGGCCCAGCCGATCGCGTCGGGCCCGCGCAGCTCGTACGTCCGGCTGTCGTGCCGCCCCCTGGCCCGGTCGCCGCCGGCGGTGCTCTCGGCCAGGACCCGGGCGGTCGCCTCGGCCTGGTCCTCGGTGCCGGCGACGGCGAGGCGGGCATCGCCGGCGGGCGCGGTGAGCACGCCGTCGCGGCGGGCGGCGAGGACGTCGCGGGCGAGGGCGGCGGCCAGACCGTAGCCGACCCGCACGATCGTCCACGAGGCGGCGGAGCCCCGGACCGCGGCCTCGGTCTCGGCGAAGTCGGCCGTGGACGGCAGCGTGCTGCGCTCGGCGTCCGGCCACCCGGTGACCACGACCCGGCGGGCCCCGGCCGCGACCGCCGCCGCGACCGCCCCGCGCAGCTGCGGGCCGCGAACCGCGGGCGCCGCACCGTAGTAGGTCCCGTTGACGAACACCGTATCGGCGCCACTGAATGCATCCGGCAGCGTCCGGGCGTCGGCGAAGTCAGCGCGGCGCACGGCGACACCGCGAGCCGCGAGGCCGTCGGCCCGGTCCGGTGCCCGCACGCTGACGGCCACCTCGCCCGCCGGCACGAGCTCGAGCAGCCGCTCGGCGACGAGCCGCCCGAACACCCCGTTGGCCCCGGTCACGATAATCATGCGGTCAAGTCCTCTCACGAACAGACTCAACCGGGGCGAGCGCCCCGATTACGCTGACGACAGTAGCGGGGCGGACGCCCCGTTTCAAGGGGTGAAATCGCCGTGCCTCGAGCCGACGCCGTACGCAACCGGCAGCGCATCCTGACCGCGGCCCGGGCCGCGTTCGCCGCCGAAGGCCCGGCCGTGAGCCTGGACGACGTGGCCCGCCGCGCCGAAGTCGGGCCGGGCACCGTCCACCGGCACTTCCCCACGAAGGACGCCCTGTTCGCCGCGGTGATAGCGGACCGTCTCCAGGAGCTCGCCGCCTTGGCCGCGACCCACGCCGAGGCCCCCGACCCGGGCCCGGCGTTCTTCGACTTCTTCAGCCACATGGCCGCCGAGGCCGCGCAGAACCTGGCCCTGTCGGCCGCGCTGACCGACCGGGCCGGCATCGGCGAGACGATCCGGGCGGCCGGCCACGACCTCGAAACCGCCCTCGCCCTCCTGCTGCGCCGGGCCCAGGACGCCGGCGCCGTCCGCACCGACCTGACCACGGCCGAACTGCACGCCGTGATGGCCGGCGCCGTAGTCATGGAGCAACGCCTGCCGGAGACGTCGAAGGGCCGCGGCCTACGCCTGATCGCCGACGGCCTGTCCACCACCCGCTGAACCGCTGCGGTGGGTTTGTATCGTCGGGCGATGGATCGTGCCGATGTGCTGACCGACGTGTTCGTGACCGAGTTCGGGGAGCTCATGGGGCTCGACCCGGCCGCCTTCCGGCGGAAGTTCCGGAAGATGGCGGCGTCGCCGTTCGCGTTCTACCGGGGCAGTGCGTGCCTGTTCTACGCCGACGTCCAAGGTACCGCCGACAGTTTCCTCGACGAGCGGACGTCGGCCGTGTGGATCCACGGGGACCTGCACGCGGAGAACTTCGGCACCTACATGAACGCCGCGGGCACGCTCGTATTCAACGTCAACGACTTCGACGAGGCCTACGTGGGGCCGTTCACGTGGGACCTGAAACGGTTCGCGGCCAGTGTCGCCCTCATCGGCTACGAGAAGGCGCTCTCCGACACGGTCATCGGCGCGCTCGTCGCCGCCTACGCGGAGGCCTACGTCGCGGAGCTGCGCGGGATCGCCGCCGGTGGGGCGATCGGCTCGCTGACGCTCGATACGACAGAGGGGGTACTGCACGACGTCCTGCAGCGCGCCCGGCTCCGCACCCGCGTGGCGCTGCTGGACACGCAGACGGTCGTCGAGGAGTACGACCGGCGCTTCATGATGGCCGACGGCGTGTATCCGGTCGAGGCGGAGCTGCGCGAGGAGGTCCTGGCGGCGTTCGCGGCGTACCTGCCGACGATGCCGTCGTGGGATTCGTCGCGCCCGGAACAGTACCGGATCAAGGATGTCGTGCTGAGAAAAGGCGTCGGGATCGGCTCCGCGGGACTGCCCAGCTACAACCTGCTCCTCGAAGGGCACACGCAGGCGCTGGAGAACGACGTGATCCTGTACATGAAGCAGGGCCAGACGCCGGCCGTGTCGCGCTGGATCACCGACCCGCGGGTGCGCGGGTACTTCCGGCATCAGGGGCACCGGACCAGCGAGTCGCAGCGGGCCCTGCAGGCGCACGCCGACGCGTGGGCCGGGCACACGGAGCTGCGCGGGGTCGGGCAGCTGGTGGCCGAGGTGTCACCATACGCGTCGGACCTCGACTGGGCCGACGTCAACGAGCTCACCGACCTGACGCACGTGATGGCGTACCTCGGCCGGGCGACCGCGCGGATGCACTCCGTGGCCGACGACGAGTCCGCGCACGATCTGGTGGACTTCTCGACGGAGGACGCGATCGTGGCCGCCGTCGACCGGGACGAGGCCGGGTTCACCGCGTCGCTGGTGGAGTTCGCGCACGTGTACGGCGATGTGGCCCGCCGCGACCACCAGCTCTTCGTGGACCTTTTCCGCAACGGGAAATTTCCGCTGCAATAGCTGTCCGGAGCTGTCCGGTTCCCGGTCCGTCGTTCGTCACCTGGTTGAACGACACCGAAGCGAGAGGAACAACCCTGATGCAGTACATGATGTTCGTCTGCAGCGACGCCGAGCCCGACACCGACACCGCGCCCGAGCCGGACATCCACGCGTGGGTCGCCGAGAACGACGCCAAGGGCCGCCGGGTCCTCGGCAGCGTCCTCGCCCCGCCGGCCGCCGCGACGACGATCCGGGTGCGCAACGGCGAGCTGCTGGTGACCGACGGCCCGTTCGCGGAGACGAAGGAGGTCATCTTCGGCTTCGACATTCTCAAGTGCGCCGACCTCGACGAGGCGCTCGCCGTGGCCCGGGCCCACCCGATGGCCCGCGGCGGCCGGATCGAGCTGCGCCCGCTCGTCGACCTCCCGGAGTGACCCCGAACCCAGCGGTACCGGCCGCCGTCGCGACGGCGGCGGCCGAGGCCTACCCGCGCATCGTCGGCGCACTCATCCGCCTGACTGGAGACTGGGACTTGGCCGAGGACTGTGCGCAAGAGGCCCTGGCCGCCGCGCTGCAGCGGTGGCCGTCGACGGGTGTGCCCGACAACCCGGCCGCCTGGTTGATGACCACGGCCCGCAACCGCGCGATCGACGTGCTGCGGCGGGCCAGTGTGGAGCGTTCGAAACTGCAGGATCTGGCGGTACTGTCCGATGAGGGTCCGGCCGCGGACTCCCACGGCTTCCCCGACGACCGGCTGCGGCTCATCTTCACCTGCTGCCACCCGGCCCTGCCGCTGGAAGCCCGCGTCGCCCTGACCCTGCGGACAATCTGCAACGTGCGCACGCCCGACATCGCCCGCGCGTTCCTGGTCACCGAGGCCACCATGACCCGCCGCCTGACCCGGGCCAAGACGAAGATCGCCCAGGCCGGCATCCCCTACCGCGTCCCGCAGGGCCCCGACCTGACCGAGCGGCTCCCCGGCGTCCTCGGCGTCCTGTACGTGCTGTTCACCAACGGCTACAACCCCGACGGCACACCCGCGTTCGCCGACGAGGCCATCCGCCTCGCCCGGCTCCTGCGCACGCTCCTGCCGACCCTCTCGCCCGCACCGGACACGGGCGAGGTCACCGGCCTGCTCGCGCTGTTCCTGTTCCAGCACTCCCGCCGCCGCGCCCGCCGCGCGCCCGACGGCCGGCTGCTCACCCTGGAGCAGCAGGACCGGTCGCGGTGGGACTGGGACGCGATCGCCGAGGCCCGGGCGCTGCTGGACGGCGCCGGCGAGGGCCCGTACTCGTGGCAGGCCCGCATCGCCGCCTTCCACGCCACGACCGGCGACACCGACTGGGCCGGGGTCGCCGCCTGCTACGACGCGCTCTGGAAGCAGCAGCCGACGCCGGTCATCGCGCTCAACCGGGCGTTCGCGCACGGCTACGCGTTCGGGCCGGCGGAGGGCCTGGCCCTGCTCGCGGCGGCCCGGGCGGGCGGCGCGCTGGACGGCTGGCCGCACGCGGTGGCGGCCGAGGCCGACCTCACGGCCCGCCTGGGCGACCACGCGCGGGCGGCCGACCTGTTCCGCGAGGCGGCGTCACTCGCGCACAGCCCGGCGGAGCGCGACGCATTGCTGGAACGGGCGGCGGCGAGGATCGGTGAGCCGTCCGCCCAGGGTCAGGGCGCGGTCTGTGTGCCGATCGCTTCGGCGAAGGCGGCGACGGCCGGGTGCTGGGCCGCGCCCGCGCGGTAGGCGAGGCGGGTGCGGCGGCGGGTTTGCAGCGGGGTGAGGGTGACGCCGGCCGGGACGGCGGTCGCGGCCAGCTCCGGCACCAGCGCCACGCCCTGGCCGGCGGCGACGAACGTCAGGACGGTGACGAAGTCGTCGGCGTGGTGGCGGACCCGCGGGGTGAAGCCGGCCGCCTCGCAGGCCCGGACGGTCATCGTGTGGCACAGCGTCCCCGGGCTGGCCAGGATCCACGGCTCGTCCCGGCACGCGGGCAGGTCCCGGGCCTCGCCGGCCGCCACGAAGATCGTCTCGTCGCGGAGGGGCACGGTGCGCAGGGCCGGGTCGGGCTCGATCGGCACCAGGTCGTAGTCGTGGACCAGGGCTACGTCGAGGGAGCCGTCGCGCAGCAGGGGCGGTACCGCCGCCGGATCCAGCTCGTGCACGGACAGCTCGAGACGCGGATGGGCCTCGCCGAGCGCCACGAGGGCGGGTGGCAGCAGGGTGCGCATGGCGGTCGGGAACGCCCCGATCCGCAGCGGCCCCGACAGCCCGTCCCGTCCGGCGGCGAGGGCGGCGGCGGCCCGTTCGAGCGCGGCCAGGACCTCCTCGGCGTGCTGGACCAGGGTCCGCCCGGCCGGGGTCAGCGCCACCCGCCGCCCGGTCCGCTCCAGCAGGGCGATGCCCGCTTCCCGTTCGAGCGCGGCCAGCTGCTGCGACACCGCGGACGGCGTGTAGGTGTGGGCCGCGGCGACCGCGGCGATCGTCCCGTGCTGGGCCAGATCCCGCAGCAACCGCAACCGGCGCACATCGAGCATCACCGGAGCTTACGCTCAACGCCAGAAACGTGAACTGGTTCTGACGCTTTCGCTCCCCAATCCTGGAACGTATGCAGCTCTCCGGCATCCACGTCCCGCTCGTGACACCCTTCACCGCCGCCGACACCGTGGACTTCGGGGCGTTACGCGCCCTGATCGCCTCGTGCACCGCCCAGGGCGTGGCCGGCCTGGTCGTGCTCGGCACGACCGGCGAACCCGCGACGCTGACACCGGCCGAACGCGCCGAGGTCCTCGCCGTCTGCTTCGCCGAATCGACCGTACCCCTGCTGGTCGGCGCGGGCGGCAACGCCACCGCGGCCACGGTCGCCGAGGTCGCCGCCCTGCCACCGGCGTTGACCCCGATGGTGGTCGTCCCCCCGTACACGCGCCCGGGCGACGCCGGGGTCCTCGCCCACTTCCGGGCCGTGGCCGCGGCCGCGAACTCCCCGATCGTGATCTACCACGTGCCGTACCGCACGGGTCAGCCCCTCACGACCGCCACCCTCCTGGAACTGGCCGCCAACCCGAACGTGGCCGGCCTGAAGCTCGCCGACGGCCCGATCACCCCCGCCACCGTCCGCCTCATCGCCGACGCCCCGCCGCACTTCGCGATCCTGGGCGGCGACGACGCGGTCATCGCACCGCTGCTGGCCCTGGGCGCCCACGGCGGCATCCTGGCCTCCGCCCACGTGGCCACCGCCGACTTCGTGGCCCTGCACGAGGCCTGGCAGAAGGGCGACGTGGCGACGGCCCGCCCGCTGGGCGGCCGCCTGGCGGCACTGTCGGAGGCCCTCTTCGCCGAGCCGAACCCGGCCGTCATCAAGGCCGTCCTGCACGCCCAGGGCCGGATCGCGACCCCCGCCGTCCGCCTCCCGCTCCTCCCCGCCACGACCACCGCCCGCGACCGCGCCCTCGAACTGCTCGCCCTCCTGTGAACGTGGGCCCGCCGGATGAGAGCCCTCGCGACGGCGTTGGCCGTCAAGGTCCTCGGCGACGTGGGCCGGCCGGTCTGAGCAGCGTTCGGCCGCGGCTGCGGCCGCGCTCAGCGTTCGGGACGGCCGCCGGTCAGGCGTCGGGCTTCTCCTCGCGGCGGCGGAGGTCTTCTTCGCGGCGGCGGAGGTCGGCTTCCCACTTGGAGAACATTTCCTCGTCGGCCTTGCGGGTGCGGGCGAGGTTGCGCAGGAAGTCGGGGTCGTCGTCGGGGGCCGTCTCACGGGCGGCGCGGGGGCGTTGGTCCTCCGGGAAGCCGCTACCCGGGCGCCATTGGGCGCCGGCGCCGGACCTCGCGGGCTGCTGCGGGCGGCCCGCGACCAGCCAGGCGATCCAGCCGACCGGGGAGAACAGCAGGATGATGAAGACCCAGGCGATCTTCGGCAGGTTGCGCACCGCGTACTCGTCCGTCGACAGGCAGTCGATCAAGGCCCAGATGAGCATGACGAGGTCGATCAGGAAGAGGATTCCGTAGAGGCGAACCACGCCGGACATCGTGCCGGAACGGCGGCTCGCTGTCCGTCCCGTGACCTATTTGCAATGGTTCTGGAGCATACCGATCGAAAACTCAGCGATCCCTCACGAGGTCAGGACCACGCGGAGGTAGCCCAGGTCCAGGTCGGCCTGGCGCAGGCGCCGCAGGTCGGTCCACTGGGCGTCGACCGGGACGAACAGGGCGCGGCGGGCCCACTCCGGGCGGCGGGGCTTGCCGGCGGCGGTCGCGGCCGGTGCGGCCACCGCGCAGCGGGTGACACGGCCCGGGCCCAGGCGCTCGCGGACGTCGGACCAGCGGGCGGCCGGGAAGCGCAGCGTGTCCAGGGCCAGGACCAGCTCGCACGGGATGCCCCGCTCGTCGCGCAGCGGGTAGGCGATCAGGGTGCGGTCGGTGAGCAGTTCGGCCAGGGCCAGCATGCGCAGGGCATCGCGCCTCGCGACCCGCAGTTCGCCGGAGGACGTCAGCACGCCCGGCAGGGGGCGGGCCGGGCGCAGGACGCGGTAGGCGTAGGGGCCGGCCTGGATGTCGTCGCGGCGGGCCGGGCGGACGCGTGGGCGCGGTACCGCATAGGCTTTCGAACCATGGTGCGCATCGAGCGGCTGGTCACGTCGGGCACGTTCTCGCTCGACGGTGAGACCTTTGACGTCGACAACAACGTCTGGATCGTCGGGGACGACGCGGAGGCGATCGTCGTCGACGCCGCCCACGACGCCGGGGCGATCGTGGACGCGCTCGGTGGTCGCCGTCTGGTCGCGATCGTGTGCACCCATGGTCATGACGACCACATCGATGCCGCGCCCGAAGTCGCGCTGCGCACCGGTGCGCCGATCCTGCTGCACCCCGACGATCTGCCGTTGTGGCACATGAAGCACCCCGCTCTCGAGCCGGACACGCACCTCGCCGACGGGCAGACTATCGATGTCGCCGGGGCCGCGCTGACCGTACTGCACACACCCGGGCACAGCCCCGGCGCGGTCTGCCTGCACCTGCCCGAGCAGGGCGTGCTGTTCTCCGGCGACACGCTGTTCGAGGGCGGCCCGGGCGCGACCGGTCGGTCGTTCTCGGACAAGCCGACGATCCTCACGTCGATCACCGAGCGGCTCCTGACGCTGCCACCGGAGACGGTCGTGCACACCGGCCACGGCCCGGACACCACCATCGGCGCCGAGCACGACAACATCAAGTAAGCCCTAGTCCGCGTCCGCGAGCCGCTCCAGGATCGCGGCCGCGCGCAGCAGGGCGTCGCGCTCGTCGGGGGTGAGCGCGTCGTGCATCACCGACGCCAGCCACTCGTCGCGCATCCGCATGTCCTGGCGCAGCGCGGCCCGGCCCGGGTCGGTGATCGAGAAGACCCGCCGGCGTTTGTCCTCGACGTGCTCCAGCTGCTCGATGTGCCCGTCGGCCTCGAGCTCGGCCAGGACCCGGGTGACGGACTGCGGCTGCAGGCGGTCGGCCGCGGCGAGGGCTCCGGCGGCCATGGGTCCCTTGCGGGCCAGGTGCCCCAGCATGCTGATCTTCGTCAGGCTGAGCCCGTCGGTGGCCCGCTGCAGCTGCAGGCGGCGGGACAGGCGCTGGGTGGCGCGCCGGACCGCGCGGGCCGCGCTGAGGTCGGGGTCGGCATCCATGGTTGCGCTCACGCTACCGTGCTGAGATATTCAGCTGGTGCGTAATACGCAACTGCGTAACATCTGGTCGGCGCTGGCCGGGTTCGCGCCCGTGCTCGCGACCGTGGCCACCCTCATCCCGATCACCCGGGCGGCCCACCTCGGCGTCGGGATCGTCGTGCTCGGCGCGGCCGTCAGCCTGATGGCGACCCGTTCGACGCAGCGGCACAGCCCGTGGCGGCTGCTGCTGGTGCCCGTCGGCGCCCTCGTCATCGCCGCGTTCGCGGTCCTGTTCCACGAGGGCCACGCCTACGGGGACGCGTTCTTCGTCGTCACCGTGGCCGCCGCCACCGCCGCCCGCGCCATCGGCCCCGCCGCCGGCCGCCTCGGCCGCGCCCTGGTCCTGCCGCTCATCGGCATGCTGATCGCCCCGGTGAACCCCGGCGGCCACCCCCTGCGCACCCTCGCGTGGGCGACCCTCGCGGTCTTCATCGCCGAGGTCTTCGTGCTGATCAAGCAGCGTCTGTGGAGTACCGGCGACGAGGACGAACCGCCGAGCACCTCCGCCGCCCGCGTCCATGTGTGGCGGGGCGTGCAGTCGGCCCTGGCCCTGACCCTCGCCTTCACGATCGGCCAGACGGTGTTCGGCGAGCACTGGGCGTGGACGGTCATCAGCGCCTACACGGTCGGCGCGGCCGCCCGGTCCCGCGGCGACGCGCTGCTCAAGGGGGTGCACCGCACCCTCGGCGCGCTCGGCGGCACCGCGGTCGCGACGGGCCTGGCCCTCACTGTCGGCGGCCACCCGCCGGTCGCGGTCGCGCTGCTGCTGACGATCCTCGCCGTCGGCTACTACCTGCGCCAGTACGGCTACGCCTGGTGGGCCGCGAGCATGACCGCCGCCCTGGCGCTGCTGTACCCCCTGGCCGGGTTCGCGAGCACGGGCACGCTCACCCTGCTCGGCGCCCGCCTCGTCGCGGTCGTCATCGGGGCGCTGTGCGCGATCCTGCCGGCGACGCTGATCGCGCCGATCCGCACCGGCGCGGTGCTGCGCAAGCGGACGGCGGAGTGCCTGCGCACGATCCGCGACGGCGACCACGCCCTGGCGCTGCGGCGGCTGGCGGCCCTGCGGGAGGCGGCGGCCCCGCTGCTGGCCGTTCGCCGCTTCCACGAGCGCCGCGAGCTGCGGTGGGTCGACGCCCTGACGGCCCTGGAGCCGGATCTGCGCACCCTGACGACCACGAGCGACGATCCGGCCGCGCTCAAGCGGGTCCGCGCCGCACTCGCGCCGGTCGCCGGGGATCTGAAGGCCGCGGTCGCCGCCGATCCGAGGGCCGCTACCGCCGCCCGGCCCGCCACTGCTGGATGAGCGCGTCGGCGTCCAGGGGGCGAAGGACGGTCGGCGGGCCCTCCATCAGGCTCCGCCTGGCCTTGTCGATGCGCCCGTTGAGATCCTCGACGGCCCGCCGCAGTGCGGCCTCGGTCCGGAACTTCGGCAGCCCGGCCGGGAAGTCCTCCACCTCGCGGCGCAGGCGCAGGGTCGGCGGGATGCCGCCGGGCAGGCTCTCGCGGCGGGCCAGGTCCTTGATCCACCAGTCCTCGTCGTAGAGCTCCCCGTGATCGGGCAGCGGCCGGCCCGTGCCCGGCAGGTTGTCGAAGTCGCCGCGCTCGCGCGCCTCGCGGATCTGCCGGTCGATGTGGGATTCATACCAGCTCGCCATCGAAGCCAAGGGTACCCGTGGCAGGATGCCGAGGAATGGAGCAGCTGCAGCGGTACGGGTATCCGGCACTGGCCCTGCTCGTGCTCCTGGAAGGGCTCGGCATCCCCACGCCGGCGGTGACGGCCGTCGTCGCGGCGGCGGCCCTGGCCGGCCACGGCGAGCTGTGGCTGCCCGCGGTCGTCGCGGTGACCTTCGCCGCCGCCGTCCTCGGCGACAACCTCGGCTACCTCCTGGGCCGCCGGGCGGGCCGGCCGGCGGTGCTGCGGTTCGGGCGGCGCATCGGGCTGACCGAGCCCCGCCTGGAGCGGGCCGAGCGGTTCGTGGCCACCCGCGGGAAGAACATCATCGTCGTCGCCCGGTTCGTCGACGGGCTGCGCCAGACCAACGGGATCATCGCCGGCGCGACCGCCCTGCCCTGGCGGCAGTACGCACCCCGGGACGCGGTCGGCGGCGCGCTGTGGACGGCGCTGTGGGCGACGGTCGGGGCCGTCGCCGGCAACAACCTGCAGAGCCTTCGCCGGTACCAGCTGTGGCTGCTCGGCGCCTTCGCCGTCCTCGCGCTCGGGATCCTGGCGCGCTACCTCCTGCGCCGGCGGCGAAACAAAGCCGAGTAATCGTCTGACCAGAACCAGGCGAATGGGCGACTGAGCCACGCCGAAATCACTACGTAATGTCACCGCACGGGTGCATTGCGTGATGTTATTTCGTGAAATATCGGTTCGCAGCTCGCATATCGGGCAAGGTGGGAGTCGCGACGGACGTTCCCCGTCGATCACTCGTCGAAAGGTCGTCATCATGAATCGCTGGCTCATCCGGTCGGTGCAGATCGCCGCGCTGGCAATGGGTGGCCTCGCGCTCACCGGGACCGCCGCCCACGCCGACAACTGGAGCGGTCCCAACGTTGGTTTCTTCAACGGGAACCAGAGCTCCACCACCATCCAGATGCCCACGAACATCTGCGGCAACTCGATCGCCATCATCGGCTTCGCCTCGGCGAACTGTGACGGCGGCGCGTACGCGTACAACGGCGACGGCGGCTCCTACAGCGGTGCCGGCTCCAACGGCCGCGGCAACGGCAACGGTTACCGCAACGGTGATGGCAACGCCAACGCCAACAGCGTGAGCAACAACCGCCGGCACCACCGCCACCACCGCAACAACAACGGTGGCGCGAACGCCAACTCGGTCGACGACCGCAACGACTACCGCGGCCGCAGCAACGGCGGCAACGGCGGCGCGGTCGCGTACAACGACAACGGCAACTGGAGCACCGGCGGCAACTTCGGTATCGGCAACGGCAACCAGTCGTCGTTCACCTACCAGGCCCCGACCAACGTGTCCTGCAACTCGGTCGCGCTGGTCGGCTTCGCCTCGAGCTGCTGAACCGCTTAGCGTGGGGGCACCGCCTGCCCCGCTCACGTTCGTAGAGCGTTGACCGATGTCCGCGGGGAAGTCAGCCCTTCCCGGCAGTACCCCATCGGTCAACGCTCTTGGTTTTGCGCTCTTGGTCCCTGCTCACGCGGGGATCTCGACGGCCCGCCCGGTCACCCGCACACCCGTGGCCGGGTCGGCGTCCAGGGACACCCGCACGAGGCTCGGGCGGCCCAGGTCGTGGCCCTGGTGGACGGTCAGCTCGGCGGGCACCGGGACCAGGCCGAGCGCGCGCAGGTAGCCGCCGAACGCCGCGGCCGCCGCCCCGGTCGCCGGGTCCTCGTAGACGCCGCCGGGCGGGAACGGGTTGCGGGCGTGGAAGACCAGGTCCGACTCCCGCCACACCAGGTCGACGGTCGTCCAGTCGTGCGCGGCCATGAGGGCGCCGAGGGCCGGCACGTCGTAGTCGAGCCGGGCGAGGAGCTCGCGGCTGCGCAGCGCGACGATCGGGTGCCAGGCACCGGCGAACGCGGCCCGCACCGGCAGCTGCGGGTCGAGGTCGTCGCGGGTGTACCGCAGCGCCGTCAACAGCTGCGCCAGCACATCGTCGCCGATGGTGGCGGTCGCCGGGGCCACGGTCCGCAGCGTGGCCGAGCCGTCCGCGGTGTCGACGGCGATCTCCCCGACGGGCGCGGCGAGCCGGATCGGCCCGGGCCCGAACCGTTCGGCGTAGGCGACCGCGGTGGCGATGGTGGCGTGCCCGCAGAACGGCACCTCGGCCAGCGGGCTGAAGTAGCGCACGGTCGCGGCCCGCTCACCGGGGTCGGTCAGGAACGCCGTCTCGGAGTAGCCGACCTCGGCCGCGATCCGCTGCATGTCGGCGTCGGCGAGGCCGGTCGCGTCGAGCACCACCCCGGCCGGATTGCCGCCGGCGGGTGTGTCGGTGAACGCGGCGTACCGCAAAATGTCCATGCCCCCGACGCTATTGCGCCGGGGGCATGTTCGAGGCGGCCAATCGACCGGCGGTGGCTACTTGTCGGCGACGCCGAGCTGGCCCTCGCCACCCTCGGCGTGAAACTCGGTGCCCTGGGCGAAAGCGCCGTCGAAGCGCTGCTGGAGGGCGTCGAGCTCGTTGAACTCGGCCTGGTGCGAGGACTCGCTGCCCTCGGCGGCGAAGACGTGGTCGTCCTCGGACGCGTCGTGGCTGAAGTTGGTGAAGTTGTCCTGCTCGTAGTGGACCGCGGCGGGCTGGTCGTATTCGACGTGGTTGCCCGTCGCGTAGTCGGTCGACTCCTGCGCGTGGTGGTCGTTCTCGTAGACGCCGAACTGCGACTGGGCGTCCGCCTCCGAACCACTCGCCTGGTGCAGCTGGTCGAGGGCGTCGTGCTCCTGACCCGCTGAGTATTGGCCGTAGTCGACGTCGTGGCCAGTGTCGGTGGCGTCGAAGTCGCTCATGGAGTGTCTCCCTCGTTGCTGGTCAGACTGCGATAACACCGACGTTACGGACTGTGTGGCGGTGCGGAATCCCCCGAACGTGCCACCCGCCACATCCTGTCAGCCGACGGGAGGGCGACAACCGGCCTCACGTGCTGGTATTCATGTGCGCCGGTTTCCCGCCGGGTGGCGGCGGGTCGAACACAACGTGACGAAAACCCGCGTGCGCGGCCCGTGACCGTTTGCGATCATCGGCGGCATGGTGCAGGCATCGGGGGTACGCATCGGCTGGGCGCAGCTGCCGAACCGGGTCCGGGCGGCGGTCGCGGACGTGCTGGGCGCGCCGGTGACGGCGGCCGTGTCGCAGCCGGGCGGGTTCTCCCCCGGCACCGCCGACCGGGTCGTGACCGCCGACGGCCGCCGGGCGTTCGTCAAGGCGGTCGGACTGGAGCTCAACCCGCGCAGCCCGGCGCTGCACCGGGCCGAGGCCGGTGTGGTCGGCGCGCTGCCGCCCGGGCTGCCGATCCCGGCGCTGCTGGGCGCGTACGACGACGGCGACTGGGTCGCGCTGGTCTTCGAGGACGTCGACGGCCGCCACCCGCACACACCGTGGCGCGACGACGAGGTCGCGGCCGCCCTCGAGGCGCTGCGCACGCTCGCGGTGCCCGCGTCCGGACTGCCGTCGCTGCTGGCCGAGACCACCGAGGACTTCGCCGGCTGGCGCGCCCTCGCCGCCGACCCGCCCGCGGCGCTCGACCCGTGGGCGGCGGCGCACCTGGACCTGCTCATGAAGCTGGCCGACCGGGGGCACGCGGCGCTGGCGGGCGACACCCTCGTGCACGCCGACGTGCGCGCCGACAATCTCCTGGTCCGCCCGGACGGGTCCGTGGTGGTCGTCGACTGGCCCTGGGCCTGCCTCGGGCCGTCGTGGTTCGACACGCTGACGCTCGTGCTCAACATCCGCCTCTACGGCGGGGTGATCGGCGACGAGGTGATCGACGGCGACCCGGCCGAGCTCACCGGGTGCATCGCGGGCCTGGCCGGGATGTTCACCGACCGGGCCCGCCGCCCCGCGCCCCCGGGTCTGCCGACGGTCCGCCGGTTCCAGCAGGACCAGGCCGATGTGCTCCTGGCCTGGCTGCGGGAGCGGCTCAGCGGGAGCTGACGACGTTCAGCGGCGCCGCGGTGGCCGCGTTCGGGAACACGTCGGTGAGGGCGCCGAGGCCGCAGCGGCGCTGCAGGATCTCGCCGATCACCGTGCGGTAGTCGGTGGTCGCGGTCAGGTCGCCGGCGGTGAGCGCGCCCGGGGCCAGGGTCGGCCACACGCCGTGCACCTTGCCGCCGCGCACGCCGCCGCCGAGCAGCAGCATCGCGTTGCCGTTGCCGTGGTCGACGCCGCGGGAGCCGTTCTCGGCGACGCGCCGGCCGAACTCGGACAGCGTGACCAGGCTGACCCGGCCGAACGCGGGGCCGAGGTCGGCCGCGAACGCCTCCAGGGCCAGGGCCAGCTCGGTCAGGTGGTCGAACATCCGCTGGCCCTTGACCGGCGCGCCGAGGGCCTCGTGCATGTCCCAGTCGCCGAAGTCGACGGTCGCGGCCATGAGCCCGACGTTGCTCTTGATCAGGCGGGCCACGTCCTTCAGGGCGTTGCCGAGGGCGGTCGCCGGGTAGGTCGCGGCCGGCGTGTAGGCGGGCAGCGCGCCGACGGTCCCGAGGCTCTGGCCGACGGCGCGGGCCGGCGCGGCGAGCAGGTCCGGTGCGCCGTCGAAGAGCTTGGCGACGGTACCCATCATCGGGGTCTTGGCGTCTTCGCCGTTCATCTTGAACCCGTCGACGGTCAGCATGCTCACCGTCGGGGTCGGGCCGGCGAGGAGCCGCGCGGGCGCGCTCGTGCCCATCGCGACGCCGGCCATGGGGTAGGCGGCCCCGGCGACGCCGAGCATCCGGTCGAGCCAGCCGGTGCGGACGGAGGTGCCGGCGGCGGCCCGCTCCATGTCCTCCATGGCCTGGAAGTGTGACCGGGACGGGTTGGGCTGCCCGACGGCGTGGACGGCGCCGAACGTGCCGGCCGCCCACCGGGCCCGCAGCGGCGCGAACGCCGGGTGCAGGCCGAACATGCCGTCGCCGTTGATGACCGACGCCTTGGGTACCGCGATGGTGGGCCGCGCCGCGTAGTAGTCGGTGTCGCCGATGGGGACGATCGCGGAAAGCCCGTCGAAGCCGCCGCGCAGCGACAGCACGACCAGGGTGTCGCCGGTGTACGGGGTGCCCGCGAAGGCGAGGCGGGTCGACAGGCCCTCGCCGAGCAGCCCGGTCAGCGCGGCGCCGGCCCCGATGGTCAGCACGCCGCGGCGGGAGACGCAGCAGTCGGCAAGCACGATAGGGCTCCTTTACCTGTACAGGAAGTACGGCGAGTCGAGGATCAGGGCGATGAGGTGCGGCAGGCGTCCGGCCGCGGCCGGGTCGGTGGCCTTCAGCGGCGCCATCGCCGCCTTGCCGAGGAAGCCGAGCAGGGCGGCGGTGTGCTGCGGGGCGAGGGGCTGGCCGACGAGCCGGGTGGCGAGGGCGTCGACGAACGCGCCGTGGGTCGCGGGCAGCTTCGGCACCAGGTAGGCCAGCATCGACGCGGGCCGGGCCAGCTGCTTCGGATACCAGCCGGCCGCGATGTTGAGGTGCGCGTTCCAGCGGATCAGCAGCCCGGAGGGGGCGGCCCAGGCGGCGGCGACGTCCGGGTAGCCGTTCGGCGGGGCCCAGCGCAGCGGTGCGTGGCCCATGTCGTACAGGTAGTAGTAGAGCCCGCGGACGCTCTCCACGTCGGCGGAGGGGCCGATGCCGAGGGCGCGCACGGTCGCGGCGACGTCCTCCAGGGGTGTGCGGACCTTCGCGCCGACGGCCGCGGCGAACTCCGCGGACGTGAACAGGGCCCGCAGGACCGGCGCGATCGCCGTCTTGTTGTCGAGGTACACCTTGGCCAGCTTCGACACGAGGGTCGCGGGTGGCTCGTCGGCGACGAACCGGACGCACAGCTTGCGGGCCAGGCGTTCGGCCGTCGCCGGGTGCGTGGCCAGCATGTCGGCGTAGGCCAGGGCGGCCGTCTCGCCGCCGCCCGCGGTCGCGTTGTCGTGGCGCCAGCCGAGGATGGTGACGGCGCCGGTCGCGTGCTGGTTGGGGTCGAACCTGTACAGGCCGGTGGTGGCGTCGACGGTCAGCCCGGTGAGCAGCCGGGCCGCGTCCTTCACGTCGGCCTCGGAGTAGACCAGGCCGACGGTGTGCAGCTCGAGGAGTTCCCGGGCGTAGTTCTCGTTCGGCTTCGCCTTCGTCGAGGAGCGGTTGTCGAGGTACGACAGCATCGCCGGCGCCGTCATGGACGCCTTGAGCAGGTCGGCGAACCGGCCGAGGGTGTGCTTGCGGATGACCGCGTCGTAGGCGGCCCGGCTGTCCCAGACCTCGCTGGACGGGCAGGTGACGTTGAGGTGGTTCGACCAGAAGTCGACCATGACCTCGAACAGCTGCCGCTTGCTCCACGCGGCCCGGGCCACGGCCGCGGTGCCGAGCTGCTGCATGACGTCCCACGCCCCCGACTTCAGCGTGCCCGCCTTGACCAGGGCCCGGACGCCCGCGATGTCCTTGGTGATGAGGGGGTACTTCGCCAGGACGGCCGTGCACGCGGCGTCGTCGATCGCGGCCGGGTTGAGCTGGCGCTCCAGCCACGCGGCCGCACCGAGCTGGCGCAGCTCGGCCGCGGACTCGGCGGTCGGCCCGTAGGTCGCCCGGCGCAGCAGGTGCAGTACCGGGTCGGCGGGGGTGAAGACGGTCACGCCGTAGTGCTTCGGCAATCGCCCGGACGGCCTTGAACGTTGAGCCGTCCGCACTCCTTTTTGGCAACCCACTTCTTCCGTGGAGGATTGACGCAGTATTGTTCCGACTGTCAATTAGGCTTCCTAATAGATTTCGGGGGACATCGCCGGATGAAGATCGCGGTCGTGGGTGGCGGTTCGACGTACACCCCGGAGCTCATCGACGGCTTCGCCCGGCTGGCCCCGTTCGCCACCGAGATCGTCCTGCTGGACCCGGCGGCCGAACGGCTCGCCACGGTAGGCGCGTTCGCGCGCCGGGTTCTGGCCGCTCACGGGTCTCGGACCACCCTGCGCTGGACCTCCGACGTCGACGACGCCCTCGCCGGCGCGGCCACGGTCGTCATCCAGCTGCGCGTCGGCGGGCAGCAGGCCCGGATCAGCGACGAGACGTTCCCCCTCGCCTGCGGCTGCGTCGGGCAGGAGACCACCGGCGCCGGCGGGTTCGCGAAGGCGCTGCGCACGGTCCCGGTGGTCCTGGACATCGCCCGCCGCGCCGACCCCGGCGCCAGGATCGTCAACTTCACCAACCCGGTCGGCATCGTCACCCGGGCCCTGCTCGACGACGGCCACCGCGCCGCCGGCCTGTGCAACGTGGCCATCGGGTTCCAGCGCCGCTGGGCCGCTTCGCTCGGCGTGGACCCGGCCGCGGTGACCCTGGACCACGTCGGGCTCAACCACCTGACGTGGGAGCGGGCCGCCTACGTCGACGGCGTCGACCGCCTGCCCGGCCTGCTCGACGCCGCCCTCGAGGAGATCGCCGGCAACGTGCGGATCCCGCCCGCGGTGATCCGCTCGGTCGGCAGCGTCCCGTCGTACTACCTGCGCTACTTCTACTGCCACGACGAGGTCGTCGCCGAGGAGCGCGACCAGCCGACCCGGGGCCAGCGGGTGGCCGAGATCGAGCAGGAACTGCTGCGGCTGTACGCCGACCCGGCGCTCGACACCAAGCCCGAGCTCCTGGGCCAGCGCGGCGGCGCCTTCTACTCGGAGGCGGCGGTCGGCCTGATCGCGTCGCTGCACCACGACGACGGCGGCATCCACGCGGTCAACGTGCGCAACCGCGGCTTCTTCCCGAACCTGTCCGACGACGCCGTCATCGAGGCCACCTGCCGCGTCGGCGCCCAGGGGGCCGAGCCGCTCCCCGCTCCCCCGCTACGCCCCGAACAGGCCGGCCTCGTCGCCGCCGTGTCCGCCTACGAGGAGCTCGCGGTGCGGGCGGCGATCCACGGCGGCCGCGACCGCGTCTACCGAGCCCTGCTCGCGCACCCGCTCGTCGCCCAGCACGCCAAGGCCGAGCGGCTCACCGACGACCTCCTGGCCGCCAACCGCGACCACCTGGCCTGGCTGTGACCGCCCGCCTCTACGCCGCCGCGGACGGCGGCAACTCCAAGACCGACGTCGTCATCGGCGACTCCGACGGCCGCGTCCTGGCCCGGGTCACCGGCCCCACGATCTCCCCGCACAACCTGCCGTTCGACGCCGCCCTGCAGCGGCTGGCGGCGCTGGTCACCCAGGCCCGCCACGCGGCCTCGCTGCCGCCGTCGATCGAGCTGTCGCAGCTGTCCGTCTACACCGCCGGCGCCGACCTCCCGGTCGAGGTCGACCGGCTCAACACCGAGGTGTCGGCCCTGGCCCTGGCCGCCGCGACGACCATCGACAACGACCTCTTCGCCCTGCTGCGGGCCGGCTCGGCGACCCCGGACGCGGTCGGCGTCGTCTGCGGCGCCGGGATCAACGCCGCCGGCCGCCGCGCCGACGGGGCCACGTCCCGGTTCCCGGCCCTCGGGCAGCTGTCCGGCGACTGGGGCGGCGGCCAGCACCTGGCCGCCCTGGCCCTGTATCACGCCGTGCGCTCCGAGGACGGCCGCGGCCCGGCCACCGCCCTGCAGGCCGCGGTCCGCACCCACTTCGGCCGCCCGACGGTCGAGGCGGTGACGATCGCGTTCCACCTCGGCGAGCTGCCCCCGGACCGGATGGACGAGCTCTGCGAGATCATGTTCACCGTCGCCGCGGCCGGTGACGACCTCGCGACCCGGGTCGTCCGCCGCCTGACCGGCGAGATCGAGGCCATGGTCCGGGTCTGCGCCGCCCGCCTGGACCTGCTCACATCGCCTTACACGATCGTCCTCGGCGGCGGCGTCCTCACCGCCCGCCACCCGCAACTGCACGACGACCTCCTGGCCCGCCTCGCCCGGCTGTCCCCGCGGGCGACGGTGACCATCCTGTCGGCACCCCCGGTCGTCGGCGCGGCCCTGCTGGCCCTCGACGCACTGCACGGCGGCCTGTGCCCGCCGGACATCGAGGCGGCCGTCCGCGCCGCGTAGGCCCTGTCATGAGCGGCTGCGGCGGTGGACCGCGGGCGGCACCTGGCAGCGGATCCTGACCGGGGCCCAGGTTCATGACGACGGCCAGCAAACCTGAATACCGGAGACCTCGTGGCCAGCGTAGCGGTGGCGAGGCGGCATGACCTCAGCGACGCGCAGTGGGCGGTTCTGGCCGCGGTATTGCCTGCGGCGTCGGTGCGTGGGCGGCCGCCGAAGTGGAGCAGACGGCAGTTGATCGATGGGATCCGGTGGCGGATCCGGTCGGTGCGCCGTGGCGAGATGTGCCGGTGGAGTATGCGCCGTGGCAGACGTTGTACTGGTTGTTCCGCCGTTGGCAGCGTGACGGCACGTGGCAGGCGGTGTTGACGGTCGGACGACGAAGGTGCACCTCGCGTACGAGCAGGGGCGGAAGGTGTTGTCGTTGCTGCTGACCGCTGGGCAGCGGGGTGACAGCCCGCAGTTCGTGCCGGTCCTGCGGCGTATTCGGGTGCCGCGCCCGGGCGGCGGTCGGCCGCGGGCCCGCCCGGACCGGGTCCCAGCCGACAAGGCGTATGCCGGGAAGGCGAACCGCGCCTATCTGCGTCGGCATGGCATCCGGGCCGTCACCATCGCAGCGATCAACGAATGGCTCTAACCCCACTTACCAAACACGCCTTAGACGCAGGGGATGTTGCCGGGGCCCTTGGCCGCCGCGGTGACGGTGTTGTCGCAGCTGAACGTGTTGCCCAGGACCGGGGTGAACGCGAAGCCGTAGCCGGGGCCGTTGACCTCGGCGGTGTTGGCCTTGAAGACGTTCGCGGTGCCCCAGCCGTCGACGACCGAGTGGGTCTGGAAGCCGTCCTGCTTGGAGTTGCGGCCCTTGTTGCCCTGGATCAGCCAGCCGTTGCCCTTGACGTCGATCCACGAGTCGGCGTGCGAGCCGCTCAGGTTGGCGCCGTCGAACGTGTTGCCGACGACCCGGCCGCCGGTCGTGCCCTCCTTGATGTCGATGCTCTCGGAGGTGGTGGCGGTGATCGTGTTGCCCTCGACGACGTTGCGGTCGCTGGTGTCGGGTGCCCCGCCGGTGACGGTGCTCCAGTTCGATTGGGCGGTACCGATGTAGATGCCCTCGCCGAACGTGTCGCGGCGCAGGCCGGTGTCGCGCACCACGTTGCCCCGCACCGTGTTGTCGGAGCTGAAGTTGCGCAGGTGGATGCCCTCGTCGCCGATCTGCTCGACGGTCAGGCCGTCGATCAGCACGCCGGTGACCCGGTCGGCCATGAGGCCCTTCTGCCCGTTGCGCAGGGTCAGGCCGGACACCTGCCAGTAGCTGGCCCCGTCGAGGTGCAGCACGTAGCCGGCCTTGACCCCGCCGCCGTCGAGGACCGCCTTCGGCCCGCCGCACAGCCGGATCGGCTGGTCCTTGGTCCCGGGGGTCTTCGCCACGAACTTGCCCTCGTAGGTGCCGTCGTGCACGCCGATGACGGCGCCGGGCCTGGCCGCGTCGAGGGCGTCCTCGAGCTCGCCGGCGTTGGACACGGAGACGGTCGCGGCCGGGCAGTCGACGGGGGCGGCGGTCGGTGCGGGCCCGACGGTCCCGGTCGGCCGGGCGGTGACGGGGCTGTCGTTGCCGAGGACCGCGGTCGTGCGCGGCACCGGCGAGCCCTGCTGCGCCGCCGGGGCACCGCCGCCGCCGTCCCCGCTGACCGCGACCAGCGCGACGACGAGCGCGACGACGGCGATGACGAGGGCGCTGCCGGCGATCACGGCCAGGGTGTTCTTCGAGACCCGTTCCAGGGCGCGCCGCAGCCGGGCCTTCATCGTGCCATCTCCTCGAGCAGCTGGACCCGGGTGCGGGGGGCGGTGTCGAGCTCGACGGGCGGGGCGGAGCGCAGCCGCCGCTTGTCGGCGTAGGGGTGCTGCTTCGCGCCGCTGCGCCGTTGCCTGGCCCCGCGGACGGCGGCGAACAGGATCAGCAGGAAGATCCCGGCCCACAGCAGCGTCATCGGGCTGGCCCAGTGGCGCATCTTCACCCAGAACGAGCTGGTGTCGTACCAGGCGAAGGTCTGGTTCTCCCGCACGTCGACGCGGCCGGTGGCCCGGGACGTGTCCAGGGCGCTGGGGCCGACCCCGCCGATCACGTTGTAGGAGGCGACCGCGCCGCCGACCCGCCCGACCATGGAGATGCCGTGGTTGCGGGCCTTCTCGATGGTGTTGCCGCGGACCTCGGCGACCGAGTCGCGGATGTACACGGCGGTCTGGGCGTCGGTGATGACGTTGCCGGTGACGGTGGCCGCGGTGACGCCGTCGCGTACGGCGATGCCCTGGCGGTCCTGGTCGACGAGCTGGTTGCCGGTGATGGCGATCTTGTTGCCGCCCTGCCGGGCGACGATGCCCATGTCGCTGCCGACGACGCGGTTGTTCTGCACGCCGACGTCGAGCCCGCCGATGACCTCGATGCCGTAGTGCCGGTTGTGTTCGGCGATGCTGTTGGAGATGGAGTTGGAGCCGTAGGTGGCGGTCGACTCCCCGGACGCGGACGGGCCGGCGGCGAGGGCCTCGCCGTTGACGGTGAAGCCGTTGCCGCCGTTGCGCTGCGACGAGGACCCGCTGATGCGGACCTCCTGGGTGGCCCGGGACAGCACGAAGCCGTCGTCGCCGTTGTCGCGGGACAGGACCCGTTCGATGACGGCGCTGGACGCGCCGCGGTGCAGCATCAGCCCGGAGGAGAGGCTCTTCTCGATCGTCGTGTCGGTGATGGAGATGCCCTGGGCGCTGGAGATGAACAGCCCGAACTCGTTGCCGGTGAGCGTGGTGTGGCTGACGTTGACCGACACGTAGGACAGCCCGGGGGTCGTGAACCGGGTGTCGGGGCTGGTCAGCGGGCCGCTCGGCTGGGCCGTGACGTTGCCCGCGGCCGGCGGCTCCTGCGACATGGCGGGCCCGCCGAGCCGGTCGTCCTTGGCCTGGTGCCGCTCGTCCTTGGTGAGGTGCTCGGGCCCGTCGACGGCGCCGGCGTCGGGGCGCTGGGTGCCGGTGAGGCTGAGCCCGCCGGTCCGGCCGCTCCAGAAGCCGAGGTCGGCGATGACGGCGTAGGACATGGCGAACTGCCCGCCGATCGCGCGGATGTAGGCGCGGCCGTCCTGCCGGTCGGTGTCGGGCCGGCCGACCCGCGGGTCCCAGCTGGTGATGGTGGTCGGGGCCTGCGGGGTGCCGGCGATGTTCAGCTGGCCGCCGAAGGAGACGATGGAGACGAAGCCGTCGCTGGTGCTGACCAGCCGCACGGTGAGGCCGCCGGGGTTGGACAGGTTGAGCTTCGCGCCGTCGGCGAGGTACAGGTTCTCGGTCAGCACGTAGGAGCCGTCGTTCTGCCGGACGAACGTCTGCGGGGCCAGCTGCAGCAGGTCGGCGACGGTGTAGGCGGCGGCCCGCTGGGTGAGCACCAAGGTGTAGCCGCCGCCGGTGTCCAGCCGGTAGGGCTTCGACCAGGTGGTGCCGCCCTGCATGGCGGCGACGGTGGCGACCGCCCGGACCTGGTTGAGCCGGTTGTCCTCGTAGGTCACGAGCGCGGCCTGGCGCTGCTGGTCGAGGTCGGCCCCGCCGCCGGCCGCGCCGGGCACGGCCGGGTCCCTGGCCCCGGCGCCGGCCGGGCCGACCAGCGCCCCGGCGATGACGGCGAGCAGCAGGCCGGCCGGCCACCGGGCCCTCATGCGGCACCGCCGGTCCCGAGCGCCGGTTCGAGGGTCGCCGCGGTCTGGCCCTCGCCGCCGAGGTGGTCGCTGGTGCGGGTGAGCCAGCCCTGCTTGTTCATCGTCAGCAGCGCGTACAGCTTGATCGGCAGGGAGATGGCGATGACGGTCAGCGCCAGCAGCGGCAGGACCCACAGGTCGCCGGGGTGGCGGCGCAGGTGGGAGTAGCCGCGCACGGCCCGGCCGAGCAGGACCCAGATGAGCGCCAGGGCGATACCGCGGCCGGTGAGTTCGAGCCGGCTCAGCAGCAGGTAGCCCAGGGCCATGCCCATCGTGACCGGGGTCAGCAGGATCTGCAGGACGGTGATCTTCGTGACCAGCGGGACCCGCCACAGCCAGCCCTTGTAGACGGCGGTGAGGTAGCAGCGGTAGGAGTTGCGGCTCCAGCGGATGCGCTGCTTGAAGAACGCGGCCGGGGACGCCGGGAACATCGACATGGCCCGGGCCGAGGCCTGGTGGACGGTCTTGTAGCCGGAGGCGAGGACGAGCCAGGTGAGCCGGCCGTCGTCGCCGGCGACGCAGCGGCGGCCGAGGAAGAACTCGTCCTCGAGGTTCTCCAGGACCGGCAGGACGACGGAGCGCCGGTAGGCGGCGGTGCGCCCGGAGAGGCAGGCGACGGCCCCGGCCCGGCCCATCGCCGGCACGTAGTCGTAGTAGCGCAGGTTGACGAGCCAGTCCGCGATGCGCCGCCAGACGCTGGTGCGGCGCTGGTAGACGTTCTGCTGGGTGCCGACGCCGCCGACGTCGGGGTCCGCGAACGGCATCTGCACCGCGTCGAGCAGGCCCGGCTCCCAGCGGGTGTCGGAGTCGACGAGGACGATGAGCTCGTGCCGGGCGGCGCGGATGCCGACGCCGAGGGCGGAGCGTTTGCCGCGGTGCTCGAACGCGATGGTGCGCACCCGCGGGTCGGTGACGGCGGCGAGGCGGGCGAGGACCTCGGTGTCCTCGACGTCGGGGACGATGATGACCTCGTCGGGGTCCTGGCCGAGCCAGGTCCGCAGGCACTCCATGAGGATGTCGGGGTCTTCGCGGTAGGCCGGGACGACGACGGAGACGGTGGTGCGGAAGTCGTTGACGACCGGCTTCGCGAACCGGGACAGCACGGCCCGGTAGAGCCACAGCCCCCAGACGAGGACGCCGGCGATGCCGAGCGGGACGATGTCGCGCCACGAGGTCTGCCCGGCCGCCTCCACGATCCACGCCCAGACGCCGCTGAGTACTCCGGACATGTCGCTTCCTCCCCCACCGGCCCGCCACCGGCCGGGGGTCAAGTAATCACGTATCGCCCTTTCCGGATAGATCCGCCGATAGGTTCGCCGGTGCCAATCGGTCGGCGCCGCCGGAATGGGCCGAACGGTCGTGCGGCGTGACGGCCATAACCCGTTCTTGCCTGGCCATTTAAGCCGCTATTCTCCAGCCATTCATGCGACGGAACGGGGTCGTTCCTGAATGGCGGATGGCCGCCGTATGACGACAACCGGCAAATACGGCGTGTGAATTAGCTCACGGATATTCGTCAGGAGAAGTGCGGGTCGAGCTCGGCCGGCTTGTCGTCGGGCAGCGTGAACACGGTCTTCGGGTCGACGGTGGTGAAGTCGGTGCGCAGGACCAGGCCGCGGGTGTACTTGGCCCGCACGGCGACGACCTCGGTCCTGCGGCCGGTGCGGTCGTGGACGGTGGCGCCGGCGATGAGCAGCACCGAGCCGTAGGCCAGTCCGGACAGCTTGGCCTGCTGGAGGATGACCAGGGCCTGGGCCCGCAGGCCGGCGGCGGCCTGCTCGTCGCCCGGGTCGTTGCTGGCGGTCCACTTGAAGACGAGCTGGCCGGCGGCGGACGCGCGCTGCTCGATCGTCATGGTGGCCCCGGCGACCGCGTTCTCGTGCGCGAGGCCGGTGACGATCCGCGCCCGCAACGCCTCCAGGGGGCCGGGCGACATCGCCGGAGCGGCTGACGGTACCCCCGCCGCGTCCTGTCCTTGCGGAACGTCCGTGGTCGCCGGCATGGAATAGTGCGGGCCCGCGGCCTCGACATCGGCTCCGGGCGTTATCCGCGGCCCATTCGAGCACGCCGCCGCCAGCAGCACGGGCACGAGCAGCACCGCAATCTTGCGCATGCCGGGAAGGGTACCGCCCGTCAATCCTTGGTGAACTCGGCGAATGCGGTGAGAGCGTCGGCGTCGCTGTAGGGATTTGTCACATAGTGCTCGGCCCACCAGGCGGCCCGCGGGTGCCGGCCGGCGACGATCCGGGCGGCGGCGGCCGCGGCGTCGTAGGCGGTGCGGCGCAGCTGGACGGCGCCGTCGCCGAGCAGGGCCCAGTAGGCGCCGGCGGGCCCGTAGTTCATGCCGACGCTGCCGGGGTTGACGACCCGCCGCCGGTCGGCGAGCCGGTCGAACGGCATGTGGGTGTGCCCGCAGACGACCAGCTCCGTGGCGACCCCGTCGAGGACGGCGTTCCAGCGGGCGATGGGCGAGTCGACGAGGACGAATTCGTCGTCGCGGCGCGGGGTGGCGTGGCAGAACAGCACCGGCCCGAGCCCGTCGACGCCGAGGGTCACGGTCAGCGGCCGCCCGGCGAGCAGGTCGCGGTGGCGCTGCTCGAGCAGGGCGGCGCAGTCGGCGGCGTCGGCCCCGATGGGCCCCGGGCCGGGCTTGCCGTCGAAGGCGTCGACGAGCTCGCGTTCGCCGTTGCCGTGCACCCACACGGCCCGGTCGCCGAGGGCGGCCAGCCGGTCGAGGGTCTCGGCCGGGAGCGGCCCGCCGGCGATGTCGCCGAGCAGCACGATCCGGTCGGCCCCGCACGCGTCGACGTCGTCGAGGACGGCTTCAAGAGCGGGAAGGTTGGCGTGGACGTCGGCCAGCACTGCCACTCGCATCGACCAACTCTATGGGCTTGACCGGTTGCCGCGGGGGTAGACGTTGTGAGGTGACTCTCAAATCTGGCCGATCGGTCAGACTCTGACCGATCGGCCAGGCATGCTGTGGTCGTGGTACGGAGCAACACGCGGGACGAGATCCTGGCCGCGGCGGCGCGGCTGTTCGCGGCGTCCGGATACAAGGGGACGTCGCTGCACGACATCGCCGTGGACGTCGGCTGTTCGAAGGCGGCGCTGCTGTACCACTTCAGCAGTAAGGAAGCGATCCTCACCGAACTGTGCGCGCCCGCGATCGCGGACCTGGAGCAGCTGTTCGAGGCGCTCGGGACGCTCCCGGCCGACCGGGCCCGCACGGCCGCGGTCGAGGGGTTCGTGGACCTCTCGATGCGCTACCGCAAGGAGATCCAGATCATCTACGGGGACCTGCCGTCCCTGCTGCAGCAGCCGGCGCTGCAAAACGTGCACCGGATGACGATCCGGATCTGCGAGATCCTGGCCGGCTCCGACGATTCGGCGGCGGCGATCGTCGCCGCGAAGCTCGTGCTCGCCGGCATCCCGGCGATCGCGTTCGGCATCGACTACGAAGCTCCGCGCTACTCCGACGAGGTGCTGCGGGCCGCGCTCATCGAGGCGGCCAACCGGGCCCTCGCACCCCTCCCCGAAACCCGTTAGGACGCGAACGTCATGGCTACTGTGCTCTACCGGCTCGGCCGGGCCTCGTTCCGGCGCCGCTGGCTGGTGCTCATCCTGTGGGTGGTGGTGCTCGGCGCGCTCGGCGTCTCCGCGCTCGCCTTCAAGGGCCCCACGTCGAGCGACTTCACCATGCCCGGCACCGAGTCGCAGCGCGCGATCGACGCGCTGAAGCAGCAGTTCCCGGAGGCCAGCGGGGCCACCGGCACGATCGTGATCCAGGCCCCGGCCGGGCAGACCCTCAACGACCCGCAGAACAAGGCGCAGGTCATGGGGATCGTCGGGGAGGCCAACAAGCTGCCCGGCGTCCTGGGCGCCCTGGACCCCTACACCGAGCAGGCGCTGACCCCGGACGGGCGCACCGCGATGCTCAACGTGCAGTACAAGGACCGCGCCGACAAGGTGTCCAAGGACGCCCGGGCCGCCTACGAGCAGACCGGCAAGGCGGCCCAGCAGGCCGGGCTGCGGGTCGAGCACGGCGGCGAGGTGATGAACAAGGAGCCCGAGGTCGGCGGCAAGGAGGGCATCGGCGTCGTCATCGCCCTGGTCGTGCTGCTGGTGACGTTCGGGTCGCTGGTCGCGGCCGGGATGACGATGCTCAACGCGCTGCTCGGCGTCGGCGCCGGCATGGCCGGGCTGTTCGCGCTGTCCGGCGCGGTGCACCTGACGAGCACGGCCCCGGTCCTGGCGCTGATGCTCGGCCTCGCCGTCGGCATCGACTACTCGCTGTTCATCTCCTCCCGGCACCGGCAGAACCTCGTCGAGGGCCTGGAGCCCGACGAGGCGGCCGGGCGGGCCGTCGGCACGGCAGGTTCGGCGGTCGTCTTCGCCGGGGCCACGGTCGTCATCGCCCTCGCGGGCCTGGCCGTCGTGAACATCCCGTTCCTCACCGTGATGGGTCTGGCCGCGGCCGGTACCGTCGCCGTCGCCGTGCTCGTCGCCATCACCCTGCAGCCGGCCCTGCTCGCGTTCGCCGGGACGAAGATCCTGTCCCGGGCCCAGCGCAAGGCCCGCGAGGACGGCGGCACCGCCCACCACACCGAGGCGTTCGGCACGAAGTGGGCCCGGTGGATGGTCCGGTTCCGGGTCCCGGTGATCCTCGTCGGCGTCCTGGGCCTGGCCGCCCTGGCGATCCCGGCCGCGCACATGCGCATCGCCCTGCCCGGGGCCAGCGCCGGCGCCGAGGACACCCCGGCCCGCAAGGCCGCCGACCTCACCGAGCAGACGTTCGGGCCCGGCTTCAACGGCCGTCTGCTCGTCGTGGTCTCCAGCGACTCCGCCGACACCACGAAGGCGAAGGCCGGCCAGGCGATCCAGACCCTCACCGGCACCGAGAACCTCCTCGCCGCGGCCGCCCCGAAGTTCAGCCGCGACGGCAAGACCGCACTCGTCCCGCTGATCCCGAAGACCGGCCCGACGGACGCCGCGACCGAGGACCTCGTCCACGCCGTGCGCGACAAGCTCAAGACCGTCGGCGGCGCCGACTTCGCGCTGACCGGGCAGACGGCCGTCGGCATCGACGTGTCCGAGAAGCTCTCCGACGCCATGCCGGAGTACCTGCTGCTCGTCGTCGGCCTGTCGGTGCTGCTGCTGATGCTGGTGTTCCGCTCGCTGCTGGTGCCGATCAAGGCCGCGGCCGGGTTCCTGCTCACCGTCGGGGCCACGTTCGGCCTCACGGTCCTGGTGTTCCAGGACGGCCACGCCGCGGGCCTCGTCGGCCTCGACACTCCCGGGCCACTGGTGAGCTTCCTGCCGATCCTGCTCATCGGCATCCTGTTCGGCCTGGCCATGGACTACGAGGTGTTCCTGGTGTCGCGGATGCGCGAGGACTACGTGCACGGCGGCACCCCGCGGGAGGCCACGATCAGCGGCATGGGCCACGGCGCCCGGGTCGTGACCGCGGCCGCGATCATCATGACGTCGGTGTTCGCCGGGTTCATCCTGATCGAGGACCCGATCATCAAGTCGATGGGCTTCGCCCTGGCGATCGGCGTGGCGATCGACGCGTTCATCGTCCGGCTGACGATCGTCCCGGCGGTCGTGTCGCTGCTCGGCCGGGCCGCCTGGTGGCTGCCGGGCTGGCTCAACCGGATCCTGCCGAACGTCGACATCGAGGGCGAGAAGCTGCGCAAGCACCTCGAGGCGGAGCCCGCTAGCGAGACCCCGGTGCACGTGTAAGCAGCCCGTACGTGACCCCGGTCAGGTGCTCGGACTCGGCCCACAGGCGATCCTGCAGGCCGACGTCCGACACCGCCGGGGCCGTCGGTGCCTCGACCGGGCGGCCGGTGAACTCGCCCCAGCCGCCCGGGCCGTAGTAGAACGCCGGCTCCGGCTCGGTGGCCGCGCGCAGGATCGGCAGCGCGGCCGGGAACGGGTCCTGGATGAGCCAAGAGAACGCCCATCTGGTACGGCGGCTGACGACGAACCGGAACAGCAACGGACTCGTGCGCATCAGCCCGGTACGGGCCGCACCCGGGTGCGCGGCGACCGACAGCACCGCGGTGCCGGCCAGCCGCCTGTGCAGCGCGGCGGCGAAGAGCAGGTTGGCCAGCTTCGATTGGGCGTACGCGGTCATCGGCACGTACTTGCGTCTGGTGAAGTGCAGGTCGTCGAGGTCGATCACGCCGCGCTTGTGGCCGTTGCTGCTGACCGTCACCACCCGCGCGCCGGGGGCGGCCAGGAGCCGGTCCAGCAGCAGCCCGGTGAGCGCGAAGGGCCCGAGGTGGTTGACGCCGATCTGCGTCTCGAACCCGTCGGCGGTCAGCCCGTACGGCGGGATCATCAGCCCCGCGTTGTTGACCAGCAGGTCGAGCCGCTCGTGCGGGAATCCGGCCGCGAACGCCCGCACGGAGGCCAGGTCCCCCAGGTCCAGCTCATCCCGCCCCGGCGCGAGCACGGTGGCGCCCCGCCCCCGCAGCACCTGCGCCGTCTCCCGGCCGATGCCGCCGCTCGCCCCGGTCACCAGCGCGACCCGGCCGGTCAGGTCGCCGATATCGTCAACGGACCACATACGTACCCCCATATAATCGGGATGGCTGTCCCGCTTACGAACATACGGGATGACCGTCCCGTTTACAAGGAGGCGCCCATGCGGGCCGACGGTGTGCGCAACCAGCGCAAGGTCCTCGACGCGGCGAAGCTGGCGTTCGCCACCGAGGGCCTGTCGGTGCCGGTGGCCGAGATCGCCCGCCGGGCCGGGGTCGGCACGGGCACGGTGAGCCGGCACTTCCCGACCAAGGAGGCGCTCTACGAGGCGATCGTCCTGGAACAGGTCGAGGCCCTCCTCACCCAGGCCCAGGCCCTGGACTTCTTCGCCTACCTCGACCACCTGGTCGGCGTCGCCGCCGAGCACCGCGGCCTGGCCGAGGCCCTCACCGGCGCCGGGTTCGACGTCGGCGCGGCCGCCGCCCGCACCGGCCTCGACCTCGACGGCGCCGAGGCGGCCCTCCTCGCCGCGGCCCAGCGCGCGGGCACCGTCCGGCCCGACGTCACGATGGCCGACGTCAAGGCCCTGATCGCCGGCTGCGTCGCCCGCGAGTCGGCCGGCCCCGACCCGGCCGCGCGGGCCCGGATGGTCGCGATGATGAAGGCCGGGTTAAGAGCGCTGGACATGAACAGTTAACAAACCTAATAATGGCGACCACCGTCGATGGAGGTCGCCCATGAAGCCCATCAAGCGCGCCGCGCTCATCCTCGGCGCCGCATCCCTCCTGGTCACCGGCCTGTTCGTGGCCACCAACGCGTATGCGGCCAACCTGCTCGTCAACCCCGGCTTCGAGAGCGGCAACCTGTCCGGCTGGTCCTGCACCGGCTCCGGCTCGGGCGCGGTCACCACCCCGGTGCACTCCGGCTCGTACGCCCTCAACGGCAACGCCACCACGTCCGACACCGCCCAGTGCACGCAGACCGTCACCGTCCAGCCGAACACCGCCTACACCCTGTCCGGCTGGGTCCGCGGCAGCTACGTCTACATCGGCGTGACCGGCGGGGCCTCCACCTGGACCCCGGGCGCCTCGACCTACACCAAGCTCTCGGTCCCGTTCACCACGACGGCCGGCCAGACGTCGATCCAGGTGTACCTGCACGGCTGGTACGGCACCGGCGCCTACCAGGCCGACGACATCGCCCTCGACGGCCCCGGTACCACCCCCACCACGCCCCCGGTCTCCCCGTCGGTCTCGCCGTCGGTGTCGAAGAGCCCCTCGACGAGCCCCAGCCCGTCGAAGAGTCCGTCGACGAGCCCCTCCCCCAGCCAGCCGCCGGTCACCGGCCTGCCGAAGCACGCCCTCATCGGCTACGCCCACGCCAGCTTCGCCAACGGCTCCGGCTACGTGCGCATGGCCGACATCCCGGCCGCCTGGGACGTCATCGACCTCGCGTTCGGCGAACCGACAAGCGTCACCTCCGGCGACATCCGGTTCAACCGCTGCTCCGCCGCGGAGTGCCCGAACGTCGAGTCCGACGCCGAGTTCCTCGCCGCCATCAAGGCCAAACAGGCCCAGGGCAAGAAGGTCCTCATCTCCATCGGCGGCCAGAACGGCCAGGTCCAGCTGACCACGACCGCCGCCCGCGACGCGTTCGTCAACTCCGTCGGCGCCATCATCGACCGGTGGGGCCTCGACGGCCTCGACATCGACTTCGAAGGCCACTCCCTGTACCTCAACGCCGGCGACAGCGACTTCCGCAACCCGACCACGCCCGTCGTGGTCAACCTGATCAGCGCCCTGAAGTCCCTGAAGGCCCGCTACGGCACCAAGTTCGTCCTCACCATGGCCCCGGAGACGTTCTTCGTCCAGCTCGGCTACCAGTTCTACGGCGGCACCAGCGCCGGGGACAACCGGGCCGGCTCCTACCTGCCGGTCATCCACGCCCTGCGCGACGCGCTCACGATCCTGCACGTCCAGGACTACAACTCGGGCCCGATCTGGGGCCTCGACAACCAGTACCACACCATGGGCGGCGCCGACTTCCACATCGCCATGACCGACATGCTCAAGGCCGGCTTCCCGGTCGCGAACACCGGCCAGACCTTCCCCGGCCTGCGCCCCGACCAGATCGCCATCGGCGTCCCGGCCGCCGTCAGCGCCGGCAACGGCTACGTCGCCAACCCCGTCGTCCAATCCGCCGTCACCTGCCTCGTCAACGGCTCCGGCTGCGGCGGCTACACCCTGCGCGGCGGCACCTCCCCGGCGTTGCGCGGCCTCATGACGTGGTCGATCAACTGGGACCGCTACTACAACTGGGAGTTCCAGAACGCCCAGCGCCCCTACCTCAACTCCCTGCCCTAGCCCCGAATCAGCAGGACAAGCGCAGCACAAGCAAAGCGCCGAAAAGCCGGATCCGGATTCCGGGGCCGCTTCGCTCCCGCCCCGGGTAGGGGGCTCCGCGCCCCCTACACCCCCGCCGCCGCCACCCGAGGAGCCATGGGCGGCCGTGGATGCACCGAATATCCGCGGCCGCCCCGGCCACGAACGGCCGAACGAGCCCCGCTGGCGGCGGGCCGAGCTCCTCGACGACACCCGACCTGCGCACCGTAATGTCCGGCTCTCGCGGCTCGCGTTCAGTGGCACACGAGCAGCAGGCCGAGACATTGGCATGAGATCAGGACCGTCATGGTGAGCACGCATGTTGCTCGAAGCGCGATGTCGACCGCACGTCGGCGCCCCGAGGTAGCCAGTAACCCCAGCTCAAGAAAGACCGCACTGAACCATACGATCACCGCAAGCACGAGATAACCGTCCCAGTCGGGATTGTCGAATGCGCTTGCGTTGCCGGTCGAGTTGGGGCAGTCCTGCTGCCGCGTGACCGGGTCAAGTACGCGCAACGTCGATGCGATGGCGATGCCACCGACGATGAACGCCCAGAATCCATCGACAACGGACAGGCGTCGGCGTTCGACCATCAGCACAGGCTAGGAGGCACACTAGCGGAAATCGGTAGCAATGTGTGTCGATCTGGTGAAGGTCGGGGTGCGCATGCAAAGGCGTGTAACGCGACGATCATCGAGTGGATGTCCGCACATCGGCAGGACATGAAGCCGCGGCCACGGCGGCCCCGTCACCTCCGGTGACGAGCGCGTTCCATCCTCCGCGCACCAACGGCGGCAGATGTGCTCAACTGATTAAGGCGAGTCGCGGCCAGTCGCCGAGCGTGTGCGCGGCACCTGCGTGCATGAACCTCGAGGACCGGGCGTTCCAGCGTGAGGCAGACGAATGGCGCATTGTGTGGACAGCCGGTTTCCAGCACGGTTGGCATGTCCCGCTTCGGGCCTGGTGGAACAACGAGGACGATCCGGGAAGCACGCACAGCCAGAGCCGCCTCGGTTGGATGGCCGCCGGCTACACGGCGATCGCTGACCGTACGACTCGGCAAGTCGTCTTCAGGCGCTTCGCGCGCTGAACGCCGACCCGCTCTCGGCTCGTGTCGCTGCGCCACCACACCTGATCGCGACAAGCGATTCGGAGTTGCGAGCCTGCGTTGATGTATGAGCCCAGACCGAGCGAACTGGGCCGGCCCGGTGAAATTAGTCGACACAGATCGCATTGCGACGGCCGGTATCCTGAACGCGTGTCGATAGACGACGCCTTGCGGGCGAAGGTACATCGGCTGGTCACCGAGTATCTCGGCGGGCCGGAGGTTCCCGCAGATCTGGTGAGGCGGCCGATCGCGATCCGCAGTGGGACCGCGGTGGTGTACCTGCGCCTGATCGCCAGCGAGCCGCCGTTCGTGCGGGTGTTCTCGCCGGTGCTGCGGCAGCTGGAGGAATCTCTCACAACTAGAGATTCGCGCACTCGAACAGTTTCCCGAGATCCAGACTGATCCAAGGCGCACGCTGCAAGCACTGGCCACGGCGGTCTCGACAATCTCGCGCATGGACGACGAAGATGACTGAGCCATTTCACCTGTCATGCGACCTCTCTCGCCGTGGTGCAGGGGCGAGGACGGCTTGCACAATCGCGGTGGCGAGGCGGCGTTTCATAATCCCGTCCGAATTCATCCAACCATAGTGTCCGGCTACCGAACATCGACGGCACCCCCGGCACATGCGGCAGCAGCACCCGGACCGGGCGAACACAAAGCTGCCGAAGAAGCTCACCCATGACGTTGTAACACCTGACGCCGGCGCATGACGAGCCCAGTCCGACCGCATAACCCGCGTTAGATCGGCACGACATCAATCCCCTGAGTCGTCAAAATCTCGTCACCGTCAAGAGAAACTCGGGTCAAGGACCACGCACAACGGCGGCAGATCCGGATGTCAAAATCGGCGCAAGGATCCTTCGGTCGTTGGGTCTGGCGGTCAGCGACCTTCGCCGCCGGGGCTTGCTCTCCGCGCGGTGTCCTCATTCGTCGGCGGTCGAGATCAGTTCCTCGTCGCCGGGGAGGAAACAGCCGTAGTCCTGCAGTGGTGGGTGCCGGTCGAGCCGGATCTCTCGCACCGAACCGGCCGGGGACAGGCCGTCCGCGCGGCCGGTCACCCGGTCGCCGGGACGGTGGCCGAACCCGCCGCTCATACGCTCGCGTGTCGTGCCGCCAGCGGCCACCTCGGGATCGGCTGACGCCAGGGAGCCGTACCGGTCGAGCAATGCGGAGACGGCGTCATAGACGTCGGCCACGTACGCCAGGGCGTCGTCCTCGGTGAGGTCGGGTTCGTCGGCCAGATAGGCGCGGCGGGCCGCGGCGATGAACCGGTCGGGGTCCATCACGACGACATCCTCGCGGGTCAACACGCTGATGACCATGCCGGCCAGGATTTCCGGTACGGGCGCCTCGTCGGCTCCAGGCTCCTCGGCTTCTGCGGGTTCCTCGTCGGTCATGCCCCGGAAGTGTAGGCCGGTCCCCCAGGTGCCGGGACGTCGCTCAACCTTGGTGATCGTCCGGTAGAGGAAATCTAGACACTGGCTCGATCAGCGGTGACCAGGATGTGCACTCGTCCACCGCGGGCCCGGGCCAAGATGCTCCATGGCGCACACGACGGATGGCGGCGGACCAGGCTGGCCGCAGTGGTCCTTTTGGCTTCTGGGGACGGCGGTGTTGGTGGAGCGGTTGTTGACGTCGGCCGGTACCTGCCGCTCCCACGTCTTGGCGCGAGCGCCTTTGGCGTTCTCGCGGGCGCGGACGTGCACCACGCCGTCGGCAGTCCGGACGTCCTCATGCCGCAGTTCCCAATGCGTCCCCGATACGCAGACCCGGTTCGTCCTTGCCTGCACCGGCAACGGCGTGCGGGACTGGGAGCTCGAACGGGACCTGGAGTTTCCGGCCCCGGCCGACCGGCGCGAGCCGGCCCGCCCGCACCTCGACGCCTTCCTGGAGCGCGGCGGCCGCCGGCTGGACCCAAGGCCGAGGTCAACGGCCCGATCCTCGGCAGCACGTTCAGCTGCGACAACACCGTCACCGCGGCGGCCAAGGGCCCCGGCAACATCCCCTGCGTCTAGGCCCGGCCCCACCCGGCGGCGGGCCGCGCGGTGCCGTAGGTTCGACGGGTGAGCGCACTCGACCTCGTCACCAGCTGGCCCGTCGACACCGCCGCCGTCGCGGTCGTCGGCCCCGACGGGGTCCGGGACAGCCGCGGGCCCGACGTCGCGCTGCCGTGGGCGTCGGTCACGAAGCTGCTCACCGCCCTGACCGTCCTCGTCGCCGTCGACAAGGGCGACGTCCTGCTCGACGAGGACGCCGGGCCCGACGGCGCCACCGTCCGGCACCTCCTCGCGCACACGTCCGGGGTGCCGTTCGAGGGCGACGGGGTCCTGGCCCAGCCGGGCCGCAAACGCATCTACTCCAACCGCGGGTTCGAACTGCTCGCCGAGTTCGTCCTCACCCGCACCGGCGGCACGTTCGACGAGCTGATGACCGAGTCGGTGCTGCGCCCGCTCGGCATGGGCGGCACCCGCCTGGCGGGCTCCCCCGCCGCCGGCGCGATCGGGCCCGTCTCCGACCTGGCGCTGCTCGGCCAGGAGCTCCTCGACCCGTCGCTCGTCCCCGACCTGATGCCGGAGGCGGTCACCGTGCAATACCCGGGGGTCACCGGCGTCCTGCCCGGCTTCGGCCGCCAGGACCCCAACGACTGGGGCCTCGGCTTCGAGCTGCGCGACCACAAGTCCCCGCACTGGACCGGTGCCCGCAACTCGCCGCGCACGTTCGGGCACTTCGGCAAGTCCGGCACGTTCCTCTGGGTCGACCCCGAAGCGAACCTGGCCCTCGCCGGCCTCACCGACCGCGACTTCGACACCTGGGCCGCCGAGGTGTGGCCGGCACTGTCGGACGCCGTGCTCGAGGAGCACGGCGTCCGGTAATCCAGGTTCAGGACCAGCTGGACGTCGACCAGTCGTCGGCCGACCAGTAGTGCCCGCTCCAGTAGTGCCCCGACCAGTAGTGCCCGGTCCAGTACTGCTCCGACCACTCCGGGTCACTCCATGAACCGGTCCCCGTCCACGGCGTCCCGCCCCACGTCGCCGCCGACCAGGTCCGCGACGTGTACGGCGGCACCCACCGCTGGTTGTCCTGGTCCAGGCAGTCCCACAGCTGCAGCTGGGTCCCGTTCGCCGGGTTCCAGTCGGTGACGTCCAGGCAGCGGTTCGAACCGGCGTTGATCAGCTGCCGGGCCGAGGTGACCTTCCACTGCTGCGCCGGGGTCCCGTTGCAGTCGAACAGCTGGATCTTCGTGCCGTTCTGGTTGCCCGCCGACGTCACGTCCAGGCACTTGCCCAGCGCCCGCACCGTACCGTCGGCCTGCAGCTGCCAGTACTGCGCCGGCGTGTTGTTGCAGTCGTAGAGCTGGATCGGCGTCCCGTTGAGACTCTGCCGGTTCTGCACGTCGATGCACTTGCCGGCCAGGCCCGCGATCTGCCCCGTGCCGCCGGTGCCGCCGTCGCCGGTCCACGTGTCACCGGCCATCCGGTAGCCCATCCAGACGCCACCGTTCCACGACGTCCGCTGCCCCGCCTGCGACGCCCACGCCGCGTTGTTGAACGGCCCGAAGATCGTCCGCTCGCCGCTCAGCGCGACCCCGTCGACGGTGAGATGGTTCCCGCCGCGGGCGGTCTCCACCGAACCCGTCCCGGTGCCCTTCGCGAACGTCTGCGTCGTCGCCGGTGTGCCGAGGGCGGCCGACGAGGCCACGTTCAATTCCTTGAAGCCTCGGCCGGTACCCGTACTCAAGGTCGTCGCCCCGTTCACGAGCAGCGCCTTGACCTGGTCCGCGCTCAGCCCGGGCCGCTGCTGCAGCAGCAGCGCCGCCGACGCCGACACGACCGCCGCCGCCTGCGACGTCCCCGAGCCCTTGAAGCCGGTGTCACCGACCCGCGCCCCCGGGTACGTCTGGTCCACATAGGACCCGACGTCGCGCAGCGACACGATCGACTCGCCCGGCGCCAGCAGGTCGACCTTACGGGCCGCCGCTGAACCGTTCGTGAACGACGCCAGCTCGTCGTCGCCGGTCGACGTCGTCTGCTTCGTCGTCGACGCGCCCACCGCGACCACGAACGGGTCCATCGCCGGGTTCGTCAGCGCCGCCGTCGTCGTCCCGTCGTTGCCGGCGGCGATGACGACCACGATCCCGGCCTGCCACGCCTGCTCGACCGCGTACATCAGCGGGTCGACGCTCTGCGCGGACATCCCCGCCGTCCCGTACGACAGGTTCAGGACCCGGATCGGGTTCGCCGGGTCGTAGTTGCGGTTCTGCACGACCCAGTCGATCGCGGCAATCATCTGCGTCACGTCGGCGGCACCGGTCGCGGTCCCGACCTTCACCGAGGTGACCTTGGCCCTGGGGGCGAGGCCGACGGTACCGCCGGCGCTGTCGTTGCCGACCATGATGCCGGCCATGTGCGTGCCGTGCCCGAACGTGTCGAGGTAGCGCAGCTGCGCCGACTGCGACTCGAACGACAGGTCCGGGCCGTTGACGACCTGCCCGGCCGGCAGCCCCGTCACCGGCGCGATGCCGGTGTCGACGAGCGCGATCCCGACACCCTGCCCGGTCAGCGACGACGCGGAGCCGGTGTCGGCCCGCACGATCGATCGGACCGTCTTCAACGTCGTTCCCGCGGTCGCCGGCCACTCGTCGGCCAGGAACCCGCCCCCGGCCGTCCGGGCCGTACCGCTGTCGCCGGGCAGTGCCGCCGCGGCCGGGCTGGCCGCGGCCACGACGCCGAGCGCCGCCGCCGCGGCCGCTACCGCACCCCAGCGCCGTCCCGTTTTCGGTTTCCCCATCAACTCTCCCCATCCGTGGAGCTTCCGAGAAACCACGATGGGTGACGGGCAACGGAAAGTCACGACCCCGTGACGAGAACGCACCGTTCACCCGACAGGATTTCCAAAGCCCTGTCATACCGATAGGGACCGGCCGGAACGGATCGCCCGACAATCACCACGCCCACGCCTCCGGCCCGGGTCCGCCGTTCCCGACCGGGGGAAACAACTCGTTCAGCCGTCGCTCAGCGTCATCGGTGAGCGTCGTTTCCAGAGCCTGCATGGGTACTGCCAGCTGCTCGACCGTCCGCGGCCCGATGATCGGCGCCGTCACACCGGGCCGCGTCAACAGCCACGCCAGCGCGACCGCCGCCGGGTCCAGACCCAGCTCGGCACAGAACGCCTCATACAGCTCCAGCGTCTCCCGATGCTCCGCGACCCGGGCCGCCGCGTGGGAGGTGGTCCGGCCGTCCACGCCGTCCCGCAGCTTGCGCAGGGCCCCCGATAACAACCCCTGCGCCAGCGGCGACCACGGCAGCAGCCCGATCCCGAGCGCCTGCGCGGCCGGCACCACCTCCAGCTCCACATGCCGGGTCAGGAGGCTGTACTTCAACTGCTCCGACACCAGCCCCAGCGAGTGCCGCTTCATCGCCGCGGCCTGCGCCCCGGCCAGATGCCACCCGGCGAAGTTGGAGCTGCCGACGTACACCACCTTCCCCTGCGCGACGAGCCGGTCCATCGCCTGCCAGATCTCCTCCCACGGCGTGCCGCGGTCGACGTGGTGCATCTGGTACAGGTCGATCCGGTCCGTCCCCAGCCGCCGCAGCGACGCCTCGCACGCGGCGACGATGTGCCGCGCCGACAGTCCCCGGTCGTTGGGTCCGTCCCCCATCGGCTGGTACACCTTCGTGGCGAGCACCACATCGTCCCGCTTGCCGCTGCGCTTGAACCACGACCCGATATAGGTCTCGGACGTCCCCTCGTACGCCCGGCCCCCGTACATGTCGGCCGTGTCGAAGAAATTGATCCCCAGCTCCAGGCCACGGTCGAGAATCGCGTGACTCTCGTCCTCCCCGAGCTGCCACCCGAAGTTCATCGTGCCCAGGCACAACCGCGACACCTGTAATCCCGAGCGCCCCAGCTTCGTGTACTGCATGATCGGACGCTATGACCGCGCACACCCTGGGCCGAAGCCGTTCGACCGTGCTCGAATGGAACCTGTGAAGCGGCTCGAGCTCACCCCCGACGACCTCCTGCGGCTGCGCTTCGCCCACTCCCCGATGGCCGAGGTGGTCACCAGCGCACTCGCGCTGCGCGACGACTCGTGGCAGTACACCCGATGGCGTCGTCGTCTCGGGACCAGCACCGACGGCCTGGACCTGCTGTGGCGGATCGTCGGCACCCACGCCCGGGGCAGCATCCCCGACTTCCTGACCCCGGTCCCGGCCACCGCCCGCCCCACCCTCGAGTCCGAACTCGCCGCGATCGCCGCGACCCCGCCCGGCCGGATCGCCGAGGAGCTCGCCTGCGCCGGCCTCACCGACCTCGACCCGGTCAAGCTGATCCCGCCGCTGCTGCACCAGATCCGCCAGTACTTCACGATCGCCCTGGCCGACATCTGGCCCCGCCTGCGCGCCGCCGCCGACAACGAGATCGCCCACCGCACCACCACCGCCGCCTTCCCCGGCCCGCACAGCCTCCTGGCCGGCCTGCACCCGCGGATGCGCTGGGACCCCGACACCCTGCACCTCGACTACCTCAAGGGCACCGAGGTCCACCCCTGGTCCCTGCACGGCGCCCCCCTGTACCTGCTCCCGACCGCGTTCACCGGCCAAAAAGCCTGGATCATGGACTGCGACGCCGGCCGCGCCCTGTGGTACCCACCCCGCGCGGTCGCCGCCCTCTTCGCCGCCCCCGAACCCCCGCCGGAGCCCCTCGCCGCCCTCCTGGGCGCGACGAGAGCCGCGGTCCTCACGCTGCTGGAGACCCCGTCGAGCACCGGCGACGTGGCCCAACGCCTCGGCCTGGCCCCGGCCACCGCCTCCCACCATCTGACCGCCCTGCGCGACGCCGGCCTGATCGTCGCCGCCCGGGCCGGCCGCCGGCTCAACTACCGCCACACCGACCTCGGCGAACGCCTCGCCACGATGGGCTGAGCCAGATGGACCGCCGCCCGCTGCCCAACCGGGTCCGGCCCACCGGCGAGATCGTCGCCGACCCGGCCCGCGGGACACTGATGGGCAACCGCGGCTGCCTGCACGGCACCGGCCGCACCCTCGGCACCGCCCGCTGGCGGTCCAAGGCCTGGATCTGCTGCACCCTCACCTGGAAGGACGTCCGCCGCGACCCGATGCCCCCGGGCCGCTGGACCGCCCTGTTCTTCCTCGACGAGGCGACCGCCCTCGCCGCCGGCCACCGCCCGTGCGCCTACTGCCGCCGGGCCGCCTTCAACGCCTACGCCGAAGCCTGGCGCGCCGCCGCCGGCCTCCCCCGCCGCCCCCGCGCCCGCGAGATGGACACCCGCCTGCACGCCGAACGCGTCGACCCCCGCACCCGTCGCCAGCTCACCCGCCCGACCCGCTGCGCCGACCTCCCCGACGGCGCCATGGTTCGCCACGCCGGCACCGTCGGCCTGATCGCCGGGCAGCGCTTACGCCCCTGGACCAGCACCGGCTACGGCCCGCCACAGCCACTCCCGGACCGCGCGGACCTCCTCACCCCGCCGTCATCGGTCGGCGCCCTGCGGGCCGGCTACCTCCCCGCCGGCCTGCGCTGACCGGCACCACATCGTTGATCGGCACCACGGTGCGTTTCGCTTCCTAGGAAACTAGGCCCTTTCGGGGCACCCCAGTGGCGCTGGCGCCGATACCGTCTCCCGGTGACCACCCCCGCGCAGGTGACCAGCCGCTTGAACCGCGACATCGCCGCGGTGGTCCGCCCACTGGGCTTCTCCGGCCGGGGCGGCCACTGGACGATCGTCACCGACGACGGCGTCGCCCGGATCAGCGTCGGCCGCCGCATCATGCGCCAGGTCGAGGCCGGCACCATCTTCGTCGGCCTGGGCCTGGACGTGGTCCCGGCGGCGTGGTGGCGGTACCAGAACCGGCGCGCCGCCGGCTGGGGCCAATCCCCGATCCCCTACGACGAGCGGGCCGCCGACCACCGCATCGGCTTCCTGGAGCGCCGCCTGACCCCGCCGACCGGTCACCACCACCTCCCCCTGACCCCGGGTGCCTGGCCGGCCGCGACCACCCCCGAACACCTCGACGACGCCGCCACCCGCCTGACCGGCGCCGCCCGCACCACCGCCGCCGTGGCCGTGGACCTCCTGCGCCCCGGCCGCTACGCGGAACTCCTGCACGCGCTCCCGGACCTGGGCGGCGCCATGTGGGAACCGGTCGTCATCCTCCTGGCCGAACACGGCCCGTCCCCCACCCTCGACCGGGCCATCGACGACCTGCGCACCGAATACGCCGACCACGGCTGGACCGACGCGGACCACATCATCGAAGACGCCCGCCACCGCGCCGCCGAGGTGTCCACATGAGCGGACCGGTGCCCGCCGGTCCCGGCGCGGCTCAGTAGTCGGCGAGGTGGCGCAGGGCCTCCTCCAGCAGCGGCAGCAGCGCCACCGGGGGGTCGGCCTCGATCCAGCGGTGGCTGGCCGCGTCGCACGCGGCCGCCACCGCCCCGCCGATCACGTCGGGCAGCAGGGACGACGGGGGCAGGTGCAGGCGGTCGGCGATGGCGGCGGACAGGGCCTGCTGCATCGCCGCGCGGACGCGGAGGTATTCGCCCTGCATCGCCGGGGTCGCGAAGACCATGCGCAGGCCGGCGAACCAGACGCGGTCGGGGACGTGTTCGGGGATGGCGCCGGTCGCGAACTCGGCCAGCATCGTCGCCTCGATCGCGGCCCGCAGGGGTTCGTCCGGGGGGCGGGCGCGCAGGGCGGCGCCGGCGCGCTGGGCGCGGTCGACGGCCAGGGCGCAGATCGCCTCGGCCTTCGACGAGAAGTAGTTGTTGAACGTCCGGGGGGAGACGCCGACCTCGGCGGCGATGTCTTCGACGAGGACGCCGTCGAAGCCGCGCTCCACGCTCAGGCGCAGCGCGGCCAGGGCGAGGGCCCGGCGGGTCGCCTGTTTCTTGCGTTCGCGCAGGCCCGGTGGCTCCATCCAGCCAGCGTAGCAATACGTGCGCGGCCCGCAACGTTTCGTAATGCGCAAGAAATAAAGCTCAGGATCGTGGACGTACCGCCGATCTGTCGCACATGGTGCGGGACCGGCTGTGGATCGGCCTGCTCGGGCTCGGGTGCACGGCCACCGCGCTGTGGGCGCTCGACGTGCTGCCCGGGCTGGCGTTCCCGCTCGTCGGCGGATTGTCCGCGCTGGCCTGGGCGGCCGGGCCGCGCCTGCACGACGTGCGCCCGCGGCGGCCGTGGCGGCTGCTCACCGCGGCGGCGCTGTTCTTCCTGGTCGGGATCGTCGTCCGGGCACTGTTCGTCGAGCACCCGTACCCGCTGGGCCAGCTCGGTGACGTCTTCGCCGTCTGCGGGTTCGGCCTGTTCATCGCCGGCATGGTCAGCTTCCTCAACCGGTGGGGCATCAACCGGCACGCCCTGCTCGACGGGCTCATCGTGTGCATCGGCGCGGCCGTCGCCTCGACGCTGCTGTTCGTGCTCCCGGCGATCGCCATCTCGGGGCGGCCGCCGCTGGTCAGCGTCCTGGCCGGCGGGTACCCGCTGCTCGACATCGTGGTCCTGCTGCTGGGCGTGAACATGGCGTTCACCACCGCCGTCCGGCAGCGCTCGTTCCAGCTCCTCGGGGCCATGATGCTGCTGATCTTCGCGGGCGATCTCGGCTACGCGGTCATCGGCCGGCACGGCGAGCTGTCCGGTTCGAAGCTGCTCGACCTGCCGTTCCTGCTCGCGTTCACGGCCGGTGGGGCGGCGGCGCTGCACCCGACCGCCAAGGCACTCGCGCAATCGACGCCCCTGCCGGCGCAGGCCTGGTCACCGGCCCGCATGCTGATCATCGGGCCGGCGGTGGCAGTACCATTTGCGCTGACTGTCCTTCTGCCTCTGCAGTCGGCTCCGTCGCGCTGGATCCTCGGCGTCGGCGGCGCGGCCATCGTGGCGCTGCTGCTCGTGCGGGCCTCGGACGCGGTGCAGAGCCACGCCGCCGCCCAGCGCCGCTTCGAGCACCAGGCCACCCACGACCCGCTCACCGGCCTGCCCAACCGGCGGCTGCTGCAGATCATGGTCGACCGGCGCCTCGCCGAGCGCGGCCCCGGCGAGGTGTGGATGTTCTACCTCGACCTCGACGGGTTCAAGCTCGTCAACGACTCGTGGGGGCACGCCGCCGGGGACAAGCTGATCATCCAGGTCGGGGCCCGGCTGCGGCACGCGCTGCCGGCCGCGGCGACCGTCGCCCGGGTCGGCGGCGACGAGTTCGTCGTCGTGCAGCGCTGCACCGAGCCGGAGGCGATGGCCGGCGCCCGACGGATCATGGAGTGCGTCGAGCGGCCCCTGGTCATCGCGGGCGGCGACGACGCGACGGCCGAGGTCGTGATCGGGGCGTCGATGGGGATCGTGCGGGCCGACACCCACGACACCGCCGAGGCCCTCATGCGCGACGCCGACACCGCGATGTACCAGGCGAAGGAGCAGGGCCGCAACCGCTGGACGGTGTTCGACGCCTCGATGCGCGACGCCGTGCGGGAGCGCGTCGAGATCGAGGTGGCGCTGCGGGCCGCGGTCGCGCAGGAGCAGCTGTCGATCGCCTACCAGCCGATCGTCGACCTCACCGACGGCCTCGGCACCCGCACCGTCGGCGCCGAGGCCCTGGTCCGCTGGGAGCATCCGGTCCGCGGCTGGATCGGCCCCAACATGTTCATCGCCGTCGCCGAGGACGCGAACCTCATCTCGGCGCTGGGCGCCTGGGTGCTGCGCGAGTCGGTGCAGCAGCTGGCCCGCTGGCGCGACAAGGGCGTCGTCGACCCGGACTTCTGGATGTCGGTCAACGTCTCCCCGCGCCAGCTCGGCGACGCCGCGTTCGCCGACCGGGTCGCCGCGATCCTGGCCCAGTCCCGCGTCCCGGCGGCCAATCTGGTCCTGGAGATCACCGAGTCGGTCATGGTCGAGGGCGGCGAGCTCACCGAGCGCCTCCTGCTGCGCCTGCGCGAGCTCGGGGTCCGGATCTCCGTCGACGACTTCGGCACCGGCTTCTCCGCGCTGGGGTACCTCCGCCGCCATCCCGTCACCGGCGTGAAGATCGACCGTTCGTTCGTCGGTGGACTCGGCGCCAGCACCGAGGACGAGGAGATCGTCCGCGCCGTCGTCGCCATGAGCAGCGCCCTGAACCTGGCGGTGGTGGCCGAGGGCGTCGAGACCACGGCCCAGCGCGACGTGCTGTCGGCGTTGCGGGTGCCCCTGGCGCAGGGCTGGCTGTGGGGCAAGGCGGTGTCCGCGTCGACGTTCGCGGCGCAGATCAAAGGCCGCGAACGATTGGCCGAACCCGTCGCCGTTCGGTCAGACTGATCCAATGCATCTGTGGCTGGAGGACGTGCTCGGTGAGCGGGCGCTGGACTGGGTCCGCGAGCAGAACGCGGCCACGGTCGCCAAGCTCACCGACACGGCCCGGTTCAAAGAGCTCAACGAGGACATCCGGGCCGTCCTCGACGCCGACGACCGCATCCCGCTCATCGCCTGGCACGGCGAACGCGTCTACAACCTGTGGAAGGACGCCGTGCACAAGCGCGGCCTGTGGCGGCGCACGACGATGGACGCCTACCGGTCCGGCGACCCCGGCTGGGAGCTCGTCCTCGACCTCGACGCCCTGGCCGCGGCCGAGGGCGAAAACTGGGTCTGGCAGGGCGCGACCTACCTGCGCACAGGTCCGTCCGGCGGCGACCACCGCTGCCTGGTCGCCCTGTCCCGCGGCGGCGCCGACGCGTCCGTCGTGCGCGAGTTCGACCTGGACACGCTCGAGTTCGTCGCCGACGGCTTCGCACTGGCGGAGGCGAAGAGCAGCGTCAGCTGGATAGACGAAGATGCCATTTTTGTGGGTACCGACACAGGCCCTGGCTCTTTGACGTCCTCCGGCTATCCGCGTGAGGTCCGCCGCTGGACCCGCGGCACGCCGCTCGCCGAGGCCCCGGTCGTCTTCGCCGGCTCCGCGGACGACGTGTCGGTCCGCATCACGTCCGACCCGTCCTCCGACGCGCGCCGGGCGATCATCCGCCAGGCGACGGACTTCTTCAATGCGCGGCGGTACCTCCTGATCGGCGACGTTCCCCCCGTCGAACTGGACGTGCCGACCGACGCCGACGTCGACATCCACCGCGAGTGGCTGCTGATCCGGGTCCGCACCGACTGGACGGCCGGCGCCGAAACCCACCCGGCGGGCACGCTGCTGATCACCCGCCTCGACGCCTACGTGTCCGGTGAGCGCGACCTGCGGGTGCTGTTCACACCGGACCCGCACACGTCGCTGAGCTACACCGCGTGGACCCGTACCGGCCTGATCCTGGTTCTGCTCGCGGACGTCCGCAGCCGCCTCGAGCTCCTGTCCTATGTGGACGGTGACTGGCACCGGACCGTCCTCGGCGACGAACTCGGCCAGACCGACGTGTGGAACACCAACAAGGACAACGACGACCAGTACCTCCTGCTGTCCAGCGGCTTCACCCTCCCGCCGACGCTGCGCCTCGGCACCCTGGGCACCGCCGCCCCGGCGGTGCTGCGGCAGGGCCCCGCCTACTTCCCGGCCGACGGCCTGGAAACCCGGCAGTTCTTCGCCACGTCCGCCGACGGCACCCAGATCCCCTACTTCGTGGTCGGCCGCCCCGGCGCCGCCCCCGCCCCGACGCTGCTGTCCGGCTACGGCGGCTTCGAAGTGTCGAGGGTCCCCGCGTACAACGCGATCGTCGGCCGCGGCTGGCTGGCCCGCGGCGGCACGTACGTGGTCGCGAACATCCGCGGCGGCGGCGAGTACGGCCCCGCCTGGCACCGGGCGGCGCTGCGCGACCAGCGCCCCAGGGCCTACGAGGACTTCGCCGCGGTCGCCACCGACCTGGTCGCGAGGGGCATCACGACCCGCGACCAGCTCGGCGCCGAGGGCGGCTCCAACGGCGGCCTGCTGATGGGCGTCATGCTGACGAGATACCCGGACCTGTTCGGCGCGATCGTGTGCGCCGTCCCGCTCCTGGACATGCGGCGCTACCACCTGCTCCTGGCCGGCGCGTCGTGGATGGCCGAGTACGGCGACCCCGACAACCCGGCCGACTGGGCGTACCTCGCCCAGTTCTCCCCGTACCACAACGTCCGCCCAGCCGTCCCCTACCCCCCGACGCTCATCACCACCTCAACCCGCGACGACCGCGTCCACCCGGGCCACGCCCGCAAGATGGTCGCCCTGCTCCAGGAACACGACAAGGACGTGACGTACTACGAGAACATCGAAGGCGGCCACGGCGGCGCCGCCGACAACACCCAGCTGGCCTACAAATGGTCCCTGGCCTTCGAATTCCTCTGGCGGACCCTGACCCCGCAGCCTTAACCTGTCCGTCCCGGTCACCGGGCGGCCGCGCGGCGCCCGGTGGAATCGCTAGGCGCCCGCGGGAATCGCCGGAAGGCCGGGGTCGTACTGGTGGTAGTGGTGCGGGCAGACCCACAGGAACTCGCCGGACGGCGCGGCGACGCGGCGCATGCCGCCGAAGCTTCGCGACGCGTCCGCCTGGAACAGGAAGGATCGGAAGATCCGCAGCGAGGCTCCTTCGGCCGCGGTGAGCCGTCCGGGGGCTTCCTGCTGCGGATAGATGACGTCCTCCTGGTCGAAGTCGGGCAGTGCGCTGACGAGTGTCTTGGTGAGCTCGATGTGCTGCTTGACCTTCTTCAGCTCGTCTTCGCTCAACACGACGCCGACCGCCGCCCCGAGGATGGGCACGACGAGCTGGAGCGACTTCACGACCAGCGCGGCATAGGGGCCGATCTTCAGCAGCCAGTCCCGCGAGCGGGCGACGCCGTACTCCGCTTCGGCGACCGGATGCCAGGCATCGGGGTGCTCACACCACAACGTGACGCTCAGGTCGGGCCTCCGCGTCAGCCGGCGCACCCGGCCGACCGGGCGATCCTCGATCGTGAACAACCGCGGGCAGTCGTCCACCTCGGCCGTTGTCGCCATCAGCACCCGGCGCATCGCGTTCGCCGACTGCGCGGCGTACAGCTCGAGGCGATCGACCCCCTTCCTGATGACCACGATCTGGTCCTGGAGCAGGTCGATCGTCGGCTGCAGCCGGCCGGCACCCGAGCCGAAACCGGTGAGGAGGCGCGCGATCTCATACGATCTGGCGCAGCGCATGCAGGCATGGTGCTCGTGGCCGGCCTCGCGAAGTCGGATGAGGCCGTCGAGTCCGAAGTAGCCGGGGCAAGCGGGAACGTCCGCGGTCACCGTCGGGCAGGGGACCTGCATCTCGTACTGCAGTCCCGGCCAGCGGGACAGCACATCATCCAGGCTGTCGCGGAGCACGTTGAACATCAGGTCGGGCGAAGGCGCGCGCACCTCGATCCGAAGCTCCCGCTCCGCCACCAGCTCGACCAGGGCGTCCGAGGCGTACGCGGGTGTGGGGTGACGCAGGAAGACGCCCCGCCGCCAATGCCGGTTCGTGCTGGCGCGGTGATGGCGGACCGTCAGCCATGGGACCAGCCCCGGCGCCGGCTCACTCATGCGGCAGACGAGTCCGAGCCGCCGCACGCCGGCCGGCAGCGGCGAGTCGGCCTCCCACGGAAGCGGCGGCCGTTCGTGCGGCACCAGCTGGGCCACCAGGCTGTAGCGCTCGTCGTCGATCCTGTAACAGACGTCGAACTTCTCCATCAACCGGAGAAAGTAGCGATGATGGCGTTGCGGGTAGTTCGGTCCGTCCGAACGGTCCCGCCAGATCTCGCGCAGCCGGCCGCGGTCCAATATGCCCCTGGCATGGATGGTGGCTCGATCTTCGAGCACGTAACCGATCGCCTTCGTGAGCCATTCCGGGTTCAGCACGACGATGTCCCGCAGCCCGTCGTCATCCCCGTAATAGATGACCTGGCCGAGATCATGCATGAGCTCGGCCAGTGTCTCGACCTCGTCATCGGCCAGGCCGTTGGCCTCGCACACGGCCCGGAAGTCCTCGAACGCCATCTGCGGCTCCGACGCCGCGCGCGCGAGGATCTCGTCGCGCGCGGCGATCCACCGGACGCTGAGGATCTGCCCGATGTGCGGCAGCCGCGCCACGGTGGCCGCCATCGCGTCTCGCAGCGCATCGATGCCGCTGCCACTTCGGCTGTCGACGATGTGCTGGCCCGGACCGGTCAGCATGCCGGAGTACTTGCGCCGCAGGGTCGGATAGTCGAGATCGGGGTACCGCTCATCGCCGTGGGTGGCGACGATCATCGCCGGAACGGCCGCGCCGACCCGGAGCCGGATTCGGCTCAGCCAGCCCTCGACGTCGTTCTGCTCAGTACCTTCCCGGGCATGCCAGACCACCAGGTAGAGCGCGCGCCGGCTGAAGAAGAACTGGTGGGTGATCCGATACACCTCCTGGCCGCCGAAGTCCCACGTCCGCACACTGACGATCGCGTCGTCAGCGGGATGCCGCAGCATGAGGGGCCGGACCTCGATGCCGTGCGTCGTCGGCCGTTCGGCGACGAACGGCTCATCGAGCAGGGCCGCGACCAGCGACGTCTTCCCGACGTTGCCCTCACCGATCAGCAGGACCTTCGCCTCATAGTGCGCGACGCCGTCGCGGATGCTGCGCAGATAGACACACAACGCCTCGACGCCGCGGACCAGCAGCTCGGGAATGGGCTCCCGTAACGGATTTCCCTCGAGCCGCAGGTACGTGCCGGGCGACAGCGCGTTCGCGAGTTCGGCCGGCAGCGACGTCAGCCGGTTGTCGGAGGCGTCGAACCGCTCGAGCTGGGTGCGCAGCCCGAGCGTGGGCGGCAGCTCGTCCAGCCGGTTCTGCTGCACCTGCAGGTCACGCAGATTCTCCAGCTGACCGATCTGCGCGGGCAGCCCGGTCAGCCGGTTGCTCTGCACGTCGAGCGCCCGCAGGCTCTCCAGCGCGCCGATCTCGGCCGGCAGCGACGTGAGCTCGTTGCGCTGCACGAGCAGCGTCTCGAGCTCCCGCAACTCCCCGATCTCGGCCGGCAGCTCACGGACCCGGTTGCCCTGCAGATACAGGCGCCGCAGATGTTTGAGCCGGCCGATTTCCGGCGGCAGCGCCGTCAGGTGATTGCCCTGCAGATACAGCACCCGCAGCCCGGTGAGTTCGCCGATCTCGGGCGGCAGTTCGGACAGCGCATTGTCTTGCAGATACAGTTCCCGAAGGTGCCGCAGTGTGAAGAGCTTCGCGGGCAGCGTCGCCAGCCCGTGCCGGCGCAGGTCGAGCGAGTCGGCGGCGGAGTCGATGAGTTCGTCGATCCAGGCGAACTCGTTTGCGGTCATCCGGCGCACCCCGTCGGTTTCCTCGAAATGCCTCATGGACGTCCTTGCCCAGCCGCACCGTACCAAGGCTGGGGCCGCGTTCGGCAATCGGTTGACGCGCACGGGGGACACCGGCGTTCCTCCGGCATAACCGGATGATGGCGGACGAACAGCCATTCGAAGCCGCCGATCCGACCGATGGCAATCGCCGGCGGATCCGGCACTGCGCTCATGACGCCCGTCAGGGGCGGAGCCGGCGCCATTGCGCAGCCGCGGCCGGCGGTGTGCTAGGCCGCGGCGAGAGCCAGGTCGGCGGTGGCCACGTGGCGGCGGGTGGTGCGGCGGTAACGGTAGACCTGGACGGCGCCCACGGCCCACAAGACGTACTGCACGGCGAAGGCCCAGCGGAACGCGGCCAGGGACGGGTGGTCCGTGCCGGGTGGGGTGCGCAGCTCCAGGACCACGCCGATGGCGACGATCGCCAGGATCGAGGCGACGAAGCTGCCCACGTTGACGATGCCGGTCGCGCCGCCGATGCGGTCGGCCGGGTTGAACGAGCGGGCGTAGTCGAAGCCGATCATCGAGCCGGGGCCGCTCATCGTCAGGGCCACGACCAGCGTCGCCAGCACCCACAGCGGGGCGCGGCCGGGCCACAGCAGGACCACCGTCCACGCCAGAGCCGACGAGCCGACAATGCCCAAAACCAAGGTCGATCGGTGGTACGGCAGCCGCCCGCAGAAATGTCCCACGAGCGGCCCGAGGACGATGCCGCCGACGGTGAGGACGGACAGCAGCAGCGCGGCGGTGCCCGGGGCCAGGCCCTCGCCCTGCGTCAGGAACGGATACCCCCACAGCAGCGCGAACACCCCGCCCGGGAAGCCGGTCACGAAATGCGTCCACAGGCCAAGCCGCGTCCCCGGATGCGACCAGGCGGGCCGCAGACCGAAGTCACGTTTCCGCGCCGGGTGTACTGCGACGCCGGCCGGCTGGTCCCGCAGGGCGACCACGACCAGGAGGACCGCCGCCGCGCCAAGGGCACCCGCGGCGAGGAACGTCGTCGTCCAGCCGAAGTGGCGCAGGAGGAGCACAAGCGGTACCGCCGAGGAAATCGCTCCTATCTGACCGACCATGCCGGTCAGCTGGACCATCAGCGGATTGCGCCGCGGCGGGAACCACAGCGCCACGATCCGCAGGACGCTGATGAACGTCATGGCGTCGCCGACCCCGATCAGCACCCGGGCCGCGATCGCCGTGCCGACATCACCGGCGAAGGCGAAGACCAGCTGCCCGGCGAGCATCAGCGTGCCCCCCACCACCAGGAGGCGCCGGGAGCCGAACCGGTCGAGCATGACACCGACCGGGATCTGCATCGCCGCGTACACGGCGAGCTGCGTCACCGACAGGATCGACAGCAGCGCGGTGCCGACACCGAGGCGGTCGGCGGCCTCGACCCCCGCGACACCGAGGGAGGAACGGTGGAAGACGGCAACGATGTAGGCGAGCAGCCCGATGGACCACATGATGTAACGACGCATAACGCTTCCGACGCTAACGGCTCGCGGGCCCGTTTCGGGGTGCGGTGTGACGCCCTCAACTGTGGGTTTGCAGACACCCCCTACGCTGTCGGGGTCAGCTTTGCCGTTCAGAGGACCGTCATGATCGAACCGACCGCGCTGACCGAGCGCACGATCGCGTGGGAGCACTCGGGCGACGGCGAGTTCCCGTACCACGCCGAGGTCGACGGCCGGACGCTGACCGTCCGCGTGAACGACTTCCCGGCGGAGCCCCTGTACACGCTCATCGTGGACGGTAGCGTTCTGGCCGACCTGGACGACTGGCCGCGGTCGTGGCGCCGCCCGCCGGTACCGCAGCATCTCCTCGACCTCGTCGCCCGCCCCGTCACCACCGACCTGCTCCGGACCTGGGCCGGCCGCATCTGCGGCGTGACCACCGAACACGCGGCCGAGGTCGCCGCCCTGCTCGGCCTGCCCGCCCCGACCCAGGACGACCGGGGCCGCCTGTTCGTCCAGCCGAACCCGCCCGGCACCGCCTGGCTGCAGCTGTGCATGAACGACCGGGCCGGCGCCGGCCTGGCCTCGGTGCAGGTCCGATTCACCACACCGACCCTGAGCCGGGCCGAACTGGACGCCTGTTTCGGCCCGAGCGAGACCCTGCCGCCGGTGCACTCGAACTCGCCGCACATGACCGCCCACCGCATCACGTCTCCGGACGCGCCGCTGTCGTGCACGATGTTCGCGTCGTTCGCCGAAGACCCCGGCCCGGAAGACCGCGCCTTCCAGGTCTCGCTACGCCGCGACACCCACTGACCCGCAAGCGAGGCCGGCGCGTGTGTACCGGCCGGATTCCGGCCGGATTGTTGAGCCGTGTCGACGGAGTCACTGTGCGCAGTGCAATGAGATGTTCGCGCCCGTATGACACCCACCAACCGAAATCATTCCCCCGCCGAAGGCGCCACGAATAGCGCCCACCGAAAAGTGACCACGACGGCCCGCGCACCGACAGACGACCGCAACCAAACAAACCGCACCCAAACTACGGTCCGGACCACGCTACCCGGTAGTTCCCATCGGCCGAGCCCACAACGCGGTGCCCCTCCAACCGGCACATGATGAACCTGGCCGCGCACAAGCGCGACACCCGGCGAACAACCCGACGCGCCGGCCCATGATGCACCGGGCCGGTCCGCTCAACACATTCCGGCTCAGCGGCGCAAGCATCCGCAACCACATCGACATCAAGCGCCGGGGTCGCCGTGGGCTCTTCGACCTGCTCCTGCGCCTCGACGACCTGCGCCTCGACGGCCTGCTCCGACGGCTCGACGACCTGCGCAAGCCGGGCCGCCCGGGCCAGGAGCCACTCCTCCTTGGTCACCGGCACGTTGTCGCCATAGATCCGGCGAAGCTTGGCGGCGTGGCGTTGTTCAAGTCCCCAGTCACGTTGTTCCCGATGCACGCGGCGAAACGCTTCCACCATCGGGCTGTATTTCCGCGACCGGGTCCGATCACGCATTGTCGCCGTTTCGCTGTTGCCGAAAAGGCTCATCTGCCCTCGCATGAATCAATTATCTCAAACCCGGAGATCAAGTACACTACCCATTTTTCGACGTGATCTCAACGAAGAATCCACAGTGGAGATCACGTAGGCGGTTGCGGATAGAAAAGGTTGGCAATAGGGAGGCCGATCCGTGAACAGGTCAGGCACGGCGGCGAATCAGGTCAGGTGCCGCGACGACCGTCGCCCGGGGCGCGTCCGACAGCCCCCAACGCCCGCTTGATCGGCGCCATCTTGGCCGCCGCCTCCGCCACCTCGGCGGCCGGATCGCTGTCCCAGACGATGCCGCCGCCGGCCCACAGGTGCGCCCGCCCGCCGGCGATCGCGACGGTGCGGATGGTGAGCCCGAGGTCGATCTCGACCTGCCCGTGCCGGTCGTGCCCGATCCACCCGCACGCGCCCATGCTGGGTCCGCGCCCGACCGGCTCGAGGGCGGTGGCCACCTCGATCGCGGCCCGCTTGGGGGCGCCGGTCACGGAGCCGCCCGGCCAGATCGCGGCCAGGAGCTCGGCCAGGCCGACGCCGGGGGCCAGCTGCGCGCTGACCGTCGACTCGGCCTGCCACAGCCCGGACCACCGGCGCAGCGCGAACAGCTCGTCAACGCGCACCGAGCCGACCGCGGCGACGCGGCCCAGGTCGTTGCGCTCCAGGTCGACGATCATCACGTGTTCGGCGCGCTCCTTGGGCGACGCCAGGAGTTCGGCGCGGCCGGCGGGGGTGGCGGGGCGGGTGCCCTTGATCGGGCGGGTGATCGCGCGGCCGGCGGAGACCGAGACCAGAGTTTCCGGGGACGCGGTGGCCACCCACCAGTCGGCGCCGCGCAGGACGCCGCCGTAGCGGGCGCCCGGGAGCGCCGCCACCCTGGTCAGCGCGGCCGTCGGGTCGCCCGAGACGGGGGCCGCGGCGTGGCCCACGAGGTTGACGACGTAGACGTCGCCGCGGGCTATCGCCGCGCGGACGCTGTCGACCGCCGCCGCATGATTGGCCTCGGTCCAGCTCGGCGCCCACCGCCCAATTACGAAATGCCCGGATTTTTCCGCATATTTCGTAACCCGCTGACCCCGCAGCGCTCCCTCGGAGCGCTCCGGAACCTGAAAGTTGCGCGCGAACGGAGTATGGCCCGGTGTCTGGTTTCTGACAGTTACTGCCCCAGTGGGTGTAGCGGTCGGTGACGGGACAGGTGCGTGGGCGTAGGCGATCGCCACCAGGGCGGGCACGGAGGGTGTTGGCGAGGGTGTCACCCAGGGTGGCGACAGCAAGACCGAAATCCCACACGTAACCGGATCAGTAACCCTGGGTGACGCGGAAATGTCGGTCAAATGCACACCGTGCAACGCCGCGAACTCACTCAGTAATTGAAGCGGGTCTCCGTCATCACCGACGTACCATTCGAAGCGGGAGCGCTCCCAAACGTGGCCCTCACACGCGGCCGGCAACCCCGGCGGGTGAAGATCCACTGTCCCGGGCGCGTACCCGACAACCGGTCCTAGTGTGCTCATACGAAGGGTGGATTATCCCGAAGTTGTGCCGTCACATGTTCGGAATAGTGTCGTTGGCCGTAGTAGCGTGCATCACTGGTCATGTGAACAACCACACAGGCCTCAACTGAACCTCTCAAATCGGAGACCCCCGATGCTCTGCCAGCACCTGCCCCTCTGCCCCACCGCCGAAGACACCGACCGCGAGGCCGCCCGGGTCGCCGCGAGCCACCCCGAGCAGGGGTGGAGCCTGCTGTGCAACGGCGTGATCGTTTTCGAGGACACGGGTGAGCTTCTGCCCGATTGCTCCGTGATCGAGCCGCACCGCGGCTATGCGCCGCACACCCTCGTCGGCGCGGCACCGCGGTAATACATCCGCGGCACCGCGACACCGAGAGCGGTCACCGAACGTAATCACGAAGCAAAGTTAAACAACTACTCCTCGTAAGCGGAGGCCGGTGGGCACGAGCACACCAGGTTTCGGTCCCCGTAGCTGTCGTCGATCCGGCGGACCGGCGGCCAATACTTCGCCTCCCGCGCGGCCGCGCTCGGGTAGGCGGCCACCGAACGCGGATACGCGTGCGGCCACTCGTCGGCCGTGACCACCGCCGCCGTGTGCGGCGCGTTGGCGAGGGGGTTGTCGCCGGCGGGCCAGTCGCCCGCCGCGACCCGGTCGATCTCCGCCTTGATCGCGATCATGGCGTCGCAGAACCGGTCCAGTTCTCCCAGGTCCTCGCTCTCCGTCGGCTCGACCATGAGCGTCCCCGCGACCGGGAACGACATCGTCGGCGCGTGGAACCCGTAGTCGATCAGCCGCTTGGCCACGTCCGCGACCGTCACGCCGGACGCCCGGGTGATCCCGCGCAGGTCCAGGATGCACTCGTGGGCGACCAGGTGCTCGGCCCCGCTGTACAGGACCGGGTAGTGCTCCCGCAGCCGCGCCGCCACATAGTTCGCGGCCAGGACCGCCGTCGCCGTCGCCTTCGCGAGGCCGTCCGGGCCCATCAGCCGCAGGTATGCCCACGGGATCGGCAGGATCCCGGCCGAGCCGTAGGGCGCCGCCGACACCGGCCCGACCGGCGCGTCGGCCGCCAGGAACGGGTGCGACGGCAGGAACTCGGCCAGGTGCGCGCGGACCGCGACCGGGCCGACGCCGGGGCCGCCACCGCCGTGCGGGATGCAGAACGTCTTGTGCAGGTTGAGGTGCGACACGTCCGCCCCGAACTGGCCGGGCTTCGCGTAGCCGAGCAGCGCGTTGAGGTTGGCCCCGTCGACGTACACCTGCCCGCCGGCCTCGTGGACCTTGTTGCACAGCTCGGAGATGGCCGTCTCGTAGACCCCGTGCGTCGACGGGTACGTCACCATGATCGCGGCGAGCCGGTCCCGGTGCTGGTCGATTTTGACCGACAAATCCGACAGGTCGACATTGCCCATGTCATCACAGGCGACCACCGCCACCCGCATGCCCGCCATGACCGCGCTGGCCGCGTTGGTGCCGTGCGCGCTCGACGGGATGAGGCACATGTCCCGGGCGGCGTCGCCCCGGGAGAGGTGGTACGCCCGGATCGCCAGGAGCCCGGCCAGTTCGCCCTGCGAGCCGGCGTTGGGCTGCAGGCTCACCGCGTCGTAGCCGGTCACCTCGGCCAGCCAGCGCTCGAGGTCGCTGATGAGCCGCCGGTACCCCTGGGTCTGCGTGGCCGGCGCGAACGGGTGGACGTTGGCGAACTCGGGCCAGGTGATCGGCTCCATCTCGGTGGTCGCGTTCAGCTTCATGGTGCACGAGCCGAGCGGGATCATGCCGCGGTCGAGGGCGTAGTCCTTGTCCGAAAGCTTCCGGAGGTACCGCAGCATCGCCGTCTCGGAGCGGTGGCTGGAGAACACCGGGTGGCTCAGGTAGCCCGACGCGCGGCGCAGGCCGGCCGGGACCGCGTCGGCCGGGTCGAGCTCGGTCACATCGACGTGGGACAGGCCGAACGCGGCGAGCACGTCGCGCACGTGGCCGAAGGTGGTGGTCTCGTCGCAGGCGATCCCGACCCGGTCGGCGTCGATCCGGCGCAGGTTGACCCCGCGGGCCGCGGCCGCCTCGACGATCTGACCGGCCTGTGCCGGTACCACCGCGCAGATCGTGTCGAAGAACGCGTCGTGCTCGACGGTCACCCCGCCCGCGCGCAGGCCCGCGGCCAGCCGGCCGGCCATCTCGTGGGTCCGGGCCGCGATCTCGCGCAGGCCGTCGGGGCCGTGGTACACCGCGTACATGCTGGCGGTGACGGCCAGCAGGACCTGGGCGGTGCAGATGTTGCTGGTCGCCTTCTCCCGGCGGATGTGCTGCTCGCGGGTCTGCAGGGCGAGGCGGTAGGCGGGCGCGCCGGAGGCGTCCTTGGACACGCCGACGAGCCGGCCGGGCAGGGTCCGTTCGAGGCCCTGGCGGACGGAGATGTAGCCGGCGTGCGGGCCGCCGAAGCCCATCGGGACCCCGAACCGCTGTGCGCTGCCGACGGCGACGTCGGCGCCGATCGCGCCGGGTTCGCGCAGCACGCACAGGGCGAGGAGGTCGGCGGCGACGGTGACGATGGCTCCCGCGGCGTGGGCGCGTTCGATGAGCGCTTCGTGGTCTCTGACAACGCCCGACCCGCCGGGGTACTGCAGGTGCACCCCGAAGTACGCCTCAGGAAGTGCTTCGACGGTCAGGTCGAGGACCTTGACCTCGATGCCGAGGGGTTCGGCGCGGGTCTGGATGACGGCCAGGGTCTGCGGGAGCACGTCGGCGTCCACGACGTACACCTCGGATTTGACCTTGGAGGAGCGCCGCGCCAGGGTCATCGCCTCCGCGGCCGCGGTCGCCTCGTCCAGCAGCGACGCGCCCGCGACGGGCAGCCCGGTGAGGTCGGCGACGACGGTCTGGAAGTTGAGCAGTGCCTCCAGTCGGCCCTGCGAAATTTCCGGCTGGTACGGCGTGTAGGCGGTGTACCACGACGGGTCCTCGAGGACATTGCGCATGATCACCGGGGGTGTGTGCGTCCCGTAGTACCCGAGGCCGATCATCGACACGAGGGTCCGGTTCGCCGACGCGAGCGCGCGCAGCTCGGCCAGGACGTCGGCCTCGGACGCGGCGGGCGGGAGGTCGAGCGGCTGATGCCAGCGGATCGACCCGGGGATCGCGGCGGACATGAGGTCCTCGACCGTCTCATATCCGACGGTCTTGAGCATGCGGGCCTGCTCGTCGGCGCTGGGGCCGATGTGACGCGCGGCAAAACTGGTCATAGCCACACTCTCTGGATCGCGGGACAGGGGCGTTGGCGCTACTGGCCCTCCCCCTCTGTCGCAGACTCCAGAGGTGCCAACCCGCCGCGGTCCTTTTGCCTGAGAGGTTCCGGGGAGGATTTGCCCCTTCGGCGCCGCTGAGCGATGGGCGTGCCCAGAGGTCTCTCCCGCGCGGGTGTTCGGCAGCCCTACCCTACCAACTGTGCAGGACTTGACCATCGTGGCGAAGCACACGATCTACTCGGCGATCGTCGGCTCGCGGGCCTACGGCCTGGACGGCCCGGAGTCGGACACGGACCGCCGCGGGGTGTACCAGACGCCGACGGCGGCGTTCTGGAGCCTCGACAAGCCGCCCACGCACGTCGAGGGCCCGCTGCCGGAGCAGTTCTCGTGGGAGGTCGAGCGGGCCTGCACCCTGGCCCTGCAGGCCAACCCGACGGTGTGGGAGTGCCTGTCGTCGCCGCTCGTCGAGCACGTCACCGACGCCGGCCGGGCGCTGCTGGACCTGCGCCCCGCGTTCCTGTCGATCCGGGCCGCCCGCACCTACGGCGACTACGCCCGTGACCAGCTCAACAAGCTCACCAGCGTCCGCGCCCGCACCGGCGAGGTGCGCTGGAAGCAGGCGATGCACATGGCCCGCCTGCTGCGCGCCGGCGCCCACGTCCTGCGCACCGGCGAGGTCCTGGTCGACGTGTCGCACCTGCGCGACGAGCTCCTGGCGATCCGCCGCGGCGACGTGAGCTGGGCGGACTTCCAGGCCCTGTCCACCGCACTGGCGGCCGACCTGGCGGCGGCGGAGACCGGGTCGAAGCTGCCGGAGGAGCCCGACCGCGCGGCCGTGGAGTCGTTCCTCATCTCCTTGCGCGGGGGTACGGCACCGCGGCGTTCCCCCGCTCGCGTCGCCGAGCACCCGCCGATCCCGGAGGGCATCCCGTCCTGGGCCGGCGCGGTCGCCGACGAGCACCCGTATCCCCTGGCATTCGCCACGGTGAGCGGCGCGCACCTGTACGGGTTCGCGTCCGTCGACTCCGACCTCGACCTGCGCGGCACCCACATCCTCCCCCTCGACCAGGTGGTGGGCCTGAAGACGGGCCCGGACACGGTCGAGTCCGGCGGCGTCCGCGAGGGCATGGAGCTCGACGTGGTCAGCCAGGAGCTGGCGAAGTTCATCCGCCTCCTGCTGCGCCCCAACGGCTACGTCCTCGAGCAGCTCCTCTCCCCCTTGGTCATCCGCACGAGTGAACTGCACGACGAACTGAGGGCCCTGGCCCCGCACTGCCTGACCCCCGAGCACGCCCGGCACTACCTGGGCTTCGCCTCGGGCCAGTGGCTGCTGTACTCGAAGACCGGCGAGCTGAAACCGGCCCTCTACACCCTGCGCGTCCTGCACACCGGCATCCACCTGCTGCGCACCGGCGAGGTCCAGGCCGACCTGCGGGTCCTCAACACCCTGCCGTACGTCCCCGACCTCATCGAGGCCAAGAAGGCCGGCGAGCACCGCACCCTCCCCGAGGGCCTGGTCCCCCCGGAGACCCTGGCCGCCGACGTGGCGCGCCTGACGGCCGAGCTGGAGTCGGCCCGCGACACCTCGAGACTCCCGGCAACTCCTTCGGCTGCGCCCGCCCTGAACGACCTCCTCATTCGCACCCGCCTGGCCCGCTGACTCGACATGAGCACCGACGAGCGGGCCGAGGCCATCACCGCATTCCACGCGTCCCTGGACGGCCCGACCTGGCGAGTAGCGGGTTGGGGCAGCCCCGAGTTGCAGCGCATGCGCTTCGAGGCCCTGACCCGCACCACCGACTACACCGGCGGCACGGTCCTGGACTGGGGCTGCGGCCCCGGCGACCTGTACTTCCATCTGCGATCCCTGCACCACCCCCTCACGTACTCCGGCCTGGACCTGAACCCGGCCATGGTCGCCCTGGCGAAGACCCGCGCCGTCCCCGCCGTCACCCTCGGCCAGACCCCGGAAGGCCACCACGACTACGTCTTCCTCAGTGGCGTCTTCCAGTTCGCCGACCCGTCGGACCCGCTCTACTACCTCAACATTTTAGAACACGCGTACGACATTTCCGGGCGCGCGGTCGCCGCGAACTTCCTCAGCCCCAACCGTCCCCAGGCGGCCACGGCGGAGGACGAGCTCTACCCGGACCCGTCGGTCCTGACCAAGTTCGCCGCCGCCCTGACCGACAGGTGGCGCCTCGACCACGCCTACCACCCCCAGGGCGCCGACTTCACACTCGCCCTGCTCAGGTAGCCGACTCCCCCAGCAGCCAGGCCAGATCGCCCAGAACATCCGGATCACTCGCGGACGGTTCGGGCGGCAGGCCCAGCCGCCGCCGCACGTAGAGCTCCGGATGCCGGGATGCGTCGACCAGGTAGAGGAACCGGCCGGCGAGGCCGTACCGACGTGCGGCACGCAACAGCGCGCCGACGACCGCGGCGCTCGCCCGCGTGGCGGCCTGGACAGCTTGGTCCCCTTCGGCCCACGCCTCGGCATCCAGGACGAGCCGGGTGAGGACCTGCCGGTCGCCAACAGGCTGGCGGACCGCCTCAAGCACCGCCGCCGCCGTGTGCGGAAGCCGATCGAAGGCGGCGAGCAGCGCCACCCAGGACTCCTCGGGCAGCCGGGCCAGCCCGTCGGCGCCGCCGACCCGCTCGGCTAGCAGCGCATCAGCGGCGGGCACTTCCCGGTCCAGGAGCACACTGATGAGCGCATACTCGACGGCCGCCTCGAACGACCCCTCCAACTCCACGTCCTGGAGCGGCACCGACGCGCGTTGACGGCGGGCGGCCCGGAGCAGGGAAGCGGCGATCGGCGATCGTAGCGCATCCTCCCGTTCGCCCGAATCCGTCAGGATGGCCGGAAGCCAGCCGGCGTTGGTGGCGGCCTCCACCGCTATCAGCGCGTCGGCATCGGCGGGCAGCAGATCGGTAAAGGCGGCAGCCGACATAGGTGGTCCAGACGGTGGGAGCTCTCGGTCTTTGGCCGCTGCGCAGGCGTCGGCCCCGGCCTGGTTGAGATGGACGAACCGGAGTTCCGGGAGCGGGTCCCCTTGCCGCATCTCCAAAGCGATTTGCTCGCTGTCGATCGAGAAGCCAGCCTGTTCGAGTAGATCCAGACCGCGTTTCAGCAGTGGCAGACCGCCGTCCGTTACCGCGCGACCTACCATGAAGGTGGCGGGACCGGCGATGAGATGATCCGCCAGGCCGTCGGCTATCACCGCGGATTCGTGGATCCGGCTGTATAGAGCGCCTACGTTCACGGGCTCCACGTCGGCCGTCGGCTGGAACACGACCGCATCGCCGGATCGGGTGGCACGCACGACACTGACCAGGCCGAGCAGGGACTTGGCCGGGAACCAAGAGCGCCACAGCGACGTCAGGCGGGCCCAGTCCGAGGTGGCGTCGTCGGCGGCCAGGTCAGAGACCTCGATCCGGCCCAGCATGGCGGCGACGACCACGAGGTTCAGGGAGTAGACGGCCAGCCCGCCCAGCATCGGCGGCGCCAGATACGGAGCTTCGTCCGCGCCGTCGGTGAACCAGCGGGGCGGGGCGGCGTGCAGGACCAGAGCGAGCTGGCGGGTCACGACCGCGTGCAAGGCTGCGGGGAAGTCGGTAGGGGGCGAGATCGCCAGGCGGTGCGGAAGCCACTCCCGGAGCATCTGGGCCACGAGCGGGCGGTGGTGCACGGCCTCGAACGCGAGTGCGCCGTACCACTCGTCGCCCGGATCGGACAGGATCGCGTCGAGGTCCCCGGCCAGCAGCGGGCTGCCACGATACGCGTCGGTCCGGGCGGCCAGCATGATGATCCGGCGAAGGATCACGTCGGCCGTCAGGAACTCGCCGAACGTGTTGTGCAGGAACTCGAACGAGGCCAGCTCGCCGCGGGTCGAGTCGTCGGGGTCGCCGGAGCGGCTGCGAGACTCGTGGATGAAGAAGAAGCTGCCCAGGACCGCGTCGGCTGGGCTCAGGGTGCCGCCCTCGACGCGGCGGCGGACCTGATGATAGACGAGGTCACGGCCCAGGTCGGCGCGGCTGATGTGGACGGCGCGGCGGTTGAACATGCCGAGCGCGGCCAAGCCCAGTCGGTCGAGCTCCAGCTCGACGGCGGCTCGCCGGTCGGCTTCGGAGAGACAGCCGTGCGCGGCTGCGGCGGCCTCGCCCTTGGTGAGTTCGCGCTCCACGAAGCGGCAGAGCAGGCTGAAGTACAGCGACGTACGGTCGATGTCCGCGTGGCCGAGTTGATTGGCGTGGGAGTCGTAGATCGCCAGCAACAGCAGGAGGAGCGGCTGAGCGGCGAGGTCACCAAGCTGCGGGCCGGTGGGCGGGGCAAACGGGCGGACGCCGGCGCGCTCGAAGTAGCCGGCGTTGAGCGCGTTCCACTGCCGCGTCCACGTCTGCTGGCGGGGGAGGTTGAACTCAGCCAGGCGCAGGACCGGGGTGCCCGGCGGGACGACGGCCTTGTCGATGAGGGTGATGCGGCTGGTGATGAGCACCCGCACCGGGCGCTCCAAGGCCAGCTCGCGGGCCTGGAGGGCATGGACCTGCTGCAGGTAGTCGGCGAAGACCTGGCCGTTGGCCTGCAGAAGCTCGTCGTACCCGTCCAGGATGACGAGCACGGGGCGGTCACCGCGGCCGCGGGCGAGGGCCGGCCAGCTGACGGTCTCGCCGGAGTCGACGCGGATCTGGTGCTCGATCTGGTTCTGCACCGGTGTGCCCGGTGCGGCGTCGCGCAGCTTGAGGCGGACGACGCAGTAGCCGCCGTCGGAGAGGCGGGCGGCGAGCACCTGGGTGAGCAGCGACTTGCCCGAGCCGGGATGACCGAGGACGAGCACCGGGGCCTGGACGCTGTACGGCGAGTCGAGGGCGCGGACCACGGCCGCGGCCACATCGTCGCGGTACGGCAGATCGGCCCACAGGCGCTCGTCCTCCAGGCTGACCCGTGTGCCGGGATAGCGCAGCTCTCGGTACGCCTGCGGGATGAACGCGTCGATCCGGGCCGGATAGCGCAGGGTTGGCTCGCCGGGGCCGGGCACGAACGGGTCGACGATGATCGGCTCGGCGGCTTGCCGCTCGTACAGCAGCGCCAGCGCGGCCCAGACGTCCGCCTCCGGGCCGTCGTCCGCGCGGCCGCCCTCCAGCGCCGCGGCCAGCCGGCGCAGGCCGACATCGACGCCGTCGACGGCGGCCAGGACCCGGCTCAGGCGCTCGTCCAGCGCGGCCGCCTCGTCAACGACGAGGGACTGCGTCTTGGCGTGCTCGTAGGCGAAGGCCCAGGTGAAGAAGTCGCGGCTGGACAGCATGAGGTCGAGATACTGCGCGTAGTAGTGGCGCATCGCCAGCTCCGGCAGCGCCTCGCACGCCTCCGAGAACGCGTCCCTCGGGACGTGCGGCACGTCGTCGGCGTTGGCGAGCTTCTGGGCCATCTCACGGTACATCTGGAGCCGCTGCTGGTCCTCGTCGCGGAATCCGGCTCCGGGGTGTGGCAGCGACACCGGCGGGAGCCCGGCATAGGTATCGTCGCCGGTACCGTCCGGGTCGGCGATCCGGTGCGCTTCCGCCATGGCCGCCGCACGCTGTCCGGTGGTGAGTTCGCGGTCGGCGAGCAGCGGGCCGAGTTCCTCGCCGGCCGCCGCCCAGAACGCCGTGTAGGTGATGAGCAGGTGGCCGGCGGCCAGAGATTCGCTGCGGGCGAGGAAGCCACCGTGCCGTCCGGCGAGGCGGGCGGCGAGATTGCCGATCCGTCGCACAACGTCGCTTTTCAGATCGAACACGCCCAGAAGTGGTATCGCGCCCAGACCCAGCGCTGCCGGCGACAGGACCAGCACCGCGGTGATAAGCCCGTCGACGGCGGCAAGCATGACCTCGTCGTACTCGATCACGATCCGGCGAACATCGCGGTACGTGATCGTTGTGATCGGCTTCGATTTACGAGCCATCCGGCGAACCTACCGTTCCGAAGCCGCGTGCCGGTGGAGTCCGGGTCGTCGGCGGCACAGAACGACGGCCCGTCGACCCCGCGCGGCCCGCCGCCCCCGGCGTCGATTTTGAGGGGGTGTGGGTGGAGCTTGCTCCCACGCCGCTTCTGGAAACACAGTCAGGGGCGGCAGCGGGCGGAGTTGGGGTCGACCATCAGCAGGGAGGAGTCGACGGCTTCGAAGTCGGTGCCCTTCAATGCCTTCAGGGCGTCGAGCTGGGTGTTGCTCCACCTCGCATCGTCGGTGCCGGAGAAGTACCACGGGGAGCCGTTGTCGGCCAGGATCGCGCCGTAGGTTTTCAGGGCCTGGGCGACCGCGCGGGCCTGGGGCGGGTACTTCGAGATGTCCACCGACTGTTTCAGGCGGAACCGGGCGCCCATCGGGGGCAGGGCGGTGTCGGTGGCGTCGGCGGCGGCGTGGCGGGCCGGCCAGATGAACGTCTTGCGGGTCTTCGGGGCGGTGAAGCGGATCGCGTGGTCGACCTTCCCCGCGGCCGCCTCGTCGGCGCGTGGGAGGCCCGGGAGGATCGGCAGGCCGGCGGCGTCGGCCGACGTCCAGCCGCTCTTGCGCAACGCGTTGCTGCGCAGGTCGTACGCGGCGCCGGAGCCGGCCTTCCAGGAGCCGTCGGACTGCAGGGTGGCGTCGTACAGCTCATAGGCCCGGCACACCGAGGCGTCCTGGACGATCACGTGCTTGTCGCCGCCGGACTCCACGCGAGCGGTCTTCGGGATCGGGTACGGGCCCGGGTCGCTCTCGTCGGCGTACTGGAACGTGACCTTCACCTTCGCCTGGCCGGCCGGGACCTGGGTGAGGGGGAAGCCGAAGCCGCTGCCGAAGTCCGGGTGGGCCTTCGCCGCCGCGCCGATGCTCGCGACCCAGGCCGCCGAGTCGCGGTGGACCGGCAGCTTCGAGACGTCGGCGTGCCAGACGTTGTCGGCCGGGAAGATCGTGCACGGGCCGGCGGCCGCGCTCGCCGGGCCGGAGGACGACGGGGCCGCGCCCAGTGCGCCCCCCGCGGCTGGCAGGGCGGATGCGGCGGGCGACGATGCGGCCGGGGGCGGGGTCGCGGTGTGCGAGCATCCGGCCAGTACCAATGCCGCCGAAACAATGGCGATCGTCCGCCTCATGCCGCGGGACGCTACCCGGCCCGGTGCGAGCGCCTCCACAAGGTCACCCGTGCGGGCTGTTAGCATTCCGGGCGTGGCGGACGGGCAGGCAGACCGGCGGGGTCTCGGGCCGGTGCTCACCATCCCCAACTTCTTCACCTTCGCGCGGCTGCTCGGCGTGCCGCTGTTCCTGTATCTGTTCCTCGCCACCGACGCCACCGGGTGGGCGGTCACCGTCCTCGTCGTCGGCGGGCTCAGCGACTGGGTCGACGGGTTCCTGGCCCGGCGGCTCAACCAGACCAGCCGCCTCGGCGAGCTGCTCGACCCGCTCGCCGACCGGCTGTACATCCTGGCGACGCTGTTCGCGCTCACCTACAAGGACATCGTCCCCTGGTGGTTCACGATCGCGCTGATCGCCCGCGAGGCCGTGATGGTGCTGGTCCTGCTCGTCCTGCGGGTCCTCGGGCACGGGCCGCCGCCGGTGCACTACGTCGGCAAGACCGCGACCGCGGTGCTGCTCATGGGCTTCCCGATGATGCTGCTCGCGCACTTCAGCGACGCCGCCCGGCCGTGGGCGCAGCCGAGCGGGTGGGCGCTGCTGTGGTGGGGCATCGTCCTCTACTGGCTCGCCGCCGCGTTCTACGTCATCCAGGCCACGGTGCACGTCCGCGCGGGTCGGGCCGCGGCCGCCGGCACACCGTGACCCGACCCGAAAAATCGGATAAACCGGAAATGTCGGAAAAACGGCGTGACGACCTCCTCGGCGACCTGTTCCGCAACCCCCTAGACGCCGGCTACGCGGCCGCCGCCGAACGCCGCGGCGGCGCGCCGGCACCGAAGTCCGGGCGCTGGCTGACGGCCGCGGCGATGCTGGCCGTCGGGTTCCTCCTGGCCGTGGCCTACCACCAGGCGGTGCAGGCCGCGCCCGGCACGACCAAGGCCCGCGACGACCTCGTCGCCGACGTCCACGCCCGCCAGCAGACCGCCGACGACCTGCAGCGGCGCGCCGCCGAGCTGCGGGCCCAGGTCGACCGGGCCCGCGACGACGCCCTCGCCGACAGCGCCGGCGCGGCCCGGCTGCGCGACCTCGCGGCCGGGACCGGGACCGGGAAGGTGACCGGGGACGGTGTCGCCGTGCGGATCGCCGACGCACCCCCGCAGGTCGATCCGGTGACCGGCCGTACCGCCGAGGAGAATTTGGGTCTGGTCCTCGACCGGGACCTGCAGGACATCGCCAACGGGCTGTGGCAGGCCGGGGCCGAGGCCGTCGCCGTCAACGGGCAGCGGCTCACCGCCACCGGGACGATCCGGGCCGCCGGCGGGGTGATCCTCGTCGACTTCCGGCCCGTCACCAGCCCCTACGAGGTCACCGCGATCGGCCCGCCCGACATCACCGGCCGGTTCGAGGACTCGGCGACGGCGAAACGGTTCAAGCGGTACGTCGAGGAGTACCGGATGCAGTTCAGCGTGAGACAACGCACCGGCCTGACCCTCGACGGAGCCGGGGAGCCACCGTTGAAGTACGCCCGGACGCCCTCAGGAGGTCCCACCCGATGATTGCCGTGATCGCCCTGGTCGCCGGGGTGGCGGCCGGCATCTTCCTCGAGCCGACGGTGCCGCTCGGGCTGCAGCCGTATCTGCCGATCGCCGTCGTCGCCGCCCTCGACGCCGTCTTCGGGGCGCTGCGGGCCAAGCTCGACGGCATCTTCGACGACAAGCAGTTCGTCGTGTCGTTCGTGTCCAACGTGCTGGTCGCGGGGCTGATCGTGTATCTGGGTGACAAGCTCGGCGTGGGTGGGCAGCTGTCCACCGGCGTCGTGGTCGTCCTCGGCGTGCGGATCTTCGGCAACGTCGCCGCGATCCGCCGGCACCTGTTCCGGGCGTAGCGATGCGAAAACCCGCGAACGTGGTGATCGCGCTGCTGCTGGCCCTGCTCGGCTTCGCCGTCGCCGTCCAGTTCAAGGCCGGGGGTACTGACGCCTCGCTCTCCTCAGCGCGGCCCGAGGACCTCGTGCGCATCCTGTCGGACCTCGACGCGCAGCAGGAGCGGCTCCGGGGCGAGATCGGCGACCTCGAGGACACCCAGCGGCAGCTGGACTCCGGCGCGCAGGGCCGCGACGCCGCCCTCGCCGAGGCTCGCAAACGCGCCGACGAGCTCGGAATCCTGGCCGGAACGCTCCCGGCCGAAGGACCTGGATTGCAGATCGACCTCACGCAAGGTACCGACGCAATAAAATCCGAAACCGTGCTCGACGCGATCGAAGAACTGCGCGGTGCCGGGGCCGAGGCGATGCAGATCTCCGGTGCCGGTGGCACCGCGGTGCGCATTGTCGCCTCGACGTACTTCGTCGACGCCCCGGAGGCGGGGCGGCTCGTGGTCGACGGGACGACGATCGCCACGCCGTATACGATCACCGTCATCGGGGGCCCGGACACCATGCGGACGGCACTGAACATCCCGGGAGGGGTCGTGGACAGTGTCCGTCAGCACGGCGGTACCGTTTCCGTGCGCGAAATGGATCCGGTACACGTGAACGCGTTGCACAATGCCGGTGCGCTGCAGTACGCCAAGCCCGCCTGAATTGTTCGTTTCGACCGAAGGACTTGACGTGATTCCCGACGATCTGCGGTACACCGCCGAACACGAATGGCTCGCCGCGTCCGGCGAAGGCACCTTCCGGGTCGGCATCACGCACTACGCGCAGGACTCCCTGGGCGACATCGTCTTCGTGCAGCTGCCCGAGGCCGGCACCGCCTACGAGGCCGGCGCCGCCCTCGGCGAGGTCGAGTCGACGAAGAGCGTCTCGGAGATCTACGCCCCGGTCGCGGGCGAGGTCGTCGCGGTCAACCCGGCCCTGGAAGGGGCACCGGAGCTCATCAACTCCGACCCGTACGGCGAGGGCTGGCTGGTCGAGCTCAAGGTCACCGACCCGGCCGCCGTCGACGCGCTGCTCGACGCCAAGGCCTACGGTTCCCTGACGGCCGGCTGACATTTTCTGATTTCGCTTGCCGCGCGTCCGGTTGACCCGTGATTTCGCGCGTGACTAGGCTCGCTCAGTCAACCGTATGCACACACGGGTCTGTGATGCATCCGGGTGACCCCGACAGAAAGCCGTGAGGTGGTTCGATGACGCGCCCAGACGACGAGTTTCCCCCGCTCGACGTCACGTCCACGCTCAACCTTGGCGCCATTGAGGATGCCATCGAAGGGCCGGACAACGACGCTGTGCCCACCCGCATGTCGGGTTCCCTGCCGCCGGGCACGGCGCTGCTCGCCGTCCGCCGCGGCCCCAACGCCGGTGCCCGGTTCCTGCTCGACCACGATGTGACCACGAGCGGCCGGCACCCGGACAGCGACATCTTCCTCGACGACGTGACGGTCTCGCGCCGCCACGCCGAGTTCCACCGCGAGGGCGGCACCTTCACCGTTCGCGACGTCGGCAGCCTCAACGGCACCTACGTCAACCGGGAGCGGGTCGAGGCGGCCACACTGAGCAATGGCGACGAGGTCCAGATCGGCAAGTTCCGCCTCGTCTTCGTCGCAGGACCGCGCCCCGACGAGAGCTGAGGCGTATGACGGCGTCGGCGGCCGCCTGGAACGACGACCACACCCCGGGTGAGGACCTCACCCGGGGCGAACGTCTCATGAGCATCGGCGAGGTGCTCGCGAGCCTGCGCGGCGACTTCCCCGACATCACCATCTCCAAGCTGCGGTTCCTGGAGACCGAAGGGCTCGTCGAGCCGCGGCGCACCCCGGCCGGGTATCGCAAGTACACCTGGACCGACGTGTCCCGGCTCCGCTATGTCCTGACTGCGCAGCGCGACCAGTACCTGCCGCTGCGGGTCATCCGCGAGCACCTCGCGACCATGCGCGAGCCCCTCGCCGACGTGTCGGCGTCGGTGCCGGTCGAGTCCGTCGAGACGACCCGGCTCACCCGCGACGAGCTGCTCACGAAGTCCGGGCTGACCGAGGCGCTGCTGAAGGGCCTGGAGGACCACGGGCTGCTCAAGACCCGCCCCGGGGCCGGCTACGACGCCGACGCCCTCGAGGTCGCCACGGCGGCCGCGCGGCTGGCCGAGTACGGGGTCGAGCCGCGGCACCTGCGCGCCTACCGGGCCGCCGCGGACCGCGAGATCGGCCTCTTCAGCCAGCTGGTGACGCCCCTGACCCGGCAGAGCGGGCCCAACGGACGCGCCAAGGCGGCCGACACCGTCCACGAGCTGAGCGACCTGACCCAGCGGGTCCACGCGGCCCTCGTCCGGGCCGGGCTGCGGGAGATTCTCGGCAAGTAGGCGCTGGAACCGCCCCTTCTGGGCAAAACTTCGGTGAACGGGGTATTTCCGGCGCCGCTTCCGGCCGGTGACACCGTCGCCGCTCGTAGGCGATCTTCGCCACTCGGCACATCACACGGCCATTGCGAGTGGCACGACTGCGGTCGAGTCCGTGTAACGTGCAGGGAGAGGCAAGTCGACACGGAGGCGGCAGTGCGAGAGCTGAATGTGGTCGGAGTTCGCGTGGAGCTGCCCACCAATCAGCCCATCGTGCTGCTCAAGGAGGTCGACGGCGACCGCTACCTGCCGATCTGGATCGGTGCGGTAGAGGCCACCGCCATCGCCTACGAGCAGCAGGGCGTGAAACCGGCCCGCCCACTCACCCACGACCTGATGCGCGACATGCTGGCCGCCCTCAAGGCGCCGCTGCACGCCGTCGAGATCGTGGAGATGCGCGACAACATCTTCTACGCGGAGCTGGTGATCGGCGACAACGTCCGGGTCTCCGCCCGCCCCAGCGACTCGATCGCCCTCGCCCTGCGCGTCGGCGCCCCGATCCGCTGCGCCGACCAGGTCCTGACCGAGGCCGCCATCGTCATCCCCGACGAGCAGGAGGACGAGGTCGAGAAGTTCCGGGAGTTCCTGGAGCAGGTCCGCCCGGAAGATTTCGCCGGCTGACCTTGACCGGTCACCACGCTCCGTGTCCGGTTGGTAACAATTCGCTAACCCGCCCGTGTGACAGTGGGCGATTCGGCTGCGCTTTCGGCGAAGACGCTTGCCTTCCCAGATGCGTTCTGTAGCGTCGGTGGCGGGTCAACCGCAGGGTCCCGGCACCGTCGCCGACGGTGAACGTCCCTCGCGGGTGGACGCGCGCAAGGTTTCACGCACCGACACCCGGCGTGTCGCGGCGTTACCTCCCCGCAGACCCTCAAGGTGCGCTATAGGGTTGCGGGTGTTGACGCTGGAGGTGGGTCGCAATGCAACAGCCGCCTGATCCTGGGATACCTGGCTATGCCGCTGAGCCGGCGCCGGTGACCCCGACCACGGGCACGGGATTCGACACCTCCGAGGACGTCGGATACCGCGGGCCGACCGCCTGCCACGCCGCCGGCATCAGCTACCGCCAGCTCGACTACTGGGCCCGCACCGGACTCGTCGTCCCCTCGGTGCGCGACGCCAGCGGCTCCGGCAGCCAGCGCCTCTACTCCTTCCGCGACATCGTCGTGCTGAAGGTCGTCAAGCGCCTCCTCGACGCCGGCGTCTCCCTCCAGAACATCCGCAAGGCCATCGACACCCTGCGCTCCCGCGGTGTCGCCGACCTCGCCGGCATCACCCTCATCTCCGACGGCACCACCGTCTACGAGTGCCGCTCCCCCGAAGAGGTCGTCGACCTCCTCCAGGGCGGGCAGGGCGTGTTCGGCATCGCGATCTCCGGCGCCTTCAAAGAAATCGAAGGCACCCTGTCGCACCTGCCCGCCGAAGCCGCCACCACCGGCGAGGAGCTCCCGGCCCCGCCGGCCACCGGCAGCAGCACCGAAGACCCGTTCACCGGCGGCGACGAGCTCGCCATGCGCCGGGCCCGCCGCCGCGCGGGCTGACGCCTCGCCCGGCCGGACGTCACAAAAGGTGGGGAGCGCGTCGTTGCCGACGCGCTGAACACCCCCGAAGATCGGTCGTATGGCCGGTCAACGGGTTGATGTCATCGTCTTCGACGGCGTGCAGAGCCTCGACGTCACCGGGCCGCTCGAGGTTCTCGCCGGGGCGGCCGGGCACTACGACATCCGCATCCTCAGCGTCGACGGGCAGCCCGCACGCGCCTCCAGCGGCCTGCGGATACTGCCCGACGGTGCCCTGACCGACCCGCCTGACCTGCTGATCGTCCCCGGCGGGATCGGCACCCGCGACAGCGACCCGCGGCTCGTCGCGTGGCTGCGCGAACACGGGCCCAGTGCCGGCCGGCTCATGTCCGTCTGCACCGGCGCGTTCCTGCTCGCCGAGGCCGGGCTCCTCGACGGGCGCCGCGCCACCACCCACTGGAACCACTGCGCGGCCCTCGCCCGCCGATACCCGCGGATCACCGTCGAGCCGGAGCCGATCTTCGTCCGCGACGGACACGTCTCCACCTCCGCCGGCGTCACCGCCGGCATCGACCTCGCCCTGGCCATCGTCGAGGACGACCACGGCCGCGACCTCGCCCTCGCCATCGCCCGGCACCTCGTCATGTTCCTGCGCCGCCCCGGCGGGCAGCGGCAGTTCAGCGCCCAGCTCGCCAACCAGGTCGCCGCCCGCGACCCGCTCCGCGACATCCAGCGCTACGCCGCCGAACACCCCGCCGCCGACCTGTCCGTCCCCGCCCTCGCCCGCCGCGCCAACCTGTCCCCCCGCCAGTTCAGCCGCGCCTTCGCCGCCGAAGTCGGCACCCCACCCGGCCGGTACGTCGACCAGGTGCGCCTCGAAGCCGCCCGCCGCCTGCTCGAAGAAGGCCACGGCGGCGTCGAAGCAGTGGCCCGGACCTGCGGATACGGGACGCCGGAGGCGATGCGGCGGGCGTTCGTCCGCGACCGTCGGGCGACACAGGCCACGTCGGACGAGACGTAAACAGCCACCGCCGGCTGTCAGGCGACACAGACCTCGTCGGACAAGACGTAAACAGCCACCGCCGGCTGTCAGGCGACACAGACCTCGTCGGACAAGACGTAACCAGCCACCGCCGGCTGTCAGGCGACACAGACCTCGTCGGACGAGACGTAACCAGCCACCGCCGGCTTCGGCATCGGGACCGGCCGACTATCGGGAGCGTTTCTCAGTGCGAATTGCCATGGTGTTGTACTCCCACATGACCGCGTTGGACATCGTCGGACCATACGAGGTGCTGTCGCGACTCCCCGGCGCTTCGATCACGTTCGTGGGCGACGGCTCCGGACCTGTACCCACCGATGCTGGTAGTTTGTTTCTGGGCGGCATGTCGGACTTTTCCGATATATCAGCCGACGTGGTGGTGGTGCCGGGCGGGCCCGACGTCGCCGCCCAGCTCGCCGACACCCGGCTGCGGGAATGGCTGCGAGCCGTCGACGCCGGCGCGACCTGGATGGCGTCGGTCTGCACCGGCTCCCTGATTCTCGGCGCCGCCGGACTGCTGCGGGGCCGCCGCGCCACCTCCCACTGGCTCGTCGCCGACCGCCTGCGCGAGTTCGGCGCCGAACCGGCCCCTGAACGGGTGGTCGTCGACGGCAAGTACGCCACCGCCGCCGGTGTCTCCGCGGGCATCGACCTAGCGCTGGACCTCGCCGGCCGGATCGCGGGCCCGCAGGTGGCGCAGACGATCCAGCTGGCCATCGAGTACGACCCGCGCCCGCCGTTCACCGCCGGCTCTCCGGCGACCGCCCCGCCCGAGGTCGTCGGCTTCCTACGCGCCAACGCCCACCTGATCGTCACGTCGTGAGCGCTGTTCGCGCAGCGTGCCTCCGGCCGCGCGGCGACCGGCGCGTCGCCTCGGGCCGCGCGGCGACCGGCGCGTCGTCTCCGGCCGCGTGGTCTCGGGCCGCGTGGTCTCCGGCCGCGTGGTCTCGGGCCGCGTGGTCTCGGGCCGCGTGGTGATCGGCGCGTCGCCTCGGGCCGCGCGGCGACCGGCGCGTCGCCTCCGACCGCGCGGCGACCGGCGCGTCGCCTCCGACCGCGCGGCGACCGGCGCGTCGCCTCCGACCGCGCGGCGACCGGCGCGTCGCCTCCGACCGCGCGGCGACCGGCGCGTCGTCTCGGGCCACGTGGCCTCGGGCCGCGCGGCGACCGGCGCGTCGTAAGCTCCAGGGCGTGACGTTCCGCGGCTGGCCGGTCGAGGCCCTCGAGTTCTACGACGGGCTCGAGGCCGACAACTCCAAGACATACTGGACCGCGCACAAGACGACCTACGACGAGCAGGTCCGCGCGCCCATGACGGAGCTGCTGGCCGAGCTCGAACCGGAGTTCGGCCCGGCGAAGATCTTCCGCCCGTACCGCGACGTCCGGTTCAGCGCCGACAAGTCCCCCTACAAGACCTCCTGCGCCGCCTCCTTCGAACGCGGCGGCTACCTCCAGCTGACCGCGTCCGGCCTGGCCGCCGGCGCGGGCGCGTACATGATGGACACGCCCCGCCTGGCCCGGTTCCGCCAGTCCGTCGCCGCCGACTCGACCGGCCGCGCGCTGGAGGCCATCATCGCCGGCCTCGAGTCGCACGGCTGGTCGGTCACGTCATACGAACAGCTGAAGACCATCCCCCGCGGCTACGACAAGGATCACCCCCGCGCCGACCTGCTCCGCCACAAGGGCCTGATCGCCTGGCACCAGTTCCCGCTGCAGCCGTGGCTGGGCACCGCGAAGGCCAGGACGAAGGTCGAACACTTCCTCCGCGGCTGCCGCCCGCTGCAGGAGTGGCTCGAGGCCAACGCTTAGCCCGACCCGGTTCTCGCCTGGTTGCCACCGACGCCCTCGACCTGCGCTCCCGGCCCCGGCCGGGCGTTCAGGCCGCGCGCACAAGCCGCGCGCACAAGCCGCGCGCACAAGCCGCGCGCACAAGCCGCGCGCACAAGCCGCGCGCACAAGCCGCGCGCACAAGCCGCGCGCACAAGCCGCGC
>NZ_JBITDU010000004.1:890957-958080 GCF_044454505.1 Dactylosporangium sp. NPDC051541
GCGCGCACAAGCGGGCGCTCAAGCCGGGCGCGGAGCGGCGTTGTTGAGCAGTTCGATGAAGCCGTACGGTGCGCGGGCGCCGAAGACGATGTCGATAGTCCGGTGGGCGGCGATGGCCTCGGTCTCGGCGCGTTCGAACATCACCGCTTCGTAGGCGGCCAGGGCGGTCTCGGGGGCGCCGGGGTTCGCGGCGATCGCCAGGCCGAGCTCGGCGCCGTCGAGCATCGCCGTGTTCGCACCCTCGCCGCCGGGCAACGTCACGTGGGCGGCGTCGCCGAGGAGGGTGACGCCGGGGACGCGGGCCCAGCGGTGCCGGTCGGGCAGGCGGTGGATGCTGCGCAGGACCGGGCCGGTCTCGCCGGCGGTGATCAGGGCGACGAGCTCGGGGGCCCACCCTTCGAACTCGGCCGCGATCCGCCGCTTCGCCGCCGCGGCGTCGGTGAAGTCGATGCCGGCGAACCACTCGACCGGGCGGAAGAACACGACGTAGGTGTGGATGACGTCGCCGGCCTCGCGGTGCGCCAGGAAACCCTTGCCGGGGGTGAGGGCGTACATGGCACCACTGCCGACCGCCTTGGCCGCCTCCGGGTGCCGGTTGTCGACGTCGTGCAGGTAGGTGTCGACGTAGCTCATCCCGGCGTACACCGGCTGCTCGTCCGACACGAGCGCGCGAACCTTGGACCAGGCCCCGTCCGCGCCGACGAGGAGCTCGGACACGACCGTCGAACCGTCCGCGAACGCGAGCTCGTGCCGCCCACCGCCGAGGGGTGTCGCCGATCGCAGCTTCTTGCCCCACTGCACGGTCCCGGGCGCCAGGGACTCCAGCAGGATCCGCCGGATGTCCCCGCGCAGCGCCTCCGGCCGGGCCAGGGAGTCGTTGTCGGGCACCTCGGCGAGCACCGCCCCCTGCGGGTCGAGAATCCGCCGCGCCCCGCCACCGCGGTGAATGATCGCCCGGTACTCGTCGGTCAGCCCGGCGATCTCCAGCGCGAGCTGGCCGTTGTGCTCGTGGAGGTCGAGCTGCCCGCCCTGCGCCCGCGCCCCCGAAGACGCATCCAGGTCATACACGGTGACGGGCACACCGTGGCGCTGCAACACCCGAGCGAGGGTGAGCCCGCCGAGCCCCGCCCCCACAACCGCGACCGGAGTCGTCATCGATGTTCACTCCCCGCTGACGAACTAAGTTCCATGTTGACGAACTAAGTTCTACTTGACGAACTAAGTTCGTGTCAACGCAAGGTGTCGTCGGCGACAGTCGACGCGGCCAGCGAACCCACCTCAAGCAAACCCACCTCAAGCGAACCGACCTCAAGCGAACCCACCTCAAGCGAACCGACCTCGCAAGCCGCACAAGCCGCACAAGCCAAGCCCGCAAGCGACCAGCCGCCGCACGACCGAGCCACCGCCGCACGGGAACCGGCCCGGCCTCAGCTCACCGCCGCCCCGCGGAAGCCGGCCGGACACGATTGCGCCACCGCACCGGGCGCGAGTCGAATCCATGACCGAGACGCCGATGCAAGGGAGTGGGCTTGGACCGAGCCGGCCGCACGTCGGGCTGATGCGGAGGGCGCTTTCAGGGCCGGAGGGCCAGCTTGCCGACGGTGTTGCGGGACTCGAGTTCGGCGAGGGCTTTCGGGCCGTCGGCGAGGGCGTACGTGGTGGGGTGGCCGGGCTGGAGCACGCCGGCCGCCAGCAAGGCGAACAGTTCGGCCATGACCTCGCCGAAGATGTGCGGCGTGGCCCGGATCAGGGTGCCGATGTTGAGGCCGACGAGCTGCACCTGGTGTTTGTAGACGAGGTCCCAGTTGGTGATCGGCGCCGTACCCCCGGCCGTGCCGTAGACGACCACCCGGCCCGTCACCCGCTTCGCCGCCGCCAGGCTCGCCTCCAGCATCGCGCCGCCGGCCGACTCGAGCACCAGATCCACGCCCGCCCCGCCGGTCAGCTCCAGAACCTCGGCCGCCAGGTCCTGGCCGCGGGCGTCGAGGACGTGATCGGCGCCCAGGGCCCGCAGCACCTCGTGCTTGCCGGGGGACGCGGCGGCCAGGACGGTGGCGCCGTAGTGCTTGGCCATGGCGAGCGCGGCCTGACCGGTACCCCCCGCAGCGGCTTGAATCAGCACAGTCTGACCGGCGGTGAGGCCACCGAGCGGCTTCAGCGCGGCCAAGGCCGTCGGCCAGCTCACCACGAGGCCGAGGGCCTGCTCGCCGGTCCAGCCCGCCGGGAGCGGCACGGCGGCGGCCGCGGGCAGCACGAGGTGTTCGGCGAACGCTCCCCCGCCGATGCTGGCGCCGATGACGTGAGCGCCGACGGCGAGCCCGGGGACATTCGGGCCGGCCGGGGGACCGGACGCGTCCGGGCCGATGGCGACGATCTCGCCGGCGGCTTCGATGCCGGCCACGTACGGGGGCTTCGGTCCACCGGCGAACGTGCCGCGGGCCTGCGAGATGTCGACGAAGTTGACCCCGGCGGCGGTGACCCGGATCAGGATCTCGCCCGGGCCGGGGTGCGGCGTGGGCGCGTCGGTGATCAGGCGCAGGTCTTGAGGACCGTTCAGGGACGTCTGCTGCAGGGCGCGCATGGGCGGCTCCTCGGGGTGCGAGATTTGTTTATCGAACGACCAACAAACCATGGCAGCCGGAGCGGGCGGCGGTCAAGATAAAGTTGGTCAGGCGACCAACAAACGGGGGGCGATCGAGATGGGCGCTCGCGGCCGGCCGCGGACGTTCGACCCGGACATCGCGCTGCGCCAGGCCCTGGACCTGTTCTGGGAGCGTGGGTACGAGGGGACGTCGCTGCAGGACCTGGCCAAGGCGATGGGGGTCGCCGCGGGCAGCATCTACGCCTGCTTCGGCACCAAGGAGGAGCTGTTCCGCCAGGTCATGGCCCTGTACGGGGCGACCGCGGGCGAGCCGCCGCGGCGGGCCCTGCGCGAGGAGCCGACGGCCCGGGGCGCGATCCACGCGATGCTGCGGGCGACCGCGGACCAGGTCACCGGGGCCGACACGCCGCACTACTGCATGCTGATCCTGGCCGCCCCGGTCGGTGCGGTCGAGAACCATGAGGTCCGCGAGTTCCTGGCCGAGCGCCGCCGGGGCCAGCGGGCGGCGATCCGGGACCGGCTGGCCCGCGGCGCGCAAGACGGCGACCTGACCGCGCCGGCGGCGAAGCTCGACGCGGTGGCCCGCTACTACACGACCGTCGTCCAGGGCCTGTCGATCCAGGCCCGCGACGGCGCCACCCGCGCCGAGCTCGAAACGGTCATCACGTGCGCGATGGCCGCCTGGGACACCTTCACCACCGACCCGTCGTAACGCCCAGCGCCCACGTGACCGGCACGCCAGCCGCGAGCAAACGCATTCCGCAAAACAGGCGTCCCGCGACAACCGCGTCGCGCAACCGCCACACGCACGCCGGCCCAGAGCAAGGCGCCGGGCCGGGGTCGGGGAGAACTGTCAGGTCGTCAGCGGCGCTCCACCGCGGCCATGACCACGTCGAACGGGGCGGCGGCGGCCCGGGCGGCGGCGTCGCGGTCGGCGGCCTCGCGGGCCGCGGCCTCCGACCACAGGCCGCCCTCGGCGGCCAGGGCGGCGCGGGCCGCGTCGGCGCCGGCCTGCCAGGCGGCCTCTTCGGCGGCGGCGCGGATCAGGCTGGCCGGGCGTTCGCCGACGGGGACGCGGGGCGGGTCGGCCAGGAGGTTGCCGGGCGGGACGAGGACGACGGGGAGGCCGTTGCCGAGGACGGTGGCGCGGCGGCGGGCCTCGAAGGCCGGGGACTCGTCGATCGCGGCGCCGTAGACGGCGGCGGTGCGGGCGGCGATGGCGTGCCAGGAGTGGCGTTCGCGGGCCATGGCGCGGGCGCGGGTGGCGAGGGTCTGTGCGAACATCGGGTCCTGCAGCAGCGCGCCGACGGCGTCGGCGAGGCCGTCGGGGTCGCCGGCGGGGAAGCGGATGCCGGTGACGCCGTGTTCGACGATCGCGGCCAGGCCGCCGGTGGAGGCGACGACCAGGGCGGCGCCGGACGCGGCGGCTTCGAGGGCGACGGTGCCGGTCGGCTCGTAGCGGCTCGGCATGACGAACGCGTCGGCGGCGGCGAGGACGGCGGCCAGGGTCGGCTGGTCCAGGGTGCCGGGGAAGGAGACGGCGCGGTGCAGTTTGAGGCGGCGGGCCTCTTCGATCAGGGCGCCGCGGTAGGGGCCGTCGCCGGCGACGACGGCGCGGGTGCCGGGGTGGCGTTCGCGGATCGCGGGCATGGCGGCGAGGAGGTCCTGGACGCCCTTCTCGGCGATGAGGCGGCCGGCGTAGACGAGCAGCGGGCCCTCGCCGGCGAAGCGGAGCCGGGCCTGCAGGACGGCGCGGGGTCCGGCGGTCCACACGTCGGGGTCGATGCCGCTGGGGACGACGTCGACGCGCTCGGCGGGGACGTCGAAGAGGTGCTGGACCTCCCAGCGCAGGTATTCGGTGGGGACGATGACGCGGCAGGCCTCGGAGCCGAGCCACCATTCGACGGAGTGCACCGAGCGGCTGGTCGCGCCGGCGACGTAGCCCTGGTGGCGGCCGGCCTCGGTGGCCTGGAGGGCGGCGACGAACGGGATGCCGAAGTGTTCCTTGAGCGTGACCGCGGCGTGGGTGACGAGCCAGTCGTGGGCGTGGATGACGTCGTAGCCGCCGGGCGGGGCGGTGCGGATCGCGGCCTCGGCCAGGAGGTGGTTGACGGCCATGGTGTGGCCGAGGTCGGTGTCGTCGAACTCGGCGAGCGGGTCGGCGCAGACGACCCGGACCTTGCCGAACGAGCCGTCGAGCGCACCGTCGCGGGTGACGACGGTGACGTCGTGGCCCAGAGCGGCCAAGGCGGACGAAAGAGCGGCGATGCGGCCCTCGCGGGCGGCTATCACGTCACTCGTAGGGAAGTCCCAGGCGATCATCAATACGCGCATAGCGGATACCTCTCGTCGCCGACTGTCACCGTAGCGCGTTCCGACGCTTCCGCGGAGCGGCTTCGCGGGCCAATTTCAGTTTTCCGGTTTGGGGTGCTTGTGCAGCTTGCAGATTGCAGTTTTGCCTGATGACCGTGCGGGCGTGCAGCAGCGCGGCGACCGAGCGGGCGGAGAACGGCGCTCCCGTCGGGCGGTAGGGCGCGTCACCCTCCGCGATCTCGCTGACCGAGCCGAGACCGTACTCGCCCAAATGTCCCTCAAGGGCGGGGGGCAGCGCGTCCACCGGCCGGCCGGCGGCGCACATCGAGTCGGAGTATGGACCGAGCCACCACGGCCACACCGTGCCCTGGTGATATGCCGTGTCCCGGGCGACGACGCCGCCGCGGTGGCCCCCAAGGTACCCGTACTCGCCCGGCCCGAGCGTGCGCAGCCCCAGCGGCGTGAGCAGGCTCTCCCCCACGGCCCGCAGCACGTCGTCGCGCAGCCGGGTCTCGTCCGCGGCCGGGGCGTAGGGCAGGCTGAACGCGAGGAGCTGGTTGGGGCGCAGCACCGAGTCGTCGTGGACGCCGGAGCCGCCCTTCGGGTAGGGCGCGGGGCCGGCGTCGACGACGTCGTAGAGCCAGCCGTCGGGGGCCCGGAAGCGCTTCACGAACTGGGCCCGCACGGCGTCGCGGCGGGTGTGCACGACGGACGCGTCGCGCCCGCAGCGCTCCCGCAGGGCGGCGAGCACGCCCAGGGCGTTGGCCCACAGGGCGTTGAGCTCGACCGGTTTGCCGTCGCGCGGGGTGACGGGGCCGCGCGGCAGGCGGGCGTTCATCCAGGTGCCGCCGGCGTGATCGGCATCCAGCGCCAGGAGTCCGTCGAGCGGGTCGACGGTGACGCCGTCCGCGGTGCCCTTGGTGTACGCCGCGATGACGCCCTCGACGGCGGGCAGCAGCTCGGCGGCGAGACTGTCGTCGCCGGTGTGCGCGATGTGCCGGTCGACGGCGTGGATGTACCAGAGCGGGCTGTCGCAGTCACCCAATGCAGCCTCGCGCATGCGGGTGCCGAGATCCCCCCAAAACAGCAGAAGCCGCCGCCCCTCGGCGGCGCGGTTCGTGTGGAGGAACAGGCCCTCGTAGGCGGTCATGGTGTCGCGCGGGTAGCTGCCGAACCACGGATATCCGGCGACGACGTCGGGGGTGCCGTTGCGGTCGATGATGAAGGCGTCGGCAGCGAGGGTGAGCAGCTTGTCGGTGACGCCGCGGGCGCCGGCCTGGCGGATGAGCTTGCGGGCCCGGCGCCGGGCCGCCTCGACGATCGCGGGCCCGTCGGGCAGCGGGGTCTCGTCGGCGAGATCGGACCGGGCGGTCACGGTCAGCGTCTCACCCGCGCGCAGGTCGGCGGCGAACATTCCGGCGGCCCAGAGATCCTCGACGGGGTTGAGCCCGCGGGCGGCCTCCTCGCGGTAGTACGCGTCGAGGTACCACTCCCCGATCGGGACGAAGCCCGGTCCGGACAGATCGTAAAAATCGGAAAAGTCCGAAAAATCCAGCTCGGCGAACCGCTCGCCGTCGGCGTCGCGCCACGTGCACAGGGCGGTCAGCGACAGCCGGACCGAGGCGCCGGGCGGTGCGGCGACGAGGCGGTGCACGACGGCGACGGCGTTGCGGCCGTGGACCATCGCGACCTCGCGCTCGAGGACGTACTCGCCGAAGCGCCACCGCCAGCGCGGTACCCCCTCGATGATCTCGAAGGATTCGAGGAAGTGGTGGCCCTGGGGATCGAGCGAGCCCGAGCCCCACTCATGGACCGCGAGGCGGTGCTCGACGCCGCCGGGTAGACGGAGCACCGGATCCAGAGCGGCGAGGGCCACCTGACGGGTGGGGGTGACGAGGAGCGCGTGGTAGCGACGGGTGCGCAGGCCCGCGATCGTGCCGGTCGCGTAACCCCCGAGGCCGTCGGTGACGAGCCACTCCCCTTCGAAGCCGGCCGGGGTGGTGCAGGCATGCGGGCCGAAGGTCATCACCGATCCGGGGGGCATGTGCCCAACTATGATCTGTTCCCCCTCGTTTCAAACACGCGCCACGGCTGAATTCGCCGGAGATTCATCCGCCGACCGTGTCGGAAATCCGACGCGCGGACGAGCACGATTCATTATTGGGTGCGCGGGGCATATGGCAGCCAGCTTCGGGCGTATCCGTGCGTGAACTTTCGACGCACGTAACGTGGTGGCAATGACGGCGCCGTTGTACGACGGTGCGCAGCGATAGAGGAGCAGGAGCGAGCATGCAGGTGTGGCCGGGCAACCGGTACCCATTGGGTGCGACCTACGACGGACAGGGCACGAACTTCGCGATATTCAGCGAGGTGGCCGAGTCCGTGGAGCTGTGCCTCTTCGACGACGGCGACACGGAGGAACGCATCCGGCTGGTCGAGGTGGACGCGTTCGTGTGGCACGCCTACCTGCCGGGGGTCGAGCCGGGGCAGCGATACGGCTTCCGCGTCCACGGCCCCTACGACCCGGCCCGAGGTCTGCGCTGCAACCCGAACAAGCTGCTGCTGGACCCCTACGCGAAGGCGATCGACGGCGACATCAGCTGGGACCCGGCGGTCTACGGCTACGACTTCAACGACCCCGAGCAGATGAGCGAGGCCGACTCGGCGCCGTTCATGCCGAAGGCGGTCGTGGTCAACCCGTACTTCGACTGGGGCAACGACGCCGCCCCGCGCGTGCCGTACCACCACACGGTGGTCTACGAGGCCCACGTGCGCGGGCTCACGATGCGCCACCCGGAGGTCCCGGAGGAGCTGCGCGGCACCTACGCCGGCATCGGGCACCCGGCGATCGTCGAGCACCTGAAGCGGCTCGGGATCACCGCGATCGAGCTGCTCCCGGTGCACCACTTCGTGCACGACCAGCGCCTGGTCGAGCTGGGGCTGTCCAACTACTGGGGCTACAACACGATCGGGTTCTTCGCCCCCTACCACGGCTACGCCCGGCGGCACCGCGGCCAGCAGGTCCAGGAGTTCCGCGGGATGGTCAAGGCGATGCACGCGGCCGGCATCGAGGTCATCCTCGACGTCGTCTACAACCACACCGCGGAGGGCAACCACCTCGGCCCGACGCTGTCATTCAAGGGCATCGACAACGGCCACTACTACAAACTCGAGGACGAGGACAACCGCTACTACACGGATTACACGGGTACCGGTAACAGCCTCAACGTGCGCAACCCGCACACCTTGCAGCTCATCATGGACTCGCTGCGCTACTGGGTGACCGAGATGCGGGTCGACGGGTTCCGCTTCGACCTGGCCTCGACCCTGGCCCGGGAGTTCTACGACGTCGACCGCCTGTCGACGTTCTTCGAGGTCGTGCAGCAGGACCCGGTCGTCAACCAGGTGAAGCTGATCGCCGAGCCGTGGGACGTCGGGCCCGGCGGCTACCAGGTCGGCAACTTCCCGCCGCTGTGGACGGAGTGGAACGGGCGGTTCCGCGACACCGTCCGCGACTTCTGGCGCGGCGAGCCGGCGACGCTCGGCGAGTTCGCGTCCCGGATCACCGGCTCGGCCGACCTCTACCAGGACGACGGCCGGCGCCCGTTCGCCAGCATCAACTTCGTCACCTGCCACGACGGGTTCACGCTCAACGACCTCGTCTCCTACAACGACAAGCACAACGAGGCCAACACCGAGGACAACCGCGACGGTGAGAGCCACAACCGGTCGTGGAACTGCGGCGTCGAGGGCCCGACCGACGACTCGGCGATCCACTCGCTGCGGGCGAAGCAGCGCCGCAACTTCCTCACGACGTTGATGCTGTCGCAGGGCGTGCCGATGATCTGCGCCGGTGACGAGCTCGGCCGGACCCAGGGCGGTAACAACAACGCCTACTGCCAGGACAACGACATCAGCTGGGTCGACTGGGACAACGTCGACGAGCAGCTCCTGGCGTTCGCCCGCGGGCTGGCGCTGTTCCGGGAGCGCCATCGGGTGTTCCGCCGCCGCCGGTTCTTCACCGGCCGGCCGGTCGCCCGGGCCGAGGGCACCCCGATCCCGGACGTCGCCTGGTTCGCCACCGACGGGCGGCAGATGAGCGAGGAGGACTGGGACAACCACTTCGGCAAGGCGCTGATGCTGTTCGTCAACGGCGAGAGCATCACCGAGCGCGGCTCGCACGGTGAGCGCCACGTCGACGACTCGTTCCTGCTGTGCTTCAACGCGCACTACGAGCCGCTGGAGTTCTCGATTCCGCCGCAGGAGTTCGGCAAGGAGTGGGAGCTGGTGATCGCGACGGCGACGGGCCCGGCCCGCGACGGTGTCAGCTACACCGCCGGCGGGACGATCACGGTCCCGGACCGCTCCCTCGTCGTCCTGGACCGCACGGTATGAGCACGCCCACGGGGACCTACCGGGTCCAGGTGCGCCCGGACTTCGGCCTGGACGCGACCGCGAGCCTTTCCGGGTACCTCCACACGCTCGGCGTCAGCCACCTGTACTCGGCGCCGCTGCTGGCCGCGACGCCCGGCTCGCCGCACGGCTACGACGTCGTCGACCCCCGGGTCGTCAACCCCGAGCTGGGCGGCGCGGCGGCCCTCGACCGCCTGGTCGGTGCGCTCCGGGACAACGGCCTCGGCCTGGTCGTCGACATCGTGCCCAACCACATGGGCCTGTTCCAGCCGTCGGCCAACCCCATGTGGTGGGACGTCCTCAAGCACGGCCGGGGCAGCGAGTACGCCGGCTGGTTCGACATCGACTGGGACGCCGGCCCGATCGTCGTGCCGGTCCTGGGCTCGCCCGCGCTCGACGACCTCTCGCTGGGCCACGGCGAGCTGCGGTACTACGAGCACCGCTTCCCGATCGCGCCCGGCACCGAGGGCGGCACGCCGCAGGAGGTCCACGAGCGGCAGCACTACCGCCTCACCTACTGGCGGGAGGGCAACGAGCGGCTCAACTATCGCCGGTTCTTCGCCGTCACCGAGCTGGCCGGGCTGCGCATCGAGGACCCGGCCGTGTTCGAGGCCACCCACGCCGAGATCTTCCGCTGGGTCCGCGAGGGCCTGGTCGACGGCATCCGGGTCGACCACCCCGACGGCCTGCGCGACCCGGAGGGCTACTTCACCCGCCTCCGCGAGCGCACCCCGGGCCGGTGGCTGGTGGTCGAGAAGATCCTGGAGGCGAGCGAGCCGCTGCCCCGGCACTGGCCGGTCGACGGCACCTCGGGTTACGACGCGCTGGGCGAGGTGTGCGGCCTGTTCGTGGACCCGACATTTCCCGAAAAGCCGGATGTGTCGTGGCCGGACGAGGCGTACGCCCAGAAGCTGGATGTGACCAAGCGCTTGTTCGGCGCCGAGCTCAACCGCCTGGCGCGCCTCGGCGGCGACAAATCGGCCTTGTCGGAATTGGCGGCCAACTTCCCGGTGTATCGGACATACCTGCCCTACGGCGAGGAGCACCTGGACGAAGCCCTGGCCAAGACCAAAACCGAAGTGCCGGCGGATTTGGTACTGCGGCTGCGTGACCCGGGCGACGAACTGGCGCAGCGGTTCCAGCAGCTCACCGGCGCGGTCATGGCCAAGGGCGTCGAGGACACCGCGATGTACCGCTGGAACCGCCTCATCGCCCTCAACGAAGTCGGCGGCGACCCCAGCCGCGTCGGCGTCGAACCCGAGGAGTTCCACGCGGCCCAGGCCCGCCGGCTGCGCGACTGGCCGGCCAGCATGACCACGCTCTCCACGCACGACACGAAACGCGGCGAGGACGTCCGGGCCCGGCTCGCGGTCCTCAGCGAGATCCCGGCCGAGTGGGCGGCCGCGGTCGCGACCTGGCGCGAGACCGCGCCCCTTGACGATCCGTCCTTCGAGGCGCTGTTCTGGCAGACCATCGCCGGTGCCTGGCCGATCGAGCAGGAGCGGCTGCGGGGGTACTTCCAGAAAGCGGCCCGCGAAGCCAACCGGTCGACGAGCTGGGATCAGCCCGACGAGGCGTTCGAGGCGGCCGTGAACGCCAACCTCGAACGGGTCTTCGACAACCCCGACCTGCGCCACTCGGTGCACGAGTTCGCGGCCCGGATCACCCCCTTCGGCTGGAGCAACGCGCTGGGCCAGAAGCTCGTCCAGCTCACGATGCCGGGCGTGCCGGACGTGTACCAGGGCACCGAACTGTGGGAGAACTCCCTCGTCGACCCCGACAACCGCCGACCGGTCGACTTCGCCGAACGCCTCGACCTGCTCGCCGCCATCGACGCCGCGGCCGCCGCACAGCAGCCGCTGCCGCCGGTCGACGTGTCCGGCGCGGCCAAGCTCCTCGTCGTCAGCCGCGCCCTGCGGCTGCGCCGGGACCGCCCCGAGCTCTTCGGCGGCTACGAACCGGTCACCGCGAGCGGCCCGGCCGCGGGGCACGTCGTCGCGTTCGACCGCGGCGGGGCGCTCACGGTAGCGACCCGCCTCCCCGTCGCCCTGGCCGCCGCGGGCGGCTGGCGCGACACGGCCCTGCGGCTGCCCGAAGGCACGTGGACCGACGCGCTCACCGGGCGCGGTGTGCCGTCCGCGGCCCTCGGCGACATCCTCGCCACCTACCCCGTCGCGCTCCTCGTGAAGGGCTGACCGAGCACCATGGACTTCCGTGTCTGGGCGCCTTCCGCGCGCCGTGTCGTGCTGCACAGCGGTACCAATGCGATCCCGATGGTGGCCGACGGCCAGTGGTGGACCGCGCAGGACCCCGGCGCCGGCCACGGCACCGACTACGGCTTCGCCCTCGACGAGGAGCCGGAGCGGCCCGACCCGCGGTCCCGCTGGCAGCCCGACGGCGTGCACGGCCGGAGCCGGGTCTACGACCACGACCGCTACGCCTGGGGCGACGGCGCGTGGACGGGCCGCCAGCTCGCCGGGAGCGTCATCTACGAGCTGCACGTGGGCACGTTCACGCCGTCGGGCACGTTCGACGGGGCGATCGAGCGGCTGCCGTACCTGCGGGAGCTGGGTGTCGACCTGGTCGAGCTGCTCCCGGTGAACACCTTCAACGGCGAGCACAACTGGGGCTACGACGGCGTCGGCTGGCACGCCGTCCAGGAGAGCTACGGCGGCCCCGACGGCCTGAAGCGCTTCGTCGACGCCGCCCACCGGGCCGGGATCGGCGTGCTCATCGACGCCGTCTACAACCACTTCGGCCCGTCCGGCGCCTACACCCCGCAGTTCGGCCCGTACCTGTCCGCGGGCGCCAACACGTGGGGCCGCTCCCTGAACCTCGACGAGGCCGACAGCGGCGAGGTGCGCCGGTTCATCATCGACAGCGCGCTGCAGTGGCTGCGCGACTACCACTGCGACGGCCTGCGCCTGGACGCCGTCCACGCCCTCGTCGACCGGGGCGCCACCCACCTCCTGGAGCAGCTGAGCGTCGAGGTCGACGCCCTGTCCACGGCCCTCGGCCGCCCGCTCACCCTGATCGCCGAGTCGGACCTGAACGACGCCAAGCTGATCACCGCCCGCGAGGCCGGCGGCTACGGCCTGCACGCCCAGTGGGACGACGACGTCCACCACGCGCTGCACGCGATGCTGACCGGCGAACGCCAGGGCTACTACGGCGACTTCGGCTCCCAGGAGTGCTTCAAGACGGTGTGGGAGCAGGCCTTCTTCCACGCCGGCACCTGGAGCTCCTTCCGCCGCCGCGTCCACGGCCGTCCGATCGACCGTGCTCGCATCCCCGGGTACCGTTTCGTCGTCTGCCTGCAGAACCACGACCAGATCGGCAACCGCGCCGTAGGCGACCGCCTGACCGCCACGTTGTCTGTGGGCCTCCTGCGGGTAGGCGCCACCCTGCTGCTGACGTCCCCGTTCACCCCGATGCTCTTCATGGGCGAGGAGTTCGGCGCCCGCACCCCGTGGCAGTTCTTCACCAGCCACCCGGAGCCGGACCTGGCCGCCGCCGTCGGCAAGGGCCGCCGCGAGGAGTTCGCCGAGCACGGCTGGTCGTCCGAGGACGTCCCCGACCCCCAGGACCCGGAGACCTTCACCCGCTCCCACCTGGACTGGGCCGCCCAGGACCGGGACCTGCTGGACCTGTACCGCCGCCTGATCACGCTCCGCAGGCAGCACGAGGGCCTGTCCGACCCCCGCCTGGACCAGGTCCACGTGATCCACGACGACGGCGTCCTGCTCATCCGCCGAGGCGACCGCACAGTGGTAGCCAACCTGACCGCCGACCCGCGCACGATCCCCTTGAACGCCGACTGCTTCCTCCTCACCACCGACGAGGCCGCAGTCCTCCAATCCGACTCCCTGACCCTCCCCGCCGAGTCCGCCGCAATCCTCTGACGGCGGTCCCTGCTCGGGCGCCGACGTCGCCGTCCTCGACGAACGCGCCGAGCTGACCCCGCCCGCGTCCCCGGCCCGCTGCACATCGGCGGCGCCGCCGCGGCCCGCGGCTACCTCGGCGCGCCCGCGCTGACCGCCGAGCGGTTCGTCCCCGACCCCCGCGGCGGCGGGGCCCGGCTCTAGAACTCCGGCGACCGTGCCCGCTGGGTCCGCGGCCTCGGCGGGCACTCGCTGCTCGCCATCCGCCTCGTCGGCCGGGTCCGCGCCGAGTTCGGCGTCGAGCTGCCCGTCCGGGCGCTGTTCGAGGCGCCCACCGTCGCCGGTATCGCCGAGCGGCTCACCACGGCCGCGGCCGCCGGGGCCGACCGCCCGCCGTTGCGCGCCGCCAGCGGCCGGCCGCCGTCCCCTGTCGTTCGGCCAGCGGGCGACCGGCGTGCTCGACACCTCGGCGCTGCGGGCCGCGTTCGGCGACGTCGTCGACCGGCACGAAGCCCTGCGCACCACCGTGCAGGACACTCCGGACGGTGCTCGGCAGCGCATCGCCCCGCCCGGCCCGCCGCACCCCCCGGTCACCGTCGTGGAATCCGGACGTCCACGTCATCACCGTGGTCGTGCACCACGTCGCCGGGGACGCCTGGTCGATGGAGCCGCTCGCCCGGGACCTCGACACCGCCTGCGCGGCCCGGCGGCGGGGCACGGTATCGGCCCGGGCAGCCGGCGACCATTGCCGATATGTCGGGCGCTCCGCGCCACGCTCCGCTCGACATATCGGATTTATCGCCCGACGGGGGATGCGCGCGCTTTGCGGGGGCTACGTAGGGCGAGCCGCAGCAGGTTGGCCGGCCCGAAGTACGGGCCCGCGGGCACTACGCCGCCCAGAACGCCCAGGAAGCGGGTGACCTCGGCCGGGTCGTCGGCGATCGCCGGGTACAGAAGCCGCCCCACCCGGTCCGGGCCGAACGCGGCCAGCCCCGTCGTGAGCCGATACATCGCCCGGCGCTCCCGATCCCGCCCGCGGTGATAGAGAGCCAGCGCGGCCGACAGCGGCCCGCTCCCGCCAAGGCCGCCGACAAGGGCAGCGGCCAGAGCGGAGGCGTCGCGCAGAGCGTTGGCGATCCCCTGCCCGGTGATCGGGTCCATGACCAGCCCGGCATCCCCGGCGAGGGCCCACCCCGGCCCGTACGGCACCCGGAACGTATTGGGCAGGTCGACGGTCGCCCGGACGTGCTCGGCCAGCCGCCCGGCCGCGATCCGTTCGCCAAGGTCACCCAGCCCGGCGAACCCGGACGCGAACCCAGCCGCAGACCCGGCGGCCAACCCGGCCGCCGACCCCGCGGTCAACCCGGCCGGGCGACCGCGCTCCCGCACCTCCGCGAAACGGGCCCGAGGCACCGACAGGAACGCGACGGACAGGCCGTCGTTGGTAGGCCACGCCGAGCCGAGCCGGTCCGGCCGCGCATGGATCTCCCCGCACCGCAGGTCCAGTCCGTCGACGTAGGCGTAGAAGGCCCCCGACGTCGCCGGCCGGGTCCGGTACGCGCGGGCTCGGACCGCTTCGGCGACGGTGGAGTGCTTTCCGTCCGCCCCGACCACGAAGGCCGCGGTCACGGCGACGGCCGCCCCGCCGCCCCGCGGCGCGCCCTCGACCCCGTACACCCGGCCGTCGGCGTGGAGCAGCCCGCCGACGGTGAATCCTTCCCACACCTCGGCCCCGGCGGTCCGGGCCGCGGCGACCAGGAGCGCGTCGAGCACCGTGCGGCGCGGGCTCAGGACGCCGTCCGGGCCCGGATAGGTGCCCTCGAGCCGCACCCGGCCGGGGTCGAAGCGGGCCGCGCGCACCAGTGGCGCCCCGGCGGCGAGCAGCGGCTCGAGGAGTCCCCACCGGCGCAGCAGCGCCACGCCCTGCGGCTGGATCTGGTGGGTGGACAGCGTGTCGCTGGGGAACCGGGCCCGGTCCACGAGCAGGACCCGCACGCCGGCGCGGGCCAGGAGCAGCGCGGTCGCCGCGCCGGCCGGGCGGGCCCCGACCACTATCACGTCGAACATCGTCGTTTTGATACGCCGTAACGTAACAGCGTCACGATAAGGTGGCAAGCATGGGTCGGCCCCGGGAACACGGCGCGGACACCCGCGCGGCACTGCTCGCCGCCGCGGGGGAGATCGTGCACGCGGAAGGTGCGGCGGCGGTCTCGGTCCGGCGGGTCGCGGACGCCGTGGGGACGACGACCCGGGCCGTCTACAGCCTCTTCGGCGACAAGGACGGGCTGCTGCGGGAGCTGTCCTCGGATGTCGCCGAGACCATGCGCCGCCACCACGCGGCGGTGCCGGAGCTGCCCGACCCGCTCGCCGAGCTGCGCCGGCTGATCGCCGGCTTCCGGGCCGCCGCGCTGGAGAAGCGGCAGCTCTACGACCTGTTCATGGCCCAGGTCCACGCCGACGCCGACCCGGACGACCCGGTGTTCCGGCTGGTCTACGCGAGCTTCGACCGGGTCCTGTCCACCATCCGCCGGGCCCTGGAGCTGGGGCTGTTCCCGGGCCGCGACGAGTTCACCGTCGGGCGGCACCTCCTGGCCCTGGTGCACGGGCTGGCGTCGCTGGAGCTGCGGGGCGTGCTCGGCGGCGAGGACACCGCCGGCCCGGTCTGGGACCAGGCCACGGCGGCCACCCTGGCCGGACTTACCACAGCCAGGCGATGACGCCGACGATGAGCAGGAGCGCGGCGGCGGTGACGGTCACGGCGAAGGCGGACTTGACCCGCTCGACCTTCGTGCGCAGCAGCCCAGCGTTGCGCGCGTAGTCCTCGTACCGCCGGTTGAACGCGCGGGTGTGCAGGTCCGCCGCGCTCTGGCCGGGCTCGACCCGCCGGAAGGCGCCCGGCGCCAGGCCCGACTCGACCCGGGGCACGAACGCGCGGACGGCCGTCACCATCCCGGCCACCGCGGCGAGCACGGCCGCGAAGGCGAAGAACGCCGCGGCGCCGGTCAACGCGTTGAACGCTTGCCCGGCCAGGCCCCCGGCGGTCGACGCCCCGAAGAACACGGCCACCGCCCGCAGGTCGAGCGCGTGCGCGGCCGCGGCCTGCAGCTGCACTTCCACGCCCAGTTCCGTGCGCGCGATGTCGAGCGCGACGGCTTCCAGCTCCCCCGGTTCGGTCATGGCCGGGACGGTAGCAGCGTCAATCAATGTCCCAGCGGTGCTCCACGCCGGACGCGTCGTAGCCGATCAGCGCCGGACGCAGCGACGGGGCCGGGGCCAGGCCGGTCAGGGACGTCGCCGCGGTCGGCTGCGGCGGCAGGAGTGACGCGCCGGTCGTCGCGTCCCACCGGTAGAGGGTGGTCGCGTCGCAGGCGATCAGGGTGATGCCGCCGCCGGGGCGGGGTACCGCGGTGATCGCGCGCAACGGCGGGCCGAGCAGCGCGACCGGGCCGAGGCGGCGGCCGGTGCCGGCGTCCCAGCGGTGCAGGCCCGTCGGGCCGGCGCCGGCGAGCACGGTGCCGGCCGCCGCCACGTCCCAGACCTCCGCCGGATCGGTGACCGGCGGCAGCTCCTCCCCCGCGGCCAGGTCGAAGCGGCGGGGGCCCGCGGCCCCGGCGGCGAGCAGGAGCGTGCGGCCGCCGGGCAATGCGACCGAGGCCCGCACGGCCGGGGCCCAGACACCGCGCAGGACGCCCGTGCCGGCGTCGACGAGCCGGCCGTCCGACACGCGCAGCGGACCGTCCGGGGTAGGCACGACGTCGACGCGCACGGACGGCTCCTCTTGACTGCGGACGCTGCGACCTGCTTAAGTAACCGGCAGGTTAGATAACCGATTGGTTAGGTACATGGACGTGACCGATCACCTGAGTATGACCTTCTCGGCCCTCGCCGACCCGACGCGGCGGGCGATTCTGGCCCGCCTCGCCGATGGAGAGGCGACAGTGAAGGAGCTGGCCGCGCCGTTCGCGATGAGCGGGCCCGCCGTGTCCAAGCACCTGCGGGTGCTCGAACAGGCCGGGCTCATCTCGCGCGGGCGCGACGCGCAGTGGCGGCCGTGCCGGCTCGAGGCCGCACCGTTGCGGGCCGTCGCCGCGTTCGCCGAGGAGTACCGGCAGTTCTGGGACGCCAACTACGCGCGCCTGGACGCATATCTGCAACTTGTTCAAGATGGGATCGAAGATGAGTGACGAATTGGGCGTGACCGGCTTCGAGCTGGACGGTGACGCCGGCGTGCGGATCACGCGCGTCGTGGCCGCCCCCGCGGAGCTGGTGTTCGACATGCACACGAGCCCCAAGCACCTGCCGCACTGGATGCTCGGCCCGCCCGGGTGGACGATGCCGACCTGCGAGGTCGACCTGCGCGCGGGCGGCGCGTTCCGGTACGTCTGGCAGAACGACGCCGGCGAGGAGCTGACGATCGCCGGCACGTTCGAGACGGTCGAGCGGCCCGGCCGGCTGGTCAGCACCGAACAGTGGAGCGGCGGCTGGCCCGCGACCCGCAACGCCCTCACGTTCACCGCCCTCGACAACCGCACCCGGATCACGACCCACATCGCGTACGTCTCGGCCGAGGCCCGCGACAACGCCGTGCGGTCCGGGATGCGCGAGGGCCTCGACGCCGGCTACGCGAACCTCGACGGATACCTCGCCGGCCAGTTCACGATGCGCCTGGAGCTGGTCCCGGTCCCGGTCGCCGACGTCGATGCCGCCCTGGCCTTCTACGCCGGCAAGCTCGGCTTCACCGTCGACCACGACATCTCCCCCGGCAACGGCGCGCGGATCGTGCAGCTGACCCCACCGGGCTCGGCGTGCTCGATCCTGCTGTCGGAGAACCTTCCAGGGATGGACACCGCGCCGGGGGTACTGCGGGGACTGCACCTCGTGGTCGACGACGTGCGGAAGGCCCGGGAAGTCCTCGGCAAGCGCGGCGTCGACGCCGGTGAGGTCATGGACATGGGCGGCATCCTGTACGTGCCGTTCGAGGACCCGGACGGCAACACCTGGATGCTGCAGGAGATCCCGCCCAGGTTCACAGCGTGACCCGTCCGTCTTCCGCGACGGTCAGGGCACCCCAGGCAGTACCCCCGACGTAGGGAAAACGGCCGGGGCGCGCACCATCCGTGCGCGTCCCCGCCGCCGCGTCGTGGCGCACTCCGGACCAGGCGGTCAGCAGCGACCAGCCGGCCATGGCGCGGACGTAGTGGTCGCCGCACTCGACCTCGTTGAACGGGTTGCGGCGGGTGCCGTCGTAGCGGGCCCGGACGCCGCCGACGATGGCCAGGCCCTCGGCGTCGAGGCCTTCGTAGAAGCAGTGCGCGGCGACCTGATACTCGACCCCGGTCCACACCTCGTCGCAGTAGCGCAGCGGGACGGCCGGCCGCCCGCCGTGCGGCCACGAGCACACGACCAGGCCGGTCTCGGCGCCGTCGGCGAACTCCCGATAGCCGTGTTGTTCGAAGCCACTGCGCAGGTTGTACCGCACGATCGCCCGCAGCGCACCGCGGACCCGCTCCGGCGGCAGGAGGTGGCCGAGCCCGAGCTCGTGCGCCCACCACTGCCCGAGCAGCTGGTCGGACAGGCACCCGGCCCCGAAGTCGTAGGCCTCCCCCGTGCTCGGCTGCGCGTAGAACTCGCCGTTCCAGAGCAGCTCGTCGTAGGCCTTCGAGGCGCGCTCGAACACGACGCCATAGGCCTCGTCGACGCCGAGCCGCCGCGACATCTCCCGCATCGCCCGCAGCGCGGCCAGCCACAGCCCACCGACGAACATGTTCGGGCCGTGCAGCGCGATGTCATAGGTCACCGGCTGCTCCCCGCGCAGCACCCCGTCGCCGCTGTCCCACTTGTCGGCAACATACGACATCAGGGACACCAGCGACGGCCACTGCGCCCGCAGCCAGTCCAGCCCGGCGCCGTCCAACAGGCTGCGATACGTCTTCAGCACCGCGCCGAGCATCCCGTCGAGGGCCGGCTTCTCGGGCCCGCCGATCGGGACGCCGTGCAGCTGCGGCAGGTACAGCGGCAGCACGACCCGGTGCGGGATCGACCCGTCGGGAGCCTGCATCCGGAACTCGGTCTCCCGCATGTCCCGCCCCACCGCCGGGAACAGCCGCGCGAGGGCCTGCTCGTAGTTCAGGACGTGGTTGCAGTTGAGCGGGCAGGAGCCGCCGGCGTCGCCGTTCCAGTTGCGGGTCGACGCGCCGAGGGCCCCCTCGAAGGCGAAGGTCCGCCCGTCCGCGGCCCGGAAGATGCTCGGTGAGCGCACGAGCGCCGGCTGCAGAGCGATGGTCTCCCGCAGTGGTACCGGCAGATCGCTCGCCGCCACCGCTTCGGCCCACGCGCGGGAGGCGGTGTCCAGGCGCTCCCGGTCGGCGAGGTACGCGTCGAGCACGTCGAGCGCACCCCCGAACCGGGTCGCGTAGTGGTTGCCGACCCAGAACCGGGACGGCCCGTAGTGGTGCTGCGGCCCGAAGCGGTCGAAGTCGGCGTAGCGGTTCGGGAACCACCAGGCGTGCACGATGTCGACGGTCGTCGACTCCTCCGGCGCGAGCGCGAACGCCGCGGCGACACCGGCGTCCCAGGTGTGCCCGGCCGGGCTCGGGCCGCCCGGCGCCCGCATCGGCGAGGCGCCGTACCGGAGCGCTTCGCGCAGGGCGGCCGCGGAGTAGTCGCCGAGCTGCGTCGGGGCGACGAGCTTCAGGGTCTCGACGAAGCGCAGGAGCGCGTCGGCGTCGTGGGCGCGGGGCAGGACGGCGGCGGGCGCGTCGGTCCACAGCAGCAGCTCCCCGGCGCCCGGGTCGTCCTCGTCGAGTCCGGGATGGTCCATGACGACGCCGCTCTGCCCGGGGCGGCGCAGGAGGCGGTTGACGTTGCCGCCGTAGCCGGCCCCGCGGGTGCCGCTGATCGGGGTGACACCGTCCCAGCCGGCGGCGTTCTGCAGCGTGCCGAGCAGAAACCCGTGCCGGAACTCGGCGCTGTCGTTGCGGATGGTGAAGCGGTACCGCACCAGCGGCAACGCGCTGGCGTCGGCGTCGAGGGGGACGAACGGGGTGTGGGCCTCGAGCCGCACCGCGACCGGGAGTGCCGGGTCGGCGTAGGTGACGCGGGCGAACGGGTAGGCCGCTTCAAACGTCGTGTCCGCGACGAAGGGCCAGCGCCACGCGCGGTCCCCGTCCGGGACGTCGGCGTCGGAGACGTTGGCCGCCGGATGCTCGTGCGGGGCGATGGGCGCGGCCCGCAGCAGGCGCACGACGTCGTCCGGCGGTTCGAGGGACGAGACCCGGATGGCGAAGAACGAGTCCGGCAGCAGGCCCGAGTGGTTGGGCGGGCCGTTGAGCTGCCACTGCCGCAGCGCACCGTCGCCGCACAGCGCCACGTGCCCGGTGCCGAGCCCGCCGAGCGGGAACGCCACCGCGCGCCGCGCGTCTCCGGTGTACGAAACCACGGGTCCCCTCCGGAAGCGGTGATGAAATCGATTTCACGGAAGGTAGATCCTCGCACCTGGACTGTCAAGACGACCTACAGTGCAGTTTCATGGCCACGATCTACGAGGTAGCGGCGCTCGCCGGCGTCTCACCCGCGACGGTCTCGCGGGTCTTCAACGGCAACACGGTCTCGCCGGAGAAGCAGCGGGCCGTGCGCGACGCCGCCGCCAAGCTGGCCTTCACGCCCAACAAGACCGCCCGCCGGCTGCGCAAGCAGAGCTCCGAGGTGGTCGCGCTGCTGATCCCCGACATCGAGAACCCGTTCTTCACGGCCCTGGCCCGCGGGGTCGAGGACCGGGCCCAGGCGTCGGGCTTCTCGGTGGTCCTGTGCAACACCGACGACGACCCGGACAAGGAGCTGCGATACCTGCAGATCGCCGCGTCCGAGCAGATGGCGGGCGTGATCCTGGCACCTGCCTCGGATGAGGCAGATCTCGGTTCGATCGCCTCGCTCGGGCGCCCCGTGGTGGCCGTGGACCGGACCACGCCGTATCCGGTCGACGCCGTGAAGATCGACAACCGGGCGGCCGGCATCGCCGCGACCACGGCCCTCTTCGACTCGGGGTACCGCCGCATCGCCTGTATCGCGGGCCCCGTCGGCATCGAGGCGACCGAGGACCGGTTCCTGGGCTGGCGCCAGGTGATGACCTCGCGGCGGGCCAAGGTGCCGGACACCTACCTGCAGCACGCGAACTTCCGCGCCGACGGCGGGCACGCGGCCATGCGCCACCTCCTCGCCCTGCCCGAGCCCCCGGACGCGGTCCTGACCACGAACAACCTCATGGGCGTCGGCGCGCTCCAGGCGATCATGGAGGCCGGCGTCGACCCGGCCACGTTCGGCCTGGCGGTCGTCGGCGAGCTGCCGTTCATGTTCCTGACCCCGCCGGCCGTCGTGCAGATCCGGCTGCCCGCCCGGCACCTGGGCATCACCGCCGCGACGATGCTCCTCGAACGCATCGGCGGCGACAACCAGCCGGGCCGCACGATCGTCCTGCGCGCGGAGCTGGCCCCGTAACCCCCGGTCTATCGGGCGGCTACTGCAATCGATACCAGCTGGGAAGTTCCCTGATCAGGGCATGTTCGTCGAGCGTCTGGAGGAGTCCTTGACGAAATCGATTTCTTGGACTTCACTGTGCCCACCGCACCGCCTCCCAACCGCCTCCCAATCCGAGAGGGACGCAGGCTCATGAACACCCCGTTACGCAAGATCGCGCTGCTCTGCGCGACCGCCGCGCTCGCGGTATCACCCTTGGCGGGCTGCTCGAACAACGACACCGGCGGCTCGTCGGGCGACGGCAAGTCGCTCGAGATCGTCTACTGGAACTACGGGCCGGCGGCCGAGGCCGGCAACAAGGCCACGGCCGACGCCTTCATGGCCGCCCACGCCGGCACCAAGGTGACGCTCACCCCCGTCACCGGCGAGAACTGGGGCACCTACTACGCGAACGTGGCGACGCTCATCGCGTCCGGCAAGCACCCCGACCTCATGGTCATCTCCGGCGAGGGCGCCCAGTTCGTGCACGCCAACAAGCTGATCCAGCCCATCAACAAGTACCTGGAGTCCGACGCCGAGGCCAAGACGATCACCGGGGACATCGCCAAGGGCCTCATCGACGGCTTCACGGTCAAGGGCGACGTCATCACGCTGACCTACGGCTGGAACGACATGGTCGTCTACTACAACACCGACGTGTTCAAGGCGGCCGGGGTCGAGCCGCCGAAGGCCGACTGGACGTGGGCCGACTTCGAGGCCACGGCCAAGAAGCTGACCGCGGACACCAACGGCGACGGCAAGCCCGACCGCTACGGCTTCACCTGGGCCAGCAACGAGATCTTCCCCGGCATCATGCCGTGGGTGGCCAACGCCAACGGCAACCTCACCAGCGACGACGTGTGCAAGGCGACGGCCGACACCCCGCAGGTCAACAAGGCCGTCTCGTTCCTCGACAACCTGATCAAGGAGAACGTCGCCCCGGCCCCGATGCCCATGAGCGATGTCTTCACCCGCTTCCAGAACGGCCAGGTCGCCATGTTCGGCGCGGGCCGCTGGCCGATCGCCACGCTGCTGCCCGGGTTCAAGGCGTTCGACATCCAGCTGTACCCGAAGGGCGACACCTACAAGACGGTCTTCGGCGGCGCCGGCTACCCGATCCTCAAGTCGTCCAAGAACCCGGACCTCGCGTGGGAGTACCAGAAGTTCACGGTCTCCACCGACATCGAGAAGCAGTACGTCGGCACGCCCGAGAAGCCCGGCGACTCGATCCCCTCGCGCCGCTCGCTCGCGCAGACCATCTCCAAGGTCGGCGTGCCGCCCGCGAACTCGGACCTGTTCTACGACAGCATCGACAAGTACCCGACGCTCGTGCCGTACCCGGCGCCGGCGAAGTACAGCGCCTTCGAGTCGACCGTCCTGCGCCACCTGCAGCTCATCTTCGCGGGCGAGAAGACCGTCGACGCCGGGCTCAAGGACATGCAGGGCGAGCTGAGCAGCATCGTCACCTGCTGACGGAAATGGCTGACCTCATGACAACCAGCAGCACCCCTCCGGCCGCGGTCCTCGCCGACCCCGGCCGGGGGGCTCCCCCCAGGCGGCGCCGGGACGGGCTCGCGGCCCTGGGCTTTCTGTCCCCGTCGATCGTCACCTTCCTGGTCTTCGTGTTCGCCCCGACGGCGGGCGTGCTGTACCTGAGCTTCTACGACTGGAACCTGCTCAGCGACGGCGAGTTCGTCGGCCTCGACAACTTCGACCGCCTCGTCCACGACGAGCGACTGCTCGGGGTGTACGGCTCCACCGCCTACATGGCCCTGGTCATCCTGGCCGTGAACGTGGTGGTCGGCCTGCTCCTGGCCGTCCTGCTGGAGACCCGGATGCCCAGGTGGGTGCGCGGCTTCTTCCGGCTGTCGTTCCTGTTCCCGTTCGTCGTGTCGGCCTCGGCCGTCGCGCTGATCTGGCGGTTCCTGCTCAACAAGGACCTCGGCCTGGTCAACTACACCCTCGGGCTGCTCGGCGTCGACCGGATCGACTGGCTCGGCTCGTCGGCGTTCGCCCCGATCTCGGTCATCCTGGTCAACTCCTGGAAGACGATCGGCTTCTCGATCCTGGTCTACATCGCCGGCCTGCAGGCCATCCCGGACCAGCTGAAGGAGGCCGCGATCGTCGACGGCGCCAACGCCTGGACCCGATTCTGGCGCATCACGTTCCCGATGCTGTCGCCGACCATCTTCTTCCTGGTCGTCATCAACACCATCAACTCGTTCCAGATCTTCGCCGAGCCGCGGGTCCTGACCCAGGGCGGGCCGGGCGATGCCAGCCGCACCATCGTGGAGTACCTCTATGACCGCGCGTTCGGCGACTTCGACCTCGGCTACGCCTCCGCCATCGGTATCACGTTCATGCTGGTCCTGATCGTCCTCACGGCGATCCAGTTCCGGCTCTCCAGAAGATGGACGTTCTACGATTGAGCCGCATCGCCGCGCGCGTCGCGACGTTCCTGATCCTGATCGTCGCCGCCATCGCCATCACCGCGCCGTTCCTGTGGATCTTCCGGGGTGCGTTCTCGGCCTCGGACGCCGAGCTCTACCGGCTGCCGCCGTCGTTCGACCCGGACAACGTGACCGGCGCGAACTTCGGCAAGGTCACCGACCAGGTGCCGTACTTCCGGTTCTTCCTCAACTCGATCGTCGTGTCCACCACGATCACCGTCGCGCAGCTCATCACCTGCTCGACCGCCGGCTACGCGTTCGCCCGGCTCAAGTTCCGCGGCAAGGGCATCCTGTTCGCGGTCGTCATCGGCTCGCTGATGATCCCGATCCAGGTGACGATCGTGCCGCTGTTCCTGGTCATGTCGAAGCTGCAGCTGACCAACACGCTGTGGGCGCTGATCCTGCCCGGCATCTTCAGCGCGTTCGGCATCTTCCTGCTCCGCCAGCACTTCCTCGCGCTGCCCTTCGAGCTGGAGGAGGCCGCGAAGCTGGACGGCGCCGGGCACGTGCGGACCTTCGTGCGGGTCATCCTGCCGCTGTCCGGCCCGTCGATCGCGACGCTGGGCATCCTGTGCTTCACGTACTGGTGGAACGACCTCCTGCTGCCGCTCGTCATGATCAGTGACACCGACCGGCAGACCCTCCCGGTGGGCCTGGTGCTCCTCGCGGGCCGGTTCTCCACCGGCTCCCTCGGCACCATCGCGGCCGGCATCGCCATGGCCATCGTCCCGGTCCTGGTCGTGTTCATCGTGGCCCAGCGCTACATCGTGCAATCGATCGCCTCAAGCGGATTGAAGCTGTAAATGGAAACCACCACCCTCCCGGCCCTGACCTGGTCCGGCGCCACCGCGTGCTGGCACGAGCTGCCCCGCACCCTGGCCGCCGGCGCCGTCACCGTCGCCTCCGCCGTCCCCCTCGCGGCCGCGCTGCTCGCCGGCGCGCCCCGGGCACTGGCTGCCATCGCCGTTCTGCCGGTGGCGCTCGCACTGACCGGCCTGGCGTCGTTCACCGCCCCGATCGCCGACGGCGACGGACCTTCGCTGCCGGCGTTGCGCCGGGTGGACCCTGTTCTCGCCCTGCTGCTCTCGGCCGCCGGTCTGGCCCTGCTCGCCCCCTGGGGTGTCGTGCCGGCCGCGGCCGTCCTGCTCGTCGGGCCCAACGCGCTCGCATACGGTGCGGTTCGAGGCAAGCGCGGCCTGGCGGCGCTGCGCGGCGGGGTCATCCTCGCCGCGTACCGCCCCGCCTGGGCCCTCACCCTCACCGCGCTGACGGTCATCGCGTTGTTCGCCGCGGCCGCCTCCGCCGGGGTCCTCGCCTTCGCCGTCGCCCCGCTGCTGCTGACGATCGCGTCCCGTCAGACCGCCGCCCTGCTGGCCGAGATCGACGCCCTGCAGGCGACCCGATGATCCGCGAGTCCCTCACCGACCACCTCCCGGACGGCCCCCTGGACGTCGCCGTCGTCCGCGGGATCGACGACCGCCTCCGTGCGCAGAGCCCGCCACCACTGCCCGTGCGGGCTCCGACGGTCATCACGGTCGAGGGCGTGCCCGTGCGGTTGCACGGCGCCGGAGACGCCTGCGTCCTGTGGATCCACGGCGGCGGCATGGTGCTCGGAGCGGCCGAGTACGAAGACGCGTTCTGTGCCGACCTCGCGGCCCGGCTCAGCGCTGCGGTCGTGGCGGTCGACTATCGCCTGGCACCCGAGCACCCGCACCCGGCGCCCCTGCGCGACTGCCGCACGGCCCTGGCATGGTGCGCCAACCGGTTCGAGCGCGTCGTCGTCGCCGGCCGCAGCGCCGGGGCCGGACTCGCGGCGGCGCTGTGCCTGCTGAACCGGGACGAGCACGGCCCGGCGATCGCGGCCGCGCACCTCTACTACCCGATGCTCGACGACCGGCACGAGACGCCGAGCGCGCGGGAGAACGCCGACGCCCCCGTGTGGAACCGGCGCCTGGCCGACGTCGCCTGGGCCGCCTACCTCGGCGACGGCGTGGCCGATGCCTACGCCGCGCCCGCCCGGGCGACCGACCTGCGGGGGCTGCCGCCCACCTACATCGACACCGGCTCACGCGACCTGTTCCGCGACGAGGACGCCGGCTACGCGCACCGCCTCGCCGCCGCCGGGGTGCCGACGGTGTTCGAGCTGGTGCCCGGGGGCGTGCACGCGTTCGAGCTCTTCGAACCCGAGGCCGACCGCAGCGTCGCCACCGAGGCGCGGCGGCTCGAACTGCTGCGCCGGTCCCTGCTCGAGGGTTTCCGGACGTGGTGACGATCTACGAGGTGGCGGCCCGGGCCGGGGTCTCGCCCGCCACCGTCAGCCGGGTCATGAACGGGGCCAAGGTCTCACCCGAGTCCGAGCGGCTCGTCCGGGCGGCCGCGGCCGAGCTGGCGTTCACCCCCAACCGGACCGCCCGGCGGCTGCGCGGGCAGCGGTCGGCGGTGATCGGGCTGATCATTCCCGACATCGAGAACCCGTTCTTCACCGCCCTGGCCCGCGGGGTCGAGAACCGGGCCCGGGCCGCGGGATTCTCGGTCGTGCTGTGCAACACCGATGAGGACCCCGACCGGGAGGCGACCTACATCGACATCGCCCTCGCCGAGCACATGGCCGGCGTGATCCTGGCCCCGGCCGACGACGCCAGCGACGTGAGCCGCCTCGTCGCGCACCGGCGGCCCGTCGTCGCCGTCGACCGGAGCCTGGCCCGGGCCGACATCGACGCGGTCACCGTCGACAACCGGGCCGGTGGCCGGTCCGCGGCCGAGTCGCTGTTCGCGGCCGGCTTCACCCGGGTCGCCTGCATCACCGGGCCCAGCTCGGTCGAGACCGCGCAGCTGCGGATGGCCGGCTGGCGGCAGGCGGCGGCCCGGCACGGCGGCGACGCCTACCTCGAGGAGCTGCTGCGCTACGCCGACTACCGGGTCGACGGCGGCCGGCAGGCGATGGCCGAGCTGCTCGCGCTGCCCGTGCCGCCCGACGCCGCGGTCGTCGCCAACAACCTCATGGCGGCCGGGGCCCTCGACGCGCTGCACGACGCCGGCCTGGCCCCGCCCGGGTTCGGCCTCGCGGTCTTCGGCGACCTGCCGTTCGCGTCGTTCGGCCGCCGCGGCATTCGGGTCGTCGACGTCCCGGCCCGCGAACTGGGCGAGGCCGCCGCCGCCCTCCTGCTCGAACGCATCGACGGCGACGCGGGTCCGGCGAAGACTGTGGTGCTGCGGACCAGGGAGCAGCAATGAGCCTTTTCTTCGGAGTCGACATTGGTACTGCCAGCAGCAAGGGCGTGCTCGTCGACGCGGACGGCACCGTGCTGCGCGGCGCGGTCCGCGAGCACACCGTCCAGCGCCCGCAGCCGGGCCACGTCGAGATGGACGCGCATGTCTGGTGGGACGAATTCGTCTCCCTCGCCGAGGAACTCACCGCCGGCGTCACCGTCGACGCGGTCGGGGTCAGCGGCATGGGGCCCTGCGTCCTGCTGACCGACGGCGACGGCACTGTGCTGCGCCCGGCGATCCTCTACGGCGTCGACACCCGCGCCACCGACCAGATCGCGGCCCTCACCGAGCGGCTCGGCGGACCCGGCGCCATCCGGGAGCGCTGCGGCTCCGAGCTCTCGACGCAGGCGGTGGGGCCGAAGCTCGCCTGGCTCGCCGAGCACGAACCGGCGGTGTTCGCCGCCGCGCGGCAACTCTTCATGCCGGCGTCGTGGCTCGGGTACCAATTGACGGGCTCCTATGCTCTTGACTTTCACTCGGCCAGCCAGTGCACGCCCATGTTCGACACCCACGCGCTGGCCTGGCACCGCGAATGGGCCACGCTGATCGCGCCGCGGCTGGAGCTGCCGCCGCTGCGGTGGCCCGGGGACGTCACCGGGACCACCGGGCGGGCCATCGCCGGCATCCCGGCCGGGACGCCCGTGATCACCGGGACGATCGACGCCTGGACTGAGGCCGTGAGCGTCGGTGCGCAGCGACCCGGCGACCTGATGCTCATGTACGGCACCACGATGTTCCTCATCGCGACCGTCGAACGGCCCCTGACCAGCCCCGTGATGTGGGGAACGGTCGGTGCGTTCCCGGGCACCCGCAACCTCGCGGGCGGGATGGCCACGTCCGGCGCCGTGACCGCCTGGCTGCGCGACCTCACCGGCGCCGGCTATCCCGAGCTCCTCGCCGAGGCCGAGGCGTCCGGGCCCGGGGCGCGCGGGCTGCTGATGCTGCCGTACCTGGCCGGGGAGCGCACGCCGATCATGGACCCGGACGCCCGCGGTGTGATCGCCGGGCTGACGCTGTCGCACACCCGGGGCGACCTGTACCGGGCCGCGCTCGAAGCGACCGCGTTCGGGGTCCGGCACAACATCTCGGCGCTGCGGGACGCGGGTGCCGGCATCCGGCGGGTCGTCGCGGTCGGCGGCGGCACCAAGGGCGGGCTGTGGACCCGGATCGTCTCCGCCGTCACCGGCCTGGCGCAGGTCGTGCCGCGGGTGACGACCGGGGCCGCCTACGGGGCCGCATTCCTCGCGGCCTGTGCTGTCGAGCCGTGCGACATCGATGCCTGGAACCCGCCCGCCGAGGTCGTCGAGCCGGTCCCTTCCGAACGGACCGGGTATGACGACCGCTACGCGCTCTACCGCGACCTCTACCCGGCCACCCGCACCATCGCCCACACGCTCGCGGCCCGCCAGCGGCCGCACGCGTGACATCTCCCGGAGGACCCTGATGAGCACCTACACCCTCCCCGCCGCCCCCACCCGCCCGGCCGCCGAGCCCGACACCGTGTACCTCGTCGCCAGCGGCGACCTGCGCCCGGCCGCGAACCGCGCCGGCTGGCCGACCCAGCAGCGGATGGAGGCCGACGTCACCGCCGCGTTCGCCGAACTGGGCTGGTCCGTGCACCGGGCGCACGAAGGCTTCATCGACAGCCAGCGGATGGGCCTGGAAGTGTTCAAGACCATCCCGCCGGACGCGCCGCTGGTCGTGGCCGAGGCGGTCTGGCAGTACTCCCACCACATCCTGGCCGGCCTGCGCACCCACCGCGGCCCGATCCTGACGGTCGCCAACTTCGCCGGCGACTGGCCGGGCCTGGTCGGGCTGCTCGGGGTGAACGCCGGCATGGCGAAGATGGGCGTCGAATACTCCACGCTCTGGTCGGTCGACTTCACCGACGACTGGTTCAGGGCCGGCCTGCGCTCCTGGGTCACCACCGGCACGGTGCGGCACGACGTGTCGCACGTACGCGACCTGCCGGCCCTGCCGGACGATCCGGAGACGCGGCTCGGCCGGGCCCTGGCCGCGCAGCTCCTCGCCGACAAGGCCATCATCGGCGTGTTCGACGAGGGCTGCATGGGCATGTACAACGCCATCATCGACGACGAGCTGCTCAACCCGATCGGCATCTACAAGGAGCGGCTGTCGCAGAGCGCCCTGTGGGCCGAGATGCAGCGCGTCCCGGACGCCGAGGCCGACGCGGTCGGGGCGTGGCTGGTCGCGAAGGGCATGACATTCCGGCTCGGCACCGACGAGGCGACGGAGCTCACCGAGGCGCAGCTACGGTGGCAGTACAAGATGTACGTCGCGGCCCTGCGCATCAGCGACGACTTCGGCCTCGACGCGGTCGGCATCCAGTATCAGCAGGGTTTGAAGGACATCTGCCCCGCCTCCGACCTCGCCGAGGGCCTGCTCAACAACGCCGACCGCCCCCCGGTCACAACCCGCGACGGCCGCCGCGTCCTGTGGGACGGCGTCCCGCTCCCCCACTTCAACGAGGCCGACGAGGGCGTGGCCGTGGACGCGCTCGTCACCAACCGCATCTGGACCGCGATGGGCCTCGACCCGGCGACGACGCTGCACGACGTCCGCTGGGGCGAACAATATGACGGGCAGTTCGTGTGGGTCTGGGAGATCTCGGGCTCGGTCCCGGCCAGCCACTTCGCCACCGGATACGCGGAGGCGGAAGGCTGGCGCCAGGACCCGGTCTACTTTCCCCTGGGCGGCTCGACGATCAAGGGCATCTGCAAGCCCGGCGAGGTCGTCTGGAGCCGAGTCTTCGTCCAGGCCGGCCAACTCCACGCCGACCTGGGCCGTTCAACCGCCGTAGCACTACCCCCCGAGGAGTCGGACCGCCGCTCCAAGGCCACCACCCCCGCTTGGCCCATCATGCACGCAGTCCTGCACGGCGTGACCAGGGACCAGTTCATGGCCAGGCACAAGGCGAACCACTTGAACGTCGCCTACGCCCCAGACCCCGAAACCGCCGACAAGGCCCTCCAAGTGAAGGCCGCGATGCTGGCCACCCTAGGCGTAGAAGTCCACCTATGCGGCAACGTAAACCTGTAAAAAAAATTCTTTACCGCCGAAGGCGCCACGGCCCGCTACCACCGAAAGACGACCACGACGGACCCGCCGGATAATCCACGAACCGCAACCAACAAACCGCACCCAAACTACGGTCGTAACCACGCTAATCCGGTAGTTCCCATCGGCCGAGCTCACATTGCGGTGCCCCTCCAAGCGGGTCAGGAAGGGCGTGTACGCCATCTGAAATAGCGACAGATGCACATGATATCCAGGTTTGAAATAATCAATGCATGCGGGGGCAGATAGGTCTTCTCAGCCAAGGCGAAGTGGCGAAAATGCGCGATCGGACCCGGTCGCGGAAATACAGCCCGATAGTGGAGAAATTCCGGCGCGAGCACAAAGCGCAACGCGACTGGGGACTCGAACAGCGGCACCAGGCCAAGCTCCGCCGGACCTATGGCGACAACGTGCCGGCCACCGAGGAAGAGTGGCTCGCGGCTCGGGCGGCTCGCTTGGCGCAGCTCGCCGATGCGCCCGAGCCCGCTGAGCCGCTGGTGCAGGTCGAGGAGCCGGTGCGGGTCGAGGAGCCGGTGCCCGCCGCAGACGCTTGTGTCGCTGAGCCGGAGACTACTGCGCCCTCGCGTCGGTGCGTTGGGGTTCGGGTGGGGCGGGTGCGGCGGGTGCGGGGCGGGGTCGCCCGGCTGGAGGGGCACCGCGATGTGCGCTCGGCCGATGGGAACTACCGGATTGGCGTGGGCGCGACCGTAATTTGGTTGCGGTTTGTTGGTTGCGGTCCGTGAATTGGCTGGCGGGTCCGTCGTGGTCGTCATTCGGTGGTAACGGGCCTTGGGTGGATAAAGGAGGAGAAGAATAAAGGAGGGGAAGAATATGCGGGCGGAATTGCATTTGGCTTGCTGTTCGTGTTATTCGTGTAGGCCGCCGGCTACTACGTGGATGAATGCTGCCTGCACGTCGTCCGAGCTGGAGGCGTTGTCTACGTAGGCGCCTAAGGGCTGCAGGGCGGACTTCAATCGGTCGGCGGCGTCCTTTTTTGCCAACACCACGACGCTGATTGTTACTGGGCGCTCGGAGTCTTGCAATGCCTTGAGCGTCTCTACCATTGTGGCTACTGCTTGGGCGTCGGCGCTGTCCTTGTTGGCGTCGTCGGTGAGGATGAAGATCTGGTTGAGCATGTCGTCGTGCCAGTCGTCGCGGACTGATTGGTAGGCGGCGACGATTGTGTCCAGGAGGCCGGCGCCCGGCTTGTGGGTGTTCAGCGTGTTGACCGACCTTGTGAAGGCGGCCCTTGACGTGTCGTCGAGGCGGTCGGTGGGGAGGAGTTTGCGGTAGCCGCCGGGCTGGCCGGGGCCGATCTCCCACAATCCCAACCTTGAACCTACCGGCATCAGGTCGCCGACCGCCCGGCAGCCGGCCTTCAGCGTCTCCAGGGCTGACTGCTTGCCGCCCGCTGCGGTCGTCGCGCCGGGGGTGCCGCCGGGGCCCGTGCCGGTCATGTCGACGGCGATGAGCAGGTTGCCGCGGCGGTCCTCGGCGTCCCAGGTGGCGAAGACGTGCTGCACGTGGTGGGCGGCCAGGACGGCGAACGGCTCGGCGGTCGGCTCCGGTAGTGCGGAGCCGCCCTCGAACGGGGGGCGGGTCTGGCCGGGGCCGCGCAGACCGGCGGCGTTGATGGCCTGGCGGACCTGGGTGGTGCCGAACGCGGCCAGGAGGCGTTTGAGCGCGGCGGCGCGTTTCGGGTCGGCGGCCGCGGCGGCGGTGGGGAGCCAGCTGTAGCGCATGAGGGCCGTGTTGTCCGCACCGGCGATGTAGACGCGGCTCTGGGCCAGCTCCATGATCGGCAGCAGGGCGTACTCAGGGACCAGGCCGACCTCGCCGGGCTCGTTGGGGGTGGCGGCCAGGTCGTGGTTGACGGTCCGGGTCACCGCCATCGCGTTGTTGAGGGTCAGCGACGACGAGTCCATGCCCTCCTTCATCCAGACCGCCTCACCCACGGCGCCGGCGGCGACGAGGCCGTCGCCGGACAGGGCCGGGTCGCGGACCACCATGCGCACGCCCGGGGTCTTGGCGTCGAGGAGGTTGGCCAGGGCCAGCCAGCCGCCGCCCTTGTCCTTGATCTTCTCCGCGGTCGGGCCGTCGGTGACCATGAAGATCGGCGAGGTGGCCAAGGTCGTCCCGGCGCTGGTGTCGCGCTTGGCGGCGCCGTCCTTGTCGGTGGGGACGAGCAGGCCCGGCGGGGCGGCGGTGGCCCAGGCGGCGTCGTCGGGCATCCACACGTCGGCGCCGAGCTGGGCGACCTGCCCGGCCGCGGGGCGCCCGTCGGCGGTGGTGACGTCGAGCAGGATGCAGTCGGGTTCGGCCCGCAGCTCGCGGCCGGCGGCGGAGACGACGGTGGAGAACGACGAGGCGGTCACCACGCGCAGGGTGGACGGGCAGTCGGAGCCGTCGGTGCCACCCGCGTCGTCGCGCAGCACATACCAGCCGGCGGCGGCGACGAGGCCGACGGCGAGCAGGAGCACCAGCCCGCGCATGAGCGCACCGAGCGTGCGTGAACCCGCCTGATGCTTGCCTGTCACCGCTACCTTCCGAGCGCCGAAAATCGGGAAGTGCCCTGATCGCGGGCAAGTATGACATCGAGGGCAGCGGATTCAGGGCCCCGGTCAGCCAGTCGGGCAAGATCATGAGCCGTTCGGGCGACGCATTCTCCGCAGAACCGGCATTCGGGTGGACGCACGGTGAGCCGGCCGATACGCAGGCGGAGTTCCGTCGGAAATCCGGCAGATCACCGTTCTCACGTAATGGACGGAGACGCCCAACATGCGGGCGGACCGACCACAATCGATTCACAGTCCACAGTGGACCACATGAACGCGGTCTGAACAGGGTATTGACTGCCGATGATTGCCGGCATGGCGCACAATCGGGGCCGTGAATCGGATCAGGCCCCTGATCATCCTGGTGGTCGTACTGGCGATCTTCGGCGCCGTCGGCGGGTGGCTGCTCGGCCGCGCCGACATCGGCCGTGCGGGCGGCACCACGGAGCTCAAGGCACTCGTCGGGTCCGAGAAGCTCGCCTACTTCAACGACCCCGCGGTCAAGCAGGCCCTGGCCAAGCACGGCTGGTCCGTGCGGGCCGACCAGGCCGGGTCCCGGCAGATGCCGACCCGCACGCCCGGCTACGACTTCGCCTTCCCGAGCAGCCGGGCCGCCGCCGCCGAGATCCGGGCCCACGCCCACGCCGCCGGCGACGACGTCGTCGTGTTCTCCTCACCCCTGGCCATCGCCACGTTCAGCCAGATCGTCGACCTGCTGCAGGTCGCCAAGCTGGCCGCGCGCGACCCCGCCGACCGGGTCTGGCGGCTGGACCTCAAGGCCCTCGCCGACGCCAACCAGCGCAACCTCAAATGGACCGACATCCCCGGCAACACCACCCGCCCGGTCGCGCAGAACGTGCTGGTCGCCACGGCCCGCCCGGCCGACTCCAACTCGGCGGCGATGTTCGCGTACCTGCTCAACCAGGCCACCGGCGGCAACATCGGCGCGATCGCGAAGCTCTTCACTGACCAGGGCGCCGTGGACAGCACCAGCGAGGAGCCGTTCGAGGCCTACCTGCGCACCGGCGGCAACTCGGCCCCGATGGTCCTGGTCTACGAGGCCCAATTCGTCGACCAGGCGGTCAACGTGGGGTTCAAGGGCCAGGAGACGCTGCTGTACCCCACGCCGACCGTCATGTGCCGGCACACCATCGTGCCGCTCAGCGACAACGGCGTCACGGTCGCGAAGCTCCTGGCCGGCGACCCCGAGCTGCAGCGGCTCGCGGCCAAGCACGGGTTCCGCACCGCCGACGCATCGCTGAGCGGGCCGGTCCTGGACAAGGTCCGCCCCGGCGACGCGGCGCTGCCGAAGACCGTCGACGGCGCCCTGGCCGACCCCGACTTCCAGTCCCAGCAGGCCCTGCTCAAGTCCCTCGAGGAGAAGATGTCATGAAGCCCAGGCGGCGGCTCGGCGCGGCGGTCCTGGCGGCGGCGGTCCTGCTCACGGCGGCCTGCACCCAGCCGCCGCCGACGCCGAAGGCCACCGGCGAGGGCCCGTACCTGCGCGGCTCCGGGACCCTGCGGGTGCTCGCCTCCAGCGAGCTCGCCGACCTGCAGCCGATCCTCGACGGCGTGCGGGCGGCCACCGGGGTCGAGGTGAAGCTGCAGGCCACCGGCACCCTCGACGGTGTCGAGAACGTCGTGTCGGGCAACGCCGCCAAGAGCTACGACGCGATCTGGTTCGCCAGCAACCGGTACCTCCAGCTGCACCCCGACGCCGGTGGCAAGATCGGCACCTCGACCAAGATCGCGACGTCGCCGGTCGTGCTGGGCCTGCGCGAGTCCGTCGCCAAGCAGCTCGGCTGGGCCGAGCACCGCCCGTCCTGGTCCGAGATCGCGGTCGCCGCCGGCGAGCACAAGTTCAGCTACGGCATGACCAACCCGGCCAGCTCCAACTCCGGCTTCTCCGCGCTCGTCGGGGTCGCCGCCGCCCTGGCCGGCACCGGTGCCGCGCTCACCGCCGACCAGATCGCCCCGCTGACCCCGCGCCTGCAGACGTTCTTCAAGGGCCAGAACCTCACCGCGGGCTCGTCGGGCTGGCTGGCCGACGCGTTCGCCAAGAACGCCACGGAGCGCAACGCCCAGGCGGTCGACGGGCTCATCAACTACGAGTCGGTGCTCCTGTCGCTCAACGCCTCGGGCAAACTGCCGGAAAAACTTTCGCTGGTGTACCCGTCCGACGGCGTCGTCACCGCTGACTACCCGCTGACGCTGCTGTCGGGCGTACCGGAGCAGACGAAGACCAATTACGCCGCCGTGACCGACTACCTGCGCCGGCCGAGCGTGCAGACCGAGATCATGGGTCGGACGTGGCGCCGACCGGCAGTACCAAATATCGCTCTGGCTCCGGCGTTTGGTCCTCAAGGCGGGGCCGGGCTGCCGGAGTTGCCGTTCCCCGGCAAGCTGGAGGCGGCCAACGCGCTCATCGGGGCGTTCGGTGACGATCTGCGCAAGCCGGCCCGGACCATCTACGTGCTGGATCTGTCGGGGTCGATGAAGAACGAGCGGATCGAGGGCCTCAAGAACGCGCTGATCGGCCTGACCGGCGTCGATACGAGCCTGTCCGGGCAGTTCAGCCGGTTCAACGGGCGCGAGCAGGTGCTCATGGTCCCGTTCAGCACCAAGCCCGGCGCGGTGACCCGGTTCGACGTCCCCCAAGACAACTTCCAGCCGGCGCTGGACCAGATCCGCGGCTACGCCGGCGGGCTCAAGGTCAACGGGGACACCGCGATCTACGACGCGCTGTTCGTCGCCTACGACCAGGCCGCGGCCCTGGCCAAGGAGGACCCCGACCGGTTCACGTCGATCGTGCTGCTCACGGACGGCGAGGTCACCGCGGGCGCCCGGCTCGACGCGTTCAAGGCGCGGCTGCCGCAGCTGGCCAAGGTCCCGGTCTTCACGATCCTGTTCGGCGAGGGCAACGTCGGCGAGATGCAGCAGATCGCGGACCTGACCGGCGGGCGCAGCTTCGACGCCCGCACCGGAACACTCCCGGCGGCGTTCAAGGAGATCCGCGGGTACCAGTGATGATCATTTGTCGGCTGTTCAGACCTTGGCAGTGGTGCTCCGCCGGGGTTTGGGGTACCACCGAGGGATGACGGAACTCTCGCTCGACGACTACCTGGTCGAGGACGACGACGATGACGACCCGGTGCTGCTGCGCAAGGACGGCCAGCCGGTCGACACGTGGCGGGAGGACTACCCCTACGACGAGCGGATGACCCGCGACGAGTACGACCGCACCAAGCGCCTGCTGCAGATCGAGCTGCTCAAGCTGCAGAACACGATCAAGGACCGGGGCGACCGCCTCGTGCTGCTCTTCGAGGGGCGCGACGCGGCCGGCAAGGGCGGCACGATCAAGCGCTTCATGGAGCACCTCAACCCCCGCGGCGCCCGGGTCGTGGCCCTGGAGAAGCCCAGCGAGCGGGAGTCGACGCAGTGGTACTTCCAGCGGTACGTCCGGCACCTCCCGGCGGCCGGGGAGATGGTCCTGTTCGACCGGTCCTGGTATAACCGGGCCGGCGTGGAGCGGGTCATGGGCTTCGCCAGCCGGGCGGAATATCTGGAGTTCATGCGCCAGGCCCCGGAGCTGGAGCGCATGCTCGTCCGCTCCGGCATTCGGCTGGTCAAGTTCTGGTTCTCGGTCTCGCGCAACGAGCAGCGGACCCGGTTCCTGATCCGCCAGGTGGACCCGGTCCGGCAGTGGAAACTGTCGCCGATGGACCTCGCCTCGCTGGATAAATGGGACGACTACACCGAGGCCAAGGAGGCGATGTTCTTCTACACCGACACCGCCGACGCGCCGTGGACGGTCGTGAAGAGCAACGACAAGAAGCGCGCCCGGCTCGAGGCGATGCGCCACGTGCTGAGCCGGTTCGACTACGAGGGCAAGGACCCGGACGTGGTCAGCGCGCCCGACCCGCTGATCATCGGCCCGGCGGCGCTCGCCGACGACAAGGCCGACGACGCGCCGAGGTTGTAGTTGGCTGTAGGAGTTGGTCTTAGGAAATGCCCGACCCTGGGGTGAGTAATGACGCGCCGACGGGTTGAGTAGAGCAAGTCCGGGATTCACGCTCACGGCGTTCACGACCCGGTCATTCACGTCGTAATGTGTTCCCCGTGCGGGAGCTTGGGGCGGCGTTGTTCGGCCAACACGTCACGCTGTCTTACTCAAGCGACGACCACATTCGTGAGGTTCTTACGGAGTTCGCGCAACGCGCAGTCAGCGCCGGTCACCGCGTGGTGATCTTCCTGGACACGGACTCGGCCGCGCTGGCCCGGCAGGTCACCACCGATGTAACCGGTGCCGCCCCCGGCCAGCTCAGCCTGCTCCGCTACGGCACCGGTCAAAGTGGTTCCTTCGGCGGCGCGCTGTTCGGCGTGGCCGACATGCTGGCCCTGCTGCAGCGGCTCGCCGACGACACGCTCCGGGCCGGCTGGCCCGCGATCTCCCTCGCCGGCCAGATGACGTGGACCGACCGCCCCGCGTGGACCCCGACCGACCTGTTCGCCTACGAGCACCAGGTCAACCGCTTCTTCGGCGACCCCCGCGTCACCGGCCTGTGCCTCTACGACCGGCGGCGCTTCGGCAAGGAACTCCTCGCCCGCATCGGCGCCGTCCACCCCGGCCCCCTGCTCGGCTTCACGCTCGGCGGCTGGGGCTCGCACCTGCGGCTCACCGGCGAACTGGACGCCTCCAACACCGAGTCGCTGCCGTCCATCCTCGAACTCGTCGCCGGGTCCGACACGGTCGTCCTGCTCGACGCCAGCGACCTGTCGTTCGTCGACGCCGCCGGGGCCGGGCACATCGTCCGGTTCGCCGCCTCCCGCCCGCACCGCCACACCGTCGTGCGCTGCGGCCGGGGCGTGCGGCAGGCGTTACAACTGGTCGGCGCCGGGTCCGTACCCAGTCTGGTGATACGCGATCAGGTGCCGGCCGTATCCGCTTCGTGATCCTCCGGTTGGGGTAAGACTTGGCGCGTGTCTGATGAGTCGCTCTCGCTGGAAGCGCTGGCCGCCGCCCGTGGCGTCGCCACCTGGTACGAGACCGCCGGTCACCGGCGCGTCGACATCGACCCCGCGGACGTCCGCTCGGTGATGGCCCTCCTGGAGCCCCGGACCGCCGCGCCCGCGCCGGTCACCGCCGGGGTCTCCCTCCCGGAAGTGCCGCGCACGTGGGGCTGGATGCTGCAGCTGTACGGGGTCCGCTCGGCCGGCTCCTGGGGCGTGGGCGACTTCGCCGACCTGGCCGCGTTCGCCCGCTGGGCCGCGCTCACCGGGGCCGGGGCGGTCCTGGTCAACCCGCTGCACGCCGTCGCGCCGGTCGACCCGATGCCGTCGTCGCCGTACTCCCCCTCGTCGCGGCGCTTCGTGAATCCTCTGTACCTGCGCATCGAGGACCTCCCCGAGTACAAGTCCTCGTCCACGCAGGCGCAGGTCGACGCGCTCCGGCCGCCCTCGGCCGACCTCATCGGCTACGACGCTGTCTGGCGCGCGAAGCGGGCGGCGCTGGAGCGGCTGGCCCCGGACGACATTTCCGACATTTCCGAAATGTCGCCTGCGCTGCGCGATTTCGCGACCTACACCGCGCTCGCCGAAGTGCACGGCGTCGACTGGCGGACGTGGCCCGAGGAGCTGCGCCACCCCGGCCCGGCCGCCTACGAGGCCGCCGACCCGGCGCGGGTCCGGTTCCACGTCTGGCTCCAGCAGCGCTGCGCCGAACAGCTCGAAGCGGCCAACGCCGCCGCCGCGGGCATGGCCGTCGGCATCGTGCACGACCTCGCCGTCGGCATCGACCCCGGCGGCGCCGACGCCTGGACCCTGCAGGACGTCATCGCCCAGGGCGCCAAGGTCGGCGCCCCGCCGGACGCGTTCAACCAGCAGGGTCAGGACTGGGGCCTGGCCACGTGGAGCCCGGACCGGCTCGCCGCGACCGGCTACGCCGCCTACCGCGACCTGCTCCGCGGCATCTTCGCCCACGCCGGCGGCCTGCGCGTCGACCACGTGGCCGGCCTGTGGCGCCTGTGGTGGATCCCGCCAGGCCAGGGCGCGACCCACGGCGCCTACGTCCACTACGACCCGGAGGCGATGCTCGGCGTCCTGATCGAGGAGGCCGTCCGGGCCGGCGCCGTCGTGGTCGGCGAGGACCTCGGCACCGTCGAGCCGGTCGTCACCGAGACACTGCAGGAACGCAACATCCTAGGCTCGGCGGTACTGTGGTTCACCCGCGACGACGACGGCAAGTTCATCCCGCCGACGCAGTGGCCCGCGAACGCGATGGCCAGCATCTCCACTCACGACCTGCCGACCGCGACCGGCTTCCTCACCGGCGAACACGTCCGGGTCCGGGCCGGCATCGGGGTGCTGACCCGGCCGGTGGAGCAGGAGGAGGCCGCCGCCGCGGCCGACCGCGCCGCGCTGCTGGACCTGCTGGTCGCCGAGGGCCTCGCCACCGCCGAGAGCACCGACGCGGAACTGGTCGTGGCCATGCACCGGCTCCTGACCCGCACGCCGTGCCGGATCCTGCTGGCATCCCCGTACGACGTGCTGGGTGAGCCCCGCCAGCCCAACCTGCCGGGGACCTCGGAGCAGTACCCCAACTGGCGCATCCCGCTCCCGCTGACCTTGGAGCAGCTCACCGCCGACCCGCGGATGCTGCAGATCGCGGAGCTGTTCCAGGAGTCGGCCTAGGATCGGCTGGCGCGCGGCGAGCGGTGCAGGTGCCACCACGGGGCGTCGGCCAGCGCCGCGACGAGGAGCAGGGCGGCCAGGGCGCCGGCCGCCGCCCAGCCGGCCGTGCTCAGGTGCCAGCCGCGCGGGGTGGTCGTGGCGTAGGGGAAGACGGCCACGTGGTCCTCGAGCGGCCGGACGAGCGCCCAGGCCGTCGCCGCCGGGACCACGGCGGCCGCGAACAGCAGGCCCGGCGAGGCCTCGCCCCGGGCGCGGCGCCAGCAGGCGACGGCGGCGCCCGTCGCGACCGCGGCGAGCCCCTGGACGAGGACGGCCCCGGCGTGGCCGAACGCGGCGCCGTCACCGACCCGGGCGACGCCGAACGCCCAGACGAGGACGAGCAGCGCGACGGCGGGGCTGCGGGCCGCGGTCCGCCAGGCGAGCCCGCGCGGCGCCGGGTCGACGACCGCCATGGCCGTCTCGTCGAAGCACCACGCGGCCGCGCCGGCGAGCAGCCCGACGGCCGTGCCCTCCAGCGGCCACAGCACCCACGGGTTCCAGCGGACCAGCTCCATGAGGACCACGACGAGGCCCGCCGCCAGGGTGACCCGCCCCCACGGAACCGCCCTGGCGGCGTGCCGCAGCATCAGCAGCTCGTGCAGACGGCGGGGTTGACGACGCTCCCGGTGTAGCCGGCCGTCATGGTCAGCACCCCGAGCGCGACCCCGACGACGGCCAGGCCGATCGCCGCCTTCCCGAGCCGCGACCGGTCGGACTCGGGGTCGTGGCGGACGGCGACGACGACGCCGATGGCGCACACCGTCACGAGGTAGAGCACCCACAGGAACGGATTGCCGGGGTTGGTGGTGAAGTGGTGCTCCCCCGGCCCGCCCGCGGCGGACTGGGTGAGGAAGTACGTCCAGAACCAGAACACCCGGTACGGCTGCCCGCCCGCGACCAGGCCGCCCTGCAGGAGGATCGTGACGATCACCAGGAGGACGGAGGCGACGGCGGAGATGCCGCGCTTGGGGAAGTACCGGGCCAGGAGCAGGCCGAGCAGCGGGCCGCCGACGGCGCACAGCACGCCGTCGCCGACCATCTGGGCGAACACGAAGGCGTTCGGGATGCCCGGCGGGACGACGTACGCCGCCGGCGGGTGGACATACCAGGTGACGACCGCGGCGACGAACGACACGACCGCGATCGCGAGCGGCACGACGGTGGCCGCGGCCAGGGCGAGGGTCCGGGTCCGCTCCGGGACGGCGACCGCCCCGGCCGCCGCCGCGGCGTGGTCGGACCGGCGGGTCAGCCCGTACATGACGACGAGGCCGAGGACGCCCAGCAGGGCCGCGGGCGCGATCATGTAGGACCCGCTCGACGTCGGGTCGTCGCCGGCGAGCATCACGACGTCGACGGCGAGCGTCAGGGCGGCTCCGAACCAGAAGAGCTTCGCCCGCAGGTAGTTGCGGATCTCCTGGCCGGCCAGGACGGCGAAGGTCGAGCCCGCATCCGGGATTGTCGCACTCATGGCTGCACTCCTTGTCTCGTGCGCTCCGCCGAGCGGAGCAGCAGGTACGCGTCCTCGACCGAGGGGTCGACGACGAAGGAGTCGGGAGCGGGCTGCCCCCCGACGGACCGGACCAGCCCGGTTCCGGTCTTCCAGGACTGGACCGCGCCGGAGCCGGCGGTCGGTCCGAGGTGGACACGGCCGGCTGCCGTGGCCAGGAGCTCGGGCACCGTGCCGTCGAAGTGGATCACTCCGGCGTCGATGACGAGCACGCGGTCGCACAGGGCCGAGACGTCCTCGGTCTGGTGCGTCGCGATGAGCACCGTTCCCGCGAGGCCGGAGAGCAGGCCACGCAGGGACGCGCGCTGTTCGGGGTCGAGCCCGGTGGTGGGCTCGTCGAGGATGAGCAGGTCGGGCGCGCCGACGAGGGCCTGCGCGATGGCGAGACGGCGGCGTTGACCGCCGGACAGCTTCGACACCTTCACCGCGGTGCGGTCGCCGAGGTCGACGAGGTCGAGCACCCGCCGCACCTCCCGGTGCCGCTCGCCGGCGTCCTTCCACTCCTTGAGCACCGCGATGTAGTCGACGAACCCGAACGCCGTCATGCCGCGCGGGAAGGTCACCTCCTGCGGGCAGTAGCCGAGCCGGCGGCGCGCCGCCACGCGGTTCGCGTGCGATGCGGTGACGTCGAAGCCGGCGATCGTGATCCGGCCCGCACTCGGCGGCAGTGCCGTGGACAGCAGGCGCAGCAGCGTGGTCTTGCCGGCGCCGTTGGGGCCGAGCAGGCCGATGATGCCGGGCCGGAGATCGACCGAGATCGGCCGTACGACGGTCGTGCGGCCATAGGCCTTGGAAACCCCGTCGAGGTGTGCGACGACACTCATTGCTCGCCTCCCTGCAGCCGCAGCGTCGAGGTACGCAGGATCAGTACCGCGGCCAGCGCGAAGCCGGCCACCGCGAACGCCGCCTGGACGACGGGCACCGTGAGCGCGCCGACGGCGTCGTTCGTGCGCACGACGACGACCGTGCCCACCCACAGCGAGGCCACCAGCGCGCCCGTGACCCGCGCCTCCAGCCAGGTGAGCAGCACCAGCGCCCCCACCGTCAGGCCGAGCGACGGCGCGAGCCAGACGAACGCGAGGTCGTTCAGGCCGGGTACGACGAGCCCGATCGCCGCCGTCGCCGGCAGCGCCACGACCAGCGCTGCGGCTGTGCGCAGCAGCGCGAGCCGGAGCTTGCTGTACGGGGTCGGTGCCGTCACCTCGCGGATCGGGTCCAGCGCGTCGTAGGAGACCACGACGGCGAGGACCGGCGCCAGGGGTGCCATCGCGAGGAACACCGCGTCCCGGTTCACCGGGCCGAGGCCGGCGAATCCGACCAGGATCGCGCACGCGATCGCGAAGCCGACCGCCGCCGCCCAGGGCACCAGCAGGGAGTCCGCGGTGAACAGCAGCACGAGGTCGTCGTCGCGGACGCCCAGCCGCCGCAGGAGGCGGACCAGGACGGGCGGCGCGGGCGCGGTGATCGTCTCGCGCACCGCCGTCCAGATCGTCTCCTCCGTCCCGGCCGGCGCGTGGCCGCGGGCCGCCGCCCGGCACTGCGCGCACCCGGTGACGTGGGCCTCCACCGAGGCCTCGGCGGCCGGGTCGAGCCGCCCACCGGCGTATGCCACCCAGACCCGATCATCCACGTGCCAGCTCATGCTGTAACCTCCGCAGCCTTCGGCGCTGAAAAGCCGGACGAGACAACGCATGAGCAACCACTCCGCTTCGCTCCATGGCCGCTCATGCGCACGCCTCCCGGCTCATCAGGTGCTCGCGCAGCTTCGCCTTCGCCAGCCGCACGCGGCTCTTGACCGTGCCCTGCGGGATGCCGAGCAGCCGGGCCGCCTCCTTCGTGGAGAGCCCGTCGACCACCGTCGCCTGCAGCACCTGCCGCAGCTCGGGCGACAGCGAGCGCAGCGCGTCACCGACCGCGCCGTGCTCGACCGCGACCAGCAGCTCGTCCTCGGCGCTGCGCACGGTCGGCGACAGCGCCGAGAGGTCCAGGCCGGCGATCGGGGTCGGATTCGCCCGCTTGCGCAGGCGGCTCACCAGCTGCCGGATCGCGATGCCCCACAGCCACGCGCCGACGTCGCCGTCGCCGCGGAAGGAGCGCGGGTGCTGCCATACGGCGACGAACGTGTCGTGCAACGCCTCGTGGGCCAGGTCCCGGTCCGGTGTCTTGCGCAGCAGCCGCAGCAGTAACCACGGCGAGTGACGCTCCACGATCTCGCGGATGGCGGCCTCGTCCCGCACGGCCACCAGGCCGAGCAGGGCCGGGTCGCTCAGGCCGGACAGCTCTCGCATGCCCACACTGTCGCGTCCCGCCCCCGGATCGGATCACCGGACGTCGAACTTTTTTTTTCCGGGCACCGCACACTGAGCGAGTGGCGATGCGACGGGACACGGCGGTGGACGGGCCCTGCGGCGCCGACGAGGTGTGGGATCGGTATGTGCGGCCGCGGCGGTGGCCGGAGTGGGCGCCGCAGATCCGGTCGGTCGACTACGCGGGCGAGGTGATCACGCCCGGGACCGGTGGGGTCGTCCACGGGGTGGGCGGGGTGCGGGTGCGGTTCCGGATCCTCGACGTCGACGGCGGCGGGCCGGTCAGGCGGTGGGTGTGGGCGGTGTCGGTGCTCGGCGTGCGGATGCGGTTCGAGCACCTCGTCGAGGCGCACGGGCGAGGGGCGCGGACCCGGCTCGTCGTGGCCGGGCCCGCGCCCCTCGTGCTGGCCTATCTGCCCGTCGCCCGGGCCGCCCTGACGAGGCTCACTTGCGCTTCGACGGCTTCGTGATGCGGTCCGTGCCGACCTTGTCGCGCAGGACCTCGGGGATCAGGACCGAGCCGTCGGGCTGCTGGAACTGCTCCAGGATGGCCGGGACCAGGCGGCTCGTGGCCAGGGCGGAGCCGTTGAGCGTGTGGACGAAGCGGTTGTTCTTCTGGCCGGGGACCCGGTAGCGGATGCCGGCGCGGCGGGCCTGGTAGTCGCCGGCCCAGGAGACCGACGAGATCTCCTTGTACTTGTCCATGCTCGGCATCCACACCTCGATGTCCAGGGTCTTGCGCATCGAGGCGCTGGCGTCCTTCGCGGCCAGCAGCGAGCGGCGGAAGTGCAGGCCCAGGTCGAGGACCATGGACTCGGCGTAGTCGACCATCTCCTCGAGGGTCTTCTCGCCGTCCTCGGGCGCGGTGAACTGGAAGATCTCCACCTTGTTGAACTGGTTGCCGCGCACGGTGCCGCGCTCGTCGGAGTGCGAGCCGGCCCGCTCGTCGCGGTAGCAGGGCGTGTAGGCGTACACCCGATGGGGCAGGTCCGCGGTTTCGAAGATCTCGTTCTGGAACGCGCCCAGGATCGCGGTCTCGGACGTGGGCAGCAGGAACCGGCCGCGCTCGCCCTCGGCCGCGGCGATGTGGAAGACCTCGTCGTAGAACTTCGGGAACTGGCCCGCGGCGTAGCCGGCCGAGTCGAGCAGCAGGTGCGGCGGGAGGATGAACTGGTAGCCGGCCGCGAAGTGCCGGTCGATGAACCAGTTGATCAGGGCCCACTCGAGGCGGGCGCCCCAGCCGGTGTAGATCCAGGAGCCGGAGCCGCCGAGCTTGGTGCCGCGCTCGTAGTCGACCAGGCCGAGCTCGCTGGACAGCTGCACGTGGTCGCGCGGGTTGTCGAGCTTCGGGGCCTCGCCGTAGACGCGGACGACCTGGTTGGCCTCCTTGCCGCCGCCGACGACGTCGTCGGCCGGGAGGTTGGGCAGCTCGCTCATCGCCGTGTCGAGATCCCGCTGCGCGGCGGCCAGCTGCTCCTCGAGGGACTGCAGCGCGGCCTTGGCGTCGCGGGTGGTCTCGATGGCCTGGCCGGCCGCCTTGGCCGCGGCGAACGCGCGGGCCTCCTCCTTGCGGCGGGCCCGCTCGGCGTCGATCTCGCCGATCAGCTCGCGGCGGCGCTTGTCCAGCTCGGCGATGGAACTGAGCGCGCGGGACACCTCGGACGGATCGAGCCTCTTGGACAGTCCGGCCTCGACCGAGGCCCGGTCCTTGCGAATCAACTCGATGTCGAGCATGCCGCGGCGCACCTTCCACACAGAAACAAAGGGACGCTCAGGATGCTACCGGGCGGCTCGCAGCCATTTTCTCCACCGCGCCTATCAGCAACTGAATGCCGAACGCGTAGTAGCGGTCGAGGTCGGGCAGCGTGTGGTAGGTGTCGGCCAGGCGGACCATCTGCGGGTAGCGCTCGGCGGAGAGGCTCTGCAGGTGGATCCGCTGGGTGCGCAGCCACTCGTCAATCTGGTCCGGCGGCACCTGCGGCGGCGGGCAGCCGGGCTGGCCCTGCACCAGGCCGATCGCGGAGTTGAGCAGGTAGGTGGCGACCCAGTAGCCCTCTTCGAGGTCGAAGCCGGCCCGTTCGAGCAGGCCGAGGGCGTCGTCGGTGGCCCGGGTGAAGCTTTCGACGCTCTTCTTGTCGGCCGCGTGCAGCAGGTCGGGCAGGCACGGGTGGGCGCGCATGGCCCGCACGAGCGCCTCGACCATCGCCCGGAGCTGGTCGGGCCAGGGGTCGGAAGCGGACCGGTCGGCCCGGACGTCGGCCAGTACGTGGTCGATGAGGCCGAGGAGCAGTTCGTCCTTGTTCTTGAAGTGCCAGTAGAGCGCCATCGGGGTGACGCCGAGCTCGGTCGCGAGCCGGCGGATGGTGATCGCGTCCAGGCCCTCGCGGTCGCCGATGCGCAGCGCGCGCTCGGCCACGGCGGTGCGGGTGAGTGAGGTCTTCGGCGGCACTTGACAACTGTACAACGTATGGGATGTCCTGTACAACGTACATGTACGACGTACAAGTACAGCGTATAGGGGGATCTGAGAGATGAGAAACCGCTGGCTGGCCCTGGTCGCCGTGGCCCTGGGCACCTTCATGACCTACCTGGACAACAACGTCGTCAACGTGGCGCTGCCGTCGATCCAGAGCGACCTGCACCTGAGCATCTCGGGGCTCGAGTGGATCGCGAGCGCGTACATCCTCGTCTTCGCCGGTCTGCTCCTGGTCGGTGGCCGGGTCGCCGACGTCTTCGGCATGCGCCGCGTCTTCTTCCTGGGCCTGGGCATCTTCACGGTGGCATCGGTCGCCGCGGGCCTCGCCGGCAGCCAGGAGGTGCTGATCGGGGCGCGGGCGCTGCAGGGCGTCGGCGCGGCCCTGCTCACACCGACCGCCCTCGCCCTGCTCACCGAGCTGTTCCCGGACCCCAAGGAGCGCGGGGCGGCGATCGGCATCTGGGGCGGCGTCGGCGCCCTCGCGCTCGCGATCGGGCCGCTGACCGGCGGATACCTCAGCCAGCACGCCTCCTGGGGCTGGATCTTCCTCATCAACGCCCCGATCGGCCTGGCCACCGCGATCATCGCCGCCATGTCGCTGCCCGCGTCCTCCTCGAAAAAAGCCAACCGCAGCCTGGACATCCCCGGCCTGACCACGAGTGCCCTGGCCCTGTTCGCGCTGACGTTCGCGCTCATCGAGGGCGAGTCGCGCGGCTGGACCTCCGGCGTCATCCTCGGGTCGTTCGCGCTGGCCGCGTTCGCCGCGATCGGCTTCGTCGTGATCGAGCTGCGCACCGAGCACCCGATGGTGGACCTCAACTTCTTCCGGCTGCGGGTGTTCAGCGGCGGCCTGGCCACGATGGGCCTGTGGGCGTTCGGCGTGTTCGGGATCTACTTCTTCACCGCGATCTTCCTGCAGAACGTGCTCGGCTTCTCCCCGACCGAGGCCGGCTCCGCGTTCATCCCGATGGCGCTGCTCATGGCCGTCATGGCGACGCTCGCCCCGCGTCTGGAGGCCCGCTTCGGGGCCGGGCCGATCGTCGCGGCCGGGATGGCGCTCATGGCGGCCGGGGTCGGCGGGCTGGCGACGGTCGGTGAGGGCTCCGGGTACACCGACCTCCTGCCCTGGTTCATGGTCTTCGGCCTCGGCGGCGGCCTGCTCGTCCCGCTCAACAACGTGGTCCTGAGCGCGCTGCCGCAGGCCCGGGCCGGGATCGCGTCCGGCATGCTCAACGTGTCGCGGGAGGTCTTCGGCCTGCTCGGGATCACGATCCTGGGCGCGATCCTGTCCAACCGCCAGCACTCGGCCACGGGCGCGCCGCTGCACCAGTTCCTGGCCGGCTACCAGTTCGCCCTGGTCGTGGCCGCGGCCCTGGTCGCCGTCGGCGTGCCGATCGCGCTGGTGACCCTGCGCCGGATCAAGACCCCGGCCCCGGCCGGGACGCCCCAGCCGGAGCTGCAGCCGGTGTAGCGGCCGGCGGCTCGCACACCGCGCAGTGCGCGAAGTCCGGCACCGCGACCGGCTTGTCGTTGCGGATCGTCACGGCCGCCAGCAGGCCGGCCACGACACAGAGCAGGGCGCAGATCAGCACGGCCCGGTGGAAGCCGGCCGACAGCAGGGCCGGGTCCGCGTAGGCGGCGCTCGTGATCCCCGCTGCGGCCGGCAGCACCGCGACGGCGATGAGCCCGGCGGCCCGGGCGACGTCGTTGTTCACCGCCGAGGCCATCCCGGCGTGGGTCTCCGGGGCGGCCGACAGCGCGGTCGAGGTCAGCGGGGCCACCGTTATCGAAAGCCCCAGACCCAGCGTCAGTACTGCCGGCAGGACCTCGGTCACATACGAACCGCCGGCATCGACGCGGGCGTACAGCGCCATCCCGGCCCCGGCGACGACCGGCCCGACGCTCATCTGCAGCCGCGGCCCGATCCGCGCGGCGAGCGCTCCGGAGCGGGCCGAGAGCAGCAGCATCACGATCGTCACGGGCAGCAGCGAGATACCGGCTTCGAGCGGACTGTACCCGGCGACCTGCTGCAGTTGGATCGGCAGCAGGAACAGCGCACCGCCGAGCGCGCCGTAGATGATGAACGTGACCACGTTCGTCGAGGTGAACTGGGCCGACGCGAACAGGCCGAGCGGCAGCATCGGGTGCTCGAGGCGGGTCTGGCGCCACAGGAACAGCGCGATGAGCGCGGCCCCGGCGACCAGCGCGCCGAGCACGGGGAGGCTGGCCCAGCCCAGGGCCTGGCCCTCGATGAGGCCGTAGGTGACGCCGATCAGCCCGGCCGTGACCAGCGCCCCGGAGAGCAGGTCGACGCGGCCGCTGGCCTCCTCGTCGCGGGACTCGGGGACGTGGCGCCAGGTGAGGAGCACGACGGCCGCCGCGATCGGCACGTTGATGGCGAAGATGAGCCGCCACGACGCCTCGCCGAGGCCGACGAGCCAGCCGCCGAGGAACGGCCCGATCGCGGTGGCGACCCCGCCGAGGCCGGACCAGGCGCCGATCGCCTTGCTGCGGTCCTCGGCCCGGAACGACGCCTGCAGGATCGCCAGGCTGCCCGGCGTGAGCAGGGCCGCGCCGACACCCTGCAGGGCCCGGGCGGCGACCAGGGTCCAGCCGTCGGGCGCGATCCCGCAGACGACGGACGCGGCCGCGAACCACACGACCCCGATCGTGAAGACCCGCCGCCGGCCGTAGCGGTCGCCGAGGGCGCCGGAGAGCAGCAGCAGCCCGGCCAGGGTCAGCGTGTATGCGGTGACGACCCACTGCAGCACCTGCAGCCCGGTGTCGAACGAGCGACCGATCGCCGGCAGGGCGATGCCGACGACGGTCGCGTCGATCGAGGCGATCCCGGACCCGAGGATCGTGGCCGTCAACACCCAACGGCCCCTGGGACTGGAGAACTCGAGCCCGCTCATGCCCCTGAACGTAGTCCCTAGTTGCGGAAACCCTTCACCCGCACCTTGAACGACATGGCCGGGCCCGGGGACGGCGCGGTCTTGGTGACCAGTTCGTAGCCCGGCGACTCGAGTTCGAGGTCGAGCCGGTGGAACAGCCGGGCCATCGACAGGGCCATCTGCGCGTCGGCGAAGCTCTTGCCGAGACACGTGTGCGGGCCGCGGCCGTACGGCGAGTAGGCGCCCGGCCGCAGATGCTCGGCCCGCGGCTTCTCGTAGCGGGTGATGTCGAACTTCGCGGGCTCGGCGAAGTACTCCTCCATGAAGTGCGGGACGGCCGTGCCGATGTACACCGTCTCGCCCTCCCTGATCGTGTGGCCGGCGAACTCGAAGTCCTTGGCGGCGTTGCGGACCAGCATCGGCGCCACCGGGTACAGCCGCATCGTCTCCATCAGCGCGTATCGGGTCGCGGGCAGTTTGCGCACGTCGTCCTCGCTCACCGGCCCGCCGCCACCGAACAGCGCGTCGGCCTCGGCCCGGACCTGCGCGAGCACCTCGGGATGCTTGAGCACGGCGTAGACGAACGCCGCGGTCGTGTTGGCCACCGTGTCCAGACCGGCGACGTAGGGCCCGGTCAGGGTCATCACCAGGTCCTCGTCGGGCACGAGGCCGGGCCGGTTGAGGTGGGCGTCGATCAGGTCCTCGACGAGGATCCGCTCGGCCTCGGGCTTCTCACCGTGGCGGGCCTTGAGGTCGGCCGCCATCCGGTCGCCCAGTTCGAAGACCCGGGCCTTGGCTCGCTTGTACTTCGGATGCTTGAGCAGGATCCGCGGACGTTGCTTGGTGACCAGGACGTTGAGCACGTACAACGTCAGCAGCCGGATGTCCGGTACATACTCCCGGGGCGCGTTGCCGGTGAGCAGTTCGCCCAGCTGCTCGGTGACCAGATACTGCATTCCCCGCACGACGGGCACGGTGGTGCCGGCCGCCCAGTCGCGCGCGAGGACGCGATCGGTGATCTCGAGCAGTTCCGGCACGCGGCCTTTGATGGCGTCGCGCGAGTACCCCCGCCGCATCAATTCTCGGAGTTCTTTGTGGCTCTCGCCGTCCTCGCCGGTGATCGTCCGGGTCGCGCCGTATTCATCGACCATGCCCTGCCAGAACTCCCGGGAGCGCAGCGACGCGCGCCCCTCGCGGGAGTTCATGAACTCGGCCGCGTCGGCACCGGCGAGGACCGTGCAGGACCGGCCGAGCAGCTTCATCCGGAACACCGGCCCGTGCTCGCGGTAGGCCTTCACGAGAAAGGCCGCGGGGTCCTTCCCCATGTCGAGGGCGCTACCGAGTATCGGCACGCCCTTCACCATCGGCGCCGGCCCGGCCGGCGTCGCATCAGTGATCGTCACTTGTTCGCCCCCTTGTTCGCGATCAAGGGTATCGAACAAGATTGTTTTCCGGTGCCCGCGGCGTTACTGATCCGTGACGAACCGCTACCTAATCGTCCGGGACTCCCCCACCCGCCGCCGGCCGGCCTTGTTACGGTCGTCTTTCATGCGCGACCTGACCACTTTCGTCGCCGGCCTGCCGAAGGCCGAGCTCCACGTCCACCACGTCGGCTCCGCCGCCCCCGCGACGGTGGCCCGCCTGGCCGAACGCCACGCCGGCTCGACCCCCGTCCCGGCCGACCCGCTCCTGCTGGCCGAATACTTCACGTTCACGGACTTCGCCCATTTCATCGAGGTGTACCTCTCGGTCGTGGACCTGATCCGTGACGCCGAGGACGTCGCCACGCTGACGTACGACATCGGCGCCGGTCTGGCCGCGCAGAACGTCCGCTACGCCGAGCTCACCCTGACCCCCTACTCCTCGATCGCGCGCGGTATCCCCGCCGAGGCGTTCTGCGAGGCCGTCGAGGACGCCCGCGCCCGCGTCGCCCGCGACCACGGCACCGAGTTGCGGTGGTGCTTCGACATCCCCGGCGAGGCCGGCATCCCCTCCGCCGACGTCACCCTCGAAACGGCCCTCAAGCACCGCCCCGACGGCCTGGTCAGCTTCGGCCTCGGCGGACCCGAACAGGGCGTCCCCCGGGAGTGGTTCGCCCCCCACTTCGCCCAGGCCCGCGCGGCCGGCCTGCGCAGCGTCCCCCACGCCGGCGAGTCGACGGGCCCGGCGACCATCTGGGACGCCCTGCGCTTCCTGCAGGCCGAACGCATCGGCCACGGCATCGCCGCCGCCGCCGACCCCGCGCTCATGGCCCACCTGCGCGACAACGACATCGCCCTTGAGATCTGCCCGACGTCGAACGTCTGCACCCGCTCCGTACCGTCCCTGGCCGAGCACCCGCTGCCGGCCCTGGTGGCGGCCGGCGTCCCGGTGACGATCAACTCCGACGACCCGCCGATGTTCTCCACGACGCTCAACCAGGAGTACCTGGTCGCGGCCACCCTCCTGCACCTGGACGAGACGGGCGTGGCCGACCTGGCCAAGCAGGCCGTCCGCTACTCCTTCATGGACGCCCCCGCCAAGGCCACCCTCCTGACCGAGATCGACACCTACACGGCCTCGTTCAGGGCCTAGTGGCCACACGGCCCCATGCGCTACCTTCCGGGCGAGCTTTCAAGCCTGGAGGTCGGTCAGTCGTGAGTGTTGCGATTATTGAGCACATGGGGCCGTGGAGTGAGGACGAATACTTCGCGCTCGGCGAGACCGACGAGCGCATCGAACTGTTCGACGGGCAACTGCTCATGAGCCCGAACCCGGCCGTACGCCATCAGCGAATCTCATTCCGGCTCGCGTCCGCGCTGGAGGAGCCGGCGCTGGAAGCCGGGCTGATCCAGATCGAGGGGCCCAACATCCGGCTGCGAACCGGGCGAATCCTGATTCCCGACCTCGTGGTGGCCGACACCGACGAAGAAGGCCTCGCGATCCCCGCCCACGAAGTCCTGCTGGTCGTCGAAGTCGTGTCGCCGAGCAACGCCCGCAACGACCGAGTCAAGAAGATGCACGCCTACGCCGCCGCGGGCATCGAACACTATTTGCTGGTGGAGCGCGAGCCCGCGGATTCGATCACGCTGCGGCTGTTCCGCCTCGACGGGCGGCACTATGTCGAGCACGCCGTCGCCGGCGTCGGTGAGGTCCTGAAACTGGATACGCCCATCGTGTGCGAACTCCGGCCGGAGGTCCTGCTCGGCCCGTCCGGCCGGCGCCGGTCGTGAACGCGATCGCGGGTCAGGACGGGACGCGCTCCATCACCACGTGCAGCACTTCGTCGGACGCGGCGAACGACGTCGTCCGGTAGCCGGTCAGGCCGTCGTCCAGCAGGCGTTCGCCCCGGCCCAGGAGGATGGGGACGATCGGCAGGTGCAGCCAGTCGACGAGGCCCGCGCGCAGGTACTGCCGGATCGTCGACACGCCGCCGCCGAGGCGCACGTCCTGGCCGCCGGCCGCGTCGAACGCACGCTCCAGAGCCCGTTCGATGCCGTCGGTCACGAAGTGAAAGACGGTCCCGCCCTCCATTTCGATGGAGGCGCGCGGTTCGTGGCACAGGACGAAGACCGGGTGGTGGTACGGCGGATTCGGCCCCCACCACCCCGACCACTCGGCATTCGTGGACCAGGGGCCGCGGACCGGGCCGAACATGTTCCGGCCCATGATGGTGGCGCCGATGCCCTCGAAGCCGCGGCGGACGAACTCGTCGTCGAGGCCCGTCGTGCCGCCCTCCCGGCCGAACATGGCCAGACCCGTCCGGGTCTTGAACAGCCAGTCGTGCAGGCGTTCGCCGCCGGCCCCGATCGGCTCCGCGAGGCTCTGGGCCTCTCCGGCGCCGAAGCCGTCGAGTGACAGGCAGAAGTCGTGCACCCGCAGCTGCGGCATGGTGGTTCCTTTCGTCGCGGTGTCAGTTTCGCCGATCGGTCGGTACCGGTGCGGCGTTCTCGACATCCATGCGTTTTTGACAATGATTGTCATCACCGGAGAGACTTGCGGGCATGCGTGTGAAGGCGGCCGCGGTGCTGGGAGCAGCCGTTCTCGCACTCGCCGGCTGCGCGGGGCACGACCAGCCGCAGGACGGGCGGGTGCACGTCGTCGCCGGGTTCTACCCGCTGCAGTTCGTCGCCGCGGAGATCGGCGGGGACCGGGTCGCGGTCGAGAACCTCACCCGGGCCGGGGCCGAGCCGCACGACCTGGAGCTCCAGCCGAGCCAGCTGGCCGCGCTCGAGGACGCCGACCTGGTCCTCTACCTGCGCGGGTTTCAGCCCGCCGTCGACGAGGGCGCCGACCTGCAGAACCAGGCCAAGACGTTCGACGTGGCCAAGGTCGCCGCCCTGCACGGCGCCGACCCGCACGTCTGGCTCGACCCGCTGCGGCTGTCCACGATCGCCGACCGGGTCGCGGACCGGCTCGCCGCCGCCGACCCCGCGCACGCGGAGGAGTTCCGCGGGCGGGTGGCGGATCTGGACTCGCGGCTGCGAGCGCTCGACGAGGAGTACACCCAAGGCTTGCGGCACTGCCAACGTCATGACGTGGTCACCAGCCATGAGGCGTTCGGCTATCTCACAGCGCGTTATGGACTTGCGCAAATCCCCGTGACCGGTATCAACCCCGACGAGGAGCCCGGGCCGCAGCAGATCCGGGACGTGGCCCGCGTCGCGAAGGCCCGCGGTGTCACCACGATCTTCTTCGAATCCCTGGTCAGCCCCAAGCTGTCGGAGACCGTGGCCCGCGAGATCGGTGCGAAGGCGGCGGTGCTCGACCCGATCGAAGGCGTCGAGGACGGTGAGACCTACTTCACGGCCATGCGGACCAACCTGGCCACCCTCCGTGACGCCCTCTCCTGCGCCTGATCCGGCCGCTAACCTGGGTCGCGTGCGACGGGCTCTAGCAACGACGATCACGGCGGCGGTCCTGCTCGCCGGGTGTTCGTCCGCCCCGGTGCGCTCCCAGGGCCAGCCGCTCACCGCGGTGAGCGCGACCGCCGAGGACCGCACCGACCGCACCAACCGCGACGGCACGTCGGCCCCGGTCGCCGACCCGATCTACCCGGCCTACGGCAACCCGGCGCTCGACGTCCTGCACTACGACCTGTCCCTGACCTGGTCACCGCCGACGCGCACGCTCACCGGCACGGCCACGATCAAGGTCCGCGCGGTGCGCGCCGTCGCGCAGCTGCGGCTCGACTTCTCCGCGGCCTACACGCTGCGGGCCATCAGCGTCGACGGCGCGGCCGTCCCCGGCCGGATCGCGGACGGTGACCTGGTCGTCGACAAGGCGGTGACGGCCGGGTCGACGGTGACCCTCGCGGTCGGATACACGGGCATCCCCACGACCGTCGCCATGCCGTCGCACCGCCGGGACGTGGAGCCGCTGGGCCTGACCGTGACCGCGGACGGCTCGCTGTGGACGATGCAGGAGCCGTACGGGGCCAGCACCTGGTATCCGGCCAACGACCAGCCCTCCGACAAGGCCCTCTACGACATCGCGGTCACCGTCCCGTCCGGCTGGGCGGCGATCGCCAGCGGCACCCCCGGCCCGAGCGACGGCGTCACGTTCCGCTACTCCTCCGCCGTCCCGGTCGCGTCCTACCTGACGACCCTGGCCGTCGGGCAATACACGAAGACGGAGCTGCAGGGCCCGCACGGCCTGCCCATCACCCTCTGGACCAGAGCGGCCGACGGCGGGCAACGTCTCGACAACCTCAAGGCGCTTCCGGTGTACCTCCAGTGGCTGGAGGAGCGCTTCGGCCCCTACCCGTTCGCCAGCACCGGTGCCGTGCTGGTCCCGTCGCAGTCGGCGATGGAGACCCAGCAGATGATGACCATCGGCGACAGCGTCGTGGACGGCGGGTCGGGCAGTGCCGGCGTCTTGGTCCACGAGCTCGCCCACCAGTGGTTCGGTGACGCCGTCGGCCCCGCGACGTGGCAGGACGTGTGGCTCAACGAGGGCTGGGCCAGCTACGCCGAGCAGCTCTACCGGGCCAAGTCCGACCCGGCCGCCATGGACCGCTGGGAGCAGGCCGCCCGCGACCTCGACGCCGCCGCCCGGGACAGCGCCGGGCCGCCCGGCCACCCGCGCGCGGACAGCTTCGCCGAGAACAACGTGTACGTCTGCCCGGCGCTGATGCTCCGCCAGATCCACAAGGCCATCGGCGACGAGCGCTTCTTCGCCCTCGGCCGCGCCTGGGCCGCGTCCAACGCCGGCACGGCCCGCACCCGCGCCGACTTCGTGACGTTCGTCAACCGGCAGACCGGCCGCGACTTCACCGACCTCATCAACACGTGGCTCGACTCCCCGAAGACCCCCGCTTAGGGTGCCGTGCCGCGGCTTTGGTGTGGGAGGTCGGAGAGCGGGCGGCGTGGCGGGCGCGGGCGGAGGTGCCCGATGGCGCCTGCGACCCGGCGGCGCTGTCGGAGGCGCTGGTCGCCTTGCACGCCCTCAAGCCCCTGCCCGACTCGCCGCTAATCCTGGCCGAGCAGGGTGTCCGCCGGCAGATCACACACGAACGGTTCCCGGATCTGGAGCACCTCGCCGACCTCGGCGAAGGCGTGCTCCACGTAATACCGGCCGTCGAGCCGGAACAGCCGCAGGGCGACCAGGTCCTCCTCCGGCTCCTGCTCGACCAACAGGCAGTGTGTGATGCCCGCGGCCGCGTACATCCGCAGCTTCACGATGCGGTCGGCGCCCGGGTTGACCGGCGACACGACCTCAGCGACCAGCCGCACCTCGGCGGCGTCGATCACGAAGCCTTCCTCGCCGGTGTCGGCCACCACCAGATCGGGGATCAGGATCTGGTCGGTGGACAGCCGGACGTCGACGGCGGTGAAGGCCACCAGACCGGCCGCCGCGGCCGGCCCGTCCACCGCCGCCCACAGCCGCGACAGGATCCGCTGGTGACGCTTCCTGGGCGCCGGGCTCAGGAACAGGTACCCGTCGTACAGCTCGATACGCTCGTTGGTCTCGCCGAGCGAGAAGTACATCTCCTCGTTCCACGGCCCTATGTGCCCCATCACCGGGATGCTCACGACCGGCACCATAGCGCATGGGGCCGTGTGGCCACTAGGCCCTGGATAAAGCTGTGCAGTGTCGACCTTGGTTGGAGGGCGGGGCGGGGTGGGGCGTGTCATTGTGAGGCGTCGACCCGGATGGCAACAACCTGTCCCTGACCCAGTTCGCCTAGCGGGGAGCGGACGCACGGCCCGCGGCCACCGGGCTATGCGCACCCGCGTGGTTACGGCGGGCGGTTGCGGATCGATCGGGGCGGACGGCCGAGAATTCCGCCGTGCGTGTGCTGATCGGGCTGGTGGTGTTGCTGCTGCTCGGCGCCTGCGGTGCGCCCGGGCGGGTGGTGGCGCGGGCCAGTGCTCCGGTGAATCCGTCGTCGAATGCGCCGGCCGGCCCGGGGCCGGGTGCGGTGTTGAGCCCGTCGCCGGCTCCGGCTGTACCACTGCCGCCTGGGTTTGTTGCCTTGGAGGAGGTTGATCCGAGCATCCTGGCCGACGTCCGGTATGCGACCGGGCACAACTTCGTCGGGCGGGTCGTTGCCGGGTATCTGCGGCCGCGGTGTCTGCTCACGCGGGTGGCGGCGGAGGCGTTGCGGGAGGTGCAGCGGCGGGCGTCGGCGGCCGGGTACAGCCTCAAGGTGTACGACTGCTACCGGCCGCAGCGGGCGGTCGACGACTTCGTGCGGTGGAGCGGGGACGGCGATCAGCGGATGCGCGGCGAGTTCTACCCGCGGGAGGAGAAGTCGGCGCTGTTCAGTGACGGGTACATCGGGTCGCCGACCGCGCACAGCCGGGGCAGCACCGTCGACCTGACGCTCGTGGCGCGGCCGGCGCGGGGGCAGCCGGAGTACCGGGTCGGTGCGCCCCTCGAGCCGTGCACCGCGGCGGCTGAGCAGCGGTTTCCGGACAACAGCATCGATATGGGTACCGGATTCGACTGCTTCGACACCCTGGCGCACACGGCCGCGAGCGGCGTGACCCGGCAGCAGCACGACAACCGGGAGCGGCTGGTGAGGCTCATGGCGGGCGGCGGGTTCGCGAACTATCCGCAGGAGTGGTGGCACTACACGCTGGGTGATGAGCCGTTCCCGGACACGTACTACGACTTCCCCGTCGGGTGAGCTGCGACCGGGGTCACGGCCCGCGCGGGCGATGGGCGGGTTATGGTGGAAGGGCACGAAGGGGAGTAGTCCTCAACTGCTCGGTCGACATACTGGCGCCGTTCGCGACGCCCGGCCGCGCGGCTTCCGGTCTCCGGGAGCGGACGAGACTTTCGGCCTCGCTGTCCGCTGTGTTTTCGAGCTGGACGGCCTGGTCGAGGTCGTCCCCGCGTGGAAGCCCTCCTCCCGGCCGGTCCCGGGAAGGGTTCTACCTTGAGCGCGTTCCTCGCCGCCCTCGCCATCAGTTTCGGCGTCATCTTCGTCGCCGAACTCGGCGACAAGTCCCAGCTGATGGCGCTGACGTTCGCCACCCGCTTCAAGACCATGCCGGTCCTCGTCGGCATCACCATCGCCACCGCCGTCGTGCACCTGGTGTCCGTCGGCGTCGGGTACGGGCTCGGGGCCGCCCTGCCGACCGCCTGGATCTCCCTCGTCGCGGCGCTGGCGTTCTTCGCGTTCGGGGCGTGGACGCTGCGCGGCGACAAGCTCACCGAGGAGGAGCGGGGCAAGGCCGAGCGGACCACCCGCTCGGCCATCATCGCCGTCGGCGTGTCGTTCTTCCTGGCCGAGCTCGGCGACAAGACGATGCTGGCCACCATCACCCTGGCGACGCAGCACGGCTGGCTGGGGACCTGGATCGGCTCGACCGTCGGCATGGTCGCGGCCGACGCCCTGGCCATCGTCGTCGGGCGGCAGCTGGGGCGGCACCTGCCGGAGAAGGCCATCAAGTACGGCGCCGCGGCCCTCTTCGCCGTCTTCGGCGTGTGGCTGCTGATCGAGGCGCTGCGGGAGCTGCTGTAAGGCCCGCTGTAGCGGACGTCTCAGTGCTTGCAGGCGCCGCAGGTGCCGAAGATCTCCAGGGTGTGGCTGACGTCCGTGAACCCGTGCTCCTCGCCCACGCGGTCGGCCCAGCGCTCGACCGCTGGGCCCAGCACCTCGACCGTGCGGCCGCAGCCACGGCACACGAGGTGGTGGTGATGCCGATCACTGCAGCGGCGGTACCGTGTGTCACTGCCCGGCACCTGCATGACGTCGATCTCGTTGGTCTCCGCGAGGAGCTGCAGGGTGCGATAGACCGTCGTCAGTCCGACGTTGGCACCGCGGTCGCGCAGCATCACGTGGAGTTCCTGGGCGCTGTAGAAGCCGTCGACCGCGCCCAGCAGCGACATCACGGCGTCGCGCTGCTTCGTGTTGCGGCGGACGGGATGGGCCTCCACGTCATGGGCGGGCTCGGTCACCCGTCGAGCTTAGCGTAGCCTTAGTGGATTGCCTCGGCACCGGTTCGCGCGTCTCCCCCGCATTGCGCCGGTGGCATAACCAGGGGATCTCGGTCGCAGGCGGCAACACAGGCCGCGTACGCTGACGCGCGAAACCAAACACTTGTACGTGTGATTCGCACACGGTGGGGGGAGCAAGGTAGTGGCTCAAGGGGAAGCAGCCGTCGCCTCTGGTGGGGGCTCGGCGGCGGCGCCTGACAAACTCGACGCCGCTGTATTCAAGATCGCGGGCGTGGTCGTGCTCGGCGCGATCATGTCGATCCTCGACGTGACAGTCGTCAGCGTGGCGATCCCGAAGTTCATGGAGACGTTCGACGCGACCTACGCGCGCGTCGCCTGGACGATGACCGGCTACACGCTGGCCCTCGCCACCGTCATTCCGCTGTCGGGGTGGGCCGCGGACCGGTTCGGCACCAAGCGGCTCTACATGCTGGCCCTGTTCCTGTTCACCGTGGGCTCCGGGCTGTGCGCCACCGCCGACTCCATCAACGAGCTGATCGCCTACCGGGTGCTGCAGGGCCTCGGCGGCGGCATGCTGATGCCGCTCGGCATGACGATCATGACGCGGGCCGCGGGGCCGCAGCGGATCGGCCGGCTCATGGCCGTCCTCGGCATCCCGATGCTGCTCGGCCCGATCTGCGGGCCGATCCTCGGCGGCTGGCTCATCGACGTGGCGAGCTGGCACTGGATCTTCCTGATCAACCTGCCGATCGGCCTCATCGCGCTGGTCTACGCGCAGTTCGCGCTGCCGAAGGACAACACCGAGCCGTCGGAGTCGTTCGACTTCATCGGCATGCTGATGCTCTCCCCCGGCCTGGCGCTGTTCCTGTTCGGCGTCTCCTCGCTGCCCGAGGAGAAGACGATGAGCGCCAACAAGGTCTGGATCCCGATGCTCATCGGCGCCCTGCTGGTGATCGGGTTCGTCTTCTACTCGTTCAAGCCCAAGCACCCGCTGCTGGACCTGCGGCTGTTCAAGAACCGCCGGCTGACGGTGGCGGCGGTCTCGCTGTTCGTCTTCATCATCGCGTTCATGGGCGCGGGCCTGCTCTTCCCGAGCTACTTCCTGCAGGTGCGCGGCGAGTCGACGCTCGACGCCGGCCTGCTCATGGCCCCGCAGGGCATCGGCGCGATGCTGACCATGCCGATCGCCGGCATGCTCTCGGACAAGGTCCCGGTCGGCCGGACGGTGCCGTTCGCGATGGCGCTCATCGCGATCGGGTTCTTCTCGTTCACGCAGGTCGAGCCGGACACGTCGTTCCTGATGCTGGAGGGCTCGCTGTTCGTGATGGGCCTGGGCATGGGCGGCACGATGATGCCGCTGATGACCTCGGCCCTCAAGACGCTGACCCATCATGAAGTGGCCCGCGGCTCGACGCTGGTGAACATCCTCCAGCAGATCGGCGGCTCGATCGGCGGTGCGGTCATGTCGGTCGTGCTGACCAGCAAGACCAGCGACGCCCCGCTCGTCCCCGGGACCACCAACCCGCAGACCGGCCAGCCGCTGTCGATCACCGACCTGGCGGTCGCCTCGCACCAGGACCCGCGGGTCGCGCAGATGCCGGGCGGCCCGGACCTGATCGACCGCGGCCTGCACTTCCTCGCCGACTCGTTCGCCTCCACCTACTGGCTCGGCTTCATCCTGGTGCTGGCGACGTTCATCCCGATCGCGTTCCTCCCCCGCAAGAAGGAGGAGTCGCACCTAGCCGACGGCCTCCCCGAAGGCGCCGAGGGTGCCGCACCCCCGGTGATGATCCACTAGGCGCACACCGCCGCGATCACCACAGCAGCAACACCGTCGAGGCCCCGGACCACTCGGTCCGGGGCCTCGCCCTGTCCCCGCCCACTGCCCCCGCCACACCACCCACACACCACCGTCGGCCACCCGCGCCGCCACGGCCACCCGCGGGAGCCGCACCGTCCTCAGCATCGAGCGTTCCGGCACCCCGATGGCGAATGCTGCTGATTCCCGCAGTCGCCCTCAACGCGACACCTGCAGGCCCAGTCACCGCACTGCCGGGCCCCACACCCACGCCTGACTATGACAGACGAAGAGACCCGACCCGGACGGCCATGTCTGGCCCCAGCATGATCGAGCGGAGCCAGTTGCAGCTACTGTGCGTAGTCGGGCTCGCTGACCGTCGTCCGCAGCCCTCATGCCGATGTGCGGAAACGTGACTTTGACCGCGCAGCTGTCAGCTCAGCTGAGAGTGCACACCGATCTGGTGGCGTCGACGGCCGGTCCGCGTGGAGTGGTTGCGCAGCCGATACGCTAAGGCTCATCGAGCGATCGTTGAATCTTGTTCCGGACCGCCGCTTCCTAGCTCGACCGCGGGCGCTGCACTCAGATCGACCAAGGCGCGTCCAGCACGGTCGCGCTACTGTCCAGGCCGGCCGTAGCCGGTGTCGTTGCAGTAGAGCAAGTCTGTATCAGGCCGGCCAGGCGTGCAGCGTCGATGGTTCCGCGGCCTGTTCCTTGCAGCGCAGGACGACAAGCCCGTGTCCACGCGCCCGTCCAGCAGGGCCGCGCCCATGAACGTGCTCACCGGTCAAGGCCACGAAGCGCCGGCCCGCCAGGCGCGGTTTCCGCAGGGCCGGCCGCCATCAGCAGGCGGCGACGACGTCCAGGGTGACGGCCGAGTCGAGCGGCAGGACGTGGATGGTACGGGACTGGCCGCGGGTCACCTCGATGCGCACGATGCCGTCGCCGAGCTGGGTCATCCGCCCGCAGATCGGACCGGTCGGCGAGTCGACGCGTACCAGCGGCGGATCCGCCAGGTTCGCCGGCGCGAGCCATGCGACGGCCGCGCCCGTGGCGATCAGCCACAGCCCGCCGACGGTCAGCCTGCGGGCGACGGTGATCCAGCGGTACACGTCTGTTGTCTCCGCCTTCGACCACGCCTCCAGATCCTCGGCGGTGAGCAGGCACTCATCGCCCGGCACCCCAGATGCGGCGCGCAACGCGGCCAGGGTGGCCACGACCAGCGCCGCCAGCGCCGCCAGGAAACACAGCAGCACCAGCAGCGGATACGGCGGTGCGAGCGTTGACACGTTGTCGCGGCCCTTGACGACGAGGACCGCGCTGAGCAGTACGGTGATGCCGGTCAGGCCAGTCCGCCAGCTCTCGGCCTGTCTGCGGGCCGCCTCTAGCTGGTTGAATTTCAGCAGCTGAGCCTTCTGCCCCCAGTGCCAGCGGTCGCTGGTCATGGCAGCGCGATGCGCCAATGGGCGCCGCAGCCGTGAAACACGGCGCTGTCCGGGCGGTTGGCGTGGGCGTGGCCGCAGTCGCAGAACACAGTCCGAAGACCGTCGTCGGCCTCGCGTCGCGGCCGGGCCGGACTGAACAGCCCTTTGTGCCCGTTGCCTGTGCCGACCGGCCACGTCGTGCTGGTCCGCCCCTGGCAGCGGGGACATTTGCCGGCGACGTGGTACTGGCGGCCGTCGTCGGCCCGGTCGACGACGAACCCGGCGACTGGACCGTCGATCTCCAGCGCGGCGAATTCCACCGGCCGGTGATGCTCGATCAGCATCGGCCCGTCGCGGTCCGTTTCAGCCATCGCCGTCCTCCCCCTCGAGGGTGTAGCCAAACAGCTTCGCGTACCTGGCGAGCCGGCTGACGACATCCGCGATCGATTCCCCGATCTCATTGGCGGCGGCGTGCAGGTGCTCCGGGGTCACCGGCCCTGCCAGCACCGGCGCCTGGCCGTCGAGATACGTGGTCAGCACCAGCAGGTCCCGCCAGTCGACGATGCCGTCCGGGCAGTGCCGGGCTTGGCATTGCACATCGAGGCCGAGCGGCTCAAACCGGGCCATACGGGTCCTGGCCTCAAGGACGGTCCAACCGAATCGTCCCGCCACCTGTAGGAGCCACAACGGCGTGACGACGTCGACGGGATGGTCCAGGCCGTAGCTGTCGGTCCGGTGCAGCATCGTCACGTCGTGCCGGTCGACCATATGGTCGTCGAGCCGCGCGATCTCCTCATCGGTCAGGACGGGCAGCGGCGCACCGAGGGACCGGTATGGTTCGAGCCGGTCCAGGAAGGCCGGAATGCTCTGCCGGGCCCTGGCCGCCCCGTATGCGAAGTCCGCGGGCCGCACCGACCAGTTGACGGTGTGGGCGCCGTGGTAGGGACGCTCGAAGTTGCCGAGAAGCGCGACGAATTCTTCGGTGCGGTGGCACGTCACGTCGCAGGTGAAGGCCTCCGAAGGCAGAGCCGAGACATCGGCGGTGTCCTCGAACAGGAGCCGGTAATGGTCGATGGACTCGCCGATGCTCAAGTCCAGCCAGTAGCTGAGGTCGACGATCTCCGGCATGGAGACCGGACGCACCAGCGCCACGACCCGCAGCAGCCGCCGGGCAGTGGCCAGCCGGTCGACGAAGCCGCCGAACTTCGGCGGCCCGATGTTCGAGGCCAGGAGGAGCACCGCGGTCCAGGCTTCAGGGAGCACCAGTGCCCGTTTGCGGAAGTTGTATACCAACACTTGCTCGTTTACGATCGACCGTTCCGTCTCACTGGGCGTGGCGTCCGGCAGCGGATCCTGCTCCGGCAGGAGCACGAACCCCGCCTCGATCAGCCGGCCCAGGCCGCGCCGTACTTGTTGGACGGTCAGCGCGAGTTGCCCGGCCAGCACGAAGAGCTGCAGCGAGGTCAGCTGCTGCGGGATGGTTTCGACATAGGTAAGCGCCGCGTTCTCCACGGGCTGCAGATCGGGCGGATACCGGTCGCGGCCAACGACGTGGTAGCCGAGCGGTGCGAACCGCTCGAGCATCTGCAGGACCTCGGCGACGGACTTCCCGAGGCTGGTGCTGGCCTTCATGACGTGGGCCGGCGGCACCTCCGCCCCGATCCACGGCGGGCCACCGTACAGCTCGGCGGAGAACAGGCGGGTGTCGGCGGGCCGGAACACGTGGTCGAGCAGCTCCGCGTGCCCGGTCAGGTCAGGTGGGGTCCAGGTCCGCGGCACGAGAGCACTCACCCGGCGCAGAACCTCACGGACCGGTGCGTTCAGGGCGTTCGAGGCGAACGCGAGCCACCCGCCGACGGCCTCCTGCGCCGGCGCGCCCGGGGCCGCCCAGGCCGGCACGGCAAGCAGCAGGTCCGCGTGCTCCATCTCCCGGTTCGGCGGTCGTTCGTGGTCATGGAACCGGCCGGAGATCGGCGGAATCCGGCGGCCGGCGCGCAGGTCGAGCCCGGTGATCGCGAACCGCCGCAGTCGCCGCAACCGGTCTGACGGCGACTCATACTCATCCGCCGCCGTCAGCAGGAGGTCTTCGACCGTCGGCGCTCCGTACCGGCCCCCGTCCTGGTAGCGGGTGCCCCGTTCGTAGACCCGGTCGATCACCGCCGCGTCGAGCGGTCGGGCCATGGGATGGCCGTCGAGGCAGACCGCCGCCGGCACTCGCTCCCATCCGGGCAGCTGCACGACGTCGCGCCAAGCCCCGACCCGCCAGGTCAACAGCCACATGTGGTCGTTGGAGTGCCGCTGTGGCCGCAGCTCTCCGGTGAACAGCTCCTGATCCACCGGCAGGCAGCCGATCCGCTGGATCGGCGCGCTCCGGCCGTGTACCCACGACCCTTCGATCGAGATGTCGCGGTCATGGGTGACGAGCCATTCGAAGACAGCCTCGGCGATCTCCGGCGACTTCTCAGTGACCTTCCACAGCCAGTTCAGCGTCAGTCCCGGCCAGCCGCTCAGTGCCGGCAGAGAGTCGTGAACCTCGCCGTTGACCCATTCGCGGTCCCAGCGCCTGAGCCGGTTGCGGTCGACGGTAAATTGCGGGCGGTGCCGCCCCCGCAGGTTGACGAGCAGACCGTACCGTTCCTCGCTGGTGCGGAGGCCGTCGGCGACGAGACCCCCTTCGCCCGGCACCCACCACAGGTCCTCGCCGTGCCGTAAAGGTGTAACCGCCGCTCCCGGAAACCGCAGCTGGTCCGGTTCCCAGGTCTCGATGCCGTCGTCCTCGATGACCTCAACGCGGAATTCAGCCAGCCACAGCAGTCGGCGCATGGTCCGCAAGACCGAAACCGAGTCCTCGCCAGTGAGCCATAGCCGGATGATGGTGCCGCCGGCGGTCATATCGTGGCACTGCTTGATCTGGAACAGGCTGCCGCTGCTGGCGATGCGGACGTGGTATGCCTGCCCCTCCGGTACGTCGTCCACGCCGATCGGCCGGGTCCAGATCTCGATCTCCTCGGCGATCATGAAGTAGCTGAACACGCCTATGCCGAACTGGCTGTTCGGGATAAGGCGCAGCGGCGGGTCCGCGGCCTCCCACAGCGCCTGTTCGGCGCGGAACGCCGAGCCGTAGACGAACCGCTCGCCGGCGTTTGCGAAAGTGCTGGTAAGCGTGTTGCGACTCATACCCACGCCGTTGTCGGCGCATTCGATGTACTGCCGACCGCCCTCCGCGCCCTGCCTGATGGTGATGGTGCCACTCCACGGCGCGACGGAGTGGTTGATCCCGCGCCGGTACTCGCGACGGGTGTGCCGATAGCGGCAGGCGTCGAGCGCGTTCTGGTACAGCTCGCGGACCGCCAGATCGGGCTCGCCGTAGAGCTGCCGGCCCATCAGCAGCTCGCGGACCTTGTCGGCGGACAGCCGGAACTGCATTGGCGGGGTATCGAACAGCGGCACCCCGTCCTGATGCTCGGGCCGCAGCCCGTCCATGGTGATCGCCGATGGGAGCCCGCCGGCCATGCCCTCGTGAAGGTCGATGCCGGCGATGGCCGCGCGGGCCTGTCCGGCCCGCCGGGCGACGCCTTCGAACGCAGCGTAGACGGCCGGGTGCGCGCACACCGCCTGCAGGCTGAGCTCCGCGCCGGTACTGCGCCATCCCATCTGGCCGGTGGCTCGCTGCAGCTCGGCTACGGTCACCTCGTCTTGGACCCCGATGTGGTCGACGACGACGGTCGGCATTCGGCGCGGGTCGGCCGCCATGATGCCCACGAGCCACAGCATGGCGCCGAGCGTCCGCAGGCGCGGGTCGAACAAGCGCTTCGCGAGCTGTGACGTCAGCAGCTCGTCGCTCGCGTCGGCGTCGACGGCCTGCATCAGCACGCGGATCAGCTCACAGAGCTCGCCGGACGTCAGGCCGGTGTCGGTGTTGACCCCGACGGCGAGGCGCCCGATGAGCGCCGCGACGCCGGCGTCGGTCCACAGCGAGGAACGGGTCGCTAGCCATCGGTGCACCAGCCACATCGCGAGGGCGTCCCGCGCCTCGGAACGGTTGCGCCGGGCCAACCCTTCAGCCCGGCGCCACACGTGCTCGTGCATCGAATGCGTGATCTCTAGGTCGTTGCGGGGCCCGTCCTCAAACGTTCTGGTGAAGTCCTGCGGCGAGATGCCGGCGGCTAGCCGTAGGCCTGCATTCAGGGCGCACTCGCGCAGGAAGGGCACGGTGATAGCGGCCGCGAGCTCCGCCGTGCTGAGCTCGATGTCCGCGGGCAGCAGCTGGGTCAGACCGGCGAGCACGCGGACCGGATAGTCCGGCGTGGACCACGCGTCGTTCAAGCCGGCCCGGTCGCTGAGGCGTTCACGGGCATCGAGCCAGTCCCGGGCGCAGGCGTCGATCGTGTCGAGGACAGCCCGCCGCACCTGGTCGAGCACCTCCCGGTCGACCGACGATCGTCCCCACAGCGGGCTCTGCTGGGCGGCCTGGCGCCAGGTCTCGCTCACCTGGTCTCCGGCGCAGATCTCGATGTCGTCGATGGCGGTTCGCGCGATGCGCCCCGCCACGAGCGTCTCGGGCGACTGCTGCATTCCGTTCACCCGGGCGGCGACCCGGCCCACGCGCCGGGTGACCGCCTGTTCGACCTCGCGGAAGCTGCGGGCCGGGAACCGATGGTCAAGGACGTCCGCGATCGCGCCCGTGAAGTAGCTGCCGTCCGGGCCGTAAAGGCTGCGCTCTCCCGGGCTGCAGCTGTTCATGAGGACTAGGGCGCCCGCGGGCGGTAAGGGCAGGTGACCATGGGCGGGCGCGGTCAGTTGTCCGGACAGGTCGTTGCGGCAGGCGTCCACCAGCAGCAGGACGAGCCTGGCCGGGCACTGCTCGACACCCTTCGGCACCAGCGGGATGAGGCCCTCGGTGTCTAGGCCGTTCGGGCCAGCGTATGCGTCCTTCGGGACCAGCCAGCTCTGCCCGTCGACGACGACGCCGTGACCGGAGAAGTAGATCAGCAGGACGCCATTGCTCGGCGCCTCCCGGAATGCGTGCTTCATCGCGGCGGTGATGCGGTTGCCAGTCGGTTCCTTGCCGTCCCGGTCGTCGACGCCGCAGCAGGTGACGGCGTAACCCGACTGCGAAAGCACGTCGCGCATCCGCCGGACGTCCGCAGTCACCACCTCTGGGATGGCCGGGAACAGATCGTTGTCGCACGACGGCACGCCGACCAGAAGGGCGGAGCGGTTCGTCACAGCTACCTACCGTGTCATCGATACACAAGGTCACGAGATGCGAGCAGCTCGTAACTATAGCGGAATTCGACAACCGGTGATCCGATGCCAGGCCAGTCCTTCGCGCCGTTCGGGCGGGTCATTCCGCATGCGCCCGCGGCCGGTCGGTCGCTACCGCGGTCAGAGCCGCGATCAGCTGCCAGGTGGTCGGCTTGGGTTTCCGCATCTGGCGCCCCTCTTTGTCAAGCGGCGGCGGTGTTTGGTGTTCTAGGGTGGTGGTCGGCGGGTCCGGGAAGTGACTGTTCCGAAGAGTTGACC
>NZ_JBITDU010000005.1:0-611339 GCF_044454505.1 Dactylosporangium sp. NPDC051541
CCCGGTTTTGGCGTCACCACTAACCCCCCCCCCCCCCAAACCCCCCCCCACTCCCCCCCGTGGTGGGGGGTTTGGCGGGCCGCGGCGGGGCGGGGCCCCCCCCCCCCCCCGCGACTCTTCACTGGGTGTCTCGTGCGTTCTTCGCTGGGTGTCGTGCGTTCTTCACTGGGGTGTCTCCTGGGTTCGAACGACGCGCGCGCCGTGGTGCGGTAGTGCCATGACCACACAACAGCCCGTGTTGTTCATCCACGGCCTCTGGCTGCACGCCACCTCGTGGAACAGCTGGATCGAGCGGTTCCGGGCGGCCGGCTACACGGCCTCGGCGCCCGGCTGGCCCGGCGACCCCGACACCGTCGCGGAGGCCCGGGCCAACCCGGAGGCCATCGCCAACCACGGCATCGACGACGTCGTCACGCACTTCGCGAAGATCATCGAGGGGCTCGGCACCAAGCCGATCCTCGTCGGGCACTCGTTCGGCGGGATGATCGCGCAGAAGCTGCTCGGGCTCGACCTGGCCGCGGCCGCCGTCGCGATCGACGCGGCGCAGATCAAGGGCGTGCTGCCGCTGCCGCTGTCGGCGCTGCGGGCGACGCTGCCGGTGTTCAAGAACCCGGCCAACCGGCACCGGTCGGTGTCGCTGACGCCCGAGCAGTTCCGCTACGCGTTCGGCAACGCGATCCCGGCCGAGGAGTCCGACGAGCTGTTCGAGCGGTGGGCGATCCCGGCGCCGGGCAAGCCGCTGTTCGAGGCGGCCGCGGCCAACTTCGACCCGCACTCGCCGGCCAAGGTCGACACCGCCAACGAGATGCGGGGCCCGCTGCTGCTCATGATGGGCGGCAAGGACCACACCGTGCCCGAGGCGGTCACCAAGGCGACGCTGAAGCAGTACCGCCACTCGAACGCGATCACCGAGATCCTCGAGTTCCCGGACCGGGCCCACTCCCTCACGATCGACCACGGCTGGGGCGACGTCGCCGACGCCACGCTGGACTGGCTGGCCAAGCACGCGGACGCGATCGCGAAGGCCGCGGAGCCGGGCACCGCCGCCGGGCAGCCGGTCGAGGCATGACCGGTTCGCGGGTCGCGGTCGTCACCGGGGCCGGGCGGGGCATCGGCCTGGCCGTCGTCCGCGCGCTGGCCGCCGCGGGCCTGCGGGTCGTGGCCGGGACCCGGACCGTCGGCGGGGAGCTGGAGAAGCTCGCCGCGGACGGCGCGGTCCTCCCGGTCGCCGTCGACCTCGCGGCCGCGGAGGGCCCGGCCCGGCTGGTCGAGGCGGCCGCCGACGCGTTCGGGCGGGTCGACCTGCTGGTCAACAACGTCGGTGCGGTACACCCGCGACCCGGCGGCTTCGACAGCATCACCGACGCCGACTGGGTCGACACCTTCAACATCAACTTCCTGGTGCACGTGCGGGCCATCCGGGCCGTGCTCCCGCACCTCTACGCCGCGGGCGGCGGCGCGGTCATCACGATCGCGTCGGTCAACGCGGCCCTGCCCGACCCGCTCGTCATGGACTACTCGGCGGCGAAGGCGGCCCTGGTCAACTTCTCCAAGGCCATGTCGAAAGAGGCCGGCCCGCGGGGCGTCCGGTTCAACACGGTCAGCCCGGGCCCGGTCAGCACCGACCTGTGGCTCGGCTCCGGCGGGGTGGCCGAAACCCTGGCCAAGGAGGGCGGCGGCGACCCGGCGCAGATCGCGGCGGGGGCCGCGCGGCAGTCGGTGACGGGCCGGTTCAGCACCCCGGAGGAGGTGGCCGCGTCGGTGGTGTACCTGGCGAGCGACCTGGCCGCCAACGTGACCGGCACCAACCTCGGCATCGACGGCGGCCTCCTCACCAGCCTGTGATGCGACGCCGCGCCGCCGGGCCCCGGCATCGACTTGCCCGGGCCCGGCGGCGCGGCCGCGGGTGGAAACACACGTCAGCGGCGCAGGTCGTGGCGGCGGTGGGTGGCCTTCTCGACCAGGGTGCCGGGCAGGAGGCGGCGGAGCGGGAAGACCAGCGACGCGTTGCTGCCCACCGCGTACAGGGCCTTCGGCCGGGCGGCTCCGATCGCCTTGACGATCGTCGCGGCCACCCGGTCCGCCGGAGTGCCCGCGGCCTCGTTGCGGTCGAGGGCGGACAGCATGCGTTCGAAGTCGGCGCGGTGCGGAGAGCTTTGCGAGGTGTACTTCGTGCGCCGTTCGCTGATCCCCGTGTTGATCGAGCCCGGCTCGACCGTGGTGAACCAGACGCCGAACGGGGAGTACTCGTGCCGGGCCCCGTCGCTGAACCCCTTCAGCGCGGCCTTCGTGGCGACGTACGACGAGCGGTACGCGAGCGGGAACGACGCCAGCATCGAGCCGACCATCACGACCCGGCCCCAGCCGCGCTCCCGCATGCCCGGCAGAAGCAGCTGCGTCAGCCGGACCGCGCCGAGCACGTTCACCTGGAACAGGCGGCGCAGCGCGTCGGCGGGCAGCTCCTCGAACGGGCCGGACTGGCTCTCACCGGCGTTGTTCACCAGCACGTCGACCGGCCCGACGCGGGCGGCGAGGGCCTCGATCGACGCGTCGTCACCCAGGTCGAGCGGTAACAGTTCCACCGGCGAGCCGGGCCGCGTCTCCGGCTTGCGGCTGGTGCCGAGGACCCGATACCCCTTCGCGGCCAGCGCGGCCGCGGTCGCCCGGCCGATTCCCGACGAAGCCCCGGTGACGAGCGCGGTGCGTTCCATCGCAGCACCATACCGCCGCCCGGCCGCCCGACCGAGACCGCGGACCGCGGCCGTCACCGCGGACCGCGGCCGATCGCTTCAGGCGTTCCAGAGCTCGCGGACCGACTGTGCCAGTGCCGCGCCCTGGCGCAGGCCCGCCTCGGCGGCGAGCGCCCGGCGGGACGGGTCGAGGGCGTTGGGGCCGATGGCTTCGAGGGCGGCCTCGTCCGGCTCGATCACCAGGCTGCGGGCGGCTCCGACCGTGGCGATCTCTCGTTCGATCAGGGGGCGGAGCGGGCCGCTGAGAGGGGCGACGATGAGCAGCGCGGTCGCGCCCTCGGCGAGGTCGGCGTTCGTGCCGGAACGGACCCCGCCGTCCATGTACCGCCGGCCGTCGATGGTGACCGGCGGGAACAGGCCCGGCACCGCGCAGCTGGCGGCCACGGCGAGCTCGATCGGCGCGCCCGAGGCGCGGTCGAACACGGCGGGCTCGCCATTGGCGGTGTCGACCGCGGTGATGCGCAGGTCGCCGGCGGGCCAGTCGCTCACCGGCAGCTGGACGGCCATCCGGGCGACGTGCGTCTGTTCGTCGACGGTCGGGGCGGCCAGAGCCAGCTGCCCGATCTGGGCCATGATCTCGGCGCGCGGCTGGGACCGGTCGGCCATCAGCGCGAACGCGGCCATCGCCGGGGTGAGGTCCACGGCCGAAGCGGGGGCGCCCGGCCCCGGGGGCGCGGTCTGTGCGGCCACGGCGTCCTCGAGGGGCAGCCCCGCGGCGACGACGGTGCCGACAACGGACCCGGCCGAGGTGCCGACGATGATGTCGGCGTCACCGACCGTCAACCCGGCCCGGGCCAGGCCGCCGAGGATCCCGAACTCCCAGGCGATGCCGGTGATTCCGCCGCCACCGAGGACCAGTGCTCTCGTCATGACCGCCAACTTACCCATGCGCTCACCCGGCACACGTCGGGCGCGCGGGAACGATGGAGGTATGCCGGCCCTGCGGAAGGTCGGCGGGCTGTCCCTCATCGCGCTCGCCCTGCTCGCCGCGGCACTGACGTGTCGCGGCAGTGGCGGCGGCACCGGCCACGGCCACCGCTGCGACCGGCCGGGCGCGCTCGACCTGCACGGCCGGACCGTGACCGCGCTGGACCTCGACGGCCGCCCGCTGCGCTGCGCGAACCTCGAAGGTGCGGTGCTCGACGGCCCGCTGGGCTCGGCCGACCTGCGCGGCGCCAACCTCTATCGGGCCACGCTGCGCGACACCGCCCTGACCGAGGTGGACCTGCGCGGGGCCGACCTCGGCGCGGCGATCCTGCGCGGCGCGACCCTGACCGACGTCGGCCTGGAGCGGGCCCGGCTGCGCGGCGCGGACCTGCATGCGGTCTCCCTGCTGCGTACCGACCTGAGCGCGGCCGACCTCACCGGCGCGGACCTCTCCGGGGCGACCCTCACCGACTCCGACCTGCGCGGTGCGAGACTCGACAAGGCGAATGTCGCGGCGACCAGCTGGATCAACGCCGTCTGCCCCGACGGCACCAAGTCGACCGCCGCCACCTGCGACGGCCACCTCGTTCCCCGGCCGGGGTGAAACGCCTGACCCCGGCCGCCGCAGAGGCCATCACGTCAAGCGGCGCGGCCGGCGATGGGCACCTCGTCGCCCACGCCGGGTGCGGTGTCCGACGGCGGGCGCCGGTTGTCCATCGGGGACACGACGGCCGCGAGCACGAGGAGCGGTACCAGTGCGGTCATGGTGCTCAGCAGGCCGATCTGCTCGGCGAGCCAGCCGATCAGGGCCGGGCCGAGCAGGATGCCCGTGTAGGTGAACGTCGTCATCCGGGCGACGAACGTGGCCGGGTCGGCTCCGGGCAGGCGGCCGACGGCGCTGTACGTCAGCGGGATCAGGACCGAGGCGCCCAGGCCGGTCAGCGCGAAACCCGCGACCGCGACGGCCGGGGCCGGTGCCAGCACCGCCGCGGCGAGACCGGCCGCGGCGACGGCGGCGCCGGTGCGGAACACGAGTCGCGGGCCACACCGGACGGCGAGGCGGTCACCGAAGAGGCGGCCCGCGGCCTGGCCGCCCGTGTACGCGGTGATCGCCGCGGCGGCCAGGCTCACCGAGGCGTGCCGGACGTCGTGCAGGAAGATGCCGCCCCAGCCGAGCGCGCCACCCTCGCAGATCATGAGCATCGTCGCGGTGAGGCCGAGCAGGAGCAGCGGCCGGGTCCATGGCGCCCGGGTCCGCGCCGCGGCACCGGCGGCCGGTGAAGCCGTGACACCCGCGGCCGGTGAAACAGGTGCAGCGGGCAGGCGCGGGCCCAGTGCCAGGCCGGCGACGAGCAGCAGGGCGCCGGCCGTGACCAGGTGGGTGGTCAGGGCGACGCCGGCGTGGGCGAGGGCGGCCGTGGCCAGGGACGCGACCACGGCGCTGACGCTCCAGCCGGCGTGGCAGCTGTTCATGATCGGGCGGCCGCCGCGCTGTTCGACGGCCACGGCGGTGGCGTTCATCGCGGCGTCGGTCGTCCCGTGTACCGCACCGAGGACGGCGGCACCGGCGGTGAACCACCACGCGCCGGGCGCCACGGCCAGGCCGGCCAGCAGCACCGGCATCACCGCCAGGGTGCAGCGCAGCACCGCCCTCGTGCCGACCCGGGCCATCAGCGGGCCGACCAGCTGCATGCAGCCCAGGGCCGCGAGGGCGAACAGCAGCCCCGAGAGCCCGACCTGCCCGTCGGTCAGCTGGTACGCGGACTTGAACGACGGCGCCCGCACGATGTACGTCGACAGCGTGAGGCCGTTGAGAAAGAACACGGCAATGACAGTCACGTCATCACGACGATCCGCGGCCGCCGATTCGGACATCGCGCAGGAGCGGATACGCGAGCAGCAGGGTCAGCGGCAGCAGTGCGGTGCAACCGGCGAGCAGCAGGAACCCGTGCGACCAGCCGAACCGGCCGGTGCACCACCCGACCGCCGGGGCGGCGACGGCGATCCCCAGCGCGCTGGCCGAGTTGATCCAGGTCAGCGCCTGGGTGTACACGGCCCGGTCGGTGACGGCCGCCACCAGCACCGCACCCGGGATCAGGACCAGGGCCACGCACCCGCCGACCAGGCTGTAGCCGAGGAACATGACCGGCACGCCGGGTGTGCGGGCCAGGGCCGCGCAGCCGGCGGTGATGACGAGGGCGGCGGTGAGCATCACCGGAGCCGGTCGGCTGTTGCTGCAACGTGTTGCAGCCGCCGCGTAGACCAGGCCGGCGGCCAGGCTCACCACACCGGCGGCCGCCATGATGGGGCCGGCCAGCGCACCGGCGTCGTGTGCGAGGGCGAACGCGGTGATGGCCACGCCGATGCCGCCGAAGAAGAGCCCCATGGCCAGGTTGGCCGCGAACAGCGCGGCGAACCGGCGGTGCAGCAGGCGGCGGTCGACGAGCAGCCCGCGCGCCGGCCCACCCGGTGGCGGCTCGGTGGCCGTGGCGGTCAGCAGACCGGCCACTCCCCCGCCGACGAGCAGCACGGCGAGGGCCAGCCCGGCCCCGGCGACCACGCCGGTGCCGAGCGTGGTCACCAGGACCGGCCCGAGCAGGAAGGCCGTGTCGTTGGCCGCGCCCTCCAACGCCAATGCCGCGGGAAGGCGGCTGGAACACGAGGCCAGCACGTGCCGCCACCGAGCCGCGGACAACGCACCGACGGGCGGAACCGTCGCACCGGCGGCCGCGGCCAGCACGACGACCGACCAGGCCGGGTAGGAGCCGACCGGCGAGGCCGGCGAAGCACCGCCGCAGACGGCGATCAGCGCCGCCCCGGAGCCGACGAACGCGGTGCCGGTGACCGGGACGACCCGGCGCTGGCCCCAGCGATCGATCAGGCGGGCGACCTGCGGCCCGACCGAAGCCTCGGCGATGGCGAACGCACCGGTGCCGGCGCCACCGAGGGCGAGTGACCCCGACGTCGCCTGGACGGCCCACAGTATGGCGAGCCCGGTCATCGCCACACCCAGCCGCGCGACCACGGCGGCGGCGAAGAACCGGGCGGCACCGGGAACGAACAGCAACGACCAGCGACCTGTATGCACGGCGAACGCTCCGCACGAGCAGCCAGACAGGTCGGACTGGGACATCGACTCGCGTGCAACACGGTACCGCGCCGCCGGCCATCCCGCACTTCGGCGGCCGGGATGATCTCACCGCGCGTGATCGACAGCGTGCGCGGCCCGGCCAGGCGCCGCCGCCCGGAGGCTGTACGCACCTCGTCGCCGAACGTGACATCGACCGGCCCGGGCGCCTTCACCTGCACCGCATGACCCCACTCCGGCGCCGCGGCGCGCCGGTCCCGCGAAATCGACGGAAACAAACCAGTAGCCATTTGACCCCTTGTTTGCGCACGGCGGGCACGAGTAGCGTCACTGGCCGTGAGCGTTGTGGAGCGGAACAACGTCCGGCTGCTCGGTCCCGAGAACGCCCCAGCCATGGTCTTCTCACACGGATTCGGGTGCGACCAGAACATGTGGCGCTTCGTCGCGCCACGGTTCGCCGGCGATCATCGGGTCGTGCTCTTCGACCATGTCGGAGCCGGCAACTCAGACCTGGCCGCCTATTCGCGGCAGCGGCACGGCTCGCTCAGCGGCTACGCCGACGACCTGCTCGACCTCCTGCACGAGCTCGACCTGCACCAGGTCGTGTTCGTCGGGCACTCGGTCAGCTCCATGATCGGGCTGCTGGCGGCCAACAAGGAGCCGGAGCGGTTCGCGAAGCTGGTGATGGTCGGGCCGTCCCCGCGATACATCGACGACGGCGACTACTACGGCGGCTTCAGCGCGACCGAGATCGACGAGCTGCTCGAGAGCCTCGACAGCAACTATCTCGGCTGGTCGGCCGCGATGGCCCCGGTCATCATGGGCAACGCCGACCGGCCCGAGCTCGGCGACGAGCTGACCAACAGCTTCTGCCGCACCGACCCGGCCATCGCGCGGCAGTTCGCCGAGGTGACGTTCCGCTCGGACAACCGGGCCGACCTGGCCGAGGTCACCGTGCCGACGCTGATCCTGCAGTGCTCGCAGGACGTCATCGCGCCGCAGGAGGTCGGGGCATACACCAACGCCAACATCCCCGGCAGCACCCTGATCGTGCTCAAGGCGACCGGCCACTGCCCCAACCTCAGCGCGCCCGAGGAGACCTTCGCGGCCATCGACGGCTTCCTGCGGACGGGCTGAGGCGTGCCGGAGCCGCTGCCCGAGGAGAACGCCGAGGACCTCTACGACAGCGCGCCGTGCGGATACCTGTCGTTGCTGCCGGACGGCACGATCGTGCGCGCCAACCGCACCTTCCTGCGGTGGACGGGATACCGCCGCGACCAGCTGACGGGCCGCCGCGTCCACGAGATCTACATGGCCGGCAGCCGCATCTTCCACGAGACGCACCTGGCGCCGCTGCTGCACATCCAGGGCGAGGTCGGTGAGATCGCCGCCGAGTTCCGCCGGGCCGATGGCACCCGGCTCGACGCGCTCGTCAACGCGGTGCTGCGGGCCGGCCCGGCCGGCAGCCAGGCGCTCGTGCGGATGGCGGTGTTCGACATTAAGGAGCGCCGCACCTACGAGCGGGAGCTGCTGGCCGAGCGGCGCAGCGCCGAGCGCAACGCGACCCGGATCCGGCTGCTGCAGGAGATGGTGGTGCGCTGCGCCGCGATCGAGCGGGCCGACGAGATCGTCGACCCGATCGTGCGGGTCGGCGACGAGGCGTTCACGGCCACCGAGACGCGGGTCTGGCTGATCGAACCGGCCGAGGCGGCACTGCGGCGGCTGGGCGACGACTTCCAGGCCGAGTTCATCTCCCTCGACGACCAGGCCCCCGAGGCGCGGGCCGCGGCCCTGCTCGACGTGGTCCGCCACGCCGAGGACGACGGCGGCCTGCACCTCGTCACGCCCCTGCTGGCCGATCAGCGCGTGCTGGGAGTGGTGTCCTTCGTGTTCGCGCCGCTGCCCCCGGACGAGTCGGGCCACGCCCCGCCGCGCACGTTCGGTGAGGACGAGATCGAGCTCATGCGCACCGTCGGCCGCCAGGCCGGCCAGGCCCTCGACCGGATCCGGCTGCTGGAGGAGACGACCCGGCGGGCCTGGCAGTCGGGGTTCCTGGCCCGGCTCAGCCGCGACCTCGACGAGACGGTCGGCTTCACCGTGCGCGCCGCGCGCCTCGTCGAGCTGCTCGTGCCCGGCGTCGCCGGCTACGCCCAGATCGACCTCGACGCCGCCGGTGAGCTTTCGGGCGGCACCGGCCTCGCCGGCGGGCAACGTGGTCGGCCGGCCTCGCGGTCAGGCGACACCGGCCTCGTCGGCGGGCAACGTGGTCGGCCGGCTTCGTCCGGCGAACCGGCGTGGCAGGCCTGCGCGCCGCCGCGCCCGGGCGGCGGCTGGGCCATCCCGAACGACGTGCTCGCCTCGGTGCACGCGGCCGGACGGGCCGGCGCCCTCGCCGCGATACCGCTGATGACCGCCGACGGCGCCCGGGCCATGGTGCTGCCGCTGCGGGCCCGCAACGCCGTCCTCGGCACGCTGCTGCTGGCCGGGGGCGACGTCGCCGGGGCCGGGCACGTCGGGCCGGAGTTCCTGGCCGACCTGGCCGACCGGGCCGGGCTGTCGCTGGACAACGCGCGGCTGGCCGAACGCGACCGGGAGGTCGCGCACACCCTGCAGCGCAGCCTGCTCACCGGCGAATGGCCGGCGGACCCGCGCTACCACATCGTCACCGCCTACCGCCCGGCCGTCCACAGCCTCGAGGTCGGCGGCGACTGGTACGACGTGTTCGCCACCTCCGCCGAGAGCGTCGGCATCGTCGTCGGCGACGTCGTCGGCCGGGGCCTGCACGCGGCCAGCGCCATGGGCCAGCTGCGCAGCGCCGTGCGGGCGCTCGCGACCGCGCACGACGGGCCGGCCGAGGTCCTGCGGCACATGGACGACTTCGTGTCGCACTTCGCGGCCGGGCAGATGACCACCCTGGCCTACGCGGAGCTGGCGCTGGACAGCGGTGAGCTGCGCTACGCCTGCGCCGGGCACCCGCCGCCGCTGCTGGTTGGCCCGGGCGGGGTCCCGAGCTTCCTCTGGGACGCGCGGTCCGGCCCCCTCGGTGCCACGTCGGCCGGGCGGGCCCGCAGCGAGGCCCGGTTGACGGTCCCCCGCGGTTCGAGGCTGATGTTGTACACCGACGGTCTGGTCGAACGCCGCGGCGAACGCTTCCACCACGGTCTGGACCGCCTCGCCGCCGCAGCCGCCGAGCACTGGCAGACGCCGCTGGACGCCCTCGCGACCGAGCTGAGCGACGCGATGCTCCCCGGCGGCGGCGGTCATGACGACATGTGCCTGCTGGCCCTGGACTACGCGGACGCGCCGCCGTTCCGGGCCGAGGTGCCCGCGCGGATGCAGTCCCTGGCCGGCTTCCGGGCCGCCCTGGACAACTGGCTGGGTCACCAGGGCGTCGGCGAGTACGACCGCTTCGGTGTCGTCCTGGCCACCGCGGAAGCCGTGGCGAACGCGATCGAACACGGGTACGACATGGATGAAAGCCGCAACGTCGGCGTCCTGGCGCAGGTGGACGGGGTCACCGTCTCCGTCCGGGTCACCGACACCGGCCAGTGGCGTCCGCCCCGCGGGGCCCTGCAGCGGGGCCGTGGCCTGGCGCTCATCGGACGCCTCATGGACGGGCTGATCATCGATCGCGGCACGGGCGGGACGACGGTGCTGATGCGCCGCAACACCGGGGGCGGGAGGCGCTGAGATGGACGGCGAGCGTCAAATCCGGGTGTACACCACGGGCGGCTGCGAAGTCGTCCAGCTGCTCGGCGAGATCGACCATGCCACGGCGCCCCTGGTGGAACGCGACGTCCTGGTCAGCGTCCGCGCCACGACCGGCGTCGTCGTCGACCTGACCGAGACCACGTTCCTGGACAGCGCGGGCCTGCTGTGCCTGGACCGCGTGGTGACCGCGTTCAGCGACCGCGGCGCCCCGGTCCGCGTGGCCGCCCCGATGGACGGGATGGTCCGGTTCACGCTGGACCTGATCGGTTTCATCCCCGACCTGCTGTCCGAGGACGTCGACACGGCCGTGGCGGCGATGACGAAATAGCCGCTGCGCGGAATGCTCAGCTGGGGCGCGCCCGGCCCGATTGGTGTGGCTGTACTACGCCATTGGGGGGAGCAGCCGAGATGAGCACTGCCACGGTCCCGCATCGCCGATCCTTCGGGTCCGCCTTTCGCAATGTGTCCGTCGCGTGGAAGCTGCGCACCGTCGCCATCGTGGTCTGTGCGCTGCTGGCCGGGGTCGGGCTGATCGGGCTGCTGTATCTGGGCAACAGTCAGGATCGCCTCAACTCGCTGTACAACCGCAACCTGCAGTCGGTGCAGATCCTCGACGACGTGGCCAACGACTATCTCCAGGTCCGCTTCTCCGTCCGCGGACTGGCCCTGGCGCAGGGCGACGCCGAGGCGGCGGCCGCGGAGCAGAAGATCACCGACGCCGTCTCCGGGCTCAACGAGAGCTGGAAGGCGTACGTGGGCCGGGACAGCGACGCGGCCGGCAAGACCGACCGGGCCGCGTTCGAGGCCGCGTGGACCGACTACCAGAAGATCCTCAACGGCAAGTCGATCCCGGCCGCGCGGGCCAGCAACTACGTGGAGTACAACCGGATCAGCCGCGAGGAGGTCGACCCGGTCGCGCAGCGTCTCACCGCGACGCTCGGCAGCCTCGTCGCCCGGCAGAACACCGCCGCCAAGGGCGCGCTGGAGGAGTCCAAGCGCGACTACGACACCGCGCGCCTGCTGCTGCTGGGGCTGACGCTGCTCGCCATCGTCATCACGTTCGGCATGGTGACGGTCGTGGTCCGGGCCGTCTCCCGCCCCTTGCGCAACACCGTCGCCGTGCTCACCGGGCTGGCCCAGGGCCGGCTCGACCAGCGGCTGCCGGTCGACAGCCGCGACGAGGTCGGGATGATGGGCACCGCGCTCAACAGCGCGCTCGACCGGCTCTCCGAGACCGTGCGCACCGTCGTCGACTCGACCCACCAGCTCGCCAACGCGTCCAACCAGATCAGCGGCGCGTCGCAGAGCCTGTCGCAGGCCGCGACCGAGCAGGCGGCCAGCGTCGAGGAGACCACCGCCAGCATGGAACAGATGACCGCCAGCATCAGCGGCAACAGCGACAACGCCACGACCACCGAGCGCATCGCCGCCCAGGCCGCCGGCGAGGCCGCACAGGGCGGCGACGCCGTCCAGCGCACCGTCGACGCGATGAAACAGATCACCAGCAAGATCAGCATCATCGACGACATCGCGTTCCAGACGAACATGCTCGCGCTCAACGCCACGATCGAGGCGGCCCGGGCCGGCGAGCACGGCAAGGGCTTCGCCGTCGTCGCCACCGAGGTCGGCAAGCTCGCCGAGCGCAGCCAGGTCGCGGCCCAGGAGATCAGCGAGCTCGCGGCCGGCAGTGTCCAGACCGCCGAACGCGCCGGCGGCCTGCTCAGCGAGATCATCCCGAGCATCACCCGCACGTCGGACCTGGTGCAGGAGATCGCGGCGGCGAGCAGCGAACAGGCCACCGGCGTCCGCCAGATCAACATCGCGATGACCCAGATCGGCAAGGTCACCGAGCAGACCGCGTCGTCCAGCGAGGAGCTGGCCGCCACCTCCGAGCAGATGGCGGCGCAGACCCACCAGCTGCAGGACCTGATGACCTTCTTCGTCACCGACGCCGGCAACGGCAACAGCAGCGGCAGCGGTGGCGCCCGGGCCGCGCTGCCGGCCGGCTACGACCGCGGCGCCCACCGGCACAACGGCGGCGGCAACGGCCGCGCCCAGCGCCCGGCACCGGCCCTGGTCTCAGCCTCGGCGGGCCGCTCCGACGCCCCGGACCTCGACCCGACCAAGTTCGACCGCTTCTGAAACCGCGCCGCCGCCGGCCGCGGGCCCGCCCGGCGACGAGCGGGCCCGCGCGCCGGGTCACACCGCGGTGTTGGTGACAGCCAGGTAGACGGTGCCTTTGTCGCCTGCGCCGCTGCAAGGTCCCCATGCTGGGATCGAAGCGTGGTCAGCGGGCGGCGGTGGCCTCGACGACGGTGCCGGCGGGCGTTGCGAGGAGGTTGGGGCGGGTCGTGGTGGAGCGGTCGCGGGCCACGTACTGCGAGACCAGGGCGTCGATGTCGAGGATCAGGGCGATATCGCCGTTGCCCAGGATGGTGGAGCCGCCGACGCAGCGTACTTCCTGGAACAGTTTGCCCAGCGGCTTGATCACGGTCTGCGACTGGCCGAGGAGCTGGTCGACGACGAAGCCGGCGCGCTGGCCGGCGTGTTCGACCACGACGACGCTCTGCCGGCGCGGAGGGCGGCCGGGCAGCCCGAACACGTCGCGCAGCCGGACGAACGGCAGGGTCTGGCCGCGCAGGTGCATGAAGGAGCGGCCGCGGGCCTCGGCCGGCAGTTCGACGCACTCGATGACGCGGTCCAGCGGGATGATGAAGTGGGTGTCGCCCGAGCAGACCAGGAAGCCGTCGATGATCGCGAGGGTGAGCGGCAGCCGGATCAGCATGGCCGTGCCGGCGCCGGGGGTGGTTTGCACGTCGATGCTGCCGCGCAGGGCCGTCACCGCGCCGCGGACCACGTCCATGCCGACGCCGCGGCCGGACAGGTTCGACACCGTGGCGGCGGTGGAGAAGCCGGCCTCGAAGATGAGCGCGTAGACCTCCTGGTCGCTGAGCGTCTCGCCGCGGGCGACCAGGCCCCGCTCGACCGCCTTGGCCAGGATCCGCTCGCGGTCCAGGCCGCGGCCGTCGTCGGAGATCGCGATGACGATGCTGCCGGCGTCGTGGTAGGCGTTGAGCGCGAGGCGGCCCCGGGCCGGTTTGCCCAGCCGTTCGCGTTCGGCGGGCGGCTCGATGCCGTGGTCGAGGGCGTTGCGGACCAGATGCAGCAGCGGGTCGCCGATGCGTTCGACGAGCGCCTTGTCCATCTCGGCGTCGCCGCCGGTGATGACCAGGTCGACCTCCTTGCCGAGCTCGACGCACACGTCGCGAACGACCCGCTCGAACCGGCGCAGTGTGGTGCCGATGGGCACCATCCGCAGTGACAGGGCGGTGTGCCTGACCTCCTCCACGAGCCGGAGCACGTGCGCCTGGGCCTCGGACAGGCCGGCCTCCGTCGCCACCCCGGACTGGGCGATGACCAGCTCGCCGACGAGGTCGATGAGCTTGTCGAGGCGGGAGGAGTACACCCGGATCGTCTGATTGTCCTGTTGCCGGCTCTCGGCCGTCTTGCGCTGCCGGTTGAGCGCCGCCTCGACCACGGGTCGCTGGACGATCTGCTCCTCGACCAGGATCTCGCCGAGCGGCCGGCCCGCGGACTCGCCGGTGTGCTGTTTGGCCAGGGCCGTGGCCAGCTCGCGGTCGGTGACGACGCCGCCGCGGCGCAGCAGGTCGCCGAGCCGGTCCTCCTCGGGCAGGGCGGCGATGAGGTCGGCCGCCTCGCCGGACGGCAGGATGCGGATCGTGCTGTCGTCGCGGACGAACTCGAAGACGGCCTCGATCTCCTCCTTGGCCGCGGCGGTGGTGAACTCCAGGTCGAAGCCGAGGTAGCAGACCTCCGGGTCGGCCTCGTCGGCCCGCGGCAGCGCGTCGGTGCGGGTGACCAGGTGGCCGATCGTGCCGAGGCCGGTGAGGTACCGCAGAAACGACAACGGGTCCATGCCGTTGCGCAGGCACTCCGGCCCGAACCAGATGCTCAGCAGCCAGGTCCGCGCGCCGGTCGCGGCCGGGGACACCGGCGCGGGCGGCGGCGGACCGGCGGACTGGAACGGTTCCAGGCCGGCCAGCAGCCGGGTGCTCAGCTCCTGCTCCGCCGGGCTCGGCTCGGTGTGGCCGGCGGCGACCCCGTCGATCAGGGCGGTGATGTGGTCGGCGCACGGCAGCATCGCACTGACCAGCCCGGCGCTGACCTGGAGCCGGCCCTCGCGCAGGTCGTCGAGGACGGACTCCAGCACGTGCGTGAACGACACGATGTGGCCCAGCCCGAACAGCCCCGAGGAGCCCTTCAGCGTGTGCATGGCCCGGAACAGGCTCCGGACCGCCTCCGGGCCGTCGGCCGCGGATTCCAGCTCGAGCAGGCCCTCCTCGAAGTCCTGGACCAGCTCGCGGGCCTCGGTGATGAAGGTGTCCAGCGCGTCGCGCAGGTCGTCCTCGTTCACGCCGCCTCCAGGTCCGGGGTGAGCCAGGCCACGGCCAGCACGTCGCGCACGGCCGGGCTGAGGTCGGTCAGCCGCAGCCGCAGGCCCCGCCGCCGCGCCTCCCGCACGGCCAGCAGCAGCACCTGCAGCCCGGCGGTGTCGAGCTCCGTGACCCCGCCGAGGCCGAGCTCGAGGTCGGGGCCGCCGGTCAGGAAGCGCAGCAGCTGCTCGTGCTGCTCGGCCGCGTAGACGATGGTCAGCTCACCGTCGAGGTCCAGCCGGGTGCTCACGGCGCGATGAGCTTCGAGACGGCCGCGAGCATCTGCGCGGGCTGGAACGGCTTGGTCACCCACGCCTTCGCGCCGGCCGCCTGGGCCTGCCGCTTCTTCTCCTCCTGCGACTCGGTGGTCAGCATGATGATCGGCGTGAAGCGGTGGTCGGGCTGCTTGCGGACCTCGCCGACGAGCGTGATGCCGTCCATGTTCGGCATGTTGACGTCGGAGATGATGAGGTGGACCCGCTTGCCGGCCAGCTTGCGCAGCGCGTCCTGGCCGTCGACGGCGTCGATGACCTCGTAGCCGGCGCCCTTCAGCGCGATCGTGACCACCTGCCGGACCGAGGCCGAGTCGTCGACGATCAGAACGGTCTTGGACATGTGCCGCCTCCACAACAACTAGAAGAACGTGATCTCCGACTCGGGGGCCTCGGTCACCGCGCCCGAGCGGTGGGCCTGCAGCTCGCCCTGCATGGTGTAGGTGCGCTCGAGCTCCTCCAGCAGCGCCCGCGCCTGCGGCCCGGTGTCCGGTGCGCCGGCGACGTGGCCGGGCAGCAGCCTGATGTTGTCCTCGAGGTGCTGCAGCACCTGGCCGACCCGGTCCTGGAACTGCAGGTTGACGATCGCGTCGGAGATGGTGGAGCGGATGTCGACGGCCGCCCGTTCCAGGCGCTGCGAGGAGTCCCGCGAGCGGTTCACGACGTCCTGCAGGTCGTCGATGACCTCCCGCACGTCGTCGTTGGCCCGGGCCACGGCCACGCTCTCGCGTTCGGCGTCGCCCTCGGCCCCGGCCAGTACCGAACCGATCGCCGCGCCGATGCCCGCGACCTTGTCCGCCATCTGCTCGCTGGTCTGCAGCGACCGGTCGGCCAGCCGCCGGACCTCCAGCGCGACCACGCCGAAGCCGGCGCCGGCCGCGCCGACCCGGGCCGCCTCGATGGAGGCGTTGAGGGCCAGCAGGTTCGTCTGCGCGGCGATCTGGGCCACGTCGGCGGTCATCTGCTTGAGCTCGTCGTTGAACGCGGCCAGCCCGGACAGGTCGTGCACGGCCTGTCGCTTGGCCCGCATCGCGTCGTCGAGCGTGCGGACCACGTTGCCCAGCCGTTCCCGGCCGCGGTCGAACGACCCGGCGCCGCCGCTGTCGATCGCATCGGCCGAGGAGGCCAGGACGGCGTCGACGTTGTCGACGATCTGGCTGAACTGCTGGGTGACGGCGGCGATCCCGGACTCCATCTGGGCCCGCGACGACTCGATCTGGGCCGACCAGACCGGGGCCACCTCCTCGGCGAACGCGCCGACCCCGCGGCGGAACGCGTCCGGGGCGGCGGCCGGCGCGGGTGGCGGGGCCGCCGGTCGGCGCCGGCCGAGGGCGAAGCCGCCGGCCAGGCCGGCGAGCAGTGCGATGAGGATGTACAGCGCCTCAGCCATGGTTGCGGATCACCTCTGCTATCGCCGGGAGCGGCACCTCGCGCTCAGCCGCGCCGAGCGCCACCGCCTCTTTGGGCATCCCGTAGACGACGCACGTCGCCTCGTCCTGGGCGACGGTCACGGCGCCCGCCTGGCGCATCTCCAGCAGTCCCCGGGCGCCGTCGTCGCCCATCCCGGTCATGATCACGCCGAGCGCGTCCGCGCCCGCCGCTCTCGCCACCGACCGGAACAGCACGTCGACGGAGGGCCGGTGGCGGTTGACCGGCGGGCCGTCGAAGACCCGGACCCGATATCCGGCGGCCGCGTCGGGCAGCAGCTCCATGTGCCGCCCGCCCGGCGCGACGAGGACGAGGCCGTCCTGGACCCGGTCGCCGTCGGCGGCCTCGCGCACGTCGACCGCACACAGCGTGTTCATGCGCTCGGCGAACGCGGCGGTGAACTTCTCGGGCATGTGCTGTACCACGACCACGGCCGGCGAGCGGGACGGCAGCACGGTCAGGACCCGTTCGAGGGCCTGGGTGCCGCCGGTGGAGGTGCCGATCGCCACGACCCGCCGCTCCGGCCGCCGCTGTTGCGTCCGGCGCGCCGGGGCCGGTTCGGCCAGCCGGGCCGCCGGGCGATCCACGCGCCGGGCCCGGCCCGTGGCGGCGGTGCGCACGGCCGCCACGATGTTGCCGCTGTCCTGCTCCAGGTACTGCTTCAGCCCGCTCGTCGGCTTGGCCACCGCGGTCACCGCGCCCGCCGCGAGCGCCTCCAGCCCGGCCTTGGCACCCGCGCCGACCAGCGACGAGCACACGACGATCGGTGTGGGCCGGGTGCCCATGACCTGCTTGACGAACGTCAGCCCGTCCATGCGCGGCATCTCGATGTCCACGACGATCACGTCGGGCCAGGCCCGCTGCATCATCGTCATCGCCTTGATCGGGTCGGGCGCCGTGCCCATCACCTCGATGCCGGACGCGCCACTGAGCACCGCGGACAGCACCTGCCGTACCACCGCCGAGTCGTCGACAATCAGCACCCGGGTCGTCATGACGCCACGCCCAGCCCGCGGCCGCTGTTGCGGCGCACCCAGACGTCACCGGTGTCGAGGTCGAAGCGCAGGAACCGCGCCCCCGTCCCGCCGACGTCCCTGGTCAGGAGCGTGAAGCTGTGCCGCTCCAGCAGCGCCAGGCCGGCCGCCACGTTCGCCGCCGCGACCCGGCCCTCGAGCAGCTGGGCACCGCCGCCGAAGAGTTTCGTGTGGTACTGCCAAGGCTCCGTCCCGGTCCGGTCGAGCTCGCGGAGGAACAGGTCGAAGGCCCCACCGGCGTAGCGCCCGTCGCCGCGGTGCGACCCGGGGAGCAGGTAGTGGCACATGCCGCCGATGCGCCGCCCGGGGTGCCAGAGGCAGACGGAGACGCACGAGCCGAGCAGCGTCGAGATGCGGGTGCCGGCCTCGGCGAAGCAGAACTCGCCCGGGTGCAGGAAGACCTCGTCAGTCACGGGAGCCCGCCGGGAGCCGGTAGATCGACGGGCGGATCATCCGCAGCCGGGCCGGGATGCCGTTGAGCGTCTCGGACAGGCTCACGATGAGGTGGCCCTCGGGGTACAGCATCTGCTGGAGCCGCCGCACGAGCGCCGCCTTCGTCGGCGGGTCGAAGTAGATCATCACGTTGCGCAGCAGGATGACGTCGAACAGGCCCAGGTCCCGCAGGTCGTCGAGCAGGTTCGCGTGCTGGAACGACACCCGCTCGCGCAGGGTCGCGCCGGCCGCCATCAGCCCGGCGTACTCGTCGCGGCCCTTGAGCCAGTACTTGCGCAGCAGCTCCATCGGGATCCGGGCGGCCGACTCGAGGGGGTAGAGCCCGCGCCGCGCTCCGGCCACGATCCGGGTCGACACGTCGGTCCCGAGGATCTCGAACCCGCCGGCCGGTGGCTTCTCCAGCAGCACCATCGCCGCCGTGTACGCCTCCTCGCCGCTGGAGCTGGCCGCGCTCCACAGCCGGAACATCCGCCCCGGCCGGTGCTCGGGCACGATCGTGTCGCGCAGGTATTCGAAGTGCTGCGGCTCCCGGAAGAACGACGTCTCGTTGGTGGTGAGCAGGTCGATCGCCTGGCCGAGCTCGTGGCCGCCGGGTGTGCGCAGGAGCCGGACATACTCGTCGTAGCCGCGCAGACCCAGCTGCCGCAGCCGCTTGCTGAGCCGCCCCATGACGAGCGTCTCCTTGCCGGGCACGAGCCGGATGCCGGTGCGCTCGTGCAGCAGCGCGCTGATCGCCGCGAAGTCCGCCCCGGTGATCTCCGGCGGGGTTTGGAGCGATCCGGTCACGGACTCTCGTCCGCCAAGTCGCGGCCGGCCTGGCTGAGCACCGCGACGTCGGCCGGCGACAGGGTCCGCTCGAGGTCGAGCACGATGATGAAGTCGTGCTCGCGGCGCGCCATGCCGCTGATGAACTCCGGCTGGATGCCCGTGCCGAACGTCGGCGGCGGCTCGAGGTCCCCCGGCCCGAAGCCGACGACCTTGTTGACCATGTCGACCAGGATGCCGATTTCCTGATCGCCGCTGCGCACGATCATGATGCTGGTCCGCCGCGCGACGGCGGTCGCACGCTGCCCGAAGCGGATGGCGAGGTCGACCACGGGCACCGCCCGCCCGCGCAGGTTGATGACGCCCCGCACGAAGTCCGGCGCCATCGGCACCGCCGTCAGCGCCCGATACTCGATGATCTCGATGACGTGGAAGATGTCGAGCGCGTACGCCTCATCGTGCAGCGTGAACGTGAGGTACCGCCCGGCCTCGAGCCCGCCGGCCGGCTGCGCGTCGTCTGCGGCCCTGTGGGTGATACTCACCGCTCTGCCCGTCCTGTGTGCGCTCCGATCGCCTACCCCGGCCTGATCGGCGCCCCCGGGCCCGTCTGTAGCAAAAAAACCGCCCGGCGCCGAAGCACCGGGCGGTTCCGCGAACCGGTCGTTACGGGCGGCCGTAGCCGTAGAGCGAGTCGACGTCGATCGGGGCGACCTTGACCACCGTGCGGCTGTTGGGCGCGTGGATGATCTGGTTGTTGCCGATGTAGATCCCGACGTGCCCGAGACCGTTGTAGAAGACCAGGTCACCGGGGACGAGCTGGCTGCGGCTGATGTGCTTGACCTTGCCCCACTGCTGCGCGGCGTTGTGCGGCAGGGTGACCCCGGCCGCCTTCCACGCGGCCATGGTCAGGCCGGAGCAGTCGTAGGTGTTGGGCCCGGCCGTCGCGAAGACGTACTTCTTGCCGAGCTGTGCACAGGCGAACTTCACCACTGTGCCGGCCCCGCTGCCACAGCCCGCCGTCGACGAGGCCGAGGTCGAGGTCGTGGTGGTGGTCGTCTTCGTCGGCGTCTTGGCCTTGGCCGCGGCCTCGTCGGCCTTGCGCTGCATGTCGTCGAGCCGGGCGATGTCGCCCTCGATCTGCTTGCGCTTGGTCTCCAGCTCGGTCTTCTGCCGGGTCTGGGCCGCGAGCTGCTCGTTGAGGCGGTTCTTCTCGGTGTCGTACGTGCCCTTCGCCGCGGAGTAGGCGGCGATGTCGTGCTGCTGGTTGCGCGAGATCTGCTCGAGGGTCCCGACCCGGTCGACGAACCCGTCGGACGAGCTGGCCCCGAGCATCAGCGACCAGGTCCGCAGGTTGTTGCCGGTCTTGTAGGCGTTGATCGCGACCTGCTCGGCCCCGGCCTGCGCGGCCTCCATGTCGGTCTGCAGCGGCTTGAGGCCGTCCTCGAGCTTGGTGATCGCGGCCTGCGTGGCCGTCAGGTCCCCGGTGGTCTTGTTGTACTGCTCGACGACCAGCTCAAGGTCCTTGTTGCCCTGGTCGATCTTGGCTTGGATCTCCTCGGGCGAGGGATCGGCGTGCGCGGCGCACGCCGGCGCGACCACGGCCGCAACCGTCAGCCCGATGAGAAGCGAGCGCAGCGCCGTTCGTCGGATGAACACGTTGTTCCTTCTTCCGGACCGCCTACCGGGTTAGCTGACGGGTTCGGGCGGAAAGAAGGTGCGCCCTACCGTGCGTGCACGGATTCACCCCGGGAACATGGTTCCCCGGCTCCCGTACCAGGCCTGTCACCAGGCTCGATACGCAACTCGGCGGTGCCGTCCGGGCCGTCCAGGGGTTGGGCGGCGTCGACCGGTCAGCGCACCAAACGTAACGACAGCATCTCGGTCCCCGAATACCCCAAAGGTTTTCTTAAGACAGACGCAAAGATCAACAGCGGATGCGGATTCCGGGGCCGCTTCGCTCCCGCCCCGGGCAAGGGACTCACCGCCCCCTGCACCCCTGCGATGCCCGACGAGCCCTGAGCAGTACTTGGGTTGATAAGAGGATCATCTCGACAGTTTTCTTTCGAGAGAATACTCTCGACGGCATGGCCGAGGTCACCCCGCGAACGCTCACCGACCCCCAGACCCTCCGCGCGCTCAGCCACCCGGTCCGCCTGGCGCTGCTCGACGCGCTGCAGGACGGCCCGCTGACCGCCACCCAGGCCGGCGAGCTGATCGGCGAATCACCCACCACCTGCTCGTTCCACCTGCGCCAGCTGGCCCGCTACGGCTTCGTCGAGGAGGCCGGCGGCGGCCGCGGCCGGGTCCGCCCCTGGCGGCTGACCCACCCGGGCTGGACCGCCCCCGCCCAGCCCGGCGACCCGGAGTTCACCCGGGCCCAGCAGGCCCTCGACCACGTGCTGCTCGACCGGCTCCTGGCCCGCGCCCGCCGCTACGTCGACACCGCCCCGACCTACCCGGCCGAGTGGCAGGCGGCCGCGGCCGGCCACACCTCGACGATGCACGTGACCGCGGCCGAGGCCGCCGAGATGGCCGCCGCCTACCGCGCGCTCACCGACGAGTTCCGCGCCCGCTGGGCCGCCCGCGCCGAGCGCCCCGAGGGCGCGCTCCCGGTGGAGGTCCTGTTTGGCGTCTACCCGGCGACATGAGCGTCCGCCGGATGTGGCGTCAGCGGCAGGCGCGGCGGTACCTCACCGGGCAGGCGCTCTCCCTGCTCGGCGACAGCGCGCTGTGGCTGGCCGGCGGCATCTGGGTGAAGACGCTGACCGGCAGCGACACGGCGGCCGCGCTCACGTTCGTGTGCTTCACCGCCCCGGCGCTGCTGGCCCCCCTCGCCGGCCTGCTCGTCGACCGGCTCCCGCGGCGCCCGCTGCTGATCGCGGCCAACCTCGCCGGCACCGCCGTCCTGGCGCCGCTCCTGCTGGTCCGCGACCGCGGCGACGTCTGGCTCATCTACGCCGTCATGGCCCTGTACGGCCTGCTCAACGTCGTCATCGCCCCGGCCCAGTCGGCCCTGCTGACGGTACTGCTGCCACCCGACCTGCTCGCCGACGCCAACGCCACACTGCGCACCGTCCAGCAGGGCCTGCGAATCCTCGCACCGCTCGCCGGCGCCGGCCTGTTCACCCTGGTCGGCGGCCCGGCGGTGGCCGCGCTGGACATGGCCACGTTCCTGGCCGCGGCCGCGTGCACCGCCGCGGTCCACGTCGCCGAACCACGCCCGGCCGCGCCCGACCGCCGCCTCGGGGCCGGCTTCCGGTTCCTGTTCACCGCCCCGGCGCTGCGCCGGCTGACCGTGGCCGCCGCCGTCTGCACCCTGGCCTTCGGCGCGGGCGAGGCCACCGTCTACGCGGTCATCGGCCAGGGCCTGCACCGCCCGCCGGAGTTCGCCGGCGTCGTACAGACACTGCAGGGCCTGGGCGCGATCGCGGGCGGCCTGTACTCCGTTTCCGCCATCCGCCGCCTGGGCGAGATCCGCGCGGCCGCCGCCGGCTTCGCCCTGCTGGCCGCCTCCACCCTGCTCCTGACGACACCGTGGCTGCCGTCGGTCCTGGCCGGCCAGGCCGGGGCCGGCGCCGCCCTGGTCGGCATCGTCATCGCCGTCATCACGCTGCTGCAGCGCCGCGCGCCGCGACAGCTGCAGGGCCGGGTGTACGCCGCGTTCGAGCTCTGCACCACCGGCCCCCAGACCGCCGGCCTGGCCACGGGCGCGGCGCTCATCGCGATCCTCGACTACCGGCTGGTCCTGCTGGGCGCGGCCGCCGGCCTGCTCCTGTCGGCCGCGCTGCTGCGCCGGGTCCCCCCGTACGATGCGGCGATGGAGCGCATCACGGTGACCGACGCCGGCATCACGGTGACGTCGGTGGTCGAGCCGGTCCTGTCGATGCACGGCAAGGAAATGCGCCCGGCCGCCACCGTCGTCTCCGACCTGCCGTGGGACGAGATCGCCGGCGTGTCGCTCGACCCGGCCGGCCTGACCGTGGACCTCACCTACGGCGAGTACCTGGAGATCCACCCCGACGCCGACGGCTACGCCGAGGCCGTGTCCGCCCTGACCAACGCCGGCCGCCTGATCTGAGCGAACCCGCCCAGAGCCCGGTCCGCCCGTCGGCCCAGTACGCCCGCGTTCCAGGCGCAGTCATGAGGAGGCGTCCGTCGTGACCTCGTCGACCCCCTGGGGCGGCTACCATCTCGGGCGTGAAGCGATTGATGACGCTCATTGCCATCGTGGCCGTGCTGGGACAGACCGGATGCACCGCCGGCAAAGACGAGCAGAAGCCGCGGATCACATACAAGCTCGGGGTGTACTTCTACGAGGGTGCGACGGCGGAGCAGCGCAGCGCGGTGGAGGCGAGGCTGAAGACGCTGCCGGCGGTGAGCAATGTGCATCTGCTGTCGGGCCAGGATGCCTACAAGGTGCTGGAGTCGGCGAACCCGGAGGCGGCGAAGCGCGTCGATCCATCGGGCCTGCCCGACTCGTTGCGGGCCGTGATCACCGATCCGACGCTGATCGAGCCGGTCACCGACCTCATCGGCGGGATGCCGGAAGTATCGGTGGCCGGGGACCCTTCGGGTGGGCTCGCCGACCCGAAGGGGGAGCGCGGCGTCATCGTCAAGGTGGACGACGAGGGCCAAGCGGACATCGAGAACGCGATCAAGGCGATCCCGAACGCCTCGCCTGCGGTATTCGAGTCCGGCGGGAACGCGTACACCCGAATGCGGCATCGCGTCGACGGACTGTCACCGGCGGATGCGTTGGCGTCCTATCGGTTCAAGGTCACTGTTGCGGGCGGGATCTCACCGGAGCAGCAGGCGCTGGCCACTGTGCACGGCGTGCGGCGAGTGATCGTGGTGCCGGCGAGCGCGCTGTAGCTCGGCCGCGCCGCCGCGATGCGGGGCAGCCGATCTCCTACGGCTCCGCCGGGCACTCCACCTACGCCACCTGCGCCACCTGCCCGTCCTGGTCGCACGTCACCGGGCGCCACGCCGAGCCCGGGAACGGCTGACCGGGCCGCGGCCGGGCTCCGAGAGCCGCGGGCACCTCGACACGCCCGAGCCGAAGCCTCCGTCCACGCCGGGGTCCGCGCCTACGGCACCCGCGGGTAGACGCCCGAACAGCTCGTCCCGATCGGCCGTGTCAGCCGCCGGCCATCGCTCCGATGATCAGCAGCGGCTCGCGGCCGGCGGCGACCGGGTCCGGCAGCGGGGTGTCCGGGGTGTCGTTGGACAGGTCCTCCTCGCACGCGTAGAAGCGCACGAAGGCCCGGCGGCGGCCGGTGGCGCGGTCGCGAATCGTGCCGAGCAGCGCGGGGAAGCGGGCCTCGAGGGCGTCGAGGACGGCGCCCAGGGTCGGCGGGGCGGGCACGTCGAGCTCGACCTCGTGGCCGGCTTTGGCCAGGTTGCGCAGGTGCGGTGGCAGCACGACCTTGATCACGGCAGGGCCTGCACCTCGACCGAGAGCACCGCGGGCAGGTCGCGGACGATCGGCGCCCAGGAGTCGCCGCTGTCGGCGGAGCAGTACACCTGGCCGCCGGTCGTGCCGAAGTAGACCCCGCAGTCGTCGAGGGTGTCGACGGCCATGGCGTCCCGCAGGACGTTGACGTAGCAGTTCGCCTGCGGCAGGCCCTCGGTGAGCGGCTGCCACTCGTCACCGCCCAGGCGCGAGCGGTACACCCGCAGCCGTCCGTCTGGAACGTAATGCTCCGAATCACTCTTGATCGGCACGACGTAGACGGTCTCGGGCTCGTGGGCGTGCACGGCGATCGGGAAGCCGAAGTCGCTGGGGAGGTTGCCGCTGATCTCCCGCCACAACCCGCCGCCGTCGTCGGTGCGCATGACGTCCCAGTGCTTCTGCATGAACAGCACGTCGGGCCTGGTCGGATGCATGGCGAGCCGGTGCACGCAGTGGCCGACCTCGGCGTCCGGATCGGGGATCTGCCCCGACACCAGGCCGCGGTTGATCGGCCGCCACGTCTCGCCGGCGTCGTCGGAGCGGAACGCCCCGGCGGCCGAGATCGCGACGTAGATCCGGTCGCGGTGCACCGGGTCGAGGATGATCGTGTGCAGGCACATCCCGCCCGCGCCGGGCTGCCAGCGCGGGCCGGACTCGTGTGTGCGCAGGCCGGTGAGCTCGGACCATTCGCGGCCGCCGTCGGTGGAGCGGTACAGCGCGGCGTCCTCGCCCCCGGCGTAGACGGTGTCGGGGTCGTCGCGGGACGGCTCGAGGTGCCAGATCCGCTTGAACTCCCACGGCCGCGGCGTGCCGTCATACCACAGGTGCTCCCCCACGGAGCCCCGGTAGGTGAAGTCGTTGCCGACCGGCTCCCACGTGCGGCCGCCGTCGTCGGAGCGCTGGATCAGCTGCCCGAACCAGCCGCCGGACTGCGAGGCGTAGAGCCGGTCGGGGTCGGCGGCCGAGCCGTTCACGTGGTACACCTCCCACCCGCCGAAGTGCGGCCCGTCCACGGTCCAATCCTTGCGTTTGCCGTCGGCGGTGAGGACGAAGGCCCCCTTGCGCGTGCCGACGAGCACCCGGACTCCGGTCATGGCGTCACCTCCGCCCCGCATGATCCCACGCTCCCGGCCGCCGCGCAGCCTCTGACCCCCTTCCGTGGCACTGCGGTGGCGCGCACTTGCAGCACCGCACCGCACTCCGCGGCAGCGGCGTGCCTTCAGCGAGCACCGCACTCTGCAGCAGCGACGTGTTGCAGTAGCGGTGTTTTCCAGCTGCGGCGTGTTGCAGTAGCCGCGTGTTGCAGTAGCCGCGTGTTTCAGTAGCGCACGGCACTCTGCAACAGCGGCGGATACACGGCCGACGGTTCGCCATCCACAGTAGAGCCCGCGAACTGCAACATCGCCCGCAGCGGGCCGTGCAGCGGGGCCGGGTAGTTCAGGTCCGGGGCCGAGACCGCCTCCAGGGCCGCACGGTGCTCCGCGGTCAGGGTCACGTCCAGCGCGGCCAGGTTGCCCTGCAAATGTTCCAGCCGCCGCGCCCCGACAATCGGCACCACCGTGCCCGGGCGGGCGCGCAGCCAGGCCAGCGCCACCGCGGCCGCCGTGACACCGAGCTCGTCCGCGACCGCGTCGACCGCGTCGATCACGGCGAACTCGGCCTCCGACGGCTGCCCCACGAAGGCGCTGCGGGCGGAGTCGGTGACGTCGGTGCCGCGGCGGTACTTGCCGGACAGGAACCCGTTCTTCAGCGGACTCCACGGCACCAGCGCGAGGCCCTGGTCGAGGGCGAGCGGGGCCACCTCGCCTTCCACCGTGCGGGCCAGCAGGGAGTACTCCACCTGCAGCGCGACCAGCGGCGTCCAGCCCCGCAGCAGCGCCATGGTCTGCGCCTGCGCCGTGACCCAGGCGGGGGTGTTGGAGAAGCCGACGTACCGGACGTGTCCCTCCCGCACCAGGTCGTCGAGGGCGCGCATGGTCTCCTCGATCGGCGTGTTGCGGTCCCAGTTGTGCAGCCAGTACAGGTCGATGTGGTCGGTCCGCAGGCGGCGCAGGGTCTCGTGCAGCTGGAAGCGGATCGCGGACCGGCCGGCCCCGCCCGCGTTGGGGTTGCCGGGGTGCATGTTCGTGAAGAACTTGGACGCGAGGACGACCCGGTCGCGTTCGCCGGGGCGGGCCGCGAAGTAGTCGCCGAGGATGCGCTCCGAGTGGCCGTTGGTGTAGAAGTTCGCGGTGTCGACGAAGTTGCCGCCCTGTTCCAGGTAGGCGGTGAGGATCTTCTCCGACTCCTCGACGCTGCACCCGGCGGCCCCGGGATCCTCGCCGAAGGTCATGGCACCGAGGGCGAGAGGACTGACGCGGAGGCCCGATCGGCCCAGCGTGACGAAGTGGTCAAGTGGCATGACTCCAGAAAACCGCGCACGGCAACGGTCCGGTAGACCGATCGGCGCGGGCTCTTGCACAATCCTGCTCGCAACGGCAAGACTGGACAGCGTGCAGAATGTGCTGGACGAGCTGTGCGCACTCATCGCCAGGCACGCGCGGCCGGCTCTGCGCACCGCCATCGCGGGTCTGTCCTTGTCCAAAGTAGACTCGTCGCCGCCGGAGCACTCGCTGACGGAGCCGCTGCTGGTCATCATGGCGCAGGGCGGCAAGCGGCTGCTGGTCGGCGACCAGGTCTACGAATACCGGGCCGGCGACGTCCTGGTGGTCACCACCACGCTCCCGGTCAGCGGCCACTTCCTCCGCGCCACCCCGAAACGCCCCGCCCTCGGCCTGGGCCTGGCCCTGCGCCCGGAGGCGATCGCCCCGCTGCTGTTGCGTGTTACAGAAACAAGCCGCCCGAAACATGTTTCCGCTCCGGCCAAAGGACGGACCAGCAACGCCGCAAGCCCACCTGTACTTCCCTCCAGCGGTCGTGCCGCCGCCATCTCCACCGGCCCCGCCGGCCCCGAACTGCTGGACGCGGCCGTCCGCCTGCTACGGCTGCTGGAACACCCGGCCGACGCCCCCGTCCTGGCCCCGCTCATCGAGCAGGAGATCCTGTGGCGCCTGCTCACCGGCCCGCACGCCCCCATGGTCCGCCAGATTGGCCAGGCCGGCAGCAACCTGGCCCACGTGAGCCGGGCGATAGGCTGGCTGCACGAGCACTACGCCGAGCCGATGCGGGTAGCCGACCTGGCCCACCTGGCCGGCCTCAGCCCGTCCGCGTTCCACCGGCACTTCCGCGCCATCACCGCGATGAGCCCGCTACAGTTCCAGAAACGCATTCGGCTCCAGGAAGCCCGCGCCCTGCTGACCGCCAACGCCGACGACATAGCCGGCGTGGGCCACCTGGTCGGCTACGACAGCCCATCCCAGTTCAACCGCGAATACCGCCGCCTCTTCGGCGCCCCACCCGGCCAGGACGCCGAACGCCTACGAGCAACCACCCCGTCCCTACCCTGAACCCGCACCCTCACCAGCCAGGCCCCGAGCACCCCCTGCGAGAGCGCCCCCGCTGCCGCACCGCGTCAATGCCGGCACCGAGCAGGTCCTACGAGCGCGCTCCGCGAGCCCGCACCTCCATCGTCCCAGCCCCCAGCGCACCCGCCGCATCAGCGAGGAACCGATCCTCAGCCGCCGCACAAGCCGAGGAAACAGCACGCATCGTCGGGAAATTGTGCACCAGCCCAGGCTCACACCGATGCACCACCGGCACCCCCGCATCACGCAACCGAGCCGCATACGCGTCACCCTCATCGCGCAACGGATCATGCTCCGCCGTCACCACCACAGCCGGCGGCAACCCCCGCAGATCCGCCCGCAACGCATTGACCACAGCCGACGCCCGAAACTCCGCATCGGGCAGCCACATCCCGACCCACCCGCGCAGCACCCCGGCATCGAGCAGCCACCCCCGCCCCTTCTCCTCGACACTCGCCAACCCGAGCGTGGGATCAGTGTTCGGACAAACCAAGAGCTGAGCCGTCATTGGTACCGTTCCACGCACCCGAATCGCCGCCAAAATCGCAATCAGGCCCCCCGCCGAGTCCCCCGCCACCGCAACCCGGCCCCCGGAGCCGGCGACCGCGGTGATCACGGCGACGGCATCGTCGACCGCGGCCGGCCACGGATGCTCCGGCGCCCGCCGATAGTCCACCGCGACAACACTCGCCCCCGTGGCCGCCGCAAGCCGCCGCACCTGCGGATCGTGCGTGTCCAGGTCCCCGATGACGAACCCGCCGCCGTGCAGGTACACGACAACCGTTGACCGGCCGGGCTGGTAGACGCGTACGGGTACCCCCGCAATCACCGCATCGACGCCGGCCGGCCCCGGCCCCGGCTCGCGCGCCGCCGCCCGGGCTCGGGCCGCCTGCCGCAACGCGTCAATGTTCGTTGTTGCAGCGGCCGGCTGCGCGGACGCCGCCCGCAGGAACGCGGCCAGCTGCGGATCGGCGATGAAGTCCCCGGACATCGGCGCATCCTAGCCCCGCGGCCGCCGCAGCCCCGCGAACAGAACAGCAACAAGGTGCAGCCGGCGGCGGCGGATGGTGATCACGCCTCGTCCGGTCGCTCCCGGGGAGTTTTCGTTCGACGGCAATCGGGAACCAGCGTGCCGTGGAACGCGTTGCCGTGGTGTACAACGCGCGCTCGGGCGCGCTGCTGGCCCGGGCCGAAGCGGAGCCGGGCGATCAACTGGCCGAACTGTTCGCGCGGCACGGCATCCGGGCCGAGTTGCGGGCGTTCAACCCGGGGACCCTCGCGGCGGACGTGCGGGAGCTGCTGGCGAGCCGGCCGGACGCGCTGGTCGCGGCGGGCGGGGACGGCACCGCCCGGGCCGTCGCCGAATGCATGCTCGGCGCCCAGGTGCCGATGGGAAAGCCGCGCTCCGAGACGCTGATGGGGGTGCCGGGCTCCGAGGTGGCGATCGGAACGCTGGGCTCCGGAAACACGATGGGAACACCGGACGCCAGGACGCCGATGGGAACACCGGACGCCGAGGCGCCATCGGGGTCGCCTGGCTGCGCGGTGCCGATGGGGATCCTGCCCGGCGGGACCATGAACGTGCTGGCCCGGGATCTGGGCGTGCCGACGGAGCTGGAGAAGGCCGTCGCCGCCCTGGCCACCGCCCCGGTCGAGCGGATCGACGTGGCCACCGTCAACGGGCAGGTGTTCCTGTGCAGCTCGATGCTGGCCATGCTGCCGCACATCGGGCGGCTGCGGGAACGGGCCCGCGGCGGCACGGCCCGTGCAACAGTTCCACTGCTCGGCCGGATGCTGCGCGTGCTGCGGCGCTATCCGCGGATGCGGCTGACGATCGTCGTCGACGGGCGCGAGTACCAGGAGAAGACCCGCGCCATGGTGATCTCCTGCAACCCCCTCAGCAGTCAGGCGACACAGGCCACGTCGGTCAAGACGCGATCGGCCGGCGCCGGCTTCAAACCCTCGCCGATGCCGGGGCGGGAGCGGCTCGACGCCGGGAAGCTCGCCGTGTATGTCGCGCACGACCGGACCCGGTGGGACCTGCTCGCGGTGGCGGCCAAGCTGTTCGACGGCAGCTGGCAGCGGGACAAGCGGGTCCGCGCCTACGAGGGCGCGACGGTGGAGGTCCACGCGGCCGGCTCGGGGCTGCTGAGCGTCATGAGCGACGGGGAGATCGCCCAGCTCACCGTGCCGCTGCGGTATGAGCTCCGGCCGCGCGCCCTGGCGATGCTCGCGCCCGGGGCGGCGGCGTGATCCGGCTCGCGCAGATCTCTGACCTGCACTTCGGCCGGGAGGTGCCGGCCGTCGCCGAGGCCCTGCTCGCGGACCTGCGCGCGGCCGCGCCGACCCTGGTCGCGGTCTGCGGCGACCTGACCCAGACCGCGCGCGACGCCGAGTTCCGGGCCGCCCGCGCGTTCCTCGACTCGCTGCCGGCGCCGGCGCTGGTCGTGCCCGGCAACCATGACCTGCCCGGCTGGCGGGTGTGGTCGCGGGCCGCCCGGCCGTGGCGGCGGTGGCGGCAGCACCTGGGCACCGACCCGCACGGTGCGGTGACGTTCCAGGGCGACGGGCTGATGGCGGTGGGCGTCAACACGGCGCGGCCGTGGACCCTGCACACCGACTGGTCGCGGGGCCGCATCAGCGTCGGGCAGCTGGCGGCGATTCGCGGGGCATTCGACAGTACCCCCGTGGAAATGTTCCGGGTTGTCGTGACGCATCATCCGTTTCTGCTCACCGAACCCGGCCGGCGGCGCGGGCTGGTCGGCCGCTCGGCCCTCGCGCTGCGGCAGTTGCGCGACCGCGCCGACCTGCTGCTCGGCGGGCACATCCACCTCGCGTACAGCGGTGTCGTGGCCGGTCTCGTCGTCGCGCAGTCCGGCACCGCGTTCTCGAACCGGCTCAAGGGCGAGCCGAACAGCTACAACCTCATCGAGGCCGACGGCGACCGGCTCACCGTCCGGAACCGCCGCTGGAACGGGTTACAGTTCGACACCCACGACAGCGCCGGCTACGCGCGCCACGAGCGGGAATGGAGCGCGATGTAAGTGCAGGACATTTTCTGGCAGGTGTACCCGCTGGGCTTCACGAACGCGCTCAACGCGGCGCCCGGGCACCGGCTGACCCGCCTGGTCGACTGGCTCGGCTACGCCGTTGACCTCGGGGTGTCGGGCCTGCAGCTCGGCCCGATCTTCGCCGCTGAAACACACGGCTATGACACGGTCGACCATCGCAGAATCGACGCCCGGCTCGGCGACGACACCGACTTCGACCGGCTCGCCGAAGCCTGCCGGGAGCGCGGCCTGCACCTGCTGCTCGACGGCGTGTTCAACCACGTCGGGCGCGGGTTCAAAGCTCCGGAGCACTGGTTCCGGCGTACCGGCCCGGGCTCCGACGACTTCGCCGTGTTCGAGGGCCACCACGGCCTGGTCGCGCTCAACCACGGCGAGCCCGAGGTCCTCGACTACGTCGTCCAGACGATGGACCACTGGCTGCGCCGGGGCGCGTCGGGCTGGCGTCTCGACGCCGCCTACGCGGTGCCGCCCGAGTTCTGGCGGGCCGCGCTGGAACAGTTACGGCCGAAACACGCGACCGCCTGGTTCACCGGCGAGCTGATCCATGGCGACTACGTGGCCTACCTGAACGCGAGCGGCCTGGACTCGATCACGCAGTACGAACTCTGGAAGGCGATCTGGAGCAGCCTCAACGACCGCAACTTCTTCGAGCTGGCCTGGTCCCTCGAGCGGCACAACGCCGTCCTGGAGGCCGGTCTGCCGCTGACGTTCGTCGGCAACCACGACGTGACCCGCCTGGCCACCCGCCTCACCGACGAGCGCCACCTGGGCCACGCCCTGGCCGTCCTGTTCACGGTGGCCGGCGCCCCGAGCGTGTACTACGGCGACGAGCAGGCGTTCCGCGGCCTGAAGGAGGACCGCGCGGGCGGCGACGACGCGATCCGCCCCGCGTTCCCGGCCACGCCCGCCGACCTGGCCCCGTACGGCTGGCCGGTGTACCGCCTCCACCAGCGCCTGATCGCCCTGCGCCGCCGCCACCCGTGGCTGACGTACGCCCGCACGACCCCGGCCCACCTGACCAACACGGCAACTGCACTGGTTTCCACCGCCGCGGATCAGCGCGTCATCACCTTGCTCAACACCGGCGACGCCCCGACGACGTTTCCGATCGACGTCACCGGCCTGCGGGTGCTGGAGTCCGACGCCCCGGACGACGCCCGCGAAACGGCGACAGTGCCACCCCACGGCTGGTCGATCCTCGGCGCCTGACGCCGACCGGCACGGTCGCCTCCACCCGATACCCGCCACCGCCGTCCGGCCCCGCGATCAACGTGCCACCCAGCGCGGCGACCCACGCCGACGTCCGAAGCCACGCCGACGTCCGAAGCCGGGCCAACGGTTGCACCCACGCCAACACCCGGACCGCGGCACGGCCACCGAACGAACGGCCCCGGAGCGAGCGGCCCCGGAAGAACCGCTAGCCCCGCGCCACCACGCCACCACCCTGCCAAGTCGTCCAGGCGACGTTCCAGTCCCCGTACCCATCCCAGGTGGGCATGGTCGGCCCGCCCGTGTTCGTGTACGTGATCGGATCGCCGACCTGAGCGAAGTCGAAGTACGACTTGGCGTTGGCCTCGGTCAGGTTGGTGCAGCCGTGCGACGTGCTGCGCTGCCCGATGTTGCCGCCGTTCCAGCTGGCCGAGTGGACGTACTCGCCGGAGTTGGTGATCCGCACCGACCACGGCACCTTCTCGTCGTAGCCGTCCCCGACCATGCGTTCGACCGCGGACTTGCCCATCACGACCTTGGTGCCGTTGAACGTGGGGGTGCTCGCCTTGCCCAGCGACACCGGGAAGTCGAAGACCTGGTTGCCGTCGGACGTCACGACCATGTGCAGCGTCTTGCCGTCGACTTTGCCGATGTTCGCCGGGCCGGTCTTGATGTCCATGGTGAGGCTGTTGTCGAAGACCAGCCCGGGCCCGGCCGACTTGCCCTTGACGGCGAGGTCCATGTGGATGTCGGCGTGCGCGGCCCAGAATTCGGCCGGCCGGTAGTGGGCCTCCAGGGGGTAGCCGTCGTAGATCGCCGACTTCTGGAAGTACCAGGCCCCGTCGACCGGCGACCCGTTGACGGTGACCTGGGTCGCCGCGGCGAAGTCCTTCGCGCTGGTGATCGACGCGGAGAGGTACGCGATGATCGGCATGCCGACGCCGTAGGTCGTGCCGTCCTTCTCGTAGAGCCGCACGTGCACCGGCTTGCCGCTGGGCGCGGGGGACGCGGAGGCGCTCGGCCCGGCCGCCGGTGCCCCGGACGCGCCGGCTCCGGGCGACTGCCAGGAGGCCTGTGGCGATCCGCCGCCACCGCAGGCCGCGAGCCCCACCCCGAGCGCGACGAGCAGCACCGCCACACGCGACTGCCGACCAAATCTCATAGCGTCGACAATGCCCCCGCGGCGCCCGAACCGCCAGTTGACGAACACCACTGCCACCCGCTGCAACCTCCCGATGGATAGGGTGCGTCGTGACCTATCCGCGCCGGGCGCCGCGCCCGCACCTGCTGACCCGGGTCGAGGCCGTGCACGACGTCACCGCGTCGATGCGGCAGGTCGACCTGGTCGGCCCGGACGTTCCCCGCCTGCGGTGCAGCCCGGGCGCGCACCTGGTCGTGCGGGTGCCCGGCGGCGGCGGTGAGGCGCGGCGGGTGTACTCCATCTGGCGCCACACCCCCGGCGAGTCGCGCCTGTCGCTGCGTGTCGCGTTGCACGACGCCGGCGGTCCCGGCTGCGACTGGGCCCGCCGGGCCGCACCGGGCGACCGTGTCACGGTGGAGGCTCCCCGCAGCAAGATCACTATCGACCGGTCCGCCGCGTTCCACCTGTTCATCGGCGACGAGACCGGTGCGGTACCGCTCCTGGCGATGCGCGCCGCCCTGCACGGTTCGGACCGCCCGGTGCACGGCGTGTTCGAGGCGCCGGCCCCGGCCGATGAGATGCCGGGCGCCGACGGCGTGCCCGCGCTCCCGTGGGTGCACCGTGGCACCGCGTCCGCGGTCGCCTCCAGGGTGTTGCTGCACGCGGTTCAAGACCTGGAAGTGCCCTCGGTGGGTACTGGAGCCGCGTACGTGGCCGGCGAAAGCGAAACCTGCCGCCTCATCCAGCGCACGCTGGTCGAGCAGCGCGGCTTCCCCCGCCGCACCGTCCACCTCCAGCCCCAATGGGCCCAGGGCCGCCCCGGCTTCGGCGCGCCCTGACCGCCGGCCAAGCGACAAGCGACAGTCGAAGTCGGGCAAGCAGCAGCCGGCAAGGAAGTCAGGCCTGCGGCAGCCGGCAAGCGGAGTCGGGCAAGCAGCAGTCAGGGCAGGCGCCAAGCCGAAGTCCGGCCGGCGGCAGTCAAGCAAGCGGCCAGCAGTCGACAACCGGCAGTCGGCCAACCTGCACAGCGAGCAGCGGCAGCGGCGACAACCTGAGGCCGAAGCCACACAACCGAGCAGCTCAACACTATTGTCCAACATTTGGCTCAATGCTTGACTGGACGTCATGGCCCGCCTTGAACCCAGCGTGTCCCTGGCCGAGCAGGTCGCGGGGCAGCTGCGCCGCCGGATCGCCGACGGCGAGTTCCCGGTCGGTGCGCTGCTGCCGACCGAGCTCGAGCTGACCCGCGAGCTCGGGGTGAGCCGCAACAGCGTCCGCGAGGGGCTGCGCTCGCTCGTGCACGCCGGGCTGCTCGGGGCGCGGGCCGGCTACGGGACGTTCGTGGTCGCCACCAGCGACCTGGCCCCGGCCCTGGCCCGGCGGCTGGAGCAGGACCGCGCGGCCGACGTGGCCGAGGTACGGCTGCTGCTGGAGCGCGAGGGTGCACGGCTGGCAGCCGAGCGGGCCACCCCGCAGCAGCGCGCGCAGCTCGGCGAGGCCCTGCTGGCCCGGGCCGCCGCGACCGACGGCGCGACCTACGCGGCCGCCGACATCGCCTTCCACCGGCTGCTGATGGAGGCGTCCGGCAACGCGCTGCTGGCCGAGCTCTACCGCGGCGTCGGCGGCAACGAGCAGGCCCTGGCCCACCTCAACTCCCCCGCCGTCGACGTCGCCGACTACCCGGACGACCTGCCCCCGATCGACGCCGCCCACGCCGCCATCGTCGACGCCGTCGTGGCCCGCGACCCGGACGCCGCGGCGACCGCGGCCGAACACACCGCCCGCCTGGCCCACGAACTCGCGGCCCGCGCCGCCGCGAAAACCAGCGAAGCCGCCCGCGCAGCCGCGGAAACCGGCGAAGCCGCCCGCGCAGCCGCGGAAACCGGCGAAGCGGCCCGCGCAGCCGTGGAAACCGGCGAAGTGGCAAAGAGCGCGGAGGGCGACCGATGACCACCACCGCACCCAAGACCGGCAGCCAGGTCCGGACCCACGGCCTGAGCCCGGCGCTGGTGCTGGCCGGGCTGCTGCTCGTCGCCGGCAACCTGCGGGCCGGGATCACGACCGTCGGGCCCGTCCTCGACGAGCTGCGCACCGACCTCGGCCTGTCGTCGCTGACCGCGTCCGCGCTCATCAGCCTGCCGCTTGTCGCGTTCGCGGTGGTGTCGCCGATCGCGCCGGGCCTCGCCCGCCGGACCGGGATCGAGCGGGCCCTCGGCGCCGGGCTCGTCGTCCTGGCCGCCGGGCTGGTGGTCCGGTCGCTGCCGGGGCTGGCGCTGCTATGGCTCGGCACCGCGCTGCTCGGCGTCGCCATCGCCGTGCTCAACGTCGTGCTGCCGGCCCTGGTGAAGCGCGACTTCCCCGGCCGGATCGGGCCGGTCACCGGCGCCTATTCGGTGGTGCAGGCGGTCTTCGCGGCAACGGCGGCGGGCGTGGCGGTACCGGTGGCCGGTCTGACCGCCGCCGGGTGGCGTCTCCCGCTCGGGATGTGGGCCGGGCTGGCCCTGATCGCGATCGCGGTCCTGGCCCCGCAGCTGCGCCGGCGCACAGTCGCGGCGGAGGGCACCGCGCAGCGGCCCCCGGCCGGGCGCAGCCCCTGGCGCACCGCGCTCGGCTGGCAGGTCACCGCGTTCATGGCGCTGCAGTCGATCGGCTACTACATCCTCATCACCTGGCTGCCGTCGATCGAGAAGGCGGCCGGGATCGGCGCGACCGAGGCCGGCGTCCATCAGCTGCTGCTCAACGGCTTCGGCATCGCGGGCAGCATCGCCTGCTCGACGCTGATCCCGCGGCTGCGCGACCAGCGACCGCTCGGCGTGCTGACCCCGGTCCTCTACGGTACCGCGGTCACCGGCATCCTCACCGCACCGCAGTACAGCGCCGTCTGGAGCAGTCTCGCCGGCATCGCGGGCGGCTTCGGCATCGTGCTCGCGCTGTCGTTCTTCGGCCTGCGGACCGGCCACCACAACCAGGCCGCGGCGCTGTCGGGCATGGCGCAGTCGGTCGGCTACATCGTCGCCGCGGCCGGCCCGGTCGCGGCCGGCGCCCTGCACGACGCCACCGGCTCGTGGACGCCGGCCCTGGTCACCGTCATCGGGCTCGACGTCCTCCTGGTCGTGTTCGGATACCTCGCCGGCCGGGACCGCACGATCGACGGATAGCCGCCCACGCCGGTCGCCGCCGCACGATCGACGGATAGCCATCCACTGTGGACTGAAGGCCGCCTGGTAGACTCTTCCGTTCAGCTACCGGGCGGGAGGTGCACCGTGAGGACGTCAGCCGCGCTGCGCACCGCCGCCGTCGGGCTCGCCCTGACCCTGTGCGGGCTGCTGCTCGGCCTGTCCCACGCGCACAACGCCCTGCCCGGGGACACGTTCCAGGTCGCACGCACCGCGTCGGCCACCGCGGCCGTCCACGGCACCGAGGCCGCCCCGCCCGTCACCGCGCCCGACCCGGTGACCCTCGACCCCGGCCCGCAGCGGACCGAGGTGCCGGCCGGCCCGCAGGACATCCACTGTGGACGGATCGGCGAGGCCACCGGCTGCCGGGGACCACCCACCTCCTGAGGCACAACCACGTCAAGCCGTGACCCGCGAGGGCCGACGGCCTAGTTGTGTTGCCCGAAAACCATCAGGAGGCTCCCGATGCGCAAGACCCCCGTCACCCTGCACGGCCCGCCGGGGCGCCGATGAGCGCCGTCGCCGCGATCGTCATCTTCACGATCGCTTTCGCGCTCATCGCCACCGAGAAGATCCACCGCGTCGCCGTCGCGCTCTTCGCGGCCGGCCTCATGGCACTGCTGGGCCTGGTGCCCGGCAAGGACGTGTTCTTCTCCGAGCACGCCGGCATCGACTGGAACGTCATCTTCCTGCTCCTCGGCATGATGATCATCGTCGGGGTGATCAAGCAGACCGGGCTCTTCGAGTTCCTCGCGATCTGGGCCGCGAAACGGTCCCGGGGCCGGCCCTACCGGCTGTTCGTGCTGCTGCTCACCATCACGGCGGTCGCGTCGCCGTTCCTGGACAACGTCACCACCATCATGCTCGTCGCCCCGGTGACGGTGCTGGTCTGCCGCAAGCTCGGCATCTCCGCGGTGCCGTACCTGATCGCGGAGGCGCTCGCGTCCAACATCGGCGGCGCGGCCACCCTCATCGGCGACCCGCCCAACATCATCATCGGCAGCCGGGCCGGGCTCACGTTCAACGACTTCATCGTCAACATGGCCCCGATCGTCGTCGTACTGTTCGTGCTGTTCGTCCTGCTCGGCTGGGTGATGTTCCGCAAGCGCTTCGAGTATCACCCGGAGCGCGTGGCCGAGGTCATGGCCCTCGACGAGCGGGCCTCCATCCGGGACCGGGGGCTGCTGTGGCGGTGCCTGGCCGTGCTGGCGCTGGTCGTCACCGGGTTCGGGCTGCACGCCGTCATCCACGTCGAGCCGGCTATCATCGCGCTGCTCGGGGCCGGGCTGATGGTGCTCGTCGCGCGGGTCCCCACCGAGGCCTACCTGGAGGAGGTCGAGTGGGGCACGCTGGTGTTCTTCATGGGCCTGTTCGTCATGGTCGGCGGGCTGGTCGAGACCGGCGTCATCCACAGCATCGGCAGCTGGGCGTCGGCCCGGGTCGGTGACGACTACTTCCTGGCCGCGACCGGGCTGCTGTTCGGCTCGGCGATCCTCGGGGCGTTCTTCGACAACATCCCGTATGTGGCGACGATGGCCCCGATCGTCGAGGACCTCGTCGCCACCACACCCGATCCGGCGACCGGACGGTCACTGTGGTGGGCGTTCGCGCTCGGGGCGGATTTCGGCGGCAACGGTACCGCCGTGGCCGCCAGCGCCAACCTCGTCGTCCTCGGCATCGCCGCGAAATCCGGCGAGCCGATCAGCTTCTGGCAGTTCACCCGCTACGGCATCGTCACCACGCTCATGACCACGGTCATCGCGTGGCTCTACGTCTGGCTGAGGTACTTCTCATGAATCTGGAACGGGACATCGCCCTGCCCGGCGTGGGCACGCTGCACGTGCTGCACGCGGTGGACGGTCACCACGTCGGCATCGTCCGGCACGCCGACGACCGCCGCGAGCTCGTCGTCTACGACCCCGCCGACCCGGACACCCGCCGGACCGGCGTCCTGCTCACCGCGGCCGAGGCCACGGTCCTGGCCGGGGTCCTCGGCGTGGACGGGCCCACGGTGCACTGCGCCCGGCTCGAGCGCTACGCCGACCGGGTCGCCGTCCTGCAGGTCCTCATCGGCAGCGGCCCGGTCCGGACGGCCCCGGACGGCGCGGCCGTCGACGGTGCGGTCGTCGTCGCCGTCGTGCGCGGTGACGAGATCGTCGCCCCGCCGGACGGCCGGCTGCACCCGGGCGACGTGGTCGTGGTCGTCGGCCGCCCGGACGCGGCCCTGGAGGTCATCGATCTGCTGACCGCGGCGTGAATCCGGGCGGGCCCGGGCCGGACCGCCGGCCCGGGCCCGCGGCGCAGAACGCGCAGGTCCGCGCTGTGCGCGCCGATGCCACAGGTATGCGGGGTTCGGCACGAGCGGCGCCCGGCGAGCGGCGCCGCGTGGTCAACACGGTGGTCGTCGCCGTCGTCCTGGTGATCGGCGGCGGGCTCACCGTCATGGCCGGCGTGCTCGTCGGGCAGGGCGAGCGCCGCTACGCCGGGCAGCTGATGGACCGCTACGCCGACGACGCCACGTCCGCCGTCGTCGACCAGGTCGGCGACTACGAGCACACCCTGGCCGACCTGGCCACCGCGCTCGGCGCCGAGGACGAGCCGACCGCGGCCCGGTTCGCCGCCGTCACCTCCAACCTCAACCGGCAGCGGCTGCCGGCCGCGGCCGGGGTCGCGTTCGTCGCGGCCGCCGACGACGACGGTGTCGCCGCGCTGCAGGCCGCCTGGCGGGACCGCGGCGCCACCGGGCTGACCCTGGCCCCGCACGCCCCGGTGTTCGGCACCGAGCACGCGTTCGTGGTGCTGGAGCGCTCCTTCGACGGGCAGAGCGCGGCCACCGGGCGGGACCTGAGCGAGGCCGCCGAGCCGATCGAGGCGTTGCGGATGGCCCGGGTGTCGGCCGCGTTCGCGATCTCCCGCGGCTACGTGCTGCTGCGCGACCGCAAGCTGCCCGAGGCCAGCCGGCAGCGCTCGGTGATGCTCGTCCAGCCCGTCTTCGGCCAGACCGGCGGCGCCTGGGACCCCAACCGGTTCCGCGGCTGGGTGGTGCTCGGGGTCCGCGGCACCGACTTCATGACCGACACCCTGCGGGCCGAGTCCCGCGGGTCCGTGCGGCTGACGCTCACCGAGCACGACGGCACGATCCAGCGCGTCATCGCCTCGGCCGCGGCCGGCACGCCCCGCGACGCCGGGCCCGAGCTGGACCGCGACCGCATCCTCGAGATCGGGCAGCGGACCTGGCAGCTCTCCGTGACCCCGACCGACCGCCTGCTGTCGGCCACCGACCGGCGGATGACGGCGCTGACCCTGGCCGGCGGGGTCGTCGTGACCGTGCTGGTGGCCGGGCTCGTCGGGACCCTCACCGGGGCCCGGGACCGGGCCGTGTCGCAGGTCGCGGCGGCGACCCTGGCCCTGCGCGAGGACATCGCCCGCCGGGAGGAGACCGAGAGCCGGCTGCGCGCCCGCGAGAGCGAGCTGCGCCACCTGGCCTTGCACGACCCGCTGACCGGGCTGGCCAACCGCGCCCTGTTCTGGGAGCGGGTCGAGCACGCCTTCGCCACCCATCAGCGGGCCGCGCAGACCTTCGCCGTGCTCTTCGTCGACCTCGACGGGTTCAAGCCGGTCAACGACCGCCTCGGGCACACCGCCGGTGACGCCGTGCTGCGCCAGGTCGCCGATCGTCTGCGCCGGGCCACCCGGGCCGCCGACACCGTCGCCCGGCTCGGCGGCGACGAGTTCGCGATCCTCGTCGAGCAGCTCGCCGCCCCCGGCGACGCCGGGATCGCGGCGCACCGGATCATCAGCGCCGTCGAGCGGCCGATCGAGCCGATCGACGGCGTCCCGCCGGCCGCGGCCGAGCTGCCGGTCACCGCCAGCGTCGGGGTCGCGCTCAGCGGCGACGCGGTGGACGTCGACGACATCCTGCGCCGGGCCGACACCGCGATGTACGCGGCGAAGTCCGGCGGCAAGGGCCGGTACGTGGTCGGCGAGGCCTGAGCCGTGCGGCCACCCCGGCGCCCGGGCCGGCGGCCGAGCAGGCACGCGCCCACGCCGAGCAGCAGCAGGATCAGGCCGGCCAGGGCCAGCGACCCGACCGGGTCACCGGTCGTGGCCAGCGCGCCCGAGCCGCTGCCGGACGTGCCGGTGCCCGAGCTTCCGCCGTGCCGGACCGGGGCCTTCGCCGGCGCCTTCACCGGCGACGTGACCGGCTCGGCCGGCGGCGTGATCACCGGCGGCGTCACCACCGGCGCCGTCGCGCTGATCGGGTCGACGTCGAGCACCAGCATGCGCACCGAGCCGTCCGGCGCCACGCCCTCGGCGAGGAAGTCCACGTCGTCGTCGGCGAAGGTCGCCGGGATCTGCGCCCACATGGTGGCCGTGCCGTCGTTGGCGACCGTCGGCGTGCCGAGCACGGTCGCCGAGACCATCGGGCCGCCCGACTGCGCCGACACGTCACCGTCGCGCTTGTGCACATCGGCGTCGGCGGTCGGGTTCTGGTCGGCCGAGCCCTTCGTCATGAACGCCGTGAAGCGGACCGACGAATTCGGCGCGAATCCGGCCGCCTGCAGCGTGATCCCGTCGCCCGGGCTCATCCGGACGCTGCCGGAGCCCAGGTCGCTGTGCAGCGCGTCGGCCCCGTTGAGGTCCGGCGGCCACGTCGGCAGCGGCGGGAACGACGGCCGGGCCGGGGTCGTCGCCGAGACCGGCGCCGAGTCCTGGCCGTGCAGGCCGTTGGCGACGACGTCGACGGTGTAGTCGGCGCCGATCGGCACGAACATCGTGCACCGCCTGGCCGTCGGCGACGTCGTCACGCAGCGGCCGTTGCCGGTGCGCGAGGTCGCGGTGAAGTGGCTGATGCCGGTGCCGACGGACGACGGCAGCGTCCACTTCACGACCAGGCCGCTGTGCCGGGCCGTGACCGTCACGTTCACCGGCACGCCCGGTGCCGTGCTCGGATACACGGCCGTGCTCGGCGCGCTGGCCAGCGAGTCGCCGAGCGACCCGTGCGCGACGACGGTGAACGTGTACGCCAGGCCGTCGGTGAGCCCGGTGACGGTACACGTGGTGGCGCCCGTCGTCGTGCAGGTGAGCCCACCCGGCACCGAGGTGACGGTGTAGCCCGTGACCGCCGGCCCGCCGGTGCCCGGCGTCCAGCTCACCGTCGCCTGCCCCGACCCCGGCTGCGCGGTCACGCCGCCGGGGCTGGCCGGAGCGGTCCCGTTCGGGTTGAACGGCGGGGCCGGGACCACCGTGTTGGAGGGCGTGCTCGCGGCGGAGTCGCCGCCGGCCGAGTGCGCGACCACGGTGAACGTGTACGCCACCCCGTTGGTCAGCCCGCTGACGACGCACGTGGCGCCACTCGGCGCGTCGCAGGTGAACCCGCCCGGTGCGGCGGTCACCGTGTAGCCGGTCACCGCGGGCCCGTCGGCCGGCGCCGTCCAGCTGACCGTGGCCGTGGTGTCCCCCGCCACCGCGGTGACGGCCGTCGGCACGCTCGCCGTCGTGGTCAGCGGGGTGACGGGCATGCTGATCGTCCCGGCGCCGGGTGTGCCCGGGTTGACGGAGCTGATCGCCCGGACCACGAAGTGGTAGTCGCGGCCGTTGGTCAGGCCGGTCACCGTGCACGTCGTGCCCGTCGTGGTGCAGGTCTGCCCGTCGTCGGAGATGACCTCGTAGTGGTCGATGCCGCCGCCGCTGACGATCGGCGCCGACCAGCTGATCGTCGCCGAGCCGTTGCCGGCCACCGCGTTCACCGCGCCGACCGGGCCGGGCAGGGCGGCCTGCGGCGTGACCGCGGCCGACGGGTCGCTGGCCGGCGACGAGCCGGTGAGGCCCGCGCCGTGCGCGACGACGGTGAACGTGTAGGGCGCCCCGTTGGTCAGGCCGGTGACCGTGCAGGTGCGGCCGGTGGTGGTACAGCCCGCGCCGCCGGGCGCGGCGGTGACCGTGTAGACGTCCAGGCCGGCCCCGGTGTTCGTCGGCACGTCCCAGGTGACGGTGGCCGCGCCGTTGCCGGGCGAGGCGGTCACGTTGTCCGGGCGGCCGGGCGGGCCGGGCACGATCGGCCCCGTGCTGGCCGGGTTCGACGCGCCGCCGGGGCCGTTGGCCACGACGCTGAACGTCACCGGGTCACCCGGGTCGAGGCCGGTGATCGTGCAGCTCGGCCCGGTCGCGGTGCAGGTCTGGCCGCCGGGCACCGCGGTCACGGTGTAGTGGGTGACGGCCGGGGTGTTCGCGGCCGGCGGGTCCCAGGAGACGGTCGCGCCGAACGCGGCCGCGGTCGCGGTCGCACCGGACGGCGTGCGCGGCGGCCCGGGCACGGTCGCGGCCGCGGCCGCGGGTGCGGAGGCACCGGACGGCCCGGTGGCCACGACGGTGACGGTGTAGGCCGTGCCGTTGGTCAGGCCCGTGATCGTGCAGTGCGTCGCGCCCGTCGTGGTGCAGGTCGCCCCGCCCGGCATGGCCGTGGCCGTGTAGCCGGTCGCGGTGGCGCCGCCCGCGACCGGGGTGCCCGCGGTCCAGGTGACGACGATCTGCCCGTCACCCGAGTCGGCGGTGACCGCGGCCGGCGCCGGCGGCGGGCCGGTGACGGTCTGCGGCGACGGCGCGCTCGGCGCCGACTGCCCGCCCGGCCCGGCGGCGACCACCACGAAGGTGTACGGGGTGCCGTCGGTCAGGCCCGCGACCGTGCACGAGCTCGCGCCGGCGCCCGCGGTGCAGCTCGCCCCGCCGGGGCTGGCCGTGACCGTGTAGCCGGTGACGCCGTCGCCGGTGACGACCGGCTCGGTCCACGTGACGGTCACGGTCCCGGCGGCCGGGGCGGGAGCCGCGGTCACGTCGGTCGGCGCGGCCGGCACGCCCGCGCTCGGCGCCACCGCCGGCGACGCGACGCTGGGGTCGGAGGCGCCGCCGTTGCCGAGGGCCCAGACCATGACGCTGTAGGAGGTGCCGTTGTCGAGGCCGTCGATGACACAGCTGGTGGCCGTGGTCTCGCAGTCCGCGCCGCCGGGGTAGGCGACCGCCCGGTAACGCTGCACGCCCGCCCGCCGGTTCGCCGGCGGCGTCCAGGAGACGTTGACCTCGCCGTTGCCGACGGCGGCGGTCACGTCCGTCGGCGGCTCCGGCGGCCCGGGCGTGGCGGCGGCGGTGACGGAGCCGGTGGAGGCCCCGCCGGTGCCGTTGGCCACGACCGTGAACGTGTAGGCCGTGCCGTTGGTCAGCCCGGTCACCGTGCACGTGGTCGCCGTGGTGGTGCAGGTCGCCCCGCCGGGCGCGGCGGTGACGGTGTAGCCGGTGACGGCCGGGCCGCCGGTCGGGGCCGTCCAGCTGACCACGGCGTCGGCGTCGCCGGGGACCGCGGTGGCGCCGGTGACCGCGCCGGGCGGGCCGGGGACGACCGCGGCGGCGGTGAGGCCGGCCGTGGAGTCGCCGGTGCCGGGCACGCCGGTGGCGACGACCGCGAAGGTGTAGCCTGTCCCGTTCACGAGCCCGCTGACGGTGCAGCTGGTCCCGACGCTGGTGCAGGTGGCCCCGCCGGGTGTGGCGGTCACGGTGTACTGCACGATCCCGGCCCCCTGGTTCGCGGGCGCGGTCCAGGACACGTTGGCCGTGCCGTTGCCGGCGACCGCGGTGACGTTCGTGGGCGCGGCCGGCGGGCCGGGCGTCACGGCGACGGACGCGCCGCTCGCGCTCGAGTCCCCGCTGACGCCGTTGGCGACCACGGTGAACGTGTAGCCGGTGCCGCCGGTCAGGCCGGTCACGGTGCAGGTGGTGCCGGTCGTCGCGGTGCATGTCGCGCCGCCGGGCGCGGCGGTGACGGTGTAGCGGTTCACGCCCGCGCCGAGCTGGACCGGCGCCATCCAGGTGACGGTGGCCGCGCCGCTGCCCGGGGTCGCCACCACCGCGGTGGGCGGCCCGGGCGGGCCGGGCACCGCGCCGCCGGACGAGTACCCCGGGGCCGAGCTGCCGGTGCCGGACGGGCCGACCGCGACGACGCCGAAGGTGTAGGCGGTGCCGTCGGTGAGGCCGGTGACGGTGCACTGGTTGACGCTCGTGGTGCAGGTCGCCCCGCCCGGAGCGGCGGTCACGACGTAGTTGTAGACCGCGGCGCCGGAGGCCGGCGGGGTCCAGGCCACGACGGCCTGGCCGCTGCCGGGGGTCGCGACCACGGCGGTGGGCGAGTTCGGCGGGCCGGGGATGACCGCGTTGGAGACCGCCGACGGCGCGGACGAGCCGACCGAGCCGGCGCCGGCCGCGGCCACCGTGAACGTGTACGAGGTGCCGGGCGTCAGCCCGTTGACCGTGCAGGACAGGCCGCCGGTGGTGCAGGTGGCCCCGCCGGGCGCGGCCGTGACGACGTAGTGGTCGACGGGGGCCCCGCCGGTCGGCGCGGTCCAGGTGACGGTCGCGCTCGCGTTGCCGGCCACGGCGCTCGCGGTGCCGGGGACGCCGGGCGGGCCCGGGTTCACGGCTGCGCCGGTGACGCCCGCGGCCGAGATGCCGGTGCCGCCCAGGCCGACGGCGACCACCGAGAAGCCGTACGCGGTGCTGTTGTCCAGCCCGGTGACGGTGCACCCGGACGCGTCCGCGGCGATGCAGAAGGCGCCGCCGGGCGCGGCGGTGACCAGGTAGTGGTCGATGCCGGCGCCCGCGTTGAGGGGAGCCGTCCAGGTCACCAGGGCCGTGCCGTTGCCGGCGGTGGCGGCGACGCTGGTCGGCGCGCCCGGCGGCCCGACGAGGACCCCGACGCTCGGCGTGGACAGCGGCGCGTCGCCGCCGGGGCCGCTCGCCCGCACGGTGAACGTGTAGGCGGTGCCCGCGGTGAGCCCGGCGACGGTGCACGAGGTGCCGGTGGTGGTGCAGGTCAGCCCGCCCGGGCTGGCCGTGACGGTGTAGCCGGTGACGCCCGAGCGCAGGATGCCGGGCGGCTGCCACGAGACGGTGGCACCGCCGTCGCCCGCGACCACGCTCACGCCGGTGACCGCGTCCGGCGGGCCGGGCGTGATGGGCGTGGACGGCAGGGCCGGCAGCGAGGAGCCGGTGCCGGCCGGGCCGACGGCGCTCACCACGAAGGTGTACGGCACGCCGTTGGTCAGGTTGTGCACCGTGCACGTGGTGGCACTGGTGGCGCAGGTCTCCCCGCCCGGGAGGGCGGTGACGAGGTAGTGGTCCACCGCGCCGCCGGTGTTCGCCGACGCGGTCCACGACACCGTCGCGCTGGCGTCGCCGCCGGCCGCCGTGACGCCGCTCGGCGCGCCGGGCGGGCCGGGGCTGACCGGGCTCGACGGGTCGCTGGCGGCCGACGGCCCGCCGGGGCCGGTGGCCTTGACGGTGAACGTGTAGGCGGTGCCGGGCGCGAGCCCGAGCACGGTGCAGGTGGTGTCCGCGGCCGACAGCGTGACGCAGAAGGCACCACCGGGCGCGGCGGTCACGGTGTAGCCGGTGATCCCGGCCCCGGCGCTGCCCGGCGCGGTCCAGGACACGGCGGCCGAGCGGTCGCCGGCGGTGGCGCTCACCGCGGTCGGGGCGCCCGGGGCGCCGGTCACACCACCGGCCGGGGTACTGGGCAGGGAGTCACCGGTGCCGGTGGTGCCATGGGCGACGACCTGGAAGGTGTACGGCACGCCGTCGGTCAGCCCCGTGATGGTGCACGAGGTGCCACCGGTGCTGCAGGACGCTCCGCCGGGCGTGGCGGTCGCCGTGTAGTGGTCGATCCCGGCGCCGAGGCTGCTGGGCGCGGTCCACGAGACCGTGGCCTGGCCGCTGCCGGCCGCGACCGTGACGGCCGTCGGGGCGCCGGGCGGGCCGGGCGCGATCGGGCTCGACGGGTCGCTCGCCGGCGAGCTGCCGCCGGCGCCGTTCGCCACGACGGTGAACGTGTAGTCGGTGCCGGGGGTCAGCCCGAGCACGACGCAGGACGTGTCCGACGGCGACAGCGTGACGCAGAAGGCGCCGCCCGGCGAGGCGGTCACGGTGTACCCGGCCACGCCTCCGCGCACGACCGCCGGCGCCGTCCAGGACACGGTGGCGGTGCTGTCGCCGGCGACGGCGCTCACGGCCGTCGGCGGGTCCGGTGCGGTCGCCGGCGACAGCGAGCCCGCGACACTCGGCAGCGAGTCGCCGGTGCCGCTCGAGCCGACGGCGACGACGGTGAACAGGTAGCCCACGGTGGCCGTCAGGCCGGTGACGGTGCAGGTGGTGTCGGCCGCGGTCGCGGTCGAGCAGGTGGCACCGCCGGGGAACGCGGTCACGACGTAGTGGTCGATCCCGGCGCCGGCGTTGGTGGGCGCGGTCCAGGCGATCACCGCGTCGGTGCCGCCCTGCGGCGTGACCGAGACGCCGGTCGGGCTGCCGGGCGGGCCGGCCGTCACCGAGTTGCTGGCCGTGCTGGCGGCGCCGAGGCCACCGGCGCCGGTGGCGGTGACGGTGAACGTGTAGGCGGTACCCCCGAGCAGGCCACCGACCGTGCAGGACAGACCGGTGGTGACGCAGGTGGCGCCGCCCGGGCTGGCGGTCACGACGTAGCCGGTGACACCGGCCCGCGGGTCGGACGGCGCGGTCCAGGACACGACGGCCGAGTGGGAGCCGGCGACCGCGGTCACGCTGCCGGGGGCGCCGGGCGCGCCCGGGGTCACCGCCGCGGACGCGCCGCTGGCGAGCGACGAGCCGGTGGTGCCGACGCCGTTGGCGACGACGCTGAAGGTGTACGGCGTGCCGTCGGTCAGGCCGGTGACGGTACAACTGGTCGTGGCGGTCGTGCAGGTGGCGCCGCCCGGGGAGGCGGTCACGGTGTAGGTGGCGATGCCGGCGCCGGTGGTGGCGGGCGCGGTCCACGACACCAGGGCGCTGCCGCTGCCGGGTGTCGCGGTCACGGCGGTCGGCGCGTCCGGCGGGCCGGGGCGCACCTGGTTCGAGGGGCCGCCGGCCGGCGAGGAGCCGCCGGGTCCGGTGGCGACCACGGTGAACGTGTAGGCGGTCCCGGCGGTCAGGCCGGTGACGCCGCAGGACAGGCCGCTGGTGGTGCAGGTGGCCCCGCCGGGGGCCGCGGTCACGGTGTAGTTCGTGACCCCGGCCCGGGTGATGAGCGGCGCGGTCCAGGCGACGGTCGCGGCACCGTCGCCGGGCGTGGCGACCACGAGCGTCGGGGCGTCCGGCGGGCCGGAGACGGCGGCGCCCGACGTGCCCGGGGCCGACGTGCCGGACGAGCCGGTGCCGTTGGCCACGACGCTGAAGGTGTACGCCACCCCGTTGCCAAGACCCGTGATGGTGCAGCTGGTGCCGGCGGTCGTGCAGGTGGCCCCGCCGGGCGACGCGGTCACGGTGTAGCCGGCGATCCCGGCGCCGGCGTTGACCGGCGCGGTCCACGACACGGTCGCGGTGGTGTTGCCCCCGGCCACGGTGACGGCGGTGGGCGCGCCGGGCGGCCCGGGCGTCATCGACGACGACGGGCCGCTCGACGGCGACGTGCCGCCCGGGCCGGTCGCGGTGACGGTGAAGGTGTAAGCGGTACCGCTGAGCAGGCCCGGCACCGAACACGACGTCGAGTTGGTGGTGCAGGTGGCGCCGCCGGGCGACGCGGTCACCGTGTAGGCGCTCACCCCGGCGCGGGTGGTGGCCGGCGCGGTCCACGAGACGGTGGCCGCATTGCTGCCCGGTGCCGCGGTGACCGCGGTCGGCGCGTCCGGCGGCCCGGGCTGGACGTTCGCGGCGACGCTGGGCAGCGAGTCGCCGGTCAGGCCGACGCCGTTGGCCACGACGGTCACCTGGTAGGCGGTGCCATTGGTGAGGCCGGTGAGGATGCAGGAGCGCACGACCACACCGGCGACGCAGGTGGCCCCGCCGGGCGACGCGGTCACGGTGTAGCCGGCGATCCCGGCGCCGGTGTTCGCCGGCGCCGACCAGGTGACGGTCGCGGTGGTGTTGCCGCCGGTGACGGCGACGGCGCTCGGCGGGGCTGGCGGGCCGGGCGTCACCGCGGTCGTGGTGGTGCCGGGCGACGCGCCGCCGGGGCCGTTGGCCACGACGGTGAACGTGTACGGCGTGCCGCCGGTCAGGCCGGTGACGGTGCACGACAGGCCACTGGTGGTGCAGGTGGCGCCGCCGGGCGAGGCGGTCACCGTGTAGCCGGTGACCCCGGCCCGCACGATGAGCGGCCCGAGCCAGGAGACGTCGACCCCGCCGTTGCCGGCCGTGGCGACCACGAGCGTCGGTGCGTCGGGGGCGCCGGGCGTGGCCGGGCCGGTGTACCCGGCCGCGGAGGCGCCGGTGCTGCCGGTGCCGACCGCGACGACGGCGACGGTGTAGGTCACCCCGGCGGTCAGGCCCGTGATGGTGCAGGAAGTGCCGGCGGTGCTGCAGGTCGCGCCGCCGGGCGTGGCGGTGGCGACGTAGTGGTCGATGCCGGCGCCGGTGTTGCCGGGCGCGGTCCACGACACGGCCAGGGTGCCGTTGCCGCCGCTCGCGGTGACGCCGGTCGGCGCGCCGGGCGGGCCGGGCGTGACCGGGCCGGAGGCGGCGCCGCTCGACGAGCCGCCGGGGCCGTTGGCGACGACCGTGAACGTGTAGGCGGTACCGCTGGTCAGACCGGCGACGGTGCAGCCGGTTGTGGCGGTGGTGCAGGTGGCGCCGCCGGGCGCGGCGGTCACGGTGTAGTTGGTCAGGCCGGCCCGGGTGACGGCCGGGGCCGTCCACGAGACGGCGGCGATCCCGGCGCCCGGGGTCGCGGTGACGGACGTCGGCGCGTCGGGCGCACCCGGCGTCGTCGCACCGGACGGGTCGCTGGCCGGCGAGGTGCCGGTGCTGCCGGTGCCGTTGGCCACGACGGTGAACGTGTACGGCGTCCCCGCGCTCAGGCCGCTGACGGTGCAGCTGGTGAGCGCGGTGGTGCAGGTCGCGCCGCCCGGGGCGGCGGTCACCGTGTAGGTGGCGATGCCGGCGCCGCGGTTGGCCGGCGCGGTCCACGACACGGTCGCGGCGGTCGCGCCGGACGTGGCGGTGACGGCCGTCGGCGCGCCGGGCGGCCCGGGCGTCACCGCGGTCGTGGTGGTGCCGGTCGACGAGCCGGCGTTGCCGTTGGCGACCACGGTGACGGTGTAGGGCGTGCCGCCGGTCAGGCCGGTGAGCGTGCAGCTCGTGTTCGACACCCCGACGGTGGTACAGGTCGCGCCGCCGGGCGACGCGGTCACGGTGTAGCCGGTGACACCGCCGCGCTGGATCAGCGGGGCGACCCAGGCGACGTTGATGGCGGCGTTGCCGGGCGTGGCGACCACGAGCGTCGGCGCGTCGGGCGCACCCGGGGCGATCAGCGCGGTCGGGAGGCTCGCGGCCGAGTCACCGGTCCCCGCGACGCCGTTGGCGACGACCTGGAAGGTGTACCCCACGCCGTCGGTCAGCCCCGTGACGGTGCACGAGGTCGTGGCGGTGGTGCAGGTTGCGCCGCCCGGGACGGCGGTGACGGTGTAGTGGTCGATGCCGCCACCCGGGTTGGCCGGCGCGGTCCACGACACCGTCGCCGAGCTCGGGCCGGCCAGCGCGTTGGCGCCGGTCGGGGTGCCGGGCGGGCCGGGCCTGACCGCGGTCGTGGTGCTCGCCGCGGCCGAGGCGCCGCCGGAGCCGGTGGCCACGACACCGAACGTGTACGCGGTCCCGGGCACCAGCCCGGTCACGGTGCACGACGTGGTGGCGGTGGTGCAGGTCGCGCCGCCGGGGCCGGCCGTCACCGTATAGGTGTCGACGCCGGCCCGGGTGACGGCCGGGGCGGTCCAGGAGACCACGGCGCTGCGGGCGCCGGGCGTCGCGCTGACGGCCGTGGGCGCGTCGGGCGCACCGGGCGTTACCGGATTGCTCGGGGTGCTGGGGGCCGACGAGCCGGTGCCGAGCAGGCCGACCGAGACGACCGCGACCGTGTACTGCGTGCCGTCGTCGAGGCCGGTGATCGTGCACGACTGCTGCGCGAAGTTGACCGTCACGCAGGCGTGCAGGCCCGGCGTGGCCGTGGCGATGTACGCCGAGACCAGGTTGCCGGAGAGCAGCGGCGGCGTCCAGGAGACGGTGATCGCGCCGTTGAGCGCGGTGGCCTGCACCCCGGAGGGGACGCCCGGCGGGCCGACGTTCGTGGTGGCCGACGTCGTCCCGGCGGCCGAGGTGCCGCCCGGGCCGGTGGCGACGACCCCGAAGGTGTACTGCGTGCCGGTGCTCAGCCCCGTGACGGTGCACGAGGTGCCGGTGGTGGTGCAGGTGCTCCCGCCCGGGCTGGCGGTCACCGTGTAGCCGGTGATGCCGGCCCGCTGCACGAGCGGCGCGGTCCACGACACGGTCGCGGCCCCGACGCCCGGGCTCGCGCTGACGAGGATCGGCGCGTCCGGCGGCCCGGGCACGACGATGCTCGAGGCCAGGCTCGGCAGCGAGGTGCCGCTGCCGCCCGCGCCGTAGGCGGTGACGGTGAAGGCGTAGGCGGTGCCGTTGGCCAGCCCGCTCACCACACAGCCGGTGCCCGTGGTGGTGCAGGTGGCACCGCCGGGCACGGCGGTGACCGTGTAGTGGTCGATGCCGGCGCCGGTGGTGGCGGGCGCGGTCCACGACACGGTGGCCGAGCTGTCACCGGCGACGGCGGTCACGGCCGTCGGCAGGCCCGGCGGGCCGGGGCGGACCGAGTTCGACGCGGCGCTGGCCGGTGACGGGCCGGAGATGCTGTTGGCCACGACCGTGAACGTGTACGCCGTGCCCGGGGTCAGCAGCGCCACCGTGCACGAGGTGCCGGCGGTGACGCAGGTGCCGCCGCCCGGCGACGCGGTCACGGTGTAGCCGGTGATGCCGGAGCCGGGGCTGGCCGGCGCGGTCCACGACACGGTGGCGGCCGCGTTGCCCGGGGTCGCGGTGACGGCGGTCGGGGTGCCGGGCGGGCCGGGGACGAACGCCGCCGACGGCTGGCTGGCGACCGAGGTGCCGGTGAGCGCGACGCCGACCGCGACGACCGTCACCGTGTAGCTGGTGGTCGGCAGCAGGCTCAGCATCGTGCAGCTGGTGTCGGTCGCGGTGAGGGTGGCGCAGGGCAGCAGGCCCGGGCTGGCGTAGGCGACGTAGTGGTCGATGCCCGCGCCGGCGAAGGCCGGCGGCGTCCAGTTGATGGTCGCGGTCAGGAAGCCGGGGGTGACGGTGACGTTCGTCGGTGCGCCGGGTGGGCCGGGGGTCACGGCGTTGGTGACGGCCGCGGCCGAGGTGCCGGTGTTGCCCAGCCCGACCGCGACGACGGAGAACGTGTAGACCTGCCCGCTGGTCAGGCCGGTCACGGTGCAGGTGAGCAGGGTGCCGGTGCAGGTCTGGCCGCCGGGGCTGGCGGTCACCCGGAAGTAGTCGATGCCGGCGCCGCCGTTGAGCGGGCCGAGCCAGGAGACCTGGGCCGAGTTGGCGAGGGCGATGGCGCCGACGGACAGCGGCGCGCTCGGCGGACCGATGTTGACCAGCGGCGATGCCACGCTGGCGAGCGAGGTGCCGGCGCCGTTGATCGCGGTCGCGGTGACCTGGAACGAGTACGAGCCGCCGGGGGTCAGGCCGCCGACGGTGCAGGAGGTGCCGGTCGTGGTGCAGGTCTGGGCGCCCAGGACGGTCGTCACGGTGTAGTACGCGATGCCAGCACCGGCGTTGGCCGGGGCGGTCCAGGTGACGACCGCCTGCTGGTTGCCGGAGGTCGCGAAGACGCCGGTGGGGATGCCGGGCGGGTTGGCCGGGTCGACGACGGTGACGGTGCCGGCCGCGGCCGGGATCGAGGTGCCGCCGACGCCGGTGGCGGTGAGCGTGACGACCCAGCTGCCGGCCGGGACGCTCGCGATGCTGCACGTCAGCCCGGCCGAGGTGCAGGTCTTGGTGGTGGCGCCGCTGGTGGCGGTGAGGGTGTAGCCGCTGGCGCCGAGCGAGCCGAGCCAGGTCGCCGAGATCGCGTTGACGCCGCCCGCCACGGTGAGCACCGTGGGGGCGGCGGGAGCGGCCTCGATGTGCGCGACGCCACCGCCGGGCGGCGGGGTCGCGGCTGTGCTCGCGGTGGTGCCCGCGGCTTTCGCGGGCGCGGTGCTCGCGGCTTTCACGGGCGGAGCGGTGCTGGCGGCTTTCGCCGGCGCGGTGCTCGCCGTTTTCGCCGCCGGGGCGGTGCTCGCGGCCTTCACGGGGGCGGTGCTCGCGGCTTTCGCCGGGGCGGTGCCCGCCGTGGTGGCCGCGGTGGCCGCCTTCGGGGGTGCGGTGACGGCCTTGGTGGGCACCGGTTTCGATACCGCGGTCGCCTTCGTGGCGGCCGGTTTCGATACCGGCGGCTTGGTGGCCACGGGTTTCGTCGATGCCTTGCCGGTCGGCGCGGTGACGGGCTTCGAAGCCTTCACCACGACGGCCGACGTGCCCTTCCCCGTATCCGCGGTTGTTTTCGCCTCCGCGCGTTGGGTAAAGGTCAGCAGCACGAACCCGATGCCGACAGCGATGAACGAACCGAGCATGACGGCCCGCCGCATCGCGATGTTCTCGCCTGCAGCCATTCCGGCGCACCTTTCCTCCGGCTTTCCCCCCGGAGCATCACCCATTCGTGGTGAATTAGGTGCAAATATTCATGTTCTTAATCCTCCGACCAAACCACTGAAACGGTTGGGTGAGCAGCCGATCAGGGGGTGATGCCCACGAGCGGACGGGCCGGCCCCGACGCGGCCTCGGGGCGGTCGCCGACGCCGGCGCCGATCGCGGCCGCGATCTCGCCCGCGCGCACCGCGACCGCGGAGAGCAGCGTCGACGTGATGCCGTGGGCGTGTTCGGTGCCGCCCTGGACATAGACGCCGGCCCGCAGCCCGGCGCCGGTGACGACCCGATAGTCGCGGCCCAGCCGCAGCAGCCCCTCCTCGTCCCGCCGGCAGTGCGCACCGGCCGCGCCGAGCAGCCGGGCCGGATCGACCGGGCGGTAGCCGGTGGCGTAGACGATCGCGTCGGCCTCGAGCTCGAGGACCGCACCGGACGGCAGGTGCTCGACGACCGCGGTGACGCCGTCGGGCCGGGGCCGCAGCTCGGCCAGGCGGGAGGCGTTGAGCATCCTTAGCCGGCGGTGGCCGAGGACCTGCTCGCGGTACCCCCGCCGATAAAGCTCCTCGATGAGGTCGCCGTCGACGACGGAGTAGTTGGTGTTGCGGTGGTAGTCGAACAGCATCCGCTTCACGTCGGCGGGCGCGTCGAAGTAGAGGTCGATGGCGTCCGGGTCGAAGATGCGGTTGGCGAAGTTGCTGTCGTCGGCCGGGCTGTAGCCGTAGCGGTGGAACACGGAGCAGACCTCGGCGGTGGGGTACCGCTCGTGCAGGAACGCCACCGACTCGGCCGCGCTCTGGCCGGCGCCGATCACGATGAACCGCTCCGGCCGCTCGACGGTGAACCGCTCGGCCCGGTGCAGGATGTCGAGGTTGTGCCAGACCCGCTCGGCCGGCTCCACCCCGGCCGGCAGGCTCGGCTCCAGGCCCGCGGCGACGACGACGTTGCGGGCCCGCAGGTGCCGGACCGCTCCCCCGGCCCCCGGTCCCCCGGCACCCGTCGCGACGACGTCGAGCAGCTCCCCGCCGGCGGCCGGGACGACGTCGGTGACGGTGTGGCCGTAGAGCACCGGCGCGCCGACCCGGCCGGCCGCCCATTCGAGGTAGTCGTGGAACTCGACCCGCAGCGGATACATCGACTTGTAGTTGATGAAGTCCGCGAGCCGGTTCTTCGCGTGCAGGTACGAGACGAAGCTGTAGTCGCTGCTGGGGTTGCGCAGGGTCACGAGGTCCTTGAGGAACGAGACCTGCATGGTGGCGTCGGTGAACAGCATCCCGCGGTGCCAGCCGAAGCGGTCCTGGCGCTCGACGAAGGTCGCGCGGATGCGTTCGGGCGCCGGGCGTTCGAGGTTGTACTCCTCGATCGCGATGGCCAGGGCCAGATTGGACGGCCCGAAGCCGATGCCGACGACGTCGTAGACCGTCGAGTCCATGTGTTCGCCTTTCTCTTCGTTCACCGCAGTGCCTCGGCGATCTCGGCCGTCGTCGCCACGACGCCGCAGCAGTCCCGGATGTGGCGCAGGGCGTCGCGGTGGTGCTCGGGGCCGAAGTCCGCGACCGCGTCGGCGGCCACGAACGGCTGGATGTCGCGCATGAACCCGTCAAGCGCGGTGGCGAGCACGCCGATGTGCGCGTACACCCCGGTGATGACCAGCTGGTCGCGCTGCCACTGCCGCAGGAGTTGCCCGAGGGGTGTGCCGACGAACGCGCTGTATCGACGCTTGGTGATCCGGTGCTCGCCCGCGGCCGGGGTGAGCGCGGCGGTGATGGCCAGGGCGTGCTCGTCCGGCGGCGGCCCGTCGCCCCAGAAGTCCTGCAGCAGGCCGCGCTCGGCCCGGCTCTGCCCGCCCGGCTGGGCCGAGAAGACGACCGGGACCCCGGCCGCGACGGCGTGCTTGCGCAACACGGTGATGTTGTCGACCACCGGGGCCAGTGGTTCGTCACCGGCGGTACCAAACGGGGCAAGGAAGTAGTTCTGCATGTCGTGCACGAGCAGCACGGCGCGGCGCGGGTCGAGGCGCCAGCCGACCCGGGCCTGGTCGCCGCTGAAGTCCGCCGGAGCCGGATACGGGGTGATTCGGGGCAGCACGGGATCAGCCTTTCCGGGTGGTGCTCCGGGTGGCGGCGAGGGCCGCGCGGAGCTCGCGCCGGCTGACCTTGCCGACGCCGGTGACGGGGAACGCGTCGAGGACCTTGAGCCGGTCCGGGATCTTGTACTCGGCCAGTCCCCGCTCGCGCAGGTGGCGGCGCAGGGCCGGCAGGGTGGGCGGTTCGGCGCCGGGCCGGGGCACGACGAAGGCGCAACCGCGCTCGCCGAGGTAGGCGTCGGGGACCGCGACGACCGCGGCGTCGTGCACCGACGGGTGGGTGAGCAGGTGGTTCTCGACCTCCTCGGCCGCGATCTTCTCGCCGCCGCGGTTGATCTGGTCCTTGGCCCGGCCCTCGACGACCAGGTAGCCGTCGGGGCGGCGGCGCACCAGGTCGCCGGTGCGGTAGAAGCCGTCGGCGGTGAAGGCGGTGCGGTTGTGCTCGGCCGCCCGCCAGTAGCCACGGATGGTGTACGGGCCCCGGGTCAGCAGGTGCCCCACCTGCCCCACCGGCACCGGCTGGTCGGCGTCGTCGACGATGCGCAGCTCGTCCGCGGGGCTGATCGGGCGGCCCTGGGTGTGCAGCACGACCTCGTCGGGGTCGTCGAGCCGGGTGTAGTTGACGAGGCCCTCGGCCATGCCGAACACCTGCTGCAGCCGGCAGCCGAGCACCGGCCCGATCCGCGCGGCGACAGTATCGGCAAGCTTCGCTCCCCCGACCTGGAGCACCTCGAGGCTCCGCACACTCCCGTTGGAACCTTGTCGATCGACGGCTTCCAGCCAGAGCAGGGCCAGGGGTGGCACGACGGCGGTGATGGTGACCCGCTCCGCATCGATGAGCGGGAATACCGTCGCCGGGTCGGGGCGGGGCGCGAGGACGATCCGGCCCCCGGCGTGCAGGACCCCGAGCACGCCCGGCGAGGACATGGTGAAGTTGTGCGCCACCGGCAGCGCCGTCAGATAGACACTGTCCGGGCGCAGGGCGCAGATGTCGGCGGAGGCGCGGACGCTGTACAGGTAGTCGTCGTGCGTCCGCGGGATGAGCTTCGGCAACCCGGTGCTGCCGCCGGACAGCTGCAGGAACGCGACCTCGTCGGCGCCCGGCCCGGCCGGGAGCCGCTCGACGTCCTCCGGGTCGGCGTAGAGCGCGGCCAGGCTCACGTGCCCGCCCGCGTCACCGGCCACGATCAGGGTCGCGGGTGCGGCCGCGGCGGCCAGGGTGCGGTGGTCGAAGCCCTCGTGCACATCGGTGGTGATGAGCGCGACCGCCTCGGTGTGCGCGCAGAAGTAGCCGATCTCGGCCGCGCGGTGGGCCGGCAGCGCGAAGACCGGCAGGGCCCCGAGGCGGAACAGCGCGAAGATGACGTCGAAGAACTCGGCCCGGTTGGGCAGCTGCACCACGACCCGGTCGCCGCGGCGCACCCCGATCCGGTGCAGCCCGGCGGCGAGGCGCAGCGCCCGGTCGCGCAGCCGCGCATAGGTAATACGGTGTGGGCCGTCGACGACCGCGATCCGCTCGCCGTGCTCGAGGGCCCGCTCGCGCAGCAGGTCGTCGAACGTCTGTCCGGTCCAGTAGCCGGCTTCGCGGTACCCCCGCGCAATGTCCTCAGGCCACATTGCCGTGCTCCGCGGCGAGGCCGAGCGCGGCCAGCATCGTGCCGAGCTTGGCCGACGTCTCGGCCAGTTCGGCCGCCGGGTCGGAGCCGGCGACGATCCCGGCCCCGGCGAACAGGTCGAGCCCGCCCGGGTCGGCGACCGCGCAGCGGATGGTGACCGCCCACTCGCCGTCGCCGGCGGCGTCGACCCAGCCGACCATGCCGGTGTAGAAGCCGCGGTCGAACGGTTCGAGCTCGCCGATCGCGGCCCGGGCGGCGGCGGTCGGGGTGCCGCAGACGGCCGGCGTCGGGTGCAGCGCCGCCGCCAGGGTCAGGGCGCTGGTGGCGGGGTCGGCGACGGTACCGGTGACGAGGGTGCCCAGGTGCCACATGGTGGCGGTGCGCACCAGTGCGGGCTCCGGTGGCACCGAGAGCTGTGCGCAGAACGGGGCCAGGGCGTCGGCGACCGCGCGGGCCACGACGGCGTGCTCGTGCCGGTCCTTCTCGGAGCGCAGCAGGGCGGCGGCGCGGCGGGCGTCCTCGGCCGGGTCGGCGCTGCGGGCCGCGGAGCCGGCTAGGGGGTGGGCCGCGACCTGGCGGCCGTGCCGGGACACGAGCAGCTCGGGACTGGCCCCGAAGAGGGTCCGGCCGTTGCCGAGATCGATGCCGAAGGTGTACCCGCTGGGCTCCCGCGCGGCGAGCGCCCGCACGACGGGGGCCGGGTCGAAGCCGGGCGCCTCGGCCCGCACCGACCGGGCCAGGACGACCTTCGTGTAGTGACCCGCGCCGATCTGGTGCACGGCCCGGTCGACGGCCGCGGCGTAGCGGTCCGCCGGCGGCACCGGGTGCAGCGCGGTGATGCCCTGGCGCCTGATGCGGACCGGCTCGGTGGTGCCGGCGGGACCGGTGCGGCGCAGGCGCATGGGGACGACCAGCTGGGCGTGGGCGTCGGGGGCGAACGGCACCGCCCCGACGACGGCCCGCACCTCGTGGCCGGCCGCCTCGGCCACCCCGAGCACGGCCTGGACCCGCCGGTCCAGGTCACCCAGGGCGTCGCGGCGGCCCGACGGGGGGACCGCGAAGTAGGTGCCCTCGGCCAGCAGCGTGCCCCGCGGGGACGCGAACAGCGAGGACGAGCCGGGCCGGTAGCCGGCGATGAGGTCGGCGGCGGATTCGGTGCTGGTCTCGGTGGAGACGGTGGTCACGGGTGGTTCTCCCTTCGGCCGGCAGCGGTGTGCGCCGGGTCGCGCTCAGGCGCGCAGCGTGGCGCCGCCGTCGACGTACAGGTCGTGCATGGTGATGTGCCGGGCGCGCTCCGAGGCGAGGAAGAGCACGGCGTCGGCGACGTCCTCGGGCTCGGCGATGCGCCCAAGGGGGATGCCGGTCCGGAAGGCCTCCGGGTCGCCGGCGACGACCGCCGCCGCCCCCGCTGCGGGCCCGCCGGGGTGTCCGGCCCACATGGCCCGCTGCATCGGCGTGTCGGTCGAGCCGGGGGCGACGACGTTGCAGCGGATGCCGTACCGGGCGAGCTCCAGTCCGAGGCTTTTCGTGAAGTGGGTCGCGGCCGCCTTCGACGCGGCGTAGGCGGCCATCCCGGCCCGCGGCACCCCGGCCGCGTTGGACGAGACGGTGACGATGACGCCGCCGCGCCGCGGGACCATCCGGCGGGCCGCGGCCCGGCTCATGTGGAACACGCCCGTGGTGTTGACCGCGAACGTGTCGGCCCAGTCGGTGTCGGAGTAGCCGAGCACCTCGCCGGTGCGCAGGATGCCGGCCACGTTCACCAGTGCGGCGATCGGGCCGATGGCCTCGGCCGCCGCGACGACCGCCTCGGCCTGCCCGGCCGAGGCGACGTCCGCGACGTGGGCCGAGATCCCGCAGTGCGCCGCGGCGAGCTCGGCCAGGCCGTCGCCGTCGCGGTCCACCGCCGCGACCGGGGTGCCCCCGGCGGCGAAGGCGAGCGCGACGGCGCGGCCGATGCCCTGCGCGGCGCCGGTCACCAACGCGATCCCGTCCATATCACTCCTTCATTGCTTGTCGAGCCGTACCTAGTGCAGGTCGGCGGGTTCGGGTGCCTTCGGCGGTGCCGCCGCGAGCGCCTCCGCCCGCTCGCGCTCGGCCTTGGTGTACTCGACCCGGCTCATCGCGGCCCGGAGGATCGGCGGGCCCATCACGGAGGTGACGACGGCGATGAGGACCACCACGGTGTAGGTCGCGATGGAGAGCACCCCCAGCCGCAGGCCCGTGGTGGCGACGACGACCTCGACCACGCCGCGGGAGTTCATCCCGGCGCCGAGGGCGATGGACTCCCAGTGCGACAGCCCACTGCCGCGCGCACCGACGTAGGCGCCGACGAACTTGCCGATGATGGCGACGGCCAGCAGCGACAGGCCGGCGACGAGGACCTTCGGGTCGGCCAGGGCCGTCAGGTCGACGCGCAGGCCGGCGGTGGCCAGGAAGATCGGTGCGAGCACCGACAGCACGACCGTCCGCAGCGGGCCCAGGTCGGCCCACAGGGGACGACCCGGGTTCTGGTCGAGCTCGCCGGGCTTCTCCCGGGTCCGCCCGATGAGGATGCCGGCGATGAAGGCCCCGAAGAGCGCCTCCATGCCCATCGCCTGTGTCGCGGCCGCACCGGCCAGGATCAGCACGACGCAGACCGTGACCCGCACGCCGCCGTCGCCGGAGCGGGCCGCGACCCGCATGGCGTAGCGGACCAGCGGGCGGCCGACGAGCAGCGCGGCGGCGAGGAAGCCCAGCAGGTACACCACGGACAGCGCCACCGATCCCCCGCTGACGCCGGTGGTGGCGGCGGCCGCGACGATCGAGAGCAGGAACCAGCCGATGGCGTCGTCGAATGAGCCGGCGGCCAGGGTGAGCTGGCCGATGTCGCGGTGCAGCAGGTTCATGTCGGCCAGGGTCTTGGCGATGACCGGGATCGCGGTCACGCACATCGCGACGCCGAGGAACAGCGCGAAGACCCAGCGGTCGGTCGTGCCGGTCAGCAGCGCGGCCGGCACGACGAACCCGGCCGCGAGGCCCAGTGCGAGCGGCAGCAGCAGCCCGGAGAGGCTGACCCGCAGGCCGGTGAGGCCCCGCCGCCGGATCATCGCGGCGTCGAGCTGCGCGCCGGTGACGCCGACGAGCAGCAGCACGCCGACCTGGCCGACGGCGTCGACGAGGTGCAGCTGGGCGGCGTCGGCGGGGAACACCCACCGCAGCGCGCCCGGCGCGACGTTGCCGAGCAGGGACGGGCCCAGGATCACGCCGGTGAGCAGCTCACCGACGAGCGCGGGCAGCTTGCATCTGACCGCGAGCCGGCCGAGGACCAGCGCGACCAGCAGGAGCAGCGACACCTGCACGAGGAACACGAGCAGGACGTGCGCCGGGAGGCCGGGCAGCGGACTAGTCACTGTCTTCCCCTTCGTGGTGGTCGAGGTTCACGACCCCACGCTTCCAATAGCCATCGACCTCGGTCCACTCGCGCGGCTGCCCCTGGCTGCGGATATACCGCCGGACGGGCTTCAGACCGGAGGCCTCACCGGCGATCCAGACGTACCCGTCGCCGGGTGGCAGGGTGAGGCCGCCGATCGCCAGTTCCAGGGACTCGCCACGGTCCCGGTGCAGCCAGCGCACGTCCGCATCGGCCCGGACGGCCAGCGGCTGCTCCTCCGCGGCGCCGGCCACTTCGATGCGGGCGATGACCCGGGCGGCCGCGGGGAGGTGCTCCAGCCAGGCGGCGAGGGCGGGCAGCGCGGTCTCGTCGGCTCCGAGGAGGTACCAGTCGAACGTCAGCGGCACGAGATTGGACCCGCGCGGGCCGAGGATCCCCAGCCGCTGCCCCGGTGCCGCCTGGGCCGCCCAGCTGCCGCCGGGCCCGTGGCCGTGCAGGGCGAAGTCGATGTCGAGCTCGCGCTGCTCGGGGCGCACGTATCGGACCGTGTAGTCGCGGTAGATCGGCCGCGGCGCACCGGGCGGCGGCGGCTCGAGGCCGTCCTCGCCGAGGGTCGGCATGACCGGCCGGTCGGCCCCGGGCGCCGGGAAGAAGACCTTCACGTGGTCGTCGGGCGCGGCGTAGCGGAAGCCGTCCAGCTGCTCGCCGCCGAAGGTCACGCGGACCATGCCGGGGGTCAGGCGCCGGACCCGGACCACCTCGAGCAGCCTCGGGGTCAGGTCGTGCCAGACGAGCTCGACATCGCGGACCGTGGTCATGCGCTCTCCTTGGGCGTGTGCAGGAACTGCAGCAGCTCGGCGTTGAGCGGCTCCGGCTGTTCGAGGTAGCCGTAGTGGCCGGCGTCCGCGATCTCGGCGTAGCGGGCCCCGGGGATCGCCTTGGCCACCTCGCGGTTGCCCCGGGCGGGGGCGATGAGGTCGTCGGCGAACCCGATCACCAGGCACGGCACCGTGATGGCCCCGTACGCGTCGAGCCGGTCCACATCGGACGCCGGCTCGGTGCGGCTCTCGTCGTCGGCTCCGGCCGGGGGGACGCTGAACACGTCGAGCCAGTCCTGGGCGAGCCGGTCGTCGGCGAGGGTGCGGGGCGAGAGGTTGCACGCGGCCCGGACGACCGCGTGCCGCGACACGGCCGGGCCGGCGGCGGTCAGGGCGGTCAGGAACGCGCCCGGCCGGCCGAAGGTGGCCATGAGCACGGCCCGGTCGACCAGGCCGGGGCGGCGCAAGCACACCTCGGCCGCGACCCGTGCCCCCATCGACGAACCGATGAGGGTGACCGGGCCGTACCGCTCGGCCAGGGCGGTCGCGTCGGCCACCAGGTCGGCGAGGGTGACCAGCTCCGGCGCGCTGCTGGGCGGCAGGCCGCGGGTGTCGTACGTGATGACCCGATAGCCGGCCTTGACCAGCGCCGGGACCTGGTACAGGTGCCAGGTCCGGCCGCGGGCGCCGGTGCCGGCCAGCATCAGGACGGCCGGGCCGGCTCCGGTCACCTGGACGTTGAGCCGGACCCCGTTGACGTCGATCAGCGGCATGCTTCCTCCCGGGCCTCGGCGACGCGGCCCGCGTGGAGGCGGACGATCCGGGGCAGGCGCTCGATGGTGGTGCTCCGGTGGGCGATGACCAGGACCGTGCGGTCGTGGCGCAGCTCGGCCAGGGCCGCCTCGATGCGGTGCGCGGTACGCGGGTCGAGGTCGGCGGTGGCCTCGTCGAGGATCAGCACGTCGGGGTCGATCATCGCGGCCCGGATCAGGCCGACCAGCTGCCGCTCGCCGGCCGAGAACCGTTCGCCGCGCCGGCCGAGGGGGGCGTCCAGGCCGCCGGGCAGGTCCTCGACCCAGCCGGTGAGCCCGAGCCGGTCGGCCGCCGCCCGGAAGTCGGCCCGCGCGGGCCGGCCCGGGGTGAGGGCCAGGTTGTCGGCGAGGGTGCCGGCGATGACGTGGACCTGCTGCGGGATCAGGACGAGCCGCCGCCGCAGCTCGGCCGGGTCGAGGTCGGTGAGGTCGTCGCCGCCGTGGCGGACCGTGCCGCCGTCGGGGTGGTAGAGGCCGCAGAGCAGCTTCGCGAGGGTCGTCTTGCCGGAGCCGGTCTCGCCGACCAGGCCCGCGTGCTCGCCCGGCCCGAACTCGAGGGTGATGCCGTGCAGGACCGGCTCGCCGTCGCGGTAGGCGTAGGTGACGCCGGTCGCGGTGAGCCCTCCGGCGGCCGGGCTCTCGGACGGCCGGAGGTCTTGGCCGGTCGTCGCCCGCGGCCGGGGCTCGGCCGACTCCAGGAGGTCGAGGAGCCGGGCCAGGCCGACGCGGGACTCCAGCATCTCGCCCGCCACCAGGGTGAAGTCGTCGACCGAGCTGAACAGGTCCCGGCTGGCCAGCACGAACGTGACGACGACGCCGACGGTGACGACGTCGGCCCCGGCCAGCAGCCCGCCCGCGACGAGCAGGGCGGCACTGGTCAGGCCCTGGATGACCCAGGTGACGTCGATCCAGGTGGCGGCGCGCTGGGCGGCCCGGGCGGTGCCGAGGTAGCCGTCGGCGTCGGCGCGCATCCGGGCCAGCCAGGTGCCCGTCGCGCCGTCGATCTGCAGCTGCTCGCGGGCCTGGAGGCTCTCCGTGAACGTCGCCGACAGCGTCGCCTGCGCGGCCGCCTCGGCCGGGTAGGCCCGCTCCGCGGCATTGCGGAAACGGCGGGTGATGTACCACATCGGCGGTCCGAACACGACGAGCAGGACCAGCGACAGCGACCAGGAGGAGCTCAGCAGGACCACGGCCGTGAACACCAGGTAGCCGCCGAGCGAGATGAGGTCCGGCAGCTGGCTGCGCACGAACGTGGCCAGCTCGGCGATCTCGACGGTGGCCCGGCGCAGCAGATCGCCGCCGCGGTGGGCCTCCAGGAACCGCAGCGGCGTGGCGCCGAGCCGGGCCACGACCAGGTCCCGCAGGCCCTGCACGACCCGCTCCCCGGCCCGCGTCAGCAGCAGCTCCGACCAGCGCAGCAGCAGCATCCGGGCGACGACGAGCCCGAGCACGACCCCGGCCGTGACGAGCAGCCCCCGCCGGTCGTGCTCGACCAGCCGGTCGACGGCGCGGCCGATGAGCACCGGGACGAGCGTCAGGGCCAGGGTGGAGAGCAGGTTGACGGCGACCCCGGCGGCGACGATGCCGCGGTGGTCTTTCAGGTGCGGCCAGGCGCGCCGGAGGACCCGGCGCAGGTCCGGCTCCTCGGCCAGCCGGCGGACGTCAGCCATGGTGCACCAGCTCCTCGGTGTTCGCCGGCTCCACGCCGGTCCGGGCCGGGCCGAGGTCGAGCACCCGGTCGGCCTGTTCCGCGACGGCCGGGCGGGAGGTGGCGATGACGACCGTCCGGCCGAGCGCCCGCAGGCCCTGCAGGATGCGCTGCTCGGTGGTGGCGTCGACGGCCGAGGTGACGTCGTCGAGCAGCAGGACGCCGGCCCCGCGCAGCAGGCCGCGGGCCAGGGCCAGGCGCTGGAGCTGGCCGCCGGAGACCGAGCTGCCGCGCTCCCCCACCTCGGTCGCCAGGCCGTCGGGCTGCTCGGCGATGAACGTGTCGATGGCGGCGGTACGACAGGCGGCTCGAAGGTCGTCGTCACTGAGGCCGTCGCGGCCCAGGCGCAGGTTGCCGGCGATGGTGCCGGACAGCAGCAGGGGGCGCTGGCCGACGAAGGTGATCGCGGCGCCGCGCTCGTCCCGGCCGGCTTCGCGCAGGTCCGTGCCGCCGTAGGTGACCCCGCCGGCGTCCGGCTCCTCCAGGCCGGCGAGCAGGCGCAGCAGCGTCGTCTTGCCGGTGCCGACGCCGCCGACGATCGCCACGAACTCTCCACTGTGGATTGTCAGGTCCGGGAGCCGCAGCGGCGCGCGGCCCGGCCGCTCGACGACGAGGCCCTCGGCCCGCAGGTCGCCCGCGGTGACGTGGCCGGTCATCGCCGCGTGTTCCACGCCGGTGTCCAGGACCGCGCCGATCCGCCCGGCCGCGGTCCAGGCGTCGCCGAGCTGGCCGAACCGGAACGTCAGCATCATCACCTGGCGGCCGAGCAGCGTCATCCAGCTGGCGAACGCGACCAGGCCGCCGATGGAGAACCGGCCGTCGAGGACGAGCAGGCCGCCGACGCCGACGCCGGCCGCGGTCGCCAGCCACGGCACGAACGGCGCGTGCGCGGCCCAGGCGGCGGCGACCCGGGCCAGGGCCAGGGTGCGCTCGCGGACGGTGTCGCTGGCCGCGTGGTGGCGCCGGACGAGCTCGGCCTCACCGCCGAGGCCGCGGACCGCGGTGCTGGCCGACAGCAGGTCCTCGACGGCGTCGGCGCGGTCGCTGTGCGCGGCGGACAGGGCGCTGTTGGCCCGCTCGTACCGGCGCGGGTACCACAGGTTGACCGCGATCAGCAGCGGCACGGTCGCCAGCCCGATCGCCGCGAGGGCCGGGCCGAGCGTGGCGACGACGACGATCACCGCGATGAAGCCGAGGACGCCGCTGACCAGTGACGGTACCGTCGCGATCCACACGGTGATCGTCTCGACGTCCCGGGTCCCCCGGGTGACCAGGTCACCGGCCGAGAACCGGTTCGCGGCCGCGGTGTCCCAGCCGAGCACCCGGCCGGCCAGGCGCAGCAGCAGGGCGTTGCCGGTCCGCACCCCCGCGAGCGCGGCCCACCAGCGCATCGCGAACTCGGCCCCGGTCAGCGCGGCCGAGACGGCGAAGGTCATCGCCGCCCACCGCAGCAGCGCGGGCCGGTCGCCGCCGGTGATGCCGTCGTCGAGGGCGCGGCCGAGGCACCACGGCAGCAGGATCAGGCCGCCCTGGTAGGCCAGGCCGCCGATCCAGGACGCGGCCACGCCCCGACGGGCGTCGCGCAGGCACCAGCGCAGCAGTACCGCGGGCTTCACGCGATCACCCCTCGCAGCGCGGCGACCGTGCGCAGGTCGATCAGGTCGCGGATGGACAGGTGCAGGCCCGCGCTCCTGGCCGCGCTGACGAGCCGCATCGCGGCGATGCTGTCGCCGCCGAGGTCGAAGAAGCTCTCCTCGGCGCCGACCTCCTCGAGGCCGAGCACTTCGGCGAACAGCGCGGCCAGGCGCTGCTCGGCCTGGCCTTCCGGCGCGCGGCCGGTGGTGGCGTGCGCGGGGCGGGGCAGGGCGGCCCGGTCGAGCTTGCCGTTGCCGGTGAGCGGGATCGCGTCGACGGGCACGATCGCGGCGGGCACGAGGTAGGCCGGGAGCCTCTGCTCGGCCCAGCGTTTGAGAGCCTTGTGATTGTTGTCGGGGGTTACCGCATAGGCGATCAGCCGGCCGTTTTCCGCTACCACCACGCACTGGCCGACGTCGGGGTGCTCGGCCAGGGCGGCGGCGACCTCGCCCGGCTCGACCCGGTGGCCGCGGATCTTCACCTGGTCGTCGGCGCGGCCCAGGTAGTCGATGCGGCCGTCGGCGGTCCAGCGGGCGACGTCGCCGGTGCGGTACATCCGCGCGCCCTTCGTCTGTATGAACGGATCGGCCACGAAGCGCTCCGCGGTGAGGGCCCGGCGGCCGAGGTAGCCCAGGGCCAGCTGGGCGCCGCCGATGTACAGCTCGCCGGCGACGCCGGGCGGGACCGGGCGCAGGCGGGCGTCGAGGACGTAGAGGGTGAGGTTGGCGACCGGGCGGCCGATGAGGGCCCGGGGCACCTCCTTGACGCGCTGGACAACCGCGTCGACGGTGCACTCGGTGGGCCCGTAGAAGTTGTACGACTCGGTCGCCGGCAGGGCCGCCATGGCCGCCCACAGCGGGTCCGGCACCGCCTCGCCGCCGACGCCGAGCACGGCCAGGCCGGCCGCGTCGAAGCCGGCCGCGAGCAGCTGCTCCAGGTGCGACGGCGCGACCTCGATGACGTCGATGCCGTTGTCGCGCAGCAGCGCCGCCAGCAGCCGCGGGTCGCGCCGGGGCTCGTCGGTGACCAGGTGCAGCTCGTCGCCGCCGAGCAGGGCCAGGAGCGGCTGCCAGGACGCGTCGAACGCGAACGACCAGTTGTGGGCGACCCGCAGCGGCCGGCCGAGCCGCTCGGCCGCCGGACCGAGGATCCGGTGGCGGTGGCTGGCGTGCAGGTTGACGACGGTGCGGTGCGGGACGAGCACGCCCTTGGGCCGGCCGGTGGAGCCGGAAGTGTAGATGACGTACGCCGGGTGGTCGGGCGTGATCGGCTCCGGGACGGCGCTCGCCGGCGTCTCGTCGCGGGGGTGGCCGTCGAGCACGATGGTCCGGACGCCGGGGGCCAGCAGGTCCACTGTGGACTTGACGGTGAGGGTGACGACCGGCTCGGCGTCCTCGAGCATCGCCGCGATCCGGGCCGGTGGATAGTCGGGGTCGATCGGGAGGTACGCGGAGCTGGAGCCCATCGCCCCGAGGATCGCCGGCACGATGTGCTCGCCGCGGGGCAGGACGAGCGCGACGATCCGGCCCGGTCCGGCTCCGGCCGCGGCGAGGACACCGGCGAGGGTGGCGGCCTCGGCGGCCAGCTGCGCGTAGGTCCAGCGCCGCCGGCCGACGACGAGGGCCGTGTTGTCCGGCGTTGTCACCGCCCAGTGCGTCACCAGGTCCGGCAGGGTGGCCGGTGTCACCGGAACAGCTCCGGCGTTCCAGTCGACGAGGATGCGGTGGCGCTCTTCGGCGGTGAGGGCGTCGGCGCGCTCGACATTGTTCCCGTGGCCGGTGACCTCGGTCGCCAGGGCGATCAGGCGGTCCAGGAGCAGGCGGGCGGTGGCCTCGTCGAAGACGTCCCGGCGGTACTCGAGGGTGAGGTGCAGGCCGTCGTCGTCGGCGGCCACCAGGGTGAGCGGGTAGTGGGTGGCGTCGCGGGCCCGCACGTCGGCGAGCCGCAGGCCGGCGGCGCGCTGGCTGTCGTCGAGCCGGGCCGTGTCGACGGGGTAGCTCTCGAAGACGAGCAGGGTGTCGAACAGCTCACCTGACCCGTGTCGCGGCTCGGCCAGCTTCTGGATCCTGGGCAGGCCCAGGTGCTGGTGCTCCAGCAGCCGCGACTGCTGGTGCTGCAGGCGCGTCAGGAACGCGTCCCAGGACTCGCCGGGGGCCAGCCGCACGCGGACGGGGACGGTGTTGATGAACAGGCCGATCATGTCCTCGACGCCGGGGAGCTCGGGCGGGCGGCCGGAGACGGTGGCGCCGAAGACGACGTCGTCGCGGCCGGTGAGACGGCCGAGCAGGACCGCCCACAGGGCCTGGACCAGGGTGTTGAGCGTGATGCCGCGCTGTTTCGCGTGCTCGGCGGCGGCCTTGGGCAGCTCGGCGTTCAGCTCCCCCGGCAGGCCGGCGGGGCGGCCGGTCGCGCCCGGGGCGACCAGCGTCGGCTCCGTCACGCCGGCCAGGGCCGTTCGCCAGGCCGCTTCGGCGGCGTCGGTGTCGGCCGCGGCCAGCCAGGCGAGGAAGTCGCGGTACGGGCGGGCGGGTGGCGGCAGGGCGCCGGCGTAGGCCGCGAAGAGCTCCCTGGCCACGAGCGGGCCGGACCAGCCGTCCACGAGGAGGTGGTGCTGGGTCAGGACCAGGGTGTGGCGTTCTTCGCTGTGCCGCTGGAGCAGTACCCGTACCAAGGGCGCCGTTTCCACGTCGAAAGGGCGGGCTCGCTCGTCGTCGGCGTCGGCCTCCGTGCCGTACCGCCACGGCACGTGCGGCACCGGGGGGATGACCTGGACCGGGCGGCCCTGCTCCGTGGTGGTGAACGCGGCGCGGAGGTTGGGATGGCGCTCCAGGAGGAGCTGGGCGGCTCGGCGGAGGCGGTCGGGGTCGAGGGGGCCTTCGAGCTCGAGGGACTGCTGGACCGCGTAGCCACTGTTGTCGAGCTGGTGCAGGTAGAAGAGGCCCTCCTGGAGCGGGGTGAGGGGCAGGACGTCGGTCATCGCGGGGTACCGGCTGCTCAGCTCGTCGAGCTCGGCCTGGTCGACGGGGGCCAGGACGTCTGAGGGGGTGAGGGCACCGGGCCGTTCGGCGAGGGCAGCCAGTCGTCGCAGTGCCTCGGTCCAGGCGGTGAGCAGGTCTTGCGCTTCCCGCTGTGGTACGGCGTGCCTCGGGTAGGCGATCGACAGGTTGAGGTCGCCGTCGACGATCGCCGCCTCGACCGAGAAGGCGTGCCGGGCCGGGAGGTGGTCGGCGGCGTCGCCGCGGAGGCCGCCGATCGGAGCCCAGGGGCGCTCGTCGCCGGGCGTCGCGCTCGGCTGGCTTGCGGGCGCGGGCGTTGCGCTCTGCTGGCCCAGATAGTTGACGAGGAACGCCGGTGGCCGGTTCGGCCGGCGGTCGCGGAGCAGGCCGAAGCCGATACCGCCGTCGGGGGCGGCGCGGAGCTGCTCCTTGACGTGTTTCAGGGCTTGTTCCACGTCATTGGGCTCGGCCGTGAGCCGCACCGGGTGGGTCGTGGTGAACCAGCCGACGGTGCGCGACAGGTCGGCGCCCGCCAGCAGCGCCTCCTCGCGGCCGTGGCCCTCCAGTTCGACCACGACGTCGTGCTTGACCAGGGCGAGGGCGGTCAGCAGGATGTCCTGCTGGTTGACGCGGAAGCCGGGCAGCGCGACCGCCGGGACGCGCGCGGTCACCTGGTCGAGGGTGCCGAGCGTGTCGCGCTCCGGGTCGAGGGCGGGTGGTTCACCTTGGCCGTCCACAATGGATCGCCAGTAGGGCAGCTCGTGCGACCGGTCGACCGCCGCGAGGGCCTCGGACCACTCGCGGAACGAGGTGCCGGGCTCGCTCAATGACGCGTTTGCCAGGTCGGCGACGATGATCGGCCAGGACACCGCGTCCACGGCCAGGTGATGGATCTCCAGGAGCACCGACGCGTCGGCCCGCACCGCCCGCAGCATCCGGCCGGCCGCCGGGTCGAGGTCCTCGGCGCCTATCAGTCCCGCCGCGTCGACCGACCCCGGCGGGGGTACATGGAGCCCGGCACCCGTCCAGCGGGACCGGAGCACGTCGTGCCGGTCGATCAGCCGCTGGACGCGGCGGATCAGCTCGGCGTCGGTCAGGTCGTCCGGGGCCCGCAGCCGCATCGACTGGCTCAGCCGCGGGTCGGCCGCACCCGGTTCCCGCATGATCGGGGTGGGCGGGATGTCACCCCAGCCGCCGGTCTTGTCCCGGCTCTCCCCGGCCACCGACGCCGCCGGCACGGCCACGGCGGCGAGGCCCTCGACGGTCGGCCGGGCGAAGACGTCACGGGCGGTGATGCGCCAGCCGGCCTCCCGGGCCCGGGCGGTCAGCTGCAGCGCGAGGATGCTGTCGCCGCCGAGCGCGAAGAAGCCGTCGCGGACACCGGCCCGGGGCAGGCCGAGGACATCGGCGACGAGGCGGGCCAGGACGGCCTCGGCTTCGGTGCGCGGCTGGTCATCGCCGGCTTCGGCCGCGAAGTCGGGGGCCGGCAGCCGGTTGCGGTCGAGCTTGCCGTTGGCGGTGACGGGGAGCGCGGCGAGCTCGATGAACGCGGCCGGGACCAGATGCTCAGGCAGCCGCTCAGCCACCCAGTTCCTGATGTCTCGTGTCTCTGGTGCCGCGCCGGGCCGGATGTCTGGGGCCTTGTGCGTCGCGCCCACGAGGTAGGCGATCAGGCGGCCGTCGCGGGCCACCACGACGGCCTCGGCCACGGCCGGGTGCTCGGACAGCACCGCGGCGACCTCGCCCGGCTCGACGCGCTGGCCGCGGATCTTCACCTGGTCGTCGGTGCGCCCGGCATACTCGATGACGCCCTCGGCGGTGACGCGGGCCAGGTCGCCGGTCCGGTACATCCGCTCACCGGGAACGAACGGGTCGGCCACGAACCGGGTGGCGGTGAGGCCGGCCCGGTGCAGGTAGCCGCGGGCCAGCTGGACGCCGCCGAGGTACAGCTCACCGGTGACGCCCGATGGCACGGGACGCAGCCACGGGTCGAGGACGAGCGTGCGGGTGTTCCACACCGGGCGCCCGATTGGAACTGTTCCATCAGCCGCGGTTTCCACCCGGTGACGGGTGACGTCGACGGCGGCCTCGGTCGGGCCGTACAGGTTGTGCAGCTCCACACCGGGCAGCACCGCACCGAACCGGCGGGCGACGTCGGCGGGCAGTGCCTCGCCGCTGCAGATGACGCGCCGCAGCGGGACGCCGGCCGCCGCGGGCTCGGTGAGGAAGGCGCGCAGCATCGACGGTACAAAATGGACGGTCGTAATCTCGTGCCGCCGGATGAGCTCGGCGAGGTAGGCGGGGTCGCGGTGGCCGTCGGGCCGGGCCACGACCAGGGTGGCACCGCAGATCAGCGGCCAGAAGAACTCCCAGACCGACACGTCGAACCCGGCCGGCGTCTTGTGCAGCACGGGCTCGCCGGGCCGCAGCTGGAACTCGGCCCGCATCCACAGGAGCCGGTTGACGATCGCGCGGTGCGAGACGGTGACACCCTTGGGCCGCCCGGTCGAGCCGGACGTGTAGATGACGTACGCCGCCGAGTCCGGCGCGACCCTTGCCCGCTGTTCCAGTGGTTCCGCTTGCCGGTGCACGTTTTCCGGCGTCAGTACCACTTGAGCCCCGGCATCGGCGATGAGCTGCTCGTTGCGCTCGCGGGGGTGGGCCGGGTCGATGGGCAGGTAGGCGGCCCCGGCCCGCTGCACGGCGTGGAGCGCGACAACCAGTTCCACCGAGCGCGGCAGCGCCACCGCGACGACGGCTTCCGCCCCCACGCCCTGCTCCCGCAGCCAGGCCGCGAGCCGGCCGACGCGGGCGTCGAGCTCGGCGTAGGTCAGGGCGGCATCCTCGAACCGCAGCGCCACGGCGTCGGGGGTGGCCCGCGCGGCCGCCTGAAACAGTTCCGGCAGCGTCGTCGCCGCAACCGGGACCACGGCCCCGCTGACGTACGTTTCAGCAAAGTCGTTCAAGGCGCGGCCGACCGGTGCGTCCGGACGTTCGGCGAGGGTGGCGAGCAGCGCGCCGTACCGGTCGAGGATGTCCTCCGCCGCGGCCGCGCTGAACACGTCACCGCGGTAGGCCAGCCCGAGCCGAAGCCGCTCCCCGGGCGCGACGGCCAGGGTGAGCGGGTAATGCGGCGCGTCATCGCCCGTGACACCGGTCATCCGCAGCCCGCCGGCGCTGGTCGCGTCCTGCAGTGCGGCCCCGTCGAGCGGGTAGCTCTCGAAGATGGTGAGCGTGTCGAACAGCTCACGAAGCCGCCGCCCCCCGGCTGCGTCTCCGGCGACGCGGGCGGCGGCTGGGGATGCGGCGGGGTCGGTTTCGTCGAGGCCGGCCAGGCGCTGGATGTCGGCCAGCGGCAGGTGTTGGTGTTCCAGGAGCGCGGCCTGGGTGGACTGGAGGCGGTCGAGGAGGGCGGACCAGGGTTCGGCGGGGTCGAGCGGGACTCGGACCGGCAGGGTGTTGATGAAGAAGCCGATCATGTCTTCGACGCCGGGGAGCTGGGCCGGGCGGCCGGAGACGGTGGTGCCGAAGACGACGTCGGTGCGGCCGGTGAGCTGGACGAGCAGCACGGCCCAGGCGGCCTGGACGACGGTGTTGAGGGTGACCTGGCGGTCCCGGGCGAGGGCGGTGAGCCGCGCGGTCACCTCGGCCGGCAGTTCCCGTTCGAGCTGAACCGGGCGGGCGTCGAGGACGAGCCCGGCGTCCGGCGCGACGAGCGTCGGCTCCTCGATGCCGGCGAGCGCCTCCCGCCACGCCTGCTCCGCCGCGGCATTGTCGGCCCGCCGCAGCCAGCGCAGGTAGTCCTCGTACGCCCGCGGCCGCGGCAGTTCCCGGCCGGCGTACAGGTCGAACAGGTCACGGACGGCGAGCGGCGTCGACCAGCCGTCGAGCAGCACATGGTGGTTGGTGAGCACGAGCTTGTGCTGTGTTGCAGAAACTTTGACCAGGTCGAGCCGCAGCAGCGGGGCCCGGGTCAGGTCGAACGCCCGGCCCCGGTCCGCGGCCGCGAGACGCTCGAACGCGGCGGCCGGGTCGGCCTCCGCGCTGAGGTCCGTCTCCGTCCACGGCAGGGTGGTACGAGCGGCGACGACCTGCCGGAGCACGCCTCCAGGCCCGGCCAGGAACGCGACCCGCAGGCTCGGGTGCCGGTCCAGCAGAGCCTGCCCGGCGGCGCGGAGCCGAGGCGGGTCGACCGGCCCGTCGAGGTCGAGGACCTGCTGCACCACGTACGGGTCGACGACCTGCCGCACCACGCTCGGGTCCGCGTTCGCGTCCACGCTCGGGTCCACGTTCGCGTCCGCAGCCATCGCCGCCAGGAAGACGAGGCCCTCCTGCAGCGGGCTGAGCGGCCACACGTCGGTGAGCCCGCCGGGACGCCGTTCCAAGGCTTCGATCTCGTCCTGACCGAGGCCCGGCTGCAGCAGGTCGGACGGGGTGAGCCCAGCGTCGGTGGCGGCCAGCTCGGCCAGGGCCGCGAACCAGTCACCGGCGATGGCCCGGACGGTCTCCTCGCCGATGACCCCGGCCGGGTACGTCAACGCGGCACGCAGCGTTCCATCGGTAACCGTTACATTGATCTCCAGGACGCGGGCGAGCGGCATGTCCGGGTCGGCCGAGCCGCCGAGCCCGCCGATGGGCGCCCAGTCGCTCGAGTCCTCGTCGGCGCCGCCGAACCGCCCCAGGTAGTTGAAGGTGATCTGCGGGCCGTTCGTGGAAGGCGCGTCCTTGAGCAGGCCGAACCCGGCGCCGTTGTCGGGGACGGCGCGCAGCTGCTCCTTGACCCGCGTGAGGGCCCCGGCGGCCGGCCCGGGAGTGAGCCGTACCGGGTACTCGGTGGTGAACCAGCCGACCGTGCGGGACAGGTCGGCGCCGGGCACGAGATGCTCCTCGCGGCCGTGCCCCTCCAGCTCGACCAGCAGGTCGGGCCGCCCGGTACGCCGGGTGACGGCGAGGGCCAGCCCGGCCAGCAGCACGTCCGGCATCCCGGCGCGGACGCGGCCCGGTGCTTCGAGCAGCGCCGCGGTCCGGCCGCGGTCGAGCTCCACGGTCACCGTGCGGGCCGTCGCCACCGTGTCCCGGGCCGGATCGACCGCCCGGTCGCCGAGGAGCGGCTCGGGCTCGGCGTCGACGACGTGTTCCCAGAAGTCGCGTGTTCCATCCGCGGCCGCGAGCCCGAGCGCCCATTCGCGGAACGAGGTGCCGACCGGCGCGAGGTCCCCGCCCGCCGCCAGGTCCGGGACGATGATCCGCCACGACACGCCGTCGACGACGCTGTGGTGGATTTCCAGCAGCACCTCGTCACCGGATCGGACGGCCCGCAGCATGCGCCCGCGCGCCGGGTCGAGGTCGGCCGCGCCGACGAGCGTGGCGGCGTCGACGGTCCCGGGCGGGGGCACGTGCAGCCCGTCCCCGGTCCAGCGGGCCCGGAGCACGTCGTGCCGGTCGATCAGGGCCTGGATGCGCCGGACGAGGTCGGCGTCGGTGAGCTGTTTCGGGGCCCGCAGCCGCATCGACTGGCTGTACCGGTCGATCGGCCCGGCCGTGCGCAGCCACCGGAGCGCCGGCGTCAGCGGCACGTCCCCGATCGCGGCCGCCGTGAGGTGCTGCGTCTGCCGCTCCTCCACCGGCGCGGCGACGGCGGCCAGCGCGGCCACGGTACGCAGCTCGAACACCTGCCGCGGCGTGATCCGCAGCCCGGCGGCCCGAGCCCGGGCGACCAGCTGGATGCTGACGATGCTGTCCCCGCCGAGGGTGAAGAACCCGTCGTCGACGCCGACCGAAGGCAGCCCGAGCACCTCGGCGAACAGCCCGCCGAGGATCTCCTCAGTCGCGGTACGGGGTGCCGCATCCCCCGTGAGCGCCGCGAAGTCGGGGGCCGGCAGCGCCCGCTTGTCGACTTTCCCGGCGACGGTGACCGGGATCCGCTCGAGTCTCACGAACGCAGCTGGAACAAGGTGCTCCGGCAGCCGCGTGCTGGCCCAGTCCCGCAGCTCAGTCGGCTCACCCACGCCTCCACCGACGACGTAGGCGACGAGCCGCCCGTCGACGGCGACCACGACGGCCTGGGCAACGTCAGGATGCTCAGCCAGGACGGCCGCGACCTCACCCGGCTCGACCCGGAACCCGCGGATCTTCACCTGGTCATCAGCCCGTCCGACGAACTCAAGGGACCCGTCACCGGCGAGGCGAACCACGTCCCCGGTCCGATACATGCGCTCCCCCGCCACGAACGGGTCCGCGACGAACCGGACCGCGCTCAACCCCGGCCGGTTCAGGTAACCCCGGCCGAGCTGCGCCCCAGCCAGATAGAGCTCCCCGTGCTTCGCCGGCCGCAGCCACGAATCAAGGATGTAAGCCCGGGTATTGGCGATCGGACGGCCGACCGACGGGTTCTCGGTGTCCGTCAGGCGGGCCATGAGCGTGTCGACCGCGCACTCCGTCGGCCCATACAGGTTGATCGCCGAAGTCGCCTCACGCAGCGCCGTCCAAATCCCGGAATCAGCGGCCTCACCACCCAATGCCACGAGTCTCGGCGGGTGTTTCAGCAGACCACTCGATAGCAGCGGGCCGGCGAGTGACGGCGTTACATCCAGGAAGTCGAGGCCGTGTTCACGCACGTAGGCTACGAACAGGTCCGGGTCGCGGCGGGTCTCATCGTCGAGGACGTGCAGTTCGTGGCCGGCGACCAGGAACAGGACACCTTCCCACGAGGTGTCGAACACCGTCGCCGCGGACAGCCCGGCCCTGATCTTGTGTTGCGGCATGACGTGTTCGCGGTGGTGATGGAACAGATTCATCAGACTGCCGTGTTCAACCACGACACCCTTCGGCCGGCCCGTGGAACCTGACGTGTAGATCAGGTAGGCGCCCGAACGTGGATGAATCGCGGGTAGCTCGACATCCGAATCGGCGGCCTTGGCCAGCAGATCCAGCGTCACCACCACGGCCGGACGGGCGTCTTCCAGGATGTAGTCGATGCGCTCGGCCGGATAGTCCACGTCGATGGGGAGATAGATGCCGCCCGCGCGCATCGCCGCCAGCCACGCCACGACCGCGTCCACACTCCGAGGCAGCAACACCGCGACCGGCCGGTCCGGGACGGCCCCGTGTTCCACGAGAATCCTTGCCAGCCTCGTGACACGCTCGTCCAGCTCGGCGAAGGTCAACTGCTCGGCGTTGCAACACACGGCAATCGCGTCCGGAGTGCGGGACACCGTCGCCGCGAACTCGTCCAGAATCGTGCCGGCAGGGACCGGCATCGCCGTGCCGTACTGCGGGAGGTCCACAGTGGATAGGCCGGCCAGGGCGGTGTTCGGGTTGGTGGCGAAGGATTGCAGGAGGTCGGCCAGGCGGGCCAGGATCTGTTCGGCCGTGTCGCGGGTGATGACGTCCGGGCGGTACTCGGCGCCCAGGGCCATCGTTTCACCCGGAACGACCGTCACGGTGAGCGGATAGTGGGTGGCGTCGCTGCCGGTCACGGCGGCCAGGCGCAGGCCGGCGGCGCGTTCCAGCTCGCGGACGCCCTCCTCGTCCAGGGGGTAGCTCTCGAAGACCAGCAGCGTGTCGAAGAGCGGGCCCAGGCCGGCCTGGCGCTGGATGCCGGCCAGGCCCGTGTGCTGGTGGTCCAGGAGCTGGGCCTGCTCGGACTGCAGGCGGGTCAGGAAACCCGCCCAGGTGTCGGTGGGTCGAGGGCGGGCCCGGACCGGGACCGTGTTGATGAACAGGCCGATCATGTCCTCGACGCCGGGCAGTCCCGCGGGGCGGCCGGACACGGTGGCGCCGAAGACCACGTCGGTGCGGTCGGTGAGCTCGGACAGTACCAATGCGAAGGCGCCCTGCACGACGGTGTTCACGGTCACGCCCAGGTCGCGGGCGCGGGCGGCCAGTGCCGTCGCGTCCACGGGGTGCTCGACGATCTCGGGCGCGGCCGCCACCGGGCCGGCGTCCGGGCGGATCAGGGTCGGCTCCTCCAGGCCCTCCAAGGCCGTGCGCCAAGCCTGCTCGGCGGTGCCGCGGTCCTGGCGTGCCACCCAGGCCAGATACTCCTTGTAGGGGCGGGCCCGGGGCGGCTCCGCACCCGCGTACAAGGTGAGCAGGTCACGCACGAGCAGCGGCGTCGACCAGCCGTCGAGCAGGATGTGGTGCGCGGTCAGGATCAGGTGATGGCGCTCGGCCGCGATCCGGACCAGGTGCCACCGCAGCAGCGGCGGCTTGGCCAGGTCGAAGGGGCGGCGGCGTTCGTCTTCCGCAACTGTTGCAACGGCGGCTGTTGCAGTAACGGTCCAGGCAACCGGGACGACCGCGGGGATCAGCTGCACCGGCTGGCCGGCCTTGCGCGGGCGGAACGCGGCCCGCAGGTTGGCGTGGCGGTCCTGGACGGCCTGGGCGGCGGCACGCAGGCGGTCGGCGTCGAGCGGGCCGTCGAGCGTGAGGACCTGCTGGACGACGTACACGTCCGGGTCGCCGTCGGCGTATGAGGAGAGGAAGTACAGACCCTCCTGCAGCGGCGACAGCGGCAGGATGTCCTGCAGTCCGCCCGGGCTGGTCACAAGAGCCTCCACTCGTCTTCGAACTCGTCGATCTCGCCCTGGCTCAGCGTCACCAGGCTCAGGTCGGATGGGGAGAAGCCGCCGTCGTCGGCGGCGGCCCGCAGGCCGGTCAGGGCCGTGCGCCACAGCTCGCCGAGGCGGGCCACGTCGGCCGCGTCGAGGACGCCGCCGACGTACGTGAAACGCACGTCAAGCTCGGGGCCGGTCGGCCGGTCGAGCGTGGCCGCGTTGATCTCCAGCGCGTGGCCGGCCGGGAACGCCGGGTCGAGGCCGTCGCCGAGCTCGTCGCTCTCGGCGGCGGCGACCCAGTCCGGGCCGTCGTCGCCGCTGCCCGAGGTCAGGCGGCCGAGGTAGTTGAACAGGATCTCCGGGCCGGGCCGGGCGGCCAGTTCCGCGGCGGTGTCCGGGTTCAGGTAGCGCAGGAGGCCGTAGCCGGTGCCGCCGCCGGGGACGGCCCGCAGCTGCTCCTTGACGTGTTTCAGCGCCGCGGCCGGGTCGTCGCCGCCGGTGTGGAGGCGGACCGGGTACTCGACGGTGAACCAGCCGACGGTGCGGGACAGGTCACTGCCGGGGACGAGCTGCTCCTCGCGGCCGTGGCCCTCCAGGCGCAGCAGCAGCCCGGAGGCGGCGGTCGCGGGGCGCCACTGCCGCACGGCCAGGGCGAGGCCGGCCAGGAGCACGTCCTGCACTCCGGCGTGGAACGCGTCGGGGACGGTGGTGAGCAGCGGCCGGGTCTCGTCGGCCGGCCACCGCAGCATCAGCTCCCGCTGCGCACCGACGTTGTCAACAGCCGGGTCGAGCGGGCGCCGACCGATCGCCGCGACGGCCGGATCGGGCGAGCGCTGACCGATCGGCGCGACGGCCGGATCCGCGGTGGACAGCCAGTACGAGCGGTCCGGTTCGACGGAGGTGAGGCCGCGAGCCCAGGTGCGGAACGAGGTGCCGGCCGGGGGCAGCTCCGGCCGCTCGCCCCGGGCGACCTGCGCCCATGCGGTGGCCAGGTCGCCCGCGATGATGCGCCACGACACGCCGTCGACGACCAGATGGTGGGCGACGAGGAGCAGTCGGCGCTGAGAGGGGTACCACACCGCCTGGAGCATCCGGCCGCCGGCCGGGTCGAGCCGCCGGACCGCCGCGGTGTGCTCCCGCCCCAGTGACGTGTTTGCGAAACGCAGATCGATGACGTGGTTTCCAGGCGGCGGGATCACCAGGCCGGTGCCGGTCCAGCGGGCCCGCAGCGCGTCGTGGCGGTCGACGACGGCCCGCAGGATCGCGGTGAGGCCGTCGTGGGTGAGCTCGGCCGGGACGCGCAGCACGATGGCCTGGGCGAAGGTGTCGATCGGGGCGTCGAGGCCGCTGAGCCACGCGACGATCGGGGTGAGGGGCACGTCACCGTAGGCGGCCGCGGCCGGCTCGCGCGCCGGTCGGCCGGTCGGCGTGTCGACCGTGGACGGCACGGCGACGGCGGCGAGCGCGGCCACCGTCTGGTGCTCGAAGACCTGGCGCGGTGAGAGCTCGAGCCCGGCGGCGCGGGCGCGGGCGACCAGCTGCAGGGCCACGATGCTGTCCCCGCCGAGGGCGAAGAAGCCCTCGTCGGCGCCGACCTCGTCGAGGCCGAGCAGCTCGGCGAACAGGGTCGCGAACAGCTCCTGGCCGACGGTCGCGGGCCTCGCGGTGCGGCGTTCGAGCACCGGCTCGGGCAGGGCCTTGCGGTCGACCTTGCCGGCGATGGTGACCGGGATGCGGTCGAGCTCGACGAACGCGGCCGGCACGAGGTGGTCCGGCAGCCGCGCCGCGGCCCACTCCCGCAGGTCGGCCCCGGCCGCCGCGGCGACCACGTAGGCGATGAGGCGGCTGTCGCGGGCGATCACGACGACCTGGCGTACGGCCGGGTGCTCCGCCAGCGCGGCCTCGACCTCGCCCGGCTCGATCCGGAAGCCGCGGATCTTCACCTGGTCGTCGGTGCGGCCCAGAAACTCGATCAGCCCGGAACTGTTCCAGCGGGCCAGGTCGCCCGTGCGGTACATGACGGTGCCGGGCGGGCCGTAGGGGTCGGCGACGAAACGCTCGGCGGTCAGGGCCGAGCGGTTCAGGTAGCCGCGGGCGAGGCCGGCGCCGGCCAGGTACAGCTCGCCGGGGACACCGGGTGGAACAGGGCGCAGCCCGGCGTCCAGGATGTGGGCGCGCTTGTTGCGGTCGGGCCGGCCGATCAGGACCGGGCTTCCCGGTTCGCAGACCCAGTAGGTGGAGTTGACGGTCGCCTCGGTCGGGCCGTAGGCGTTGAGCATCCGGTGCGTCGCCGTCCAGCGGGTGACGAGGTCGGGCGGGCAGCGGTCGGCGCCGGTGACGACGGTGACGTCCCGCGGCAGGACGCCGTCGGGGAGGGCCGCGAGTGCGGCCGGGGGTAGTGCGAAGTGGGTGACGCCGTGGTCGCGGACATACTCGGCGAACGCGGTGCCGAGGCGGTGCTCCTCCGGCACGATGACGAGCGTGCCGCCGCGCAGCAGGCTGATCGCGAGCTCGGCCACGGTCACGTCGAAGCTCGGCGAGGCGAACTGGGCGATCCGCGAACCCGGACCGGCCTTCCACAGCTCGGCGAACGTGCCGGCGAGGTCGGCCAGGCCGGCGTGCGGGATGACGACGCCCTTGGGCCGGCCGGTGGAGCCGGAGGTGTAGATGACGTACGCGGCGTTCCACGGTGTGGGCGGCGTGAGCGCTGTTCCAACGCCCGCTGTTCCAACGCCCGCTGTCTCAACGCCCGCTGTTCCAGCCGGCGCTGTTTCCACGTGCGCTTCGACCGGGCTGACGTGCGGGACACCCGCGGGAAGCGTCGGAGCGTCGGCGTGGGCGATGACCAGGACCGGGCTGGCGTCGGCGGCGAGCAGGGCGACCCGCTCGGCCGGATAGGACGGGTCGACGGGCAGGTAGGCCGCGCCCGCCTTCGCGACCGCCAGCTCGGCGACGAACAGGTCGGCCGAGCGCGGCAGCAGCACCATGACGATCCGCTCCGGACCGGCTCCGAGGCGCGCCAGGCGGCGGGCGAGGCGGTCGGTGCGGGCGTCGAGCTCCGCGTACGTCAGCGACAGCGGGCCGTCCTCGATCGCGACCGCGCCGGGGCGGCGGGCGACCTGCTCCGCGAACAGCTGCGGCAGCGTCGCCGCAGCGGTGCCGGCGACCGGGCCCTGCCAGTCGGTGGCGATGGCGCGCCGCTCGGCCGCGGTGAGCACGTCGAGGTCGCTGACGCGGCCGTTCGGTACGGTCACCGCAGCTGTAACAAGCCGCACGAGCCGGTCGGCGAGGGCGGTGACCGTCGCCCGGTCGAACAGGTCGGCGCTGTACTCGATGACGCCGCGCAGGCCGTCCTCCCCGTCGTGTTCGGTGACGACGACACCGAGGTCGAACTGGGCCACGCCGGTGTCGATCGGGACGGGCTCGGTGACCAGGCCCGGCAGTCCCGGCAGCGCGGCCGGGACGTGCTGGAATGCGACCATCACCTGGAACAGCGGGTTGCGGGCGAGGGAGCGCTCCGGGTTCAGCGCCTCGACGACCCGGTCGAACGGCACGTCGGCGTGGCCGAACGCGGCCAGGTCGGCGGCGCGGACGCGGGCGACGAGCTCGGCGAACGTCGGGTCGCCGGTCAGGTCGGCCCGCAGCACGAGGGTGTTGACGAAGAACCCGGCGAGCTCGTCGAGGCGCTGGTCGGCGCGGCCGGCGACGGGGCTGCCGAGCGGGATGTCGGTGCCGGCCCCGAGACGGTGCAGCAGCGCGGCGAGGGCCGCCTGCACAACCATGAACGCGGTCGCGCCCGTGCGCCGGGCCAGTTCCCGGACCCGCCGGTGCGTGTCGGCCGGCACGTCGAACGGCACGATCCCACCGGCGTGGGACGGCTGAGCCGGGCGTGGCCGGTCGGTCGGCAGCGTCAGCTCGGTCGGCGCACCGGCGAGCGCCTCCCGCCAGAACGCCAGCTGCCGCGCCTGCAGGCTCGCCGGATCGTCCGCGTCGCCGAGGAGTTCGCGCTGCCAGAGGGCGTAGTCGGCGTACTGCACGGGCAGTGGCGCCCAGTCCGGGGCCCGATCGCGGGTGCGGGCGGCGTAGGCGGTGCCGAGGTCGGCGACGATCCGCCCTTCCGACCACTCGTCGGTGACGATGTGGTGCAGCAGCAACAACAGCACATTGCTGTGTGTTCCAACTGCGAAGAGGTGCGGCCGGATCAACGGCTCGGCGGTGAGGTCGAAGCCGTGCCGGGCCGCGTCGGCGAGCCGCCCGGGGAGCTCGGCCTCGGTGCAGGCGATGACATGCCATTCCGGGTGTACTGCCGGCAGGACCCGCTGCACCGCCCGCCCGTCGACGCTCGGGAACACGGTGCGCAGGCTCTCGTGCCGGTCGAGGACGTCGACGAGCGCCAGCCGCAGTGCGTCGGCGTCGAGCGCCCCGGTGAGCCGCAGCGCGAACGCCACGTTGTAGGTCGGGCCCGCCCCGTTGAGCTGGTGGTGCAGCCAGAGCCGGTGCTGCGCCGGCGACACCGGCAGGTGCTCGGGCCGCTCAGCCCCGCCGATGAGCACCGGCCCACCGTCGCCGCCCTGGAACAGTTCCAGCCGCGCCGCCAACGCGGCGACGGTGGGCGCGTCGAACACGGCCCGCACCGGCAGCGCGGCCCCGAACACGGCCCGGACCCGGGCGGCGAGCGCGGTCGCGGTGAGCGAGTGCCCGCCGAGCGCGAAGAAGTCGTCACCGGTCCCGACCCCGGCCAGCCCGAGCACCTCAGCGAACAGCCCGGCGAGGATCTCCTCGGCCGGGCTGCGAGGAACGCCGGCGCCCGCGATCGCCGTGAAGTCGGGGGCCGGCAGCGCCCGCTTGTCGACTTTCCCGGCGACGGTGACCGGAATCCGCTCAAGTTCCACGAACGCGGCGGGAACAAGGTACTCAGGCAGCCGACTGCCCGCCCACGCCCGCAACTCACCCGCGGACCCGACGACGTACGCCACCAGCCGCCCGTCAACGGCGACCACGACGGCCTGGGCCACGTCAGGATGCTCAGCCAGGACGGCCGCGACCTCACCCGGCTCGACCCGGAACCCGCGGATCTTCACCTGCTCGTCGGCCCGCCCGACGAACTCGAGGGACCCATCGGCAGCCAGGCGGACCACGTCCCCGGTCCGATACATGCGCTCCCCCGCCACGAACGGGTCCGCGACGAACCGGGCCGAGGTCAGCCCCGGCTGGTTCAGGTAGCCCCGGCCGAGCTGAGCGCCAGCCAGATAGAGCTCACCCTGCTTCGCCGGCCGCAGCCACGAATCAAGGATGTAAGCCCGGGTATTGGCGATCGGCCGGCCAACCGACGGCGTCTCGGTGTCATTGATGCGGGCCATGAGCGTGTCGACCGTGCACTCGGTCGGCCCGTACAAGTTGATCGCGATGGTCGCTTCGCGCAGCGCGGTCCAGATGCCGGGATCGGCGGCCTCACCACCCAATGCCACGAGTTTCGGCGGATGTTGCAGCAGACCACTCGAAACCAGCGGGCCCGCGAGTGACGGGGTTACATCCAGGAAGTCGAGACTGTGCTCGCGCACGTAGGAGACAAACAGATCCGGGTCGCGGCGGGTCTCATCGTCGAGCACGTGCAGCTCGTGGCCGGCGACCAGGAACAGGACACCCTCCCACGACGTGTCGAACACCGTCGCCGCCGACAACCCTGCCCTGATCCTCTGTTGCGGCATCACGTGCTCGCGGTGGTGATGGAACAGATTCATCAGACTGTTGTGCTCAACCACGACACCCTTCGGCCGGCCCGTCGAACCCGACGTGTAAATCAGATACGCGCCCGAACGCGGATGCATCACCGGCAGCTCGACACCCGGGCCGGCGGCCTTCGCCAACAGATCCAGCGTCACCACCACGGCCGGGCGGGCGTCTTCCAGGATGTAGTCGATACGCTCGGCGGGATAGTCCGCGTCGATCGGGAGATAGATGCCGCCCGCGCGCATCACCGCCAGCCACGCCACGACCGCGTCGACGCTGCGGGGGAGTAACACCGCGACCGGGCGGTCCGGGACTGCCCCGTGTTCCACGAGGACCCTTGCCAGCCTCGTGACACGCGCATCGAGCTCTGCAAACGTCAACTGCTCGGCAATGAAACACAAGGCAATCGCGTCCGGAGTGCGGGACACCGTCGCCGCGAACTCGTCCAGGACCGTGCCGGCAGGGACCGGCATCGCCGTGTCGTACCAAACTTGATCCACAGTGGACACGCGCGACAGCAGCGTGGCCGGGGCAGTCTGGAGGAGTTCGGCGAAGCGGGTCAGGATGTGCTCGGCTTCGGCTGGCGGGTACACATCCGGGCGGTGTTCCAGGCGTAGGCGGAGTTGCTCGCCCGGGACCACGACCAGGCTCAACGGGTAGTGGGTGGCGTCGACCGGGATGCCGCCGCCGATCCGCAGGCCCGGCACGTCGGCGGTCGCCGCGGCGGTCGGGTAGCTCTCGAACACGGTCAGCGTGTCGAACAGCTCGCCGACGCCGGCCAGGCGCTGCAGGTCGGCCAGGCCCAGGTACTGGTGGTCGAGGAGTTCGGCCTGCTCGGACTGCAGCCGGGCCAGGAAACCGGCCCACGTGTCGCCGGGGCGCGGGCGGGCCCGGACCGGGATCGTGTTGATGAACAGCCCGACCATGTCGTCGACGCCGGGAAGTCCGGCCGGGCGGCCCGCGACCGTGGCGCCGAAGACGACGTCGGTCCGGCCCGTCAGCTCGACCAGGGTCAGCGCCCAGGCGCCCTGGACCAGGGTGTTCAAGGTGAGGCCGTGTGCGCGGGCGGTCTCGGCGATCGGCTCGGAGGGCAGGAGGATCTCGGCGACCTGTGGGAGTACCGACGCCGCGGGTGCGCCCGGAGCGACCAGGGTGGGCTCGTCCAGGCCGGCCAGGGCCGCGCGCCAGGCCCGCTCGGCGGTGCCGCGGTCCTGGGCGGCGAGCCAGGTCAGATAGTCGCGATACGGGCGCGGGGACGGCGTGGAGCGGCCGGCGTAGCGGGCGAAGAGGTCGCGCATGGCGAGGGGGCCGGACCAGCCGTCCATGAGCAGGTGGTGCTGGGTGAGCAGGAGGCGGTACCCGTCGGCGGCGAACCGGGCCAGGACGAACCGCAGCAGCGGCGGTGCGGCCAGGTCGAACGGGCGGATGCGCTCGGCCGCGGCCAGGTCGGCGAGGGCCGCCTCGGGGTCGGCGGACGCGGTCAGGTCCAGCTCGGTGAACGGCACCTCGGCCGTGGCCGGGATGACCTGGACCGCGCGGCCGGAGGCGGTGCGGGTGAAGCCGCCGCGCAGGTTCGGGTAGCGGTCCAGGAGCGCCGCGGCCGCGGACCGCAGGCGGGCCGGGTCGACGTCGCCGGTGAGCGTGTAGATCTGCTGGACCGTGTAAACGTCTCGGCTGTCGTCTGTTCCAGCGAGGTACAGCAGGCCTTCTTGCAGTGGCGACAGCGGCAGCACATCGACCAGGCCGGGCCAGGCGGCGGTGAGTTCGGCCAGGTCGGCGCGGTCGACGCCGGCCAGGGGTACGTCGGAGGGGGTGAGCGCGCCCGCGCCGGGCTCGTGGACGGCGGCGCTGATCGCGACCAGGGCGGCGAACCAGTCGTCGGCGATCCGGCGCGCGTCGGCGTCGGCGAGGGCGGCGGCCGGGTAGGTGAACTCGGCGCGCAGGACCGGGCCGTCGGCGCTGTCCAGCGTGGAGGCGTTGATGGCCAGGCGGTGGCGGATCGGCATACCGGGGGCGGCGGTGGTGTGCGCGGCCGGGAGCTCGGGTGCGATCCCCCACGCGTTCGCGGTCCGGCCGGCCTCCACGCGAATCGCACCCGCACCAGCGGCGGTGGCAGCAGCAGTGGTGGCACCAGCAGCAGCGGTGAAGCGGCCCAGGTAGTTGAAGAGGATCTCCGGCTCGGGGCCGTCGTCGGCCAGCTCGCCGGTCACGTAACGGCGCAGGCCGTACCCGATGCCGCCGTCCTTGATGGCGCGCAGGCGCTCCTTCACCTCGCGGACCACGGCGGCCGGGCCGGCCGCGGCGGCGGGCAGGCGGACCGGGTACTCGCTGGTGAACCAGCCGACCGTGCGCACCAGGTCGGCCCCGGGGACCAGCGCCTCCTCGCGACCGTGGCCCTCGAGGGCGATGAGCGGCTCGGCGGCGGAGCCGGTGCGCCGGGACAGGGCCAGGACCAGGGCTGCGAGCAGGACGTCCTGGACGCCGGCCCGGAACGTGTCGGGGACCGAGGTCAGCAGCGGCGCGGCCACGGAGGGGTCGGCCGTCACCGCGACCGAGCGCAGTGTCGCGGCGGTATCGCGAGCCGGGTCGAGCGGGAGGGAGCTGAGGCGGGTGGCGGTGGCATCGGCCAGGTCGGGCCACGGTGCGGTGGAGACTTCGGACAGCCCTGCCGCCCAGGCCCGGAACGGTGTGCCGACGGTGGCCGGCCGCTCGCCCCGGGCCGCGGACGCCAGGTCCTCGGCGATGATGCGCCACGACACGCCGTCGACGACCAGGTGGTGCACGACGAGCAGGAGCCGGCCGGGCTCGGTGCCGCGGTCGAACCACACCGTCCGCACCATCGCGCCGGTCGCCGGGTCGAGCCGGTCGGCGGCGGCCTCGCGTTCGGCCGCCACCAGCGCGGCCAGCTCGTACGCGCTCTGACCGGTCGCCGGCACCACGCGCAGCGGCGGGTCGAGTGGCGTCTCGGGGACGTGCAGCTGCCAGCGGTCGCCGCCGGTTTCGAGCCGGGCGGCCAGGATCGCGTGCGGGGCCAGGCCGGTGCGCAGAATCCGGGCCACGTCCCCGTGGGTGAGACCGGCCGGGGTGTACAGCAGCAGGGCCTGCGAGTAGCGGTCGATGTCCGCGTGCAGGCCGCGCAGCCAGGCGATGATCGGTGTTTCCGGAACAACTCCGGCGCTCGGCGGCGCGGCCGCGGGGGCGGTGGCCGGCGTGGCGACACGGGCCAGGGCGACGACGGTCTGGTGCTCGAAGACCTGGCGCGGGGCGATGTGCAGGCCGGCCGCGCGGGCGCGGGAGACGAGCTGGATGGACAGGATGCTGTCGCCGCCGAGAGCGAAGAAGCCGGCGTCCACGCCAACCGTGGGACGGCCCAGCAGCTCGGCGAAGAGGGCGGCCAGGGTCGCCTCCTCGGGCGTGCTCGGCTCGGGTCCGGCGGCGGCGTGCTCGTCGGCGGCCCGGTCCGGGGCCGGCAGCGCCCGCTTGTCGGCCTTGCCGGCGGCGGTGAGCGGGATCGCGTCGAGCTCCACCACCGCGGCTGGGACGAGGTGCTCGGGGAGCCGGGCGGCGCACCAGTGCCGCAGGTCGTCGCCACGGTGGGTGGAGGTGACGACGACGTAGGCGATCAGGCGCTGGCCGAGCGGGACGACGACGGCCCGGGCGACGGCCGGGTGGCTCGTCAGGACGGCCTCGACCTCGGCCGGCTCCACGCGGAAGCCGCGGATCTGGACCTGGTCGTCGGTGCGGCCCAGGAACTCGAGGCGGCCGTCGGGGGTGCGGCGGACGAGGTCGCCGGTGCGGTACATGCGGCGGCCGGGGTTGCCGGGGTCGGCCACGAAACGCTCAGCGGTCTGGGCGGGGGCACCGAGGTAGCCGCGGGCCAGGCCCTCGCCGCCCAGGTAGAGCTCGCCGGGCGTGTTCGGCGGGACCGGGCGCAGGCGGTCGTCGAGGACGTGGGCGGTGCGGTTGAGCTCGGGGCGGCCGATGAGTACCGGGCCCGGGTTCGCGATCCACGTGGTGGCGGTGACCGTCGTTTCGGTCGGGCCGTAGGCGTTGATGAGGCGGTGCGCGCGGGACCATCGGCGCACGACATCGGGCGGGGTGGCCTCGCCGCCGATGGTCACCGTCAGGCCGGCCGGGAGCGCGGTCTCCGGCAGGGCGGCCAGCAGCGCCGGCGGCAGGTCGACGTGGGTGATGCGCGACGCCGCGATGCACGGGCCGAGGTCCGGGCCGAGCCGGGCCTCGTCGGGGACGACCACCAGGGTGCCGCCGGACAGGATCGACGCGGCCAGCTCGCTGAGGGCCACGTCGACGGCGGGCGAGACGAACTGGGCGGCGCGGGTGCCCGGTCCGGTGCCGAAGACCGTGCGGACGCTCTCCACGAACGCGGCCAGGCCGGCGTGCGGGACGACCACGCCCTTCGGGCGGCCGGTCGAGCCGGACGTGTAGATGATGTATGCCGCGTGTTCCGGCTGCCGGTGCACCGCCGGTGGCGTGTCGTCGTCGGCGAGCGCCGGAAGTTCGGTCAGCACGAGGACCGGGTCGGCCGCGCGGAGCTGCGCCTCCACCCGGGCCGGTGGGTGGGTGATGTCGAGGGGCAGGTAGGCGGCGCCGGACTTGGCCACCGCCAGGAGGGCCACGATCTGGTCGGCCGACCGGGGCATCCGCACGGCGACGATGCGCTCGGGGGCGGCGCCCGCGGCGATCAGCGTGTGCGCTACGCGGTTGGAAAGAACGTCAACCGCCGCGTACGTCAGCGTCCGGCCGCCGTCCTCGATGGCCACGGCGTCCGGGTGGGCGGCGACCTGGGCGGCGAACAGCTCGGGCAGCGTGCGCTGGGCGATCGGGCGCCGCTGCCCCTGCCACGCCCCGGTCAGCGCCTCGTGCTCGGCCGCGTCCAGGAGGTCGGCCGCACCGATCGGGCGGTCGGGGGCGGCGGTCACCGCTGCGAGGAGGCGGATGAAACGCGCGGCAATGGCGGCGGCGGTCCCGCGGTCGAACAGGTCGGTGCGAAACTCGAGGCTCCCGGCCAGGCCGCCGCCGTCGCGCTCGGCGACGTCGAAGGTGAGATCGAACTTCGCGGTGCCGGTCTCCACCAGCCGCGGCGTGACCCGGACGGCGGGGAAGCCGGCGACGGCGGGCAGGCGCGCCTGATACGACACCATCACCGAGAACAGCGGGCTGTAGGCCAGGGACCGGTGCGGGTTGAGCGCCTCGACCAGGCGGTCGAACGGCAGGTCCTGGTGGGCGAGGGCGGCCAGGTCGGCGGCGCGGACGCGGGCCAGCAGGTCGGTGAAGCTCGGGTCGCCGGAGACGTCGGTGCGCAGGACGACGGTGTTGACGAAGAACCCGACGAGGCGTTCGACGGCGTCGTCGCCGCGGCCCGCGACGGGGGTGCCGAGGGGGATGTCGGTGCCGGCGCCGAGGCGGGACAGCAGCGCGGCCACCGCCGCCTGGACGGTCATGAACAGGGTGACGCCGTGCTGCCGGGCCAGGGCCCGCAGGCCCCGTTCGAGCTCGGCCGGGATCGGGAAGGCGATCGTGGCACCGGCGGCGGTCACGTCCGGGGTGCGCGGGCGGTCCCAGGGCAGCCGGAGCGTCTCGGGGGCGCCGGCCAGGGTCTCGCGCCAGAAGTCGAGGTGCTCGTCGAGGGGCTGCTCGGCCTGCCACACGGCGTAGTCGGCGTAGCGGATCGGCAGCGGCGCGAAGGCCGGGGTGCGGCCCTCGACCCGCGCGGTGTAGGCGGTGGCGAGGTCGTCGAGCATCGGGGTCAGCGACCACTCGTCGCCGGCGATGTGGTGCACGACGAGCAGCAGGACGTGCCGATCAGTGCCGTGGGTGAACAGCGTCGCCCGCAGTGGGGTCTCGACCGTGATGTCGAAGGGGACCCGCACCGCCGCCGCGATGTCCACAGTGGACGCGAAGGCGAGGTCGACGGATGGTTCGCGAAGCCGCGGGGCCGGTTCACCGGATCGATCGGGAAAGATGGTGCGCAAGGGCTCGTGGCGGAGGACCAGGTCGTGCAACGCGGCGCGGAGGGCGGCCACGTCGAGCGGGCCGTCGAGGTCCAGCGCGAGCGGCAGGTTGTAGGTCGCGCTCGGGCCCGCCAGGCGCTCCAGGAACCACAGGCGGCGCTGGGCCGGTGAGAGCACCTCGCCGGCGGCGGCGCCCGGACGGATCGGCCCGCGGACGGTGCCGGCGACCGCGACGCGGGCGGTGGTCGCGGCCGTGATGCGGGCGGCGAGGGCGGCGACCGTGGGCGCGTCGAACACGTCGGGCAGCGTGAGGTCGGCGCCGAAGACGGTGCGGGCCCGGGTCGCGACGCGGGCGGCGAGGAGCGAGTGGCCGCCGAGGGCGAAGAAGTCGTCGCGCGGGCCGACTTCGGCCACGCCCAGGACGTCGGCGAAGATGCCGGCGAGCAGCTCCTCCTGAGCGGTCCGGACAATGCCGGCTGTTGCAGAAACATATTCAGCGGCGGGCAGGGCGTTGCGGTCCAGCTTGCCGTTCGGGGTGGTGGGCAGCGCCTCGAGGACCACGATCGCGGCCGGCACCATGTAGTCGGGCAAAGCCTCCGCGACCGCACGGCGCAGCGCCGGCACGTCAACGACGCCGCCGGACACAACACCGCCGGGCACGGCACCGGCGGACACAACACCGGCGGGCACGACGTACGCGACCAGGCGGCGGTCCCCCGGACGGTCCTCGCGAATCACCGCGACCGCCCGCAGCACGGACGGCGCGGCGGCCAGGACCGCCTCCACCTCGCCCAGCTCGATCCGGAAGCCGCGCAGCTTCACCTGATGGTCGACGCGGCCCCGCACGTCGAAGGTCCCGTCGGGCCGGCGCACGGCCAGGTCGCCGGTGCGGTACATGCGCTCGCCGGCCGCGTACGGGTCGGCGACGAACCGGGACGCGGTCAGCCCCGGCCGGTTCAGGTAGCCGCGCGCGACCCCGGCCCCGCCCAGGTACAGCTCGCCCGGGTAGCCGTCCGGGACCGGGCGCAGCGCGGCGTCGAGGACGTAGGCGCGGGTGTTCCAGATCGGCGTGCCGACGCTGACGGTGTCGTCGGTGAGCCGGTACGCGGTCGACCAGATGGTCGTCTCGGTCGGGCCGTACAGGTTCGTCACCTCGGCCGCGTGCTTGCGCAGCCGCGCCGCGAGGTCCGGGGGCAGCGCCTCCCCGCCGACGAGGACCCGCAGGCCGGACAGGGCGGCCGCACCGCCGGGGGCCTCGAGCAGGGCCCGCCACAGGGTCGGGGTGGCCTGCACGACGGTGGCCCCGGTCCGGTGCACGAGCGCGGCCAGGGCCTCGGGGTCCTGGACGGTCTCCTTGGCCGCGAGGACGACGGCGGCGCCGCTGAGCAGCGGCAGAAACAGTTCCAGCCCGCTGATGTCGAAGCTCACCGTGGTGACGGCGACCAGGCGGTCCGACGGCGCCAGCCGGATCTCCTCCCGCATGGCGAGCAGGAAGTTGACGAGGTTCTCGCGGGTGACCACGACGCCCTTGGGGCGGCCGGTGGACCCGGAGGTGTAGAGCACATAGGCGGCGTCGTCCGGCCGGTGCACGAGTGGCGGACAGGGCCGCTCCGCGGCGGGCAGAGCACGATCCAGACGCAGCATTGGTACTGCCGGCGCCGCGGCCCAGGCACCGGGCCGCGCTCCGGCGGTGATCAGCAGAGCCGGTGCGCTGTCTTCCAGCATCCACGCGAGCCGGTCGGCCGGGAAGTCGAGGTCCAGCGGCAGATACGCGGCCCCGGTCCGCTGCACGGCCAGCAGCGTGACGAGCAGGTCGGCGGTGCGCGGCAGCCCGACGGCCACGACACTGCCGCCGGCCACCCCGCGTGCGTGCAGTACCGCCGCCAGGGCCTCCACCCGGTCGGCGAGCTCCCCGTATGTCACTGTTTCCGTTGCCGTGAACACCGCAACGCCGTCGCGATCGCCGCGCACCAGGTCCGCCAGGCCGGCGGCCGGCAGGGCCCGGGCGGTGTCCGGCACCACCGGCGCGGCGACCAGGCCGAGCCGCCCCAGGAACATGTCCGCGGGCGCCTGCGCGAAGGCCGTGAAGAGCGCGGCCAGCCGATCCGTGTGGGCCGCCAGCCGCGCCTCGGTGTACCGCGCCGGGTTGGCGTCGAGGACCACCTCGAGCTCGTCGCCGCCGCGGTCGTCGACGGTGATGGACAGGTCGTCGACCGGCCCCGCGGACAGGTACCGGGGCGTGCCCGGCGCACCGGCGAACGACAGCACGGCCCCGAACGGCTTGATGTTCACCCACGGCCCGACCAGCCGCCGCTCCCCGCCGACGAGCCCGAGGTCCCGGCGGATGTCCTCGCCCCGGTACCGCTGATGCGGCCGGATCGCCCGGAGCTCGTCCGCGACCCGCCGCACCAGCGACGACACGGTGTCCGCCGGCGCGACGGCCACCCGCAGCGGCAGCACGTTGACGGCGTTGACCGGCACCCGGGCCGCGACCGAGCCGAGCCGGCCCATCATCGGCAGCCCGAGCACCACCTCGCCGGACCCGGTCAGCCGCGACACGTAGAGCGCGACAACGGCCAGCACCGCCTCCACGCGAGCCGAAGGCGCCGAAACGGTGACACGGCGGCGCAGGAACGCCGGGCTGGGCCGGGCCGGGCCGGACGAGAGGTCAGGAACCTCGAGACCGGCCAGGTGCGCACGCCAGAACTCGCGGTCGGCCGCGAACTTCGCCGACTCCCGGTAGGCGATATCCTCGGCGACCACGTCGGCCAGGCGGCCGAACGGCGACGGCCCGGGCGCCGCCCCGGCCGCCAGCGCGGTGTACACGATGGACAGCCGCTGGGCGACGAGCGCGAACGTGTAGGCGTCCATCACGACGTGATGGCAGCGCTGGAACCACGTCCACCGCCCGGGTCCCCGCCGGATCAGCGTCTGCGCGAAGACCGGACCCCGCTCGAGGTCGATGGGCTCGGCCAGGGCGGCCGACGTGAACGCGTCCGGGTCGGCCGCCGTGAGGACGACCGCGAGCGTCCAGTCCGGCGAGCCGATCTCCTGCCGCGGACCCTCGATGATGCGAACCCGCAACGCGTCGGCCTCGTCGATGACCTGACGCAGCGCCCGCTCGAAGCGGGCCGGATCGACGTCGCCGTCGATGTCGACACATGCGGCCGTGGTGAACGCGGGTCCGGGGTCGAGCTGCTGGGCGTACCAGACGCCCGCCTGTGCCCCCGTAAGTTCAAGACGGTCGATCACGTGACGGCTCTCCTTGAGCAGCGCAGGGCCCGCCGCACCGGTCGGGCGCGGCGGATGCGGTGTGGATCCAGTGGTGGGCCGGGCGAGCCGGAACCCGGTCAGGACAGGGCGATGAGGCTGGCCGGGCGCATGTCCGTCCAGTGCCGTTCGACGTACTCCAGGCACGCGTCGCGGCCGTCCTCGCCGAACACGATCCGCCAGCCGGCCGGCACCTCGGCGAACGTCGGCCACAGCGAGTGCTGGTTCTCGTCGTTGACCAGGACGAAGTAGCGGCCCTCGGCGTCCTCGAACGGGTTGGTCGTCATCGCGCTCCCCCAGCGGGTCCAAAAACAGTCATCGCGCTCCCCCAGCGGGTCCAGAAACAGTCATCGGGCTTCCCCAGCGGGTCCAGAAAGCAGTCATCGCGCGGCCTCCTCGGCGACCGCCCACGACAGGCCGTCCGGCGCGGGGACGAGACCGCCGTCGAGCAGCGGCAGCTCCCGCGCGGACGCGCCCCGCACGCCGCGGACCTGGATGTTGTTCATCTCGGCCATCACCTCGCGGACGACGGGCGTGCCGAAGAGGTGGTGCATGCGCTCCCCGGACGGCGTCTGCATGCTGCCGGTCCGCTCGACCGCGCCGGCGAGGTCGTCCGAGGCCGCCTGGAACGAGCGGACGGACGGATCGGTGAGGGCCCGCTCGCCGGAGTGCGCCCCCGCGACCAGGCTCACGAATGCCTCGAGGTCGGTGCGGTCGAGGTTGGTGACCTTGCGGGCCTTCCAGAAGTACGACTCCTCGTTCGTCTGCATGTCGTAGAACGCGGACAGGAACTCGTAGAAGACCCGGTACTCGCGGCGGTACCGGCCCTCGAACTCCTCGAACACGCGGTCCTCGGGCAGGTCGCCGGCGAGGACGCTGTTGATGGAGCGGGCGGCGAGCAGACCGGAGTACGTGGCCAGGTGGACGCCGGTGGAGAAGACCGGGTCGATGAAACACGCGGCATCGCCGACCAGGACCATGCCGGGGCGGTGGAACGTGCTGTTCGTGTACGAGTAGTCCTTGCGCGTCCGCAGCTCGCCGTAGACGCCCTCGGTGACCCGGGTCGCGTCCGCGAGCATGTCCTTGACGATCTCGCAGCGGTCGATGAATCCGCGCAGCGCCTGTTCCTGGTCGCCCTGCAGCCGGGCCGCGTGCTCACGGCTGATGACGGCGCCGACGCTCGTGAGCGTTTCGGACAGCGGGATGTACCACATCCAGCCCTCGTCGAACGCGGCACAGAGAATGTTGCCGGAGTCCGGTTGTGGGAGCCGTCCGCCGCCTTCGAAGTACCCGAACAGCGCGATGTTCCTGAAGAACTCGGAGTAGAGCCGCTCCCCGCCGACGTGCTGGTGGACGCGGCTGCGGTTGCCGGAGGCGTCCACGACGAAGGTCGCGCGGATCTCGCGGTCGTTGCCCAGCGGGTCGGTGTACCGGACCCCGCGCACCCGCTCGGTGTCGCCGATGACGTCTGTTACAGCGCTGTTCTCGCGCACGTCGACACCGTGGCGCTGGGCGTTGCGCAGCAGGATGTCGTCGAACTTCATCCGCTCGACCTGATACGCGGTCGAGGTCGGGCCGGACAGCTCCGGGGCCACGGCGAAGAGGAAGTTCCACGGCACCGGGTTGGTGCCCCAGCGGAAGCTGCCGCCGCGCTTGACGGTGAACGCGGCCCGCTCCAGGTCCTCGGTGACGCCGAGCATCCGGCCGATGCCGTGGACGGTCGAGGGCAGCAGCGACTCGCCGATCTGGTACCGCGGGAACGTCTCCTTCTCCAGCAGCACCACCCGGTGCCCGCGCTTGGCCAGCAGCGTGGCGGTGGTCGACCCGCCGGGTCCGCCGCCGACGACCACGACGTCGGTGTCTTCGATGATGGGGCTCAACGCTGCTCCTCAAGCCGGTTCGAGGCGTCCAATCGGCGGGCCCAGGCGGCGACCGTCGGCTCCATCGCCAGGTCCAGGTAGGCGGCCTCGAAGCCGGCCGCCCGCCAGCGGGTCGCCAGGCTCATCAGCCGGATGGAGTCGAGACCGAGGTCGACGAGGTTGTCCGAGTCGGCGAACGCGGCGGGCTCCTCGGTGACTTCGGCCAGCGCCTCCGCGACGTCGCTGCGCATCCGAGCGATGTCCATGACCAACGCCTCTCTAGTTAGCTGAGGCTAACCTAACTATTTCGTGCGAGTAAAGGGCACTGCGCGTTCATTCACGCGGGTTGTTGGTAAACGAGCAGTTCGGCCCGCTTGTGGCCGAGGTCGTGCAGGCCGATCGATTGGAATCCGGCCCGCGCGAACATCCGCCGGGCGATCACGTGCCGCTCGTCGGGGTCGGCGAACACCCGCCGGCAGCGCGGGTCCGCCTCGAACAGGCCCTCGGCGACCGCGCGCACCATGGCCCGGCCCAGCCCCCGCCCGGTCCGCCCGACGTCCCCGATCGCCAGGTGCAGCCCCAGGTCGTAGGGGTCGGCGTCGTACTGCCGGCCGACCACGTCCCGCGGCGTGCGGTAGATCTCCAGGTAGGACAGCGGTTCACCGCGATAGGACACGAGATACGGCCGGGAGTGCGCCCCGGCCAGCTGCGCGCGCAGCTCCGCGGCCCACCGCGGGGCGGGCCAGGCCGCCTGCCAGAACGCCTCGACGTGCGGCTCGCACATCCAGCGGCTGACCAGCTCGGCGTCGGCGCCCCCCAGCGACCACGGCGGGTGCAGTACCGGGGCGGGCGGTGGCCCCGCCGCAACGACCGCGGCGGCGAGACCGGCCGTGACTTCTCGGGTCGACACGACGGCTCAGCCGGTGGCCTTGGCCGCGGTCGAGATCGTGGGCAGGACGTTCTCGATGATGTACTGCACGGCCAGGGGCGTCGGCGTGCGCAGCGACGAGAACTGCGCCGGGCTCAGCGCCGCGTAGGACCCGCGCTTGACCGCGGTCAGGCCCTTGAACAGCGCGTTGCCCTCCAGCTGCGGCTTGAGGCCGTCCTCGGCGTAGTAGACGAGCACGACGTCGGTGTCGAGCACCGCCACCTTCTCCAGGCTCAGCTGGACCGCGAAGTCCTCCCCCGGCAGGGCGGCCACGCCGGGGGCGAGCACCATGCCGAAGTCGTTGAGCATCTTCACGCCGGCGTCCTTGTCGGAGCGCAGCACGCCGATCGAGCCGGCCTCCCACATCTGGCTCAGCGAGAACTTCTTGCCGGCCAGCTCCGGGTGGTCGGACTTGGCCTTGGTGACCTTCGCCTCGACGTCGGTGACGATCTTCTCGGCGTCGGCGGCCCGGCCGACGGCCTTGGCGACCTGGCGCAGCGTGGTCTGCCACGAGTCCTCGAACGGGCCGGTGGTCTCGAACGCCGTGGTCGGCGCGAGCTTGGCCAGCTTGTCGTACTCGTCCTTGATGTAGTAGTCGCCACCGGCCAGGATCAGGTCCGGGTTCAGCGCGGCGATCTTCTCGATGTCGAAGCCGGTGTCGCCCGCGGTGAGCACGGCCGGCGCCCCGGTCAGCTTCGGCTTGGCCCACGGCGTGACGCCGCCCTCGCCGGCCGACTCGGCGATCCCGACCGGCTGCACGCCCAGCACGAGCAGGGCGTCGAGGTCGGCGTCGGAGAGGGCCACGATCCGCTTCGGCTCGGCCTTGACCTCGGCGGTGCCCAGCTTGTGCGTCAGCGACACCGGGTAGCTCGCGGCGGCCGCGGTCGACGAGCCGGCGGGCGCCGCGCCCTCGCTCGTGGAGTCGTCGCCACACGCGCCGAGCAGCGCGAGCCCGGCGACGAGGGCGACGCCGGCGGCCGCGAACCGGCGGGCGGGGCGCAGGGAAAAGGTCATGTCGGGCCTCACGGTCGTTGGTTAGGTTAGGCTAACCTAAGCGATCATTGCGGCGGAGGGCAAGACGGCTCCCGATATGAGATAAGGCTAACCTTCGTTCGAGGTTCAGCGATAGAGGTGGAAATTTTGCCGGTGATCGTCACCCGCACCAACCGGGCCTTGGCGCTGCTTCTGCTCGTGCTCGCCGTGGGCGTCGCGGCGCTGCTCAGCCTGGCCGTCGGTGCGCAGAACCTGAGCCCCGTCGACGTGTGGCGGGCGATCATCTCCCCCGCGACGGCGGCCCCCGACGCCCTCGCCATCGTCCGCGATCTGCGCCTGCCCCGCACACTCCTCGGCATCCTCGTCGGGCTCGCCCTCGGCGCCGCGGGCGCGCTCATGCAGGGCCACACCCGCAACCCCCTGGCCGACCCGGGCCTGCTCGGTGTTTCAGCGGGCGCGTCTTTCGCCGTCGTCATCGGCATCCAGCTCGGCGCGCTCACCCTGGCCGGCTACATCTGGTACGCCTTCGCCGGCGCCCTGCTCGCCAGCGTCCTCGTCTTCGGCATCGCCGCCGGACGCCGCGGCGGCCCCACCCCGGTCACGCTCGCCCTGGCCGGCATGGCGATCAGCGCCCTGCTCGCCTCGTGCACCCAGGCGATGCTGCTGGCCGACAACGCCAGCCTCAACACGTTCCGGTTCTGGGTCGTGGGCTCCCTCGCGGGCCGTGAAACACACGTCATCGCCCAGGTCGCCCCGTTCATCGCGGCCGGACTGCTGCTCGCGTTCGTCAACACGCCCGCGCTCAACGCGCTGGGCCTCGGCGAGGACGTCGCCCGCGCGCTCGGCCAGCGGATCTCCGCCGCCCGCGCGATCGGCATCGCCGCGATCGTGCTCCTCGCCGGCGCGGCCACCGCGGCCTGCGGCCCGATCGGCTTCCTCGGCCTGATCGTCCCGCACGTCGCCCGGGCCGGCACCGGCCCCGACCACCGCTGGCTGGTGCCCGCCTCGGCCCTCGCGGGGGCCGCGCTGCTGCTGGTCGCCGACGTGCTCGGCCGGATCGTGGTCAGCCCCGGCGAGCTGCCGACCGGCATCGTCCTGGCCGTGGCCGGCGCCCCGTTCTTCATCGCCCTGGTCCGCCGCCGCCGGGGCCTGGTGCGGCTGTGACGGCGACGATGCTGCGGCCCCGCGGCCGGAAAATTCTCAGAGCCAAAGCCGTTTCGGGGGTACTGCCGGTGCGCGCGACCGCCGTCGCGACGCTGGGACTGGCGGCGACCGTCGCCGTCGCGGTGTTCGCGATCGGCCGTGGCAGCTTCGCCGTTCCGCCCGGCACCGTGGTGGACGTGCTCCTCGGCGGTGGTACCGGCGCCCAGCGCCTCGTCGTCATGGACCTGCGGCTGCCGCGGATCCTCACCGCCGTGCTCGTCGGCGCGGCCCTGGCCCTGTCCGGCGCGCTGACCCAGACGTTCGCCCGCAACCCCCTCGCGACTCCGGACGTGCTGGGCGTGACCAACGGGGCCTCCCTCGGCGCGGTCGCGGTCATCGTCCTGGCCGGGGCCGGCGCCACGTTCGTACCGCTGGCCGCCCTCGCCGGCGGCCTGCTCGCGGCCACCCTGGTGTACGTCCTGGCCTGGCGCCGCGGCGTCGACGGCTACCGCCTGGTGCTGGTCGGCCTGGGCGTCGGCGAGATCGTCCAGAGTGGAGTGTCGTGGTTCCTGGTGCGGGCCGAGATCCTCGACGCCCGCCGGGCCACGGTCTGGCTCAACGGCTCGGTCGCGGGCGCCGAATGGGATCAGGTCCGGCCGCTCGCCGTCGCCCTGGCCGTGCTGGTGCCCCTCGCGGTCGCCACCGGGTTCACGCTCCAGGCGATCCAGTTCGACGACGACGTCGCGCGCTCGCTGGGGGTACGGCTGCAGGCGGCCCGGCTCGCCGTCGTCCTCACCGCCGTCGCCCTGGCCGCGGTGGCCGTGTCCGCCGCCGGCCCGATCGAGTTCGTCGCCTTCGTGGTGCCCCAGATCGCGCTGCGGCTGTGCGGCGGCGCCCGCCCGCCCCTGCTCACCTCGGCCGTCCTCGGCGCGCTGCTCGTCGCCGGGGCCGACCTCGTCGCCCGCACCGTCCTGCCCGGCCGGGAGCTGCCGGTCGGCCTGGTCACCGCGATCATCGGCGCGCCCTACCTGCTGTGGCTGCTCGTGCGCACGAACCGGAGGAACACGGCATGACGACCCGACTGCGGGCCACGGGGCTGCGCCTGGCCTATGGCGACACCATCGTCGTCGACGGCCTCGACCTGGACGTGCCCGGCGACGCCGTCACCGCGATCGTCGGCCCGAACGGCTGCGGCAAGTCGACCCTCCTGCGAGCCCTGGGACGCCTGCTGCGGCCGCGGGCGGGGACAGTACACCTGGATGAACAACGGATCGAGCGGATCCCGACGCGGGAGGTGGCCCGGATCATCGGCATGCTGCCGCAGAGCCCGGTGGCCCCGGACGGCCTGACGGTCGCGGAGCTCGTCATGCGCGGCCGCCACCCGCACCAGAACTGGTTCCGGCAGTGGTCGGCGGCCGACGAGGCGATCGTCACCGAGGCCCTGACCTGGACCGACATGCTCGCCCTGGCCGACCGGCCGGTCGACGCCCTGTCCGGCGGGCAGCGCCAGCGCGCCTGGCTGTCCATGGCCCTGGCCCAGGGCACCGAGATCCTGCTGCTCGACGAGCCGACGACCTACCTGGACCTGGCCCATCAGATTGATGTATTGGAGCTGGTGGCGCGGCTGCATCGGGAGCGCGGCCGTACGATCGTGATGGTGCTGCACGACCTGAACCTGGCCGCCCGCTACGCCGACCACGTGGTGGCGATGCGCGACGGCAAGATCGTGGCCCAGGGCGACCCGGCTTCGGTGTTCACCCCGGAGCTGCTGTCCGCTGTCTTCGGTTTGGAGGCGCTCGTGGTTCCCGACCCCGCGACCGGCACGCCCCTGGTCGTCCCGCTCCCCCGGGCCCTGGTATGAACACCACGGCCCGCCTGCACGGCATTCGCGACATCCGCCTGGCCACCGAGCCCACGCCGGTGCCCGGGCCGGGCGAGAGCCTCGTCGAGGTGACCGCGGTCGGGCTGTGCGGGTCCGACCTGCACTGGTACGCGGAAGGCGGTATCGGCGACGCCCGGATCGCCCAACCGATCGTCGGCGGCCACGAGATGGCGGGCGTGGTCCGCGGCGGCCCGCTGGACGGCGTCCGGGTCGCGGTCGACCCCGCGATCCCCTGCCACCGCTGTGACCTGTGCCGGGCCGGCCATCCCAACCTGTGCCGCGACATCGTCTTCGCCGGCCACGGTCTCAGGGACGGAGGGCTGCAGCGGTACCTGCTGTGGCCGACCGACCGCCTGCACCCGCTGCCCGCAGGCCTCACCGACGCCGACGGCGCCATGCTGGAGCCCCTCGGCGTGGCCGTGCACGCGGCCGACCTGGGCCACATCCCCCTCGGCGCCGACGTCGCCGTCCTCGGCTGCGGCCCGATCGGGCTGCTGCTCATCCAGGTCGCCCGGGCCGCCGGCGCCGCCCGCGTCCTGGCCACCGACCCGCTCCCGCACCGCCGCGACGCCGCCGTCGCCTACGGCGCGGACGTGGTCCTGGACCCGCGGGCCGGCGACCTCACCGCGGGGCTGGCCGCGTTCACCGAGGGCCGCGGCGCCGACGTGGCCTTCGAGATCGCCGGCACCGACGCCGCCATCGCCGCCGCCGTGGAGGTCGTCCGCCCCGGCGGCCGGGTCGTCCTGGGCGGCATCCCGAGCACGGACCAGTCGGCGTTCCCGGCCGCGGCGGCCCGGCGCAAAGGTCTGACGTTCGCGATGGTGCGCCGCATGAAGGAGGTCTATCCGCGGGCCATCGCCCTCGTGACCGGCGGCCGCGCCGACGTCCGGGCCCTGGTGAGCCACCGCTACCCGCTCAGCGCGGCGGCCGAGGCGTTCGCGGTCGCCGACGCCCGCCAGGGCCTGAAGGTCGTCATCGAACCGACCAGAGCGTAGTGACACGGATCCTGAGAGTAATATATGTGACCCGCAGAGTGCAGAGGGTCTTTTCGATAGCGTAATTTGCCGCCGGACCAGGTATGGTTCGCTCGGCGGGGGTTCATCCCAAACGGACTGGATGAACTCAATTCCGCTTTTCAGGAGGAAAGTGTGGCCAGCGGTACTGTCAAGTGGTTCAACTCCGAAAAGGGCTTCGGCTTCATCCAGCAGGATGACGGCGGCGCGGACGTCTTCGTCCACTACTCCGCCATCGCCAGCACCGGATACCGGGAGCTGTCGGAGGGTCAGAAGGTGGAGTACGAGGTGACGCAGGGCCAGAAGGGTCCGCAGGCGGAGAACGTCCGCGCCCTCTGATCCACCGGCTCCGAACTTCTGAGCGTCGCATCACCGTGTGGCGTTCCGGCGTTCGCGAGCCCCCAAGCTTCAGCGTCCGGGGCGATGAACCGTATTTTTCGGTCCATCGCTCCGGCGTTTGGGTATCTGCCCCATGAACGCACTGCTGACCGGGCTGTACCTGGTCCTGCTGATCACCGCCGGACGGGCCGGCTCCGGGCTCCGCGGCCCGCGGCGGCACCCGCCGATCGCGACCTGTGCCCTCTTCGCGGCCGTCGCGACCTTCTCGTTCCTGCAGCTCCTGGCCGCACCGGCCCTGTTCACGGCCCTGCGGCGAGATCGCGCCGCCATCGCCGACGGCCAGGTGTGGCGCCTGCTCACCTCCACCGTCGTGCAGGACGGCGGCTGGCCCGGCACCATCTTCAACCTGATCGCCCTGGCCGTCCTCGGCATCCTGGCCGAGCGCCTGTGGGGCACCCGGCACTGGCTCGCCCTCGCCCTCGTCGTGCAGGTCCTCGGGAGCCTCTGGGGCCTGGTCGTGCAGCCGGTCGGCGCCGGCACCTCCCTCGTCGACTTCGGCCTCGCCGGCGCCCTCGCCACCACGGCCGCCCTGGCCACCCGGCACCCGCTGGGCTTCGTCGCCCTCGCCGCCGGGCTGGCGCTGCTCCTGCTCGGTGACATCCACGGCGGCGCCGCCCTGTCCGGCGCGCTGTTCGCCGTCGCCGCCCACCGGATCCAGGTGAGGCGGTCTCAGGCTCAGGTGAAATAGGCCGCGCTCGCCGCGTCCGCCGGGTAGTACGACTCGATCGCGATCTCGTCGAGGGTGATGTCCATCGGCGTGCCGAACGTCGTGATCGTCGAGAACAGCCGCAGCTCCCGGCCGTCGACCCGGAGGATCATCGGGATCGCGACGTCGGACTCGATCCGCGGCCCCGGCGGGTCGGCCGGCCCCGGGGCCAGCAGCTCCTCGTAGATCGCGGTCAGCTCCGGGTCCGGGGAGGTGGCCAGCTGCCGGCCGATCCGCCGCCGGAACAGCGCCCGCACGTCGGCCAGGTTGACGACCAGCCCGGCCAGCCCGCGCGGGTGCAGCCCCAGGCGGACCAGGTTGACCGGCGGCGTCAGCAGCTGCGGGTCGACACCGGCCAGGAACCGGTCCAGCGCCGGGTTGGTCATCAGGATGTTCCACCGCCGGTCGAACACGAGCGCCGGATACGGCAGGTGCGCGTGCAGCACCCGGCGGACCGCGTCGTAGGCGGCCGACAATCCCGCGTCGTCCAGGGCCCGCTCCGGAAAGCGCGGCGCGAACCCGGCCGCCAGCAGAAGAGCATTACGATCCCGCAGCGGTACATGCAGCTGGTCCGCCAGCCGCAGCACCATCTCCGCGCTGGGCCGGGACTTGCCGGTCTCGACGAGGCTGACGTGCCGGGCCGACACGTCGGCGGCGATGGCCAGATCGAGCTGGCTGAGCCCCCGCCGGTGCCGCCACTGCCGCAGGAGCTCCCCGACGCTGTACACGGATTCGAAGCGTACAAAGCGCGCCCGCCGCCCGCCATGAAATCGCAGTTCATCGACAACCGCCGCGGCCCGCGGCAACACTGCGTCCATGTCCGACAGCGAGCACAAGACCCTCGTCCAGCGGGCCCTGGCCGGCCTCGTCGACGCCCGCGACGTGGCCTCCGTGGCTCCGTTCATGAGCGAGCACTTCGTCCACCACCGCCCCGACGGCGACGACTCGACCAAGGCCGAGTGGCTGGCCCGGGTCGAGGCCGCGTTCGACCCGACCGCGGGCATGCGCGTCAAGGTCCTGCACCTCCTGGCCGCCGACGACCACGTCATGGTCCACTCCCGCCGCCGCCTCCCCGCCGGCGCCGAGGTCGTCGTCGTCGACATCGTCCGGATCGAGGACGGCCTGATCGCCGAGGTCTGGGAGATCATCGAGCCGGTCGCCAACGCCGCCGCCGACCGGCACTGGTGGTCGATCGGCGCACCGGTGTGACACCGCCACCCCCGCCCGGCCTCAGCAGCTCCTCGGCGGCGTCAGAGCAGCCCCGCGAGTTTGTACAACACGAGCGAGCCGGCGACGGCGACGTTCAGGCACATGCCGGTACCCACCATGGGGATCTCGACCGCGCCGTCGAGGAGGTTTAGGGCCTCGGGCGGGATGCCGGTCTGCTCGTGGCCGAGGACCATGACGGTGCGTTTGCGGGCGGCGGGCAGGTCGGCCAGGCGGACGGCCTCGTCGGCGAGTTCGACGCCGAGGATGTGGCTGCCGGCGGCGTGTTCGCTGTCGAGCCACCGCAGCGGGTCGCCGACGCGGTGGACACAGGCGGGCCGGCGCAGCGTGTTGCCGCGGGCGATCGCCTCGTCGACCCAGTCCCGGGCCGGGACGACGAGGCAGGCGCCGACGGCGTCGCAGGTACGCAGGAGGGTGCCGAGGTTGGCGCCGTGCATGGGCCACAGCGGTGCGGCGAGGAGGTGGCCCCAGCAGCGGTGCCGGCGGGGGCGGCGGGCGGATCGGAGCTCTTTCGGGGTCCGCACGCGGATGGCGGCAGTGCTCACAGTGGGGCGTGCTTCTCGGCGCACGCGGGCCATCGACGGCGACAGGGCCGCGTTCAGGGTACCAACTTGCCCGCCAGATTGAGCATGCCGCCGCGGATCATCTGCCCGTACCCGTCATCCGGCAGCTCGTGCACGGCGGCGCGGGCGGCGGCCAGGTGTTCGCGGGCCTGTTCGGGGTGGTCCAGGCGGTGGTGGACGTCGGCCAGGTTGAGATGCAGCGACGGCAGGAACGCCCGCACCCGCAGCGCTGCGTGATACCGCCGGGCCCGCTCGTCGGTGAGCTCGGCCACGGCGGCCAGGGCCCGCTCGTCCCAGACCAGTTCCGCTTCGGGTTCGTCCTGCAGGTCGGCGAGGTGGTGCGCGAGGCTGCACCGGTGCAGCGGGTCACCGCCGGCCCCGATCTCGTCCCACAGCGCGGTGAGCGCCGCCCGCCCGGCCCGCCCCTGCCGCACGGCCGCGGCGATGCGGCCCATCATGTCGTCGTCGGTCACTGATACTCCTTACAGGGCATGGCGAGGGTGGTGAAGTCGCTGTCGTCGGCCGAGCACACGACGACGGGCAGCCCGGGCGGCCCGAGCCGCAGCAGCACGTCCGGCCCGACCCCGGCCGCGACCGCCGGATACAGCGTGGTGAACCGGAAACTGACCACGAGCGGCTCACCCCACACCTCCGCGGGCACCGCGACAGCCCCATCACCCGGCCGCGTGGACGAGTCACCCAGCCGCACAGACGAAGCGCTCGACCGCGTGGACGAGTCACCCGACCGCACAGACGAAGCGCTCGACCGCGTGGCCGAGTCGCTCGACGGCGTGGACGACCGGACCCGCAGGCCGTTGTCGACGAACAGGTCCAGGCGGGCCGCGGGGTCTTCGCCGAGCGCGCGCAGCAGCGGCTGACGGGCGGCGACCACGCGCGTGACCGGTTCGGGCAGCTGCTCGAGCACGACACGGTAGTCCGGGTAGGGCTCCGCAATCGTCGGCAGCACCGGCCCGCCGAGCGAAACCCGTCCGTCGCCGGACCGCACCTGGACGCTGTCCTGCGCGGCGATCCACGCCCGCGCGCCCTCCAGCGAGGTGGCCGTGACCACCGCGGACACGTCCTCGCCGCGCCGCAACTCATACCGCAACGAGCGGATCGCCAGCCGGTAGCGGTCGGTGGCCACGAGCCGCAGTTCGCCGCCGGCCAGCTCCAGCAGGACACCGCCGAGCACCGGCACGGCACCGGTCGCGTCGACAGCGCCGGCCACCTGCCCGATCGCGTCGGCCAGCGCCCGGCCGGCGACGGTGACGACGCTGCGCCGCTGGTCACGGAGCAGCGCCAGGGTGGTCGCAACCGTGGAACGCGCGTCATTGACCGCTTGTTCCATGGCCTCGAGGTGGGCGCTCAGCAGTACCTCCGCCGCCTCCAGCGGACCGGCGAGAACCCGCCGGACGTCGACCAGCGGCAATCCCGCCGCGCGCAGCCGCCGGATCAGGATCACGTCGTCGACCTGGCCGGGCCGGTAGTACCGGTAGCCGCTGGCCGCGTCCACGAATGCCGGGCGCACGAGCCCGCACTCGTCGTAGAACCGCAGCGCGCTCGTCGTCACGCCCGCGGCCCGCGCGAACGCCCCGATCGCCAGCCGCTCCTCGTCCCCCACGCCGCCAATCCTGAACCTTCGACCAGCTCGACGCTCAAGCACCACGGCCAAGTAACACAGCCAAGTGACGCGACCGGGCAACGCCGCCGAGCACGCAGCCGATCCGGACCTCGACCAACCCGACCGTCGAACAACGCGGCCAAGCGACCCAGCCAGGCAGCGCCGCCGAGCAACGCGGCCGGTCCGGGCCTTCGATCCGCTCGTCCCGGACCAGTTCCGCTTCGGGTCGTCGGGGCGTTCGATCGGGTCGGCGGTCAAGCGAGCTGGGCCAGGCCGGCGGCGAGGAGTTGGTCGGCGCGGGGGAAGTCGTAGAGCAGCGTGCGGTACCGCTGCAGGGGGATTCTGAGGCTGGCGGCGGGCACGCCCCGGCTCTGGAGCACGTCCGCGGTCCAGGCGAGGAAGCCGGTGAACAGCTCGGGGTCGTCGACGTAGACGGCGGCGGCGAGGAAGTCGACGATGTGGGTCAGGTCGGCGAGGGTGGCGTCGAGCTGGGCCGGGGTGTAGTCGCGCATCGGCGGGAACTGGCGCTGGAGTTCGGCGGCGGCCTCGTCAACCAGGTCCGCGCGGCGCTTGACCAGGGCCGTGTGTTCGTCGTCGGCCAGGTGCGGCGCGGCGGCTGGGGGCCGGTGCAGTGTCGCCGGGTCGTCGAGGAGGGCGGCGGCTCCGGTCGCGTCCGCGGCCCAGCTCGCGCCGATCGCCCGGGCCCAGCGGCCGTCGGGGCCGAAGCCGCGGCCGCCGACGATGATCGGCACGTCAGCCCGGCGGCAGGCCTGGACGGCCTGGTGCGCGGCGGGCAGCCGGGTGGCCAGCGCGCAGCTCAGGGCGACCGCGTCGACGTCCTGCTGGTGCAGGTAGGAGATCAGGTGCGGGACTGGAACACTTGCACCGAGAAACGTTACCGTCCAGCCGCGCAGCCGCAGGACCTCGGCGACGATCCGGGCCGGCAGCGCGTGCCACTCCCCGTCGAGGCAGGTCACGACGATGCGGCCGCGGGTGGCGGCGGGGCGCGGGGCGGCCGCGCCGAGGGCGGCGACGACCCGCTCGCTGATGTGCGTTGCCGCGTGTTCCTGCGCGACGCTCCACTCGTTGCGCTGCCACCACTCGCCGACCTGCCGCTGCGCCGGTGCGACCAGTTCGAGCAGCACGGCCTCGGCATCGTGTCCACTGTGGAGCAGACCGCCGGCGATGGCGACCGCGCCGTCCTCGTCGGCGTCGGCCAGGCAGCGCACATACGCGTCGTACGCCTCCGCGACGGCCACCGCGCCCGCACCGACGCCACCGGCGCCACGCTCGCCCCGAACCGACACCTCCGCCACGAGACGATCACCGCCGACCGGCGCCGCCTCCGTCACAAAGCGACCGCCATCGCCGACCGGCGCTTCCCTCGCGGGACTATCACCGCCCACCGGCGCCTCCGTCACGACACGTGCGCTCCCGACGGAAACCTCGGTCACGAGACGATCACCGCCAACCGGCGCCGCCTCGGTTACGAGACGATCACCGCCGACCGGCGCCGCCTCCGTCACGAGGCGATCGCCGCGGGCCGCCGCTGGACCGAGTGCAGGTGCCGGGCCCCGGTGCGGACCGGCTCGGCCCGCACGGCGAGGACCGCGATGTCGTCGTGCTCGCGTCCGCCGAGCCAGTCGGCGGTGACCTGCTCGACCCGCTCGGCCAGGGCCGGGGCCGGCATGGCGTGGCAGCCGGACAGGGCGGTCGTGAGCCGGCGCACCCCGTACATCTCGTCGCCGCGGTGGCCGCCCCGGGCCTCGGTCACGCCGTCGGTGTAGAGCAGACAGGTCTCGCCCGGGGCCAGGAGCACCTCGCGCTGGCCGAAGACGGGCACGTCGGTGACGCCGACCAGCATGCCGCGAAGGGCGACCGATTCGACGGTACCGTCGCCGCGTAAAACCAATGGTGGAAGATGACCCCCGCCGGCCAGGGTGAGCCGCAGGCCGCCACCCGCGCGGGGCTGTGCGGTGCCGAGGACCATCGTGGCGAAGCGGCCGTCGTCGCCGCCCTCCAGGAGCATGTCGTTGAGCAGGTGCAGCAGCCGCCGCGGGTCGCCCTCGACCCGGCGCAGCGCGCGCAGGCTGTGCCGGACCTGGCCGGTCAGGACGGCCGCGTCGACGCCCTTGCCGGAGACGTCGCCCAGGAAGAACACGGAGCCGCCGCCGGCCATCGGGTGCGCGCCGTAGAAGTCGCCGCCGATGCGCATCGCGGCCCGGGCCGGGCGGTAGGCGGTGCCCCAGGCCAGGCCCGGCTGGGCCGCCGGCGGCTCGGGGCGCAGGCTCTCCTGCAGGGTGACGGCGACGCGGGACTGGGCCGTGTAGAGCTGCGCCGCCTCCAGCGCGGCGCCGACGCGGGACGCGAACTCCTGTAACAGTTCCGCCCGGTGATCGCCGAGGTCGGTGACGACGAGGGCGGCCGAGCGTCCGCTCGCGGCCTGGATCGGCACCACCCACGCGGCCGGGTTCGGGTCGCCGCCGCCGCCGAGATACGGCGTGCCACCGGGCCAGAGGAACGGCTGGGCCACGGGGTGGCCGTCGAGCGTGTCGCGCACGGCCGCGGGCAGCTCCGCCAGAGCGGCCTGATGCTGCCGTACCGGCTCGGCTCCGGCCGCGTGCCAGCAGCGCACCCGGCCGCGGCGGGTCGGCAGCACGAGCAGGGCGGCCGCGGCGAGTCCGCCGACGGCGAGCTCGATCGTCGCGCGGCACAGGCGGTCGGCGTTGAGCTGGCCGCCGAGGCGTTGCGCGGTGGCGGCCAGGAACGCGGCGGTGTCGTCGACCCGGTCGAGGTACATCGCGACGAGGCCGTCACCGAGCGCGACCTCGCGGCCCCGGAGCCCTTCGGGTCGCGGGTCTCCCGGCCGCACGGCCGGCAGCATCGCGGCCGCGGCGGCGTTCACGTAACGGACGGTCCCGGTGTCGTCGCAGAGCAGCACGCCCTCGCCGACGTGGTCGAGCAGCCGGACCAGTGCGGTGCCGGGCACCGTACCGGCATGTGCGGCCGTCTCGTGCATTGGGTATATCCAATCCGTGGCCGGTCCGGTCCAGTCCGAGCCTACGCCCGTTGCCACAGGGCAACCAACTGAACACCTCGCCGTGCGCACCGGCTACCACCGCTTTACGCTGGGACGACGCGGCACTCGCAGATCGGAGACCAGCACGATGACCGTCAGCGACGAGCACGACATACCATCGAAGTCGCCGCTGGCCGGCTACGTCTCGGCCGACGAGGCCGGTGTCGCCTGCCTGTCCGTCACGGCCGACGCGGCGCACGGTGACACCATCGTGCTCACCGTCAGTGGCGAAGTCGACTTCGAGACCGCCGGTGACTTGCGCGCGGCCGTCTTCGACGCGCTCGCGCCCGGCCCGACGCGGGTCGTGCTCGACCTGGCCGGGCTGCGGTTCATGGACAGCTCCGGCATGGGCGTGATCGTCGGCGGCTGGCAGCGGGCCCGGCAGGTCGATGTGCGCTACGTGTTGCGCCGGGTGCCGCCGGTGATCGCGGAGCAGTTCGAGATGACCGGCCTCGACCAGGTTCTCACGATCGAGGACGACCGGGACGACGCGAGCGCGGCCTGACCGGCTCCAGCGCGAACAGCGGAATGGTGATGTGGGTCAGCGGCCCGATCGCCACCGCGTAGAGGACGGTCCCGACCCCGACCGAGCCCCCGAGCAGCCAGCCCACGGCCAGCACGGTCACCTCGATGACGGTCCGGACGGCCCGGATCGAGTGCCCCCGGGCGGCGATCGCGGTCGTCAGGCCGTCGCGCGGCCCCGGCCCGAACCCGGCGCCGATGTAGAGCCCGGTCGCGAACGCGTTCAGCGCGACCGCGGCCACCAGCATCGCCCCCTGCGGCACGAGCGCGTGCGGCGCCGGCACCAGCCACACGGTGAGGTTGATGCACAGCCCGACCAGCAGGGCGTTGGCGAGCGTGCCGACCCCGAACCGGGCCCGCAGCGGCAGCCACAGCACCAGGACGGCGACGCTGGCCAGGATCGCCCACGTGCCGACCTGACCACCGAACGTGCGGGCCAGCCCCTGGTGCAGCACGTCCCACGGGTCGACGCCGAGCCCGGCCTGGATGATGAGCCCGCTGCTCAGCCCGTACAGCACCAGCCCGGACAGCAGCATCGTCCAGCGGCGGGCCAGCCGGTCGGCCGGCAGCGGCAGTAAGAAACGCACGATCTTGAGCCTGCCCGAGCCGCGCCCGGTCACCTACGACCAATCCGGTTGCAGTGGCTGTGCGTGACCCTTACGCCCATCGCCGGGCGTCTGTCAGGATGGGCCGCGTGTCGATGGCGACGAGAGCCCAGCGGATCCTGACGTTCGGTAGCGTCGCGGTGACGCTCGCCCTGGCCGGCTGCACGGGCGATGACGGTGACGCGAACCGCGGCGGCACCTATACGACCGCGATGCTGCAGGCCGGGCTGCTGCAGCCGGGCGACGTGGGATCGACGTGGAAGCGCCCGGAGCAGACCCCGCCGCCGAGCACCATCATGCAGCTGTGCCCGGGCACCGCCGCCCGGCCGCCGATCCCGGGGTCACCGACCGTGGTGACGGGCCTGCTGGCCGACGAGGGCGACAAGGGCGCGCAGGCGTTCGAGCAGCTCGGGCTGCTGTACCAGGACGCCGCCGCGATGGAGAAGGCGTTCACGGCACTGCAGGACACGATGGAGGCCTGCCCGCCGACCGCGTCCCGCAGCGCCGGGCCGGCCAAGGAGTCCTCCGAGGCCGGATACACCGAGTCGACCACGATCGACCCGCTGGTCGCGGGCGGCTGGAAGGGCTTCGTGGCCCAGCGCCACAAGATCTACGAGCCGACCTACCCGGGCTCGGCCGACGTCGCGGTGGCGGTGGTCGGCCAGGGCAACGCCATCATCCTGACCAGTTACGCGGTGTATTGGGTGGGTGCGCACAGCACCGGTCCGGAGTTCAGCACCGACTGGAATCGCATCACCGGTACCGTCCTGAGCCGCGTCGATGCCAAGCGCGCGAAATAAGGCAAGAATCTTGACGTCGGCTTTGAACCCTGCGGCGGGCTGACACGAACAACCCGGTGTGGAGTACAACCAGGATCAGAGTCAGCGGCGACCGCGGTGGGCCGCCCGCGCCGCCATCGCCGGCGCCGGGGCTCTGGCCCTCCTCGGTGTAGCCGCACCCGCTTCCGCCGACGTGGCCGTCACGCCCACCGAGGCGGTGCAGGGCGAGGGCGCCGACGTGACGTTCCGGATCACCAACGACAGCAAGACGGCCTCGATCACCGAGATCGACGTCGAGATGCCGGTCGAGACGCCGATCGCCGAGGTGTACCCGCTGTCGGTCGACGACTGGGCCCCGGCGATGACGAACGTGAAGGTCGACAAGCCCCTCGAGTCGCTGCACGGGTATCAGATCACCGAGGTCACGACCGCGGTCAAGTGGTTCGCCGTGGAGGGCCGGGCACTGCCGCCGGGTGCGACCACCGAGCTGTACCTCTCGATCGGTCCGCTGCCGACGACGGCCAAGCTGCAGTTCAGCATCATCCTCGCCAACTCCGACGGCACGCAGGTCCGGATGACCGGCCAGCCCGGTGAACCGGCCGCACCGGCGCTCACGCTGAAGACGGCCCCGGCCGGCCAGGGCGGGCACGCGGCCGCGCACAACGGCGGCGCCGCGACGGACACCGACGCGGCTCCGGTCGCCGACGGTGACAGCGCGGACGACACCGCCCCGAGCGGCCCCTCCTACCTGATGTGGAGCCTGATCGCGCTGCTGTTCATCGGCGCGATCGCCATTGCCAGCGTGATCCTGCAGAACCGCCGCGCCCCGGCCGCCGATTCGGCGGCGGCGGCGGATTCCGACCCCGAGCCGGATACCGAGGACGAGGCCGCCGACAGCGAGCCCGAGGCCGCCGAGAAAACCTTGGCCGGCACGCCGTAGTCGCCTTTTTAAAAGTACCCTTTCCGGCGCGTTAAATGTCTTTTGACACTGGCTCTGGCCTGCCCAAATGCCGGAATTTATAACTGAGTTTTCAGAACGTCTTTAGTGTTGCTTAGCTTTTACCGGGGCGGTTGACGATGGTCAATCATCGCTTCTAGGTTGACATTCGGATATCAGGTTTACCCCCATAGTCAGGCCGCATCCCGGCGGACGCCGAGCGCCGGTCAGAAAACTGAGAGAGGTTCGTCATGCAGCGAAGGTCAGCACCGCGGTGGGGCTGGTCCGAGGAAGAGCCTGGCGGCTCGATCGACGACCAGCGACCTCCCGTTTGGCGCAAGCGAGTCATCACGATCGGTGCCGCGGCGCTCGCCTTCGTGGCGGGCCTCACGGTGACCCAGATCTCCGACGCGGCCACCCGCCGGCGGCCCAACACCGGCAGCGCGCCGTGCGCGACCGCCACCACCAAGGGCCCGGCCACCGGCGCCGCCACCGGCTCCCAGAAGGCCAGCCCGAAGGCGTCCGCGGGCGCCTCGGCCGCCGACGCGGTCGACCCGGCCGCGGGCGAGGTCCCGAAGGCCGACCAGACCGCCGGTGACGTCGCCGGCGGCCAGCAGAACGGCAAGAACGTCACCAACCACCTCGGTGACGGCCAGGTCTCGGGCCGCCCGCGGTGGCGCCGGGTCAACCCGAACTGCCCGACCCCGGCCCCGACCAACACCGGCAGCGGCGGCGCGACGAGCGTCCCGTCGGCCGGCAGCAGCAACGGCGCGACCCTTGACACGCTGGGCAACGACTGCAGCGAGAGCCGGCTGCAGCCGCACAACGGCTTCCAGGACGCCCCGCGCTGCGTGAGCACCGCGTTCGGCGAGGTCAGCAGCCAGGACAAGAACCCGACGCTGCTCATCGTGCGGGCCCCGCAGCGCCTGCGCGTCGGCCAGGCCTTCACGCTGCAGATCAGCACCCGCAACCTGGTCCGCGACCGGTTCCTCGGCGCCGCGGCCGGCGGCTACTACCTGGAGAGCGCCTTCCTGACCCCGGACGGCCTGACCCGCGGGCACTTCCACACCGCGTGCCGGATGCTGGCCAGCACCAACGCCGCTCCCGACCCGACGGTGGCCCCGGCCTTCTTCGTGGCGACGGAGGACAAGGGCGGCAGCGGCCGGCCGGACACCGTCACCATCAACGTGACGGGCATGCCGACCACGGGTACCGCCCAGTGCGCCTCCTGGGCCGGTGACGGCTCGCACCGTATCCCGATGATGCAGAAGGCCAACGAGATCCCGGCCTTCGACTCGGTCAAGATCACCGTCACCAACTAGGTTCACCGACGATCGCGAAGGGGCGGGCCGCCACGGCCCGCCCCTTCCTGTCGCAGTTCGCTTTCAGCTCGCTTTTCAGTTCGTGATGAGGAAACCGCCGTCCAGGTGCAGGTCGATGGCGTTGACACCGCCGTTGCTGAGCAGGAAGTCGACGGCCCCGACAACCTCGCTCGTGTTGATGAGCCGGCCGATCGGCGTGCGCAGCGCACCCGGCTGCTGCTCGACCGGGACCGGGGCCCACTTCGGGCTGTCGCCGACGATGGCCGGGTGCAGCGCGTTGACGCGGTGCGGGGCGAGCTCGTGGGCCAGGGTCTTGACCAGGCCGCTGATCCCGCCGTTGAACGTCGTCACCATGGTCGAGCCCGCGTAGGGCCGCTCCTTCGCCAGGCCGCCGAAGAGCACCACGGCCGCGCCCGGGTTGAAGCGCGGATGCAGGACGCGGACCGTCTCGGCGTACCCGACGAGCTTCACGGTGATCGACCGGATCGCCTGCGCGGTGCTGAAGTCGGCGATGGTGTTGGGCGTCGGGTCGCTGGCGGTGATGACGAGGTTGTCCACCTCGGTGACGTCCGCGAGGGCGGCCGCGATGGAGTCCGGCTCGGCCAGGTCCACGGCCAGCCCCCGCACCGCGGGCCCGAGCTCGGCGGCCACGGACTCGGCCTTGGCCTTGTCGCGCCCGGTGACGTACACGGCGTCGCCGCGCTGGACGAAGTGCGCCGCGACCGCCCGGCCCAGATAGCCGGTGCCGCCGACGACGATTGAAGTGGTCATGGTGGCAAACGTAGCTTTTGTAAATTTCAGCCGCACGGCCCGGATCCCGCGCTCCGGCCGGCCTCGGCCGGTGGACGCGACGCCGTGCGGCTAGCATCCGAGCCGTGATTCTGGCGCTGCTGCTCGACCTGGCCAACATCGCCGGGGGGTTCCTGCTGGCGATCGCGCTGCTGCGGCGGCTGCCCCGGATCGGCGCCGACCTCGGGCGCTTCGCCGACCGGGTGGCGCCGTTCGGCTGGATCGTGGGCATCGTCGCGCTCGCGATGGGCGTGACATACCTGCTCATCCACGTCCTCACCGGCCCGCACCTGTTCATCTTCGAGGTCGTCGGGATCGGGGTCGGCGTCGCGCTGCTCTGGGACCGCCTCACCGGCCGCCGGGCCATCACATCGGCCCCGCACGGACCGTCGCCGCACTCCCCGACCGCGCCCCGGCCGTTGCCGAACGCGGACACGCCGACCGGGGTGGCGCTGCTGTTGGCCGTCTTCGGGGTGATCGCCATCGTCGTGGGCATCCAGGGCCTGTTCACGCCCGACTAGACCTCAACCCTGGTTGAGGTTCTAGGGTGCTGCAGGTGAGCGTCAGCACCGAGGCCGACCTGGTCACCGGGTTCAAGGCCGCCTTCCGTGGCTACCCGACCGGGGTAGCGATCATCTCCGTAGCCGGCCCCGACGGCCCGGCCGGCCTGACCGCCTCCAGCGTCGCCTCCGTGTCCCTGGCCCCGCCGGCCCTGTCGTTCTCGGTCATGGACTCCCCGTCCGCGCGCCTGATCGCCGGCGCCGGCAGCCTGGTCGTCAACCTCCTCGGTGCCGCACACGCCGGCCTGGCCCACGACTTCGCCCGCCCGGGCGGCCCCCGCTTCACCGCCGACCAGGCCTGGACAACCCTCCCGACCGGCGAACCCGCCCTCGATGACGCCCAGGCGGTGCTGCGCTGTGTTCCACTGCACCGTGTTCCGGTCGGAGCGTCAACGGTCCTCATCGTCGCAGTGACAAACGCCTTCGTGGGTACTGCCGGCGCCCGCCTCATCTACCACGAGCGCCGCTTCCTCACCGAACCCCGCACCTGACTCCGGACCGCCGCGTCAACGAACCCGCAGGCGGCGTCGCGGGCGTCACTTGCGGCGTTTGCGGACGGAGCGGCGCACACGCGTCGAGCCCGCGCGGGCATCGGCGCTGACCGGTCAGCGTCGCGCACGCGCGGCGCCGCGGGCGTCACTTGCGGCGTTCGCGGACGGAGCGGCGCACACGCGTCGAGGCGGCCAGGGCCACGGCTCCGGCCAGCAGTGCGATGCCGGTCGTCGACAGCAGCCGGACGCCGAACGCCAGGTAGGAGCCCCAAATCGCGGGCGGGGTGGTGTCCGGCGGGAGGGCGGTCAGGTCGTACCCGAGGGCGGCGGTGGTGAGGGCAGTGCCCGGCAGGAGCAGGACGACGCCCGCCCAGCCGGCGACCCGGGCCGGGGTCGGGCCGCCCGCGAACCGGCGGCCGCCGCGCCAGCCCGCGGCCAGGCCCGCCAGGTAGCCCAGGACGGCCAGCGGCCAGACCCGGCCCGGCTGGGCCCGGGCGAGCTCGAGGACGATGGACGTGCCGTCACCGAGCGAGTACACCCGTAGCGTCCATTGTTTCTGGAACGCGCTGACCTGTCCCGTTCCGGGATCGTCGGTGACGTGCCAGCCCTGGGCGCTGAGGGCGTCGCCGATGGTGCGGACCGTGCTCGCGGAGTCGTCCCCGGCGGGAGTGGTGAGCCAGACGGCCCCGGCGGCGTAGTCGTGGTCGCCGACGAGCCAGGTCCAGGCGCCGGACGGGTGCTCGTAGTCGTAGAGCCCGCCGAGGCGGCCTGAAATTGTTACAGCGGCCGCGGTACCGTCGGCCGTGACCGGGACCGCGGGCGCGACGATGGCCACGGCGGCGTCGTCGGTCGGCAGGTCGGGTGCGCCGAGCCAGCCGAGCAGCGCCCCGAATCCGGCGCCGAGCGCGGCCAGGGTCAGTGCCACGACCACGGCGGCGGTGCGTCGCGGGCCGGAGCCGGGGCGGGTGGTTTGGGTCCGAACGGGGTCAGCCTGCAGCGCGGCGGCCATCCGCTTGGTCCTTTCAGCAGCACGGCCCCCCGCGCCGGTCACCGATGCTAATGCTTCGGCCGGCGGCGGCCCGCGAGGGGGCCGTTCGCGGGACATCGGAAGTTGTCGGTGCCCCTTATCGTGAGCCGTGGCCTACAACCCGTACGCGGTGCCGCAGCAGCCGGCACCGAAGAACAACACGTTGCGCGTCGTGCTGATCACCGTTGGTGCGGTGGCGGTGCTGTGCCTCGGCGTGATCGGTGTCTCCCTCTACATCGGGATCAACAGCGTCAAGGACAACGTCAAGGAGATCGGGCCGGCCCAGTTGGCGGCGACCCGGTTCGTCGCGAGTCTGGAGCAGGGCGACACCGACGGCGCGTACGGGCAGCTCTGCGACAGCACGCGGAGCGCGTTCACGAAGGCCGCCTTCGCCGACGTCGTGGCCAAGCAGCCGAAGATCACGGCGCACGCGGACCCGCTCGTCAACATCACCACCACGAACGGCCGCACCGTCGCCACGGCCGTGATGACGCTCACGCTGGGCGACGGCTCCACCCAGCGGCACGGGTTCACACTGGTGAAAGAGTCCGACACCTGGAAGGTCTGCGGCCGGCCGTACTGAGACACGACGCGGCCGGCACCCAGGTTTTGAGTGCCGGCCGCGCCCCGGGTGTTTCCAGGCGGGTCAGGTGGTGGTCAGCCGGAAGTAGTCCAGGTTGAAGCCGCCGGTCTCGCAGTACACCGTGACGAGCTGGTCGCCCGCCGGCAGCGTGACCGTCGCGTGCACCGACTGGTAGCTGCCCCAGCCGCCGGTGTCCGGGACTGCAACGGTCGACAGGACCTGGTTGTCCGGGCCGCGGAAGGTGATCGCGCCCGGTGCGGCCGCGCCGCTGCCGTTGGCCACCCGCAGCTCCAGGTCGTAGGGGCCGGCCTGGGCGACGTCCAGGCGGTACTGCAGCCAGTTGCCGGCCGCGGTCCACCCGATGTTCTTGCCGCCGCTGGCCGAAGGGTTGTTCTCGACGAAGTTGGCGCCGCCGTCGGTCCAGCCGTGCTCCGCCGTGTACGCCTCGGCCTCGACCTTCTCACCGATCGGCGCGCCGTGCGGCACGACATTGACGCGCACGGTCACCTCGTCGCTGGCGGCGCCGTCGGTCACCCGGAACTTGAGGTTCAGGGTGCCGGCCGTCGTCGGGTGCACGCTCACCGCGCCGGTCGCGGCGTCGACGGTGACGCCCTCGGGCAGGTCGACCGCGTAGTACGCGAGGGCGTCGCGGTCCCGGTCGGTGGCCTTGAGCTTGAACGTGGTCGTCGTGTACTGGTCGGCGTTGACGTCCGGCACCGTAGCGAGCACGGGTGCGTGGTTGCCACGCGTCGACGGGACATCGGCCTTCCAGCGGAGCGTGGCATACGCGCCGGCTGGAACTGTTGCAACGAACTGCCGTCCGGCGAGCACGACGCGAACCGTGCGGGCCGCCGCGTTCGCGTTGCCGACCACGGCCACGAAGTCGTCGCCGTCGCGGTACACCACGTTGCTCACGCCACCGCTGGCGGCGCTGGACTCGACGCGGGTGTGCCGCGGGGTGAGGTACTTCGCGAACTGGCCCATGCCGTAGAGCTCGTCGCGGACCGAGTAGGTGCGGGCCGTCGTGTCGACCTTCACCAGCCGGTCCGGCCACTTCGTGGTGGCCGCGATCTGGTCCCAGTCCACGTTGTTGTCCCGCAGCGGCGTCCAGTGCAGCGTGCCGCCGTCCTGGTCGGTCGCCTGCGCCCACATGACGTAGGAGCTGGCGTCGAGCCGGAAGTAGCTCAGGATCGTGGCCGGCGACAGGTCACTGGTCTCGGTCATGTGCACGGGCTTGCCGGTCTGCTCGTAGGCGTCGCGCATCACCGTGGGGTCGCCCCAGTACGGGTGGAACGCGATCGCGTCGGCCGCCCGCGCCGCCTTCGGATCGTTGAGGACCCGGTAGTAGTTCTTGGTCTCGGTGCTGTTGGGGTCCTTCCAGTCCCAGAAGTTGAAGTCGTGGATGTACACGTCGACGTCACGCGGCAGGTGCCGCTTCATGGCCACGACGAGCTGCTGCTGTTGTTCCACGCTGATGTCCATGGCCGGATACACCACGTCCATGCCGGGCTCGTTGAGCAGCGTCAGCGCGTCGACGCGGATCCCCTTGCGGGCGTAGGCCTCGACGTACTTGGCGTAGTAGCGGGCGAAGACGTCGATGCAGTCGTCGCGCAGCTTGCCGGCCTGGTAGTAGTCGGTCGTGCTGCCCGGCTTGAGCGCGACCTCGCCGAGGAACTTGTTGTTGGTCTTCATCCACGCGGGTGCGCTCCAGGCCGAGGCGAAGAACGTGGCCTTCGGGTTGTACTTCTGGATCAGCTTGATGGTGTCGACGATGTGCAGGTCGATGTCGCGCTGGATCGAGAAGTACTTGAGCCCGAAGTCGTCGGTGACGCCGGCCGGGAGGTCGTCCTCGGACCAGAACGGCAGGTGCTCGATGAGATCGGGGCTGCCGATCGTGAGCCGGAACCGGTTCAGGCCGGCTCCGGTGCGCGGGTCGACGAGGAGCCGGATCGCGTCCTCGCGCTGCTGCGGGGTGAGCTTCCAGAGGTTCGACACGCTCGTCTCATCGAGCGAGAAGCCGATGCCGCTGTACCGCTGCCGCATTTGGCTTGGATCGATGACGACGGTGGCGTCGGCCGTCGCGGATCCGTTGCTCCCGACCTTGACCGGTGGCAATGGTTTCCAGGCCTGTCCGGCGCCGGTCGAGTAGGTGCCGGTAACTGTTTCAGCCCGATGCGCCGGGGCCGCGGTTGCGGGCGCGGCCCCGACGGTCAGGGCGAGCAGCGCGGTCGAGGTGACCGTGATGATGCGTCGCACGGTGTCGTTTCCTTTGGTTGACTGGCGATCTACGGACCGGCCACCAGGTACTCGACCTGGTGCCCGGAGTTCACCGCCGCGCCGGTGTTGTTGATGACGTGCGAGATCGTGCCGGTGCCGCCGAGCGACACGGTCACCATGTCGTGGAACTTGACGCCCGCCTTGACCGGCGCCTCGAACGCGTGCGCGGCGACGACACCCGGGTTGACGTTGAAGTAGCAGTAGCTGCCCAGGCCCCACGCCTCGTGGGTGGTGACGCTGTCGGCGACCTTGTAGGCGGCCCAGCCCTGCGTGCCGCCGTTCATGAAGGCGGCCTGGTTCGGCGGGTCGTACGGCATCTCGTTCTGGTAGAAGTACGTCCGGCCGTTGTTGCCGTTCCAGATCGTCTGGTACTGCTGGAAATGTTCCACGAACAGCCCGTAGAACGTGACGTTGTTGCCGTTGACGACCAGCCCGTTCTGCGCGGTGTTGCTGGTCCAGCCCACGCCGGAGCCGTGGTCGGCGCGCCAGATCCAGGAGTGGTCGCCGATCACGTCGTTGCTGTTGATCCGCAGGCTGACCGTCGCCTTGCCGACCCCGGCGCCGCCGATGCGGAAGAACACGTCGGAGAGCGACGTCGGGTTGGACGCGTGACTCGCCGACGAACCGGAAGGGCCGATTTCCGCCAGTACCGCGGAGTTCGTCGTTCCGGCATCGAAGAGCAGCCCGGCGAGCTTGATGCCGTCCACGTCAGCGGTGCGCAGTGCGGTGATGCCACCGTCGGGCACGAGCGTGGCCAGGCCCAGCCCGAGGATCACGGTGTCGGCGCGGGTCACGTCGAGTGTCTGGTTGAGGTGGTACACGCCCGGCGTGACGAGCAGGTTCTTGCCGGCGGCGAGCGCGTTGTTCATGGTCGTCGCGGTGTCGCCGGGCTTGATGACCTGGAACTGGCTGATCGGCAGGCTGGTGCCGGCCGGGTTGCCGCTCGCCCAGCTGACCCCGGAGGAGTTGGTGCGCAGGGCGGGCACGAACACCTGGTAGGCGCCGGCCGAGTCGACGTACAGGAACGGCTTCTCCCGCACGACCGGGGCCGTGCCGACGGTCGTGTACGGCGGGTTCGGGAAGCTGTTGCCGGGCGCGCCGGTGGCACCGACGAAGACCTGGTTCCAGTTGGAACCGTTCCAGCTGCCCATCGCCGAGTTCCGGGTCAGCCACTGCTGCTGCGTGCCCGACTGGATCTGCCCGTCGACCTTGCTGTCGGCGATGAACCCGCCCGACGACCAGCCGCCGTCGGACAGCGCCAGGTTGCCGCGCACGTGCATCCGCCGGTACGGGGCCGCCTGCGACACGGCCCAGCGGTCGAGCCCGCCGTTCGGGGTGACGGAGAGGTTCTCGGCCGAGCGCCAGAAGTTCTGGGTCGCGTTCTGGGAACCGTCCGGCCACCAGTCGGCCTCCGCGTGCACGGCACCGTTGATGACGACCGCGTCCGGGGTGAGGCCGAGCCCCGCGACCTGCGTGTAGAAGCCGACGTTGGCGTCGACGTTGTAGGTGCCGGGCTTGAACAGCAGGGCATAGCGCTGGCTGCCGAACTGGTTGCTCACCTGGCCGTTGAAGACGCTCGTGAGCTTGTTCTGGATGGTGGCCTGCGACATCGACGGGTCGAAGACGGTGACGTTCGGGCCGAGGTCGGGGTTGTTCGGGTTGTTCGGCACGCCGGTGGCGGTCGCGGTCGTGGTCGGCTGGCTCGTCCCCCCGCTGAAGTTCCACTTCTGGTTGGCGCCGCCGCCGCAGGCCCAGAGCTGCAGCTTGGCGCCGTCGGCGAGGTTGTTGTCCTTGATGTCGAGGCACTTGCCGGACTTGGTGTTGATCAGGTCATGGGCCGCGTTGAGCGTCCACTTCTGGCTGGTCACCGAGTCGTAGCAGGTCCACAGGTGCACGACGGCACCGTCGGTGGTGGCGCCGCCCGCGACGTCGAGGCACTTGCCGAGCCCCTGGACCGACCCGTTGTCGGCGAGCGTCCAGGTCTGGTTGGCACTGCCGGTGTAACACGTCCACATCTGCGGCTGGTTGCCGTCCGCGGTGGAGCCGTTGGTGACGTCGAGGCACTTGCCGTTGGCCGAGCTGGTGATCTGCCCGGTGCTGGCGGCGGAGGCGGTGGTCATGGCGACGGCGCTGACCGTGCCGACGGTCGCGGCGGTGACCGCGATCGCGAGCAGCACGGAACGCCGCACTCGTGTGGGTGCGCGCATGGCGGGGTCTTCCTTTGTCCCTGTGGCGGAGGGGTGCTGTGGGTGAACCGCTTTTGGAGCAAGGGTGGGGTACCGCCAGGAAACAACCGACGAGCGCGCATGTCAATGAATGTCTGTAACTTTTTTTGACTCTTGGCCGAAGTAGTTTCTGAAACACACGTCAACGCTGGTCCGGGGCCGGCCCGGTGGAGCCGCGGATCACCAGCTCGGTGGCCAGCTCGATGTGGAGGGCGTCGAGATCCTGCCCGGCCAGCATCCGGCTGAGCAGCGACACCGCCATCCGCCCCATCTCACCGAGGGGCTGCCGCACAGTCGTGAGCATCGGCGTGGTCGCCTGGCTGACGTCGATGTCGTCGAACCCCGCGATCGAGAGGTCCGCCGGCACCCGCAGCCCCAGGTCGACGGCGGCCCGCAGCGCCCCGACGGCCATCTTGTCGTTGAAGCACACCAGCGCCGTGGGCCGGTCCGCCCGGTCCAGCAACTCCAGGGCCTGCACCCGCCCGGCCTGCACCGTCGGGTCGGTGACGGTCCGCAGCAACTCCGGCGGCGGGAAGACCCCGACCCCGACCAGCGGTGCGGTGTAGCCGGCCATCCGGTCGCTCATCGCCATCCAGCTCAACGGGCCGCCGAGCACCCCGACCTGCCGATGTCCGAGCTCCACGAGGTGCGCCATGAGCCGCCGAGCCCCGGCGAAGTTGGCCGCTGAGACGGCCGCGATGTTGCGCGGCGGCGCGGTGCGCGGGTCGACGACGACGAACGGGAAGCCGCGGTCCCGCAGCCGCTCCAGGTCCTCCTCAGGCTCCGGCGGCAGGATGAGGATCGCCCCCGTGACCTGCGGCCAGGCGGTCAGCGTGAGCAGCACATCGGTCCGCTTCCAGGCCGACTCCCCGGCGTCGACAATGGCATGCATCCCCTGCACGTCCAGGGCTTCGGTGACCGCCGAAACGATCAGCCCGAAGTAGTCCGTGAGCACATACGGGCACCGCACGTACACCCCGTTGTCAGCTTTGGGCACCCCCGCCCCCCGCCGCCGCGGCGCCCGTTTGCCGAGCCCACCCACGGCCTGCAGCACCCGGTCCCGAGTCTCAGCAGCAACGTTGGCCCGCCCATTGAGCACCCGCGAAACAGTCGCAATGGACAGCCCCGTCTGCGCCGCCACATCCCGAATCGTGACGCGCCCGTCCCGCTTTGTTTCAGTAACTTGTTTCATCGCCGATCACAGTACCGGCAGATGGCCTCTACGACCCCTGAGCATCGAGGAGGGCGATGAGATTCCGGCACGACGCTGGATCGAGGACTGGTCGTGGCGACATTGAACCGATCTTCGACTTTTCCAGTATTAAGAGGTGTGACCTCTTCGACCGCGGCGCATGCTGACCTCGTTCGGCGCTACTACGACCAGAACACAGCCGCGTTCGACCGGCTCGGGCAGGGCGGCGCGTCGATCCACCGTGCGGTCTGGGCGCCGGGGGTGCGGACTCGTCCCGAGTCCTTCCACTACGTCGACGAACTTATCCTCGCCGCCCTCCCCCTGCATTCCACCCAGCCCTCACAGCAACCGGCTGCGACCGGCCAGCTACCCACAGTGGTCGACCTCGGGTGTGGGCTCGGGGCCAGCCTCACGTACCTGGCCGGGAACGCGCCGATCAGGGGTGAAGGGCTCACGATCAGTCCCAAGCAGGCCGAGGGGGCCACGCGGCTGCTCAATGAGGCCGGGCTCGGGGATCGGGTGCGGGTCCGGGAAGGCAACTACCTCGACGTGCCCGCCGACCTGCACGGCACCGCGGACGTCGCGTTCTCCATCGAGGCGTTCCTGCACAGCCCGGACGCGTCCGGGTACTTCCGCGAGGCCGCCCGCGTGCTGCGGCCCGGCGGGCGGCTCATGGTCTGCGACGACTTCCTGACCCCCGCGGCGCCCGACGCGCCGCCGGCGCGGGCTCGGCGGCTGGCCGAGTTCCGGGACGGCTGGCGGGTCGGGTCGCTGCTGACGGTGGCGCAGGTCCAGGCCGTGGCCGCCGAGCACGGCCTGGAAATGATCCAGCAGATCGACCTGACGCCGTACCTCGAGCTGCGCCGGCCCCGCGACCGGTTCATCGCCGCCCTCGTCGCCGCCGGGCGGCCGCTGCGGCTCTCCGGCGAGTACTGGAAGATGCTGGCCGGCGGCGACGCCCTGCAGTGGTGCCTGCTCAACGGCCTGTTGAACTACCGCGTCCTCGCCTTCCGAGCCGGCGCCCGCTGAAGAAGCCGGCGCCCGCTGCAGAAGCCGGCGCCCGCTGCAGAAGCCGGCGCCCGCTGAAGAAGCCGGCGTCCACCAACTACACGAGGGATCGGATCGTGTCCATGGCCTTGAGCCGGTCCGACCCTTGACCCAGGAGGCCGTCGGGGACGATCAGTTCGTCCAGACCGATTCCCTGGTACTCGCTCAAAGCGTCCCGCAACACCGCAACCGATCCCCCGATGACCGGGAACGCCACGTCCGGCACCGGGCCGTCGACCACGACGAGCGCCTGCGCCGTGCGCGCGATCGACGCCGGGTCCCGCCCGGACAGCGCGCAGAACGAGTCGAGCACCGCCGACTTGTGCGCGATCAGGTCGGGCCGGCCCCACGTGTTCCACGCGTCCGCGTACTTCGCGACGATCCCCAGCATCCGCTTCTCACCGCCGCCCCCGATCAGGATCGGCAGCGGCGACTGCACCGGCTTCGGCTCGCACACGGCCCCGGCCAGCTGGTAGTACTCCCCCGCGAAGTCCGTCACCGGGCGCCGCAGCAGCCCGTGTAACACTTCCAGCGCCTCGACGAACCGGTCCAGGCGCCGCTTCACCGCCGGCAGCTCGATCCCGTACTGCTCGTGCTCGTTGACCTGCCAGCCCGCGCCGACGCCGAGCGTGAACCGGCCGCCGGTCACGTGGTCGAGGGTGGCCGCCATGTTCGCGAGGACGGCCGGGTGGCGGTACGTGTTGCCGTAGACGAGCGTCCCCAGCCGGACCCGCGGCACGACCGCCCCGAGCGCGGTGATCAGCGTGGCGCACTCGAGCATCGGGCCGCGCGGGTCACGTCCCGGCACCGCGTTGGGCATGAAGTGGTCGGCCACGTAGACGCCGTCCCACCCGGTCGCCTCCGCGTGCTTCGCCACCTCGAGGATGTCGTCGTACCGCTGCCCGGCCCCCGGCCAGATCGAAAGTCGCATGTGCTCATCTTGCCGCGAGCGCGATCTCCGCGTCGGTGCACACGGGCAGTCCCGGGTCCGGCTCGTTGTCGGCGCCGCCCAGGAAGTACACCTCCGGCACGAAACCCCAGACACCCGGGCGCTGGTCGCCCTGGGTCAGCGCCCACCAGGTGTGCCGCGCCGTGCCCCACCCGTACTGCGCCGGGAACGTGTAGCCGACCCCGTGCGTGTGGCAGCGGAAGTACTGCTCGCCGGCCTCGCGGTACAACTCGTTGCTCTCCGGCTCGGTGTCGGACCACGGCGAGCGGTAGACCGGGATGCGCGTCATGGCCGCACTGGTCTTGGAACTGTTCCACAGCAGTGGGCAGCGGTACGGCAGCGCCTGTTTCTTCGACTCCCGGGAAACCCACACGCAGGGTTGTCCGTCGCTCCCGCCCTGGCCGACCAGGCCGTCACTGCCCTGGGCCGTGCGGACCGACTGCGGCGCGGGCGCGGTCGGCGACGGCACCGGCGGCGCGTACAGCGGCTGCTTGCGGGCGACACCTGGAAATGTTTCACCCTGCGCGGCGACCGCCACCGCCGTGCCGAGCGCCACGGAAGCGGCGACGCCCGAGACGATGACGGCCAGCCACGCGGTCGGACCCATCCGGCTCATCGCGCACCTCCCCTCCAGCCCGAACGCTAAGGCCGAGAAAGACGGAACGCTATCGGACGAATACCCAACGCTCGTTCGGGGTCGTCAGAACGTGTACCGGTTCTGCGAATACGGCTCCTTACCGAACGCCCGAACGACCCGCGGCACCACCCGGAAGACCTCAAGCACCCAGGAAGATCGGGTTCGTCAGCGCGACCATCTGGTCGGCCGTGGTCGGGGTGGGCTGCGGGCGGCGCACCTCGGCGCGCACGTACCGCGCGTTGCGAGGGGTCGTCGTCCAGCTCACGGTGGCGTTCGCGGCTTCGGGCAGTACCCCCGCGCAACGCTGGCCCTGGTCGGTGATGATGCGGAACGCGCAGCCGGCGGCGCCACTGACGGCCAGGGTCACCGTCACCGGCGTGTCGTCGGACACCCGCAGCCGCTCACCGATACCCGCGCGGCGGCCGGGCGCGGTCGCGTCGAACGACAGGTCGACCGCCGCGGATTCGGCGATCCACAGGCGGCCCGCGCGGACACCGTCGAGGATGGCGCGGCGGTCCAGGCCCTGGGCGTACACCACGTTGTGCGGGAGGCCGACGACCTGGGGCTCACTGTGGGCGTCACTGTCACCGACGGCCGGAATCCAGTCGGCGCGGCCCTCGCGGGCGGCGGCGACGAGCAGGTTGTCCCAGCCGGCCAGGACGGCCTCGTCGTCGAGGGTCCACGGGCCGTTCCACACCTCGACGGCGTCGAGGCCGGCGTAGCCGAACTTCCAGCCGCAGGCCACGCAGGTCGCGAGCGGGTGGGCGGCGACGGCCAGGCCGCCGGCCCGGTGGATCTGCTGCACGAAGCGGGCCAGGGCGCCGTCGGTCGCGCGGTACCGCCAGTCGATCCACGTCCCCGCCGGCAGCCCGAGCGCGGTGTAGTGCCCGTTGCGGGTGGTGATCTCCTCCCCGTCGATGATGAGCAGGTCGGGGCCGGCGAACTCGCCCCAGACCCCGGCGGTGCTGGACGTGTTGTGGTCGGTGGAGACGATGAAGTCGAGCTTCCCGGCCCGTGCGGCCGCCGCGACCTCGCCCGGCTGGCGGCGGCCGTCGGAGTGCACGGTGTGCAGGTGCATGTCGCCGCGGTACCAGGCGGCACCCCGCCCGGTCGCGCGGGTGGGCGCCGGGTTGGGGCGGAACGCGGGCCCGTCGGGGCCGAACTCGAGCCGCACCGTGATCGTCCAGTGCAGGCCCTGCGGGTGCACGGTGTACGGGCCGAGGATGATGTGCCAGGTGCCGCGGCGGATCGGCCCGGGCAGGTAGCCGGGGGTGGCGTCGGACGCGGCGACGGTGAAGCCGGTGCGGAACCCGCCGGACCAGCCGCGGAACCCGCGCTCGTCGCCGAGGGCGATGCCGTGCTCATCGAACAGGCCGATGTCGAGGGCGTTGCCGTTCTGCCCGGCCGGGGCGGCGGGGCGGTCGTAGGTGTACTCCACGGTGAGCCGGTTGACCCCGGCCGGGATCTCGAGCGGTACGTACACCCAGTCCGGTGCACCATACGGAATGTGACCGGTGATCGTGCGCGTGACCGGCGTGGCTTCGGCCGAGGCCGGCAGCGCGACCGGGTCGAGCACGACGGCTCCGCCGGCGAGGCCGGCCGCGGTGGTGAGCAGCAGTTGACGACGATCCATATATGGCAGCCTGGCCCACGCGGGTGGCCACCGGGTGACGAGGTTTTGACTTCCGCCGGTCCGGGCACATCCGCGGTGTCGGAAAGTAAATGTTACTGGTGCAGGAGGCACTCGTGACTGTCGCTGGCTTCTTCTCCGCGCTGATCGTCGGCATCGTCATCGGCGCACTGGGGCGCCTGGTCGTGCCCGGCAAGCAGAACATCCCGATCTGGCTCACGATCGTCATCGGCGTCGTGGCCGCGATCATCGGCACCGCGATCGCCCGGGCCATCGGCGTCGCCGATACGTCCGGCGTCGACTGGACCGAGATCGTCATCCAGGTCGTGCTGGCCGCCCTCGGCGTCTGGGCCGTGGCCGGCTTCTACAGCCGCCGCTCGGCCCGTTAGCACATCCCCCAACAGTCACAAATCGCCCAAAAAACCGCTCGACCTACCAAGGGCGCAAAACGGAAAAAGCCACAAACGGCAAGGCAGAGGATTCCGAGGCCGCTTCGCTCCCGCCCCGGGCAGGGGGCTCCGCGCCCCCCACACCCCCGGCCGCGGTCGACTGCGACAAGGAGCACCCGACCCCGGGTGCTCCTTGTTTCACGTCCGCCACACCGAAACCCGCTCCCGGTGACAGGCCACCAGCGTGGCGGTCGCGATGCACTGCGGCGCGGCCGGCCAGTGCTCCGTGCGCCCCAGCACCGTCACCGCGCCGGTGTCCAGGTCCAGCCGGGCGATCAGCGACCCACCGGGGTTCCGCCCGGTGACGAGGACGGCCCGACCGGGCAGCGCCGCCACGACGTCCCACGCACCGAACCGCCGCACGATCCGCCCGGTAGCGGCGTCCACGACGACGGCGCCGACCGCGGGGTCGGCCGCGTTCGGGGTCGGCACGGTCGCCCACATGTGCCCCGCGTCGAACGGTCCGAGGTCGGCCCAGCCGGACAGGCTCCACCGCTCGGCCCCGGTGTCCGGGTCGACGACCGTGGTCCGCCCGACGCTGCCGGTGCACAGCAGGGCCCCGCACCACCACAGCCCGCCACCGGCCGCCATGGTGGTGTGCCGCCACAGCCGCCGCCCGCTCGTCAGGTCGAACACGGCGGTGTTCAGCAGCGTGCTGCGCTCGAAGCTGTAGGCGAGCAGCCGCTCCCCGGAGATGTCGAACCCGTCGATCGCCCCGAGGTCGGGCAGCGACACCGTGCGCGTGACCGCGGCGGTGGCGGCGTCCCGGATGCGCAGCGTCCCACCGGCGTCGAGGTCGGCGATCTCGACCCGCCCACCGGCGCCCGCCAGGACCCGCCGGAACGACGGTGTGGCGAGCTCCCACCGCACCGCCCCCGTGCCCAGGTCGAGACCGAGCAGGCGCTCGCCCGCCCGCGCGATCAGGACACCGCCGGTGGAGGCGGCCGTCGCCTGGAGCCCGTCCCGCCGCCAGACCTCGGCCCCGGTGGCGGCGTCGAGCCCGACGAGCGCGGACGGCCCGGCGACGACCACCCGGCCACCGGCCGCGGTGACCAGCTGTGTGCCGGCCTCGACCGGCACGCTCCAGCGCCGATCGCCGGCCGGCATCCGGTACGCGGCCACGGCGGTCCGCAGCATCAGGACCAGCGCGTCACCGTCGGCCCGCAGGTCGCCGATCCCGTCGCCGTCCAGCACCACGACCGGCGCCGGCGGCGTGACCGGCCCACCGCTCGGCACCGGCACCAGCAGCGCGACCAGCAGCACCGGCACCCACCAGCGCCGCCGGGCGGCCCGCGGGGGCGTCGGCGGCCCGGCCGGGCCCGGGAGGTCGAGGTCGATCACCACGTCAGTATTGTTTCTGCAACGCACCACAAGTGCGCCCCGACTGGGCGCCGATTGTTCAGCATCCGGCCCTAGCGTCCGGGGTCATGGCTTCAGTCGATCGTCGTACATTTCTGCAGCTCGCGGCGGCCGCCGCCGTGCCGCTGCCGTTCGAGCAGGCCCTGTCGATCCCGGCGCACAACCGGCACGGGTCGATCGAGGACGTCGAGCACATCATCTTCCTGATGCAGGAGAACCGCTCGTTCGACCACTACTTCGGCGCGCTGCGCGGCGTGCGCGGCTACGCCGACCCGCACCCGGTCAAGCTGCCGAACGGCAAGTCGGTCTTCCACCAGCCGAACGGTGCCGGCGAGGTCCTGCCGTTCCGGCCCGAGGTCAAGGACATGGGCAAGACGTTCCTGCCGGACCCGCCGCACGGCTGGAACGACACGCACGGCGCGTGGAACAACGGCCGCTACGACGGCTGGGTGCCCAACAAGGGCGTCACCACGATGACCATGCACACCCGCAAGGACCTGCCGTACCAGTACGCCCTCGCGGACGCGTTCACGGTGTGCGACAACTACCACTGCTCGCTCCTGGGACCGACCGACCCCAACCGGTACCACATGTGGAGCGGTTGGGTCGGCAACGACGGCCAGGGCGGCGGGCCGGTGATCACCAACGCCGAGGCGGGCTACGACTGGTCGACCTATCCGGAGCGCCTCGACCGGGCCGGCATCCCCTGGAAGGTCTACCAGGACGTCGGCCTCGGGCTCACCGCCGACGGGTTCTGGGGCTGGACCAGCGACCCGTTCATCGGCAACTACGGCGACAACTCGCTGCTGTACTTCCACCAGTACCAGAACGCCGCGCCCGGCACGCCCCTGGCGAAGGCCAAGCAGGGCACCGAGATCAACACGCAGGGCCGCAGCCCCGACGCGCTCCTCGCGGACTTCCGCGCTGACGTCGAGCACGGCCGGCTCCCGGCCGTCTCCTGGATCGTCGCGCCCGAGGCCTACACCGAGCACCCGAACTGGGAGCCCGACTACGGCACCTGGTACGTGTCGCAGGTCATCGACATCCTCGCCAAGCACCCCGAGGTGTGGAGCAAGATGGCCCTGTTCATCACCTACGACGAGGAGGGCGGCTTCTTCGACCACCTCGTGCCGCCGACCCCGCCCGCGACCCGGGCCGAGGGCCTGTCGACGGTCCCGGTGACGAACGAGATCTACCCCGGCTCCGCCGACCACCCGGCCGGCCCCTACGGCCTGGGCGTGCGGGTACCGATGATCATCGTTTCGCCGTGGACCCGCGGCGGCTACGTCAACTCGGAGCTGTTCGACCACACGTCGCTGATCCAGTTCCTGGAGCGCCGCTTCGCCAACGGCCGCCAGGACCTCGTCGAGTCGAACATCACCCCGTGGCGCCGGGCCGTCACCGGCGACCTGACCTCGGCGTTCGACTTCAAGGACCCCAACACGTCGCGCCGCGTCGACCTGCCCGGCACCGGCGACCTGAAGCCCGCCGACCTGACCCGCCGGCCCGACCAGGTGCCGGTCCCGCCGGCCGCGGGCCAGGTCCCGGCCCAGGAGCGCGGCGTCCGCCCGGCCCGCGCCCTGCCCTACGCCCTGCACGCCGACGGCCGCCCGTCCGCGGGCGCGTTCGCGGTCGACTTCCGCAACTGCGGCCAGGCGACCGGCGTCTACCAGGTCCGCTCGGCCGACGCCGCCACCGCCCCGCGCACCTACACGGTCGAGCCCAACAAGCAGGTCACCGACGTGTGGCCGGCCGACAAGGGCTTCGACCTGGAGGTACACGGCCCGAACGGCTTCTTCCGCCGCTTCGCCGCCGGCCCGCACCACCCGGGCGTGACGGTCCGCGCCCGTTACGACACGCACGGCCAGGACCTCGTCCTCGAGTTCGCCAACAAGGGCGCGAAGCGCGTCGAACTGACCGTCGCCGACCGCTACACCGGCCACCCGCTGCGGTTGTCGCTGCGCGCCGGAGAGACCAGGACCCAAGATTGCTCACTGCGCAAGAGCCGCGGTTGGTACTCCCTGTCGATCGCGATCCCCGGCGAGCCCGCGTTCGCGGTCGAGTACGCCGGCCACGTCGAGAACGGCGAGGAGTCGATCAGCGACCCGCTCATGGGCGGCGTGATCTAGGAAGCGGAGTCCGGGCCGACGCCGTCAGGCCGAGGCCCGGACCACCAGCTCCGGGTTGAAGATCACCGAGCGGGGGGTGCGCTGGGGCTCGCGGATGCGGGTCATGAGCAGCTGCGCCATCTCCCCCGCCATCTCCTCGACCGGCTGGCGGACCGTCGTCAGCGGCGGGTGGCACTCCAGGGCGGCCGTGCTGTCGTCGAAGCCGATGACCGCCACCTCGTCGGGCACCTTGCGGCCGGTCTCCTGCACGACCCGCAGGGCCCCGTCGGCCATCAGGTCGTTGGCGACGAAGATCCCGTCGACGTCGGCGTGCTCGGCCAGCAGGCGGCGGGCGGCGCGCTCACCGCCGGAGCGGGTGAAGTCGCCCTCGACGTGCCGCGGCTCCAGGCCGTGGGCGCGCACGGACTGCTCGAAGGCGGCCAGGCGGTCCTGCGCGGCCGGCATGTCCAGCGGGCCGGTGATCGTGGCCAGGCAGCGGCGGCCGAGGCCGGCCAGGCGGTCGACGGCCAGCTGCACCCCGGCGCGCTGGTCGACGTCGACGAAGCTGATGGTGACCGGATGGCCGGGGCGGCACGACAGCACGACCGGCACGCCGAGCTCGACCAGCTGGCCCGGGAGCGGGTCGTCCACGTGACTGGAGATCAGCAGCGCCCCGTCGACGTGGCCCTGGCGGAGGTACCGCAGCAGATGGGGGCGCGCGGGCGGGTCGGCGAGGAAGATGACCAGGTGGATGCCGAGGGGGCGGAGGACCTCCTGGGCGCCGGCGGTGATGCGGCCCAGGAACGGGTCGGTGAACATCCGGGTCAGGAACGGGGTGGAGTACCCCCGGTTCTCCGGCTCCGAAACCACCAGCGCGATCGAGTCCGTCCGGCCCGTGACCAGGGAGCGGGCGGCCAGGTTGGGCACGTACCCGGTCGCGGCGATGGCCCGCTCGACCGTCCGGCGCAGCTCCGGGTCGACGGTCTGCACACCGTTGATGACCCGGGACACCGTGGCGCGTGACACTCCTGCGTAGTTGGCGACCTGCTCGAGAGTGGGCGGTCGCGAGTCGCTGCCCGTCATGGTTGCCACGGTAGATCGTGCCCCGTTGTGATGAGGAGCCGCGGGTGGACGGACCTTCATGTCACGTCCACCCGCGGCCAGTTCAATCGGTGTCGAGCGGTGAAAACTACTTGTAGACGCGGACGTAGTCGACGTACATCCGCGACGGGAACGGCGTGCTGGCGTCGATCGGGCCGGGGAAGTCACCGCCCACGGCCAGGTTCAGGATCAGGTAGAACTGGTGGTCGTACACCCACGGCCCGCGGGTCGTCTCGACGGTGTCCTTGTTGGCCACGAGGATCACCGTGTTGTCGACGCGGAACGTCATGTGCTTGCTGTCCCACTCGACCGAGTACACGTGGTAGTCGAGCGAGAGGTCCACGGTGGTGAGCTTCTGGCCGTAGCCGCCGCCACCGTTGTAGGCCGGCGCGTGCAGCGTCGAGTACACGTCCGTGGTGCTCTTGCCGAGGATCTCCATGATGTCGATCTCGCCGTTGTACGGCCACGGGCGGCCCTGCAGGAAGTCGGCGCCCATCATCCAGAACGCGGGCCACAGGCCGTTGCCCTTCGGGACCTTGATCCGGGCCTCGACCCGGCCGTACTGCGTAGTGAAGGTCGTGCTGGTGTTGATCCGGCCCGAGGTGTAGTCGCGGCCGCCGGCGGTCTCCTTGCGGGCCTCGATGACGAGCGAGCCACCCTGGATGCTGGTGTTGTTCAGGTTCGAGTAGTACTGGATCTCACCGTTCTGGCCGGTGCCCGGGTCGACGTGCCACTTGGCCGTGTCGACGTTGGTGCCGGTGTTGAACTCGTCCTGCCAGACCAGGTTCGTGGCCGGGAAGATCGGGTCCGCGGGCGGGGCCGGCGGCTGGGTCGGGGCGCCGCCGGTGCCGTACACCTTGAACTCCCAGATCGAGTAGCCGTAGCCGTTGGAGCGCTGGGTGCCGTACATGCGCACGTACCGGCCGCTGCCGTTGACGGTCAGGGTCTCCTTGAAGCCCTTGCCCGTCGTGGTGCTGTAGATCGGCGTCCAGTTGGCCGCGTCGTTGGACGTCTGGATCTGGTAGGACACCGCGTACGCCGGGTCCCACTGCAGGACGACCTGCTTGATCGAGGCGGTGGCGCCGAGGTCGACGTAGATCCAGCCCGGGTCGACCCAGCCGTTGTCGGGGCTCGTCGCCCAGCGGCTGGCCGGGTCGTTGTCGAACGCCTTGTCCGGCGTGCACGGGTTGCAGTTGGTGTCGTTCTGCGAGGTCGACGCGACGGCCGGCTTCTTGTACGACAGCAGCACCGAGTTGCCCGGGTTCTGGGGCGACTGGCTCGGCGAGCTCGGGGTGTCGTTCGTCGTCGACGGCACGCCGCCGACCCGGACCTGGAACTCCCACAGCGAGTAGCCGTACTGCGTGGCCCGCGCGGTGCCGTTCATCCGCACGTAGCGGCCGCTGCCGGTGACGTTGAGGTTCTGCACGCCGCCGGTGCCGGTCGTGGTGGTGTAGATCGTCGTCCAGGTGTTGCCGTCGTTGGACGTCTGGATCTGGAACGCGGTCGCGTAGGCCGCCTCCCAGTTCAGGGTCACGCCGCAGACCGCCTGGACCGAGCCGAGGTCGACGCGCAGCCACTGCGGGTCGCTCGCGGCGCTGGACCAGCGGGTGCCGGTGTTGCCGTCGAACGCCGACGACGCCGGGGTGCCGGCGTTCTCGGTCGAGGAGGCCAGGGCCGTCTTGTTCAGCGCCGCGTTGGTGGCGCCGCAGCTGCCCGGGGTGCTGGGCGAGCCGCCGAAGACCTGGAACTCCCAGAGCGAGATGCCGTACTGGGTGGCCTTGGCGGTCGCGTTGAGCCGCACGTAGCGCCCGCTGCCGGTCACGCTCAGGCTGACGGCGCTGCCGCCCGCCCCGGTCGTGGTCGAGTAGATCTGCGTCCAGTTGGCGGCGTCGTTGGACGTCTGGATGGTGAAGGCGGTCGCGTAGGCCGCCTCCCAGTTCAGGGCGACCCGGGTGATCGACTGCTGGGAGCCGAGGTCGACCTGAATCCACTGCGGCATGGTGAAGGCGCTGGACCAGCGGGTGCCGGCGTTGCCGTCGGTGGCGCTGGAGGCGGGAGTGGCCGCGCTCTCGGCCGACGAGGCGGTCGTCGGCTTGCCCTGCGACAGCAGGGTCTCGGCGGCGTCGGCCCGGGTGACGACCACGACGATGTAGGCGCAGAGCATGGCGGCCACCGCGAGCGCGATGATGCCGTACCGAATCGTGCGCCGACTGGGACCGGACCGGACGGATGCGTGGCCGGGGGCGGAGACCGACCAATCCATGGGTGACTCCTTCTGGCGGGTGGGGTGTAACCGGCGGTGTCTGAGAGAGCGCTCTCTCAGACAGCCACAATGACCCCTCGGCCAAACCCCTGTCAATGGCTTCGGACGAACGGGAGAGCGCTCTCCAAACCCCGGGGAGCGCTCTCCCCCAAGTTTTCGTGTGGCAGAGTGCCGCCCGTGCCCGATCTCCTCACCCCCGGCCACCCCTTCCGCCAGTGGCGCACGTGGACGATGCCCGGCAGCGGCCTGACGCTCACCGGCCTGTCCCGCGCCAACGACAAGACCTTCTTCCACGTGCCACAGCTGAAGCTGGCGCTGGACGCGGGCCTGGTGGAGGGCCGCCAGCCGGAGACGGTCCTGCTCACCCACACCCACCTGGACCACGCGAAGGACCTGGACTACCTGGCCATCCGCCCCGGCGGCGCCGAGATCTCCGTCCCGGCCGAGTCCGAGCAGTACGTCCGCGCCTATCTGCGGGCCACGACGGAACTGAACCAGTCCGCGCAGTACGACCCGGCTCTGGCCGCGGACACCACCATCCGAGGCGTGCGCCCGGGCGACGAGTTCCGGTTCGGCAAGCGCGGCACCCACTCGGCCCGGGTGATCGGGGCCCGCCACAAGATCCCCTGCGTCGGCTACATCATCCGCGAACACCGCCGCGAACTGGTCCCGGAGCTGGCTGCCCACCCGAAGGACCAGACGTTCGCCGCTCTGGTGAAGGCGAGAAGAGCCGCCGGCGCCCCGGTGGACCGGGAGGTGACCCACCCGCTGTTCGCCTACGTCGGCGACACCCACACCAGCGCCCTGGAGGACGCGACCTGGCTGGACGAGGTCCCGGTGGTCATCACCGAATGCACGTTCCTGCACGACGAGGAATCTCCCCGAGCCGATCGGGTCGGCCACACCGTCTGGCCCCGCCTACGCCCAGTGATCAAGGCGCACCCGAACACCGTCTTCGTCCTGATCCACTTCAGCCTGCGCCACTCGGACGAAGAGATCACCACCCACTTCGAGGCCGACCCCCTCCCGAACGTCGTCCCCTGGGCCGGCCGCGACTCCCTACTCCCCCAGCAGCACGGCATGTGACCACGGGCGGGAAACGATTCACCGGACTCGTCGAGCGACCCGCAGCTCCGTCAGGTACCGCTTGACGATCCGCCCCCCGAGCTCCACGTCGATCAGCCGGGCAATGGCGTCCAGCAGCGCGCTGCGCTGCTCGTCCGGCAGCGCCCGGTGCCCGGAGTAGGTCAACAGCAGGTCCAGATACTCAGCCGTGGAGTACGACTGCTCCCACTCGTATCGCGAGAACGTCGCCGCCCCGAACCGCCCCGACGAGACGAGCTCCCGATCGTCTTCGACAATGTCCCGAGCACGCTGCAGCCGCAGCCCCGCAGGCGTCGACGGATCGAAGCGCGAGTAGCACTCCTGGATGGCGTCGAAGAACGCCTCGTCCCAGCTCCCGCCCGCGATGTGATGGGTGCCGACGGTGGCCAGCAGCCCACCGAGCCGCACAGCGTCAGCGGACTTGGACACCCGCACCGCCGGGTCGATCCAGTGAAACGCGGTCGCGGCAAACACGACGTCGAACGGCTCCGCGGGCAGGGCCCACCCCTCGAACGCCGCCGTGACAACTTCGACCGCGTCAAACCGGGCAAGATTCCGCCGAGCCAGAGCCGCCAGGTCAGCGCCCAGCTCGACCGCCACGATCCGGCACCCGCGCTCGGCCAGCGAAACGGTAGCCTGCCCGGTTCCACAGCCGATCTCCAACACGCCCGCCCCGGCCGTCACCCCGGCCGCGGCGAGATCATCGAACAGCTCCACCGGATACCGGGGCCGGGCCCGGTCATACCGGACCGCGTCCTCGTCGAACCTCTCCCGCAACGTCACGTACTCATCACCATCGCTCACGACCAGAGCATACGAGCGCGGCCCCTGCGGCAGGAGCCGTTTCTCCACCAGTCGACTCCGCAGACAAGCAATCCACGTGAGCGGTCACTTCGCACGTCTCTCCTAAAAATCGAAGCATTGACATCGATCGGTGTGATCGCTAACACTGGGTTGCTCGCCGACCGCAGTGACCGTGTTTCGGTCACTCCCGCCAACGCGGCCGGTGCAGCCAGCCGAAGGAGATCGCCATGGGAATCGTCGGGTTCAGGCCGGGGCACACGCGCGCCGTCGTGGCCGGTGCGCTCATCGCGCTGGCCACCGCCGTCAGTGCCGGGCAGACCCCCGCCGCCGGCGCCACCGCAACCGCCGTCGCCGTACCGGCTGCGGCCGCCGCGGTGGTCAGCGCACCCCCGATGGGCTGGGCATCCTGGAACACGTTCGCCGCGAAGATCAACGCCAACGTCATCAAGGCGCAGGCGGACGCGATGGTCTCCTCGGGCCTCAAAGACGCCGGATACCAGTACATCAACATCGACGAGGGCTGGTGGCAGGGCACCCGCGACGGGGCCGGGAACATCGTCGTCGACACGAACGAGTGGCCCGGCGGCATGAAGGCGATCGCCGACTACATCCACAGCAAGGGCCTCAAGGCTGGTATCTACACTGACGCCGGGCGCGACGGCTGCGGCTACTACTTTCCCACCGGCCGTCCGGCGGCGCCCGGCTCCGGGAGTGAGGGCCACTACGACCAGGACTTCCTGCAGTTCTCGCAGTGGGGCTTCGACTTCGTGAAGGTCGACTGGTGCGGCGGCGACGCGGAAGGGCTCAACGCCCGCACCGCATACCAGGCCATCAGCGACGCGATCGGGCGGGCCACCGCCCAGACCGGTCGGCCGATGGTGCTGTCGATCTGCAACTGGGGCAAGCAGAACCCCTGGGACTGGGCGCCGGCGATGTCCAGCCTGTGGCGCACCAGCGCGGACATCATCTACTTCGGCGAGAGTCCGTCGATGGACCGGGTGCTGACGAACTTCGACGCCGCGCAGCACTCGAGCGCGCAGTCCGCCGGGCACTACAACGACCCGGACATGCTGATCGCCGGGATGCCGGGCTTCACCGCGGCACAGAACCGGACGCACGTCGGCATGTGGGCCATTTCGGGGGCCCCGCTGCTGGCCGGCAACAACCTCACCCAGATGAGCGGCGAGACCCGCGCGATCCTGTCCAATCGCGAGGTCATCGCGGTGGACCAGGACCCGCTGGGCCGCCAGGGCACGAGGGTCGCCGAGGATCAGACGGGCCGCCAGGTGTACAGCAAGACGTTGTCCGGCTCCGGACGCCGGGCGGTGCTGCTGCTCAACCGCACCGGCTCGGCCGGCAACATCACCGTTCGCTGGGCGGATCTCGGCCTGACGGGCTCGGCCACCGTACGCAACCTGTGGACCGCCACGGACGCCGGCACCTTCAGCGGCAGCTACACCACCTCGGTCCCAGCGCACGAAGCGGTCCTGCTCACCGTGACCGGCACCGACGGCGGCAGCCCGGCAAGCGTCTCGATCGTGGGCACCCAGTCCGGCCGATGCCTCGACATCAACAACTCGAGCACCACCAACGGCACCCAGGCGCAGCTGTGGGACTGCAGCGCCCAGGCCAACCAGAAGTGGACGTACACCTCGAGCAAGCAGCTCATGATCTATGGCAACAAGTGCCTGGACGCGTACAACAAAGGCACCACCAACGGGACAACCGTCGTGATCTGGGACTGCAACGGGCAGACGAACCAGCAATGGAACGTCAACGCCAACGGAACCATCAGCGGCGCGCAGTCCGGCCTGTGCGTGGACGCCTCCGGCGCGGCGACCGCCAACGGCACGAAAATCATCCTCTGGACCTGCGGCAGCGGCGCCAACCAGAAGTGGACCCTGGGGTAAGCACGGCCGGGCCGATCAGCGGCTGAGCCGTCGCGCGCGGTCGAAAGCCGGCCGCTGCTCCGGCCACGTGTTCGGGCGGCCGGAGCAGCGGAACTGGCGACGATCGGGCGGCTCAGGTGGCCGGGATCAACGGCCGAGCGCGGCGACGGTGTAGGCGGGCCCGCCGGGCACGGTGAGCTGGACGTAGCCGCCCGCGAGGGTGGCTTGGTAGGCGTGGCTGTGGCCATGTTCCCAGACGATGCGGCCGTTGACGGTGACCACCGTCCGACTGGTGGCCGGGACGGCGATGACGCCACTCGTGCCCTTCGGGGTGTCAGCCCGCAGGGCGAAGACGTTGCCGAACAGGACCGACGCCCAGCCGGCGGTGATGGTGCCGTACTTCGTCGGCACGGCGCCTTGGGCGAAGGTGAGATTGCCGGGGTGCGGTTCGATGCGCCAGGTGGCGTAGCCGGGGTCGACCGGGCTGACGCCGAGGAGTTGTTCGGTGAGCTGGACGGTGGGGGACGCGGCCCAGCCGTGCGCGAGGCTGGCGGTGGCGCGGTTGACGCCGCCGGTGGTGTTCTTGAACTCCCACAGGCCACCGGTGTAGAGGGGGTCGTCCGGGTCGACCATCGGGCCCCAGGTACGGCGCATCAGGTCGAGGGCGCCGGCGGTGTCGTCGACGGCGAACCGGCCGGCGGTCTCCATGCCGTTGCCGAACGGCTCGATGGTGTGCCCGGTCGGGTCCTGCAGGCCGGGGCCGAGGATCGCACCGTAGGGCGTCCACAGTTGTTTGAGGGCGTTGAGGATGCCGGCGCGACGGCCGGCCGGGGCGATGTCGTACTGCAGGGCCAGGGCGTTGGCGTCCTCGACGAGGACGTCGGGGTGGTCGCTGCTCTGGCCGTAGGCGCCGAGGGTCGGGTTCCACAGCCGTTCGTTGACGGCCGTCTTGACGGCGTCGGCGGTGGCGTCGTAGCCGGCGGCCGCGTCGGTGGAGCCGACGTGCCGTTCCAGCCAGGCCATCGCACGGAGCAGGATGTAGAAGTCGATGCTGTACTTGGTCACCTCGCCCGTCTGGGTGGCCTGCCAGAAGTCGCGGTCGTTGGAGGCGACGAGGTGGTTGGCGTCGAGGAACGTGGTGTTGTAGGCGAGTTCTCGGCGCAGTGCGGGCAGCACGCTGGTGGCGTAGGCGGCGTCGCCGGTGTAGCGGTAGTAGTCGATGACGGCACGGGCGCCGTAGCCGGAGTAGTTGTTGGAGTAGAACAGCGGGGATCCGGACGGGTTGCGGCCTTTGGAGAAGTCCGGGGAGCCGGGCAGGGCGCCGTCGGCTCGCTGGGTGGCGAGCAGGACGTCGAGTGAGGAGCGCACGGCGTCGGCGCCGGGCGGGCCGAGGGTGCTGATCGCGGTGGGGGCCTGGACGAGCAGGTCGCCGGTCCAGATGCTGCGGTCGCGTTTGGCGCCGTCGTAGACGCGGGTCTCGGGTAGCCCGTTGAGTCCGGCGGGTTTGATGTCGAGCTGCAGGGTGTACGCGCCGGAGTACCACATCCGGTTGAGTTGGTCGTCGCTGGACAGGAACCAGCCGCGGTAGTCGGCCGGGGTGGCCCGGTAGGCCTGGAAGTCCACGGTGACGCCGGCGATGGTGACGGAGCCGGGCGTGGTCAGGGTCAGCAGGATGAACCGGAACCCGCCGTGAAAGCCGCCGGTGAGCCGGCCCGCGGCGGTGGGCTGGAACGTGTCCGGGCCGCCGACACCGGCCAGGCCACGGGACTCGTCGGAGGCGGGAGCGCCCGGGCTGGTCGTGACGGCCGCGCCGGCGGGGACGTCACCCTGCAGGGCAGGCGTGACGCCGACGGTGCCGGCGGTGGCGTCGAAAGCGGTGATGGTGCGGGTCTGTGCCGTGGACCCGGCGCCGATCGTGATCGTGTTGCCGGTCTCGAGGTTCGCGGTGGAGGCCAGCGGGACGGTGGTCGCACCGGCGGCGGCCGGCTGGGTGATGGTGGTGACGGCCGGGCGGCGCAGGTACTGCCGGGCTTCGCCGGTGACCAGGGTCAGGGCTGGCGTGCCGGTGACGGCGGTGACGTCGATGGCCGGGGTGCCGGCGATGTCGCGGCCGAAGTCGAGCAGGACCGAGGCCGGGGTCGTCCCGGCGGTGGTGCTGAGCGTGGCCGGGCGGCCACGGCCGTTCACCAGCGTGTCGATGTGCTGGGCATCGCCGCGTCCCTCGGCGTGTACGGGGGTGACGGTCGGCGTGGCCGGGCCGAGGACGTATCGGTGCCAGGCCGGCGGCGGTGCGGTGGCCTCCGCCGGCGCCGGGGTCGCGGCGATGGCGGTGGCGGCGACCGCGCAGGCGACGGCCAGCCGCAGGACCGGCCGGTGGATCTGGCGGTGGATCGGCTGGCGGACCGGTGGGTGGGTCCGGTGGCGGGTGTGTGTCATGCTGCCTCCTCTTCCGTGAGTTGGGCGGCGATGGACAGGGCCGGCAGGTCGTGGTGTGCGGTCATGGTTGGGCCCGCGGGTCGATGGCGACGTCGAGGCGGCCGGTCGCGGCGATCCGCGCGAACGTGTGCGCGCTGGGCTTGGGTATGCGGGTGAAGCCGCGGTCCCGGTCGACGGCGATGAGCCCGAACGTCGGGCGGTAGCCCTCGGCCCATTCGAAGTTGTCGAACGCCGACCAGTGCAGGTAGCCGCGGACGTCGACGCCCTCGGCGAGCGCCTGCGCGACGGCGGTGAGATGGCTGTGCAGGTAGTCGACGCGTTCGGTGTCTTCGCCGGTGGCGATGCCGTTCTCGGTCACATACAGCGGCAGCCCGGTGCGGGCGGCGGCGTGGTGCAGCATCTGCCGCAGCCCGTCCGGATACACCGCCCAGCCCATCTGGGTCCGCTGGACGCCGGCCGGCGGGTCGGCGAACCGGCCGGGCACCGCCGGGTCGACCCACTGTTTGCGGTAGTACTGCACGCCGAGCCAGTCGCCGCGGTCCGGGCCGTGCAGCCCGTCGAGGTACAGATCGACGATTTCGGCCTGCAGCAGCCGGTGCAGCGTGCGGCAGGCGTCGTCGTCGCGGGCGGGGGCCAGCAGCGGCAGCTGCACGGCGAGGCCGGTGCCGCACCGGCCGCCGCCGGCGTCGCGGACGGCCCGCACGGCGGCGTGGTGGGCGTGCAGCAGCACCCGGCCGACGCGCTGCCACAGCACCGGATCGGTGCGGCCCGGTGGGTGGTAACCCTCGAGGTAGCCGTGCAGGGCGATCATCTGCGGTTCGTTGATGGTGCACACGAACGGCATCAGGTCGCCGAGCGCGGCGGTGACGTGCCGGCAGTAGCGGGCGAACCGGTCGACGGCGTCGGGGGCGAGCCAGCCACCGGCGGCGGCCAGCCACCGCGGCAGTGTGAAGTGGTGCAGGGTCACGAACGGGGTCAGGCCGGCGTCGCGGGCAGCGGTCAGGACGCGCCGGTAGTGGCCGATCGCCGCAGCGCTGTAGGCGCCGGGAGCGGGTTCGATCCGGGACCATTCCAGCGACAGCCGGTGCGTGTTGTGACCGAGCGCGGCCAGCAACGCGAAGTCGTCGGCGTAGCGGTGGACATGGTCGATGCCGTCACCGGACGACTCTCCCGCCGAGGTGCCGGGTGCCTGCTCGAAGTCCCACCAGTCGTTGTTGGTGTTGCCGCCCTCCACCTGGTGCGCGGAGGTGGCCGCACCCCAGAGAAAGCCGTCGGGGAATTGCCGTGGCATGGGCATGCTGCTGCTCCAGGTGGCCGCCCCGCCGGCCGGTGGCCGGCCGGCGGGGTGGTGCGTCAGGTCAGGCGCCGGCCTTGTAGTCGGTGTCCATCGCGGCCAGGACCTTGTCCGGCGTGGACCGGCCGCTGAAGATCTCCTGCAGGCCGGAGAGCATCGTCTGCTGGACTTTGGCGTTGGGCCACAGCTGGTCCATGAACGGGACCGTGCGGTTGTCCTTCAGGTAGGTGGTGAGCTCGGTGAAGGCCGGGTCGGCGCCGGCGCCGTTGTCGGGGATGGCGGCCAGGCTGCCCTGCTTGGTGTTGAAGACCTTCATGCCCTCGGGCGACATGATGAAGCTGATGAACTTCAGGGCCAGGTCCTTGTTCTTCGCCTTGGCGTTCACGCCGTAGCCGGCGCCGGCCGCGGCGGGCATCATGAACGTGGCCGGGGTGTCGGTGGCCGGCAGCGCCTTCAAGGTGAACGTACCGCTCGGGTTCTTGCCCTTGAGCAGGGCGACGACCCAGTTGCCCTGGATGATGCCGAGGGTCTTGCCGGTGGCGGCGAGCTCCTGGCTGGCCTCGTAGCCGGTGCCGAGCGGGTTCTTCTGGAAGCAGCCGGTGCTGTTCATCTCCTGGTACTTCGCCATCGCCGCCGTCCACGACGACTGCGCGAACGTCGCCGACCCGGCCTGCAGCTTGGTGTCGAAGTCCTTGTCCGGGCCGTAGACGAGGGTGGCGACCAGCGCGTAGAGGGCGAGCTGGGTCACCCAATTGTCCTGGATGCCGAGCGCGAACGCGGGTGTGCCCTTCCCGGCGGCGGCACGGCAGAACGTCAGCAGCTCGGTCCACGTCGTCGGAGGCTTCAGCCCGGCCTGGTCCAGGGCCTGCTGGTTGTAGACGGCACCGATACCGTTGAGACCGAACACCGCATTGAAGGTCTTGCCGTTGTACTGCGTGACGCTCTGCAAACCCGCCGGAAGCTTGGCGACCCACGGCTGGTCGGACAGGTCGAGCAGATAGCCGGGCTTCGCCAGGACGTAGGTCGCGCCGGGGTTGCCGTTGCCGGGCCAGACGGTCATGACATCGGGCGCGGTACCGGAGGCGAGCTGGGTGCGGATCTGCTGCTGGTACTGGTCCGCGCCGCTGGTGGTGTAGCGGACCTTGACGCCGGGGTTGGCGGCCTCGAACGCCTTGACGACGTCCTCGATGGAGCCCTGGTCGACGGAGGCGAGGGTGAGGGTCTTGCTGTCGGTGTCGCCGGAGCCGGCGTTGGTACCACTGCTGCAGGCGGCGAGGGTCACGGTGGCCGCCGTCGCGACGGCGAGGATTGCCGTGCGTCTCATGGTGTCTCCCTGTGGGGTGTGGTGGCGGTGAAGGTGTAGCGGCCGGACATCAGCCACACGGTCAGGCCGGTGGGTGAGGGTTCGACCCGGAGTACCCCCGGCTGGGTGTCGACCGGCCGGTCGTCCTCGCGGACACCGCTGGGGTCGGCCGTGGGCAATGTGAGCGTGGCGGTGCTGCCCGGTGGCACCGTGGCGGTCACGGTGATCCGGTCGTCGGTGATGGCCCAGCCGCAGGCGACGGTTCCGCGGGCGGTGTCCTGCTCGGCCCGGGCCCAGGTGAGCCGGCCGCCCGGGGTGGGGCGCAGCAGCAGCTTCCGGTAGGCGACCGAGTCCGGTGCCTGGTCGATGCCGGCGACCCGGCCGAACAGCCAGTCGCCGACGCTGCCGAGGCTGTAATGGTTGAAGGAGTTCATGGCGGCCGCCTGGAAGCCGCCGTGCTCGGTCCAGCCGTCCCAGCGCTCCCAGATCGTGGTGGCGCCGTGGCGGATGGAGTACCCCCAGGACGGGAACTCCTCCTGGTGCAGCAGCGCATACGCGAGGTCGGCCCGGCCGTGGTCGGTCAGGACCGGACCCAGCAGTGGTACGCCGACAAATCCGGTCGTGAGCCGGTTGTCCCGCGCTTCGATGTCGGCCGCCAGGTGCTTGACGGCCGCCGGGACGAGGTGCCCGGGCACCAGGCCGAACCCGAGGGCGAGCAGGTAGCCGGTCTGGGTCGCGCCCTCGACGCGGCCGTCGGCGCCGACGTAGGCCGCGATGAACGCCTCCCGGATCGCGGCGTGCAGCGCCCGGTGCTCGGCGGCGACGGCCGGCTGGCCGAGCACCTCGGCGGCGTCGGCGACGATCCCGGTGCTGCGGGCGAAGTACGCCGTGGCGAGCAGGTCCCGCGGGGTGTCGGCGTCGATCTGCAGCCAGTCGCCGTAGTTGTTGCCGGTGCGGTACCGCCACAGCAGTCCGGGGTTGTGCCGGCGGATGTGCGCGATCCACGCCCGCATCGCCGGGAACGCATCCCGCAGGGCCTGCCGGTCGCCGTAGGTGCGCCACAGGTGCCACGGGATGACGACGCCGGCGTCGCCCCACGCCGGCGCGGCCTCGCGGTGCACGGTGATGACCGGGGCGACGTCGCGGAACGCCCCGCCGGGGTCCTGGCCGGCCACGACGTCGCGCAGCCAGCGGGCGAAGAACGCGGCGACGTCCGCGTTGCGGCTGGCGGTCGGCGCGAAGATCTGCGCGTCGGCGAGCCAGCCGAGGCGCTCGTCGCGCTGCGGGCAGTCGGTCGGCACGGCGACGAAGTTGCCGCGCTGGCCCCAGCGGATGTTGTCGTACAGCCGGTTGGTGAGCGGGTCGGAGCACTCGAACCGGCCCGTGAACGGCGTGTCGTTGTGCACGACCCGCGCGACGACGTCGCCGGGGTGGCCGTCGATCTCGGCGTAGCGGAAGCCGTGCGTGGTGAACTGCGGCTCGAAGACCTCGACCGGCCGGCCGGCGGCCACGTAGACGTCGGTCGCCGCGGCCCGGCGCAGGTTGGCGGTGTACAGCTCGCCGTCGGCCAGCATCTCGGCGTGCCGGACCGTGACCCGCTGCCCGGCCGGTGCGCCGCGCAGCGTCAGCCGGACCCGGCCGACGAGGTTCTGCCCGAAGTCGGCGATGTACCGCCGGTCGCCGCGCGGCCCGACGGCGACGGCCGGGACTTCCGCCGTGACCCGGATCGGGTGGTCGGGCTCCGCGACGAGCGGGCCCGGCTCCGCGTCCAGGACCGCGACCGGCCTGTGCTGTTCGCTCCCGTCCCGCCGGGCGTCGACGACCTGACCCATGAGCAGGTCGGCACCGACGATCGGGCCGGGCCCCTCCGTCCACGCGGCGTCGGTCGCCACGACCTGCCGCGTCCCGTCGGCGTAGTCGAGGACCAGCTGGGCCAGGAACGCCGGGGCATCGCCGTAGTGCTGGGCGGCCCGGCGCGGGTCGAACCCGACGTAGCCGCTCCACCAGCCGTCGGCGACGACCGCGGCCAGCTCGTTCGCGCCGGCGTGCACCTGGCCGGTCACCTCGTAGGTCTGGTACTGCAGCCGCGTGTGGTACTCGGTCCAGCCAGGGGCCAGCTCGCGGTCGCCGACCCTGGCCCCGTTGAGCCGCGCCTCGTAGACGCCGCGCGCGGTCGCGTAGAGCCGGGCCCGGACCAGGTGGTCCTCGACGTGGAACTCGCGGCGCAGGTACAGCGGTGCCGGGAACAGGTCGGCGCCCGCGATGTCGTCGGCTCCGGGCGGATCGACGGGCGGCAGCGTCGCCGGGTCGCGGCCGATCCACACCGCGGCCCAGTCGGTGCGGTGCAGCAGGGCGGTCTCGAACCAGCTCTGGGCGGTACCCCCGAAATCGCTTGACTCGTCCCAGACCTCCACCCGCCAGTGGTAACGGGTCGCCGACTGCAACGGCGGGCCGCCCCAGGCGATCAGCAACCCTTCATCCGACTCGCGGCGGCCCGAGTCCCAGATCAGGCGGTCCGGTCGGTCGAGGTCGTCCGGGCGCAGGGCGGCGGTGATCCGGTACGCCGACTGCGCCGCCCCGCGCCGCTCGCCGGCCAGTTTCCAGGTCAGCCGCGGCTGGGGCCGGTCGAGGCCGAGCGGCTCCGCCACCTGTTCGGTCTGCAGTCCGTAGATGCGCATGGTCATCCCTTGAGCCCTCCGGCGAAGCCGTTGATGATGCTGCGCTGCAGCGCGAAGTACACGGCCAGCACCGGCACGATGCTGATCACCAGGGCGGCGAAGACGAGGTTCCAGTCCGACACGTACTGGCCGAAGAACCCGGCCAGCGCGACCGGCACGGTCTGCTGGGTGCCGCCGGAGAGGTACAGCAGCGGCGTGAAGAAGTCGTTCCAGACGGCCACCGCGTTCAGCACGAGCGCGGTGACGGTCACCGGCTTGAGCATCGGGAACACCACGTATCGGAACGTCCCGATCGGCGAGGCTCCGTCGATCGCGGCGGCGTCCTCGAACTCCCGCGGCAGGGAGCGCAGGAACCCGACGTACAGGAAGGTCGTGAACGGCACCTGCAGCCCGGAGTAGAACAGCACCAGCGCCCACACCGAGCCGAGCAGGCCCAGGTCGCGCATCGTCTGGTACAGCGGCAGCGCCGCCAGCTGGAACGGCAGCACCAGCCCGAGCATGACCAGCAGGAAGCTGCCCCGCGACCAGGCCGCGGCCACCCGCGCGAGGGGGTACGCGGCCAGCGCGGACACGACCAGCACGACGGCGACGCTCACGGCGGTGACCAGGGCGCTGTTGATCAGCGCGCCGCCGAGCCCGGCCTGCTGCCAGGCGGCGCTGAAGTTGGACAGCGTGGGCGCGGTCGTCGGGCGGATCGGCGAGCTGGTGTCCGACGGCGCCCGCACGGCCAGATTCACCAGCACGTAGACCGGGAACCCGACGACCGCGGCGGCGCCGATCAGCACGCATTCAAGAGCGAAGGTCCGCCAGGTGTACTTGTTCATGACGCCGCCCGTTCGGAGCGCGCCAGCACCAGGTACTGCCCGGTCGAGGCCACGGCCACGATGACGGTCAGGACCACGGCCAGGGCGATGCTGTAGCCGAACTCGCCGAGCGTGAACGCGTCCTTGTAGATGAGGGTGGACAGCGTGTCGGAGGCGTGCCCGGGGCCACCGCCGGTGAGCGCGTACACCTGGTCGAACAGCTTGATCCCGCCGATGATCGACAGCATCAGGTTGATCGTGATCGCGGGCGCCAGCAGCGGCCGGACGATCGACCAGAACCGCCGGACCGGGCCGGTGCCGTCCATCGCGGCCGCCTCGTAGATCTCCTTCGGGATGGACTGCAGCCCGGCGAGGAAGATCACCATCGAGTAGCCGGCGAACTGCCACACGACGACCGCGACCACGGACCACAGGGCCAGCTGCGGGTCGCCGAGCCAGTCCGGCCGCCACGACCCGAGCCCGACCGCCGCGAGGAGGCTGTTGACCGCGCCGTCGGGGCCGAGCAGGTTGCGCCACAGATAGGCGGTCACGATCGGCGTGATCACGGCCGGGGCGAACAGGAACACCCGCAGCACGTTGCGCGACTTGACGATCGTGTTGACGCCGAGGGCGAGCAGCAGCCCGGCGCCGTTCTGGATGACCGTGACGGCCACCGCGATCAGCAGCGTGTGCCAGATCGCCTGCATCGCGTTGCGGTCGTCCAGCATGGCCGCGAAGTTGTCCAGCCCCACGAACGCCAGATCCGGCGACAGCCCGTCCCAGTCGGTGAACGCGTAGTACACACCCCGGCCGCTGGGCAGCAGGACCACGAACGCGAACAGCACGAGGGCCGGCGCCGCGAACCACCACGGGGGGCCGGTCCGGCGGCGCCGTCGCGGCCCGGCGTGGGGCGGCGTCGCTGGGGGTGCAACAGCAGTCATCGGCGGCAACTACCTTCTAAAACGTTTCATCCAGGCCGGTCAATGCAGGTGGCGGCGATCGGCCGGCCCCGCCGAGCGGCACCGGCCCCGGTCCGCGGTCCCGCCGGTTGAACGAACCAGCGGCGGACGCGGTGGGCAACGTTTTCCAAATGGGTGACGCCGACCATAGATTCGGCCGACTGTTCCGTCAAGGGTCGGCGCCGGCTTCCCGGAAAGCAACGGGCTTAAACTGGCCTTCCCGCGAAGCTCACCCCTACACTGCCGAGGGCAACGTTATCCATCGGAGAGGTCCTGATGACCGCATCGGACGCGCCGGCCCGCCGGGTCACCATCGTCGACGTCGCCCGGCAGGCGCAGGTGTCCACGACCACGGTGTCGAAGGTCCTGCGCAACGCCGCCGGGGCCAGCCCCGCGGCGCGGACCCGGGTCCGGCAGGCCATCGCGGAGCTGGGCTACCGCCCGTACGCCGCGGCCCGCGGGATGCGCGGCCGCACCTACACGATCGGCGTGATGCTGCCCGACATCCGCAACCCGTTCTTCGCCGACATCCTCGAGGGCCTGCACGAGCGGCTGGACGGCACCGGCTACCAGCTGCTGCACGGCAGCAGCTACAACAGCGAGGACACCGAGGCCCGCGTCATCGACGCCATGATCGACCACGGCATGGACGGGCTGGTCCTGATCGCCCCGCTGTCCTCCCGGACCGCGCTCGACCGCATCGCCCGGGCCGCGCCGACCGTCGTCGTGGGCCGGCACGGCCACTCCGCGCTCTACGACACCGTCACCGACGACGACCACGCCGGTGCCCACCTCGTGGTCGAGCACCTCATCGCCCTCGGGCACCGGCGTATCGCGCTGATCGACCACCACGAGACCGACCCGGCCCGGCTGGCCGAAATGCCCAACGCCATCCGTGCCCGCGGCTACCGCGACGCCATGCGGCGCCACGGCCTCGCCGACGAGATCGACATCGTCCCGACCACCTACACCCACGACGGCGGGTACCTCGCCGCGCAGCAACTGCTCGCCCGCCCCCGGATGCCGACCGCGGTCTTCGCCGGCGCCGACGTCGTGGCCATCGGCGCCCTGCAGGCCCTCACCGAAGCCGGGCGCCGCGTCCCCGCCGACATCTCCGTGGCCGGCTACGACAACATCGCCCTGGCCGCCTTCACCCCGCTCTCGCTGACCACCGTCGACCAGGCCGGCCACCAGATCGGCGCCAACGCCGCCCGGCTGCTGCTGGAGCGGTTCACCGACCGGCACGCCCCGGCGACCCACATCAAGCTCTCCCCCACGCTCGTGGCCCGGCGGTCCACCGCGCCGCCGGCGGCGCCATCGGCCTGATCGCACCCGGCGGGCCGTACACTGCCGCCCAACGTTGCCCGCACCGGCGAGGAGGCCGAATGCCGAAACCAGCGGCGGCCCGGCGGGTCACCATCATCGACGTGGCCCGGCACGCCAACGTGTCCACCACCGCCGTGTCGAAGGTGCTGCGCAACGCTTACGGTGCCAGCCCCGACATGCGCGCCAAGGTGCGCAAGGCCATCGCCGAGCTCGGCTACCGCCCGCACGCCTCCGCCCGCGGCATGCGCGGCCAGACCTACACCATCGGCGTGATGCTGCCCAGCATCCGCAACCCGTTCTTCGCCGACGTCCTCGACGGCATCGCCGAACTCCTCGACGACGCCGGCTACCAACTACTCATGGGCCCCGGCAGCAACGGCGAGACCGCGGAAGCCCGCGTCACCGAGAACATGATCGACCACAGCATGGACGGCCTGATCCTCGTCGCGCCGGTCTCCTCCCGCCGCCACCTCGAACACGTCGCCGCCCGGGTTCCGACCGTCATCGTGGGCCGCCACGGTCGCTCCGCCGGCCACGACTCCGTCGCCGACGACGACCTCGCCGGTGCGGCCCTCGTCGTCAACCACCTCGCCGACCTCGGCCACCGCCGCATCGCCCACATCGAACACCACGAACGCGACCGCGAGCGTCTCGCCGAGATGCCCAACGCCGTGCGCGCCGAAGGCTACCGCCAGGCCATGCACGCCCGCGGGCTCGACGAGTACGTCGACATCGCCTCCACCACCTACACCCGGGAGGGCGGCTATCTCGGCACCAAACAGCTGCTGACCCGGCTCCACCCGCCGACCGCCATCTTCGCCGGCGCCGACATCGTCGCCATGGGTGCCATGCAGGCCCTCGCCGAAGCCGGGCACACCGTCCCCGGCGACATCGCCGTCGCCGGCTACGACAACACCATGTTCGCCGACTTCGCCCCGGTCGGGCTCACCAGCGTCGACCAGGGCGGCCGCCAGATGGGCCGCAACGCCGCCCGCCTCATCCTCGACCGCATCGCCGACCCCGCCCGACCGGCCACCCACATGACGCTCACACCGACCCTGGTCGTCCGCCGGACCACCGCCGCGCCGTAGACCTGCCGGTCGGTGAACGCGGATTCCTCGACCTGGCAACGGTCATCGACCTGCACTCACGGCGTCTGGCCGGCTGGGCGATCGGGGGCCACATGCGCACCGACCTCGTCATCGACGCCCTGCACGCCGCCGAACGGACCCGCGGCAGCCTCGACGGCGCCTTGAAACCGGTCGGTACACATCGAAAGATTCGCCGAAGCGTGGAAGGCGGCGGGTGTCCGGCAGTCGATGAGTGTGTCCGGCAGTCGATGAGTAAGGTCGGCAGTTCCGCCGACGACGCACTCGCCGAGCGTTCACCGGCGAGCACGAGGCACGACTGGCCTCGTTCCGCTGGCCGCACCGCTACAACACCATCCGCCGTCACTCCCGACGCGGCCAACGCTCCCCGAACGCCTACGCAAACAGCATCCGAACGACACCAGCCACGCTGACCCCAGCCGCATAAACCCCGTGTCCCAAATCCGGGGGTGTCCCTCTGGGTTCAGTCAAGGGGTGGGGTCGGGCGGTGTCGTCGTGCCGGCCTGGGTGAGGAGTCGTTCGACGGCGTGGGGGTTGTGGAGTACGTGGAGTTCGGCGTGCTCAGCGTGGGTGGCGATGGCGGTCATGACGGTGGGTAGGCTGCGGCGTCGGTAGGTGATGAGCCAGCGCCAGAACGCCAGGTTCTCGCGGGAGCGGCGTAACGCGCGCCAGGCGCAGAGCCAGAGTGGGAAGTCCAGCACGATGACGGTGTCCGCGGCGTGCAGCCGGGTGGCGAGGTCGTCGTACGGGCCAAGGTCGCCGTCGATGACCCATTGCCTGCTGTCGGTGAGCTGGCGTTGGATCTGTACCCACTGCTCGGTGGGCGTGGGAGTGAGGTCGGGTGCCCAGAAGTGTTTGTCCAGTTCGATGACTGGCAGGGTCAGGGCGGCGCCGAGGCGGGTGGCGAGGGTGGACTTGCCGGCGCCGCCGCGGCCGAGGATCACGACCCTGTTCATGCTGCCCGGGTCGCGGGTTCGCCCGGTTGCGGCGGCTGGTAGGTGATCCTGGTGCGCAGCATGGCGTGCAGGATGTCGACGCGTCGGCGGGCCAGGCGGACGAGGGCTGCGTTGTGTCGCTTGCCTTGCGCCCGTTCACGGTCGCAGTAGGCGCGGGAGGGCGGGTGCGCGAGGGAGGCGAACGCGGACCGGAAGAACATAAGTTTGAGCTGCTTGTTCCCGCCCTTGGGTGGATGTTCGCCGCGGATGGAGCGAGGCGCGCGGGTCGTGACGATACCGGTGAGTTTCGCCCGACCGGCGTGGCGCGGCCCGGCTGGGCCACCGCAGCGGGACAGCAGTTCCAGCACAGCGGGGGGTTGCACCTTCGGTCCCAGGACGCGTTCCAACGCGGGGTGGATCTGGTTGAGCAGGCCACGGATGCGGTTGCCGACACGGGTGACCTCGCCGGCGAGGTCGTCGTAGCCGACGAGCACGCCCAGCTCGGCCGACGTCTCGTCACCGCTGTCGACCCGGCGCAGCGTGTGCGGCAGCGTGCGGGCGGCGTCAGCGATGACGGAGGCGTCGCGGGCGTCGGTCTTCGCCGTGCCCGGACGCAGGTCGGCGATGCGCCGCATGGCCGGCCCGGGCTGGTAGGCGACCTCGTGCCCGCAGGCGCGGGCGACCGCCACCGGCAGGGCGCCGATCGAGGCGGGCTGGTCGACAACCACCGGCACCGTTCCGGGCCGGCCGAGCTTGTCGAACAGTGCCCGCAGCTTCGCTTCGGTGTTCGGCAGGGCCGCGTCGTGCAGCCGTTTCCCGGCCGGCGCCAGCCCGACCGCGTGGTGGCCGTCTTTGCCGACGTCCAAGCCCATGAACACCGGGAACCCGCCGGGCACGCACTACCTCCTCGTCGCACCACCTCGGCCGCCGGTCCGAGGACCGATCTGAGCGTCGGACGGCCGGCAGTCACGTTACGAGGAGACCTACCCCAGCGGGTGGCCGGGTCCCGATGAGCGGTCCGCCGACGCCACCCGACCTGGCGACAACACCCCCGGATCATCCATACGAGAGGGGCAGTAAGTCATACCAGCCCGGGCGACCGAGGAGTCCCCGGCTAGGGACGATCAAAAAGGTAACGGGTAAGCCCCGAACCCACCGGAGCTCCAGTTCAGCCAAACCAGGCCGAGCACAAGACCAAGCCAGAAGAAACCAAACCACGCCGCGCGTACAAGGCCAAGCCCGGCGAAGCCCAACCAGGCCACGCGCGCCAGACCAAGCCCGGCGAAGGCTAAACCACGCCGCGCGCACAAGACCAAGCCGGGCGAAGGCTAAACCACGCCGCGCGCACAAGACCAAGCCCGACGAAGCCCAACCACGCCGCGCGCACGAGGTCAGGCTGAGCGCAGGAAATGAGCAACGCGGCTCGTGCGCTTCGTGCTTCGCAGAGCGCTTCGTACTACGCAAAACAGGACCCATACGAAGCGGGCAACATAGGAACGCTCAGCGATCACGAGTTAAGGGGAAACCTCGGCGACCGGTGCGCTCCGCTTTCTTCACCGTAACACACCCGTTCTAATTGATCACGGGTCAGAAAGCGGAGCGCCACCGGACGACTACAAGCAACAAAGTGCGCGAACAGATTACCCAGAAACAGCGACAGAGACTAGCGACAGAAAGAGAGAGACAGAGACAGAGACAGAGACCAGAGACTGAAGGCAGAGACAGAGACCAGAGATCAAAGGCAGCGACCGCTAGGCGGTGTGTTCCTTTTTGTCGCCGGCCCACTCCACGTGGAAGGTGCCCTCGCGGTCGGTGCGCTTGTAGGTGTGAGCGCCGAAGTTGTCGCGCAGGCCCTGGATCAGCGAGGCGGGCAGGCGGGACGCGCGCAGGCCGTCGAAGTAGGACAAGGACGAGGAGAACGCCGGGGTGGGGATGCCCGCCGCGGCGGCCGCGGCCACCACGCGGCGCCAGCTGGGGACGCCGGCGTTGACGGCGTCGGCGAAGTATGGCGCGACCATCAGGCTGCGAAGGCCGGGGTTTTCGTCGTAGGCCTCGCGGATGCGGTTGAGGAAGCGGGCGCGGATGATGCAGCCGCCGCGCCAGATGGTGGAGACCTGGCCGCGGTCGATGTCCCAGCCGAACTCTTCGCTGCCGGCCTGGATGTGGTCGAAGCCCTGCGCGTAGGCGACGATCTTCGAGGCGTAGAGCGCGGCCCGCACGTCCTCGATGAACTGGTCGCGGTCAGCAATATCCAAAACACCAACTGCAGTGCCGAACGCGTCGCGGGCGGCCTCGCGCTGGTCGGCGTGGCCGGACAGGGAGCGGGCGAAGGTGGCCTCGGCGATGCCGGTGATCGGCACGCCCAGGTCGAGGGCGCTCTGCACGGTCCAGCGGCCGGTGCCCTTCTGCTCGGCCTGGTCCAGGACGATGTCGACGAACGCCTGGCCGGTGTCGCCGTCGATCTGGGAGAGCACGTCGGCGGTGATCTCGATGAGGAACGACTCGAGGTCGCCGGTGTTCCAGGTGCGGAAGATGTCGGCGATCTCGGCCGGTGTCGCGCCCAGGCCGGCCCGGAGCAGGTCGTAGGCCTCGGCGATGAGCTGCATGTCGGCGTATTCGATGCCGTTGTGGACCATCTTCACGAAGTGCCCGGCGCCGTCGGGGCCGATGTGCACGCAGCAGGGCGTGCCGTCGACCTTGGCCGAGATCTTCTCGAAGATGGGGCCGAGCTTCTCGTAGGACTCCGGGGAGCCGCCGGGCATGATGCTGGGGCCGAGGAGGGCGCCTTCCTCGCCGCCGGACACGCCGGTGCCGACGAAGTGCAGGCCGTGCTCGCGCAGGGCGGCCTCGCGGCGGCGGGTGTCGGCGAAGTGGGCGTTGCCGGCGTCGATGACGATGTCGCCCTCTTCGAGGAGGGGGACGAGTTCGTCGATGACGGCGTCGGTGGGGCCGCCGGCCTTGACCATGATGATGACGGCCCGCGGGCGGGCGAGGGAGGCGACGAAGTCGGCCATCGACTCGCTCGGCACGAACGTGCCCTCGTGCCCGAACTCGTCGGCCAGCCGGCGGGTCCGCTCGTATGAGCGGTTGTGCACGGCGACGGTGTAACCATTGCGGGCCAGGTTGCGGGCCAGGTTGCGGCCCATCACCGCGAGACCGGTCACGCCGATCTGCGCCAGGTCGGACATCTGCGATGCACCTCATCCAGTCGAGCTCGATGCCCCGGACCGCCGATCACTACCCCGTGATCACGGCTCGAAGCGCACGTTGGACAAGACGCTACCTGTTCCAAGGATCAGGACGGCTGGAGGCGACTTTTCCGGACCATCAGCGTGATGCTCCGATCACAGAAGGCCACCAGATCCCACGAGATCCGCATCCGGGTGGCCGAGTTGCCGAACCCGAACAACCGCCGGGGCTCCACGACCAGCGCCGAGATCTCGCGCGTGCCGTCCACCCCGACCACCGTCTCGACCCCGTCGACCGTCCCGACGGGCATACCGGCCAGATCAACGACCGGCTTGTGCAGCAGATCGACACCCATGCGCGCGGTAATACCCCGGCGCGGGAAAAAACTAACTCCGGGCCCGCACGCCGTCCAGCGCGACGGTGAGGACGCGCTCGCGTTGTGCGTCGTCGACGTAGCCGCCGGCGGTCAGCCCGGACACGAGGCGCAGCAGGTCGTCGGTGCTGACGTCGCGCCGGGCGGCACCGGCGTCCTGGGCCCGGGCCAGCAGTGGCTCGAACGCCGCGTACATCGCCTCGCGCGCGCCCCGCACCATCTCGGAGTCGCGGTTGATCTCCTCGTAGATGGCCCGTTTGGTGGCGACGTAGCCCACGAACCGGCGCAGCCACGCGGCCAGGGCGTCCCACGGGTCGAGGCCGGCGACGTCGTCCGCGGCGCGGCAGAGGGCGTCGAGCTCCCCGAGGTAGACGGCGTCGAACAGGTCCTGGCGGGTCGGGAAGTTGCGGTACAGCGTCCCGATCCCGACCCCGGCCCGCCGCGCGATGTCCTCGAGCGACGCGGTCGTGCCGTGCTCGGCGAACGCGTCGCGGGCGGCGGCGATGAGCGCGTCGAAGTTGCGCCGCGCGTCGGCCCGCTGCGGCCGTCGCACACCCGGCTGCGTCGTCATCCACCCTGCCCTGATCGGAGGTACGCCTCCAGTTTATCACCGTGCCATAAACTCCCCCGATGGACGGGGACGCATTGCGGCGGGCGGTGGCCAACGCGGCCGAGTTCTGGACCAGGATCGCCCGGGCCCGCGGCTACACGACGGAGACCGGCGACGGCTGGCTGGCGATCGTGGGCGACGAGCGGTACGGCACCCGCACCCTGACCCTGGGGGCCGCCGGGACGGTCCCGGTCCGGCCGGGACGCGTCGTGGTCGAGGACGCGTTCGGCGCGCTCGACCTGACAACGGCGGGCCTGGCCGAACGACAACTGCCGATCATGATTCGGTACCCCCACGAGCCCGCCGACCCGCCCCGCGTCCCCGTGCGCCGCGTGAGCACGCCGCCGGAGCTGCGCACCGTGGAGCGGCTCGTGGTCGAGGACTTCGCGTTGGAGGCCTTCCAGCCGTACCAGTGCGGCATCGTCTTTCCGGACCGGCTCCTCGACGACTTCGAGTTCTACCTGGCCGAGCTCGACGGGGAGCCGGTCGGGGCGAGCGTCGCGGTGCCCCAGCCGGAGGCCGTCGGCGTCTACTGGGTGACCACCGGCACCCGGTTCCGCTCGCGGGGCGTCGGCCGCTCGCTCATGCACGCCCTGCTGCGCCGCTTCGACGACCGCCCCATGACCCTGACGGCGTCGAAGCTGGGCCGGCCCCTGTACGAGTCGCTGGGCTTCGAGCACGTCACCCAGTCCACGTGGTGGGTCCGCTAACGGCCGATGACCCAGTCGGGGTGCAAGGCCGCGAACTCGCCGAGGCGGTCGTCGCGGGCGGCGGTGAACAGCTCGGCCGTGGTGGCGTCGAGGTTCTCGTAGTCGCGGCCGTCGCGCTGCTCGATGTGGAACTGCCCGGCGTTGGTCCGCAGCAGGGTCAGGTCGGACGGGCCGATCGCGCGGAGGCGGACGATCCAGTCGGTGACGGAGGCGCCGTTGCCGTCGAAGGTCAGGGAGTCGCCGACGGCGGTGACGGCCCGGTTGAGGGCGAGCGGGTTGGCGAGGACCCCGGCCGACGTGACCTGCTCGGCGAGGGCCCGCAGGAGCTGCTGCTGGTGGCGCTGGCGGCCGTAGTCGCCGTCGGGGATCAGTTCGCGCTGCCGGACGTAGTCGAGGGCTTCCCAGCCGGCGAAGTGCCGGCAGCCGACGTGGTAGACCTGTGCCCGTACCCCCGGAATCCTCTCGGGCCGGAACGACGGCGGGATCAGCCGGTAGGGCGGGGTTTCCCGGCCTTTGGCGTCCCACCCGATGTGCACCGAGGTCGTCTCCTCGTCGACGCACAGCTCGACCCCGCCGACGGCGTCGACGACCTTGCGCAGGCCCGCGAAGTCGATGATCGCACCGGCGTCGAAGACCAGCCCGGTGAGCTGCTGGACGGTCCGGGCGAGGAGCTCGAACCCGCCGAACGCGTACGCCGCGTTGAGTTTGTCGGTCCCGTGCCCGGGGATCGCGACCCGGGTGTCACGGGGCAGCGACACCAGGAACGCCCGGTCGTCGGCCTCGGTCACGTGCACGACGATCACCGTGTCGGCCCGCGCGGACGCCCGGTCCTCCCCGGGCCGCGCGTCGAGCCCGACGAGCAGGATGTTGCGCCCCGGCTCCGCGTCGAGCGCCCGCCGCACGTCGGCGCTGGGCCCGCCCAGGGGCTGGCCCGGCAGCCGCGGCGCGCTCTGGATGTCGATCTGGCGGGGCTCCCCGGCCCGGTCCCGCCCGGTGTCGCCGAGCAGGTCGGCGTTCTCCACCGCGCCGACATAGTGCTGCCAGGTCAGGGTCCCGCCGAGCGCGACCGAGAGCACGACGGCGGCCGTGACGAGCCACGCCTTCACACCGGCCCCATCGGCGGCGCCGCGCCCCGGTTGAGGGCAATCGCTAGCCTCGGCCGGGTGGAGATGTTCGCGGGTCCGGTCCGCACCATCCGCGCCGACACCCGCCGGGCCGCGGGCGAGCTGCGGGCCCTGCGCGAGTCGAGCCGGCGGGCGGAGCTGGCCCGGGTCGGGGCCGTGCTGCGGGCCCGGCAGGCGCGGTGGGCCCGGGTCCGGGCCGCGGCCGCCGGCGGGGTCCTGGCCCGCCCGGACGTGTGGGCGGGCCTGCGGCGGCTGTCGTGGCGGGCCGCGCAGCCGGACCGGCTCTTCGATCGGCTGCTGGTGGTCTGCGGGGTGCCGATGGCCGCCGCGATGTTCGGGGGGCCGGCGGTCGTGCTGACCCGGGCCGGGGTGCATCCGATGGAGCAGGTCGCGCTCATCGCCGTGGGCACGGCGGCCGGCTTCCTGCCCTATCCGCTGATGTGGCGGCGGCTCGGCGGCTGGTACCTGCTCGTCATGCTCACCCTGACCGGCGCGCTCGCGGCCGTGGTGCCGTTCCCGCTGTTCCCGGTGATGTTCGTGCAGTGGGCCGTGTTCACTGTCGTGTTCCTGCTGATCATGGCGGCGTATGCGCTGCTGCATCGGGGGCCGGCGGCGGAGGTCGCGGCGGCCGAGTGGCTCGGGTGGCTGCTCAACGCGCTGAACACCCGGGACCTGCGGCGGGCGGCCGACCGGCGGGCGGTGGCCCGTGGGCTCGAGCGGCTGGCCGTGATCTTCGAGTCCGGTTTCGCCCGGGCGCTCAGGACATCCGACGCCGAGGCCGGCGCCGAGATCCGGGGCCGGCTGCGGCGGATCGCGGCCGGCATCCGGGCCCAGCAGGTGGCGATCGCGCTGCCGGACGCCGGGACCGTCGCCGGCTCCGCCGGCAGCTGCTGGCCTGCGCCGGTGCCGTCGCCACCGGGCGGCTCGGCAGCCTCGCCGGGGTCGTCGACGCCGAGCCGCGGCCGGTGCGGCGGCGGGTCCTGGCCGGGCTGGCGTTCCTGCGGTCGGTCGCCGTCGCGCTGGTGCCGGGGGCCGCGATCCTCATCCTGCACGTTCAGGGGCTGCTGCCCTGGGACGAGCTCGGGCGCGGGGCCGCCGCCGCGGCCGCCGTGTGGGCCGTCGCGGTGCTGCTCATGGCCCTGGACCCGCAGTTCGGGCTGCAGGTCCAGGCGGTGCGGGAGCTCCTCGCCGCGATCCGGGGCAAGGGCTGAGCGGCGTCAGTTGCCGGCGCTCTCGTAGCGGCGCAGGCCCCGGTTGAAGATCCAGGCGGCCATGAGCACGGCGTAGGCCGCGACCGCCGGGGTGAGCAGGCCGATCCAGGCCTGGCCGGTGTCGAGCAGGAACGCGACCGGGAAGAAGCTCACGAACGCGAACGGCACGGCGAAGCCCAGCGCCGCCCGCAGCGCCCACGGGTAGACGCTCAGCGGGAAGCGGGCCAGGTCACCGGCCTGGTGGACGGCGAACGCGAACAGGGGGCTGGGGCTCTGCATCCAGAACGCGGCCGCGTTCGTGGCCAGGTTGACCGCGACCTTGACCGCGATCGCGGACAGCAGGATCCCCAGGGCCAGCCCGACGCGCAGCGGCGTCCACGGCACCGGCAGGTGGGCCACGGCGAAGCCGAGCATGAGCCCGCCGCTGACGATGTTGGACAGGCCGTTGATGCCGATGTTGGAGGCGCTGACCTGCAGGACCACCGGGTAGGGGCGGACCAGCTTGTAGTCGATCTCGCCCTGGTTGATCTGCCAGCTGAGGTTCCACATGCCCTCGAAGAACAGGGAGCCGACACCCTCGGCCACGGCGACCATGCCGAACATCGCCACCACCGCCCAGAACGTCCAGCCGTTGATGGCCGGGACCTTCGCGAAGATGGCGGACAGGAACGCCACGTTGACGGCCTGCATGATGACGGTACCGGCCATCACGACCCAGAAGTCGCCCTCGTACTCCAGCAGCGAGCGCAGGTGCGCGCCGAGGAGCCGCACATAGAGCCGCATGATTCGCATTCGTCTATCCCCCGTGTACCGTGAGCCGGCGCAGCGCGCGGCTGAAGAGGGCGCGGGCGGCGTACCAGAGCAGGATCACCCAGCCCAGCTGCACCGCGACGAGCAGCAGGGCGTGCCCGCCCGACGCGCGGCCGATGAAGATCAGGGCCGGCGTCGACGTGAGCCCGGCGAACGGCGACCACTGGGCGGCGGTGGCGAGCCAGCCGGGGAAGTACGCCAGCGGCACGAGGGCCCCGGACAGCAGGCCGGTGATCGCCTGGCGGGCCCACAGGACCCCAACGTCGTTCTGCGTCCAGAAACAGGCGAGCGTGGAGAAGTACACCACGATGAATTTCAAGGGAATGAGCAGGACCATGCTCGTCACGAACAGGGCCAGCTCGGGTCCCGCGGGCAGGGCCGGCGGGCCGCTGAACGCGATCGACACCGCGGCCACCAGCGCGACGACGGCGATCTCGATCCAGACGCCGCCGATCGCCTCCCACAGCCGGGCCCGCTGGTAGTCGACCGGCTTGACCAGGTCCAGGGCGACCAGCCCGGACTTGATCCGCCAGGACATGCGGAAGTCGACGAACGAGCCGACCAGCGCCCCGGAGGCGAACGCGACCAGCAGGTAGCTGCGCATCTGCGGCCAGTCGAACCCGCCGACCGGCGTCCCGCCGCCGAGCAGCACCTTCCAGACCGCGAGCAGGGCGATGAGCTGGAACGCGATGCCGCCGATGGACAGCAGGAAGCTGCCCCGGTAGGCGAGCGCGCTCAACGCGGCCGCGCGGGCGTGCGCGGTGTACGGCCTGAGCCGGTTCATGCGGTGTCCAGTTGGAGCTCGCCGGAGTACACCCGCCGGATGACGTCCTCGATGGACGGCTCGTCGACGTGGAAGTCGACGAGGTTCGTCAGCGGCGCCAGGGCCGTCACCGCCTGCCCGGCGGTCATCGTGAACCGGTCGAAGCGGACCGCGAACTGCAGCGGTGTCTCCCCGGGCTCGACGGTGGCCCCGGGCAGGGCCGCCTGCAGTGTTTCCAGTGGTACCGCCGACTCGGCCTCGACGTTGAGGATCCGCTCGCGCGCGAACTCGTCCTTCACCGCCTCGAGATCGCCGTCGAAGATGATCCGGCCCGAGTCGATGATGACCAGGCGGCGGCAGAAGCCTTCGATGTCGCCGAGGTCGTGGCTGGTCAGCATGACCGTGGTGCCGGCGTCGCGGACGGTCCGGAAGAACTCCCGGACCCGGTCCTTCACGGCCAGGTCGAGGCCGATGGTGGGCTCGTCGAGGTACACGACCGGCGGCGCGTGCAGCAGCGCGGCCGCGAGGTCGGCCCGCATCCGCTGCCCGAGCGACAGTTTGCGCCCGAGGACGGGCAGCACCTCGCCGAGTTCGAGGACCTCGTCGAAGCGCTCCAGCCGGCGGCGGAACGTGGCGTGGTCGATGCCGTACACGTCGCGCAGCACGGCGAGGGACTCGGAGACCGGCAGGTCCCACCACAGCTGCGTGCGCTGCCCGAACAGGACCCCGATGCGGTGCGCGACCGCCATCCGGTCCTTGCGCGGCGACAGCCCGTCGATGCGGACCTCGCCGGACGTCGGCACCAGGATGCCGCTGAGCAGCTTCACGGTCGTCGACTTGCCGGCCCCGTTGGGCCCGACGTAGGCGACCGCCTCCCCCGCCTCGATCGACAGGTCGACGTGGTCGACCGCCACCTTGTCGGTGAACTGCCTGGTGAAGAGATGTTTGACGGCCCCCCGCAGGCCCGGATCCTTTTCCGGCCGGCGGAAGACCTTGGTCAGCTGGGTTGCTTCCACGAGTGCCATCGATACCGACCCTAGTGGATCTTTTTTCAGCACTCGAACTAATTACATTCCGTCCGACCTCGCTAGCCGTTCGCCCAGTGCCAGGCCGAGCGGAAGCCCTCGTTCGCGCTCGGATAGAAGTACTCCCACGGCAGGACCCCGGCCCGGTGCGGCATGAGCTCGGCGAACCACGCCCTCGCCGCGGCCTTGCGCCCGGCCAGCACATAGGCGAGTGTCAGCCAGCTGCGGCAGGCCGGCACCCGCCCGTAGCGGCGCCGCGGGCCGGCCGCGAACCGGTGCGCGCACGCGTCGACCTCGGCGAGGACGTCGGGCCGGCGGAAGTAGCCCTGGACCGCCCGCAGCGTCGCCGGGGTGCGCAGGTCCCAGCTGAACTCCCGCATCGCGTACTCGAAATGGGCGAACACCGGCACGACGTGCGCACTCGCCCCGGCCGGCGCCCCGTCGTGCGCCATCCGCGCGGCCGCGAACATCCGCGCGTGCGAACCGTGCCACTTCTGGCACAGGTACGTCACCGCCGTCAGGTGCAGGTCGAAGTTGTACCGGTCCCGGCGCAGCCCCTCGCCCATCGCCACGCCGAACGCGTCACCGGCACTGGACCCGACCATCGAGCCGACCAGGTCCGTCCAGGGCACCGGATCGTCGGGGGCGAGCGCGATCGCCCGGCGGCTCGCCTCCTGCGCCGCCGCCTTCAGATCGTGGAACGCCGCGAACCGCGCCGCGCTGGTCTTCGCGGCCGTCGCCCCGCCCCGGGCGTTCCCGGCCCGGGTCAGCAGCTGCGCGGCGAACAGGACCGCCGCGTCCGCGTTGCCCGGCTCCGCGGTCATCCACGCGACCAGCCACCCGTCGTCCTCGGCCGCCTCGTCCGCGAGCACCGCGAACCGCCGCCCCCGGATCTCATGCTGCCCGCGCGCCGCCGCGAGAATGTCCCGCCCGGCCCGCCACTCGCGATGCTCGCGCACCAGATCCCGCGCGTGGCGCAGCTCCAGGTCGTCGAACGCCACGTCGGTGTCGAAGACGGGTCCGTCGAGCCCGCGGCCGAAGTGTCGTCCCAGCACGCCCGCGATCATAGGGTGGTAGCAGCGGGGCCACGATCAGGAGCCCGTTTCGGCGGTACCGTCAGTGCCGTGAGCGAGCTCGGGTTGTTCCTGCGCACTCGTCGCGCCGCGGTACTCCCGGCCGACGTGGGTCTGCCGACGGGCCCGCGGCGCCGCACCCCGGGCCTGCGCCGCTCCGAACTGGCCGCCCTGGCCGGCGTGAGCGTCGAATACGTGACCCGCCTGGAACAGGGCCGCGACCGCCACCCCTCCCCGCAGGTCCTGTCGTCGCTGGCGGACGCCCTGCGCCTGTCGACGGCGGAACGGGTGCACCTGCACCGCCTGACCAAGGCCGCCGACCCCGGCTTCACCTGCCGCCCGGCCGGCTCCGAACCTCCGACCTCGATCCGCCCGCCGGTCCTCGCGCTGCTGACCCGCCTGGAGCCAACCCCCGCGGCCATCCTCAACCGCCCGGGCGACGTGGTAGCCCGCACGAAGGCGTTCGAAGCGTTGGTGGGCCCACTGGGCCTGCTGGACGCCCCGGTCCCGAACCTGGTCCGCTACGTCCTGTCCGACCCGCGAGCCAAAGCCGCCTTCCCCGACTGGCCCAGAATGGCGGACGACCAGGTGGCAGCCTTGAAACAGGGCCCCTTCCGCGCCGACCCGGCCGCAGCGGCATTGGCCGACGAACTGACGGTGACCGCGGGCGAGGCGTTCACCGCGAGGGTCAACTCCATCCCAGGCCTGCCGAGAGCGACCGGCATCGTGCGACTGACCCACCCGTCGGCAGGCCCCCTGCGACTGTCCTTCGAAACCCTGGATCTGCCCGCCGACGACGACCAACGCCTCCTCGTCTACCTGCCGGCCGACCCGGCCACGGAGACGGCCCTGGCCCGCCTGACAACCCCGCCCCCACAACCCTTGCGACTGGTCGCGGGCTGACACTCCTACGCGCGCCTCGTGCGGGCGGCCAGTCGCGCGCGGCGGCCAGTCGCTGCAGATCGGCGAGGTGCGAGCGACCCAGCCGCGCCCGGGCGGAATCGGCGCGGATCTGCGGGCGACCCGATTGGGCCCGGACGTGTCGGCGCGGATTGTGAGGGGGTGCGGGTGGAGGCGAAGCCTCCCCTGCCGCGAGCTTGCGAGCCATGAAACAGTCACTGATACTGATTGTTCACTGGCGGAATGTTTGACGCCGCAGCTATGTTGTAGGGCGCGTAGGTCGGGAGAGTCCGGGCCCAGCTGGTGAAGGTGGCGTTCGTGATGCAGTTCGGTGTGTTCACTGTCGGTGACGTTACGCAGGACCCTACGAACGGGCGGGTGCCGAGCGACGCTGAGCGGGTCAAGGCCATGACCACGATCGCGCTCAAGGCCGAAGAGGTCGGGCTCGACGTGTTCGCCCTGGGTGAGCACCACAATCCGCCGTTCGTGCCCTCGTCGCCGACCACCATGCTGGGGTGGATCGCGGCCAGGACGCAGAGGCTGCTGCTGTCCACGGCCACCACGCTCATCACCACCAACGACCCGGTGAAGATCGCGGAGGACTACGCGATGCTCCAGCATCTCGCCGACGGGCGCGTCGATCTCATGATGGGGCGGGGCAACACCGGGCCCGTGTACCCGTGGTTCGGGCAGGACATCCGCAACGGGATCAACCTCGCGGTCGAGAACTACGCCCTCCTGCGCCGGCTGTGGCGCGAGGACGTCGTCGACTGGGAGGGGAACTTCCGCACCCCGCTGCAAGGGTTCACGGCCACGCCGCGGCCGCTGGACGGGGTGCCGCCGTTCGTCTGGCACGGGTCGATCCGCAGCCCGGAGATCGCCGAGCAGGCCGCCTACTACGGCGACGGGTTCTTCGCCAACCACATCTTCTGGCCCAAGGAGCACACCCAGCGCATGGTCGAACTGTACCGGCGCCGCTTCGAGCACTACGGGCACGGCTCGGCCGACCAGGCCATCGTCGGGCTCGGCGGGCAGGTGTTCATGCGCAGGAACTCGCAGGACGCGAAGCGGGAGTTCCGGCCCTACTTCGACAACGCGCCGGTGTACGGGCACGGGCCGTCGATGGAGGACTTCACCGCGCAGACGCCGCTGACCGTCGGCTCGCCGCAGGAGGTCATCGACCGCACGCTCGGGTTCCGCGAGTACGTCGGGGACTACCAGCGGCAGCTGTTCCTCCTCGACCACGCCGGGCTGCCGCTGAAGACGGTGCTCGAGCAGCTCGACATCCTCGGCGAGGAGGTCGTGCCGGTGCTGCGCAAGGAGTTCGCGATCGGCCGGCCCGTGCACGTGCCGGACGCCCCCACCCACGAGTCGCTCAAAGCGGCCGCGGAGAAGGTAGACGCATAACCATGAGCTCGATCGTCGCGATCACCGCGGGGCTGAGCCAGCCGTCGTCGACCCGGCTGCTGGCGGACCGGCTCAGCGCCGCGGTGGCCGAAAACCTGCCAGCGAGCACCAAGACCTACGAGCTGCGCGACGTCGCGCACGACATCACCGATCACCTGCTGACCGGCTTCCCGCCGCCGCGGCTCAAGGAGGTCGTCGACGCGGTCGCCGGGGCCGACGGCCTGGTGGCCGTGTCGCCGATCTTCAACGCGTCCTACAGCGGCCTGTTCAAGTCCTTCTTCGACGTCCTCGACGAGGACGTGCTGCGCGGCAAGCCGGTCCTGCTCGGCGCGACCGGTGGGACGGCCCGGCACTCCCTGGCGCTGGAGCACGCGCTGCGGCCGATGTTCGTGTACCTGCGCGCCGTGGTCGCGCCGACCGCGGTCTTCGCGGCGACCGACGACTGGGCGGCCGGCGGGGCGGACACCCTGCACGACCGCGTCGCGCGGGCCGGGGCCGAGCTGGCGGCCCTCATCACGAACACACAGCCGGTGAAGGCCAGGGACCCGTTCGAGCTCACGACGTCGTTCGAGGACCTGCTGAAGCGCTCATGATCCAGACCGGGAGGTCGTCGACGTGGAGCTCCTCGACGACCTCGAAGCCGGCCGTGCGGTACACCTGGACGTTCTTGGGGTTCGAGGTTTCGAGGTAGGCGGGCAGCCCGTCGGCCGCCGCGCGCCGCAGGCCGGCGGCCATGACGGTGCGGCCGAGCCGGCGGCCCCAGTGCTCGGGGTGCACGGCGACGACCCCGAGGTACCAGTGCGGCGTCCTCGGCAGTTTCGTGTGCACGATCGACTGGTAGCGGCCGAAGCGCCCGCTCTGCGGGGCGTGCTCCACACCGTTGCCGCCGGGTGCGCGGGGCGGGTCCCACATGGCGACGGCCGCGCCGGCGTCGGCGACCCACACGGAGCCGTGGCCGACCCGGGAGTCGAACAGGGCGCCGAACATCGTCGCGGCCTCGGCGTCGTACTGCTCGCCCGGCAGGAACCAGCGCAGCGCCGGGTCGGCGGCGAACGCGGCGACGACGGTGGCCACGACCGCGGCCCGATCGTCCGGGGTGGCGACGGTGACGTGTGTCTCAGGCATGCGTTGTTCCACTTTCGACAGGTACGCGTCGATGGCGTCGCGGTTGCGGCTCAGGCAGGCGATCCGGGCGTCCATGCGCTCCCGCTCGTGGCGCAGCAGCGCGACGACCTCGGGCCCGGCATCGGAGATCGTGATGCTACAGGGGTTGTCGAGGCACGGCAGCACGTTTTTGATCAGCCGGGTCGGCAGCCCCGACTCGAGCAGCCCGCGGATCTGCTGGACCCGGTCGACGAGGTGCTCGCCGTAGTCGCGGTAGCCGTTGGCCCGCCGGTCGGGGGTGAGCAGGCCCTGCTCCTCGTAGTACCGCAGCAGGCGCGCGGGCGTCCCGGTGCGGGCGGACAGCTCGCCGATGCGCATGTGACGTGCCTCCCAGCCGTTGGACCTTCACACTAGTGAGAGGGTCAGACCATGGCGAGCATGATGCTCGCCGTGCTGGCGGCGGCCCAGTTCCTGCTGGCCCTCGACTACTCGATCGTGTACGTCGCGCTGCCCGTCATCGCCCGTGACCTGGGCCTGTCGCTGGGGGCCGCGCAGTGGGTGGTGAGCGCCTACGCGGTGCCGTTCGCGGGGCTGCTGATCTTCGGCGGGCGGCTCGCGGACCGGTTCGGGGCGGGGCGGGTGTTCCTGGCCGCGATGCTGCTGTTCGGCCTGTCGTGTGTGACGGCCGGGCTGGCTTCCAGCGGCCCGGTCCTGCTCGGGGCGCGCGCGGTCCAGGGTCTGGCCGGGGCGCTGCTGCAGCCGGCGATCCTGGGCCTGATCGGCGCCAAGTTCGAGGCGGGTCCGGCGCGGACGCGGGCCCTGTCGGTGTGGGGCGCGGTCGGGGCGTCCGGTCTGGCGGCCGGCGTGGTGCTCGGAGGCCTGCTGACGCTGTACAGCTGGCGCTGGACCTTCTTCGTGAATGTCCCCGTCACCGCCGGTTGCGCGGCCGGTGCGGCCGTGTGGCTGCGGACCACGACAAAAGCCGATGCGGCGGGGGTACCGCTCACACGAACGCTCATCGCCACGGCGACCACGATCGCCCTGGCGCTGGGCCTCACCCTCGGCAACGTCCCGCTCACAGCGGTCGCGGTCCTGCTCGGCACCGCACTGATCAGGCCGGTGGTCAGGCTGCGGCCGCGGTCGCTGCGGACCGGATCACTCGCCGCGGCGCTGTACATGGCCAGCGTCGGCTCCGAGTTCTACGTGGTCACACTGATGCTGCAGAACCGCGACGGCTATCAGCCCCTCGAGGCCGGCCTCGCGTTCCTGCCCCTGGCCGTGCTCGTCACCGTCGGCAGTTCGCTGACCGAGCGCCTGGTGCGGCGTTTCGGCCTGACTCCGACCCTCGCCGGCGGGTTCGCGACCGCCGCGCTGGGCCTCGGCCTGCTGGCCGCCACCGCACGTGGAACATACGTCATCGGCGTGCTGCCGGGGCTGCTCATCAGCGGGGCCGCGCACGGGGTGATCTACACGGCGATGTTCGTGCTCGGCGGCCGGGACGTGCCGGCCGAGCGGCAGTCGTCGGCCGGGGCGACGATGACCACCGCGCAGTACCTGGCCGGCGCGGTCGCCGTGGCCGTGCTCACCCTGCCGCTGCGCGACGACCGGTACGGGCTCGCGTTCGGCCTCACCGCCGCCGCGGCCGCCGCCGGAGCCGTGGTGGCGCTCAGTGGTAGCCGTACCGGTGGCGCAGCGGCACGGTGACGGCGCCGCACAGGTAGCGGTGGCGCGACGCCATGCCGGTGGTCCACTCGTCGTCGAGGCGCAGCGCCACCGGGCCGGTGTGGAAGCGCATCGGGTTGCCGGAGACCTGGTGGGTGCGGGGCACGAAGACCTCGCCGCGGTCACCGACGGGCAGCGCGGCCGCCGGGACGCCGCTCAGTCGCGTGATGGCGGCCAGGGTGCCGGCCGGGTCGGCGATCAGGTCCTCGTAGCGGAAGCGCAGGTAGGGCCGGTCGGAGCGGGTCGCGATGCGCTCGGTGGCGAGGTTCCAGGCCGACCAGTACAGGGCGGTGAAGCCGGGGTGCATCCGCGGCATCTGGGCGTCGCCGGGGGCGTCGGGGTCGGCGCGGTGGCGCTGCCACGAGTAGGCGACCGCGCGCGGGTCCCGCACGATGTGCGCGACCCGCACGTCCAGGCCGGGGCGCTGGAGCAGGGCGGTGAGGTACGACGGGAACTTCGACGAGTCGACGACCACCTCGGCCCCGCTGACCAGGGCGACCGCCCGGTACAGCCGTTCGAGGGTCGCGTAGTACCAGCGCATCTGGCCGGCGTCCGACGCGCTGGTGGGCTTGAGCAGCAGGCCGGGCAGGTGCCGGGTGCGAAACCGGCGGGAGGCGGCGTCGAGGGCCTGCGCGGTCGCGTCGTCGGGCAGCCCGCCGAACGTCTCGCCGAGGACGTCGACCCAGAACTGGCAGGAGCGCAGCGGGGTGCCGCAGCTGCAGCGCCGGTTCTGCAGGAGGCCGCGCTCCCAGAGGAACTTGATCTCACCGACCCCGACCAGGCCCGGGACCTGGTCGAGCAGGCGTTCGGCGAGGGTACTGCCGCTGCGTCCCCACCCGGCCAGGTAGAGCACTCGGGTCGTCGAACTCGGGTCGCTGTGCACCTTGGCCTAACGGTCGACATGTCCGGTTAGTTACTGAAATATGCAGGTCCGGGGCGACCGAGGACACATGTGTTCTGCACCGTTCGACGTGGTGGTGGACCATCGGGTGGGCGGATGATCGAAACTCCCGTCGATGTGAGGAGGCGGTCATATGGCAGCTCTGCCGGATGAGACGCTGACCCGGGCCGTGGTGTTCGCCGTCGCCCTGGTGGCGCTGTTCGTCGGCCACAACCTCGGCGACCACGTGTTTCAGACCGACCGGCAGGCCGGGCTCAAGGCCGGCCCGGGCCTGACCGCCTGGCGGGCCATGGCCGGTCACCTCATCGGGTATCACGTCACGGTCACGGTGGTGCTGCTGCTCACCGCGGCGGTGCTGCGGCTGCCGCTCTCCCCGCTCGGCGTCGTCGCCGGCCTGGTGTTCTCGGCCGTCACCCACGGCCTGCTCGACCGGCGGTGGCCGGTGCGGGCGATCCTGACCGCGACCCGGTCGCCGGAGTTCGCGAAGACCCAGTCGCCGGTCTGCGGCATGTACGTCGCCGACCAGGCGCTGCACCAGTTGTTCCTGCTCATCGCCGCGTTGCTGATCGCCGCGATCTGAGGTGCAGCGGCCGGGCGGGTTCATGCGTGACATGGACATGCCGGAGCCGCCCTTCACCGAGTTCTACGGCGCGCACTTCCAGCGCATCGCCGTGCAGCTCTACGCCTACCTCGGCGACCACGCCGAGGCGCAGGACCTCGCCCAGGAGGCGTTCTGCCGGGCCCTGGAGCAGTGGCCCCGGATCTCGGGGTACTCCGACCCGGCGGGCTGGGTCCGCCGCGTCGCCTGGAACCTGGCGACGAGCCGCCTGCGCCGGCTGCGGACCGCGATCGGGTTCCTGGCCCGCCAGCGTGAGCAGCACGTCGACGGGCCGACCCCGGACCGGGTCGTGCTCGTCGCCGCCCTCGCCGAGCTGCCCGCGGCCCAGCGGCGCGCCCTCGTGCTCCATCATCTCGGCCAGCTCGGGGTGGCCGAGATCGCCGAGCAGGAGGGTGTCGCCGAGGGCACCGTCCGCTCCTGGCTCACCCGCGGCCGCGCCAAGCTGGCCGCCCGGCTCACCGTGGAGGTGTGGCATGCCTGACACGGCGGTCGAGGACGAGTTCGCGCGGTTCGAGGCGGCCTACTCGGGCACGTTCCGGCCGGTGCCGGTCGAGGCGATGCCCCGCTGGCGGCGGCACCGGCGGCGGGGGGCGCTGTGGCTGGGCGGGCTGGCCGCGGCGGTCGCCGCGGCGCTGTCGGTGAACGCGCTGCAGCCGGGGGCCGGGGGTGAGCGGCCGCTGTGGACGGACCGGGTGGTGCACCTGGACGGGGCCCGCGGCGACCTGCAGGTCCGCTTCGCCGACCGGCAGCACGGCTGGGCCGTGGCCAGCGACTGCGGGACGGACAACGTCTGCGCCAACGTCGTCGGCCGCAGCACCGACGGCGGGCGGACGTGGACCCGGGTGGACGTGGCCGGGCTGCCGGACCGGGGCCGGCCGGTGCTGGCGGTACGGGGACCGGACTCGATCGTGTTCGGGGTGACGAGCCCGGTCGAGGACCTGTGGGAGTCGACCGACGGCGCCCGGACGTTCCACCGGCCCACCGGCGACGTCGAGGGCATCTTCCTGACGCTCCCGCCCGACACCCTGACCGGGGCCGGTCACACGGCGTGGAGGGTCGTGCGGGAGGGCCTGGACACCTACGCGTCGTACTCCGCGGACGGCGGCACGACCTGGAGCGTGCTGCGGCCGGCCCTGGGCACCGGGGCCACCCTGCGCCTGTCCCCCGACGGCCGGGACGCCTGGGCGTTCGCCGGCAACCCGACCCGGGTGTGGCGCCTGCGGCCCGACGGCGCCTACGAGGAGCCGAATTTCCCGATCACGGCGACCCCGGGCGCGATCGGGACGCTCGACAACGGCGGGCTGCTGACCATGGTTCCCGGCCGGGGACAGGGCATCTGGCGGGACGGGCAGTTCACCCTGCTGCCGGAGCCGCTGCGGGACGCCGAGCTCGCGGTCGCCCTGCCCGACGGCGCCATCTCCGTGGCCCTGCACGGTTCGCTGATCGTCGGGGGTGAGGACGGGGGCTGGGTCCGCTACGTCACAAGTTGATCACGCAGCGTGTAGTCAGACGGTAACCATTTGTTCAACTTGAGCGTTCGCCGAAGCGCTGATCCCGAGGTAGCGTCGGCTCCCATGGCGACCTTGCAGAACCTCCGCAGGGCCGACCACGACGCGGTCATCGCCGATCTGGAGCAGGCCGAGGGCTATATAGCATCGATCTGCTTCAAGACCGGCCCACCCGCGGCGGTCGGTGTCGAACTCGAGTTCACCGTGCACCACCGTGACGATCCGGCCGCCGTGCTGGATCGTGACCGGCTCTGTCAGGCCCTCGGCGACCACGCGCCGCCGGCCCTGCGGGCCGACTCCCCGGCCCTGCCCCTGCGCCACGGCAGCGCCGTCACCCTCGAACCAGGCGGCCAGGTCGAGCTCTCCAGCCGCCCCCACCCGTCGCTGACCGCCCTGCACGAGGCCGTCAGCGCCGAGCTCCAGCAGCTCACCGCCCTGCTGGCCCGCACCGGGCTGGTCCTGGGCGACACCGGAGCCGACCCGCACCGCGCACCGCGGCGACTGCTCCACACTCCCCGCTACGACGCCATGGAGGCGGCCTTCAGCCGCCGCGGCGACGCCGGAACGATCATGATGTGCTCGACGGCCGGTCTGCAGGTCTGCCTCGACCCCGGCCCCGCCGGCGAGCTCCCCGCGCGCTGGGCCGCGGTCCACGCGCTGGGGCCGCCGCTCATGGCGCTGTTCGCCAACTCGGGCCGGTTCGCCGGGGCCGGGACCGGCTGGGCCTCGGCCCGGCAGCGGGCCTGGCACGGCATCGACCCGTCCCGCACCCGGGCCGCCCCCACGGGCACCGACCCGGCCACGGACTGGACCGCCTACGCCCTGGACGCCGAGGTGCTGTGCGTGCGCCGCGACGACGGGGCCTGGGCCACCCCGGCCGGGGTGACGTTCGCGGACTGGGTCGGCGGCGCCCTCGGCCGGCGGCCGACCTACGCCGACCTCGACTACCACCTCAGCACCCTGTTCCCGCCGGTCCGGCCGCGCGGCTACCTGGAGATCCGCTACCTCGACACCCAGCCCGGGCGGCACTGGTTCGCGCCCGCCGCGCTGCTGACCGTGCTGCTCGACGACGCCGCCACCGTGGCCCGGGTCCTCGAGCTGTGCGCGCCGGCGGCCGGGCGCTGGGTGGAGGCGGCCCGCGACGGGCTGGCCGACCCGGTCCTGGCCGGGGCCGCCCGGGCCGTGCGCGCGCTGGCCTTCGACCGGCTGGCCCGGCTGGACCTGCCGCCGCACCTGCTCGCCGACGTCGTCGAAGGGAGTACACGCAATGACTGACCTGCGGGAACGTGTCGCGCGGGAGCTGTTGAGGACCCGGGAGCGTTCGACGGTACTGACGGAGGCCGTCGACGACGGTGACCTGATCCGGCAGCACTCGCCACTGATGTCGCCGCTCGTGTGGGATCTGGCGCACATCGGCAACCAGGAGGAGCTGTGGCTGGTCCGCGACGTCGGCGGGCGTGAGCCGGTCCGGGCCGACATCGACCACCTCTACGACGCCTTCAAGCACGCCCGCAAGGACCGGCCGGCGCTGCCGCTGCTCAACCCGAAAGAGGCCCGGGCCTACGTGGCGACCGTCCGCGACAAGGCCCTCGACGTCCTGGAGCGGGTACACCTCGAAGGCGACCGGCTCACCGAGCACGCCTTCGCGTTCGGCATGATCGTGCAGCACGAGCAGCAGCACGACGAGACGATGCTCGCCACACACCAGCTGCGCACCGGCGACCCCGTGCTGTCCGCGGCCCCGCCGCCGCCGTCCACAGTGGACGTGAGCGGGGAGGTGCTCGTCCCGGGCGGGCCGTTCACCATGGGCACCTCGACCGAGGCCTGGGCCCTGGACAACGAGCGGCCCGCGCATCAGGTCGACGTGCCGGCGTTCCGCATCGACCGGGCGCCGGTGACGAACGCGCGATATGCGGAGTTTCTGGACGCCACCGGGGCGAACCCGCCGCTGCACTGGAGCCGGGACCCGGGCGGGTGGCTGGCCACGGAGTTCGGGCGGACCGCGCCGATCGTGCCCGATGCGCCCGTCGTGCACGTGTCGTTCCACGAGGCCGAGGCCTACGCGCAGTGGGCCGGGCGGCGGCTGCCGACCGAGGCCGAGTGGGAGAAGGCGGCCCGGTGGGACCCGGCGACGGGGCGGTCGCGGCGATACCCGTGGGGCGACGACGACCCCGCCCCGCACCACGCCAACCTGGGCCAGCGCCACCTCGCCCCGGCCCCCGTCGGCGCCTACCCGGCCGGCGCGTCGCCGCTCGGCGTGCACCAGCTGATCGGCGACGTGTGGGAGTGGGTCGACAGCGACCTGCGCCCCTACCCGGGCTTCGCCGCGTTCCCGTACCGCGAATACTCCGAGGTGTTCTTCGGCCCCGACTACAAGATCCTGCGCGGCGGCTCGTTCGGGACCGACGCGGCCGCCTGCCGCGGCACGTTCCGCAACTGGGACTACCCGATCCGCCGGCAGATCTTCAGCGGCTTCCGCACGGCCCGCGACGCAACACCTGCGGAGCTCGCTTAGTGTGCCGGCACCTCGCCTACCTGGGCCCGCCGATCCGGTTGGCGGACCTGCTGTTCACGCCGCCGCACTCCCTGGAGCGCCAGTCCTGGGCGCCACAGGACATGCGCGGCGGCGGGACGATCAACGCCGACGGCTTCGGTGTCGGCTGGTTGCAGGACCAGACGCCGCTGGTGTACCGCCGCAGCGTCGCACTGTGGACCGACGCGGCCCTGCCGCAGCTCGCCGCCGCGACCCGGTCCGGGGCCGTCCTGGCCGCCGTACGCTCGGCGACCGTCGGCATGCCCGTCGTCGAGACGGCCGCCGCGCCCTTTTGTGAGGGTCGCTGGCTGTTCTCCCACAACGGCAAGGTCACCGGCTGGCCCGACAGTGTGACCGCGCTCGCCGCCGGACTGCCGGTCCGGGACCTGCTCACCCTCGACGCCCCGACCGACAGCGCCCTGCTGTGGGCGCTGGTGCGGGCCCGCCTGCGGGCCGGGGCGGCGCCGCCCGACGCCCTGGGCGCGGTGGTGGCCGCGGTGCGGGCGGCCGCGCCCGGCTCCCGGCTCAACCTGCTGCTCACCGACGGCGACACGATCGCCGCGACGACGGTGGGCCACTCGCTGTCCTACCTGGCCACCGGCGACGGCGCGGTGCTCGTCGCCTCCGAGCCGCTGTCCCCCGACCCCGCCTGGAAGGCCGTCCCCGACCTGTCCCTGCTCGTCGCGGCCCCGTCGGCCGTGACGGTCATCGCACTGGAAGGCACAACCTCGTGACGCTGCCGGACATTGATCTCGAAATCCACCTGACCGACGCCGACCTGGCCGCCGGACTGCGGGCCGACGCCCGCGCCGGCCTCACCGCCACCCCGAAACAGCTGCCGCCGAAGTACTTCTACGACGCCCGCGGCAGCGAGCTGTTCGAGGAGATCACCCGCCTCCCCGAGTACTACCCGACCCGGGCCGAACGCGAGATCCTCGCCGCCCGGGCCGCCACCATCGCCCGCGTCACCGGCGCCAAGACCCTCGTCGAGCTCGGCTCCGGCTCCTCGGAGAAGACGCGGCTGCTCCTGGACGCCCTGCGCGAGCACGGCACCCTCGGCTCCTTCACCCCGCTCGACGTGTCCGAGTCGGCGCTGCGCGGCGCCCTGACCGACCTCCGCCGCGAGTACCCGGACCTGCACCTGCACGGCATCGTCGCCGACTTCGTGCACTCCCTGGACGTCATACCGGAGGCCGGCACGAGGCTCGTCGCGTTCCTGGGCGGCACCATCGGCAACTTCACCCCGGCCGAACGGGCCCCGTTCCTCGCGGCCCTGCGGTCCCAGCTGTCCCCCGGCGAGTTCCTGCTGCTGGGCGCCGACCTGGTGAAGAGCCCCGCGGTGCTGGTACCGGCCTACGACGACCGGGCCGGCGTGACCGCCGAGTTCAACCGCAACGTCCTGCACGTCCTCAACCGCGAACTGACCGCCCACTTCGACCCGACGCTGTTCGCCCACGTCGCCGTGTGGGACGAGACGAACGAGTGGATCGAGATGCGCCTGCGAGCACTGGCCCCGATGGAGGTGGCCGTGCGTGCTCTCGATCTCACCGTCACGTTTGCCGAAGGCGAAGAGCTGCGCACCGAGGTGTCAGCCAAGTTCCGCCGCGAGGGCCTGACCGCCGAACTGGCCGCCGCCGGCTTCGCCGTCCGCGACTGGTGGACCGATGAAGCCGACCGCTTCGCGCTGACCCTGGCCGCAGCCGTCTAGCCCCAACGCAGAGGATGTTCGGCGATATGTCGGGCGCTACGCGCCGCGCTGCGCTCGACATATCGGACATTTCGTATATGCGCGCTTCGCTGGCCATCGGCCTTAATCCGGATTTGTCACTTTTGTAGTTGCTTGTCGGTTTGGTGGTTGCTTGCTGCTTTTGTGAGGTTGGCTGACGGCCGGCTGCTGGTCCGGTTTCAGCGCCGCGTCAGGGCGTTCGGGCAAGGTATGGATCGGCGGACCACGCCACGATCAAGCCCCACACGCTCGCACCGAGAGGATGACCACGATGCGCAACCAATGGGCCGGACCGACCCGTTGACGACCCGGCCGAGCGGGCCTCAGCCGCCCGCTCGCCCTGCACATGCATTGCTCAACAGCGCGCCGCTCACTGGGTCGCGGTGCGGAGGTGGAGGCGCTGGGCGGCCGCGGCGGCATTGCGGCGCTGGCGGTCGGCGTCCGCGGCCAGCGCCGTGACGCCCTCGTCGCTGAGCCGGTAGTAGCGGCGGTGCCGGCCGTCGACGACCTCCGCGCCCTCCGGCTCCACGAGCCCCTCGGCGCTCAGCCGGTCGAGCGCCGCGTAGAGCGTCCCGGCCGGCAGGACGACCCGGCCGCCGGAGAGCTCGGAGACCTCCTGGATCACGGCGTACCCGTGCATGGGCCGCACCGCGAGCGCGGTCAGGATCAGGAACGTCGGCTCCCGCATCGGAGTCATACCGATCTTTATACGGCCATGTGCCGATATCAGGAGGCCCGGTGCCGAGCCCTTCCGGCGTACGGATTCACGACCTCGACCTGGCGCGGGCCCGGCTGTCGCGGGATGTGGCCGGTCGGCTGCGCCGCGTGCGCACCGGGCCGGTCGGCGGGCGCGTGGGCGCGGGCCTCGAGGTCGGGCCGCGGCGCGTACTGGCCGGCCCACGGGTCGGTGGAGTACGCGGGATAGGCGCCCGGCAGGTGCGGCTGGTACGACTGGCCGAACTGCCGCGCGGCCGGGTGCGGGCGCATCGCCGGGCGGACCGGACGCCGCAGCACGCTGCGCAGCGCGCCGATCGCGCCGATGACCAGCAGGGCGAACGGGGCCAGGAAGGCGAACAGGCTGACGTACACCATGCCGCCGAACATCAGGAACTTCGCCGCCGCCACCGAGATCGCGCCGCCGACGATGAGGGACACGACCTTGTACAGCGGGGAGTTCCCGGGCAGGAAAGCCGCCCCGAACACGGCCAGGCCCACGATGAGGTACACCATCGCCACCCGGTCCGCGCCGCCACCCAGCACGTTGAAAAGACCCTCGCTCACCGAACTCCTCCGCCACCTGCGAGCAACCGTTCCGCAACCACGGTAGGCGAGCGATCATGCGCGCACTGTCATGAGATCGGGCCGGGACCCGGCGCGACCGGAGGACAGCCCCGCGGCGGACGGAGGCGGATCCGACGCCGCAGGGGGTGATCCCGGTTGGCACAGTCTGAAATCTGTCCGGCGCCACACACCGGCGAGGGCGGTGCGTGGTGGCGAGATCCTTCGGGTACACAATGGTGCATGACCGCCGCGCCCCCCGTCGTTGCCAATCGTTATCGTCTGCTCGAGCCACTGGGCGTCGGCGGCATGGGGCGGGTGTGGCGCGCCCGCGACGAGACGCTGCACCGCGACGTCGCGGTCAAACAGATCATCCTGCCGCCCGAGCTGCTGGACACGGCCCGGGACGTGGCCATGGAGCGCACGCTGCGCGAGGCGCGGGCGGCGGCGCGGCTGAGCCACCCCAACGTGGTGCGGGTCTACGACGTGCTCGCGGCCGAGGGGCAGCCGTGGCTCGTCATGGAGTACGTCCGGTCACGGTCGCTCGATCAGGTGATCCGTCAGGACGGGCCGCTGCCGCCGCGGCGGGTGGCGGAGATCGGCCTGGCCGTCCTCGACGCCCTGCGCGCCGCGCAGAAGGTCGGCGTCGACCACCGCGACATCAAGCCCGGCAACGTCCTGCTGGCCGAGGACGGCCGAGTCGTCCTCACCGACTTCGGCATCGCCCGCGTCGAGGGCGAGGGGCACGTGACCCGCACCGGCCTGGTCCTCGGCTCGCCCGAGTTCATCGCCCCCGAACGGGCCCGGGAGGGCATCGCCGGCCCGGCGAGCGACCTGTGGTCCCTGGGCGCGACCCTGTACACCGCGGTCGAGGGCCGCTCACCGTTCGGCCGCGGCTCCGCGATGGAGACCCTGACCGCCCTCGCCTCCGAGGAGGCCGACCCGCCGCAGCGCGCCGGCCCCCTCGCCCCGGTGCTGCGCGCCCTGCTGCGCAAGGACCCCAAGACCCGGGCCAACTTCGTCCAGACCGACGAACTGCTGCGCAAGGCGCTGATCCAGCGCGAGCCGGCGAAGAAGAAGCGCTCCTGGCTCAGCGGCTGGGGGCGGGCCGAGCCGGCCGCGCCCGCCGTACCGGCCCAGCGCACACCCCGCACCCGGCCGGAGCCGGTCGCGCTGCCCGAGTCCGGGTCCGGCGGCCAGCCGGGTGCCGTGTCCGGTGGGCGGGCGGGTGCCGTGTCCGGTGGGCGGGCGGTCGCGCCGGTGGCCCGAGGTGCCGCGGCGCCGGTCGCGCCGCCTCTCGCTTCGCCGGCCGGTGGATCGGCGGGGGCCGCGGTCGCCGGTGGGGCGGTCGGGGGTGCATTGGCCGCCGAGGCCGCTCCGTCCGTGGTCCGGGGCAAGGCGGCGGTGCCGCCGTCGACCTGGCCGCCCGTACCGCCCGCTGACGAGAACCCGACGGATGGGCAAATTTCCGGAAAGTCGGGCATCATCGAGGGGCCGATCTTCGGTGCCGCAGCGGACGACGAGGCGGCGGAGGACGAGTTCGAAGCCGAAACCGCCGAGCCGCTGACCGCTACCGAGACCGATTCCGACGACGACGCAGACGCAGACGCTGATGCCGAGATCAAAGCCGACGAAGCTGCGTCGTTGACCACGACCGAGTCTGCGGCTGAGACGTCAACCGAGCCCGAGGCGGTGGAGGAGACCGAGCCCGAACCCGAGCTCGAACCCGAACCGGGCGCTGCGGTGGTGGACGAGGCCGAGGACGAGGGTGAGGTCGAGGCGGAGGCCGTACCGGAGCCCGAGCCGATCACCGTGGTCACGCCCGAACCCGAACCCGAACCCGAGCCGGTGCGGGAGGCGGTCAGCGCGCAGCCGGCCGCCGCGGTCGGGGCGTTCACGGCCGGGGCGGCACCCGTCCGGGAGCGGCCGACGCAGGTCGCGCCCGCGGCGGCGCCTCGGGTGGCCGGGCAGGCGGTGGTGGTGCCGGGTCAGGGCGGTACCGATGCGGGGAAGCGACGCCGCAACGTCCTGGTCGGCTGCGTTGCCGCCGTGCTCGTCGCGGCGGTGCTGGTCTGGCTGGTGGTGCGCTCCGACGACGAGGGGGCCGCGCCGACGGCCGCGAACTCCGGGGCCGTGCGGACCACGGCGGCCGGGGCCGGGCCCGCGCCCAGCTCGGCCGCGGCCACGTCGGCCGCGGCGACCGGCGAGGCCAGCAGCGCGCCGGCCGGGAACGTGCCGAGCACGTCTTCGACGCAGCAGCAACAGCAGAACGCCGGCACCGCCTCGGGCACCCTCCCGCCGCTGCCGGCCGGGTGGCAGGACTACAGGGACCCGACCGGGTTCCAGGTGTACGTCCCGGCCGGCTGGACCAAGTCGCTGGACGGCACGATGGTGTACTTCCGGGGCAACGGCCGCACGCTCGGCATCGACCAGTCGACCAAGCCGAAGATGGACCCGGTCGCGGACTGGCGGCAGCAGGAGTCGGAGCGGGGCGGCAGCTACTACAAGAACTACACCGGCGTGCGCATCGACAAGGTCGACAACTACTTCGTGGTCGCGGCCGACTGGGAGTTCATCTACGGCAACGGCAACCGCCAGCACGTCAACAACCGGGGCCTGGTGACGTCGGACCACCAGGCGTACGCCATCTGGTGGGCGACCCCGGAAGGCGACTGGAACAACGCCAAGGCCGACCTCGACGTGATCTTCGCCAGCTTCCGGCCGAAGCCGTGACCGCTTGGCTGGAGCTGCCGTCGGGGCGGCGCATACGGGGCCGGGGGCTGCGGGAGCGGGGCGAGCCGGTCCCGGACCCGCAGTTCGGCCTGTACCTGCTGGGCAAGCCGCCGCCGCCGTTCCCGTGGGAGTCGGTGTGGGTGCGGTGGCCCGACTTCCGGCTGCCCACCGACCGGGCCGCGGCCGCCGGGGCGTTCGTCACGGCGTGGCGGCGGGCCGAGCGCGAGAGCGTCGAGGTCGCCTGCGGCGGCGGGCGGGGCCGGACCGGCACCGCCCTGGCCTGTATCGCGATCATCGACGGGGTCCCGGCGGACGAGGCCGTGGCCTACGTCCGCCGGCACTACTACCACGGTGCGGTCGAGACGCCCTGGCAGAAGCGGTTCGTGCGGGAGTTCAGTTCGCCGCTTTGAGCAGCCCCGCGAGGGTGTCCGGACCGAATGCGTCGCCGATGAACGCGGCCACCCGGGACAGTGGCATGTTCGCCATCATGGTGAACATCGCCGGGTCGGTGGCGGCCGCCGCCATCCCGCCGGCCCCGGCGAGGGCCGCGAACGCCTCGGTGAGCGCGGCCGCCCCGCGCGGGTCGGCGAACCACTCCCCCAGCGTCGACTCGGCGGTCAGCGGCCGCCGCTCGTCGTCGCCGGCGACGGTCACCGAGGCCGACAGCGGCAGGTCCCGGGACGAGGAGCCGGCGAACACGTCGTAGTCGCCGGCCTCCACGACGAACCGCCCGAGCTCGACGTCCCAGTAGGCGAGGTCGGCGAATGGAACCCGCAGCACGACCGGCGTCGATGTCCCGGCCGCGACCGGCACGCTCGCGAACGCCTTGAGCTCCCGCGGTGCCCGCCGCACCCGCGACGACGGCAGCGCGGTGTAGACCTGCACGACCTCGCGGCCGTCCCGGGCGCCGGTGTTGGTGACCGCGACCCGCACCTCCAGGCCGTCATCCACAGTGGACACCGACAGGTCCGAGTACGCGAACGTCGTGTAGGAGAGCCCGAACCCGAACGGGTAGGCGACGTCCTGGTCGCGGGCGTCGAACCCGCGGTAGCCGACGTGGACGCCCTCGCCGTAGCGGACGTGGCCCTGCTCGCCGGGGAAGTCGAGGTGCGACGGGTGGTCGGCGAGGCGCAGTGGCACTGTTTCAGCGAGCCGCCCGGACGGGTTGACCAAGCCGAACAGCACGTCCGCGATCGCCGCCCCGCCGGCCTGCCCGAGCAGCCACCCCTCGACCAGGGCGCCCACCTTGGCGTCCCAGGGCGAGGTCCGCACGACGGCGCCGTTGGACAGCACGACAACGGTCCGCGGATTCACGGCCGCGACCCGCTCGATCAGGGCCAGGTGCGCGGCCGGCAGGTCCAGATCGGCCCGGTCCGAACCCTCGGTCTCCTCCTGCGACCCGGCGAACACCACGGCGACGGACGCGTCCCGGGCCAGGGCCACCGCCGCCTCGACGTCGTCATACCCGGGCGCGAAGTGCACGGCCCCCCGGGCCAGGGCCGTGATGGACGACAGCGCGTCGTCCAGCCGGGTCGGGTTGATGAGCGACGAGCCGCCTCCTTGGTACCGCGGAGTGCGCGCCTGCTCCCCGAGCACCGCGATCACCGGCTCGTCCACCGCGAGCGGCAGCAGCGAATCGGCGTTCTTCAGCAGCACGATCCCGCGGCCGGCCACCTCCCGCGCGAGGGCGTGGTGCGCGTCCGCGTCGTAGGTGGCGCCCGGCCGCGCGGCGTCGACGGCCCGGCGCACGAGGGCCTCGACCCGCCCGGCGGCCGTGGCCAGCGCGGCCGCCGGCAATGTTCCAGCGCGCACCGCGGCCGCCAGGGCCCGGTCCCCGGCGTCGTCGGGCCCGGGCATGGTCAGGTCGAGCCCGGCCCGGACCGCCTCGACCCGGTCGACGACCGCGCCCCAGTCGGACACGAGGACGCCGTCGTAGCCCCACTCGTCGCGCAGCACCGTCGTGAGCAGCCAGTGGTGCTGGCTGGCGTAGACGCCGTTGATCCGGTTGTACGCGCACATCACCGTCCACGGCCGGGCGTGCTGGATCACCCGCTGGAAGGCGCGCAGGTACACCTCCCGCAGCGTGCGCTCGTCGACGTCGGCGCTGACCCGCATCCGGTCGGTCTCCTGGCTGTTGACGGCGAAGTGTTTCAGTGACGCGCCGACGCCGCGGCTCTGCAGGCCGGCGACCCACTCGGTGGCCAGGGCGGCGGTGAGGACCGGGTCCTCGGAGAGGTACTCGAAGTTGCGCCCGCCCAGCGGCGTGCGCTTCAGGTTGATGCCGGGGCCGAGCAGCACCGCCACGTCCATCGCCAGGCACTCCGCGGCCAGGGCTTCGCCGACCCGGCGGGCCAGCTCGGGGTCCCAGGTGGAGCCGAGCGCGACCGCGGGCGGGAAGCAGGTGGCGGGCTCGCTCGCGAACAGGTCGACGCCCTCGCCGGTGATCTGTTTGCGCACGCCGTGCGGGCCGTCGGTGACCGTGACGGCGGGCACGTCGCCGACCGCGCGGGTGTGCCAGAAGTCGGCGCCGCTGGTGAGCGCGGCCTGCTCCTCGAGCTCCATGCGAACCCCTTACTGAGTACCTATAAAGTAGTAAGTACCGTAGACTCGCCGGAGGCGGCCCGGCAAGGAGTGGTGGCGCAGATGGCACGACGGGAACGCGAGCGGCTGCCGGCCGCCGAGCGGCGGGAGCGGATCATCGCGGCCGCGACGGCGCTGGTCGCCGAGCGCGGCTTCTGGGGCCTGTCGATGCAGGACGTGGCCGACGCGTGCGGGCTCACCGTGCCGGGCCTGCTGCACCACGTCGGGTCCAAGGACGGCCTGCTCGTCGCCGTGCTCGAGCACCGCGACGGAGAAGATCACCGATCGATCGGCGAGCCGGCCCCGGCCGACCTGCGGGCGCTGTGCGCGGCCCTGGTCCGCCGCAACGCCACCCAGCCGGAGATCGTGCGCCTGTTCGCGGTCCTGGCCGCCGAGTCCCTCGCGCCCGAGCATCCCGCGCACGACTACTTCGCGGCCCGCCAGCGCGATGTCCTGGCCGCGCTCACCGAGCGGGCCCGGCTCGTCAGCGACCGCCCCGGCGCCCTCGCCCGGCAGATCATGGCCACCATGGACGGGCTGCAGCTGCAGTGGCTGCGCGACCCGGCGACCGACCTGGTCGCTATGTGGGCGGCGGCGGAGGAGTCGCTGTTCGGCGCCGGATCGGGGTGAAGAGCGCCGCCAGCGCGGTGATCGTGACGGCGGCCCCCGCGACGGACAGCGTCAGGGGTACTCCCAGATGCTTGGCCGAGAACGTGAGCGCCGCGTCACCGGCCGGTGCGAGCACGAGCTGCAGGGTCCAGAACGCCGCCGTGACCCGGCCCAGCAGATGCCCGGGCGTCACCTCCTGGCGCAGCGACACCGAGGAGATCCCCGCGATCCCCGTGCACAGCGTGACCGCGGCCGCGAGCACGGCGATCAGCGGGACGTTCGAGGCGAGCCCGATCCCGGCCACGAGCAGCCCGCACAGGCCGAACGCGCCGATCCAGGTGGCACCGAAGCCGGCCCGGCGGCGCAGCGGAGCGACCGCGGCGGCGGCGAACGTCGAGCCCAGCACCCCGGCCGTCAGCACCAGGCCGATCACCGCGTCGGACTGCCCGAGCCCGCTCATGAGGTGGTAGACGACGACGTCGTTGAGGCTGGACGTGAAGAAGATCAGCACCGCCAGGAGCACGGTCAGCGGCAGCATCACCGGGTGGCGGCGGATGAAGCGCACCCCGGCCCCGAGGCCGCGCTCGGCCCCGTCCGCCACCGGCCGCGCGATCCGGATCAGGACCAGCCCGGCCGCGGAGAGCAGGAAGGACACGGCGTCGAGGCCGATCGCGGCGACCGGGCCGGCGACCTGGGAGACGACACCGGCGACGGCCGGCCCGGCCAGGAACGCGACCGAGTACGCGCCGTAGAGCAGCCCGTTGGCCTCGGCGATCCGGTCGGCCGGGACCAGCGCGGGCACGACCGCGACGTAGGTGACCTCGAAGACCATCGAGAACACCGCGGCCGCCGGGAGCACGAGGTACAGCAGCCAGGGTTGTGCCCCGGTGAGCCAGGTCAGCGGTATGGACCCGAGCAGCACGAACCGGGCCACGTCGCAGATGCGCAGCACCGTGCGGCGGTCGAAGCGGTCGGCGATGACCCCGGCGACGATGCCGGTGAGCAGCGTGGCGACGGCGGTGAGGGCCCGGATCCAGCCGAGGTCGGTGATCGAGATCGCGCCGGTGCGCATGAGCAGCGGCACGGCCGCGAAGGTGAGCGCGTCGCCGAACGCGGACAGCGTCTGCACGCCGAGCAGGACCAGGAAGTCGCGGCTTCGCCAGAGGCTGTTCACCGCGGCTGGAGCACGGGCACAATCGCGTGGCGTGGAACATCGAGCAGCCGCGCGTCGAGGTATTCGGGCCGCCCGACGATCTCGGCGGCCCGGGCCTCGGCGGCGGCCCGGCCCAGGCCCGCGGTGCGCACGAGGGCCTCGCGCAGCACGTTGCCGAGCCTGCCGTGGGCGTGGGTCAGCAGCCAGCCCGCGACCCCCTCGGCCGGGCGCAGGGTGGCCTCGACGGTCGCCTGTTTCGGGCCGGGTGTGCTGCGGCGCAGGCGCAGGTCCCACTTGGCCCCGACCAGGTCCCGGAGGGCGGCCTGGCCGGCCTCGTCGCGCAGGTCGGGGTGGTTGTTGGCGACCAGCAGCGTGACCCGCGGGGCGTTGACCGCGAGGAGCACCCGGGCCAGCCAGGAGCCGGGGTCGCCGGACAGGTCGACCGTCAGCTCGTCGGCCGGGAGCGGGCCGCCGCCGAGGATGCGGGCCGGGCCCTTGGCCGCGGCGCCCTCGAGGGACCGCTCGCCGTGGGTGTAGATGTTGGCCGAGCCGGCGAGCTTGCCGAGGCGGCGGTCCAGGACCTGCCAGGTGTGCGGGGTCGGGCGGCAGACATAGAGGTCACTGGCGCTGCCGACGGCCTGGGCGCCGTGATACCGGTTGAACGCCGGCAGCATCGCCTCGATCACGAGGTCGAGGTCGAGCACCGCCCGCTGCACCTTCAGGCCGAGCGCCGGGGTCAGGGGGCTGAACCCGTAGGCCATGACCAGCCGGCCGTTGGTGCGGTCGCGCAGGGCCTGGGCGCCGCGGCCGAGGAACAGCTGCACGCCCTCGGGTGTGTAGGGCGGGTCGGTGAAGATCAGGTCGGCGCTGCCGGTGACCGCGGGCGGGAGGCCGAAGCGCAGGTCGGCGTGGTAGCAGGCGACCCCGGCGCCCTGGGCGTCGATGTACGCGAGGAGCCGCTCGTCGACGTCGACGACCGTGACCTCGGTGTCCGGGCAGGCCCGGCGCAGCGCGAGGGACGTGAGGTCGTGGTCGCCGACGCAGACCACGCGGGCGCCGGCCAGGTCGTAGGTGCTCGCCAGCCAGCGGGCCCGGCGCCCGGCCGTCTCGGCGGTGGCGGCGACGTGGTCCAGGGCCTGGTCCGGGGCGGGCGCGGCGGCGATGAGGGCGGCCAGGTCACCGGCCTCGGGCTCGTCGGCCAGGGTGTGCAGGGCCAGGCGGTCGCGGTACCCCCGGGACATCATCGGATCGAGGAAGACCCGGCCGCGCTCGTCGCGCAGGTCCGGGCCGGCCGCCCGCAGGAGGGCCTCGACCGTCCGGCGCGGGACGGCGTGGTCGCGGACGAGGTCGTCGAGGGTGGTGGGGCCGGCGGCGAGGGCGGCGATCACTTCGCGCAGCCGACGCCCCGCGATCCCGGATGCTGAGACGACGGCGGCGACCGCATCGATCCCCCCGGGTTCCACCGGGGCACCCTACCATCGCGGCGATTCGTGATCGGCGCCCAACACCGAGTGACTTGACAGTTAAAAGTTAACCCGCAGTAACGGTAGTCCGGGCCGGGGATCTACGGAGCGCAAGATTTCCCGCGTGTTTCCAGGCCGGAAGTACAGGGTGGGGGCGAGGGTGAAGTTAGGGCATCGACTCTTGTCCAACTCTTTCGATGTGTGTGATCGTCACCGCATCGCTGCAAGTCGATGAGAACGCTGGCCTCCGTACGGCGCGCACAGGGGCCCTCAGACACTTCGACGAGCGCGTGACCTCCGTTGGTTCCGGCCCACCCCGTCAAACATTCCCCCGGTGAGGTTGGGTCGTTGCTGAAAGAAGGCACCCTTTGAAGCTCTCCCCACGGTTCGCTACAGCGGCCGGAGTGTTCGCGGTCGGGCTGGTCACAGCCGGCACCGCCGCGGCCGTGCAAGCCACGACCGCATCGGCGTCCACGGATGCCGTCGAGGTCTCCAACGCCGTCGCCGCCCAGTCCGTCGACAGCTACGTCAAGAGCAAGCCGGCGGTGATCCAGCCCAGCGCCGACGAGGCGTATGTGCAGAAGTCGGTCACCGCGTACGGCAGCTCGAAGTACATCGCCTACGACCGGACGTACAAGGGCCTGCACGTCAAGGGCGGTGACTTCGTCGTCGCCACCGACAAGGCGGGCGCGACGCAGTACACCTCGGTCGCGCAGACCAAGGCGATCGGCAACATCTCGACGACCCCGTCCATCACCTCGGCGGCCGCCGAGACCGTCGCGAAGCAGCAGCTCAAGACGGTCAACAACGTCGAGGGCACCTCGCTCGTCGTCTTCACGGCCGACAGCGGGGCCAAGCTCGCGTACGAGACCACGATCAACGGCGTCGGCGCCGAGGGCATCAGCCGGCTCACCGTTGACGTCGACGCGAACACCGGCGCCGTGCTCGACAAGACCGAGCACGTCATGGCGGGTACCGGCACCGGCTGGATCAACGGCTCGGTGACGATCAACACCACGCAGTCGGGCAGCACGTACAGCATGAAGGACCCGAACTACACGAACGTCTCCTGCCAGGACGCGGCGAACAACACCACGTTCTCCGGCTCCGACGACGTGTGGGGCAACGGCACCGGCACCAATCGCGAGACCGGCTGCGTCGACGCGCTCTACGTCGCGCAGAAGGAAGAAGCCATGCTGTCGTCGTGGCTGGGCCGCAACGGCTTCAACGGCTCGGGCGGCGGCTGGCCGATCCGCGTCGGCCTGAACGACCAGAACGCCTACTACGACGGCACCCAGATCCAGATCGGCAAGAACACCGCCGGTCAGTGGATCGCCTCCGCCGACGTCGTGGGCCACGAGGCCGGGCACGGCATCGACGACAACACTCCGGGTGGCATCTCCAAGAGCGGCACCCAGGAGTTCGTCGCGGACACGTTCGGCGCCGCCACCGAGTGGTTCGCGAACAACCCGAACGACCCGCCGGACTACCTGGTCGGCGAGGAGATCAACCTGGTCGGCAGCGGCCCGATCCGCAACATGTACAACCCGTCGGCCGTCGGCGACTCCAACTGCTACTCCAGCAGCACGCCCGGCTCGGAGGTCCACGCGGCCGCCGGCCCCGGCAACCACTGGTTCTACCTGATGGCGCAGGGCTCCGCGGGCAACGGCCAGCCGGCCAGCCCGACCTGCAACAGCTCGACGGTCTCCAACCCGCTGGGCATCCAGAACGCGATCAAGGTCATGTACAACGCGATGCTGATGAAGACCTCGTCGTCGTCGTACCTGAAGTACCGCACCTGGACGCTGACCGCGGCCAAGAACCTGTTCCCGGGCAGCTGCACCCAGTTCAACACGGTCAAGGCCGCGTGGGACGCCGTCTCCGTGCCGGCGCAGTCGGGCGACCCGACCTGCACCGGTGGCACCACCCCGCCGCCCACCACCGGCGGTCCGACCACCCCGCCGCCCACCGGCAACTGCTCCGGCCAGGTCCTCCTGAACGGCGGCTTCGAGTCGGGAACGGCCAACTGGAGCGGCACCACCGGCTCCATCGGCCAGTGGGCCAGCCAGGGCCAGGCCGCGCACGGCGGCACGTACAGCTCCTGGCTGGACGGCTACGGCTCGACGCACACCGAGGCGATCCAGCAGTCGGTGACCGTCCCGTCCGGATGTAGGGCGACGCTGTCCTTCTACGTCCACATCGACTCGGCGGAGACGACCACCAGCACGGCCTACGACAAACTGACCGTCACGGCCGGCTCGACGACCCTGGCCACGCTGTCGAACCTCAACAAGGCCTCCGGCTACCAGCTGAAGAGCTACACCTTCACCGGTACCGGTGCGGCCGTCGCCATCAAGTTCAGCGGCACCGAGGACTCCTCGCTGCAGACCTCGTTCGTCATCGACGACGCGGCCGTCGCGCTGGGCTGACGTTTGTTGCAGGGAAGAGCCCGGGCCGCGCGTCGCCCGGGCTCTTCTCCGTCTACACCGCGACCGCGATGCCGATCACCGGGGGACGCTTCAGGCGGAGCGCCTTGGCGAAGAAGTTGCCGGCCCGGGACAGGAAGTACTTGTGCGCGATGTGCTGCCGCGCCGCCGCCGTCCCGGCCTCGTCGAGCAGCCGGGCGGTCCCCGGGACCGTCGGCGCCCCCTCCGCCACGGTGCCGCGGACGTTGCACGGCCGCAGCTCCACCCGGCCGTTGTTGCGGATCCGCTTGACCTTCCAGGCGTCGAGGTTGGAGATGATGAAGACCTCGCCGTCGTGCACCGCGTGCCACACCGGCGTCGCGACCGGGGTGCCGTCCTTGCGATAGGTGGTCAGGCTGACGTATCCGGCCCGGCCGAGCTCCTGCACTGCGCTCATGTGTCAAATGTACGGAGCCAGCCGCTCAACGCCGCCGCCACCGCCTCCGGCGCGTCCGCCGGCAGGAAATGTCCCTCGGCACCGACCTGGGCGACCGTGAGCGCCGGGAGTTCCCGCCGGCACTCGGCGACCTTGGCCGCGTTCACGACAACGCCCGGCGTTCCATGGATCAGCAGCTTCGGGATCGGCGACTGCCGCAGATGGCTCCAGCCGGCGGCCATCAGCGCGGCGGTGTCGGCCGGCTCCCCCGCGATCGGGATCTCGCGCGTGAACCGCAGCAGCGGGCGGCGGGACCGGGCATCGGGATAGTGCTCGGCGTACTGCGGGGCGACCTCCGTGATGAGCCAGTTGTCGTCCAGGACCATCCGCTCCCCCACCTCCGGGGTCCGCAGGCGTTTGAACACCTCCCGGCCGCCCTCGTCGAACTCCTCCCAGCCGGTCAGCGGCCGGAAATGTCCCTCCATGAAGGCGAATGCCGGGATCTGCCCGGCCCGGCGGCGCAGCAGGGCCATACCGATCGCCACACCCCAGTCATGGGCCACGAGGATCGGGTCGCGCAGCCCGAGTGCGTCCAGGAACGCGTCGACGTACTCGACGTGGTCGGCCAGGCGGTACTCCAGGTCGGGCCGCCCGGACCGGCCCATGCCGATCAGGTCCGGGGCCACGGCTCGCCGCCCGCCGAGATCGGCGTGGTCGAGCACGCCCCGCCAGAGCTCCGACGAGGTCGGATTGCCGTGCAGGAAGACGACGGGCGGGCCGTCGCCGCCGGTGTCGAGGTAGTGGATGTAACTGGCGAGCACCTTCACGGCAAGCATTCTGCAAGAGCCCTCGGGTTTCCTGGAAGCGTGACAGAGATGCGAGTGGTACGGCGAGTCCCGCCGGCACGTAGGGCGGTCACCAGCCGGGCCCTCGGCTTCTACGTCTTCGACGCGCGGCTGTTCGAGGAGCTGGACTGGTACGAGCTGATCGACCCGGCCGAAGGCGACGAACACCCGGCAGCGGCGGTCGCGGCCGTCCTGCAGAGTGGCAGCAAGGCCCGTTTGGTTGGACTTGCCGCGCCGGGCGGGCGCAGCGACCTCGCCGTTCAGGTGCTCATCGCGCTCGTGGACTCCCTCCGGGCCAGCCCGGCCCGTAGGCTCGTCGCGGCGCCCGGGGCGCACGACGAGGACGTGCTGCGGCGCGCGGGTTTCGGCCCGCTGGACGGTTCGTTCGCCGTGGAGCTGTAACACTCCCGGCCCTTCGCGGTCTGGAGGTCGCGGGTGGTCCTGCGGTTCCGCATCCTCGGCCCGCTCGAGGTCGAGTCGGACGCGGGCCCGGTCGACACCGGCACCCCCAAGCAGCGGGCCGTCCTGGTCATGCTGGCCACCCAGCCCGGCCGGACCGTCTCCGTGCAGCGGCTGATCGACGAGCTGTGGTCCGAGGAGCCGCCGGAGCGGGCGATCGCCTCCCTGCAGGCCTACGTCTCCCGGCTGCGCCGCGCCCTGGAGCCCGGCCGGACCGCCCGGGACCGCTCCGCGGTGCTGGTCAGCCGCGCCCCCGGCTACGTCCTGCAGATCCCGGCCGACTCCGTCGACGCCGCCCGCTTCGCCACCGCCGTGGAGCAGGTCTCCGCCGACCCGGCCGCGGCCCTGGCCACCCTGACCGCCGCGCTGGAGCTGTGGCGCGGCGACCCGCTGCCCGAGCTCGGCGAGTCACCCCTCGCGCGGGCCGAGCGCAGCCGGCTGGTCGAGCTGCGCCTGACCGCGATCGAACGGCACTCGGAGGCCCTGCTGGCCCTGGGCCGCGCCGCCGAGGTGGTGTACCGCACCGAGTCGGCCCTGGCCGAGGCCCCCTACCGGGAACGGCTCTGGGCCCAGCTCATGCTCGCCCTGTACCGCACCGGCCGCCAGGCCGACGCCATGGCCGCCTACGGCCGCGCCCGCCAGGGCCTGATCGACGAGCTCGGCATCGAGCCCGGCCCGGCGCTGCAGCAGCTGGCCCAGGACATCCTCCGCCAGGCCGCGCACCTCGACGGCCCGGTCCCCGCCGCCCCCACATCGGCACCGCCGGTCACGAGCGCACCACCCGCACCCACCATCCCGGTCAGAGCCGACACACCCGAAATGTCCGTCCCGCCGAGCGTTGCGGATATCTCGGACGAGGGGGATCCCGAGGACGACACGCTCGTCGGGCGGGATGCCGAGCTGCGGACCGTGGACCGGCTCATCGCCGAGGCGGCCGCCGGGCACGGGCGGCTGCTGCTGGTCTCCGGCAGCCCCGGCATCGGCAAGACGGCGCTGCTGCGGGCGGTCTGCGCGCGGGCGGGCGGGCTGGTCGGGACCGGGGTCGGGGTCGACGGCGAGGCGCCGCCCGTGTTCCTGCCCTGGGCGCAGATCCTGCGCGGGATCGCCGCCGGCGACGGGGCGGCCGGTGCGCTCGCCGAGGCCTTCGCGCCCTACGGCAACCTGCCGGCCGTGCTCGACCCGACGCTCGGCGACGTGCTGCCGCTGCCGGCCGCCGAGCGCATCGCCGACCCCGAGATGGCGCGGTCGCGGCTGCTGCAGGGCATCGTCGACGGGCTCGGGCGGCTGGCCGCGCAGACGCCGCTGGTGCTCGTCGTCGATGACGCGCACTGGCTCGACGCGCCTTCCACGGTGCTGCTGACGCTGCTGGCCAAGGCGCTGCGCGGGCGGCGGGTGCTGCTCGCCGTCGGCTACCGCGAGGCCGAGCTCGCGGCCGACGCGCCCCTGGCCGGGGTGCTCGCCGAGCTGGTCGCGGCGCCGGCCGCGGTGCGGATCCCGCTGGAGGGGCTCGGGGCCGACGCGATCGCGGCGCTGGCGCGATCGGTCACCGGCGATGCGGTACCCCCGGAAACTGTCGCCATGCTCGCCGACCGGACCGGCGGCAACCCGTTCTTCGTCGTCGAGCTGCTGAAGGTCCTGGCCGCCGAGCACACCCTCGCGCCCGAGCACGTGCCGGTCCGGGTGCAGGAGGTCGTGCGGCGGCGGCTGACGAAGCTGCCCGGCCAGGTCAACGCCGTCCTCGCCGTCGCCGCGGTGCTCGGGCGGGACGTGGCCGTGCCCGTGCTGCGCGAGGTCGTCCAGATCGACGAGCTGGACCTGTTCGACACGCTCGACACGGCCGTCGTCGCCGGGCTGCTCACCGCCACCGACGACCCGGGGCTGCTGCGTTTCTCCCATGACCTGGTGCGGCAGACGGCGTATCAGGACCAGGGGCCGCTGCGCCGGGCCCGGCTGCACGCCCGCGCGGCCCAGGCGCTGCTCGACACCGGCCTCGGCACCGCCGCCCAGCGGGCCGGGCACCTGCGGGCCGCGCTGCCGGTCCTGTCGCCCTACGACGTGGTCCCGGCCCTGACCGCGGCGGCCCGGGAGGCGTACGACCGCACCGCCCACGAGCAGGCGTCGGCGCTGCTGGACGAGGCCCTGGAACTGTTGCAGCGGGCCCCGGTGAGCGAGCGGCGCGACGTCGCCGAGCTCGACGTGCGGATCCGCCTGGCCTACATGGTGCAGGCCCGGGACGGCTACCTGGCGGCGGGCGCGACCGAGCAGTACGCGGCGATGGAACCGTTACTGCTGCGGCTGCGCGGCCGGCCGGTGCTCGACGTGCTGCCGGCGCTGTGGGGCTACGCGTCGTTCCACACGGCCGCCGGGGACGTGCCGCGGGCCGTCTCCATCGCCCGCTCGCCCGCCTACGGTCCCGGCGATCCGTGGGCGGTCGTCGTGGCGGAAGTACACGAGGGGCACGCCGCCCTGACCGAGCTGGACCTGCCCCGGGCCTGCGCGCACTTCGAGAACGCCCTGGACGCGCTGCCGGGCGGGGACCTGCCGGTGTTCCCGATCGTCAACTGGGACCCGGTGATCGGCGCCCTCGCCCCGGCCGCCCTGGTCTGCGGGCTGCTCGGCGAGGACGCGGCGGCGCAGCAACACCTGCGGGCGGCCCGGGACCGGGCGGGCCGGATCGGCGAGCTGTTCCTCGACATGTACGTCGCGCATTTCACCGCCGTGGTCGCGGCCGACCGGGACGATCCCGCGTCCGCCGCGGCGGCCGCCCGGGAGACCCTCGCGCTGGCCGAGCGGGGCGGGCACCGGGAGTATCAGGACCTGGCCGGGCTGGTCCTGGGCTGGGCCGAGGCCCGCACCGGCGACGAGGCCGGCCTGGACCGGATGACCGCCGCCCGCGAGCACCTGGGCCCGGCGATGCGCCGGTTCGGCCGGCTCGAGGCCCTGTACGCCGAGGCGCTGCTCACCGTCGGGCGCCGGGACGAGGCCGGCGCGGTCGCGGCCGCCGCCCTGAGCGCCGGACTGCCCGGGCAGAGCGGCTTCGCCGAGCCCGACCTGCGCCGCGTCCACGCCCTGGCCACCGACGAGCCGACGGACGCGGCCCGGGAGCGGGCGCGGGACCTACATCACGCCCACGCCACGGTCCGGGCCGAGCGTGCGCTCGTAACAGACGGAGAGCTCTGAGCCCGCATACACGCCGAAGCGCGGGATCTGACGGTACCCCTCCCGCTCATAGAATCGCCGTGCGTCCGGCTGCTCCGTGCCCGTCTCCAGGCGCAGCACGGGCCAGCCGCGCGCGACGGCCCGGTGTTCCAGCGCGCGCAGCACCGCCGTCGCGACCCCGGAACCCCGGGCGGCGGGCACGACGTACATGCGCTTGATCTCGGCGCTGGACGCGTCGAGGCGCCGTAACGCACCGCAGCCGACCGGTGTTCCATCGCGGGCCGCGACCAGGAAGACGTCCACGTCGTCCGCGCTCGGGTGCTCGCCGGGTTCGTGGTTCTCCCCGCCGTAGCGCGCGTCGAGCTCCGCCTCCTGCGCCGCCCGCAGCGCAACCCCCGCCGGGTCGTCCCAGGCTCGCTCTTCGATGATCCACTCGCTCACAGGTGGAGCCTACGTTCCACCCGGACTTCCACCCGTGGGTGGCGGCTTGTCGCGCCCCGAATCCCTACTTTCAACGGCATGAACACGACCACGCTGCTGATCGCCGTCGCCGCCATCGTCCTGCTCATGGCCCGCCGCTTCGCCGGGGAGCCCCTCGAGGCCCGCCGCCTGATCCTGCCCCCGGTCATCCTGCTGATCGTCGGCGGCTACACCCTCGCCCAGGTCGACTTCGCCACCGCCGCCACCCACCCGGTCATCGACGGCGCGGTCCTCGCGATGGGCGCCATCCTCGCCGTCGCCGGCGGCATCGTGCGCGGCCTCACCGTCAGGGTCTTCGTGCAGAACGGCCATGTCTGGTACCGCTACACGCTCGTCACCATCGGCGTGTGGCTCACCATGGCGGTGCTGCGCGTCGGTCAGCTCTTCGCCGGCCGGGCCCTGCACGCCGACCAGGCCGTGCTGTCCGCGGGCCTGCTGGTCGTGCTCAGCCTCAGCTTCCTGGGCGAGGCCGCCATCGTCGGCAAGCGCGCGATCGCCACCGGCGCACCGTTCGCGCCCCAGGGCGCCCGCCGCGCCGCCCGCCGCAGCGCCCGGGGCTGACCGGCCATGCCGATGGCGCAGACTGGGGCCGTGCTGGAGCAGCTGCTCACCGAACGCCGCCTGTCGCGCTACCGCCAGCTGCGCAGCCTGGTGGTCCTGACCATCCTCACCGTCGCCATGTTCCAGGACGACCCCCGGCCCGGGCTCACCGGCCGGGGCGTCGCCCTGCTCGCGGCCATGACCGTGGCCGCGGCGGCCTGGGTGGCGATGACGCTGCGGCTGCGCGCGCCGCGGCTGCAGCCGTACTCCATCGGCGTCTGCATGGCCATGGCCGTCGTGCTGACGCTGCTGCGCCACGGCAGCTTCGCCGGCGGCTACGCCCTCGCCGCCGTGACCATCGCCGCCTCCACGCTGCCGTTCGTCCTCGCCGCGATCCTGACCGGCACCGGCGCGCTGCTCCTGGCCGGCGCCTACGCGCTCGTCGGCGCGCCCCTGGAGACGGTGGTCATCTGGTCCGGCGCGATGGTGCTCCTGCTGCTGCTCGGCACCATCCGCCGCGAGCGCGAGAGCCGCGCCGAGCAGGAGCAGCTCCTCGCCGACGAGCAGGCGAAGGCGGCCGCGCTGGCCGAGCGGGCCCGGCTGGCCCGCGAGATCCACGACGTCCTGGCCCACTCCCTGTCCGCGCTGTCCCTGCAGCTGGAGACCGCGGCCGCCCTCCTGGAACGCGACCGCGCGGCCGACGCCGCCGTCATCGTCGACCGGGCCGGCCGCCTGGCCCGCGACGGCCTGACCGAGACCCGCCGCGCCGTGAGCGCCCTGCGCGGCGACCCCGTCCCACTGCCGGAGCTGCTCCGGGAACTGGCCTCCGAGCACGAGTTCACGCTGGTCGGCGCGGTGCGGGACCTCACCGCCGAGACCGGCCTGGCCTTCTACCGCAGCGCCCAGGAGGCCCTGACCAACGTCCGCAAACACGCCCCCGGCAGCCGGGTCACGGTCCGCCTCGAATACGCCGCGGCCGACGTCCGCCTGCGCGTGCGCAACACCGGCCCGGCCGGCCCGCCCACCACCGGCCTGTCGTCCGGATACGGCCTGCAGGGTCTGCGCGAGCGGGCCGAGCTGGCCGGCGGCACCTTCGCGGCGGGCCCGTGCGAGGACGGCTGGCAGGTGGATGTCAGGATGCCGGGATGAGCATCCGGGTTGTCGTGGCCGACGATCAGACGGCGGTACGCGAAGGGCTGGCGCTGATGCTCAGCCTGCTGGACGACGTGGAGGTGGTGGGCGAGGCCGCCGACGGCGAGGCCGCCCTCGAGCTCGTGGCCGCCCACCGCCCCGACGTGGTCCTGATGGACCTGCGCATGCCCCGCCGCGACGGCGTCTCCGCCACCGCCGAGATCCGGGCCACCCACCCGGAGACCCGGGTCGTCGTCCTGACCACCTACGCCGACGACGCCGACATCCTCGCCGCCCTGCAGGCCGGCGCCCTGGGCTACCTGACGAAGGACGCGGGCCGGGTCCAGATCGCGCAGGCGGTCCGCGCGGCCGCCGCCGGCCAGTCCGTCCTCGACCCCCAGGTCCAGCAGCGCCTCCTGGCCGCCGCGATCCAGGGCGGCGGCGCGGCCGAGCCCCCGGCCGCGACTCCCGCCACCGTGGACGGCCTCACCGCCCGCGAGACCGAGGTCCTGACGCTGATCGCGGCCGGCCTGTCCAACCGCGAGATCGCCGAACGCCTCTACGTCACCGAGGTGACCGTCAAGTCCCACATCAACCGCCTGTTCGCGAAGATCGGCGTCCGCGACCGCGCCCAGGCCGTCCGCTACGCCTACGAGCGCGGCCTGAAGTCCTAGACCCGGTCCGGCCCGGGCCACGACCGGCGGCGGCGCCGGGCGGCACAGCGCTCGGCGGGACTCGCCGGGCCTGTCGGCAGTACCCCCGCCGCCGCTTCTGGCTCTGTGACGCAACGGCCGGTCGAAGCCCGCGCGTCCCATGTCCCGGGCGGCGTCCCACGGTCGGCGTCCCACCGCTGGTCACAAGCGGGTCGGCGTCCCGGCGTCCCAAGTTGGTGGCCAGCCGTTGCCACGCTACCGGCGGCCCTGCCACGGTCCTCATCGCGGTCGATGGAATCCCGTCGGCCGCCCGGCCCGGTACCACCGGGCATGTCGATGACCGGCCGGCACCATCACGGGGGCCGGCAGAGGGGACTGACGGATGACTCACCAAGCATCCCGGCGGCGCTGGGCGCGCCGTGCCGTACCGCTGGCCGTGGGAGCGCTGCTCGCCGGTGTCGTGCCGAGCCTGGCCATCCAGAACTGGGCCTACGCGGCGGCGGGCTGCGGCAGCCAGCCGGTGGCCAACAACGACGACGGGTTCATCGTCCTGGGCGAGAGCGCGCCGCTGCACAAGGCCCCGTACAACACGTGCGGCGTGTTCCAGACGGTCGCGGCGAACACGAAGATCTGGACCTGGTGCACGATCGAGAACGACTACGGCAACACCTGGATCTGGGGCCGCATCGACGGGACCCAGCAGCAGGGCTGGATGTACATCGAGCACGCCAAGCAGGTCGAAGAGGTCCCCACCGGCAACGACGGCTGGTGCCCGGGCGAGGCACCGGCCGACCCCGACGCCATCGACGGCGCCGACCGCATCGTCGAGCAGGCCCCGCCGGCCGACGCGGACGACGCGCTGCCCCCGGCCGACTACGACCCGGCGACCGACGTCGACGCCACCGTACCGGCGGTCGGCGGCGCGGAGAAGGGTGTCGAGCCGGACGCCGACTACGTGGCGCCCGAGGGCGAGGAGGACGCCCCCGACGCGGGGACGACCACGCTGGCCGCGGCGGCCGCGGCCCTGAAGTACGGCAAGCCGATCAAGCGCAGCAAGGTGGTCGCGCGGGCCAAGAACTGGTACAGCCGCAACGTGCAGTACAGCCAGAGCGCCTACGCGTGGGACGTCAACCACGGCAAGAAGTTCCGCACCGACTGCTCCGGCTTCGTGTCGATGTCGTGGGCGCTGACCTCCAGCCGCACCACCCGGACGCTCGACGGGGTGTCGCACCGGATCAACTGGTCCAGCCTCAAGCCGGGCGACATGGTCCTGCGCAGCGGCCACCACGTGCAGCTGTTCGAGAAGTGGGCCAACAAGGCGCACACCCGGTTCTGGCTGTACGAGGAGGGCAACCCCAGCTCGGACATGAACCACTACAAGCTCTACGTCAGCACGGCCAAGAACAACGGCTACAAGCCCTGGCGGTACAACAAGATCCGCGACTGACGTCCCCACCTCCCCCACCGGCCCCGGACCGTCCCTGACGGTTCGGGGCCGTTTGCCATGGTTCGGGGGTTTTTATAGAAGTTCGGAGGTCTTTGTCAGGGGGTCGGTACCCGACGGCCGGATCGGCTACATTGCCCACTTACGCACATCACGGGGTAGCAATGGCAGTCGATGCGTCAAGTGAACTGGCCCAGCGTTTGACCACCCTCAAGGAGGCCACCGGATGTAGCTACACGGAGCTCGCGGCCCGGGCCGCGCTCAGCCGGTCCAGCGTGCACCGCTACTGCTCGGGGACCGGGGTGCCGCCGGACTTCGACACGGTCAGCCGGCTGGCCCGCGCCTGCGGGGCCGGCCGCGGGGAGCTGCTGGACCTGCACCGGATGTGGGTGCTGGCCACGACCCGGCCCGCGCCGGGGAAGCCGCCCGAGCCCGCCCTTGTGCCCGCGCCCGCGCCTCCGCCGGCCGCCGACCGGCCGCCGCCGTCACGCCGCCGCTGGAACCGCCGTCTACCGGACCGGGCCGCCGTGGCGATCTTCGCCCTGTTCGGCCTGCTCGTGCTCAACGCGCTCAGCGGCTCCGGCCCGCCGCGGGGCGGCGGTGCGGCCACCGAGCTGAAGGCCGCGGCCTGCGCCGCCGTCGTCGGCCTGGGTGAGCACGGCGAGTGTGTCCGGGAGATCCAGGTCCTGCTGATCCAGAGCGGCACCTCGCTCACCGTCGACGCGAACTTCAGCACCGAGACCCGCCGCCGGGTGATCGCGTTCCAGGTGCTGGCCGGGCTGCCCCCGACGGGCCGGGTCGACGACGCCACCAGGAAGGCCCTGGTATCCGGCCGGATCTCGATGCGGACCTGGTCCGAGGAGCGGATCGAGCGGCGCATCCGCGAGGTGTTCCGCAACCCCACGGCCGGCGACGAGGCCGTCCACGTCGCCCGCTGCCGTTCCCACCTGGACGCCCTGTGGGTCGGCCCGGACCCGGACGGCGGCTGGGGCGTGTTCCAGCTGAGCGACGAGGTGCTGGGCCGCTACGACGGCACGCAGCGCGTCGCCCTCGACCCGGAGTGGAACATCCAGGCCGCGCACTGGATCTGGGCCGAGCACCGCGACTTCCGGGCCTGGCCGGTCTGCGTCAGCACCTCGCCGACCACGCCGTCCACCCCGAGAACCGCCCAGCGCGCCCCCGGGCACCTCCGCGCCGGCGGCCATCAGCACCGGCCCCCGTCCACCCCGCGGGCGAAGCGTCAGCGCTTGTAGCCCTGCAGCGCGGCCTCCAGCCTCGCTTTGGCGTCGGCCGGGAGCTGGCCGCCGTCGGCGAGGGCCTGGCGGACGATCGCGCGGAAGGTCTCCGAGAACTGGGCGTAGTGCGGGGTCACCGGGCGCGTGCGGGCGTTGCGGATCGCTTCCAGCAGGGTCGGCGCATAGCGGTACCGCTGGATCACCTCGGCGTCGCGGTAGACGATCTCGCGGGTCGCCGCGAAGCCGCCGCGTTCGAACAGGATCTGCTGGCTGCGCTCGCTCGTCAGGAACGCGATCAGTTGCCGGGCCGCGTCCGGGTGGCGGCTGTGTGCGGAGACGGCCAGGTTCTGCCCGCCGAGCGCGCTCGGCCCCGGCAGGCGGGTCACCTCGAACTCCAGCGCCGGGCGGGTGTCCGCCGGTGTCGCGGCCGGGCCCGGCGTGGCGCCCGGCGGCGGGGCGAGCGCGGGCGGCGGGTCCAGGGTGCGGTGCGCGACCGGCCAGTTGCGCATGAACAGGACCTTGCCCTCGGCGAAGGCCTGGGTGGCGGCCTGCTCGTCGAAGTTGGCCGACTCCGGCAGGATCACCTGCGGCGCGGAGCGGTTCAGGCCCTCGGCCAGGCGGTGCAGGCCCTCCTGGGCCTCCGCGGAGTCGATGACCACCTTGCCGTCGCCGTCGACCACGTCGCCACCGGCGGCCCAGATCGCCTCCAGGGCGTTGACGGTCAGGCCCTCGTAGTCGGCCAGCTGGCCCGCGTAGCCGGCCGTCGGGCGGGTGCCGTCGCTGCTCAGGGCGCCGAAGCCGGTCAGGACCGACTGGGCCTGGGCGACCAGCTGGGGCCAGCTCGTCGGGGCGGTGCCCACGTAGTTGTCGCGGTAGTACAGCAGGCCCGCGTCCGTGTTGAACGGCAGCGCCCACAGCCGGCCGTCGTAGGTGCACGTCCGCAGCGGGGCGGCCAGGAAGCCGGTCGTGTCGGCGTCGTCGACGGCGCGGATGTACCCCTGCGACGCGAACTCCGCCGTCCAGGTCACGTCGAGGTTGTAGATGTCGGCGTCGCCCCGGCCGCTGCCCTGCGCCCGGGCGACCATCTCGCTGCGCTGGGCGTCGGCCACCGCGGCGAGCTGCTCGATGCGGGCCGGGCTGCGCGGGTGCAGCGCGTTCCACTGGTCGACCAGGGCCTGGCGCTGGTTGCCGTAGCCGTCGTCGCGGCCGCTGAGGATCACCAGCTCGCCGTCCTCCGGCGCGTGGTCGTCGTGGAACCACGGCACCACGAACGCGTTCACCAGCAGGGCCAGCACGGCACCGGCGGCGGCCGCGGTCAGCAGGCGCCAGTGCCGGCGCAGGAAGCGCAGAACCTTACGTGCCATTCGTGGGCTCGCCTCCCCAGAGCAGGCCGAACAAATCCTGGAGGATGTCGCCGATCGCGTCCGGGGCGGCGTCGTAGCACGCGCCCCCGGTGTGCGCGGTGATGTCGCGCAGGGCGAACGCGCCGCAGCTGGCCTCGCCGATCGCGATGACGAAGACCCGGACGCCCTTGCCGCGGACCTGGGCGTCGATGCTCGCCGGGTCCACGCCGCTGGTGTCGCTGCCGTCCGTGAGCACGACCAGGCCGGCGATCTGCTCGTCCTTGCCGGCGGCCGCATCCCGGACGCCGTCGGCGATCGTGGGCAGCAGCGGCGTGTCGCCGCCCGGCTTCACCTTCGCCAGGCCGTCGACGGCCGCCTTGGCCCGCGGTACCCCGTCGACCGGCACGTCGGCCCGGCCCAGCGCGACGATGTCGGGGCCGGCACCGGGAAACACCCGCAGGCCGAACTCGTCGCGCCCGCTCATCAGGTCAAGGGCTTTGCCGACACCGGCGGTGGCGATCTGGAACCGGGTCTGCCGGCCGCCCGCGAGGGTCTGCATGGAGCCGGAGACGTCCATGGCGAGCAGGACCCGGCCCGGGCGTCGAGCCTGGGAGTAGCGCCGCAGGGTCGTCCTGATGGTGTCCGGCGGCGGTGGGCGGCGCTCGAACACGACGCCGGCGTGCGCGCCGAAGCGCTCGGTCAGCGGCTCGGCCACGTCGAACAGGGGCGGCGGCCGCAGCGCCGCCCGGACCAGGGCCCGCTTGCCCTCGTCCCGCCCCAGCCAGCTCTCCAGATCCTTCACGGCGGCGGTGGTCGTGGCCGCGGTGGTGTCCCAGCCGAGCCGGACGAGGGGATGATCGGCGCCGACGGTGTCGGTCGGATAGAACGCGACCAGACTGTCCCCGGTGCCCGGCGGCCCCTGGTCAAAGCCACAGCCCAAGCCTTGGTTGTACCGCACGAGCGCCTGCTCGGTCGTCAGGACCGCGGCTCGGTGCGGGTCCTCGGCGCGTTTGCGGCACAGGAGTTCGGTGCTGTCGCCGAGCGGAAACCCGCCCGCGTCCAGGGACCGCTCGATGCGCTGCTCGACCGTGCGGGCGGCCGGGCCATCGAGGTGCGTGCGGTCGTAGAGCACCGTCGTCGCCAGGGCCCCGGCCCCGGACACCGCCGGGTCGGGGCGCAGCACGTCCCAGCCGCGCCGCGCGACCTCGTCCCACAGCTGCTTCCAGGTCAGGTCCTCGCGCCGGTCGGCCAGATCGCCGGGAACCGCGGCGGCCGGCACACCGAGCACGATCGGGGAGGCGGCGATGACCCGCTGCTCGGCGATGGGGACGGGGACGGCGAACTTCGCGGCCGCGTCCCGGGCCGCGTCGACGTCGGCGGTGGAGTCGGGCAGCCACACGTCGGGCCGCGGGCCGATCTGGCCGAGCGCGTCATTGGTCCAGCCGGAGCCGATCGCGTCGCGGGCGTCGGCCGGGCGGGCCGCGTACACGTACAGCTCGGCCGCCGGGCAGCCGTGGCCCGCCGCGGCCGTCGCCGACTCGTACGCGTCGGCGAGTTGCCGTACCGCGTCGAGCTGCTCCTGTGACGTGAGCACCCGGACCCCGGCCGGCCGCGGGCAGCCGTGCAGCCAGCGGTCGGTGAAGTCGATGACCGGCGGCACGAAGTAGCCCACGGCCAGGGCGGTGATGCACAACCCGCCGACGAACGCGATGACGCGCGGCCGCAGCAGCGACCGGAGTTTCTGCAACACGTCACCGGACCAGTGCAGCAGCGACTCGAACAGCCCGGCCGCGAGCAGGCCGCCGAGCCCGCCGATCAGCGAGCCGCCGACGAGCATCGCCCACTGCGCGAACGAGGCCGGCTCGCCGGTGGAGAGCTGCTGCAGGGCGATCCCGGCCCCGGTGAACAGCGCCACCAGCACCGAGACCAGCGGCCGCGCCGATTCGCGGCCGTTGCTGCCGTTGTTCCCGTTGTTGCCGCTTTCGCCGTTGTTGCTGGTGTTCCCGTTGTTGCCGTCTTCCCCCGTATCGGCCATGCCGGCGGCGCACCCCCTGGCGGTTGGGTTGTCCGTCCATCATCCCCCTCGATGTCCAATCCCGCCGAATATGCTCGACCGCATGATCGAGAGTGATGTGCTGGTCCTCGGGGGAGCCGGCATCGACACCATCGTGCGGGTGCCGGAGTTCGCGTTCCCGCCCGGTGACAGCCTGCCCGTGCCGCCGATCCACGACTACGTCGCCCACTCGGGCAATGGCGTGGCCCTCGGGCTGCACGCGCTGGGCCTGCGGACCCGGTTCGCCGACGCGCTCGGCGAGGACCCGCAGGGCGAGTCGATCCGGGCGCGGTACCGGCAGACGGGCCTTGACTTTGTTTCGCACCCGGCCCCGAACGGAACACCGCGCAGCGTCAACTTCGTCGACGCCGCCGGCCGCCGGTTCTCGTTCTTCGACGGCCGTTACCCAGCCGGGTACGTCTATCCCGAGGACTCCTATCTGCCCCTCGTCGAACGGGCCGCCCACGTGCACGTCGCCACCCAGCGCACCCCGGCCGTCTGGGCCCGGGCCCGGGAGCTGGGCATCACCACGTCCACGGATGTCCATACGTGGAACGGCACCGACGACTGGGCGTGGCCGATGGCCGGCGAAGCGGATCTCGTGTTCCTCTCCTCGGAGGGGGTACCCGACCGCGTCGACGACGTCATGCGCCGCATCCTGACCGAGGGCCGCGCGTCGACGGTGGTCGCCACCGAGGGGGCCGGCGGCAGCCGCGTCCTGACCGGAGCGACCCGGCTCCGCTGCCCCGTCGTGCCACTGGAACACGCGGCCGTCGACTCCAACGGCGCCGGCGACGCGTTCAGCACCGCGTTCATGAGCCGCTGGCTGCGCGGCCGCCCACTCGCGGAGTGCATGCGGGCCGGCGCCGTCGCCGGGGCGTTCGCCTGCGGGTTCGCCGGCACCCACGAACGGCTGATCACGGAGGCCGAGCTGGCGGCCGGGATCGCGCGTGTGGAGAATTCGTGGAGGCCCCTGTCGGATTGACGCCGTACCCTTGAGAATTCGCAGGTGAACGCGATCCTCGGGGGCATGTACCGGACCTGGCGGCGGCGCATGGTGAGGCTCGGCACCGCGTGGAGGCTTCGCGTCGCGAGGAGGCTCGGCGGCGTGATGAGGTTCGGCGTCGCGGTGGCTGTGGCGGGCGGCCTGATGACCGCCGAGGCGAGCATGTGGCTGCAGTCGGCGGCGCACGATCACGTCTACAGCGTCGACGACGTGCCGGCGGCGCCGGTCGCGCTGGTCCTCGGCGCGCAGGTGTACGACGACGGCTCTCCCTCGCCGTTCCTGGCCGCGCGGCTGGAGATCGCCCGGCAGCTGTACGCGGCCGGCAAGGTCAAGGCCATCCTGGTCTCCGGCGACCACATGGACTGGGGCTACGACGAACCGGGCGCCATGTGGCTGTGGCTCAACGCCCGCGGCGTCCCGGCCGGGCGGATCATCGAGGACCACGCGGGCTTCGACACCTACGACTCCTGCGCCCGCGCGAAGCGGATCTTCGGCGTCGACCGGCTGATCGTCGTTTCACAGGCCTTCCACGTCCCGCGCGCCGTCGCCCTCTGCCGCCACCTGGGGATCCATGCGGACGGCGTCGGGGACCGGACGATGGAACAGTTCCACGGGCCGTGGTGGCAGGCGTCGCTACGGGAGTACGGCGCGGCCGACAAGGCGGCGTTCGACGTGCTCAGCGGCCGAGATCCGGTGTTTCTGGGGCGTACTGAAACAAGCGTCGAGGACGCGTTGCAGCAGGGCTGACAGAATGCCGGAATGAGCTCGCTGCTGCAGGTTTCGTCACCCGTGCTGGCCGCGCCGATGGCCGGGGGCCCGTCGACGCCCGAGCTGGTCGTGGCGGCCGCGGGGGCCGGATCGCTGGGGTTCCTGGCCGCCGGCTACCGGACCGCGGTGGCACTCGCGGCGCAGCTCGACCAGGTCAGCGGCGCGCTCGGGGGGAACGCGTTCGGGGTGAACGTATTCGCGCCCAACCCGGTGCCGGTGGACCCGTCGGCGTTCCGGCGGTATGCGGAGGAGCTGCGGCCGGAGGCCGACGTGTTCGGGCTCGACCTGGCCGGGGCCGCGCTGGTCGAGAACGACGACGACTGGGCGGCGAAGGTCGGTTTGCTGCTCGCCCGCCCGGCCCCGGTGGTGTCGTTCACGTTCGCACTGCCGCCGGCTGAAACTGTTACAGCGCTGCGCCGGGCCGGCACCGTGGTCCTGCAGACGGTGACGTCCACTGTGGAGGCTCAGGCGGCGGCGCGGCTCGGCGTGGACGGTTTGATCGTGCAGTCGGCGGCCGCGGGGGCACATTCGGGCACGTTCACGCCCCGAACATTTCCGACTTTTCGTAATTTATCGGATTTGGTGGCATCGGTACGGTCAGTGGTCGACCTACCCCTGATCGCGGCCGGTGGCGTCGGAACGCCGCAGGACGTGACGGCCGCCCTCGCCGCCGGTGCGGAACACGTCATGGTGGGCACGGTTCTGCTGCGCACCGACGAGAGCGGCGCTTCGCCCGTCCACAAGTCCGCCCTCGCCGCCGGTGCCGGCGACACCGTTCTGACCCGCGCGTTCAGCGGCCGCCCGGCCCGGGCCCTGCGCAACGGCTTCGTCAACCGCCACCACGACTCGGCCCCGCTGGGCTACCCGGCCGTGCACCACCTCACGACCCCGCTGCGCCGGGCCGCCGCCCAGGCCGGTGACGCCGACCGGGTCAACCTGTGGGCCGGCACCGGCTTCCGCCACGCCCGGACCGGCCCGGCCAAGGCCACCCTCGAGCACCTTGCCGGGCACGCCTAGCACCTTGCCGGGCACGCCTAGCGTCGCCGGACAGGCCTGGTCTCGCCGGGCAGACTCAGCTTCGCCGGGCAGGCCTAGCATCGCCAGGCAGGCCTAGCTTCGCCGCGTCGCATGGAGCGAAGCGAGCAACTGCAGCCGCTCAGCATCAGGCGACCCGGGGTCCGCCCGCGCAGACCGGCCGCCGCCATCCTCGAACACCTCGCCGGGCAGGCCTAGCTTCGCCGCGTCGCGTGGAGCGAAGCGAGCAACTGCAGCCGCTCAGCGTCGGGCGACCCGGGTTCGGCGGTGTAGACGAGCATGACCGGCCCGGGGTTGCCGGGCAGCGGGTAGGTGTCCCAGTCGAGCGTCATGTCGCCGACCTCGTGATGCCGGAACGTCTTCGTCCCGTGCACCTCTTCGGCCACGTCGTGGCGCGCCCACAGCCGCCGGAACTCCGCGCTGCCGATGCTGAGCCGCCCGACGATCGCGGTGGCCCGCGGATGGGTGGGGTCGGCGGCGACCGCGGCGCGCATCATCCCGATGTACTGGATCGCCATGTCCTCCCAGTCCGCACACCGCAGCGCCGACTCCGGATCGCTGAAGATGACGGTCAGCATGTTGCGCTCGTCCGGCGGCAGCGACTCCGGGTCCCCCAACAGCGCCTCGGCCATGAAGTTGCACGCCAGCACGTCCAGATGCCGCCCCAACACGAGCGCCGGCGTGTTCATGACGTGCAACAACCGCCGCGTGCTGTCCGGCACGACCTCCGCCTCCCGCCGCGGATGGCTGTGCCCCGGCCGCCGAGCCGCCCGCGCCAGCGCGAACAGATGCCGCCGCTCCGCCCCGTCAAGCTCGAGCGCCCCCGCGATGGCGTCGAGCACATCGTCGGACGGCCGCACCTCCCGCCCCTGCTCCATCCGCTGGTAGTAATCAGTGCTCAGCCCGGCCAGCAGCGCGATCTCCTCCCGCCGCAGCCCAGCCACCTTCCGCCGCCCACCCGGCTCCAGCCCGACGTCCTCCGGCCGCAACTGACCGCGCCGAGCCCGGAGAAACTCCCCCAGCTCCTGCGCATACGGATGCTCGCTCGCCATACTCCCAGTGTGCCCGGGTCCCCGCAGCTCAGGGTAGGTCTCCCGGTCCCAGGGACAGAAGCTACAAGCGAGAAGCGGCGGCGGGGGTACTGGTGGTGAGCGCGGCGATCGCGTGGAGGGCTTCGGAGGTCGGTTCGAAGTAGCCGTCGTGGCCGTCTACGCCGGTTACCGGGATGGGGGTGGCGCCGAAGGCGGGGTCGTAGACGTGGGTGCCGTGGCCGGCGCCGACGATTTTGAGGCCCGGGACGCGCCTCGTCCAGTCGTTCGCGGCGGTGCCGGCCCACACGTGGGCCGGGGTGTGGAGGTCGGTGGCTTTTTCGACGCCCATGCCGGGGCTGCCCAGGGCCACGATGTCGGTCACGCGGCGGTCCAGGTTGTGAGCGGCCAGGCCTACCACCGTCGAGCCGTAGCTGTGGCCTACGACCACGATGCGCTCGCCGGGCAGGCGGGCGACGAACTCCCGCAGCGCGGCGGCGCCCGCTGCGGCCAGGTCCTCGCGGGCGGCGTCCAGGCCTACGCCGTGCGGGGGGTGGTAGCCGAGCCAGGCCACCACCGCCACGTTGTGAGCGCCGCGGGACTCGATGGCGGCGTGGAGTTGTCTCGCCTGCCAGGCCGGGGCTCGGCGTTGGACGCCGGCCAGGCCGCGGTCGAAGTTCTTGGCGGTCGTGTCCACGCCCGGGACCAGGACTACCACCGTCTCGGCGGACTGCAGGTCGCCGACGATCTCCAGGGCGCGGCCGTCGGCCAGGCGGACGTCCTGCAGTGCCAGGGGGGCCGGCGTCGCGGGGGCGCGGGTCGGGCCGAAGACGGTCAGCGCGGCGGCGACGACGGGAAGCAGCAGGAGCGTTCGCATGGGTTGGACCGTAGGGATGCGGCAGCACCCGGATCGTCATACTGCGGAGTGGTCATCGCGGTCACTCCGCAGTACCGAAGAAGGCCATTGGGTCGGCTTTTCCACTATGGACCGGGGCGGCCATGCGGAGGCGGCGCTTCACGCCGGTCAGGTGGTCGTGCACGTCCGGGTCGCCGTGCCGGGACGCCGTCAGGTGGGGCAGGTTCCGGTCGCGCAGCCAGCGCAGGAGGACGGCGCCCTCGCTGTTGGGCCAGGGGCGGCGGCCGTGGTAGACGTCGTGGACGGCCACGGCCACGCCGGGCTTCAAATGGTCGAATACGGCCCCGGTGTACCACTTCGCGAAGCCGGCCGTGTGCAGGGCGTCCATCAGGACGAAGCCCGGGTCGGGCGGGAGGTCGGCGGTGCGGACGTCGCCCTGCGTGAAGCGCCACCTGGTCTTCGTCAGGTCGTCGGGGAGCGTGTACCGGGCGTGGGGGATGCGGTCGTAGCTGTACAGGATGCCGTCGCCGTTGTCCCGCAGGGCGCGCAGCAGCCATGACGTCGACCAGCCGTGGAACGTGCCGACCTCGAGCACGGTGTGCGGGCGGAGGGCCCGCACGGCCAGGTAGACGATCTCGGCCTCGAGGTCGTCGAGCTTCGGGCGCATCGGGGTCTGCGCCAGGAGTTCGCGCTGCTCCTCGCGGGCGGTGCGCAGGTCGGCGGCGTGCTCGCGGTACCAGGAGATGATCGTGTCCACGGAGAACATGGCGCGAAGGTAGGACCGGCACCGGGGTGCGGGCGTCACTCCGGGGAGCCATGTGGGCGTGCTACCGGGGTACTACTCCCCCGCCGTCACTACGCCCGTCTCGTAGGCGAAGACGACGGCCTGGGCCCGGTCGCGCAGGTCGAGCTTCTGCAGGACCCGGCTCACGTGGGTCTTCACCGTCTGCTCGGCGACGACGAGGGTGTCGGCGATCTCGGCGTTGGAGCGGCCGCGGGCGATGAGGCGCAGCACCTCGACCTCGCGCGGGGTCAGGTCGCGCAGCCTGGCCGGCTGGTGGGTGACGGCCCGCGGGCGGGCCGCGAACTCCTCGATGAGCTTGCGGGTCACCGACGGGGCGAGCAGGCCCTCGCCGGCCGCGACCACGCGGACGGCGTTGACCAGCTCGGCCGCGGGGGCGTCCTTGAGCAGGAAGCCGGACGCGCCCGCGCGCAGCGCCTCGAAGACGTAGTCGTCGAGGTCGAACGTGGTCAGGATGAGGACCCGCGGGCGGTGCAGGTTGGCGGCGACGTCGAGGATGCGGCGGGTCGCCTGCAGGCCGTCGAGGACCGGCATGCGGATGTCCATGAGGACCACGTCGGGGGCGCGCTCGCGGGCCAGGGTGACGCCCTGCTCGCCGTCGGGGGCGTCGCCGACCACGGTGAAGTCGGGCTGGGCGGCCAGCAGCGCGGCGAAGCCCTGGCGGACCATCGCCTGGTCGTCGACGATGAGGATCTTGATCATGCGTCTCCCAGGGGCAGGGTGGCGACGACCTCGTAGCCACCGTCGGCGGCGGGGGCGGCGCGCAGGGTGCCACCGATCGCGGTGGCCCGCTCGTGCATGCCGATCAGGCCGTGGCCCTTGCCCTCCGGGGCCGGCGGGCGGCCCGTCGGCTCGTTGCGCACGAACACGCGCAGCTCGGCCTGGTCGCGGAAGATGACGATGGCGACCGGAGCGCCGGCGGCGTGGCGGCGGGCGTTGGACAGCGCCTCCTGGACGATGCGGTAGGCGGCCAGGCCGACGCCGGGCGGGACCTCGATGCCCGGGGCGGGCGAGAACTCGATCTGGACCCCGGCCGCGCGGGCCTCGTGGATCAGGCCGGCCAGCTCGTCCAGCGTCGGCTGCGGCTCGGTCAGCGGGACCGAGTCGTCGCGGAGGACCCCGAGCAGTCGGCGCATCTCGGTGAGCGCCTCTCTGGAAGTACCCGCGATGGCCTGAAGCTCTTCAGCCACGGCCGGCGGCACGCCCTCGATCCGGTAGACCGCGGTCTCGGCCCGCACGGCGATGAGGGACATGTGGTGCGCGACGATGTCGTGCATCTCGCGGGCGATCCGGTTGCGCTCCTCGGCGACCGCCCGGCGGGCCTGGGCCAGCTCCGTGCGCTCGGCCTCCTGGGCCAGCTCGCGCTGGACCTCGCGGCGGCGGCGGATCTGGTCGCCGATCACCAGCACGGCCAGCACCAGCAGGAACAGGCCGGCGACGTTACCCGGGTCGACGTAGGCGAGGACGAGCAGGAAGGCGCTGAGGCCGACCGCGACCACGATCTCGCGGCGGTGCCGGACGGCCACGACGAAGAGGATCAGCGGGTAGCTCATGATCTGCACCGGCTGGAACGGCCACGGCGTGCCCTGCATGATCTGCAGGGCGAGGGTGGTGTAGATCGCCGCGAAGAAGGCGATGCGCCAGGCCAGCAGCGGGCGGGTGGCGACGATCCCGATCGGCCCGGCGATCAGGATCGAGCAGGCGATGACCTGCAGCCAGTGGCTGCCCTCGGCCTCGGGCACGTTGCCGAGGTAGTACTGGAAGGCCAGCAGCCCGCTGAGGATGCCGGCGATCGCGCCGGCCAGGGGCAGCGCGCGGCCGACCCTGGTCCGGGGGTGGACCACGGGGTCCTTGGCGGCGATGAGCCCCCAGAAGCCGCGCGCGATCCACCCCACGGTCGACATGCTATGCCAGCTGCGGTACCACCTCGTCCAGGGCCTGGTCAACGGTCTTCACCGTGATGGCCTTGGACTGGATCAGCTGGAGCTCCTTGTCCAGGTTGGCGGGCGTGACGGCGTAGGTCGGGTCCTCGGCGGTCGCGCTCACCTCGTGGTACACCAGGACGAGCCAGCTCTTGTCCCGGATCGCCTGGTCGATCCACTGGCCGACCTGCGCCGGCGTCGTGGTGTTGAGGATGTTCTGCACCTTGATGTTGTAGACGTCGGTGCTGTCCTTGGTGTTGTACCCCTCGTCGGTCGACCGGTGCGAGCGGTAGTACTTCTTGCTGCTGGTGAGCACGTTCGCGTTGTACTCGCCGAACGGCGTGGCGAAGTTCTTCGCGACGGTGTTGTTGCCGTACCACTGCCGCAGCGTCGCCTGGCTGTCCTTGAGTTCGGCGTCGATCTGCGCGGCGGTCATCGTCGGCAGGTGCGGGTGGTCGACCGTGTGCGAGGCGACCTCGATGCCGTGCGCGGGGAGGTTGAGCATCTCCGCCTTGGTCATGTAGTCCGGATAGTCGGTGGTGCTGGTCAGGACGTAGTAGGTGGCGTCCATGTTGTACTTGTCCAGCAGCGGCAGGCCCGCCGAGTACTGCGACTTCCAGCCGTCGTCGAACGTGAGGCTGACCAGCGCCCGGTTGAGCTGGGCCGGGGTGTACTCGGCCAGGCCGAAGTCGTCGGAGGTGACCCAGCCGACCTTGGCCAGCACCTGGAACACCGTGATCTTCGTGGCGCCGGCCGGGACCGTGTACTGCGCGCTGACCTTCGCCCACGCGGCGGAGGCCGGGGCGGCGGCGAGGTACGCGTACTGCTCCGACCCGTCGGCCATGGTGACCTCGACGTCGATCTCGCTGTCGACGTTCGACTGGTACCAGTTGGAGTACTGGTAGGTCTTGCCGGCCGTCACGGTGACCGCGGCCGGGCTCCACTTCGAGTCGCCGTTCGTGTACTTCGAGATCTGCGTCTTCACGCTGCGGCCGCCGGTGTGCCCGGTGGTCGGGTAGCTGAACACCGTCGTGTTGGTGCCCCACGTGGAGCTGGTCCAGCCGGACGGGGCGGTGCCGTTCGCGGTCTCGACGGACGGGTTGGCGATCAGGTTCCCGGGCGTGGTCGGGGGCGGCGGTGTCGTGGTGGTGTTGTTGACGGTGACCGTGACCTTCGACTGCGCGGCCGTGGCGCTGGAGGCGGTCCGGGCCGTGGCGGTGACCGTGTGGACGCCGTTGGTGGCCTTCTTCGAGTCCCAGCTGGCGGTGAACGGCGCCGCGGTGTCCTCGGCGGCCAGGTCGACGCCGTCGACGGCGAACTTGACGCCCAGCACGTCGGCGCTGGCGGTGGCGGTGACCTGCTGCGTGGCGGAGACGGTGGCGCCCTCGGCGGGCGCGGTGATCTGGACCGACGCGGGCGTCGGCGTCGGGACGGAGGCGCCGGACTCGGCCAGGAAGTACAGGTCGGTCTGCAGCGTGCCCTTGGCCGCCAGCACGTGGTAGACGGACGCCTTCACCGCGTCGGCGGGCGTGGTGAACTCGATCGACAGCTGCTTCCAGGCGGCCGAGATCGGGGCGTCGGCCAGCCAGACGAACGTCTGCTTGCCGGCGGCGTTGGTGTAGACGACCTCGAGGGAGGTCTTGACGGTCCCGATGTACCAGTCGGAGACGACGTACTTCGTGCTCGGCTTCACCGTGACCGGCGCCGCCATCCACTTCGCGTCACCGGAGGTGCGGGCGGTCATGGTGACGGCCAGGCTCTTCTGCCCGTCCTTGCCGGTGTTCTGCCACGCCGACGTGGTGGTGTTGGTCCCCCACTTGTCGAACGTCCAGCTCGCGGGCCCGGCCCCGGACGCCGTCTCGGCCGAGGGGTTGCCGATGAGGTTGGCCCCGACCGCGAACGCCGTGACGCTCGGCAACAGCGCGGAGACAACGGCCGCCAGGACCGTGCCTATCAGTAATCTGTACAGTCGCACGGGCCGATACCCCTTTTTTCCCGTTGAGCAACTTCGGACGGGGTATCAGACCAATCGTCCCCATATCGAGTCAACGCACAGTGGGGACGCGCTCACGACAATCCCCCGACCCCGCCGCCGTGACCTGCGATGAGTCGCAGATTAGCGCCTCGGAGAGTGCACGTTCGGATTAACTCCGACGCGCGGGAGGTGATACTCGGAGTCACCCAAAAGTGGTGGCCCGACGGCGGTGCCCGCACCACACTGAGGCCGTGAAACTGGTCCGCATCCCGCAGCCGCGCCCGCTGACCCCCGGCGAGCGGCGCGCCCTGACCGCCCTGGTCGAGCACGCCGACCGGCCCGGCCTGCGCGCCCAGCTGGCCTCCGCCCAGGTCATCGGCAAGTGCGACTGCGGCTGCGCGTCGGTCCAGCTCTCGACCACGGGTCCCAAGCTGCCTGACACCGAATGGCTGTCGGTGAACGCGACCGGCGACGGCGCCGACGTGGTCCTGCACGTCATCGAGGGGCGCCTGCACGAACTCGAGTGCTACGCGGGCGAGGGCGTCGCGGTCGCCTTGCCGGACGAGCTCCGCGACTTCTGGGTCGGCCGGTAGATACAATTTATCTCGCGCATGTGGCGAAAATTGCCGCTGGCGAGGCCTAAACTGATATCATGGCGTCGTGTTGCTCCGGTTCCGTGTCACCAACTACGCATCGATCCGGGACGAGCAAGAACTCTCCCTGGTCGCGCTCGACCATCACGCCGACCTCGCGACCTCGGGGATACCGCTGAGCAAGGAACGCGTGCTGCCGGCCGTCGGCATCTTCGGGCCGAATGCCTCCGGCAAGTCGAACGTCCTGAAGGCCATGGACTTCGCTCGCGCGGTCGTGGTCGAGTCGCACCAATACTGGCTGCCGGAAGAGCCGATCCCGCGCTGGCCCTTCCGCCTGGACACCGGCAGCAGGACCGCACCCAGCACGTTCCTCTTCGACTTCGTCCACGAGGAAATTCGATACGAGTACGGATTCCGGCTCGATGACACGGCGATCCATGAGGAATGGCTGTACTCCTGGCCCCGGGGCAAGCGCAGCACACTCTTCGAACGCCACGGGATGACAACTGACTTCGGGCCCAGCCTGACGGGGCAGAAGGCGACGATCGCCGAGCTCGTCAGGGAGAACAGCCTGTTCCTGTCGGCGGCCGCGGCGAACAACCACCCGCGGCTGCGCTCCGTCGCGTCCTGGTTCAACACGTGGCGACGAGTGTCGACCGCCGGCGTCGCGGCGGCCCCGGACCGGCTGCTCGACGAACAGACCATGGCGGCGCTGCGATATGCGGACATCGGCGTGATCGGCGCCGCGATCGTCGAGCGGTCCGACGACGAAGCGGTTCTGGGCTTCGGTGGAGTGCGGCGACTCCGGCAAGAGCCGACCAAACGGTCGCCGCGGCTGGAACTCGTGCATCAAGCCGCGACCGACAGCGGCGGTGAGTCGCTGCCGTGGCAATGGGAGTCCTCCGGCACCCAAACCTGGCTACGTCTGAGCCAGGTGGCCACGCTGAGCCTGCGCCAAGGCTCGCCACTGACGGTCGACGATCTCGGCTGCGACCTGCACCCTTTGCTGACCGCGCAGCTGGTGGGCCTGTTCCAAGACCCTCGGACCAACCCACGAGGAGCCCAGCTCATCTTCACCGGCCACGACGTCAACCTGCTCGGCCGGCATGTCGAGCATCGCCTACACCGCGACCAGGTATGGCTGACCGACAAGGAAGCGGACGGTGCCACCAAGCTCTATCCATTGACAGAATATGGCCGCGTGCGCGACGGCGTCGATGACGTGGAGGGTCGCTACCTTCAAGGCCGATACGGTGCTGTGCCGTTCTTCGACCGGTCGCTGCTTGACGACCTCACCGTCAGTGCCGACGAGACATGACCCGTAGCAGCCGACCCCTTGCCAGGCGGGCGGGAACAGCCACCGAGGCGAAGACCATCGCGATCGTATGCGAAGGCGTGAAGACGGAAGACATCTACTTCAACGGCATCCGAAAGCAGTATCGGCTGGCCACCGCCCGCATCAACTTCGTAGGGCTCGGCGCGGATCCGCTTACCGTCGTTCGGCATGCTGAGCAGCTGCAGGCCGACTACGACTACACATGGGCGGTCTTCGACGTCGAAGCAGCTGGACCCCACGCGCAACGGCACCTCTCCCTCGACGCCGCGGTCGCGAGGGCCACGCGGGCCGGGATCGGCTGTGCCATCTCGCATCCGTGCTTCGAACTCTGGCCCCATCGAGACACCGCGCTCAGGAACGCGGACCAGCTACACCAGCAGAGAATCCAGGATTGCCCTCGCTCGTGGACCGCAATCCCTGGACAAGCGTTCACGAGCTCCTGCAACAACTGTTGGTCATAACAGGCGGCCAGGAGCCCGAAGCGAGTACCCACATCCAGCCGGGTCACGACCGCAAGCGGCGACGCAAGGGCTAGGTGTCCCGGCCCGGATCGAGGTAGGCCTTGACGGCGCGCTGGAAGGCGCCGGCGGGCAGCGACCAGGGGACGTCCTGGTCCTGCGGCGGGCCGAGGTGGTCGAGTGCCGGTGGGATCGCGGTGGTCCAGCGGAACAGGCCGCCGCGCTTGAGGCAGCGGTCGTACAGGGCGCGGCCGGCCTCGGTGTGCCAGTAGCGGTCGGCGTCGGCTGTCGCGGCGACGAGGCCGGCCGCGATCAGTCTCGGTACCGCCGCCACGAACTCGCTCTCCAGGAGCACGGCGTGGTTGATGGCGTCGGCCTTGGCGATGAGCTGGGTGAGGGTGTAGCCGTCGTGCGGGCCGGTGCCCTCGACGGCCGTGAACACCCAGGCGTCGGCCAGGCTCCAGTCGGGCACTACGCGGGGCTCGGGGTCTTGACCAGGCGGGCGGTGACCGCGTGGGCGGCGTACAGGGCGTAGCCGACCAGGAGCGGGGCGGTCAGCGGGATGAACAGTGCGAGCGCGGCGGCGACGGCCGACACCCCGGCCACCGCCGCCGCCGCGCCCGGTTGCCGCCATGCCGTGCGAGCGGCCCAGCGCAGAGCCTCGCGCCAGCTGGACGGGGACGGGTCCCGGCCCAGGCGGACGAGGCCCAGCAGGCCGATCGACAGCAGCACGACGACCGCGACGCCGGTGCCGGCCAGCGCGGGCGACCCGCCCGGGACCCGGCCGCCGGCCACGGCGTCGACGTTGAAGGCCAGCAGGAGGGCGAGGGCGAGCACCGCCAGCGACGCGACGAAGCCGCGCAGCAGGGAGGCGCGGAACAGCCGCCACATCGCCGGCAGCGAGACCTTCTCGCCGCGGGCGATCACGCCCACCGCCGATGAACCCGTGCGCACCGCGGCGCCGAGGGTTACCAGCGGTACCGATGCCGCCGTCACGAACAGGCCCACCAGGGCCACGTCCGCGGCGACCGTGATCGTCTCCTGCCAGTCTCGTTTCACAGTGCTCAACCCTTCAGGCCCGAGGTGTTGATGCCCTCGACCAGCATCCGCTGGAAGGCCAGGAAGAACAGGAACACGGGGACGAGCGAGAGGACCGACATCGCGAACATCGGGCCGACGGAGACCTGGCCGGAGGAGTCGATGAAGGCCCGCAGCGCCACCGGGACCGTGTTCTTCGTGGTCTCCGAGACATACACCAGCTGACGGAAGAAGTCGTTCCAGGTCCAGATGAACGAGAAGATCGCGGTGGTCACCAGTGCGGGGCGCGACAGCGGCAGGATCACGCTGCGGAACACGCCGAACGGTGAGCAGCCGTCGATCTTCGCGGCCTCGTCCAGCTCGCGCGGGATGCCGCGCATGAACTGGACCATGAGGAAGACGAAGAACGCCTCGGTGGCCAGGAAGTGCGGCACGATCAGCGGCAGGTACGGGAACTCGCCGCCGACCAGGCCCAGCTGCTTGAACAGGATGAACTGCGGCACGATGAGGACGTGGCCGGGCAGCAGCAGGGTGCCGATCATGATGGCGAACCACACCCGGCGGCCCTTGAACCGCAGGCGCGCGAACGCGTAGGCGGCCAGCAGGCACGACACCGCGTTGCCGATGACGACCAGCAGGGAGACCAGGGCGCTGTTGAAGAAGAAGCGGCCGAACGTGACCGCGGCGCTCTGGAAGTGGGCCCAGCCGTCCGGGTAGTTGGACGGGGTCCAGCTCTCCGGCCAGATGGAGACGTTGTTCAGGACCTCCTCCTGGCTCTTGAACGAACTGCCGACCATCCACAGCAGCGGGTACAGGATGATGAGCAGGATCGCCAGGATGACGAGGTACCGGGCGCTCGCCTTGATCGCGGTCATCGGTCGTCGCCTCCGTCGGAGTAGTGCACCCAGAAGCGGCCGGTGCTGAACAGCACGACCGTCAGCAGGCCGATCGCGGCGAGGAAGACCCAGGCCAGCGCCGAGGCGTAGCCCATCTCGTAGTCGGTGAAGCCCTTGATGTACAGGTAGAGCGTGTACATGAGGGTGGAGTCGACCGGGCCGCCGGTGCCGCCGGAGATGACGAACGCCGAGGTGAAGCCCTGGAAGCCGTGGATGGTTTCGAGGACCAGGTTGAAGAAGATGACCGGCGACATCATCGGCATCGTCACCGACACGAACTTGCGCCACGCGCCGGCGCCGTCGACGGCCGCGGCCTCGTAGAGCTCGACCGGCACCTGCTTGAGCCCGGCCAGGAAGATGACCATCGGCGCGCCGAACTGCCACACCGCCAGCAGGATCAGGGTGCCCAGGGCCCAGTCGGGGTCGTTGACCCAGCCCTCACCGTGGATGCCGAACAGCGCGAGCATGCGGTTGAACGAGCCCTCGCGGTTGAACATCGAATACCACACGAAGCCCAGGGCCACGCTGCCGCCGAGCAGCGACGGCAGGTAGAACAGGCCGCGGAACAGCCCGACGCCGCGCATCTGGCGGTTGAGCAGCAGGGCGACGCCGAACGCGGCGGCCAGCTTGAGCGGGACCGCGATGACGCCGAACAGCACGGTCACCGTGACCGCGTGGTAGAACGCCGGGTCCTCGGTGAACATCCGCACGTAGTTGTCGAAGCCGATGAAGTGCAGCTCCGACCAGTCCGACAGGATGTCGTAGTCGGTGAAGCTCAGGAAGAGCGAGCCCAGCATCGGCAGGAGCGTGAACGCGCCGAAGCCGAGCAGCCAGGGTGAGAGGAAGACGTAGCCGGCCCGGCCCTCGCGGCGGACGCCCCGCCCGGGCCCCGAGGGGACCCGAGCGGAGTGCCGTGCCGCTGTCCGTGCCGTCGTGGTGACAGCCACTGGAAGCGTTTCCCTACTTGGAGATGGCCGTCTTGACGGCGCTGATGAACGCGTCGGCGGCCTGCTGGGAGGACGCCTTGCCGGCCTGCACCGACTCCGCGGCCTTGATCAGCTCCGAGCGCAGGGTGCTGTGGCCCTTGAGCGGCACCGTCGGCGACGGCCCGAAGGTCTTGCCGAGCGTGTTCTCGACGTCGATGGAGGTCTTCATCGCCTTGTCGGTGACGGCACCCTCGACGGCGGTGCGGACGTCCAGGTTGGACGGCAGGCCCCGGTCGGTGCCGAGGATCTTGCCCGCCTCCGGGTCGTTGGCCAGGAAGTTGATGACGTCGACGGCCACGTCCTTCTTGTCGCTGCCGCGGTACACCGAGAAGTACATCGAGGCGCGCGCCCACTGGGCCTTGGGGTCACCGGGGTAGGCCATGACGCCGAGCTCGTCCTTGGTGTTCTTCTGCAGCTCCGGCAGCTGGTTGACCCAGACCCAGGAGGTGAGGGCCTTGCCGGTGACGACGAGTTGCTTGGTGACGTCGGTCGCGTTGCCCTCGCGGATCACGTCCGCGGTCGGCGTCGCCTTGGCGTCGCGGGCGCCCTTCCACAGGTCGAACCAGGCGGTCACGTCCTGCGCGGTGAAGCCGAGCTCCTTGCCCTTGTACAGGTCCTTGCCCTGCTGGCGCAGCCACACCCAGAACGCCTTGTAGTCGGCGCTGGGGTCCTGCGTGCCGGGGACCTTGGTGGCCGCGCCGGCCGCCTGGGCCCAGGTGATGAACTCCGGCCAGGACATCCCGGTCTTCGGCTCCGGCTGGTTGGCCGCGGCCAGCTTTGTCTTGTTGTAGACCAGACCCTGGGTGTTCTCGCCGAAGGCGACGCCGGCCAGCTTGCCGTCGACCTCGCCGTACTTCCACAGGCTCTCGGGGAACTTGGAGGTGTCGAGCTTGCCGGACTTCTGGTACGACGAAAGGTCCAGCGTGACGTTGCGCGACGCGTACTCGGTGAGGAAGTTGTCGTCGATCTGGAAGATGTCGGGCGCGGCGTTGCCGGCCGTGAGGGTCGCCAGTTTGTCGAAGTAGCCCTGGTTCGCCTGCCACGTCGTCTTGAACGTGACGTTGGGGTGCTTGGCGGTGTAGGCCTTCAGCGCGTCCTCGGTGAGCTTGGCGCGGGCGTCGCCGCCCCACCAGAAGAAGCTCAGCTCCACCGGCTTGGTGGAGTCGGCCGACGGCGAGCCGCCGGAGTCGTCACCACAGGCGGCGAGGGGTACGAGCAGAGCGGCCGCGACGGCTGCGGCGAGCAACCGGCGGCGGGGTGTTCCGGACATCGAATGACACTCCTAGGCATTGGCCGCGACAACTGGGGTTATACCGGCGCGGGGCCGGTGGAGTCGCGGATGACCAGCTGGGTCTGGAGCGTGACAAGTGCGGTTGAGCGCTGTTCGTCTTCGTGGTGCAACAGCATGTCCACGGCCGCCCGTCCGGCGGCCGCGGTCGGTGTCGCCACGGTCGTGAGCTTCGGGCGCACGAGCCGGCTGAGCATGATGTCGTCTATGCCGACGACGCTGATCTCCTCCGGCACGCTCACATTGCGGTCGTGCAGGCCCTCGAGCAGGCCGATCGCCATGAGGTCGTTGTAGGCCAGCACGGCGGTCGCCCCCGTGGCCAGCACCGCCGCGCAGGCGGCCGATCCGGCCGCCTCCGTGGGCTGGAAGGGCCCGAGGACCGTGAGCGTGGCACCCGCGGCCTTGGCCGCGGCGGTGGCGGAGCGGCGGATCTCCCGGTTGGTCCACGACCCGCGCGGCCCGCCCAGCAGGGCGATCTCGCGGTGGCCGAGGGACACCAGGTGTTCGACCGCGGTCCGGGCGCCGTTGGCGACGTCCATCACGACCGCGGGCAGCCCCTCGACGGGCCGGTTGACCACGACCAGGGGCACCTCCTTGCGGAGCTTCTCGATCAGGTCGTTGCTCATGCGCGGGCTGCACAGCAGCACGCCGTCGACCTGCTTGGCGAGGGCGTGGACGAGCTGCTCCTCGACCACGGGGTCCTCGTTGGTGTCGGCGACGAAAAGGTGGTAGTCGCGCTGGCGCGACTGGGATTCGGCGGCCTTGATGAGCGGCGGGAAGAACGGGTTCGCGATGTCCGCGACGATCAGGCCGATGTTGTGCGTGCGGCCGGTGATCAGGGCGCGGGCGGCGCGGTTGGGCCGGTAGCCCATGCTCTCCGCGGTTGACAGCACGCGGCTGCGTGTGTCGGGGTTGACGAGGTGCGGGGCGGAGAACGTGCGCGACACGGTGGAGACATGGACGCCGGAGGCGCGGGCGACATCTCGGATCGTGGCGGGCACGTGGCGTCCTCTCGAAGACGGTGATGCGGGTCACCGGGTGCAGCCAATTATGCAAACGTTTGCTCCCGTGTCAACGCCCCTCAATGGAAGTTTCGCGCTGGTATTGACCCCGCCAGGGCCCTTTGCGCATAGTTTGCTGCAAACCTTTGCAGCCCCAAGGGGGTTCCTTGAACAAGCGCTATGCGATCGTCGGCACCGGATCGCGGGCGGCCATGTTCGTGCGGGCGCTCACCGGAGAGCACCGGCAGACGTGCGAGCTCGTCGCCCTCGCCGACCCGAACCCGGTCCGCGTCGCCGTGCACAACGACCGCCTCGACAAGCCCGTCCCGGCCTATCCGGCCAGCGCGTTCACCGAGATGATCGAGCGTGAGCGGGTCGACGTGGTGATCGTGTGCACGGTGGACCGCTACCACGACGAGTACATCGTCGCGGCCCTCGAGGCCGGCTGCGACGTGCTCACCGAGAAGCCGATGACGATCGACGCGCCCCGCTGCGCGCGGATCCTCGACGCCGTGGAGCGCACCGGCCGCCGTGTGCAAGTTACATTCAACTATCGATACAACCCGCTGCACGAGGCGGTGAAAAGGATCATCGCGAACGGCGAGATCGGCGACGTCGGCTCGGTGCACTTCGAGTGGCTGCTCGACGTGCGGCACGGCGCCGACTACTTCCGGCGCTGGCACCGCTCCAAGTCCGACTCCGGCGGCCTGCTGGTGCACAAGGCCGGGCACCACTTCGACCTGGTCAACTGGTGGCTGGCCGACGACCCGGCGTCCGTCTACGCCGATGGAAGACTCTTCTTCTACGGTACTGACGGATCGGGCCACGGCGCCGGGAAGTTCGCGATCGACATGGCCGACCCCGACCTCGACGCGCTCTACGGCGAGCGGGCCGTCAAGGCCGACGGGTATCGCCGCGATCAGGACGTCTTCGCCCCCGGCGTGACCATCGAGGACGATCTGGCGGTGCTGGTGCGCTACGCTCGCGGCGCGACCCTCACGTACCACCTGACGGCCTACGCGCCCTGGGAGGGGTGCCGTATCGCCTTCAACGGCAGCCGCGGACGGCTCGAGCTCGACGTGACGGAGACCGACCACGTCTCGCCCGACGCCGCCGACTCGCTCAAGGGCCATCGCGAGCCCGGGACCGCGAGCCTGCGCATCCGCCCGTTCTTCGGCTCCCCGGTGGAAGTGCCCGTGGAGGGGTACCGCCGCGAAGGCCACGGCGGCGCCGACGTGCGGATGCTCGCGCAGCTGCTGGATCCGCACGCGCCACCCGACCCGCTCGGCCGCTCCGCGGACGCCGCCGCCGGAGCCCGCGCCCTGCTCGTCGGGCTCGCCGCCAACGAGTCCATCAATACCGGTCGGCCCGTCCGCACCGCCGAGCTCAAGGCTGGAAACGTTCATGCATGAGGACCACCTGCTCCCCGCCGACCCCGGGGTCCGCGCCATCGCCCGCGAGCTCTACGGGCACGCCAAGGGCCTGCCGCTGATCAGCCCGCACGGCCACGTCGACCCCGCCATCCTGGCCGACGACCAGCCGTTCCCGGACCCGGCCCGGCTGATCGTGGTGCCCGACCACTACGTCACCCGCATGCTGGCCAGCCAGGGCGTCCCCCCGGCCGACCTGGGCGTGCCGGCGCTGGACGGTTCACCGGTGGAGACGGACGGGCGCACGATCTGGCGGCGGCTGGCCGAGCACTGGCACCTGTTCCGGGGCACCCCGTCGCGGCTGTGGACCGAGCGCGTCCTGGCCGAGGTGTTCGGCGTCGACGGCCCGCTGCACGCGGGCACCGCCGACGACGTCTACGACACCATCGCCGAGCGCCTCGCCAGCCCCGAGTTCCGGCCCCGGGCCCTGTTCGAGCGGTTCAACCTCGAGGTCCTCGCGACCACCGAGTCGCCGCTGTCCGACCTCGGCGCCCACGCCAAGCTCGCCGCCGACGGCTGGGGCGGCCCCGGCGGGCGGGTCATCACCACCTTCCGCCCCGACGACCTCGTCGACCTCGACTGGGCCGGCTGGGCCGACCGGGTCGCGCAGCTCGGTGCGGGCACCTACGCCGAGTTCCTGGACCGGCTGCGCGCGCGCCGCCAGGCCTTCATCGCCGCCGGGGCCACCTCCAGCGACCACGGCCACCCGACCGCGGCCACCCTCGCCCTGCCCCGCGACGAGGTCACCGCCCTGTTCGACCGCGCCCTGCGCGGGCGCGCCGAGGCCGGCGACGCCGAGACGTTCCGGGCCCACATGCTTGTCGAGTTCGCCCGCATGTCGGTCGAGGACGGCCTGGTCATGCAGCTGCACCCGGGGGCCGTGCGCAACCACAACGCGGCCCTCCACGCCCGGCACGGCCGCGACGTCGGCGGCGACATCCCCAGCCCGACCGAGTATGTCCGCGCGCTCAAGCCGCTGCTGGACGAGCTCGGCACCGACCCGCGGTTCCGGATCGTGCTCTACACGCTCGACGAGACCGCGTTCACCCGCGAGCTGGCGCCACTGGCCGGCGGCTACCCGGCCGTCTTCCTCGGCGCGCCCTGGTGGTTCCTGGACAGCCCCGAGGGCCTGCGCCGCTACCGCGAGGCCGTCACCGAGTCCGCGGGCTTCTACAACACCGCCGGGTTCGTCGACGACACCCGCGCGTTCTGCTCGATCCCGGTCCGCCACGACGTGGCCCGCCGCGTCGACGCCGGCTTCCTGGCCCGGCTCGTCGCCGAGCACCGCCTGCCGCTCGACGAGGCCGCCGAGACCATCGCCGACCTCGCCTACCACCTGCCGAAGCGCGTCTACGCACGCACCGTCCCCAATAGCCAGTCCCCGGCTACTCCGGTCATTGGAGTGAACGCGTGACCCTCATCACCGGCCTGACCGTCCACGATGTGCGGTTCCCGACCGCCGCCGCCGGTGACGGCTCGGACGCCATCAACAAGGGCGACTACTCGGCCACCTATGTCGTGCTGGAGACGGACTCCCACAACGGCTTCGGCCTGACGTTCACCAACGGCCGCGGCAACGAGATCACCTGTGCGGCGGTGGAGGCCCTCCAGCACCACGTCGTCGGCCACCACGTCGAAGACCTGTGCACCGCGGAAGGCCAGCGAACGATCACGGCGGACGTCCAGGTCCGCTGGCTCGGGCCCGAGAAGGGCGTCGTGGCGATGGCGGCCGGCGCGATCCTCAACGCCGTCTGGGATCTTCGGGCGCGCCTGGAAAGCAAGCCCCTGTGGCAGCTGCTGGCGGAGATGCCGACCGCCGATCTGGTGGCCGCCATCGACTTCAATCACATCACCGACGCGCTCACCCCGGAGGAGGCCGCCGCCATCCTCGACGCCGGGCGGGACGGCTATGACGACCGGCTGGCCTACGCGGCCGAGCACGGTTTCCCGTCGTACACCACCTCCGTCGGCTGGCTCGGCTACGACGACGAGAAGGTCCGGGCCCTCACCCGGCAGGCGGTCAAGGACGGCTTCAACGCGTTCAAGATGAAGGTCGGCGGCCCGATCGACGACGACGTGCGCCGGGCCGGGATCATCCGCTCCGAGATCGGCCCCGGCGCGCTGCTCATGATGGACGCCAACCAGGTCTGGGACGTCGGCGTCGCGATCGCCAACATGGAGCGCCTGGTCGAGTTCGAGCCGTACTGGATCGAGGAGCCCACGCACGCCGACGACGTGCTCGGCCACGCCGCGATCCAGCGCGCCCTGGGCGAGCGGTGCAAGGTCGCCACCGGCGAGGTCGCCGCCAACCGGGTCATCTTCAAGCAGCTGCTGCAGGCCGGGGCGATCGGCATCATGCAGGTCGACGCGTGCCGGGTGGCCGGCGTCGGCGAGGTCCTGGCCGAGCTGCTCCTCGCGGCCAAGTTCGGGGTCACCGTCTGCCCGCACGCGGGTGGCGTCGGGCTGTGCGAGTACGTGCAGCACCTGTCGTTCTTCGACTACCTGCGGGTCGGCCGGTCGATGGAGGGGCGGATGGTGGAGTACGTCGACCACCTGCACGAGCACTTCACCGACCCGGTCCGCATCGCGGGCGGCCGCTACGTGCTGCCGGAGCGGCCCGGCTACAGCGTCGAGCTGCGGCCCGAGTCCATCGCGCAGTACCGCTTCCCGGAGGGGCCCGTATGGAACGCCTGAGCCGTGCCACGTTCCGCGACGTGATCGAGCCGGCCGGCACCGGGATCGTGCACCTCGGGCTGGGCGCGTTCCACCGGGCCCACGAGGCCGTCTTCACCGAGGACGCGATCCGCAAGGCCGGCGGGGACTGGGGTATCGCCGCCGTCGCACCCCGGTCCCGGACCGTGCTCGACCCGCTCCTGGACCAGGACCTGCTCTACAGCGTGCTGACGCTGGACGGCGAACGGGTCACGCCGCGGGTGCTGGGCGTGCACAGCCAGGCCCTGCACGCGGCCGGCGAGCCGGAGGCGGTCGAGCGCCTGCTGGCCGACCCCGCGGTCCGGATCGTCACGCTGACGGTGACCGAGAAGGCGTACCGGCCCGACTCCGGCATCATGCGGCTGCTGCTGGCCGGGCTGCGCGCGCGGGCCGCCGGTCAGGCCCCGATCGCGCTGGTCAGCTGCGACAACCTGCCCTCCAACGGGCGCCGGCTGCGGGAGCTGATCACGGCCGAGCTCGACGATGTGAGCTTCATCGGGTTCCCGAGCACGATGGTGGACCGCATCGTCCCGGCCAGTACCGACGCCACCTATGCCACCGCCCGGGAAGTCCTCGGCCTGGAGGACCGGGCGTGCGTGGCCGCGGAGCCGTTCAACGCCTGGGTGCTGGAGAACGACTTCCCGGGCGGGCGGCCCGCGTGGGACCAGGCCGGCGCGATCATCACCGACGACGTGGCCCCGTGGGAGGGGTTGAAGCTGCGGGCCCTGCTCGGGGTGCACTCGGCGCTGGCCTACCTCGGCGCGCTCGCCGGCGCGCGCACGGTCGACCAGGCCCTGGCACTGCCCGGGATGCGCTCGGCCATGGAGCGGTTCATCGCGACCGACATCGCACCGACGCTCAGCCCGCCGGACGGGGTGACGGTCGAACAGTACGGCCGCAGCGCTCTGGAACGCTTCTCCAACGCCGGACTGCGCCACCGGACCCTGCAGATCGCCATGGACGGCTCGCAGAAGCTCCCGCAGCGGCTCCTCGCCACCATCGCCGACCGGCGGGCCGCCGGCAGCGTCCCGGTGTACGCCACGCTCGTCCTCGCGGCCTGGATGCGCTTCGTGCGCGGGGTCGCCGACGACGGCACCGCCCTGCCGCTGGACGACCCCCTGGCCGACCGGCTGCGGGCCACGCCGTCGCTGCTGGAGCTCGACGCCGTGTTCCCGCCCGGGTTCGCCGACGACGCCGAGCTGCGCGCCCAGCTGTCGTCGTGGAGCGCCGACCTGGACCGGCACGGGGTCGTCAAGACGCTGGCGGCTCTGCGGTGACCGCGACGGTGGCGCTCATCGGGGCGGCCGGGCACGGGATCTGGCACCTGCGCGCGATCGAGGCCCTCGGCGAGCGGGTCCGCCTCGTCGCCACCTGCGACGTGCGGCCCGGCTACGACTACACCGACCACCGCACGATGCTCGCCGAGCGCAAGCCCGAGGTCGTCATCGTCTGCACCCCGCCGCACACCCACCTGCCGATCGCCCTCGACGTCCTCGACGCCGGCGCCGACCTGCTGCTGGAGAAGCCGCCGGTGCTGCGGACGGCCGACTACGACACCCTGGCCGAGGCCGCCCGGGGCCGGGTCGTGCAGGTGAACTTCCAGGCCCTCGGCTCGCCGACGATGCCGATGCTGGCCGACCGGGTCGGCGCGGTCCGCTCGGCCGCCGTCGCCGGGGCGTGGTGGCGGCCGGACGAATACTGGCGCCGCTCCTCGTGGTCGGGCCGGCGCGGGCTGGACGGGGCGCTCGTGAACCCCTTCGCGCACGCCCTCATGCAGGCTCTGGCGATCACCGGAGTCCGTCCACCGTGGACACTCAGCCTCGATCGGTACCGCACCCGCCCCGACATCGAGGCCGAGGACACGGCGACCCTGCGCCTCACCGTGCCCGACGGCCGCAGCGTGTTCGTGGCCGTCACGCTGTGCTCCGGCGCGTTCGTGCCCGGCGACATCACCGTCACCGGCAGCGAGGGCACGGCCGAGGTCGGCTACGCCCAGGACCGGCTCGACGGCGAGGTCCTGCCGGGCCGCATCGGCCTGCTGGAGAACCTCCTCGACCACCGCGAGCACGACGCCCCGCTGCTCGTCCCCCTGGCCCGCACCGAGCCGTTCGTCGCCCTGGCCGAGGCCGTCCTGGCCGCCCCCGACCCGGTGCTGCTCCCGCCCGCCCGGCTGGTGCGCCGCGAGGACGGCCCGGAGATCCCCGGCGCCGCCGGCCTGGTGCGCCGGGCCGCCGCCGAACGCGCCCACTTCCGCGAGATCGGAGCCTTCCAATGAGAAAACTGGCACTGGCCGACCTGCCCGACGGGGGTACCCCGGCCACGCTCGCCGCCATCGGCGAGGGCTGGGGCCCGGTCCAGCGCGGCGGGATCAGCCGCTACGACGACCCCGGCCACCGCACCCACCCCGAGTCCGACGTGCACGTCCACGACGTCCCGGAGATCTTCACCATCGTGCAGGGCGCCGGCGTGCTCGAGCTCAACGGCGCCGCCGAGACCCGGTTCGTCGCCGGCGACATCCTCATCATCGAACCCGGCGAGAACCACCACCTCATCAGCGACGGCGACGTCCCGCTCGTCTTCACCTGGATGCACCTCTCGCCGATCGACGAGATCACCTCCGAGTAACAAGCTGTGACCGCGGCACCCGGGACATGGGTGCCGCGGTTTAGCATCGACGGCCATGGAGCCCACCTCGACCCTCGACCCCAATGACCCCGCGGTGCAGGCGGGTGAGATGGTCGGCCGGTTTCTGCCCGCGTGCTGCTGCTTCATCGTCATCGTCATCCTGGTCGCGGTGCTCGTGATCCTGCTGCGCCGCCGCAAGGACCGCCGCCTGCGCCAGCAGGGCCCTTACTGAATTCGGTCGCTGTCCGCCGGCACCGGGCCTAACCTCGCTGCATGAGACCCGTGCAGGACGTCGTCTCGCGGATCCGCTACGACGCCGCCCTCGATGCCGCCCGGTTCACCGTCGGCTACGAGGACCGCGGCGCCGGGACGCGGGAGACGCCGCTGCTGGTGTTCGTCAGCGGCGGTGACGTGCCGTGGCACCGGGTCCGCTACGTGAAGGCCGGCACGACGACCGTCTGGGACCGCCAGGCCCGGGTGGACCTGGTCTTCGGCCCCGGCGCCGCCGACCTGGCCGCGCTCACGGCGGCCGCGGCCGCACCGGCGGTGAAGCCCCCGAAGCGGTCCGTGTCGTCGTTCGCCGCGGCCGAGTGCCTGCGCTTCGACGGCGGCTGGGCACCGGCCGGCCCGCCCGCGCCCGTGCACGTCGACGCGCTGCAGGTGGCCACGTTCAACGTGCTCTCCGACGCCTACGACCGCGACCTCACCTATCCCGAGCGGCGCATCCCGGCCTGCGTCGAGCTCCTGGAGGGCCTCGGCGCCGACGTGGTCGCGCTGCACGAGGTCACGCACGACCTGTGGACCGCGCTGCTGGCCGCGCCTTGGATCCGCGCGGGATACTGCGTGTCCGCCGGACCGGACGAGGACATCGGCTACGGCACCACACTGCTGTCGCGGTGGCCGCTCACGCTCGAAGTGCAGCGGCTCTCGGCGTACAAACGACTCGTCCTGGGCTTGCTGCCCGTCAACGGCAGCACCGTCGGCTTCGTCGCCGCCCACCTGACCAGCGACCACACGGAGGGCGCGGAGCAGCGCCGGGAGCATCAGCTGCGGGTCATCGACGAGCGGCTGACCCGCGGCGACCTGGACGCGGCGGTCGTGCTCACCGACCTCAACGCGGGCGACGACGCGGCCCCGGCGGTCCCCGGCTACGTCGACGCCTGGCGGGCCGTGCATCCCCACGACGCCGGCTTCACCTTCGACCCGGCCGTCAACCCCCTCGCCGCGATCGGGTCCCGCACCGGCCGCGCCGCCCGCCTGGACCGCATCCTCGTGCGTGGCCCGCTGACCCCGGTGGTCGCCGAGCGCTTCGCCGACCGCCCGTTCGCCGCCGACCCGCCGCGGTACGCCTCCGACCACTTCGGCGTGACCGCGCTGCTGCAGCCGGCCCAGGAGACGGTCGACGCCGCCCCCGTGCACACGTCGGCCCTGGTGATCCGCCCGCCGCAGCACACCTGGCCGTCGATTCAGGCCGTGCGGGCGGCCCACGACCCCGCGTACCGCCGATGGATGCCGCACATCAACCTGATCTACGGTTTCGTCCCCGAGGCGTCGTTCGACGCCGCCGCCCGCGTGGTCGCGGCCACCGTCGAAGGCACCGGCCCCATCCGGATCCGCCTGCACCGCCTCGGCCGCTTCGACCACCGCGGTTCCACGACGGTCTGGGCCGAGCCGGAGACCACGCCGGCGGACGCGCTGCAACGGTTGCGCTCGGCTCTCGCGTCCAGATTTCCCGGGTGTACAGCCGGTGCGTACACCCCGCACCTGACGATCGCGAAGCTCACGAAGAACGCCGACCAGGTCTACGCCGAGCTGCGCGGCGCCTGGACTCCGCTCGAGTTCACGGTCACCGCCCTGGACCTGATCAGCCGCCGCGCCGACCGCCCGTTCGAGGTCCGCCACACCGTCCCCCTGGCCGCGGGCCACGCCGCCGCCCGCGCCCTGGTCACCGACGCCTGCTCGGCGCTGCGCCCCGGCTCCCGCGTCCACGTGGTCGGCTCGGTGCGCCTGGGCGTCTACAGCGACACGACCGACCTGGACCTGGTGTGGGAAGGCCCCGCCGGCGACGACCCGCTGCCGTCGTTGGCCGCCGCGCTGGACGGCAGACTCGTCGGCACCGTCGTGCCCGTGGTCCGCGCCGTGGTGGCCGGCGTCAACGTCGACGTCCAGCACGCGGCCCCCGACGGCCCCGGCCACCGCGCGATGCTGGCCGTCCACGACGCCGACGCCCTCCTGGAAGGCCTCGACCCGGCCACGTTCCAAGCTCTGCTGACCGAGGTCCGCCGCTGGTCCCGCGAACGCGAACTCGACGGCGCCGCCTGGGGCCTGGTCGGCGGCTTCACGTGGGCCTGCCTGGTCGCCGAGGCCCTCCGCCACAACGCCACCGACCTGCCGGCCTTCCTCCGCCACTGCGCCACCCACCCCCGCCGCCCCCGAGCCGGCGACCGCCACGCCTACTGGCCCGTCTACTCCCCCACCCCACCGGGCGTGAACACCACCCGCACCATGACCCGCGGCACCGCCACCCTGCTCACGGCCGCCTTCACCGACGGCGCCCTACCCGCCCCGTGGTCACACGCCCGCCTGGAGACCCTCCCCCCGGACGACGACCTCGACGGCAAGGTCCTGGGCCGCATCCTGGCCCTGGAGGAGACCGGCGCCACCGTCCGCCCCTACCCCCGCCACCGCCAGCTCGGCATCGACCTCTAGTTGGCGGATGCGGTGCTGTGCGCGGACGGGCGGGTGCGGTCGTTGCCGGCGCTGTCGCTGGTGGCGGAGCACCGTCGGGGTCGCGGCGCGCTGTATAACGCGCTCGCGGCCGGGAGGGGACGTGGAGGGGCTGCAGACGTCGGTGCCGTTGCCTCGGGCCGGCGACGGCCGGATCGTCCTCGCGGTGGACGTCACCTGCTGGCTGCGGACGCCTGACGCCGGGCGCGGACCTGGCCGCGGTTACCGCCGGGCCGGTCCGGCGATGTGCTCGGCCGGCTGATCGCCGCAGGGTACTGGCGCTCCGGCGACCCGCAGATGTGGGTCGTCATGGACGCCGGCTACGACGCTGCCCGCCTCGCCTGGCTGCTACGGGGCCTGCCGGTGCGGGTCGTGGCCCGGCTGCGCTCGGACCGGGTGCTGCGCCGGGCCACCCCACCGCGGCTGCCGGGCGTGCCGGGCTGAAGATCAAGCTAGTCCACGGCACAGCGAAGGGCCGGAGCGATGATCTCGCTCCGGCCCTTTCGCCGTACAGAACCGTGGTGAAGCCGTGTGAAGGTTCTACAGTGCGGAAGCAAACGCCGACACCGTGAGCAGGTCTCGCTCACGCGGGTCGAACAGTCGTTTCATCACGCTGTCGAGCGTCGAGGCGGTTGCCTCGTCGGGCTCGGACAGCAGTGTCCGCAACCGGACCGCCGCAAGATCGAGTAACCCCTCGCTGGGGTCCTCGGCCACGGCGACAGCGCCTGGCTTGTGCATGCTTCCACCTATGGGTGTGTTGGGAGAGAGCGTGGTTGCCATGGTCGGCGGCGGCGGCAAGACCTCGTCAAAGATGACCTGGAGCCAGGGGGTGGTGCTTCACTAGCCCGGGTGACCCTGTGAGGGCCCTACGGATGCAGCGGGTGACGACACCGTCGGCACAGCACGAGCTGTGTGCAAGCACAAACCACGGCAGAAGTATGGCACAGCAATCGGGGTGACGGACTGCGGTCCACCCCGACTTGTTATCTGCGTTTGACCAGTTCAGAAGCGGCGTTTGTATTTCCTTCGCGTTGCACCGCGGAAACGGCGGCACGAAGTAACTCCGGCCGGGTCGTCAGGAGCCGGGTGACCAGGTCGCGGTGGCCGTCGCGATCGGCCGCGAGGGTGCGGGCGACGGCCAGGCCGATCCAGGCGTCGTCGTCCTCGGCGTCCGCGTCGAGCCGGGCCAGGCAGGCCCGCTCGGCGCCGCCGGGGTCGTCGTTGAGCAGCATAAACCCTGGTGTGTGCCGGTCAGGGCCATTCGGCTCGGCCGGGCCGGTGTGGCCGTCGAGCCATTGATGGAGGTCGGCGAGCAGGCCGGGGGCGTCGGCCGGGCCGCGGACGGCGCCGGGGGTGATCGCGCCCCGATCGGCCAACGAGCGGGGCGGCGTGCCGAAACGCAGGAATCGGGTCAGTTCTTCGATCTCACCCGGGCTTGCCTGTGCATTGATGAGCAGCCAGCGAGTTGTTTGCGCGGTGACGAACAATAGGGTCTTCGCCTTGATGTCGGGTGCGATCTCCTCGGTCTCCCAGTCGTCGAGGGTCGCCCGCAGGATGGTGCTGAATTGTGTGCCCGCCGGGGTCAATTCACCGCCGTTGATCAGGCCGTCGACGGCGAGCCGATTCATGGCCCGCCAATATGTGAACTGGGCGGCGGCCCGGCGCGTGTCGGCATCCGGACTGTGCCGGCGCACCCGCCAGTAGTCGGTGACGCCGGTGTGGGCGTAGACGCCCTGGAGCAGGGCGCCGGTCGGGCGGGGATCGAGGCGCCACGGTGCGTGGAAGCCGGGGGCCCCGGGGCCGGGCCGCTCGTGCAGGTCGACCAGGTCGAGCAGGGCGCCGAGCTTGGCGTGCATGTACTCGTGGATCAGCAACAGCGCCAGATCGGCCGCCGTGTCCGGGATGGACACCGCGATCGCGCCGGCCGCGTGGCGCGACGCGGCGCTGATCATCGTGCCGTTCTCGGGCGTCGCCAGGGGCACGATCGCCCGGACGCTGTGCCGGATGCCCTCGGCGTGCCCCGGGTGGCCGGCCTCGATGAGCTGCCAGGCATCGGCGAGGAGCTTCTCGAGGTGCTGGGCGCGGGCGTCGGGCAGGTACGACAGCGGCTGCCACTGATAGGAGTTGCGGTACGGGTCGAGGTCCTCGATGACCACCGTCCAGCCGGGCAGGGTCACCGTGCGGCGGGGCCGCCAGCCGGGTCCGTCCAGCTCGACGACGGTGCCGCCGGAGCCGGTGAAGCGCACCGTCCCGGCTGTACCACAGACGCTTGCCGGTCCTGGTCCAAGCCCGGCCGCGGCGCCCAGCCCCGGCAGGCAGGCGGCCCCGTCGACCGTCGGGACGGTGACGTCGAACGGCAGCCCGGCCTCGATCGCGGCGGCGGCACCATAGGCGGCGAGGTGCCCGAGCAGGTCCGCGTCGGCGTCGCCGTCGGCCAGGCGGTGCAGGCACAGGGTCGCCCAGGCGTCGAGGTGGGGGTGGGTCAGGACGGCCGGCCCCGCGACGGCCGGCCCGGCGGCGTCCTCGGCCCGCGTGAGCAGCTCCGCGGCGGCTTGCGACGAGTCGGCGAACGGTGTCGTGCGTGCTGCTCGCAGTACCATGGCGACCAGGGCTTTGCGCTTTGCCAGCTGGCCGTCGGCGAGCACGGCCATGGCCGTGGCGTCACCGTAGCCGGACGCGATGCCCGCGAACTGTTCGGCGCCGATCATCCGGCCGCCGCCTGGGTGAGGTCGGCGCGCACCCGGGCGCCGATGTGGGTGATGAGCGCGAGGAGGTCCGCGCAGTAGACGGAAGGGTTGTCGAATCCGTTGTCCGCGGAGAACCGGTGGGCCCGCAGGCCGCCACCGCACACGGCGACGACCGGGCAGGCCCGGCACTGGGCGGACAGGGCGTAGGGCGCGGCGACGGCGAGGTGATCGAGGACGTCGTCGAGGCTCTGGCCGGTGACGGCGAGGCCGGTGGCCGGGCCGCCCGCTTCGGTGGTCTTCAGCGCGTCGGACTGCTCGTAGGTGCCGTCGGTCTCGACGGTGACGATCCCGGGCTCCTCGCCGCCGATGGACTCGGTCCCGCTCGGCAGGCCGAACAGGCGGGCGATGATCGACTCGAAGATCCGGATCCGGGTCGGCTCGGGGCGCTGCCCGTACCAGCGCTCGAAGACCTCGATCAGCCAGGTGCCGTAGGCCAGGGGCCGGTCGTGCTTCGGCGGCGGCGTCGTCCAGTTGCCGTGCGGCAGCAGCAGGTCGACCCGGGGCGGGCGGAACGCGAGCAGGCCGTCGAGGACCGCGCCGGGGTCGTTGTCGACGTCGATGGTGCACAGCAGCCCGCCGTACACGGGCGCGTGCTCCGGGCGCATGAGCAGCTCGATCCCGGCCGCGATCCGGTCGTAGGAGCCGCGGCCGTTGGCGTAGCGGCGGTGCCGGTCGGTCGCGGCCCGATCGCCGTCGACGCTGACCCCGACCCGGACGCCGTACTCGTGGAACAGTTCCAGGAACCGCTCGTCGATCAGGATGCCGTTGGTCTGCATCGCGAACCGCACGGCCGGGAACGCGGCCCGGATCTGCGCCAGCGCCGCCCCCAGCCCCGCGTGCCCGGCCAGCAGCGGCTCGCCGCCGTGCAGCACCACCTGCAGGTCCGTCAGGTCATGGGCGCGGGCGTGCTCGCGGATACGGCCGGCGACGGCGGCGACCGTGGCCGGGCTCATCGTCGTCGGCCGGGTTCGCCAGCTCTGGTCGATGCTCTCGTACATGTAGCAGTAGTCGCAGCTCAGGTTGCAACGACTGTGAATCTTGAGGATCAGCTGGCGCATCGGCGGGCCCACGTGGACCAATGGTGGGGTCGCGGTCAGGCGTTGTCCAGCGAATCGTCCCAAGCTCATTCCCGCTCGGTATTCTGAACGCTCCCGCGACGGCGCGTAGCGCTGAAGGAGGCGGACCGTGTTCAAGTTCCTCGACCTGGGCAGCGGCCGCTCGATCGCCTACGAAGACTCGGGCAAGCCCGCGGGACGGCCGGTGTTCCTGCACCACGGGACGCCCGGCAGCGGCGACGGACCAAAGCCACGGCATTCGATTTTGTACCGCCTGGGCGTGCGACTGATCGCCTACTGCCGGCCGGGCTACGGCGGGTCGAGCCGGCACGCGGGCCGCACGGTCGCCGAGGCCGCCGCCGACGTGCGCGCGCTGGCCGACGCCCTGGAGCTGGAGACGTTCGCGGTCCTCGGCCGCTCCGGCGGCGGCCCGCACGCGCTGGCCTGCGCGGCGCTGCTGCCCGACCGGGTCACGCGGGCCGCCGCCCTGGTCAGCCTGGCCCCGGCGGACGCGGTGGGCCTGGACTGGTACGGCGAGATGGTCCCCTCCAACCAGCGCTCCTTCCGGGCCGCCGCGCTCGACGAGGACCTCATCGTCGAGCAGCTGCGGCTGCGGGCCAACCGGGTCCGCGACGACCCCGCCCACCTGCTGCGCCAGCTGCGCGAGGAGATGCCCGCGGCCGACCTGCGGGTGGTCGACGACATGGCGATCGAGCGGCTGCTGCTGCGCACCTACGCGGCCGCGCTCGGCGACGGGCCCTACGGCTGGATCGACGACCTGCTCGCGCTGCGCGCCGACTGGGGTTTCCGCCTCGACGGGATCGAGGTGCCGGTGCGGCTGTGGCACGGCAGCGACGACCGGTTCGCGCCGGTCAGCCACACCCGCTGGCTGGCCGAGCACATCCCGCACGCGCAGCTGGAGGTCGAGCACGGGGCCGCGCACTTCGGCGCGCTGCGGGTCATGCCCCGGATGATCCGCTGGCTCGCGGAGGTCTGAGCCCGACGCTCAGTAGGGATCGATGGTTGTCGGATTTCGGACAGCGGCCAGCGGGTGGTCGTCGCCGAGGACCCGGCGCAGGCGCTCGGCGAGGCCGGCGACGGCATCGGGCTCGTCCGCGAGGAGGGCGGCGTTCATCGCGGCGGTCAGCGCGTGCGGGTGGCTGGCGCCCAGCGCCGCCTCCAGCTCGGCCGCGGCCCGCACCGCCGGCTCGAGGTCGCGCTCGCCGGCCGCCCAGGCGACGAGGGCCAGGTTGGCCCGGGCCGTGACCGTGCGCGGGTGGTCCGGGCCGAGCTGGTCGTGGTAGCGCTCGGCGACGCCGGTGAGCTCGGCCCGGGCCCGCTCCACGTGCCCGGTCGCGAGGAGGGTGAGCCCCCAGCTGTGCCGGCAGGCGAGGGTCTCCGGCCCGGCCGGCCCGCCGCCGTCGGCGAGCTGCTCGTAGGCGCTCTCCAGCAGCGGCGCCGACTCCGCGGCCCGGCCGTCGAGGCGCAGCGACACCGCGCGGCTGGTGCGGACCTTCAGCGCGGCCCGGGAGTGCTCGCCGAACGTGGCCGCGCACACCGGCTCCAGCGCCCGCAGCAGCTCGGCCGACTCGGTGTAGAGCCCGGCGTCGCGCAGGTCGCGGCCCAGGTTCGCGGCCGCCCGCAGGACCGCCGGGTCCCGGTCCGGCCCCGGGAACGGCCGGAACGTGCGGACCCGGTCGTCGCAGCGGCGGGCCGCCCGGTAGCGCCCGGCCGCCCGGTAGGCGGTGGCCAGGCCGTTGAGCGCGTTGAGGGTGCGGGCGTGCTCGGCCCCGACGACCCGGGACCAGGCCCGGTAGGTGCGCCGGGCGAGGTGCAGCGCGTCCGCGTACTGCCCCAGCGCCCGCAGGTCGGCGGCGAGCCGGTCGCGGGTGGCCAGGGTCGCCGGGTGGTGCCGGCCGAGCAGCCGCTCCTGCTCCCGGGCCACCTCCTGGTTGAGGGTCAGGGCCTCGGTGTAGCGGCCCTGGTCGCGCAGGATCCCGGCCCGCACGCCGCGCAGCTGCTGCAGCCGGCGCTGGTGCTCGGGCCCGGTCCACTCGGCCTCGACCCGCAGCGCGAGCCGCTCGCCGCGGCCGGTGTCGCCGGCGTGGCGCAGCCGCCGGACCCGGTCCACGACCAGGCCGCGGACCGTCTCGTCGCGGCATTCGGCGGCGGCGGAGGTGTCCAGGTGCGGCCAGATCAGCTCGTACTGCGGCCAGGACCGCGGGTCGTCGACGTCGTGGCCGCGGCTCAGCCCGGCCAGGACCAGGTGGACCTGGTGGCGGGCCTCGCGCCGGTCCTCGGCGGTCATCCGCTCCCGGACCACCCGCTGCAGCAGGGGGTGCATGTGGATGCGGCCGCCGGGCAGGTCGGGGCGCAGCAGGCCGAGCCGGCTGATCTGCTGCACCAGCGCGGCCGGCATGACCCGGTCGGCGACGGACTCGTCGTAGGGCTTGAGGACCTCGGCCATGGCGTCGCTGTACACGACCCCGGTCGCGGTGTCCGGTGCCAGCACGGAGAACAGCTGCAGCAGCCGGTGCGCGCCCGGCGACTGGGCCCGCAGGCGGGCCAGGGAGCGGTCGAACGCGCCCTCGACGGCGGGCAGTTCGAGGCGGTCGCGGCCGATGCGGGCGAGGTAGCCGGCGACCGTCGCGCCCGGGGCCCGCAGCGCCTGGGCCGCCGCCGCGACGGCCAGCGGGAGATCGCCGAGGGCCTCCGCGACCGCGTCGGCCTCCGTGGTGGTGATCTCCGGGACCTGCCGGCGCAGGTACACGATGCTCTCCTCCCGCCCGTAGACCGCCACCGGCACCGAGGCGAAGCCGCCGCCCCAGGACAGGTTCCGGGAGGTGATGAGGACCTGCCCGCCGCCCTGCGGGAGCACCCGCTTCACCTGCTCGTAGTCCTCGGCGTCGTCGAGCACGACGAGCCAGCGCCGGTGCGGCTCACCCCGGCGCAGGGCCCCCAGCACGGCCGCGGGCGCCACCCCCAGCGCGCCGGCCAGCCCCTCGACGCCCGCGTCCAGCGCGCCGCAGTCCAGCCACCAGACGAGGTCGTAGGCGGCCCGGAACCGGTGGACGTACTCGGCGGCGATCGTCGACTTCCCGGCCCCGCCCAGGCCGTGCAGGACGACCGGCCCGGGCCGCGGCCCGCCGTGCTCGTCCGGGCGCAGCCGGTCGCGGAGCCGGTCGATGTCGGCCTGGCGCCCGGTGAACCCCGCGGGCCGGGCCGGGGCCTGGAAACAGGCCGGCTCGACACCCGGGTAGCGCAGGGCCCCGGCCCGGCGGGGCTCCTCGTCCCGGCCGACCAGGCGGAGCAGGGCCCGGGCGGCCTCCGGTTCGCCGAGGCCGTCGAGGCGGGCCGAGGCGTGGTCGGGGAACGCGGGCAGCTCGGCCACGCCGTCGGTGTAGACGGCCAGCGGCGGGCGACCGGCGGCCCGGCCGGCGAAGCGGCGCTGGGCGTCGGCGGCACCGCGGCCGGCCGAGATGACGATCAGCTCGCGGGGCGCCCCGGTGGCCGGCGTGCCGTTGCCGTGTATGACGGTCACCTTGGCCGCGGCCAGGGTCTCGGCGATCCACTCGGCCCATACCCGGTCCTCGGGGGTGTGCCGGAGCAGGACCCGGTCCTCGCGGGTCGTGGTGAGCCGCAGGTACTGCGCGGCGGCCCGGTACCGCAGCTGCTCATCGACCGGCGCCAGGCCCTTCACGGTGCCGTCGGTGAGGTACCAGGCCAGCCGCTCGTAGGCGGCCAGCAGCGAGTCCGGCTGCCCCGGCAGGTCCGTCAGGGTCGCGAGGACCTCCTCGTAGGCGTACGCGGACTGGTAGGGCACCTGCACGTCGCGCCAGTAGGCGTCGGCCTCGTCGGTGCTCAGCCCGGCGGGCAGGCCGGCCAGCCGCTCCTGGGCCGCCCGGCGCCCCGCCTCGGCCCGGGCCCGGTCGGCCGGGTCGACCCGCATCGGCACCGGCAGCACGCGCGGCGGGTGCTCGGCCTCCCGGGTGGCGGCCGCGGCCCGGGCCGCCCCCTCGATGCTCTTGGCGCTGAGCGTGAAGCAGGCCAGCACGTCGTCAGGCAGGTGCGCGAGGCAGATCTGGGCCAGGTCACCGATGCCGGCCGGGCTGTCGATGAGCGTGTAGTCGTAGCGGACGCTCATGTGCCGGCGCAGCGCGTCGAGGAACTCACCGCCGCCCGCGCGGTAGAAGTCGTCCCAGTCCAGCCCGCCGAGGCCGCCGAGCGTGCCGGCGTAGGCCGCGTCCTGGCGCCCGGCCGGGAGGAAGTCGATGCCGCCGGCGAAGTGCGGCCAGTGCACGGTGACCGGCGGGGTCACCGCGAAGGGGTCGACAGTGGCCCGCTCGAAGCGGCGGAAGAGGTCGGTGACGCCGCCGGCCCGGTCGACCTCGGCGGTGTCGAGGAACGGGTGGAGGTACCGGTGCAGGCCCGGTGATTCCAGATCCCAGTCGACGACCAGGACCCGCCGCCCGGCCGCGGCCAGGATCCAGGCCGTGTTGGCCGCCGCCATCGTGCGGCCCGAGCCGCCGGCGAAGGAGTGGAACGTGACGACGCGACCCTCTGGCTGCTGCGGCACCCGTCGATCGTCCCCGATATCCGGGCCGTCGCCAAAACATTCATGCGAAATTCCTCACGCATCGGCATCTATGAGTCAGGCTTCGATTACCGCACACTGGAGATCCGGGATAGTCCTTTAGGAAAGTTGGCGCCGGCCGACCAGGTCTCAACCGACGAGGCCGGTGTCGCCTGACAGGGGTGGGCGGTGGCAGGGCCGGAGCGGGGCGGGGGCCGGCCGGGTGCGACCATTCTGCGGACCGTGTTCGGTATTGCCGGAATCGTCGCGCTGATTCTGGGCCTGATCGGCATGCGGAAGTTTCTCGCCGCGGAACGGGCGGAACGGGACTGGTTCGACACGTTCTACTACACATTCCAGCTCTATGTGCTCGGCTCCGATCCGCTGCAGGACCCGCAGGCGCCGCTGCCGTGGGAGCTGCAGTACGCGCGGTTCCTGGCCCCGCTGTTCACCCTCGCCACCCTGGTCGACACGATCCGCCTGCTGCTCGCCGGGGAACTGCGCAAACTGCGCTCCCGCACCGCCCGCCGGCACGCCGTGGTCTGCGGTGACACCCCGTTCGCCAAGGCCCTGGCCGAGCAGCTGTTCGCCACCGGGGAGCGGGTCGTGGTCGTGCGGTCCGCGCCGATCCGCGCGTTCGAACTGCGCCACCGCCGGTTCCTCGGCGTCTCCGGCGACCCGCGCTCGTCCGAGGTGCTGCGGGCCGCGGGCCTGCGCCGGGCCCGATACCTCTACATCTGCGGCGACGACGATCAGTTCAACCACGCCGTGTCGGTCACCGCCGGCACCGAGCTGCAGCTGCGGCGCTCCTCACCGTGGATCTACGTGCAGCTCAACCGCCAGCAGACGTGCCACCTGCTGCAGGCCCGGCGGCTCGGCGCGGCCGGCTCCAACCGCTTCCGGCTCGACTACTTCCACGTCGACGACGCCGCCGCCCGGACCCTCTACCGACTCAACCCGCTGCGCTCGCCCGAGCCCGGCGGCCCGCCCGTGCGCCTGCTCATCTCCGGCGACGGCTCGTTCCCGCGGGTCCTGCTGGTGGAGACGGCCCGCTACTGGCGATCGCGGGGCGGCCGCCGCGACCAGCTGCAGATCGACGTCATCGGCACCGACGCCGGCCGCACCCTGGCCACCCTCCTGGCCCGGTTCCCGTTCCTGGACTCCGTCTGCCGGGTCCGCGCCCACAACGAGCTCCTCGATACCTGGCTGCCGCGGATCACCCGGCCGGCCCGCTACGACCGCATCTACCTGTGCCACCGCGACGAGGAGCGGATGCTCGACCTGGCCCTGGAGAGCACCGAGCTGTGGCTGGCGGTCAGCGACGCCGTCTTCGTCTGCACCTACCGGGCCACCGCCCTCGCCGACGCGTTCCACGGGGGCGAGCACAACGACCTCCTCGACGAGGTCGGGCGCAAACTGCGGGTGTACCCGATCACGACCCGTGCGTGCGACGCGCACCTGATCGCCGAGGATCTCACCGAGCGCCTCGCGATGCGCTTCCATCAGCGGTACCTCCAGACGACGCACGGCAACGCGAGCCCGACCAGCGCCGTCGCCTGGTCGCAGCTGTCGGAGTCGATGCGCAACGCCAACCGGGCCCAGGTCCAGGGCATCGCGGCCAAGATGCAGGCGATCGGCTGTGTGATCGCCGTGCGCAACGGCGAGGACGGCCTGATCACCGAGCGCGAGCTGGAGCAGCTGGCCGAGCTGGAGCACGGCCGCTGGTGCGCGGAGCGCGAAGGCCGGGGCTGGCGCCACGACACGCGGCGCGACGACCGCCGCCGCCGCCACCCGGACCTGGTGGCATGGCAGGATCTGCCCGAGCCCGGCCGCGAGAAGGCCCGCGACGCCGTGCGCTACATGACCGAGATGCTGGCCGACGAGGGCTTCACCATCGTCCGGCTGCACGAACCGATCCGCGCCACGACCGGCTGACCTTTGGGGGGACCGCATGCGCATCGGCATCACGGGCCACACCAACCTCACCGACGGCACCGCCGAAGCCATCTACGCCGCCCTGCTCGCGGAGCTGTCCGCGGCCGGCCCCGGCCTCATCGGCGTGACCTGCCTGGCCGACGGCGCCGACCAGCTCTTCGCCCGCGCCGTCGACGCCGTCGGCGGCACCTACGAGGTGATCCTCCCGGCCCCCGACTACCGCCGCTTGGTCGCCCCCGACCGCCGCGACGACTTCGACACCCTCCTGGCCGCCGCGGCCACGGTCGTCCCGACGGGCGAACGCCACGCGGGCCGCCGCGCCTACGTCGCCGCCAACCACATCATGCTGGCCCGCGTCGACCGCCTGCTCGCCGTCTGGGACGGCCACGACCACGGCCCCCCGGGCGGCACCGCCGACGTCGTGACCCGAGCCCGCGCCGCCGCCCTGCCACTGAAAGTCATCTGGCCCGCCGGCGCCCGCCGCGCGTAGAGCGCGCGCTTCGGCGCGCCCGTTCGCCCATCAGCGTGGGCCGGCGACTATCCGGCCCGCGACCGGCCAGGCCGGCCATACGCTGGCCGGCATGGCGGAACGACTGCTCGCCGCCGTCCTCACGGTGTGGACCGCGGTAACGCTGCTGTGCCAGGTGCCCGGCCCGCTGTCCCGCCGGCTCCGCGCGCTCGACGCGTGCTCGCTCATCCCGTCCTGGCTGCTGTTCGCCCCTCACCCGCCGCGGCACGACTACGTGCTCGTCCGCCGCACCGGCCGGCCGCCGGAGCTCACCGCACCCTGGACCCGGATCCGCTGGTGCACGCCAGTGCCGAATGGGCTGGCGCCCCTGCTGAACCCGGCCCGGCGGGAGACGAAGGTCCTGCTCGACAGCGTCGGCGAGCTGCTGGCCACGGCTTCGGGCCCCGGTCGCGTTGCGCGGCCACCGCGGCTCGCCTCACCGTCGACCTGGCGCTGACGGTGCCCCTGGCGTCGGCGCTGGAGCACGCGCTCGAGCGTGGCGCCACCCGGATCGCAGGGCGCGGCGGCCGGGCGGCCGGGGGACTCCTGGCCGGCGTTCAGCCGGCTTTGGTGCTCGGGCGGGTCGCGATGATCCGCTCGAGCCCGGCGTCGTGGCGCTCCGGCGATTCGAACTTGTCCAGGACCTCGCGGGCCGCGGCCAGCTGGCGAATGATCAGCGGCTGCAGGTCGAACAGGTTGAACTGGGAGAGCGCCCGGTTCCACACGGTCAGTGAGGTGGCGCCGACGTAGGCCGAGACGGCGGTGCCGATCGCGGCGAGACCGGCCGCCACAATCTGCAGGCTGGCCTGCGAGGTCGTCATGCAGACCGCGAACGCGACGACGAGCAGCGCCAGTCCGGTGGCCGCCGACACCTGCACGATGCGGTAGGCGCTGCGGGCCGCCATTTGCCCACGAAGAACATCAGGTGGGCGGCGGGGAGATGTCGCAGTTGAGCCGGCGGCCCTCCTCCATCGCCACCGTGTTGGGGTGGTTCCCGCCCAGCCGGCGGCGGCTGCGGTCCAGCGTCGCGGTGAGCAGCTCGTCGGCGCCGGGGCCGTCGCCGGTGCTGCGGCGGCTCACCACGAGGTTCGCGGCGGCCGCGAGCGAGTCCGGGTTGTCGGGGCCGAGGACCCGGTCGAACGCCGCCGTCACGCTCTCGTCGATCGCGCGGGCGGCCTCGAGGTCCCCGGCGTCGACGAGCGCGTTGGCCAGGTTGATCCGGCTCGACAGCGTGTAGGGGTGCTCGGCGCCGAGCGCCCGCTCGAACAGCACCGCCGCCTGGTCCGACAGCGCCCGGGCGGCCTCGGCCGCGCCGTTGAGGCGGACGAAGATGGCCAGGTTGTTCAGCGCCGCCAGCCGGAACGGGTGCCGCTCGTCGTACAGGGTCTCGTAGCCGGCCAGCACCTGCCGGGCGATGCGCTCGGCGGCCTCGCCGTTGCCAAGGGCCGACTCCTCGAACGCGGCGTTCATGAGGCACGACAGCGTGTCCGGGTGCTCCTCGCCGTGCAGGTCGCGGTAGCGCTGCAGGGTGTCCCCGGTGAGCTGGCGGGCGGCCCGGATGTCGCCGAGCTTGCGCAGCGTCACCGCCATGTTCTTGGCCGCCCGCAGCGTCGCCGGGGCGGAGTCGCCGAGCAGCGCGCGGTATGACTGCAGGGCCTTGTCCAGCAGCTCCTTGGACTCCTCGAAACGCCCGATGGCCCGCAGGTCGTGTGCGTAGTTGTTGGCGGCCAGCAGCGTGTAGAGGTGCCGCTCGCCGAACACCCGGCGCCGGCGGCTCAGGGTGTCCTCGTCGTAGTTGGCCGCGCCGTTGAAGTCGCCGACGAGGCGGAGCGACACGGCCACGTTGTTGGCGGCCGACAGCGTCCGGTCGTGGTCCTCGCCGAACGTGCGCTGGGCTCGCTCGTAGGCGTCCTCGGCCAGGACCCGGGCCTCCTCGAAGCGGCCCAGTGCCCGCAGGTCCGCGGCCACGCCGCCGGCGGTCATGACGATGTAGGGGTCGTCCTCCTCCTCCACCGTCTCCTTGAGCCGCTCCAGGGCCCGCTGGTCGATGTCGAGGGCCCGGTCGAACATGGCCTGGGAGCGCAGCGCGTTGCCGAGGTGGAAGTCCAGCAGCAGCGTCACCTGGTCCTCGCCGATGCGGGAGTCGCCCCGCCACTGCTGCACTGTCTCCTCGGCCAGCTCCTGGCTGCTGGAGAAGTCGCCGCGGGACCACAGGTAGCGGACCACGTCGACGACGAACAGCCGCACCTGCATGTCCGAGGAGTGGTTGGCCCGGGAGCCGCGCACGTGCGGCAGGAGCCGGGCGTAGGCGGGCCAGCTGGCGACCTCGTCGGGGTCGGCCCGCTCGGCGGTGGCCAGGACCCGGTAGACGTGCTTGCGGTTCTCCTCCCGCTCGGCCGGTGTGAGGCTGTCCTGGATGACGGCCTGCACCAGCCGGTGGATCTGCATGATGGTCTGGCCGGAGTCGACGGAGGCCAGGGCGTAGCGGCCGATCTGGCGGATCAGGCGGCCCTGCCGGATCGGGTCGTGCAGCGCCGGGTCGTACTCGAGCAGCGGCTGCGTGAACCGGGGCGTGTACAGCAGCCGCGTCGGGATCGGCTCAGGCGCGAAGAACGCGCAGATCTCCAGCAGCTTCGCGGCCGCCGGGGACTGCTTGCGCAGCTGTTCGAGGGACAGCTGCCAGGTCGCGGCGGTCGAGCGGTCGTAGCCGACGGGCGGGTTCTCGTCGAGGATGCGCAGCGGCTGGGTGTCGAGCAGCTCGAGGTAGCGGATCACCGGCATGCCGGTCTCCGACAGCCAGGCCGCGGCCTGCTCGATCGCCAGGGGCAGGTCGCCGAGGCGGTTGGCGACGGCGTCCGCGTCGGCGACGGCCAGGCCTTGGACCCGCCGGGTCAGGAACGTGATGCTCTCGGACCGGCTGAACGTGGTGATCTCCACGACCGTGGCGTCCTGCGTCCACTCCTGGTTGCGGGAGGTCAGCAGCACGTGGCCGGGGCCCTGCGGGATGAACTCGCGGATCGTCTCGGGGTCGCCGACGTTGTCGAAGATGAGCAGCCAGCGGCCGGGGCGGCCCTGGCGCAGCGCGTCGCGGACCTGCCGGACGCTCTCGCCGAGGGTGTCGGTCTCCTGCAGCCTGAGTTCCCGGGCCAGCTCGCCGAGGGCCGAGCGGACCTGGGAGACCTGCTCGGCGGAGATCCACCAGACCAGGTCGTAGTCGGCCGCGAAGCGGTACGCGTATTCGATCGCCACCTGGGTCTTGCCGACGCCGCCGAGGCCGTAGAGGGCCTGCGGCACCACCACCGTGACGCTCGCGGACAGCCGGTCGCGCAGCTGCTCGAGGGTGTCGCGGCGGCCGGTGAAGCCCGGGTTGCGCTGGGGGACGTTCCAGATCGGCGGCAGTACCCCCGGGAACCGCGGCCCGGTCTCCTCCAGCAGGACGCCACCGCTCGGCGAGTGCTGCGGCACGCCGAGCGCGCTCAGCAGCGCCTCGTGGGCCCGGTCGCGGGGCTGGTTGGCCAGCTCGGCCGGGAGCCGCTCGGTGAACGGCGGGCTGAGCCGGGTGCTGTCCAGCCGGATCGGCACGACCGCCGGGGTGCCGGCCGAGCTGCGGCTGTCCAGCAGCGCCCACAGCGGTGCGGCCTGCGGCGAGGAGACGTAGTCCTTGGACAGCAGCACCAGGGTCCGCCCGACGGTGGCCAGCCGCCGCTCCAGCTCCCCGGTGAAGTGCGGGCCGGCGACGGAGTCGATGTCCAGCAGCATGACCCGCATGTCGACGTCGACCAGGCGCTGCTGAATCCACTCGGCCCACATGCGGTCGACGGCGGCGTAGCTGATGAGCACGTCGGAGGCGCTACTGGGCCGGGGCCGCTCGAACTTCTGCAGCCAGCGGCGCCGCTCCGCCTCGTCGATCGCGGGCATTTCGCGGACGCCGCCCTGTGTCAGTACCCCCGTCAGCCGTTCAAAGGCGGCGAGCAGGGAGGTCTCCAGGCGCGGCCGTTCCGCGAAGGTCGCGAGGATCTCCTCGTAGGCGAAGTACGGCTTGTACGGCACCTCGACGTCGCCCCAGTAACGGTTGGCCTCGTCCGGGCTGCCGTGCTCCAGGAACGGCCGGAACCGCCGCCGGGCGTAGTCGCGGCCGATCTCCAGTTTGAGCTGCTCGGCGTCCTCGACCCGCATCAGCGCCGGCAGGAACCGCAGCGGCCGGCCGCGGCGCTGGTGGCGGATCGACTCGCTGACCGCGACGGCCCCGTCGACGCTCTGGATGCTCAGCGTGAAGCAGTTGACGACGACGTCGGGCAGCAGCACGGTGCACACGCCGGCCGCGTCGGACAGGCCGGTGCGGCTGTCGACGAGGATGTAGTCGTAGTGCTGGCGCATGTTGCGGGCGAGGGCGTCGATGAAGGCCGCGCCGGGCAGCCGGTCGTAGAACTTCGGCCAGTCGAACGTGCTCACCGCGGCCGCGTAGGAGCGGGTCTGGCGGCCCGACGGGAGCAGGTCGACGCCGCCCTTGCCGGGGAAGCGCCATTCGAGGGAGACGGCGTGGTCGAGGACCTGGGCGGTGGCGTCGATCCAGCCGAGCTCGTCGTCGCGGTCGGGCTGCAGCGCGGCGGTGACGAAGCCGGTGAGCATCTCGATGACGCCCGGGGAGTTGCGCAGCTCCTTGTCGAGCAGGAACGGGTGGAAGTAGCGGTGCAGGCCCGGCGACTCCAGGTCCCAGTCGACGACGAGGACCCGGTAGCCGTTGCTGGCCAGGATCCAGGCCACGTTCGCGAGGGTCATCGTGCGGCCGGAGCCGCCCTTGTAGGAGTAGAAGGTCACGATCTGGCCGGACGCCGCCGGCGCCCGCTCGGTCACGGTCATCGTGTCTCCTACGGTCCTTCGAGGATGGGGCGCGGGGCGTAGTCGCCGGGGGGCGGGCGGCGGTAGACGCGGCCGTCGGCCACGAGCCGGTTGCGGGCCTCGGCCAGCACGACCGCGAGGTCGGCCTCGAACGACGGCCACGTGAGCACGCTGCGGCGCAGCATCACCTCGTCGAGGCGGCGCTCGTTGTTGCCGAGGGTGTCGTGCATCAGGTCGGCCAGGCGGGCCCGGTGGGCCTGGGTCTGCGGGTCGGCCGCGCTCATCACGACGAGCATCGCGGAGACGTGATCGCGGTGGTGGTCGTACTCCAGCAGCTGTTCGCGGTGGGCGGCGATGTCCGCGCTCCACGGGTCGACGAGCATGACGACGATGTGGTTGTACTGCTGTGCCACCTTCACCCGGTCCGCGAGCCGGTCGACCCCGGTGAACATCGACTCGAACCCGTATTCGGAGGCGACCTTCTGGGCGTAGTCCCGCAGCGGCTGCGGCTGCCCGGGCCCGAACGGCGCCCAGTCCAGCACGTCGGCGCCGTAGAAGCCGCCGTCGCGCTGCACGGTCTCGGCCTGGGCCCGGGTCGGCGCGGCGATCACGAAGTGGATCATCTGCCCGGTGCCGAACCGGGCCGGCAGCTCCCCGCCGTCCTCGGCGCCGCGGACGGAGCCGTGGAAGGCGCTCTCGAGCCGGTCGAAGTCCAGGTCGAGGGAGGCCAGCGGCGGTGGCGGGGTGCGGGCGGCGGCGACGATGTGCTCGGTGACGGTGGAGAGGAAGTCGATGTAGGCGTCGTGCATCCGCTGTAATCGCAGCAGCTGGCGCAGGCCGCGCCGGCGGTAGTCGTCCTCGGGCACGTCGAGGTCGTAGTGCACGGCCTGGGCGACCGGCGGCAGCTCCCGCGGCGGCAGCCACACGATCGGGATCAGGCCCTGGATGCGGCTCGGGTCCTCGGGCCGGGCGCCGTTGGACCGCTGCTCGAACAGTCGCCACTCCTTGCCGCAGGGACGGCTCAGGAAGTAGGCCGGCGAGTAGAGCGCGAGAAAGCTCGAGCACTCGCCGATCGCGTTGACGAGGGCCTGCGGCCACAGCTGGCCCGGCTCGATGTTGTGGTTGTCCAGGAAACCGACCTCGACGTCGTGCCCGACGCCGGCGTGCACCCGCACTTCACTGCAGAGGTCGTTGTAGAAGCGTCTTACGAAGAGGTCGTCCGGACCGCGCGCGTAGCTGAGGAAGAAGTAGAGCACACAGCCTCCGCGGACATCTTGAATCCGACCCCCGAGCCGCCTGACAGGATCTCAGTATATAGATCAACATGCGCGGCAACAGCCCCGCCGATCACTCGATCGGCGGGGTCCGGTCGCGAATTGTCCTAACCGGCGAGCCGTTCCGGCCACGTCGAGGGGTCCCGCGCGTCGCCCTGCCATCGCAGCCCGGCCGCGATCGCCGCCTGCTCCGCGCCGCCGGTCACCGCCACGGGATAGCCGTTCACCAGGCTGGTCGCCGCGGCCGGGCCGGTGCCCGCGGAGGCGCCTGGGCCCGGGGAGATGCCCGGGCCCGGGGAGATCCCGGCGCCCGGCTGCGGCCCGTAGAACGTGTCCAGGAAGACCTTCGTGCGGGCCGGGCCGGCCCCGACCTGGATCGCCGACTGCAGGATCCGCGACGGGCGGCCGGTGCTGTCGCGGAAGTCGTAGCCGGTGAGCGCGGCCGAGCACGCGACGACCGCGGCCCCGGGTGGCAGGTGGCCCAGCCGCAGCGGTGAGGCGCAGCGGCGCGGCCGGTCGAAGCGCAGGTCGCCGGTCAGGGCCACGGCCGCCGCCAGGTCGGGCGACCCGTTCGCCTGGGCCAGGTACACCTGCGCCCACAGGCCGTCGGCGGGCTGCCAGCGCACCGAGAACTCGTGATCACCGGCGTACCCCTGGGCCGGGCGGCCGCCGACCGTCAGCGGGACCTTGGCCACGGCGGCCCACTCGGTGCGGGCCCGCTCGGCGAAGAACGCGTCGAGGCCGGCCGGGTCGCGGGCCAGCCCGGCGCCGAGGCGCAGCTGGTCGGAGCGGAGCCGGTCCAGGGTCTCGACGCCCCCGCCGGTGGTCCAGGTGACGATGCCGGCCTGGTCGAGCCAGCCGGCCATGGTGAAGTGCAGCAGCGTGGGGTCGGTGCCGACGGCGGCCGCGCCCGCGGGCGCTCCGGCCGCGAGCGGCAGGTCCGGCACCCGGCCCGCGGCCGCCGCGCCGCGCTCGAAGGTCCCCGGGAGCGGAAACAGGGTGACCGCGCGCGACGAGGAGGGCGACGGGGACGGGGAGGGCGGCCCGTCGGACATGAGGCCGGGCCCGCCGCCCGGCAGCAGGGTGAGCGCCGCGACGGTGGCCAGGACGGTGCCGGCGCCGGCGCGGCCGCCGAGGATCCAGGCCCGGCGCCGCCGGCCGCGCCGGACCGCGTTCGCGGCCAGGGTCGCGGTGTCCACGGGCGCGGCGGCCCGGGTGCCGAAGGCGTCGCGCAGGTCCCGCTCGAGTTCGTCGATCATGCCGGCTGCTCCGTCTCGGGTCGTCGGGTCCGGGCCCGCATGGCGGCGAGCGCGCGCTGGGCGGTGGTGCGGACGGTGATCGGTGAGCAGCCGAGGATCTCGGCGATGCTCTGGTCGTCCAGGTCCTCGTAGTAGCGAAGGACGAGCACCGTGCGCTGCCGCGGCGGCAGCCGGGCGACGAGCCGCAGCAGCCGGTCACGCTCGGCGATCGCGGTGCCGATGTCCTCGGGGCTGGCCGCCTCCAGCGGCTCCGGGACGCTCACCTCGCCGTTGGATCGCTTGCGCCACCAGGACGCGTTGGCATTGACCAGCATGCGCCGCACGTAGATGTCCGGCCGGTCGGCCCGCGACACCTTCCGCCACTGCACGAACGCCTTCGCGAGGACGTCCTGCACCAGGTCGTCGGCCCGGTGGTCGTCGCCGGTGAGCAGGCGGGCGAAGCGCACCAGCGCCGCGCCGCGGCTGTGCACGAACTCCTCGAACGTCACTGTCTACAGACGCCGCGAGCGGTGCGTTCTGTTCTGCTCTTTATTGGGCGGTGGCAAAGGGGATGGTGTCGATGCCCAGGGCGAGGGCCACGGCCCCGAGGGCGGCCGCGCGCGGGGTGAGGGCGCTCCGCACGACCTCGACCGCCTCGGCCGCCGCGGCCAGGGCGGTCTCGGCCAGCCCGCGCTGCAGCGGCTCGCGCAGCAGCTCGGTCGCGGCCCCGAGCTCGTCGCCGAGCAGGACCCGCTGCGGGTTGATCAGGTTGACCAGGTTGCCCAGCGCGTAGCCGAGCTGCGTCCCGGCGTCGATGATGAGCCGCCGGCAGCCGGGGTCGCCGGCGTGCGCGTACTCGATCAGCCCGCCGAGGTTCTGCAGCTCCGGGTGGCTCTGCCGGGCGTGGGCGAGCAGCGCCCGGCCGCCGACCGCCAGCTCGACGCAGCCGCGGTTGCCGCACCGGCAGACCGCGCCGCGCGCGTCGAGGGTGACGTGCCCGAGCTCGCCCGCGGTGCCGGCCGCGCCCCGGTAGAGCCGCCCGTCCAGGACGATGCCGGCGCCGATCCCGGTGGCCAGCTTGACGTACACGAGGTCGGTGCAGCCGCGGCCCGCGCCCCACACGTATTCGCCGAGGGCGGCCAGGTTGGCGTCGTTGTCGACCCGCACCGGCAGTCCCAGCCGCGCGTTGAGTTCGTCGGCCGGGCGCAGGTCGGCCCAGCCGGGCAGCATCGGCGGCGAGCCGATCCGCCAGTCCCGGGTGATCGGGGCGGGCACGCCGAGCCCGACGCCGACGACGTCGTCGCGGGTCGCCCCGACGTCGCCGAGGGCGGTGTCGACGAGGGTCACGGCCAGGTCGAGGGCGTCGGCGGGCCGGTCGTCGATGTCGAAGTCGGTGACGGCGGCCCGTTCGGCGATGACCGCGTGCCCGAGGTCGGCGACGGCCACCCGGACGTGGCGCCGCCCGACATCGGCGCCGACGGCGACGCCGGCCCGGCGGGTAAGTTGCACGACGGATGCGGGGCGCCCGCCGACGGGCCGGGCCGCGGCGCCGACCTTCTCGCTGACGAGCCCGGCCCCGCCGAGGTCGGTGAGGACGGCGGACACGGTCGGCCGTGAGAGGCCACTGAGGGTGACCAGCTCGGCCCGGGTCCGCGGCCCGTAAAGCCGCAAGGTCTCGGCGACCCGCTTGGCGGTCCCGCCGAGCTCGCGGCGCCACAGGTCGCGGGGATGCGTCTGCTGCGCCGCCACGGCGCGTAATACTTCATGGCCGTCAATAGTTATGTCAAGGCCTTACCGAACCTCGTCGCCCACACGCGGCCTTTTGCGCCTTTGCGCGGGTCCGATGTCCGGTGTACGCAAGCCGACAGCGGACCGCGCCCGGCGGGCCGCACAGTAGGACTCCGCATCGACCCAAGTCGATTGGAGCCTTATGCTTCCCCGCCCCCGCCAGGTCGTGGCGCTCATCGCCGCGGTGTTCGCGGCCGTCCTGCTCGTCCCCAGCGCACCGGCCGCGGCCGCCACCGCTGACCGGTTCGGGTTCGCGTACGTCGACAATCCGGCGGTACCCACGTGGACCGCACTGCCGGCGCCGTACCAGTACGGCACCTGGTCGTCCGCGCTCACCGCGACCGGCGGCAAGGTCGCCACCGGGCGGTTCCTGGTCCGCTTCCCCAACGTCGCCACCGGCCCGAAGGGCAACGTGCACGTCACCGCGGTCGCGAAGGACGGCCGGTTCTGCGAGACGGTCCGCTGGTACGCCTCCGGCGCCGACCAGATCGTCGACGTCCAGTGCTTCAAGGCCGGCGGCACGCCCGCCGACACCCCGTTCACGGTGCTGTGGACGGTCAGCTCGGGCGCCATCTCCCCGGTGCCGGGCACGTACGCCTCCGTGCAGGTCATGTCCAACACCCTGATCCAGTCCTACAACTCGACGGCCGGCGCGGTGTCGATCACTCCGATCGGCGTCGGGATCTACAGCGTGTTCTTCGGCGGCGTCGGCGAGACCAGCGGCCTGCTGTCCGGCAACGTGCAGGTGACCGCGGCCCAGCCGAACGCCGGTCCGCGCCGCTGCAAGATCATGCGCGAGTTCACCTCGGGCCCGGACGTCATCGTCTACGTCGCCTGCCACGACCCGGTCTCCGGCGCCCCGATCTCCAGCGACTTCACCGCCTCCTTCCACCGCCAGCGCTCGGTCTACGGCTCGTTCGCGCCGCCGAAGTACTTCGGCTACCTGTCCATCCCGTACACCGGCCCGACCAACTTCAACTACCCGCTCGGCGTCGGCGCCAACGGTGCGTCCAGCCTGGGCACCGGCGTCTACGTGGTCAAGTTCCCGTCCCTGCACGAGAAGGCCACCACCACCCAGGTCACCGCGATCGGCGACGGCCCCGGCTACTGCACCATCCATTCACTGTGGCAGCAGCTGGCCAGCGACGCCGCGGTCCCGGTGGCCTGCTTCTCCAACGCGGGCGTCCCGCAGGCCAACCCGTTCAGCATCACGTTCTCGTCGAGCGCCTGAACACGACAGCGCCGCCGGAGCCCGTGAAGGTTCCGGCGGCGCCGTCGTGCGGGGGTGTTACGAGTTCCACACCTGGAAGGTGGAGAGCTGGCCGGCCGGCCAGCCCGAGTTCGACGTGAACGTCACCCGGTAGTACCGCTGGGTGGTGGCCGTGAACGTGATGGTCACGGTGTTGTTCGCGCCGGGCGTGAAGCTGTAGTCGGTCGCCGCCTTCAGCTCGGTGAAGGACGAGCCGTTGGTGCTGCCCTGGACCTGGATGCGCTGCGTGCGCGCACCCCAGCCGGCGGGCAGCTGCAGGACGACCCGGGACGCGGTCTGGGCCGAGCCGAGGTCGACCTGGACCCACTGCGGGAAGGCGTTGTTGACGCTCTCCCAGTAGGTGTTCTGGTTGTTGTCCACCACGTTGCCCGACGGGTACACGTCGTTGTGGCTGGACTCGCCGGTCGCCTTGCCCGCGGCCAGGTCGGTCGGCGCGCTGCCGGCCCCGGTGCCGCTCAGCGCGACGGTCGTCGGGCTGTTGTTGGCGTTGCTGGTGACCGTGAGCGTGCCGGTGCGGCCGCCCGAGGCCGTCGGGCGGAAGGTCACGCTGACGGAGCACGAGGCCCCGACCGCGATCGCGCCGCAGTTGTTGGTCTGGGCGAAGTCACCGGAGACGCTGACCCCGGAGACCGTGGCGGCCGCGGTGCCGGTGTTGGTGATCGTGACCGACTGCGCCGCGCTCGTGGTGTTGAGCGCCTGGGTGGCGTAGGTCAGCGACGACTGGGAGGAGCTGAGCACCGGGGCGTTCGGGGTGCCGCCGCCGCTCGGGTAGACCTCCAGCTCGGACAGCTGCGCGGCCGGCCAGCCCGAGTTCGCGGTGACGTTGACGCGGACGTACCGCACGCTCGTCGCCGGCACCGTGATGGCGACGGTGTTGCCACTGGCCGGGTTGAAGGTGCGCCCGGCCGAGGCGGACAGGGTGCTGAAGTTGGTGCCGTCGGTGCTGCCGGTGACGGACAGCGTCTGCGTGCGGGTCGCCCACGCGGTGTCCGGCGGCAGCTTCAGCGTGACCTTGCCGATGCTGGTCGCGGCGCCCAGGTCGACCTGGATCCACTGCGGGAACGCGTTGTTGGCGCTCTCCCAGTAGCTGGCCGCGTTGCCGTCGGTGGCGGTGGTCGCGGCCTGCGTGCCGTTCACCTGACTGCTGGCCGTCGCGGTCTTGTTCAGCGCGATGTTGGTGTCGGTGCCGATGCCGCTGCCGGACAGGCTGACGACCGCCGGGCTGTTGTTGGCGCTGGTCGTGGCTGTGAGCGAGCCAGTGCGGGAGCCCGAGGCGGTCGGCGTGAACTTGACCGTCACGGTGCAGGACGCGCCGACGGCGATGCTGCTGCCGCAGGTGTTGGTCTGGCTGAAGTCGCCCGACGTCGCGATGCCGGAGACGGTCGCGGCGGTGGTGCCGGAGTTGTTCAGCGTGACCGTCTGGGTCGCCGACGACGCGCCGACGACGGTGCCGCCGAAGGTCAGGCCGCCCGGGCTGGCGTTGACGATCGGGCCCGGGGCGACGCCGGTGCCGGAGAGGGGCACCGAGTTGGCGATGCCGGAGGCGGTGATGGACAGCGAGCCGGTGCGCGAGCCCGCGGCCGTCGGCTTGAACGTGACGGTGACGGTGCAGGACGCGCCCGCGGCCAGGCTGCTGCCGCAGGTGGTGGTCTGGGCGAAGTCACCGGTGACGGCGATCGTGCCGATCGGGGCCGAGGCCGAGCCGGAGTTGGTCACCGTGACCGCCTGCGAGGCGCTGGTGGAGCCGGTGACGACGGAGCCGAAGCCGAGCGCGCTCGGGCTGATGTTGATGTTCGAGCCGTTGTCCGGCAGGTACGGCGGGAACGTCGGCGTCTGCAGGTTGGAGCAGGCGCTGGTGGACAGGCCGCTGTTGCCGCCGCCGTCGGTGAGCGTGAAGCCGACGCCGCAGTTGTAGATCGCGGCCGGGGCCTGCACGCCGGTGGCGGTGGAGTTGGAGATCGTCGCGCCCCCGCCGACCTGCTCCTGGATCGCCCAGGTGCCGGTGTTCTGGATGGTCGCGTTGTTGATCTTCACGTTGGAGATCTGCGAGCCCGAGACGAACTGGATCGCCTCGAACGGGCTCTGCTGGATCAGGATGTTGTCGACGTTGGTCAGGCCGCTCATCACGCCGTCGCGGGCGTCGAACCACAGCGCGCCCACGCCGAACTGCCAGTTGGGGTCGAGGCTGCCGGAGCGGATGATCGTGTTGCGCAGCACGTCGGTGCGGCCCAGCGTCGTGGAGGCGAAACGCTGCGCGACGTGGATGCCGCCACCCTGGGTGAGGCCGGCGTCGACGACCCGGTTGTCGGTCACGAAGTTGTCGTGGCCGCCGTAGATCGCGATGCCGTTGGCCAGGATCGGGTACTGCACCGTGTTGTGGTCGAACGAGTCGCCGGAGTCGGCGTTCTGCTCGGCCCAGGTGGCCAGGCCGTCGTCGCCCGCGTTGCGCACGTCGCTGTTGGTGACCCGCGAGTTGGTGACGCCGTTGTGGAAGTTCACGCCGTCGGCGGTGAAGTTGCGCAGCCGCAGGCCGCTCATCACCAGGTTGGTGAACGGCCCGTCCATCCAGGCGCCGACCTTGGTGTGCTCGATCCAGACCCGGTCGACGGTGGAGTTGCTCATCGCCCCGCCGATGCCGTTGACCTGGTCGGAGTCGTTGCGCTCCTGGACGTTGCCGAAGATGGCGAAGTCGGCCAGGTGCACGTTGGCGCTCGGCGTCGGCGCGTAGTTGCCGTAGAAGCCGATGCGGTCACCGGTCGTGCGGGAGCGCCACATGCCGGCGCCCTTGATGGTGATGTTGTTGACCGCGATGTGGCCGAGAATCTTGAACGTGCCCTCGGGGATCCACACGGTGCCGCCGGCGCCCGCCTGCGCGATCGCGGCGTTCATGGCCGACGTGGAGTCCTGCCCGCCGGTTGGGTCGGCGCCCTTGCTGGTGATGGAGACCGAGCCGGACGGCTGGGACAGGGCCGGGCCGACGTTCTCGAAGTCGGCGAAGTCGATGGTGTACGACGACGCGGTCGAGTCGGAGTCGACCTGCAGCTTGAACTTGGTGCCGGCCGGGTAGGTCGTCGGGAAGAGCCGGTTGACCTCGTCGTAGAAGTGGTGCGGGTTGCCGCCCGGCTGGTTGCTGAACGGGTAGCTGCTGTAGTACCAGCTGTACGCGTTGGTCAGGGTGAAGTTCGTGCTGCGGGTCCCGTTGATGTACAGCGAGAGCGGCGCCGTGTAGACCGAGCCGCCGGAGGTGTCCGGGATGCTGTAGCGGAACACGATCGAGTTCGTCGCCACGGGCGTGGTGAACTCGACGTACTTGCCCTGGCCCTGCAGGGTCACGGCCTTGCGGTAGGACGCCTCGGCGGGCAGCGTGTTGTAGGCCGCGCTGGGCCCGATCTGGGTGCCGTTGGTGGCCGCGTTCTCGGCCTGCACCTCGACGTAGGGCAGGGTCGCGCCGACGCCGCCGGTCGCGGCGGCCAGAGCCGGGGTGGCGACCCAGACGGCCACGCCGGCCGCGGCCAGCGTGGCCGCGGCGACCAGCGCCGCGGTTCGCGCTCTTGGTATGCGCATGGCTTGCCAACTTTCGATGAGCTGGGACGAGCCCCGGGCGGTGGCGGTCGCGGCGGGGCCCGATCGGGGGTGTGCACCGGTCGGCGGATGGTCGGCGCAAGAGGGACCGTAACCCGAGTGACACGAGTGCGCAATATCCAGACGCATCTCCGCAAGAGCATGACGGAACCCGGTCATCCTCCGGGCCGCACCAGCCCGCTCTCATAGGCGAGGACCACTAACTGCACGCGATCCCGCAGGCCGAGCTTGGTGAGGACGCGCCCGACGTGGGTCTTCACGGTCGTCTCGGCGACCCGCAGCCGGTCGCCGATCTCGGCGTTGGACAGCCCCTCGGCGACGAGCAGCAGCACCTGCCGCTCCCGGTCGGTCAGCAGATCGAGCCGGCCCGATCCGACCGACCCCCGCGAGGCGGCCGGAGCGGGCACGACGAATTGATCGAGCAAGCGCTTGGTCACGCGCGGCGCCACTACCGCGTCCCCCGCGGCGATCACCCGGATCGCGGCGAGCAGGTCACTCGGGGGCGCGTTCTTCAGCAGGAACCCGCTGGCCCCGGCCTGCAGGGCGGCGAACGCGTCCTCGTCGGTGTCGAAGGTCGTCAGCACCAGCACACGGGGGCCGTCGGGCCACACGGCGATCTCGGCCGTCGCCGCCACCCCGTCCATCACCGGCATCCGGATGTCCATGACCACCACGTCGGCGGCCACGGTCTTGAGCAGCCCCAGCGCATGGGCACCGTCGGCCGCCTCGCCGACGACGGTCATGTCGGCCTGCGCGGACAGGATCATCTTGAACCCGGCCCGGACCAGGTCCTGATCGTCGACGAGGAAGAGCTTGATCATCCGGACACCGGGATCGCGGCCCGCACCTGCCACCCACCGCCGTCGAGCGGGCCGGCGGCGAAGGTCCCGCCGTGCATCGCCACCCGCTCCCGCATGCCGACCAGGCCGTGCCCGTCCGAAGCGCCGCCGGTGGACGCGGTCCCGTCGTCGGTGGCGGTGATGAGCAGATCATTGCCGGACCGCTCGAGCTGGACCACCAGGGAGGCCCCCGGGCCGGCGTGCCGCAGCGTGTTCGTCATCGACTCCTGCACGATCCGGAACACGGTGAGCTCCTCGGCCGCGCCGAGCTCGCCGGCCGAGCCCTCGATGCGCAGCGCCAGCCCGGACTCGGCGAGGTCCGCCAGGCGCGGGCGGCGGCGATCCTCCGGCGCCACGGCCGGCCCGCGCAGCACGGCCAGGACCCGGCGCATGTCGGTGAGCGCGGTCCGGCCGGTGGACGCGATGGTGTCCAGGGCCTGGCGGGCCTCCGCGGGCGAGGTCTCCACGACGTAGGCGGCGCCGTCGGCCTGGACGATCATCACCGACAGGCTGTGGGCGATGACGTCGTGCAGCTCCCGTGCGATCGCGGCCCGCTCGTCGGCGGCGATCAGCCGGGCCAGCTGGTCGCGCTCCTCCTCCAGGGAGGCGATGTAGAGGCGGCGGGTCCGCACCGAGTAGGCGCTGACCCACACGGTCGCCGTGACCGCGCCGACCACGCTGAACACGATCCAGAAGCTGCCGGTGTGGTTGCGCCACTCGGTGACGGCCGCGATCAGCACACCGACGGCCGCTCCGCCTCCGGCGACAATGCCCCAGAGCAGCTTTTTCTGGTACTTCACGACGCTGTACATCGCGATGAGCACACAGACGTCGACCATCCGCACGGCCGGGCGCACCGCCAGCTGGACGAGCGCGAGGCCGTAGACCGCGGCCGCCACCGGCACCGGATAGGCCCGCCGGAGCAGCAGGGTCAGGGCCATCACGGTGCCGATGACGAGGATCGGCACCGGGGCCAGGTGCCGCTCGAGGTAGAGCAGCGCCAGGACGCACGCCACCCCCGCCGCGTCGAACAGCCTCGACCTCACGACGTCCAGCCTAGGTCCCGCCCGGCGGGTCATGTCGAGCCGAGACAGAGTCCAGGGTTCTCCTGCGTGTGCCCCGCGGAGGCCTGGCTACCGGTGTTGTGACCCGGCCTTCGTGGGGTGCGCGCAGGGGGAGCCTGGGCCCGTCGCAGGCCGGCATGGTCGGCCGGGCGGGGCCTAAGCACGGGCGGCGCGGCGAGCGGGTAGGACGGCCGCGAGGACGGCGGCGGCCGCGGCCAGGAGGACGAAGCCGGCCAGTTGCCCGACCGGCACGCGCAGCAGCGGGTGGATCGCGCCGAAGCCGGCGGTGGCGGTCAGCCAGCCGTAGAGCACCCCGAACGCCACCCCGCCGAGCGCCCCGGTCAGGGCCATCAGCAGCGCCTCGGTCAGCAGCGTGCCCTGCAGCTGGCCCCGGGTCAGGCCGAGCGCCCGGACCAGGGCCGTCTCCGGTGCCCGCTCCAGCACCGACAGCGACAGCGTGTTGCCGATCCCGATGACGGCGATGACCAGCGCGAACCCGAGCAGCGCGGCGATGATGGCGACGATCTGGTCGATCGCGGCGCTGCGCTCGTCGCGCACCTCGGCCAGGTCGGCCACCTGGACCAGCGGGTGGTCGGCCAGCACGGTGTCGAGCTCGGCCCGGGTCTGCGCGGACGGCCGGCCCGGTGCCGCCTTCACGAGGACCATCGCGTCGTCGTGGACGTCCGGGAACAGCGCGGCGAAGTCGGTTTCGGCTATGACGACGTCGCCGACGAGGCTGGCGCTCTGTGCGACCTCGGCCACCGTCACCGTCAGGTGCCTGTCCCCCGCGACCAGGTCGATCCGCGAGCCCGCCGCGCGGTCGCCGAGCACGTCACCGGCGGCGGGCACGATCGCCGTGCCGGGGCGCACGGGCATGAGCCCGGCCGCCGGGTCGAGGGTGCCGACCAGGATGTCGCCGGAGCGGCCCTGGCGGACCGGGGCGGCGATCGGGAACCCGGCCCCGCGCATCTCCCCGGCGACGGCCGCCGGCACGAGGTCGCCGGGCACCGACGGGGTCAGGATGTAGTCGACCGGGAACGCGGTGTTGAGCTGCTGCTCGGCGGTCCGGTTGACGGTGGCCGCGACGGTGCCGCCGCCGGCCATCAGCGCCACCCCGATGAGCAGCGTGGCGGTCGTGGCCGCGGTCCGGGCCGGGTTCCGCGCGGCGTTCGCCGCCGCCATCTTCGCCGGCACCCCGAACACCCGCCCCGGCAGCCAGCCGAGCGCCCGCACGACCGGCCCGACCAGGCGCGGCGTGAGCAGCAGCAGGGCCAGGAAGTTGCCGATCCCGCCGACCATGACGAGCACCATCGCCTCCAGCGCCCCGCCGGTGCCGCGGACCCCGGCCACGGTCAGCGCGGTGCCCCCGAGCGCGGCGAGGACGGCGAGGACCAGCGTGAGGCGGCGGAACGAGCCGGACTCGGGGACCGCCGCCCGCAGCGCCGCCATCGGCCGGACCCGGGACGCCCGCGCCGCCGGTGCGACCGCGGCGCCGACGGTGACGACCAGGCCGAGCACCGGGCCGGCCAGCAGCGGCAGCGTGGTCAGCACGAGTCCCCCGGCCGGCAGCCCGACCAGCGACGACAGCCGCGACAGGGTGAAGGCGACGAGCACGCCGAGGCCGGTGCCGATGACGGACCCGGCCAGGCCGACCCTCGCGGCCTCGGCCAGGACCATCCGGAACACCTGCCCGCGGCCGGCGCCGACGCAGCGCAGCAGGGCGGTCTCGCGCAGCCGCTGGGCCATGACGATGGTGAACGTGTTGACGATGACGAACCCGGCGACGAGCACGGCGACCAGGGCGAACAGGCCGATGCCGACGAGCAGCCCGCCGAGCTGCCCGGACGCCTCCCGGGCCAGGTCCTTGCGCAACTGCACGCCGGTGCGGGCCTTCGCGTCGACGCCGCCGCCGATCCGGTCGCGGACCGCGGTGGCGTCGGCGCCCGGGTGGAGGGCCGCGACCACCTCCCGGTAGCCGGAGCCGCCGGCGAGCCGGGTCAGTTCGGCGTCGGTGAGCACGACGGTGGAGGAGCGCCCGCCCTGGAAGCCGGTGACGTCGACCAGGCCGACGACGCGGACGGTCTGCCGCTGCTCCTTCGGGTCGACGACGGTGACGGTGTCGCCGACGGCCACGCCGATGCGCCCGGCGGTGCGGGTGTCGAGCGCCGCCTCCCCGCCCACCTCCGGCAGGCGTCCACTGTGGACGTCGAACGGGCGCAGCGCCGCGACCGTGCCGGCGTTGATGCCGAAGCCGGGCGCGCCCAGGTCGGTGACGAGCCGGCCGCGCCGGTCCAGCAGCGGCAGCCGCTCGGCCCGGCGGCCGTCGGCCGCGGCGACGCCGGGGTCGGTGCGCAGCCGGTCCAGGGTGGACGGTTCCAGGCGGGTGTCGCCGCGGGCGGTGACGGCCACGCCGACGTTGCGGGCGGCGCGGGCGTACTCGTCGTAGAGCGCGGCCTCGGCCGTGTCGCGGTAGATCAGCGTGCCGGCGACGAACGCCACCGCGAGCGCCACGGCGACCAGGGTCGGGATGAAACGGCGCGGGTTGCTCATGTCAGCCGCCCAGCCGGCGGAGCCCAGCCAGTACCAGATCCGGCGTGGGCTTCGGTATTTCATCGACGATGCGGCCGTCGGCCAGCAGCACGGCCCGGTCCGCGTGGCCGGCCGCCACCGGGTCGTGCGTCACCATGACGACGGTCTGGCCCAGCTCCTGGACGCTGCGGCGCAGGAACTCCAGCACGCCGGCGCCGGTGCGGGAGTCGAGGTTGCCGGTCGGCTCGTCGGCGAAGACCACGTCGGGCCGGCTCAGCAGGGCCCGGGCGCAGGCGACCCGCTGCTGCTGGCCGCCGGAGAGCTCGGACGGGCGGTGCCGCAGCCGGTCGGCGATCCCGAGGGTCGTGACGAGCTCGCGCAGCCAGCCGGGGTCGGGTTTGCGGCCGGCCAGGTCGAGCGGCAGCGTGATGTTCTGCTCGGCGGTCAGCGTCGGCAGCAGGTTGAACGACTGGAACACGAACCCGATGCGTTCCCGCCGCAGCCGGGTCAGTGCCCGGTCGGACAGGCCGGTCAGCTCCGTGCCGCCGATCCGCACCGAGCCGCTGTCGACCGTATCGAGGCCGGCCAGGCAGTGCATGAGCGTCGACTTGCCGGAGCCGGACGGCCCCATGACGGCCGTGAACTCCCCCGCCGGGAACTCGACCCCGACGCCGTCGAGCGCGCGCACCGCGGTGTCGCCGGAGCCGTACACCTTCACCACATCGGCGGCCCGCACCGCCACGTTGACTGTCACGGCAGTGACGCTAAGTTTCGGAAACTCCCGCGTCGTCTGCGTCAGGTTGTACTACCTGAGGAGGACGAGCGCGTCGGCGACGGCGGCCGGGGACGGCATCGCGGCGATCTCGGCCGCCAGTTCGGCCGCGCGGATGTGGTAGCCGTCGTCGGCGAGCAGCTTGCCGGCCTCGATGCGCACGGCCGCGGCGCAGCGCTCCGGGAACGGGATGCTGCGGGCGGCCCCGGCCGCGGTGAGGCGTTCGGCGATCGCGAACTGGTCGCACATCTGGGGCATGAGCAGCTGGGGGCGGCCGGCGGTGAGTGCGGCCATCGAGCTGCCGGAGCCGCCGTGGTGGACGAACAGCGCGCAGCCGGGCAGCAGCTGGTTGTGTGGGATCCAGCCGATGCGCTTCACGCCCTCAGGAAGGTCGGTGACGTTGTGCACCCCGGCCCCGGACACCACGATCTCGACGTCGAGGCCGGCCAGGCCATGGACGGCGGCGGTGAGGCCGTCGACGCCCTCGGGGATCGGGACGGTACCCATGGACACGCACACCCGCGGGCGCTCGGGGGTCCGCAGCAGCCAGCTGGGGATGGTGCAGGCCGCGTTGTACGGCACGTACCGCATCGGGGTCCCGCCCGGCACGCCGCCGAGGCTGAGTGGACAGGTGTCGATGGTGAGGGCCGGCGGGTCGACCGTGACGCCGGCGTAGAGGGCTTCGAGACGGTTCCGCACGCCGGCCAGGGCTTTGCGGTGCGTCTCGGCCGGGACCGGAAGCCCCCAGTGCTGCAGCACCCAGGGGATGCCGGCCTTCGTCGCGGCGAGCGGCCCGGAGTACTCGACCGGCTCGGTGACGACGAGGTCGGGCCGCCAGGCCCGCACGAGCGCGTCGATGTCGTCCCGCGTCCGTTCGGCCAGGGCGACGAACACGTCCAGGTCGAGCTCCTCGTTGCCGCCCAGGTGCCGGTCCGACGGCCAGAGCTCGAAGAACGAGGCGTCGCCGCCGACGACGGCCGCCGTCAGCCCGGCCCGGCGGACCTGCTGGTGCAGCGGCTGCGGCACGGCGACGAGCACCTGGTCGCCGCGCAGGTGCAGGGCCCACGCGAGGGGCACCATCGAGAACAGGTGGCCGGGGGCCGGGTTCATGGTGAAGAGCACGCGCATGTTTTTCTATGCTCCGTTCGACACGGGAAGGTCCTCGATGCCGCGCAGCATGGTGCCGGGCGCGCGGTAGCGGACCGGGCCGGCGATGCGCAGCGCCGGGAAGCGGCGCAGCAGGCGGGGGAAGAGCACCTGGGCGTGCAGGCGGGCCAGGGCCGCGCCCGGGCAGAAGTGCCGGCCGGCGCCGAAGCTCAAGGCGGCCCGGGCCGGGCGGCGCAGGACGTCGAAGCGGTCGGGGTTGGTGACGTACGCCGGGTCGCGGTTGGCCGACCCGACCAGCCCGAGGACGGCCATGCCGGGCTGGACCTCGACGTCGCCGAAGCGGGCGGGCGCGGTGGCGATGCGCACGGCGATCTGCACCGGCGGCTCGTAGCGCAGGATCTCCTCGACCGCGGGGCCGGCCGCGTCGTCGTCGCCGATGCGGACCAGGGCGGCCTCGTCGGGGTACGACAGCAGCAGGCGGGCGCCGAGGGTGACCAGGCTCGCCGGTGAGTCGTAGCCGGCCCCGAACAGCAGGACCAGGTCGCCGAGGTACTGCTCGCCCAGGTCCGGCCGCAGCCGCCGGACCACCGGCAGCAGCCCCGTCTCGCGCTCGGCCGCCAGGGCCTCGAGCGCGTCGATGAGCTCCTCGCCGGCGGTGGCCATCTCGCCGCGCTGCCGGGGCGTCATGAACGGCTCGAACGCGGCCGAGGCGACCCGGGCCGCCTCCCCCAGCCGCAGCGCGTCGGCGTCGGGGATGTCCAGCAGCCGGCCCGTCACCAGCGAGGCGAACGGGATGGCCAGGGCCTCGACCAGGTTGACGGCGGCGCCGCCGGCGAGCCGTTCGCCGAAGGAGTCCAGGCACGCCTCGGCGGTGGCGATCGTGTCCGCGCGCAGCTCCTCGGCCCGGCGCGGGACCAGGCGGCGGGCGAGGGCCGCCCGCAGGTCGGTGTGGACGGCGCCCTCGCGCCAGCCGAACGACTGGTACAGGCAGCGTACGATCCGCACGTCGCGCCAGTTGTGGGTGAGCCGGGCCGGGTCCTCGCCGGGGCTGGCGAAGATCGGCTCCTGGAGCATCCGGGCGACGTCGGCGTGGCGGCTGAGGACGACCGCGGCGGCCTTGCCGGGCAGGTCGATGCGCAGGACCGGGGTGCGCTCGCGCAGGGTGCGGTAGGTGGCGTAGGGGTCGGTCAGGGCGCGGGGCCGGACCAGGTCGAGGACGAGCCGCTCGGCGTGGCGGCGCTCGGCGTCGGCCCAGAACCGGGCCAGGGCGGCCGCCGTCCGCCCGGGCTGCTCCAGATTGGGGCTGTGCGACGCGTCCGGGATGATCTCGAGCTCGGCGCCCATCCGGGTGGCGTAGCCGGCGAAGTCCTGGGCCGACCAGAGGCGCTGGTCGCGGTAGCCGTGCATGAGCAGCACCGGCAGCCGGGTGGCCCGCAGGTCGGCGCCGCGGTCGCCCTCGGCGGTCAGCGAGCGCAGCGCGCCGTGCAGGAACGCCAGCCGCATTCCGGCCAGGCGGCGGCGCCAGAACTCGCGGCGGTCGACGTCCCGCTCGGGGACGAGGCGCCGCACGACCGGCCACATGACGGCCGCGCCCTGCAGGGCCAGGGTCTTGTCGAAGCCGGCGAGCAGCCTGCGGTGCTTGGCCCCGTCCATCCCCGGCCCGGCTCCGATGAGCGTGACGGAGAGCAGCAGTTCCGGGCGCATGAGGGCGGCGGCGCGGGCGACGAACCCGCCGTAGGAGTGCCCGACGAGGTGGACCGGGCGGCCGGCGCTCTCCACCACGGCGACCAGGTCCTCGGCGTGCTCGGCGATGGTGTGCGCCTCCGGGGACTCCTCGGCCAGCTCGGTGTAGTGGCCGCGATAGTCGTAGGCGTACGCGTGGTATCCGGCCGCCGCGATCGCCGGGAGGACGGGGAGGAAGTCCTCCTTCGACCCGACGACACCGGCGCACAGCACGACGGCGGCGTTGCGGTCGGTGTCCGCCACCGGGCGGTGCACCAGCGCCACGACCGGCCCGCGGGCGGTGTCGAGGACGACTTCGGAGTCACTGAGCGTGAGCACAGTACCACAATAAAGGCTTCTGCCCGTTTTGTACGGTTACGCGCCGATCATTTTCCACGCGCGCGCCCCGCCGAGCACACCCGCGGTGTTGGGCGCGATCGTCACATCCTCGCCCAGCCGGGCGACGGACTCGGCGTCGATGAGGGCCGCGTTGCCGCCGCCGATGTAGAGCCGGTCCCAGCGGAACACCGGCCGCAGCCCGTCCACCACCCGCCGGACCCGCCGCGACCAGCGGGCGTTGCCGAGCTCCCGGCGCTGGATCTCGCCGATGTAGGTGTCGTAGGTCTTCTTGCGCCGGATCGGGCCGTGTGACAGCTCCAGGTGCGGCGCGAGCACGCCGTCGTCGAAGAGCGCGTTGCCCAGGCCCGTGCCGAGCGTGATGACCAGCTCCAGGCCGGTGCCGAGGACCAGGGCGGCCCCGTGCACCTCGGCGTCGTTGAGGACCAGCACCGGGCGGCCGAACGCGCGGTTGAGCGCGGCCCGGGCGTCGTAGCCGGTCCAGGCCGCGTAGAGCTCGGGGTCGACCGGGGTGTGCGGGCCGGCCCGGTTGACGTAGTGCGGGGTGGCCACCACCCGGCCGTGGCGGATCATGCCGGGCAGGCCGACGGTGACCCGGTCGGCCGGCGGGAGCTCCCGTTCGATGTCGAGCATCGCCCGGATGAACCGCTCGGGCGAGAACGGGTATGGCGTCGCGATCCGGATCGGGCCGCCGGCCAGCGCGTCGGAGTCGTCGACGACGGCCGCCTTCAGCCCGCCGCCGCCACAGTCGATGGTCAGCGTGTCACCCACCGGTGCAGTGTGCCCCCGCTTGTTGGAAACCGCCGCACCGACGGCGGAAAAGCCACATTGATCACCGGCGCCTGACCGCTCGGCGCAGTGGCCGACCGCTCGGCGCGCGCGGGTTTACGTTGTGTTTTCACATCGCTAACAATCAATGGGCCGGCAACCGCCTTGAGACACCTGCACGCCGCCTCCGCCAGGGCGGCGTGCAGGCCATTCCCCCATCCAAGGGAGGACGCTGTGCGACGACTCCTGACCACCGCCGGCCTGATCACCGCCATGATCATCGCCGCGCTGGGCGCCGCCACGCCCGCGTACGCCGAGTCCAACGGCGGCGTCAAGGTGATGCCCCTCGGCGACTCGATCACCGACGGCTACAACGTGCCCGGCGGCTACCGCGTCAACCTCTGGCAGCGCCTCGCCGCCGGCGGCTACACGGTCGACTTCGTCGGCTCCGGCTTCAACGGCCCGTCGAACCTCGGCGACCACGACCACGAGGGCCACTCCGGCTGGCGCATCGACCAGCTCGACGCCAACATCGTCGGCTGGCTGCAGGCCTCCGCGCCGCGCACCATCCTGCTGCACATCGGCACCAACGACATCAACCAGAACTACGACGTCGCCAACGCCCCGGCCCGCCTGTCCGCGCTGATCGACAAGATCCGGGCGAACGACCCGAACGTCGAGCTCTTCGTCGCCCAGATCACCCCGGAGAGCAACGCGACGAACGAGGCCCGCGTGCAGACCTACAACGCCGCGATACCCGGCATCGTCGCCCAGAAGGGGAGCAAGACCCACCTGGTCGACATGCACAGTGCCATCACCACCGCCGACCTGGCCGACGGCGTGCACCCGAACGCCGCCGGATACGACAAGATGGGCGCGCGGTGGTACTCCGCCCTGCAGTCCGTCCCTGCCAGTCTCCAGGGCGGCGGCGTGATCCCGACCGGCACCGCCGCGAACGTGACGAACCCCCAGTCCGGCCGCTGCCTCGACGCGTCCGGCGCCGGCACCGCCAACGGCACCCAGGTCCACATCTGGGACTGCCACACCGGCACGAACCAGTCCTGGACCCGCACCGCCGCCGGCGAGCTGCGCCTGTATGGCACCAAGTGCCTCGACATCAACGCCAACGGCACCGCGAACGGCACCAAGGTCCAGATCTGGGACTGCAACAACACCAGCGCCCAGAAGTTCACCTTCAACACCGACGGCACCATCGTCGGCGCCGGCTCCGGCAAGTGCGTCGACGTCAACGGCAGCGGCACCGCGAACGGCACCCTGGTCCAGCTCTACCAGTGCAACTCCACCGGCGCCCAGCGGTGGGCCCGCCGCTAGCTAGAGTCCGAGCAGGCCGCTGAGGAGGCTGCGGATCGTTCGCTCGAAGAGGTCGGGGACGTCCTCCGGGGGTGTGAGGGCTCCGGAGGACGCTTCCTGGATGGCGGCGGCCAGGTTGGGGTAGCGGCTCAGGTCGGCGGTGGCGAAGGAGAGGCCCTCGGGCTGGGGGCGGGCGAACATCGTCACCACGCCGGTGATCATGGCCACCGCTTCGAACTTGGCCGTTGTCGTGGCCTTGACCGGGGCCAGGACGCCCAGGCAGTGATCGAAGTAGGTCAGGCCGTTGGGGCCGAGGGCCTTGACGTGCTGGATCGCCTCCATCAGCCAGGCGTGTCGCTTGTAGACGGTCAGCTGGCGGCGGGCCACCCGGATCAGGGCGTCGATCGGGTCGGCGGCGGCCGGGAACGGCGGGATCTCGGCGATGACCGCATCGGCCATCTGGTCCAGCAGGGCGTCGCGGGAGGGGAAGTAGCGGTACAGGGAGCCGGCGCCGGTGGCGAGCTTCGCCGCTATCGCGCGCATCGAGACGGCGGGCAGGCCGTCGGTGTCGGCCAGGGCTATGGCCACCGTCACGATCTGCTCCCGGCTGAAGCCTGGCACTGGACCTCGTGTCCCCATGGCATTACTCTAAAACTGCAAACGCTGTTCGCAGATACGGGAGGTGCCATGGATCTGGTGGTGGTGCACGGCGGGGCTATCACGAAGCGGTACTACGAGCCGCTGGCCAAGCGGCTGGCCGGGCGGGTGAACGTGCATCTGTACAACCGGCGCGGGCGGGAGGACGCCGGGCCGCGGCCGCCCGGATACACGGTCGACGACGAGATCGCCGACCTGGCCGCGGTGCTGGAGCGGACCGGGGCCCGCAGCGTGCTCGGGCACAGCTTCGGCGGGCTCGTCGTCATGCGGGCCGCGCTGGAGCTGCAGTTCGACAACATCATCCTGTACGACGGGACCGTCAACGTGGACAACGTGTTCCCGACGGCCTACATCCCGCGGATGCGGGCGTACGTCGACGCCGGCGACATCCCGCGGGCCCTGGCCGTGATGAGCGGCGGGCTGAACCTCAGCGGGCTGCCGTTCGGGGTGCGGGTGGCGGTCTGCCGGCTGTTCCTGAAGACGCCGGTCGGCAAGATGATGGGCGAGCTCCTGCCGGGCACGATGCTGGAGACCGAGGAGATCGGGGCGACCCCGACGACGGGTGCGGACTACGCGGGCGTCACCGCGCGGACGCTGCTCGTCGCCGGGGGCAAGAGCGGGGCCTACTACCGGGAGATGAACGCGAAGCTGGCCGCCGCGATGCCCGACGCGCGGACGCACGTGCTGGCGGGCGCGAGCCACAACGAACCCTGCCTGGGCCGGCCGCGCTTCACGAACCTCGTGGCCGATTTCCTGACCGGGGCGCCCGCGAAGGCGCCCCGGCCGTAGGAGTTATCGCGTCCAGCGCTGGTTGGCGCCGCCGTTGCAGGTCCAGAGCTCGACCAGGGTGCCGTTCGCGGTGCCCTGGCCGGTGACGTCGAGGCAGAGCCCGGACTGGACGCCCTTGATCGTGCCGTCGGAGCCGACGGTCCACTGCTGGTTGGCCCCGCCGTTGCAGTCCCAGATCGCCACCGGTGCACCGGCTGTGGTCGCGCCGTTCAGGACGTCGAGGCACTTGGTGGAGTACACCCGCAGCGTTCCCGCAGTTTGGGTCCACTGCTGGTTGCCGCCCCCGTTGCAGTCCCAGATCTCGACCTGGGTGCCATTGGTCGTCGACTGGTTCGGCACGTCGAGGCAGCGGCCGGACTGGGCGCCGACCAGCTGGCCGCTGACCGGCGGGGGCGGGCCGGCGACGGCGGTGACGGACAGGTTGTCGAACTGCGCGGTCTCGCCCTGGCTGGTGCCGATGCCGACCTGGCCGGTGTACCAGGCCGAGTCGGTCAGCGTCGCCACCGTCGTGCCGTCGACCTGGGCGGTGATGGTGGTTCCAGACATCGTGAGCGCAATGTTGTGCCAGGTCCCCGTCCCGGGGGCGGCCACCGTCCCGCTGCGCAGGGTCGTCATGGTGTTGTTGACGTCATTGCGCAGCACGCTCCAGGCACCGGTGTTGGCGAGCCGGAAGTAGTACGCGTTGAGGCCCGCCGGCCCGAAGGCGTGCTGGGTGCCGGCGCGGCCGATCACCTCGACGTAGCCGGCCTGTTCGAGGAGCACGTCGGTCGACACCCTGTAATTGCTCCAGCCGAGGTCACCGAGCAGCGCGTAGGGGTCGCTGAGGGTGTCCCAGGTGATCGGGGCCCGCGGCGACATCTGGCGTACGCACGTCGTCCCGCCGCACTGCGCGATCTCGAACGCGCCCTGCATGTCGGCCAGGTACTTGGCCTCCCGGCCGATCGCGTAGCCGTTGAAGTTGTCCGAGTACGGCAGGGCGAGGGAGCCGGCGGCCGGGGACGTCGCGGTGCCCTTGCCCTGGCCGGTGGTCGTGCTGAGGGTGTAGACCCGGCCCGGCTGCAGTGTCACCGAATACGTCCCGTTGACCGGTGTGACATCGGCGCCCTTCGCGAAGTAGTCGGCCTGGTTCGCGCTCGACAACAGCGTCGACCACACGTGGACCGCGCCGGTGGACAGCCCGCCGGTGACGGTCGCGGTGAACGGCTGGGCCGCGGTCGCGTCCATGGTCTCGATGACGACGCTGTAGTTGCCGCTGCCCGGGTCGCGCATGGTCACGTACGAGCCGTTGGCCCGGTTGCCGCCGAGATACCCGGAGGCCGAGTCGAGGTAGCGCCAGCCCGGGGCCGTGAACTGCGTCGTGTGCGCCATCACCCACGTGTTCTTGCCGATCGAGTAGTTGCCCGACCACGGCTGCGCGGCCAGGGCGACCCCCATCGTCGGGAACGGGATGTTGGGCGTGATCGCGGCGATGACCGGCCAGTTGATGTACGCGGTCATCTTCCCGTCGAGGTAGCCGCGGTTGATGCCGCGGGCGAGGGCGACGGCCCCCAGGTTGTAGTCGTCGGAGCCGTTCTCGCTCGCCCAGACCTTCTTGCCGCTGTTGATCGCATTGGTACTGCTGGGACAGCTCGACTGCGACCCGCGATACCCGCACACATAGTGCGAGCCGAGCACGTCCACGGCGGCCGCGAATGCCGGATCGCTGACCACGTCGTTGGCCGGGTCCCAGCTGGTGTCGTCGGCGACGACCTGCACGTTGCCGTAGCCGTGGCTGGTGAGGGACGCCTTGAGCCGCTCGTACCAGCCCTTGTCGTAGCCGCGCTCGTTCCAGCCGCCGATGTAGTCGAACGTCAGCCCGTGGCTGTTCTTCGCGCAGTCCAGGAACTTCACGTAGTAATTGATCATGTCGTCGGACCAGAAGTTGCCGTTGCCGATCCAGCCCGGCGCGCCCCAGGCGAGGGCGTACAGCTTGATCCGCGGGTTGCGGGCCCGGGCCTGCTCGGCCAGCCACCACTCGTAGCCGCGGTCGCAGTTGAGGTCGGTGGCGGTGTGCTGGTGGCTGGGCTCGGCCCCGCTGGTCGAGTTGGTGTCGCCGCCGACCTCGACCTTCATCAGCTGCATGGCGGCGCCGTAGCCGGGTTTGAACAGGTAGTCGAGGATCTGGCCGCGCTGCGGCTCCGGGTAGTCGTACAGCAGGCGGCTGTTGCCGCCGCCCCCGGAGATGGCGCCGACGCCGTCGAACGTGCGCCCGGCGGCGGTCCCGTTGATCGTGACGGTGGTCGCGGCGGCCGCGGCGCCGGGGCTGACGAGCTGTGCGGCGACGAGGACGAGGGCGGCGGCGAGCAGGGTTGGACGTGGTCGCATGTGTGGTCCTCCATGGCGGTGGGGTGAACCACGAACCAGATTCCCACATATATCGACATAGCTCTACACTGAAACATGTCGATTTCTTTGGACATCGGTGGCACCTGGACGCGGGTCTCGACCGGCGCCCGCTTCCGCACGCTCGGCGACTACGACCGCCAGCTCGAATGTCTCGCCGCGGCATTGCCGCGTGTTACAGAGCCCGTCGGCGTCTCGTTCGGTGGCCGGGTCACCGCGGCGGGCGAGGTCCGGGTGGCGCTGAACCTGCGCGACTACGAGGGCCGCCACCTCGGTGCGGACCTGTCCGCGCGGCTCGGTGTTCCGGTGCGGGTCGCGCACGACGCCACCTGCGGGCTGCTGGGCGAGGCGACGGGCGGGGCGCTGGAACAGTTCCAACGCTGCGGCTACCTCACGCTGTCCACCGGGGTCGGGGCGGCGCTGCGGCTGGGCGGCGTGTGGCTGACCACGGAGGCGGGGCATCAGCTCGTGGCCGGCAACGACCGGCGGTGTGACTGCGGGCAGATCGGATGCCTGCAGACGCTGACCGGCGGTGACGCGTTGCGCCGGCGCCTGGGGCGGCCCCTCGAGTCGGTCGCGGACGTCGACGAGGTCGAGGGTCAGCGGTTCTGGGCGTCGTACGCCGAGTCCCTGGCCCTGGGCATCGCGAACTTCGCACTCGCGGCGGGGCTGGATGCGGTGGCGGTCGGCGGTGCGATCGCGCTGGGGCGGCCGGCGCTGTGGCCGCTGTTGCGGGCGGCGCTCGCGCGCATCCTGACGTATCAGCGCGTGCGGGTATTGCCGGCCGCGAGCACTCCCCTCACGGGTGCGGCCCGGCTGTGGGATCTGCCGGACGGTGCGGTCCTGCACTGAGCTCCACCAGATGGCGTCCGAGATCCGCGACCTCCTCGCGCAGGTCGGGCGGGCGGACGACGGTGAAGTCCCAGCCGAGGCCGGCCAGCATCCGGGCCATGCCGCCGAGGTGTTCGGCCCGGCAGATCAGGCGGGCCCGGCCGCCCTCGGCCTCGGTCACGGTGCCGGCGGTCGGGGGGACGCGGCGGCGGACCTCGGTGGCGGGAGCGTGCAGGAGGACCTCGACCTCGTGCCGGTACGGGACCGCGGCCAGGGCGTCGACCACGTGCGCGGCCGGGTCGAAGGACGACGGCGGTTCGAAGTGCTCCGCGGTCGCGGTGACGGTGGCGATGCGGTCCAGGCGCAGGGTGCGCACCTCGCCGCTGCGGTGGTCGAAGCCGGTCGTGTACCAGCGGGCGTTGTGGAACACGACGCCGTAGGGGTCGAAGTCGCGGGTCGTCGCCTCGCCGCGCCAGTTGCGGTAGGCCAGGCCGACCCGGTGGTTGTCGCGGACCGCCTCGCCGATGGCCAGGAGGTGCTGGACGTCGAACAGGCCGCTCGCCCTCGCCGGCTGGGTGAAGCCGAGGGTCTCGCGGACGGCCCGGACCCGTTCGCGCAGGGCGGCCGGGAGGACCCGCTCGATCTTCGCCAGGGCCGACGCGCGGGCCGCGGTGCCGACGCCGAGACCGAGTCGTTCGGCGGCGAGCAGGCCCAGGACGACGGCGACGGCCTCGTCGTCGCCGAGCATGAGCGGCGGCAGGCGGTAGCCGGGGGCGAGCCGGTAGCCGCCGTAGCGTCCGCGGTCGGCCGACACCGGCAGGCCCAGGTCGGCCAGGGCGGCGGCGTAGCGGCGCACGGTGCGCTCGTCGATGCCGAGCCGCTCGGCCAGCTGCGGGCCGGTCAGGCCGGGCTGGGCCTGGAGGACCTCCAGCAGCGCGAGGACCCGGCCGGTGGACTGTGACACGGGCCACTCCAATGCCGTGACGAATCAGGGCCGGATCTGCCCGGATTCGACTTTAGCGTCGGTGGCATGACGAACTTCATCCTGGTGCCCGGCATGTGGCTCGGCGCGTGGGCGTGGGACGCGGTGGCGGAGCCGCTGCGGGCGGGCGGGCACGACGTGACGGCGGTGACGCTGGGCGGGCTGGCCGAGCGGGCCGCCGAGGCCGGGTCGGCGACGCTCGAATCGCACATCGGCGACGTGGTGGCCGCGGCCGGCGACCGGGGCGCGGTCACGCTTGTCGCGCACAGCTACGGCTGCTTCCCGGTCCGCGGGGCCGTCGAGCGGCTCGGGGATCGGGTGACGCGGGTGGTGTACGTGGACAGCGGTCCGGTCCCGGACGGCACCGCGCAGGCCGACTTCAGCGGCGGGCCGGACCCGGACGGTCCCACCCCGGCCGACGTGCCGCCGCCCTCGTTCGACCCGGCCGACGACCCGGTGCTCTTCGCCGGCCTGGAGGGGCGCTCGGCGTGGATCCGGGAGCGGGCCACCCCGCACCCTCAGGCCACCGTGGCCGCGAAGCTGCACCTCGAGCAGCCCGAGCAGCCGCCAACCGACCTGGTCGTCTCCACGTTCACGAAGGCCGACGTGGAGGGGATGATCGCGGCCGGCCACCCGTTCTTCGCCGGGCTCGACCGCCGCGAATACCGCATCCACGAGCTGCCGACCGGGCACTGGCCGATGTTCAGCCGCCCGGCCGACCTCGCGAAACTCCTCGACCGGATCGGCTGACGCGAATCCGGGTCAGTCGGCCCGGGTGTACACCGTCGCGGCGTTCTCGTCGGTCAGGGACTTCGCGGTCCAGGAGTTCTTCGAGCACTCGTAGGGCTGCGGGTTGTTGTGCGGCGCGACGGTGTCGGTCAGCGGGTTGGCACCCTCGATCTTGACGGTCATGGACACCGTGCTGCCGGTCGAGGTGAAGAGGATCTGGTTGTTGGCGGTCTTGAGGTCCCACTCGTTCTTGCCGGTGAAGGACACTTCGACGGCCTTGCCGGTGTCCGTCTTGCCCCGGTACACGGCCTTGCTGAAGTCCTCGGTGGCCTTGCCGTCGACGGCGATCTTCCAGGTCCGCCCGTCGCCGCTGACCTTGACGTCGCCGAGCTTCTTGCCGTCGAGGGTGATGCTGCTCAGGTCGATCTCGGAGCTGTAGGTCGTCTGCTTCCAGTTGCCGATCAGGCACGGGTCGACCGGGCCGACCTGGGCCGGGGCGGCGCTGGCGGGGGCGCCGGTGGTGGCCGCGGCGCCGGTCGTCGCGGCCGGACCCTGGCCCTTCGGCTCGCCCGCCGGGTCATCCCGCTTCTGGACCAGCACGACGATCACCACCGCGACCGCCACGACCGCGAGGACGCCGAGGCTGGCCAGCAGCACGATCAGGCTGCCGTTGCGCCGCGGCGGCTGCGCGGGCGGCTGGGGCGGCTGGGGCTGGGCGTAATGCGGCTGGTAGGCCTGCTGGGGCGGGGCCGAGTAGGGCTGGTTGGCGTACGGGGGCGCGGAGTGCTGGGGCGCGGGGTGCTGCGGCTGCGGGTTGTACTGCCCCGTGTACTCCTCGCCGAGCGGCGAGACCTGGTAGTGCTCATATGGCGGACCCGGCTGCGACATGATTCCTCCCCGTAAAAACACATTCGCGTACGAGGATGTCACAAGCGCGCCGCATAGACCGCGAGCTGTACCCGGTTGGCACTTCCGGTCTTGATCATCAGGTTGGCCACGTGCGTCTTCACGGTCGTCACGGCCAGCCCGAGACGGCCCGCGATCTCCGGGTTGGACAGCCCCTCGCCGACGAGGGCGAGCACCTCCCGCTCCCGGCCGGTCAGGCCCGGCACCGCCGCCGTCATGGGCTCCACCAGCGGTGTCGTGGCCGCCAGGACCGCCCGCTCGACCAGGCGGCGCAGCACCGCGGGCGTGAACGGGCTGTCCCCGGCCGCGGCCCGCCGCACGCCGTCGAGCAGCTCGGCCGGTGCCGCGTCCTTGACCAGGAACCCGCAGGCCCCGGCGCTCAGGGCCGGGTACAGGTGGTCGTCGTCGTCGAACGTCGTGAGCACCACGACCCGCGCCGACGGCCGGGAGGCGAGGATCCGCGCGGTCGCGGTGGTCCCGTCGACGCCGGGCATGCGCAGGTCCATGAGCACCACGTCGGGCCGCAGCTGCTCGGCGAGCCGGACGGCGGCGGCCCCATCGGCCGCCTCCCCCACGACCTCGAGGTCGTCGACGGACTCGCAGAGCATCCGCAGCCCGGCCCGGACCAGCCGCTGGTCGTCGACGAGCAGCACCCTGATCATGCGGGCACCCACGCGCGCAGCCGCCAGCCGGCGCCTTCCGGCCCCGCCTCGAGCGCACCGCCGAGCCCGTCGACCCGCTCCCGCAGTCCGATCAGCCCGACGCCCCCGGTGCCGGTCCCGGCCCGGGCGCCGGTGTTGTGCAGGTCGAACTCGACGCGGTCGGCGGCCCGGTGGATGCGCAGGGTCGCGACCGGCGCCTCGCCCCCGTGGCGGGCGGCGTTCGCGAGGCCCTCCTGCGTCATCCGCAGCAACGCGAGGGCCGTGCGCGCCTCGAGCCCCGCGACGGCCGGGTCGATGTCGGCCGCGACCGCGAGCCCGACCTGGCGGCCGCGGTCCACGGCGGCGGCCAGCGCGACCGGCAGCGCGTCCGGGTCGACCAGCGCGACCGGTGGCGGGGCGCCCGGCTCCCGGAGCACGGCGACGAGGCGGCGCAGGTCGGCCAGGGCGCCGGCGCCGGTGTCGTGGACGTCGTCGAGCACCTGCCGCACGCGGGGGTCCTCCAGGGGCAGCACGTTGCGGGCCACCCCGACCCGCAGCACGATCGAGGCGACGTGGTGGGCGACGAGGTCGTGCAGCTCACGGGCGATGGCGGTGCGCTCGTCGGCGCGGGCCCGGGCCACGTCGGCGGCGGCCCGCTCGGCCACCTCCCGGCCGCGGTCCCCGAGAGCCCGAACCTGCAGCCCGAACAGCAGCGGCGTCACGGTCACCGTCAGGGAGCCGAAGAGCACGGTCAACGGCGTGGTCAGCAGCTCGTCGAGGTCGGACAGGACGGTGCCGGCGATGCCGAGGAGCAGCCCGGCCGGCACCTGGCGACCCCGGCGGCGGGCGCCGAGCTCGAACAGCACCCACGCCGTCGCCACCGTGGGCATGGTGTCGTTGTCGGCGCCCGCGAACCAGCCGGCCGACGAGATGACGGCCAGCGCCGCTACCGATGCCAGGGGCCACCTGATCGCCGGGAGGCAGGCGATCAGGACGGCCACGGCCACCCAGTGGTCCACTGTGGACATCGAGCGGCCCTCGGGGGTGAGCAGCAGGTAGCCCACACCGCAGAGCGCGACGAGATGCAGCCGGACGGCCGTGTACCGCTCCTCGAACAGCCGCCCTAACCAGAGCCGCCGCCGGCCGACCGCGTCTGCGCCGACGAGGCCTGTGTCGCCTGACAGCATCTGTGAAGCCTAACGGCGCCAGGCGAGCGCGGTGGCCCCCGCGGCCGCCGCGACCAGGGCGGCCAGCGCGATCAGGGTGGCCCGGTCCGGGTCCAGCAGCGGCTGTCCGCGCAGCGCCTGCCAGGTGACCAGGGCGAGCAGGCCCGCGTAGGCGCCGGCGAAGACGAACGTCAGGCGGGTGCGGCGGCCGGGGTCGGCGACCAGGCGGCCGAGCAGCATCGCGGCCAGGATCGTCGCCTGCAGCGCGTGGATGCCGACGAAGTGGCCGATGCGCAGGTCCCCGCCGGTCGTGCTCCAGCCGACCAGCGGCAGGCCCGGGCCGCCGTCGGCCACTCCGACCGCGTGGGCGCCCATCAGGGTCTCGGCGCCGTGGGCGTCGAGGTCCAGCTGGGCCCGTGTCGGTACCACCATGAAAAGCCCTTCGAGGAGGCCCAGGAGCAGGAGCACGAGCCCGAGGCGCACACCCCAGGCGAGAGCCCGATCCGTCGGCGGGTCGCGCCACAGGGCGATGGTGATGAGCAGGGTGCCGGCCCACAACACCATGATCATCAGGCCCATGCTCTGCCAGAGGGCGGCGTCGAGCGGCGTGGCCTCGTTGAAGTGGCTCGGGCGGCCGCGGGCGGCCTGGAACGCCACGATCGCCACCTCGAGGACCGAGATCACGGCGACGGCCGTGGCCGCCCACCGGGCCCAGCGGCGGCCGCGCCGGAGCCGGGCCAGGAGCCAGGCCAGGGTCAGCGCGTAGATCACGAAGGAGGCGGCGAACTTCGCCGGTTTGAGCCAGACGGGCTGGCCGAGGACGGTGCGATCGTCGACGGCCAGGCCCACCGCGCACACCGCGAGGAGCCCGGCCATGAGGACGGCCAGGGCCGTGAGCGGCGCGCTGCCGCGCCAGGCCAGCCGCAGTGGAGCAACAACAGGAGCGGTCATGCCGGACACGATCCGTGTGAACCTTTCACCGCACCTCCTGCCGTAGCAGGAGGTCGCCGGACCGGTGGCAGGATGCGCCATTGAGCTGTATCGAAGCGCTTGCTCTAATCCGGCCATGCGATGGCGTCTGGTGTCCACGATCGCGGCGGTGGCGGCCCTGCTGGCCGGGTCGATCGCCCTTGCCCGGCCCGGGTCGGCCGTGGCGGCGGCGCCGGTGCGGATCATGCCGCTCGGCGACTCGATCACCGGCTCACCCGGCTGCTGGCGGGCGCTGCTGTGGCAGCAGCTGCAGGCGAACGGGTACACCAATATCGATTTTGTCGGCACGCAGGCGCCGCAGGGGTGTGCGGTCCCGTATGACGGCGACGGCGAAGGGCACGGCGGCGCGCTGGTGACCGCGGTGGCCGACCAGAACCAGCTGCCCGGCTGGCTCGCCGCGACCCTCCCGGACGTGGTGCTCATGCACTTCGGGACCAACGACGTGTGGAGCAACCGGAGCACCGACACGATCCTCGCGGCCTACTCGAAGCTGGTCGACCAGATGCGGGCCAGCAACCCCTCGATGCGCGTCCTGGTCGCGCAGATCATCCCGATGAACCCGTCGACGTGCCCGGAGTGCGCGCAGCGAGTCGTGAACCTCAACGCGGCGATCCCGGGGTGGGCGGCCGGCAAGTCGACGTCCGCGTCGCCGATCGTCGTCGTGGACCAGTGGACCGGCTTCAACACCGCGACCGACACCGGCGACGGGGTGCACCCGAACGACTCCGGCATCCAGAAGATGGCCGCCCGCTGGTACCCGCCCCTGGCCAACATGCTGAGTGGCGTGATCCCCACGATCAGCCCGACCCCGTCCAGGAGCACGTCGCCGTCGCCGTCACGCTCGGCCGGCACCGGGACCGGTGGCTGCACCGCGACCTACACGCTGACCAACCAGTGGCCGGGCGGGTTCCAGGGCGAGGTCACGGTACGCAACACCGGTACGGCGGCCATCAAGGGCTGGACGACCCGGTTCACCTTCACCGGCGGCGCGACGATCAGCCAGGCCTGGAACGCCACCGTCACCCAGTCCGGGTCCGTGGTGACCGGGACGAACGTGAACTGGAACGGCGCCCTGGCCCCGAGCGCGTCCGCGACGTACGGCTTCATCGGCAACGGCACGAGCGGCGCCCCGGCCGTGACGTGCACCGCCGGCTGACGAGCAAACGGCTACGAGACCAGGGCGAACGCGCCGCGGGCCAGCAGCTCCCCGAACTCCCGCTCCGGCACCGGGCGGGAGAAGTGGAAGCCCTGGCCGACCGGGCAGCCCAGGCGGGCGAGTTCGCGCGCCTGGGCCGCGTCCTCGATGCCCTCGGCCACCACCTGCAGGTCGAGGGCCTGAGCCAGGTCGAGGATGGCCCGGGCCAGGGCCGAGTGCTCGGGTCCGCGGGCGACGCCGTCGACGAACGGCTTCGGGATCTTCAGGATGTCGATCGGGAAGGCGTGGAGGCGGGACAGGGAGGAGTACCCGGTGCCGAAGTCGTCGACGGCCAACCGCACCCCGAGCGCCTTGAGCTCGGCGAGGCGGCTGGCGGCGACCTCGGCGTCCTCGCTCAGCAGCGACTCCGTGATCTCGAGGGTGAGCCGGTCCGGGTCCAGCCCGCTGTGCCGGAGGGTCTGCTGGACGTACAGGGTGACCGCCGGGTCCTGCACCTGACGCGGTGACAGGTTGACGCTGATCTTCTTGTCGAGGGCGGCGGCGGCCCGGCACGCGATCCCGAGCACCTCGTAGCCGAGCGGCAGGATCAGCCCCGTCTCCTCGGCGAGCGGGATGAACCGGTCCGGCGGGATGAGCCCCTTCGTCGGATGGTTCCAGCGCACGAGGGCCTCGGCCCCGGTGATCGAGCCGTCCCGTAAATCGACGAACGGCTGGTAGTACACGACGAGCTCGTGCCGTTCGATCGCGCCCCGCAGGTCCTCGGCCAGGTCCAGCTTCTCCAGCAGCCCGGCCTGCATGCTCGGGGCGAAGTAGGCGAACCGGTTGCGGCCCTGGCGCTTGGCCATGTGCATGGCGACGTCGGCGTTGCGCAGCAGTTCGTCGGCGTCCGGCGGGCGGTCCGGGTCGGGCAGCGCGATCCCGACGCTGGCCTGCGGCTGGATCTCCCGGCCGCCGACGCTGATCGGCCGGCGCACGGCGCTCAGGACCCGCTCGGCCACCCGCGCCGCCTCGGCCGCGTCGTCGAGGTGCTCGAGCAGCATCGCGAACTCGTCGCCGCCGAGGCGGGCCGCGGTGTCGGCCGAGCGCAGGCACGAACGCAGCCGGTCGGCGGTGGTGCGCAGCAGCGCGTCCCCGGCGGCCCGGCCCAGCGAGTCGTTCACCGTCTTGAAGTCGTCCAGGTCGACGATGAGCAGGGCGATGTGGCGGTACGGTGTGCCCCGCCGCTCCAGCGCGTGATGGATGCGGTCGGCCAGGAGGGCCCGGTTCGCCAGCCCCGTCAGCCCGTCGTGGAACGCCTGGTGGGTGAGCTGGTCCTCGAGCACCTTGCGCTCGGTGATGTCGCGGGTGGTGAGCAGGTAGCCGCGGCCGTCGCCGTCGTCGACCGCCCGCCCCGTGGTCTCGGTGATCACGTACCGCTCGTCGGCCCGCCGCAACCGGCACTCGACCGGACCGACCAGGCCGTCCCCGTCGCGGGTGGCCAGCAGGAGCCGCACGCGGTCACGATCATCCGGGTGTACCAGCTCGAGCAGCGACCGCCCCTCGACGTCCGCGGCGGTCAGGCCCACCAGCGACTCGATCGACGGCGTCACATACTGGATCACGCCGTCCGGCCGGCAGATCGACACCAGATCGGTGACCTGCTCGGTGAGCCGCTGGAAACGCCCCTCCGCGCGCTGCCGCTGGACCTCGCGCAGGACGTTCACGACGTCGGCCAGGCGCACCAGAACGAGCACGAACAGTACACAGGAAGCGGTCAGAAAAACGGCGAGCTCGGTGGAGGCGGCCGACTTGATGGTGATGACGACCGGGATGAGCAGCGCGGCGACGGCCAGGAGCACGGCGACCCGCCCGCTGGACAGCCGCGGCGGGGCCGCCGGAAGCCGCTCGTCGACGGTGCGCATCGCCGGATGCAGCGCGGCACACCCGACGCACAGGTAGAACGCGCCCCAGGACGCGTCCACCCAGCTCCCGGCGTGGAAGTCGCCCCGCAGCGACTGCCAGGTGTAGACGGTGTCCGAGACCAGCAGACAGGTGAGACCCGCGAACAACAGGCGCAGTGGAGCGCCGCGGCCGGTCCGCCCCCCGCCGAGCCGGGCCATCACCGCGAGCACCAGCACGTCACCGAACGGATAGGCGACCGCCTGGACCCGCTCGGGGATCGTGATCGTCGGCACCGTGAGGTACGGCTCGATCAGGAAGACCCAGGTCAGTAGCGCGAAGCCGATTGTCACGATGGTGCCGTCGAGCACCGCGGCCCGGTCGCCGCCCGGATTCTGCCGCCGGACCAGGATCGCCAGCGACCCGGCCAGGCACGGATACAGCACCAGATAGAACGCGTCGGCGATGCCCAGCGACGGTGCGGGCTGTCCGTCGACGAGCTGCGGCCAGTAGAACAGGCACTCGCCGACACTGTACGACCCGAGCCCGGCCGCCGCGATCCACCACGGCAACGGCCGCGCCGGCCGGTGCACCGCGATCCCGGTGACGATGGCGACGACGGACGAGAAGGCGATGGCGGCCCAGAGCACGGTACGCAGCGGCGAGTCGGGCGTCACGAAGTAGACGACACCCAGCACTACACCGATCGCGGCATAGGCGCGCAGCAGCACTCGGCCCCCTTCGAACTGCACCCGACCGCCCAATCGACCCGCTTACGCCCCTCCTTACTGTTTTTCCTGATTCGTGAGGGAGACTTCGCCTCCACCCACACCCCCTCCCGATCCCCGCCACCACGCTCGGGCCGCCGGGGTCGGCCACCGGCGAACCTCGCACGAAAGCAGGACACATCCGAGCCGCGCCATTTCCACCAGCTGTTTGGACTAACGTGCGCTGCTGTGCTCTTCGGGGGCCGCGAGCAGCATCGGCGACACGGCGAAGTCATTGGGCGGACAAGCGCGCACCCGCAGCCTCGGCGATGCGGCAACGTTCGGCCCGAGCGCCGAGCCGGTGCCCGACCGCGTTGGGGCCACTGGTCCGCGCGGCCGTCGTCCTCGACCGTTGATCAGGTGGCCGGTCTTGCACATCGGCGCCGACGGCTGGGCCCCCGGTCTCGGAGCCGCTCCGGCAACGCTATGTTTCGTGTCGTGGGGACACTGGGCCGGCTCGCCGGCGTCACGATCGACTGCCGGGATCCGCGGCGGCTGGCCGAGTTCTGGGCCGCGGTGCTCGGAGGGCGGGTGACGGAGTCCCTGCCCGGCTGGCGGCGCGTCATCGTCGCCGACGGCTTTCCGGTGCTGACGTTCCAGCCGGTGCCCGAGCCCAAGGTCGGCAAGACGCGCCTGCACCTCGACGTCGCCGTCGCGGACGTCGACGAGGCGGTGGGCGGCGTCGAGGCGCTGGGTGGGCGGTGGACCGGCGAACGGCACGACTACGCCGAGGGCGCCGTGCTCGTCATGGCCGACCCGGAGAGCAACGAGTTCTGCGTCGTGCAGTACTACGCGTAGGTCAGGGTGACGGCGGGCGTCCTCAGGACCGGCGGTTCGGAGGTGTCGCGGCCGCGGGCCGGTAGGACTCGCCGTGGGAGTCCTCGCAGTGGGGGTCGTCCAGGAGCAGGTCGTGGCCGGGCGGGGCGGCGGCCGGGCTGGTGTCGGCGTGGTCGACCTGGAGGGTGGTGTGCGTGATGCGGTACTGCCGGCGCAGCATCGACTGGATCACGGCGCGCACGGCGTGGCAGTCGCGGCCGGCGGCGACGAGGACGTGGGCGGACATCGCCGGCTGGCCCGATGTGATCTCCCAGACGTGCAGGTCGTGGACCTCGACCACGTCCGGTACCGCCGCCAGCTGCGCCCCCAGCGCGGGCGGGTCGATGCCGGTGGGGGCCGCCTCCAGGAAGATCCGCCCGGAGGCCCTGATGAGCCCGTAGCCGGCCTTGAACATCAGCGCCACCACGACCAGGGTGGCGATGGGGTCGGCGCGGCTGAAGCCGGTCAGCAGGATGATCCCGCCGGCCACGGCGGCCGCGACGAACGCGAACAGGTCGTTGAGGACGTGCTGGAACGCGCCCTCGACGTTGAGGCTGGAGCGGTTGGCCCTGGACATCGCCCAGGCCGCGGCCACGTTGACGACGATGCCGGCCAGGGCGGTGACGAGGACGAGGCCACCGGCGACCGCGGGCGGGTCGATGAGCCGGCGCACCGCCTCGACCGCCAGCCAGATCCCGAGCAGGATCATCGTGAGGCCGTTGGCCTGGGCCGACAAGATCTCGGCGCGCTTCAGGCCGAAGGTGTATCCGCCCTTCGGCGGCCGGGCCGCGAGCCGCATGGCCACCAGCGCGAGCGCGATCGCCCCGGCGTCGGTGAGCATGTGCGCGGCGTCGGAGAGCAGGGCCAGGGACCGGGCGATCAAGCCGACGACGACCTCGCCGGCCATGAACACGCCGATCAGGGTCAGGGCCAGGGTGAGCCAGCGGCGGTCGGCGTCGGCCGACACGCCGTGGCTGTGCCCCGAGTGCCCACCGTGCTCGTGCTCATGGTCGTGATCGTGCGGTTCGTGACGCCCGGTGTCGCTGTTGCCCATGACCAGCGGCCCTTCCACTCCCCCGACTCATGCGCAGTCACGCATATGTCGTAAGAATACTCCACCGCGCAACCACCTCACTCGCGGATCGCGGCCATCCGCGCCGCCGGGGTGCGCAGGGCGAGCGCGGCCGGGATCAGCGCGGCGACCAGGGCGACCACCGTGCACACCCCCGCGACGCCCAGCACCTGCTCCCAGGGCACGGCCGGCGTCACCGACGCGCCGTACGTGCGCAGGTTCGGCACCATCGTCAGCAGCATCGCGCCGGTGACGACCGCGGCCAGGATCAGGCCGGCCGCCGCGCCCAGCAGCGCCTCCAGGCCGATCATGCCGAGGACCTGGCGGGGCGTGGTGCCGGCCAGGCGCAGGACGGCCAGGTCGCGGCCGCGGTCGGCGGTGGCCATGACCAGCGTGTTGGCGATGGCGATCGTCGTGTACAGCAGCGCCATCCCCAGCACCGTGAGCAGTGACAGGTCGTTCATGCGGCGCTGGCCGGACTCGAGGCCGGCGAAGTACTCGGCCGGCGTCAGCACCGTGCCCGGCGCCGCGGTGGCCGCGCCGGTGAGCAGGACGGCGTCGGGGTGGCCGGGGCCGAGCGACCACGGCAGCAGCAGCGAGTCGTCGAGGTCGATCGACGGGTCCAGCACGCCGGCGACGCGCAGGTGCACCGGGGTCGAGTCGCTGAGCCAGAAGTCGGCCGGGCCGCCGGTCTGCCAGTGCATGGCCGCCGCGAGGCCGTGGCCGACGACGACGGTGCCCTCGGCCGGCTCGGCGTTCAGCCGCATCGCCCGGCTCAGGCCGGGGCCGGCGAAGACCGCGTTGAACTGCTCCGGAGTCTCGTCGGCGTTGACGTACACCAGGCCGTTGGCCACCGGCACACCGCCGCCGGGCACACCGACCGGGTCGACGACGACGCCGGTCGCGCTCAGGCGGGCGGCGGCCGCGTCGGTCTCGGCCTGGTAGATCGTGGCCGTGACGGTGAGCGTGGACGCGGCGATGCCGACGGTGATGAAGATCGGGGCGACCGTCGACGCGGTGCGGCGCACGGCCGTGCGGGCGCCGTCGCGGGCCAGTGCGGCCGTCACCCCGGGGAGCGGGCGACCGGCCAGCCAGGCGGCGCCGGGGGCGAGCAGCGGGGCGAACATCGCCACGGACGTAATGGCGAGCAGGGCGTCGAGCAGTACCAATGCGATGCCTTCCGGTCCTTGCACCGGCACCCAGATCAGCATCGCCGCGGTGCCGCCGAGGAAGGCAAGGCCCGCCACCCAGCGCCCGGCGGTCATGACCCGCCGCTCCACGGCCGCCTCCCGCAGTGCCTCGATGGGCCGGACCCGGCCGGCCCGCCGGGCCGCGACCGCCGCGCCGCTGAGCGCGACGAGCAGGCCGGTGCCGAACGCGGCCAGCAGCGGCCACCACACGAACCCGGCGGTGAACCCGGGCGGCGCGAAGCCGTTGGCCGCCATGGAGTGCGCGAACGGAGGCGCCGCCCACAGGCCGGCCGCGCAGCCGGCGACCCCGGCGACGGAGCCGACGACGACCGCCTCCCCCAGCACCAGCCGGCGGACCTGCTTCGGCGTGGCCCCGGCCGCCCGCAGCAGCGCGAGCTCCCGCCGCCGCTGCTGCACGGCGAACGCGAACGTGCCGGCGACGACGAACACGGCCACGAACGCGGCCACCCCGGCCGTCGTACCCATGATCGACGCGGCCACGGCCAGCAGGTCGGCGTCGCCCTGGACCTCGGCCTCGGCCCGCCCGTCGCCGGTCAGCACCCGCGGCCCGGCGCCGACCGCGGCCCGCACCTGCTCCGCGGTCAGGCCCCGCACGGCGAGGGCGTCGACGCGGCCGTCGCTCAGCTGGGCGGCGACGGCGTCGGTGAGGTACACGGCCTCGGGGCCGCCGACGATCCGGGCCACCGTGAACTCGCGGCCCAGCAGCACGAGCCGCTGACCCGGCCGGTAGCCGCCGCCGGCGACGACGACCTCGTCATCGGTGCGCGGGCCGGCGTCGGCGGGCAGCCCGTGCAGCGCCGCCGTGGCCCAGGGGTGGGCGTTGCCGGGCAGCCAGCGGTCGGCGATCGCGCCCGGCAGCCTGGCCGCGAGGTCGGCCGGGAGCGGCTGGGAGCGCGGCGTCGCGGTGGTGCTCGTGTACTCGTCCTCGGTCCCCGGGGCGACCCGGACCGTGATCGTGTTGGGGCCGGCGACGACGACGTCGGCGGTGTCGTACCAGATCGGGTGGCGGTCGCCGCCGACGCTGGAGGCGAGCGTGAGCCCCGTGGTGGCCAGCAGGGTGACGCCGAGCCCCACGGCGATGAAGACGCCCGCGAAGGAGGTCCAGCGGGCCCGGGCCGTCTGCAGCGCGATACCGAACACGGCCGTCACACTCCCAGCGTCGTGTCGAAGGCGGTCTCCAGGGCGGTCATCCGCTCGGCCACGGCCTGCGGGGTCGGGGCCCGCATCTCGGCGACCACGCGGCCGTCGCCCAGGAACACGACCCGGTCGGCGTGGGAGGCGGCGAACGGGTCGTGGGTGACCATGACGACGGTCTGACCCTGGGTGTCCACCATGGACCGCAGCAGGGCCAGGACCTCGCGGCCGGTCCGCGAGTCCAGGGCGCCGGTCGGCTCGTCGGCGAAGAGCACGTCGGGCCGGGTGATGATGGCCCGGGCGATCGCGACCCGCTGCTGCTGGCCGCCGGAGAGCTCAGCCGGGCGGTGCCGGGCCCGGTCGGCCAGCCCGACGGCCGCCAGCACGGCCCGCACGTCGCGGCGGGCCGGCCGGCGCCCGGCCAGGCGCAGCGGCAGGGCCACGTTCTGCTCCGCGGTCAGCGACGAGAGCAGGTTGAAAGACTGGAACACGAAGCCGATCCGGTCCCGGCGCAGCAGCGTCAGCCCGGTCTCGTTGAGCGTGCCCAGGTCGATGTCGCCGACCCGGACGGCGCCGGCGGTCGGCCGCTCGAGCCCGGCGGCCGTCTGCAGCAGTGTCGACTTGCCGGACCCGGACGGCCCCATCACGGCCGTGAACGTGCCCCGTGCGAATCCCAGCGTCACCGAGTCGAGCGCGACGACACCGCCGAACCGCTTCTGTACCCCGTCGAGTGACACGACGTCCCCGGCCGCACCCCGTGCTTCGGTCATGCGTCGATGAAACCGTGTCCGGCGGCCCCGGAGCACGCCCGGCGGCTGGCGTCCTCGCGGTAGGGGTAGCCCTACTCCGCCCTACCGGGCGGGCACCGGGTACACCGTCCAGGGGGTGCTCTTGACGCCGCCGCGGGAGTCCATGCCGGTCTTCAGCCGCTCGCTGGTCTCGTGGGAGATGCCCGGCGACTCGAACGTGGGCACCTCGACCGCGGTCGCGGTGAACTGCTGCTTGTCGGTCCCGGAGTAGTCGATCCGCACGACGGTCGGCCCCTGCACGGTCTCCAGCAGCAGGAACACGTGGCCGGGCCCGGACAGCGGCGGCGTGCGGCGGCCCAGATCGATGCAGCTGCTGACCTCGCCGAACGGCGACGACTGCGCGAACAGCGAGCAGGCCTGCCGCTCCTGGTCGGCCAGGAACGACGAGCGCTGCGGGAAGCCCACGGCGAAGGGTCCGCCGCCACACACCAGCACCACCGCCGCGGCCGTGACCGCCGCCCACCCGAGTCGATTCATGCCGATATTGTTAGCAGATATCCGGCGTCGCGGGACGCCGTGGGAGGACCCGGGTTCACAGCACGGCGGTGGCCAGCAGGCCGCCGGTCGGGTCGGCGGCGCCCAGGAGCACCTGGACCGGCACGTCGAGGTCGTCGGCGGCGTCGATGGTGGCGAGGATGGCCCCGACCACGCGCGGGTCGAGGCGGGTCGCCCCCCGCAGGTCGATCACGATCGGGTCGGGCCGGTGGTCCAGGAGGGCTTCGACGAGGCGGTGCTGGGCCGCGGCGGCCCAGGACGCGTCGATCTCGCCCTGGAATCGGATGGCGACGGGGCTCTGCGGGTCGTGCAGGAGACTGACCGGGGAACTCTCGTGCGGCACGCTCGCCTCCGAGGTGTCGGTAGTTGTTGCACCCGCCGCCACATTAACGAACCGGCACCGCCCTGTGAACAACCAAATTGGTAGCGCTCCCATAACCGGCGCCTGACCTGCGGGAAATCATCAGACAACACGGTCGGCCACATTTCCATCACGCCGTGATAAAAGCTCCCCCGTTCGGCGCCCGTAAGTGACCGATCGACGCTGGGTAGCAGCTCAAGGTGCAATCAACAAGCACTACATACGCGCATACCGTCCCCACGGTCATGCGTGCGCCGCCCCGCCGAAGGAGTCGCCGCGCCGCGTCCTGGAGGAGCAATCTCAGGAGGGGTTTGGCGTGTGGAAGGGTCGTGTCGCGATCCTGGCCATTCTCGTGGTCTCGCTGATCTGCGGGCTGTCGATGTTCGCGGTGCGGGGCGCGAGTAACGACCAGCTCGAGGTGTACTCCTGGTGGACCGGGCCGGGTGAGGAAGAGGGCCTGGCCGCCATGGCCAAGTCCTTCGAGGGCACCAACCCGGGCGTGCGGTTCGTCAACGCGGCCGTCTCCGGCGGCGCCGGCTCCAACGCCAAGGCGATCCTCGCCAGCCGCCTGCTGGCCAACGATCCGCCGGACTCCTACCAGCGCCACGCCGGGCTCGAACTGCTCGACGACGTGCGCTCCGGCAAGGTCGAGGACCTGACCGACCTCTACCGGCAGCAGGGCTGGGCCAAGGTCTTCCCGAAAGGCCTGGTGGAGAACCTCACGATCGACGACAAGATCTACGCGGTGCCGGTCAACATCCACAGAGCCAACCTGATGTGGTACCTCCCGAAGACGATCCAGGACCTGGGGCTCGCCGGGCCGCCGAAGACGTGGGCGGAGTTCCTGCAGCAGGCCGAGCAGATCAAGGCCAAGGGCAAGGTCGCGCTCGCGGTCGGCCCGGAGTGGACGCAGAAGCACCTCCTGGAGACCGTGCTGCTCGGTGAGCTCGGCGCGGACAAGTACGACAAGCTGTTCGCGGGGCAGATCAGCTGGCTCTCGCCGGACGTGTCGGCCGCCCTCGACACCTACGCCAAGGTGCTCGCCGTGTCCGACGTCAAGTCCGCCGCCGGTGACTGGCAGCCGCAGCTCGACCGGGTGGTGTCGGGCTCGGCCGTCTACGCGGTGATGGGCGACTGGTCCTCCAGCTACCTCGAGCAGACGAAGGGCCTGCGCTGGCAGAGCGGCTACAGCGTGGCCGCCTCCCCCGGCAGCGACGGCGTGTATGACTTCCTGTCCGACACGTTCACGCTGCCGACCGGGGCCCGCCGCCCCGACCTGGCCAAGCAGTGGCTGATCGAGTGCGGCTCGACGGCCGGGCAGAACCTGTTCAACCCGTTGAAGGGCTCGATACCGGCGCGCACCGACGCCGACGCCGGCCTCTACAAGGACTACCTGGCCTGGGCGCTGCAGCAGTGGCGCGACCCGAAGACCCGGATCGTCGGGTCCCTCGCACACGGCGTGGTGGCGAACAACGCGTACAACGCGGAGATCGACTCGGCCCTTGGCCTGTTCGTGCAGGACGGCGACCAGGGCAAGTTCGCCCGGACCGTCGACGCGCAGTACCGGGAGACCCAATGAGCCAGCAGGTTGTCCACCGGGCCCGGCACTCCTCCGAGCCGCAACGGCCCGACTTCCGGCCGAAGCAGCGCCGGCCGCGCAAGCAGCGCGGGCCCCGCTGGCTGCCCGGCCTGGTGCTGGTCTCCCCCTCGCTGATCCTCATCGGTGTGTTCGTCTACGGGTTCCTGGGCTGGAACGTGCGCGTCTCGTTCACGAACTGGCGCGGGCTCTCCCCCAAATACCACTTCGTCGGCCTGGACAACTACACCGCGCTGCTGCGTGATGAGCGCTTCCGGGCCGACATGCGCAACCTCGTCGTCTTCACGTTCGTGTTCGTGACGGGCGCGCTGCTGCTCGGGTTCTTCATGGCGATGCTGCTGGACCGGGGCGTGCGCGGCGAGGGCTTCCTGCGCGGGGTGTTCCTGTTCCCGATGGCGATCTCGTTCATCGCCACCGCCATCGTCTGGCGCTGGCTGCTCGACAACGGCTCCGGCCCCGACACCGCCGGGCTCAACAAGCTGCTGGCCGACGTCGGGCTCGGGTTCCTGCGCAGCGACTGGCACAAGTCCGACTCGATCTGGGCCATCGCCGCCGTCGCGCTCCCGGCCGGGTGGGCGCTGTCGGGGTACGTCATGGCGCTCTTCCTGGCCGGTATGCGCGGCGTCAACGACACCCTGCGCGAGTCGGCCCGCATGGACGGGGCCAGCGAGACCCAGATCTTCTGGCACGTGGTGCGCCCGGCCCTGCGCCCGGTCACGTTCAGCGCCCTGCTGATCATGATCCACATCTCGCTGAAGACCTTCGACCTGCTCTACGCCCTCGACCAGGGCAACCTGCGCATCGACACCCCGTCGCTGTACATGTGGTTCACCACGTTCGACGGCGGCTTCTACGACCGGGGCGCCACCATCGCCACGGTCCTGCTCCTCGGGGTGGCCCTGGTGGTCGGCCCCTACGTCTGGTACAGCCTGCGCTCGGAACGGCGGTAACCGGTCCCATGAGTCGTCCCTTGGCCCGCGCCACCGCCGTCGTCCCACCGCCCGTCCGCCCCACCCGCCTGCCCCAGCCCGGCGATGTGCCCGAGCGCGAGATGCCGAAGTGGCAGCGCCCGGGCCCGGTGCGCACGACGCTGCGGTACGTCATCCTCTGGGCCCTGGCCGCGTTCTTCCTGATGCCCGTGTACGTGCTGATCGTGACCAGCTTCAAGAACCCGGCCGACGTGTCGGTGACCCGGATCTGGGAGCTGCCGACCAGCCTGTCCTTCGACAACTTCAGCGCGGTGCTGCCGAAGCTCTCCTCCGGCTTCCGCAACTCCCTGGCCCTGTCGATCCCGGCCAGCCTCATCTCGGCCCTGCTCGGCTGCGCGAACGGGTTCGTGCTGTCGAAGTTCCGGTTCCCGCTGTCCAACGTGGTGTTCCCGCTGATCCTGTTCGGCATCTTCGTGCCCTACCAGGCGGTGATCATCCCGGTCTCGCAGACCATGACCGGCCTCGGCCTGCGCGGCTCCGGCGACGCGACCGGCGGCCTGCTCGGCCTGATGCTGATCCACATCATCTACGGCCTGCCGATCACGACCCTGATCTTCCGCAACCACTTCGTGTCGATGCCCGACGCGCTGCTGGAGTCGGCCCGCCTGGACGGCGCGGGCGTGCTGCGGACGTGGGTCGATCTGGCGGTACCGCTGGCGAAACCGGCCTTCGCGGTCGCCGTCATCTGGCAGTTCACGTCGACCTGGAACGACTTCATGTTCGGCGCCATGATGACCAGCCGCGACTCCTGGCCGGTCACCATCGCCCTGAACAACGTGGCCGGCGGCCAGTCGGTGCCGTTCGGCCAGGCCATGGCCGGGGCGCTGCTGGTCAGCCTGCCCACCCTGGCGATCTACGTGCTCCTCGGCCGGTTCTTCATGCGCGGGCTGCTGGCGGGGACACTCCAGGAGCGTTAGTAGTCGACGTCATCGGTGGCCGCGAAGGGACCGACGACGAGGTTGCGGCGGAACGGGCCGCCCTGCACGCGGCCCACGTGGATCGTGAACTGCTGCAGGACCCGCAGCGGGCGCCCGGCGATGCGGATCGGGCGCCGCACCTCGTACAGCGGCGCCCACGGGCACTCGAAGTAGCAGCTGCTGCCGTCGCGGGTCCGGAACGCCACCACGTCACCGACCGCGATCGCGGCGTCGATCTCGGCCTTCAGGGCCAGGGTGGCGGCCGAGTCGGGGTCGTCGTCCCACAGCGCGGCGATCGCCCTCCTCGCCTTCGGGTCCTGCTGCCACCGCCCGAGCGTGACCGGGTCGGTCAGGCACCACGCGTCGAAACGGTCCGCGCCGGGCAGGGTCCGCACGTCGGGGCGCGGGGCCGGGCGCAGCGTCCGGTAGTCGCCCAGCAGGCGCGGCCGGGCGGCCAGCTGCCCCACGTGGAACCACAGCTCGATCGCGTTCTTGAGGTTGCCCTCGATGAGCTCGTGCAGCCGCGCGTCGTGCCGCTCGGTGCGCAGCGCCACCGCGTAGTCGGCGGCCGCGCACGCCTCGGCGTTGAGCTGCTGGAGCTTGTTGACGGCGGCCCGGTGCTCGTCCGGCACGCCGGCGTGCTCCAGGGCGAACAGGGCCACGTCGATGTGCTGGCGCAGCAGCGGGATGGCGGCCAGCAGCGCGGCGAGGTGCTCGGGCGGGCACGGGTCGGCCTCGGCCCACTCCGGCAGCGCGGCCGGCAGGTCCAGCTCCTTGGCGATGTCGTAGTCGGGGTTGACCCGGGCCTGCCGCGCCCGCGACACCCAGCCCTCGACCGCCGCCAGCCACGCCGACACCTGGTCGAACGTCACCGCCGGCACGTAGCCGACGGTGCCCGGCCGGGCCGCGTAGTCGGCGTCGAGGAACTGCTCGCCGAGGGTCTGCAGCAGGTACCCGTTCCACGCCGCCAGCAGCAGGCTCCCGGTCGCCGGCGGCGTGTCCCACAGCGTGCGGCCGTCGGCGACGAGCTGCTCGCGGGCCTGGTCGGCGTGGATCAGCTCGTCGTAGGCGGCCTTCCCGGCCGTCCGCAGGGCTTCGAGCACCATGGCGTCGCGTTCCTTGGCGAAGGAGGCGCGCAGCTTCGTCATCATCGAGGGACGCATCGGATCGGGCACCGCCTCAAGATAGCGATCCCCCGCTATGGTCGGGGCCCATGATGCCGCAGGACCGGACCGGCTACTGGCTGACCCCGAGACTGCCGAAGTCGTACATCCCGTAGCACTGGGTCACGAAGACGTTCGTGAGGCGCGGGTTGCGGTAGTTCAGCGCCTTGTCGAACACGAACGGCACCATGACAGCAAGCCTGGGCGACCACCGCACCCCCGGCATCGGCCGAACCGCCTGCTATGCGACGTACTCCTGCGCCCAGACGGTGCCGCCCCGCCAGACCGAACCGTCCGAGACGTAGGCATAGACCTGGGTCGCGTACCAGCCCACCCCGCAGGATGCCTTTCCCCCGTAGTTGTAGACCTGCGACGGCCCGTACGGCCCCCACTGATTGACCCCGGTGTACCCGTAGAGCCAGTCGGTGTTGCGGCACAGGTACCAGCTCGACCCGTTCCACTTGAACACGTCCAGCCGAACCGCCGCGTAACTGTTCACCAGCCCCGCCCCGCACCCCGCCCCACGCGCGTAGACGTTCGCGTAGGCGAGGTTCCCGGAGAACGTGGCCCCCGTGTGGTCGATCCCGGCGTCCCCTTGCACACAGAGGTTGCCGCTGTTGTACACCGTCGCCCCGTTGGTCCAGGTCCAGGCACTGGCCGGCGAACCACCCGCCAGCACCGCTCCAACCGCCGCCACGGTCGCCACCACCAGCGGCAGAACCCGTCGAATACCGAACATCGCCCCTCCCTCGTCGAGCACGCGGAGCGTTCGCCCCACACCCGACAGATCCGCGGAGAGGACCCGTGATCTGTCACCTACCCGTCACCCCGGCCGATGTACTGCCGGAGGGCGCTCCCGTGGTCCGTCACCTTCGCGGCGATGTGGCGTTGGCCTGTGGGATGAGTCGACTCCTCGTTGTCGAGGACGATCCGGATATCGCCATGGCGCTTCGCCTGCTCCTCACGCGGGCGGGGCATCAGGTCGCGCATGCGAAGGACGGCCGGACCGGCCTGCGGTACGCGTACACCGAGCGCCCGGAGCTGGTGATCCTCGACATCGGCCGGCCGGGGATGGACGGCTGGCAGGTGCTGGAGCGGCTGCGTGACGTCAGTGACGTGCCGGTGCTGCTGCTCACCGCGCACGGCCAGGAGTCGGACAAGGTCCGCGGCCTGCGCGGCGGGGCCGACGACTACCTGACCAAGCCGTTCACCAACGCCGAGCTCGTCGCTCGGGTCGAGGCGCTCCTGCGGCGGTCGGCCGGTCCGGCGTCGTGGGCCGACGAGGTGTACGACGACGGCGTCCTGCGCATCGATCCGGCGGCCCGCCGGACGTTCGTTGCCGGCGACGAGGTGCGGCTCACGCCGACCCAGTTCCGGCTCCTGCACGTGCTCGTCCGGCATGCGGACGCGTGGCTCTCGCCGAACCAGCTCCTCGCCCAGGTCTGGGACGACCCGGCCGGTGCCGGGCCGGAGCGGGTGAAGTTCGAGGTGCTGCGCCTGCGCCGCAAGCTCGGCTGGGTCGACGCCGAGAACGCGCCGATCCAGTCCGTGGGCCACCGCGGGTTCCGGTATCGGCGGCCCGAGCGCGGCGGCGGCCGCATCCTGGTGCCCGCCGGCCCGGCGTCGGCGCACGGGGCCACACCGGCGGACCGCGACGAGCGGGCGGCGGACGAGGTGGTGTCCAGCGCCGCCGCGATCGTCGCTCGAGCGGCCGCGGCCGCGGCCGCGGCCGCATCGGCGTCGGCAGCGGCGGAGGCGCGGATCGAGCTGTACCTCGACACCGACGACGAGGCCGTCGCGGAGCGGGTGTTCCGGGCCGCCGATGCCCCCGCCGCGCCCTGGCCGCCCTGGCGACCGCCGTGTCGGTCCTCGACGACGACACCGAGCCCGCGACGGACGCGCGGCCGGGCTGATCACCGGCTCAGCGGAAGGTCAGGCGCAGGAGGCGGTCGTCGTCCGGGGCGGGACCCTTCTCGTTGCGGCCGTCGCGGTTGGACGTGGTGATCCAGACGCTGCCGTCGGGGGCGGTCACCGCGGTTCGCAGGCGGCCGTAGCGTTCGGTCATGGCTTCGAGCGGTTTGGCGGCCACGCCCACGCCGGTGCGCCACTGGACCGGGGCGGAGTCGGTTGTGGCGGACGCGGAGGGGGCGGGGGCTCGGCCCAGCGGCACGAGGTAGATGCGCTGGCCGCGCAGGCATGTCACCACCGCGGTCGAACCGACGACGGCCACGCCGGCGCTGACGCCGACCTCCGGGTGCCAGGCTACTACCGGGTCCACGTAGCGCGGGTTGCCGCCGATGCCTTCCACCACGGGCCAGCCGTAGTTCGCGCCCGGGCGGATGATGTTCAGTTCGTCCCACACCGCCTCGCCGATCTCCGCCGAGTACAGCGTGCCGTGCTCGTCCCAGGCCAGGCCCTCCGGGTTGCGGTGGCCGTAGGACCAGACCAGTGAGCGCGGGAACGGATTGCCCGGCGGGGGTCTGCCGTCCTCGGTCATGCGCAGGATCTTGCCGCCCAGGCTGCCGAGGTTCTGCGCGGCCTCCGTGTGGGAGGCGTCGCCGGTCGTGGCGTACAGGTAGCCGTCGGGCCCGAACGCCAGGCGGCCGCCGTCGTGGATGCCGCCCTTCGGGATGCCGGTGACGATCGGCTGGGGGCGGGAGTGCCCGTCCAGGCGGAGCTTCGCGATCCGGTTGTCCACGGCCGTGGTGTAGAAGACGAACACCACATGATTCGACTTGTACCGCGGGGAGACCGCGATCCCCAGGAGTCCGCCCTCGTTGTCGGAGGTCGCCTCGCCCACGCGCAGCAGCGGTGTCACGGTGCCGGTGGGGGTGACGCGCAGGATCCGCAGCGTGCGGCGCTCGGTCAGCAGGGCGTCGCCGCCCGGGAGGAACGCGAGGCCCCACGGGACGTCCAGGTGCTTCGCGATCGTCGCCGTGCTCAGCCGGGCGTCGGCGCCGCCGGACGGGTCGGCCGGGGCGTGGCGGAAGTCGGTGGGATTGATCGGCGGCAGGTCGCGGCCCGCGGCCCGGGCCGGTGAGCAGCCGGCCAGCAGGCAGAGTGTCAGCAGCGCGATCCCGGTTCGACGCACACAGCCGACGGTGCGCCGAACCGGGATGAGCCGGCCTCACATCACGAGGAGTACACCTCCAGCTCCGACAGCTGCCCGGCGGGCCACCCGGTGTTGCCGGTGACGGTGATCCGCAGGTAGCGCACGCCGGCGGCGGGGAACGTCAGGGCGACGGTGTTGCCGGTGGCGGGGTCGAAGGCGCAGGGGCGGGCCGCGACGAGGGTGGCGCCGGTGGTGAAGTCGGTGACCGTGACCGTCTCCGTGCGGGCCGCCCACGCCGTCGCCGGTGGCAGCCGCAGGACGACCCGGCCGACCGCGCTCGTCGCGCCCAGGTCGACCTGGATCCACTGCGGGAACGCGTTGTTCGTGCTCTCCCAGTAGGTGTCGGCGTTGCCGTCGACCGCGTTGCCGGCCCCGTAGTTCTGCGTGTTCGACGATTGGGTCACCGTCTTGCGCAGGGCCAGGTTCGTGACCGTCGCCGCGACTCCGGCTCCGGCCAGAGCCACTGTCGCTTCAGCGTTGGCGGCGGTACTGCGAATGCTGAGTGTCCCGGTGCGGTTGCCGGCCGCGCTGGGGTGGAACGTGACGGTGGCCGTGCAGTTGGCGCCCGCGGCGATGGTGGTGCCGCACGTCGTGGTCACGGTGAAGTCGCCGGTCGCGGTGACGGACTGGACCGTGGCCGGGGCGGTGCCGGTGTTGGTGACGGTGACGGTCTGCCAGTCGCTGTTCTCGTTGACGTTCGTGTCGGCGAAACGCAGTGACGTGGGACTGAGCGCCAAGGTGGCCGTCCCGCCGCCCGTGCCGTACACCTCGAAGGACGACAATTGCCCGGCCGGCCAGCCGGTGTTGCCGGTGATGCTCAGCCGGACGTAGCGGGCCGTGACCGCCGGGAACGTGGCGCTCGCGGTGTTGCCGGTGGCCGGGTCGAACAGGTAGTCGGTGGCGGCGACGGCGGAGCTCCACTGTGCACCGTCCACACTCGACTGGATCGTCAGTGTCTCCCGGCGCGTGGCCCAGGCGGTCGCCGGGGGCAGCCGCAGGGTCACCTTGCCGACGCTCGCCGAGGCACCCAGATCGACCTGGATCCACTGCGGGAACGCGTTGTTGGCGCTCTCCCAGTAGGAGCTCGCATCCGCGTCGGTGACGTTCGACGCCGGGTAGCCGCCCTGGGTCGACTGTGCGGTCGCGGGCCGGCCGGCGGCCAGGTTGGTCGTGCTCGACGCGGGTACGCCGGTGCCGGTGAGCTGCACCGCGACCGCGCCCTGGCCGTCGTCGCCGGTGATCGAGTACACCGCCGACTGGGCGCCCTGCGTGCTCGGTGTGAAGGTGACGGTCTGGTGGATGACGTCACCGGGTGAGAGCTGCTGGCCCTCGGAGACGGGGGTCGTCGTGTTGAACGCGCCGACCGGCGGGGCCGCCTTCGTCAACGTCAGCGTGATGTTGCCGGTGTTCGCGATGTCGAAAGTCTGTGTCGCGGTGGTACCGACGGTCACGGACCCGAACGCGACCGGGTTCGGGGTGATGGTGAGGTGGGCCGCTCCGGCGACCGCGGTGCCGCTGAGCGGGACGGTGACCGGGCCGGCCGAGCTGGTGACGGTGAGTGAACCGGCCTGAGAACCGGCGGTCGTCGGCGCATACTTGACCGCGACGGACACCGAGGCGCCGGCCGCGATCGTCGCGCCGTTGGCCGGGAACCCGGTCGCGGTGAACGGCGCCGCGGGCGCGGTCGAGCCGGTGATGGTCACCGCGCTGGTGCCGGTGTTCGCAATGCTGACCCCGAGAGTCTTCGAGGCGCCGGTCGGAACGGTTCCGAAGGACAGCGACACCGGAGTCGCGCCCAGGCCCGCCCTGGTCCCGGTGCCGTGCAGATCGAGTGCGACCGTGCCCGCGTCCGTGGTGAACGTCAGGCTTCCGGTGGCGCCGCCGGTGGCCGTGGGCGTGAAGCGGACCGGGACGCTCAGGGTCTGCCCGGTGTTCAGGCTGACCGGCAGTGCGGGTGGCGTGGTGCCGAAGGGGGCGGCCGCGGTCACGGCGGTGATGCGGACGGCGCGGGTCGCCGTGACCGTGACCGTCGCGCTGGCGGTGCCGCCGACGGCGACGTTGCCGAAGTCGGTCGGCGGGGCGCTCAGCGCGGCCGTGGTCGGGCGGCCGAAGCCGAAGATCCGCCCGTCCCGGTTGCCGACGTAGACCCGGCCGTTGTCGCTCGCGGGGATCGCGAACTTCGTGGCGGTGCCGATCGGGGCCGAGTACCGGAGCCGCAGCTGTCCGCTTGCCGGGAGGGCGTCGTAGGCCCGCAGCTGGCCGTTGGCGCCGGTGGAGCCGTCGCTGTAGACCGCCCAGACGATCGCGGAGCCCGAGGTGGTGCCGGACGAGGTGACGATCGGGGACCCGGAGGTGTACCCGAAGGTCGCGGGGCTGGTCGCCGCCGAGGTCAGGGTGGGCAGGCCGGAGCCGTTGACACCGTACTTGAAGGCGCGCAGGAAGCCCTGGTTCTCCACCTGGTAGACGTAGCCGCCGTCGCCGCCCCAGACCGCGGGGTGGCCCCAGACGCCGCTGTAGGGCCCGGCCGGCGGGACGAGGGAGGCGTCGGTGCCGCCTGGGCCCTGGGCCATGCCGCCGAGGTTGTCGCGGTCGAGGAGGTACACCCGGCCGTCTTTCCCGGTCTGGACGAGCAGGTGCGGATGCGCGGCGGTGCCGAAGGACGCGGGCAGGGCGACCGGGCCGCCGGAGCCGAAGTCGGTGTCGTCCTGATCGAGCTTGCCGTTGTTGGCCGGGCTGAAGAAGTCCCGGGCGGTGAGTGAGCCGTCGCCGTTGACCTGCAGGCGGATCACGGACTCGGCGAGGGTACCGGGCGGGCTGGTACCGGGGCCGGGCGCCGGTGACACGCCGTTGCCGGTGGCCACGATGATCCGCCCCGGCCCGTCGGAGACCAGGCCGCCGCCGGACTGCCAGATGCCCCCCATGCCGGTGGAGCGGCCGGCCTCGGTGGACCACAGCGTCGACATGGCGGGCGTGGTCGTCTTGACGCCGGCGATGTACCCGACGTAGGGCCCGTAGTCGCAGTGGCTGGCGAACCCGGCGTAGACGACGCCGTCGAGCAGCAGCAGGCCGGGGCGCTGGGCGGCGGTCTTCGGGTTGAACGTGTTGGCCGGGTCGTTGGTCGGCGAGCCCTGGATCGTCACCGGCCAGCCGCCGCGCTCGGCCCCGGTCGCCGGGTTGATCGAGTGCAGGTAGAAGTGCGGGTGGTTCGCGTCCGCGCCGTCGTTGACCTTGGCCGTGAAGAACACCGACTGCGTCGCCGGGTCGTAGACCGGGGTGCTGGTGACGCCGATGTTGGGCACCAGGTCGCCGCAGCCGATCGCCGACGCCGGCCAGGCCGGCCCGACGCTGCGGGACCAGATGATCGCCCCGGTCTGCGGGTTGAGCCCGTAGACCCAGTTGTTCTCGGTCGCCGCGATGAGCGTGCCGCCGGCGACGATCGGCTGGGCGTAGATCTGCCCGTTGAGGTCGGTGGCGAAGAGCGGCCCGAAGTCGGCGGCGGAGACGGCCGACGGCCCGAGCGCGGGCTCGTTGGGGTCCCAGCCGGTGCGCAGGGTGTCGACGGAGGCGGTGGTGACGTCCGCGTGTCCCGGCGTGGTGATCAGCGTGGCGGCGCCGATCGCCAGGAGGGGCGGGAGGAGGGCAGCGACCAGCCGGCGTGCGGCCATGACGGCTCCAGGTGGGGGGTGTGGTCTCGCTGGGGTGTGGATTCGCGGGACTCGATTGGATCAGCACCGTAACTCCATCGACATCTGTGCGCAAGATGCCAACGAATGCCAGAAATATTTGCAAGCCTCGTTGCAAAACTCTCCGTTGGCGCGCGTTACCTCGTCCGGGTCACGGATCGTTACCCGTATGTGCCGGATGGGTATGACACTCGAACAGAGCAGGCCCGGAAGGGGACGGTGCGATGACCAATCCGGCTGGACGGCGCGGCCTCCGCGACAACCGCACCGCGGTGGCGGCGGGCGGCGCCGCACTCATCGTGATACTGCTGTCCCTGCTGGCGTACTGCCAGTACAGCAACGGCTCCGGCGGGTCCGACAACGCCGACCCGGGCGTCTCCGTCTCCGTCTCCGCCAGCGTCCGGGCCTCGGCCAGCGTGTCCGCGAGCCGATCGGCCGACGCCGCCCGCTCGGCCGCGGCCGCGGCTGACCAGGAGCGTTCGGCCGCCGCAGCCCGCTCGGCGGCCGCGGCCCGCTCCGCCTCCGCCGCGGCGACCGCCGGCTCCGACGAGGGCTCGGCCGGCGTGGGTGCGGGCGGTGCCGGTGCCGGCGCGACCCCGAGCGGCGCCCCGCACACGGGCGGCGGCGACGGCCTGGGCATGCGCAGTCCGGTCCTGGCCGGCGGCGGCATCGTCCTGCTGCTGGCCGCGGCCGCGCTGGTGGTCTTCCGGATGCGCCCGGCCACGGCCCGCCGCTGATGGCCCTCCGCCGCCGCCTGCTCATCGACGGCCTGACCGGGCTGCTGGCCGCGGGCGGCCTCACGCTGCTCGTGGTCGGCGCGTCCCCGGCCGCACCACCACCGCAACGCCCGGCCGCGGCCCCGCTGCCGTCGTTCTCGCCGATCCCGATCGCCAGCTCGGCCGCCCCCGGCCCGGTCCCGACCCGCGGCCTGGCCGCCTCCGTCCCCGTGCGGCTGGCGATCCCCGCGATCGGCCTCGACACGTCACTGATGTCGCTGGGCCTGAACAAGGACGGCACCGTCGAGGTCCCTCCGGTCCGGACCGACGCCCCCGCCGGCTGGTACCGCAACCTGCGCACCCCGGGCGAGGTCGGCCCCGCGGTCATCCTGGGCCACGTCGACACGGCCCACGACGGCCCCGCGGTCTTCTACCGGCTCCGCGAACTCCGCCCGGGCGACCCGGTGACGGTCCGGCGGGCCGACGGGAGCGTGGCCGTGTTCGTGGTGGAGCGGGTGGTGGAGGTACCGAAATCCGACTTCCCCACCGAAGACGTCTACGGCCCGGTCAACTACCCGGCCCTGCGCCTGGTCACCTGCGGCGGCACCTTCGACCACCTGCGCCACACCTACAAGGGCAATACCCTGGTCTACGCCCGCCTGAGCTCCGGCTAGCGCTCCGACGGAGCTGGCGCCGGCCGGCCTGACGTCAGGTCAGGTCGGCCAGGACGTCGGCGGTCGTGGGGGTGGCGGCACAGCTTCGGGAGGCGTAGTCCAGGGCCATCGCGTGGTCGGCGGCGGTGAAGTCGGCCATCGCGTCGGCGACCAGGAACGGCTCGATGTCGTGGGCGTAGGCGTCGGCCGCGGTCAGGAGGCAGCCCAGGTGTGCGAAGACGCCGCAGATGATGAGCTGGTCGCGGGCCAGGGTGCGCAGCGTCGACGCCAGGGGTGTGCGGAAGAAGGCGCTGTACCGCCACTTCGTCAGGATTTCCGTCAGGCCGGCCGGGGCCAGCCAGGGGACGATGCCGCGGCTCGCGTCCTCGTCGGTCATGCCGTCGCCCCACACGTCGTGGAGGAGGCCCCGGTCGGCTCGGGTCATGCGGCCGGGCTGCGCGGTGTACCGGATCGGAATGCCGCTCTCAAGACAGGCCGCCCGGAGCGCGGACACGTTGGCGCGCAGTTCGCGGCCCGGAGATGAGGACAGGTCGAACCGGTCGACGAAGTAGTGCTGCATGTCGTGGATGAGCAGGACGCAGCGGGCCGGGTCGGGTTTCCACGGGGCCGGGCCCTCGCGGGGCGGTGCCGGCATCGGGTATGGAGCCACAACGGGAATCACGTGAACAACCAATCCTGTCCGGGCAGCTCGGCGGCGGCGATCCGCTCGTCCCGGCGCTGCTGCAGAAGACCATCCGGGAGGTGGTACTCCTCCCCGCCGGCCAGACTCGCCGCCGTCACCCGGTCCGTGCGGGGCCGCCGCAGTGCCTCGAAGGCCGCGAGGTCCGACAGGAAACCGGGCAGGGCGAACGCGTCCTCGATCGCCTGCGCCGCTCCCTGGGCCAGGAACGGCGGCATCGGGTGGGCCGCGTCGCCGATGACGACGGCCCCGTCGCGGTGCCAGGCCGGCAGCGGCGGCCGCGTGTACAAGGCGAAGCCGCGCATCGGCCCGGCCGCCCGGACCAGGTCCCGCACCGGCGCATGCCAGCCGTCCAGCGACGTGTGGCCGACGACGACGAGGTTGAGCCCGCCCGGGATCGGATACGCGACCACGTGCGCGCCCGGCCCCAGCCACACCGTCACCACCGGCGGGAAACCGGTCACCGGCGGCAGTACGGCCCGGTATGCGGTGTGCCCGACCGGCACCAGCGGGTCCGCGAACAGCGAACCACGCACCGCCGAGTGCAGCCCGTCAGCGCCGATCACCGGAGCGTCACTATTCCAAGACCGTCCGAAGTGGACGCCCGGAAACCTGTTATACAGAGCCAGGAGCAGATCAGCCCGGCGCAATGTCAGGTACGGCGCCCCGTATCGCTCCACCACCGCGTCCCCGAGCGGGACCCGGCCCAGCAACGCACCATCCGACCAGCGGCGGATCTCCCGCGCGACCGGCCGCGAGGAGAAGGCCTCCAAGGCCAGACCGAGCGCCGACAGCACCCGGGTCGCGTTCGGCGGCAACTGAATGCCGTAACCCGACGCGGACAGCGCGGGCGCGCGCTCCACGACGGTGCACGCGACGCCGTGCGCGGCCAGGGAGACGGCCGCGGTGAGACCGCCGACGCCGGCGCCGGCGACGGTCAGGCGGTCAGTAGTACTGGAGGGCACGGTCCCAGTCCTCGCCGGCGCGGAACAGGCCGCGGGGCTTCATCACCTCGGCCGGCGCGGTGAGCAGCCGGTGCGGGACCAGGCCACCCGGCGGCACCGGCACGACCAGCGGCTCGAACGAAGGGAAGGCAGCATGCAGCGCGGACGTCAGCGTGGCCACGGCGGCGGTGCGCCAGCGGTCGGGGACCTCGATCTCGACGCGGACCGACGGGCCGTCGACCAGCGCCCGCCAGAACCAGACGCCGAAGTCGTCGGGGAGGGCAAAGACGAGCTCCTCCAGGCCGAGCTGGGTCAGGCCGCCGTTGTTGCCACGACCGAGAAGCCGGACCGTCGGCAGGTGCCACCCGCACGGGCAGTCCCGATACTCGACCTCGACCTCGTCCTCGATGGCGTAGCGCAGCAGCGGCATCGCCTCGCGGAACAGCGGTGTCACCACCAGCGAGCCGCGGCCGGCCGGGCGCAGCTCCCCCGTCGCCGGGTCCTGGACCTCGAAGACGGCGCGGTCGGCCCACAGGTGCATGGCGCCGTGCTCGCACTCGCCGGCCAGGGTGCCGGTCTCCGTGGCGCCGTACTCCTCCACGACCGGCGCCCCCCAGATCCGCCCGATCCGCGCCTTCTTCGCCCGCGAGACCGGCTCGCCACCGACGAACAGGGCCCGCAGCGCCGGGAAGTCCCGATACCCGGCGACCCGCGCGGCCGCCGCCCACAGCAGCGTGTCCGTCGGCAGCGACCAGGTGAGCGTGACCCCGAGGTCGTGCAGAAGCCTCACGACGCGGCTGTACGGTGTGGCCAGCGAACGGTTGTCAGCGGGCACGACGGTCGCTCCGCGCAGCCGCGCCGCCCGGTGCGCCAGATGGCCGGTGATCATCAGGGCGTAGGGGGTGCGGACCAGCATCGTGTCGCCGGGGGTGATGCCGGTCCACTTGCGGGCGAAGCGCTCGGCCAGGTCGAGCCAGTCGGCCTCGGTGTAGTAGGAGGCCGTCGGCTCACCGCTGCTGCCACTCGACTCGTGATACGTGGCCAGGTCCGCGCGGTCGCAGGCGAGGAGGCCGAACGGGTAGCCCTCGCGCAGATCGTGTTTGGTCGTGAGCGGCTGCTCGGGCAGCGCGGAGATGCCGCGCTTGCGGTAGAAGGGTGAGCGCTCGGCCGCGGCCAGCACCGCGGGGAGCCGGTCCTGCTGGAGGCGCTCGAGGCCCGCGAAGTCGTGCCAGTCGCCGATCTGGGGCAGTTCCATCAACACTCCAGGATTCGATCCGCGTTGCCGGACGCGACAAGCGCCAGCTCGTCGGGGGGCAGGCCGAGGGCGCGCAGCTTGGCGACCTCGACCGTCGGGTGCTGCAACGGATGCTCGGTGCCGAAGAGCACCCGGTGCGCGCCCAGTCTTCTGACGGCCAGCCGGGCCACGGCCGTGAAGCAGCCGGAGAGCTCGACGGCGATGTTCGGCATCGGGGCGACCAGGCTCAGCCCGGCCGCGTCGAGGCCGGTGTGGCCGCAGTGGCCGGAGACGAACGTGACGTCCGGGTGCCGGCCGGCGAGGACGACGAGGTCCTCGGTGCGGGTGCCGGGGCGGCCCAGGCAGACGACATACACGGGGTGGCGGTGCCGGGCCGCGACCCGCACGAGCGCGTCGACCCGCGGGTCGTCGAGCCGAAACCCGTGCACCGCCGGAGAGATCTCCAGGCCGCGGTACCGGTCGGCGGCCTCCGCGTAGCCGGCGGTGTCGCGGTAGGGGTCGGCGAAGAAGAACGGGACGAGCCGCCCGCCCGACGCCTCGCAGGCCCGCAGCACGCCCGCGTTGTCGGCCAGGGCCTTGCTGCGGCCGCCGTCGACGATCTGCACGGAGAGCCGGTCGAGGCCGATGATCCCGCCCGCGCAGACCGCGGCCCGCTCGACCCCGGCCTCGTCGAGGGCGGTCAGCAGGGCCTCGGTCGCGCCCGGGCCCGGTGTCAACCGGGCATGGAAGTCGAACATCACTGCTCGTGGCAGAACTCGTCGATGGGATACCCGACGTGGCGCTCGCGGCGCGGGAGGTACCCGAGGATCTTGTCGCCGGGCCGCAGGGCGGTCGAGTTGAGCACTGCCCCGCCCGGCCCGAGGATGCGCACGTGCCAGTCGTCCTGGACGATGACGTTGACCTCCTCGCCGGGGCCGCCGTCGGCCGCGAAAGCCACCGCGTCGATGGACAGCAGCGGCCGGGTCTCGATCTTCACCCGGCCGACGACCGCGGGGCGGGTGCGCCCGTCGACACCGACGGCCAGGACGGTGCTGCCGGCCCGCAGCTCGCTCAGGTATCGCGTGTGCTCCGCGTCGGCGAGCGTGTACGACATGATCGCGCCGGCGTTGACCCGGAACGGCCGGGTCGGCATGTACGGCAGCGGGTGGGTCTCGCTCACGCACAGGACAAGAGCCTTGGCCCGCGAACCGACGAGGATGCCCTCGTCCTGGGTCAGGTAGGTGCACGTGTCGACGCAGGCCCGCTCCCCCATCCCCGCGTGCGTGATGGCGGTGACGGTGAGCTCGGTGAGCTCCAGGTCCGGGGTCCGCTGCTCGACGGCGTCCTTGAGCCTGCCGGCCTCACCGGGGGCCTGCGGGGCCAGCATGACCCCGTCCGGGCCGTGCTCGAGGACGCCGAGGAACACCGGGGCGTCGGCGGCCTTCTCGATGGTGGTGATCACGACCCCCTTGGCGTCGGCCGCCGCCGCCAGCACGATCTCCAGGGGGATGTTGGTCGGGTCGGTGAACCGCAGCACCGTGTACGGGTCGCGGGTCACGCTCGCGCACGCCAGTTCGAGGGTCGCGGCGTCGGAGACCTCGATGTACGTGCCGGTCGGGATGCCGGCCGGTGCGACGGGGTGCCGGGCCGGATCGACCAGGACGAGATCGGCGTCCCCGAACGTCTCCGGCAGGTCCGGGCCGGGCAGCAGCACCCGGAGCACGGTCGGCGGGAGGCCGGCGAGGTCGGCCGGGTCGGCGGCGACGATGGCGTCGAAGCGCCGGTGGATCGCCTCCTGACACAGGGCGGATCGGAGGGCATCGGCGGAGCGGAGGTCGAGCCAGCACTGCTTCATGTCGGGGGTACTCCTTATCACCGGCTGTGCACCGGAATGCGGTCGTGGACGAGGGCGGCGAGCCGGCGCACGACAGCGCCGGGGTCCGCGGCATTGAAGACGAGCCGGCCCGCGGCGACCCCGCCGGCGCCGGCCCGCATCGCGTCGGCCAGGTGGGCCAGGGCGGCCGTGGCGTCCCGGGCGTCGCCACCCGCGGCCAGGACCGGGATCGGGCTCGCGGCGGTCAGCTCGGCCAGGTCGGCCAGGGTCCGCGGCATCGCGGTCTTGACGAGGTCGGCGCCGAGCTCGGCGGCGATGGCGGCGGCGTGCGCGACCAGGCGCGGGGCCCGGCCGTCGGCGATGTCGGGCCCGCGGGCGTACACCATCGCCAGCAGCGGCACGCCCCATCGCGCGCACGCGGCGCTGACCGCGGCCAGGTCGGCCAGCTGCCGCGCCTCGGTCCGGGACCCGGCGTTGACGTGCACGCTGACCGCGTCCGCGCCCATCCGCAGCGCCTCCTCGACCGAGCAGACGAGGACCTTGGCGTCGGGGTCGGCGGTCAGGCCGGTGCCGGCGGAGAGGTGGACGATGAGGGACAGGTCGCGGAACCGCTGCGGGTCGACCTGCCGGACGGCGCCCTTGTGCAGCACCACGGCGTCGGCGCCGTTGGCCGCGACCTCGCCGACGAGCCGGTCGAGGCCGCCACCCAGTCCACTGTGGATGATGGGGTCGCCGCTGATCGGATGATCGAGCGGTACGATCAGGAGGCCGCCGGAGCCGTTGCGGTACAACCGGTCCAGGCGGACCCGGCGGGCGAAGCAGTCATTGAGAACCACGCATCGAACGCTAAGCGCGGCCCGGTACACGCCCCACTACCTCAATGGGTAGTGGCCACCCTTCCGCGCCCGCTGCGACGGTGACGACCATGACGCATCCGTGGCTGCGGCGCATCGCCGGCGCCGACTCCTACGCCCTGATCTGCCGTAACGATCGCGTCGAGCTGCGCACCGGCACCGCGCTCGACGAACTCCCCGAGTGCGTCGAGGGCGAGGTGGTGGCCGCCCTGCCGTACCGGACGATCGCCGAGCGCGGCCTAGCGTGCGTCGACGACGGGGCGCCGCTGCTGGCCTTCGCGGTCACCTGGTCGGAGTCGCTGCCGGTGGCGGAGGTCCTCGCCCTGCTCCCGGACTGCGAGACGCGGATGACCGGCGACTTCGACACCAGCGACGCCGACTACGAGAAGACCGTCAGATCCGTCGTCGAGGAGGACATCGGCGGTGGCATCGGCTCCAACTTCGTCATCCGGCGCACCTACCGGGCCCGGATCGAGCGCTACGGCCCCAGCACGGGGCTCGCGGCCTTCAAACGGCTGCTCCGGGCCGAGCGGGGAACCTATTGGAGCTTCCTGGTGTACTGTCGCGGCCGCACCCTGCTCGGCGCGACCCCGGAGTCGCAGGCCCGCCTCGACAGCGGGATCGCCGCGATGAACCCGATCAGCGGCACCTATCGCTACCCACCCGGCGGCCCGACGGCCCGCGGCCTGCGCCGGTTCCTCGCCGACCGCAAGGAGACCGAGGAGCTGTACATGGTCGCCGACGAGGAGCTCAAGACCATGGCCCGGATCTGCGACGGCGGCGGCCGGCTGCGCGGCCCGTGGCTGCGGCCGATGTCGCGGCTGGCGCACACCGAGTACATCATCGACGGCCCCACCACCCTCGGCCCGGCCGAGGTCCTCCGCGCGACCCTGCCCGCCCCGACGGTCACCGGCAGCCCCCTGGCCGCCGCCTGCCGGACCATCGCGGCCCGGGAGGGCACCGGCCGCGGCTACTACGGCGGGGCGATCGCGCTGCTGGCCCCCGGCGCCCTGGACTCGGCGCTGCTGATCCGCACCGCGGAGATCGAACCGGACGGTTCCGTCACGATCGGCGTCGGATCGACGCTGGTCCGCCACTGCGACCCGGCCGCCGAGGCGGCCGAGACCCGCGCGAAGGCGGCCGCCCTCCTGAGCGCGTTGTGGGGCGAGCGGATCGCGGCGGTGCCGCCGAGGCTCCCGAACGTCGAGCGCGCCCTCCGCCGCCGCAACGCCGGCCTGTCCCCGTTCTGGCTCGGCCGCCCGATCGACCTCCCGCCGCTGCACGGCCGGATCCTGATCGTCGACAACGAGGACGACTTCACCGCGATGCTGGCCCGGCTCACGGAAGCTCTGGGCCTGCGGGTCGACATCGGTCCCGACCTCCGCGACGGCTACGACGCCGTGGTCCTCGGTCCCGGGCCCGGCGATCCCCGCGACCGCAGCGACCCCCGGATCGACCGCCTGCACACGATCGCCCGGCGGCTCCTGGCCGACCGGACCCCGACTCTCGCCGTCTGCCTGGGCCACCAGGTCCTCGCGGACGAGCTCGGGCTGCCGATCCGCCGCCTCGACCGACCGGCCCAGGGCGAGCCGCGAAATATCACCGGTTTTGGTCAGGTCGGCTTCTACAACACCTTCGCCGCGATGTGCGAGACTGCGACGGACATACCCGGACATCGAGTGAAATCTATTCATGTAGCCACGGTCAGTAATCGATCAACGGAACCAATTGGGATATTGCGGGATGCACACACCGGCGCGGTGCACGCAATGCGTATCGGACGAGCGCGGTCAATACAGTTCCACGTCGAATCGGTGCTGACCGAGCACGGGCCGGAGATTCTGCGGCGCCTGCTGGCTGAAATCCTGGTCGCACCGCCGAGCGGGCCGGGACCAGCACAATATCGGGCCGATGGAGGATGCCGTCCGGGTCCGTCAGGGTCCCCCGAATGGCTGTTCAAGTGGATCTTCAAGGGCCGCGAGAATCATCGCGGATCGCAATCGGGAACCTGGCTGTTCCCCGCATAAACGTCTGACGTCATGAGGTGATTCTGCTGACGCGACCGGACCCCGTCGGGACCTTCGGGCGGGATCGTGAGCTGTCCGTCCTGCGTGCGGCCGTGTCCGGCGCCGCGGACGGTTTCGGCGGCTGCACGATCGTGACCGGCGCGGCCGGTATCGGCAAATCCCACCTCATGCGGGCGGCGACGGCGTGGGCGGAGGCGCGCGGTGTCTCGATCGCCTCCCGGGCCGCGTTCGAGCTCGACCGGGCCGCCCCGCTGATCACCCTCGCGTCGACGCTGCAGCAGCTGCGGCCGCCCGAGCCCGCGATCGGCTGGCTGCGAGAGGAGGGCGACGCGCAGTACCGGACCCTGGAGCGGCTCGGTGCGGCCCTGGAGGACTACGCGGCCCAGCGGCCGATCGTGATCGCCATCGACGACGCCCAGTGGATGGACGAGCTGTCCGCCCTGGCCGTCGCCGAGCTCGTCCCCGCCCTCGCCTCGTCCCCGGTCCACTGGCTCTTCCTGCATCGCCCGGCCCCGGCCGGTACCCCCGGACAGCACTTGATGGAACGGCTCACGAGGGACGGCCACGAGCAGGTCACGCTCGGCACCCTGGACGACGAAGCGGTGCGCCAGCTGTGCGTCGAAGTCGTGGGGGCGGACGTTGACAACACGGTCCTCGCGCTCGCCAGTGGCTGCGACGGCTACCCGCTGCAGGTCGAGCAGCTGGTCCGGACCCTGCACCGGACCGGCCAGCTGGTCGTCGCCGACGGTGTCGCCACGGTCGTCGGCGAGGAGCTGCCGTCGAGCTTCATCACGATCGTCGACCAGATGCTGCACGGGCTGTCCAGCGACACCCAGGAGCTGCTGCAGGCCGGGGCGGTGTTCGGCCGGCCGTTCTCCGTCGAGGCCGTCGGGGAGCTGCTCGACCGGCCCCCGACGACCCTGCTCAAGCACGTCCGCGAGGCCAAGGAAGCCCGGGTGCTCATCGAGCGCGACGGCGAGCTCGAGTTCGTCCACGACCTGGTCCGCCGGGCCGTCTACGGCACCCTCGGCGGCGCGGTCGCGACCGTCCTGCACCGGCAGGCCGCGGCCATCGCCCGGGAGGAGGGCCGCCCGGCCCTCGAGGTGGCCGAGCACCTGCTCAAGACCGGCCGGACGGGCCGCCGGGAAGCGGTGACGATCCTGCACGAGTCGGCCCTGGAGGTCGCGCCGGCCGCGCCGAGCACCGCCGCCGACCTGATCGTGCACGCCCTCAAGGTGATCGGCGAGGGCGACCCGGGCCGGGTCCCGCTCGTCGCCGACGCCGTCGGGCTGCTCGCCTCCGCCGGCCGCCTCGAACAGGCCCAGGACCTCGGCGAGACCGCGCTGCGGGCCGGGCTCGACCCGCGCACCGAGGCCACCCTCATGCTCGGGCTGGCCGAGGCGTTCAAGCACGCCGGGCACAACGGGATCGCGGTCGAGTACGCCGACCAGGGCCTCACCGTCCCCGACGGCCCCGAGTCGGTGCGGGCCAAGCTGCACGCCATCCGCGCGCACGCCCGCTTCTACCACGGCGACCTGCCCGGCGCCGACACCGACGGCGCGGCCGCGGCCGCCGCCGGGCTGGCCACCGGCGAATACGCCGCCTCCGTGTTCGGGCTCACCGGCCGCAGCCTGGTCGCACAGGCCCAGGGCCGCCTCGACGACGCCTACGCCCACGCCGAGCACGCCACCGGCATCGCGGACAAGGTCCGCGGCGACGCCGCCCACCGCCACCCCCGGATCTGGCTCGGCGACGCCCAGGCCGCCCTCGACCGCTTCGACGAGGCCGAGGCCACCTACCGCCGCGGCCGCAAGGAGTCCGAACGCCTCGGCACCGCCTGGTCCACCCCCCTCTGGCACTACTATCACGCGGCCCTGCTCACGGCCCGCGGCCGGCTCGACGACGCTGTCGCCGAGGCGGAAGCGGGAGTCGCCGTCGCACTCAATCTCACCGCCTACGCACTGGCGGTACCCCTGCTCGGGCAGCTGACCCGGCTCGCCGTCTTGCAGGGCGACCTCCCGCAGGCCCAGGCCCACCTGGCCCACATGCACCGGCGCATGGCCGCCGGCACCACCTGCGCCCCCGAGGACATCGACTGGCCCGAAGGCGTCCTGCAGGAGGCCATCGCCGGCCCGGAGAAGGCCCTGACCGTGCTGTCCGGCCTGATCGACGCCCTGCCCGACCGGCCCGTCCTCATCGCGCAGGACCCGACCGCCGCCCCCGCGCTGGTCCACATCGCGATCCGGGCCGGGGCCGAGGACAAGGCCCGCACCGTCGTCGCCGCCGCCCGCGCCCTCGCCGGGCGCAACCCCGGCCAGCTCTCCCTGGCCGCCGCGGCCGACCACGCCGAGGGCGTCCTCACCGGCGACCCCTGGCTGCTGCGCGGCGCCGTCGAACGGTTCCGCCGCACCCCCCGCCGCCTCGCCCTCGCCGGCGCCCTCGAGGACGCCGCCCTCAACACCGCCGAGGAGGCCAACGGCCGGGCCTGGGCCGGCGAGGCCATCGCCATCGTCACCGACTGCCGCGCCGAACGCGCCCGCCGCCGCCTCGAGTTCAGCCTCGGCGGCCCCAAGGCACCCACCGGGAGAGCCGTGTTCCGCCCCAACTCCCCGCTGCACCAGCTCACCAAGGCCGAGCAGAACGTCGCCCTGCGGGTCGCCGAGGGCATGACCAACCGGCAGGTCGCCAGCGCCCTGCACCTGTCCCGGCACACCGTCGACAGCCACCTGCGCAAGATCTTCACCAAGCTGGAGCTGCGCGGGCGCGTCGAGCTGGCCAACCTCGTCAACCGGGATCGCTTGATTACGTGATATCGGCGGGCGGTCCCCGGCCCCGAGCATGACCCTTGGCGACGAAGGCGTCGCCAAGGGTCGATTCGATGGGGGAACGTCCGGTGACGACTCAGGTGTTGATAGTTGGGGCCGGCCCCACGGGCGCCGTCCTCGCGCTGGAGCTCGCCCGCCACAACGTGCCCTCCCTGGTCGTGGAGCGGGCCGTCGCACCGCCCCGCCACCCCGGCGTCGACCGGCTCACCGGGCACGCGATGGGCCTGTTACGGCGGCTCGGCCTGGCCGGGCTGGTGCGGCGCTACGGCTCCGGCGCGGCCGAGCCGGAGGACGTCGAGTGGCGCACCCGCCTCGACGACGAACCGGTCCTGGTCTCGCCGCAGCCGCCCGGCACCGGCGCCGACCACCGCATCCCGGCCGCCGAGCTGACCCGGCGCCTGCGCGACGAGCTGCGCGGGCACCCGCTCGTCGACCTGCGCGAGGGCTGGACGTTCACCGGGCTGCGGGTCGAGCCGGACGGGGCCGTGGCCACCATCCTGGACGGGGCGGCCGGCGTGCGGCACGCGGTGCCGGCCCGCTACCTGGTCGGCTGCGACGGTGCGCAGAGCACGGTGCGGCGCTGTCTCGAGGTGCCGATGGAGAGCCTCGGCCGCCCGGCCCGGCACTGCTCGGTGTTCTTCCGCAGCACCGACCCGCGGCTGCCGGCCAAGAACGGCACCCCCGTCGCCGTGATCGTCGGCGGCGTGACCAGCTCGGTCTGGTTGGAGCGGGTCGGTGAGCCGGTCTGGCTGGGGTGGGCCGGCGGCCCGGCCTGGCTGGGGCGGGTCGGCGACGCGGCGCACGGCGACGGCGACAGCTGGGTCGCGCACCTGCCGGTCGCGCCCGAGGAGCCGGTCAGCACCGACCCGGTCGCGATGCTGCGGGCCCGGCTCGGCGAGGGCCTGGAGGTGCCGGAGATCCTCGGCGTGGCCCAGTGGGACGACGCGCTCGCCGTCGCCGTGGCGTACCGGCGCGGCCCGGTGTTCCTGGCCGGCGAGGCCGCGCACCGCTTCCACCCGGCCGGCGAGCACGCCGACACCAGCCTGGCCGACGCCGTCGACCTGGGCTGGAAGCTGGCCGCGGCGATCAACGGCTGGGCCGGCCCGGGGCTGCTGGCCAGCTACGAGTCGGAGCGGCGGCCGAGCGCCCTGCTCGACCGGGAGCTCGTGGCCCGGACCCTGGAGACCCGCCGCCGGTTCGGCCGGCTCAGCGCCGCCGGGGCCGCGCCCGAGATCCTGGCCGGGGTGCTGCGGCAGGAGGCGCACCGCCCGGACGCGGGTGCGCTCGCCGGCTCCGGGGTGCTGGCCGGGAGCCGGGTCCGGTCCGGCGGCCGCGCCCCGGCCGCGCGGCTGGACGGCGGCGAGGCCCTGGCCGACCGGTTCGGCCGCGAGCTGACCCTGGTCGACCTCACCGGCGAGCTGGCCGGGGCCCGGCTGGCCGCGGCGGCGGCCCGGCGCGGCATCCCGGTGACCCACCTGCCGGTGGCCGACGAGAGCGTCCGCTCCCAGTGGGATCGGCCGCTGGCCCTGGTCCGCCCGGACGGGCACGTGGCGTGGTGTGCCGACACCGTGCCGGCCGACTGGGACGCCGTCCTCGACCTGGTCAGCGGCAAGACCACGTGAATACGTGATGGCCGCCGGGCATCCCTGGCGGCGACGCTCTGAGGACCCCTGGCAATCCCGTTCCGCAACCCGACGACAGGACAGGCCGATGAGCATGACGACCCTGGCGCCGCACCCCACGGCCACCCCGGACTTCGGCAAGGAACTCGCGAACACCGTCGTGAGCCGGTGGCACAAGCGGCTGTCGGCCAACCCGACGGCCAAGCGCAGCCACTGGCGGACCAAGACGGTCTACTTCGACGCCGTCGCGAGCCTGGTCGCCACCGTCCCCGCGAGCCAGCTCACGTGGAAGAGCATCGTGGATGCGGCCGCACCCAACGGGAGCCGCAGCACGTTCTACGAAGTCGCCGGCGCCCACGCGCGCCACCCCCTGGTCAGCGCGTTCATCGACGACGACTACACGGACTCGATCCAGGTCGCGATGTACTACCGGCGCACCGACGCGGTCGCCCAGCTGCTCGACGAGACCAAGGTCTGGTCCTACTGGCCGTTCCGCGAGCGCATGGTCAACGGCCTCGGCGCCCTCGGGCCGCTGACCCCGGAGGCCCTGGAGGCGCAGGTCTGCGAGTCGCTGACCAAGTGGTCGCGGACCCACCCGCAGCTCGCCGCCGCCCTCGGGCACACCCCGCCGGTGTGCGCGGTCGAGGACCTCATGCTGATCCGCAAGGGCCGGATCACCGCGGTGCGGGCCGTGGCGCAGCTGACCGAACACCTCCGTCGCGCTGCGTAACGGCTTTTCGCCGCGTGGCCGGTGGCGGCTACGCTGGCGGCGTGCGACTGCGGCGGCTTGAGCGGGAGTGCCGGCGGCTGATCGCGGACATCGAGGTTCCTGAACCTTTCGACCTGTCCGTGTTCTTGTCGTACGTCGCCGCGCGCCGCGGCCGCGACCTCCACCTGCATCCACAGCCCGCGCCGATGGGGGCGCCGTGCGGGCTGTGGCTCGCGACCGACCAGGCCGACCACGTCTTCTACGCCGCGGGCACCGACCCGCTGCACCGGCGGCACATCATCCTCCACGAGATCGGGCACATCCTGTGCGACCACCGGGCGCCCGGTCTCGTGCTGCCGGACCTGGACCCGTCGACGATCGCCCGGGTCCTCATGCGTTCCACCTACTCGGCGCCCCAGGAGCAGGTCGCCGAGATGATCGCCACGATGATCAGCGGCCAGGCGCTGCGCAGCGCCCCGCTGCCCCGCTCCGACGACCCGCTGCTGCAGGGGCTCAGCGAGATGCTCATCCCGGGACCGGCCAATGGCGTTCGCTGACACCCTCGAGTTCATGGTCCTGACCGCCTTCTGGGCGTTCACGATCTGGCGCTTCGTCACTCCCCAGCCGCCCCGGGGCCGGGCCATCCGGCTGGTCGCGCTGTTCGTCGCCCTCTCGTTCACGATCAACCGGCGGGAGATCGCGTTCGCGGCGGACAGTCTGCTGCACGTGCCCGACATCGCAGTACCCGGAAAGACGCTCACAACGGCGGCCGCGTCCGCCGCCATGGTGCACCTGACCAGCCTGATGCCGGGCCCGGTCGCCGAGCGCCCCAACCTGCGCCGCTGGGCCTACGGCCTCCTGGGCGCGGCCGCCGTGGCCATGGTCGTGATCTTCCTGCTGGTGCCGCGCAGCCCCGAGCACGGCGACTTCGTGGCCGAGCAGGCCGGCACGCCGCTGGTCACCGCCTACGGGGTGCTGACCCAGTTCGGCCTGTTCGTCGGCCTGGCCTGCTGCGTGGCACTGTTCCACCCGGCGGCGCAGCGGGCCGCGCCGGGCCTCATGCGGGTCGGGCTGCGGCTGCTGACCGTCGCGCCGTTCGTGGGCCTGCTGTTCATCCTCAACCGGGTCGCGTTCCAGGTGACCAATGCCGTGGGCAGCGACCTGATGAACGGGCCGGTCTGGGAGAGCACCAGCCGGGCCCTGCTGGCCGCGATGCTGCTGGCCTTCGCGGCCGGGGCGCTGCTGCCGGCGCTGGGCGGGATCGGCCGGTGGGTGGCGCACTACTCGGCGCTGCAGCGGCTGCGGCCGCTGTGGCTGCGTTCGGTTTCCGCGACGCCGCACGTGGTCCTCGGCGACCCGCCGAGCCGATTAGCGGACCTGCTGACGCTTCGCGGGGTCGACCTGCGCCTGTATCGCCGGATCATCGAGATCCGCGACGCCCAGTGGGAGCAGGGCCTGGCCGAGGGTCCTTCGGAGCTCGACCCGGCCGAGGGTGTCTCGGGGCGCGACCCGGCCGAGGGTGTGGGTTTGCTGGGCCGCCGGATGGCCGCGACGGTGGACCGGCAGCCGCCCGCGGACGCTCAGACCAGCCTCACCGAGCAGGCCCGCGAGCTGCTGCGGGCCGGAAACGTTGTGGCCACCCCCGAGCTGGCGCCGATCAGGCGACCCGGCCACAACGATCCACCCGATGCACCCTCAGCCGTAAACGTGAGTTGATGGGCGCCCCGTGCTCGTAAATCTGAGCTTATGATGGAGATTTCCATCCAACCGGTGGGATTGTCAAGGGTTGATGCGATGAGCGACACGACACTCGCGGCCAAACTGGACCGCCTGTTCCGCACGGTCCACCCGGCCGGCCGCGGCGAGTACACGTACGAGGAGGTAGCCGCGGCCATCCGCGAGCGCGGCGTGATGATCTCGCACACGTACGTGTGGCAACTGCGCAAGGGCACCCGCGACAACCCCACGAAGCGTCACCTGGAGGCGCTGGCCGAATTCTTCGGCGTGAACGCGGCCTACTTCCTGGACGACGACCCCGCCACCGTCCGCCGCATCGAGGACCAACTGGACCTGTTGGCCGCCCTGCGCGACAGCGCGGTCCGCTCGGTAGCCCTACGAGCCGCCGGCCTGTCCGCCCCAAGCCTGGAAGCCATCCACGGCATGATCGAACACGCCCGCCGCATCGAAGGCCTCTCCCCCGACCCGTAGGCCTCCCCCAGGCTCCCCCGCTCCCGCCAAGCACCCTCCACCCACCCACCCACGCACGCGATCCCGTGTACGTTTTGCGCCTTTCGCGCACGTCCCGAACTACTACGGCCCGCAGACCTTGAGGACCGTCGCGTTCCACGGCGACCGTTCAACGAGCGACGCACGACGACGCTGGTGCTTGGCTGGCGTCGACGCGGGCGTCAGGGTTTAGCTTGACCGGGCGGAGCGCTCGTACCGCCGCGCTGGAGCATGGCTGGCGTTGACATGGGCGTCAGGGTTTAGCGTGAGCGGCATGCGGATCGGGGAGCTGGCGGAGCGGGCCGGGACCAGTGCTCGGGCCCTGCGTTACTACGAGCAGCACGGACTGATCGCGGCGCGGAGGGCGGGGAACGGCTACCGCGAGTACGACGAGTCCGACCTGCGACTGGTCCGCGAGATCCGCTCGCTGCTGGACATCGGTTTCAACCTGGAGGAGACCCGGCCGTTCGTGGAGTGCCTGCGCTCGGGTCGCGCGTCCGGCGCCGAGTGCCCGGCCTCGATCGAGGCGCTCGGGCGGAAGCTCGCCGACCTCGACGGGTGCATCACGCGCCTGGTGGCCGTCCGCGGTGTCGTGGAGCGCGAACTCGCCCAGGCCACCTGCCCCCTGAAACAGGGTCGGGATCACACGGGCAATCGAGGTTAGGCGAGACTACCCTCATTCATGTGTCGTCCGATCCCGGGCCGTCGCGGCCCGCACCCGTGACCCATTCCGGCCGGGTTGTGCGCGCCGAGCGCGTGACCCCGAACATGCACCGCGTCGTGCTCGGTGGTGAAGGACTCGCGCGGTTCGACGCGGGCCGCTTCACCGACCACTACGTGAAGCTCATGTTCCCGCGCCCGGGGGTCGACTACCCGCAGCCGTTCGACGCCGCCACCGCCCGGGCCACGCTGCCGCGGGAGCTGTGGCCGGTGACCCGTACCTATACCGTCCGCGAGTGGGACCCGATCCGCCGCGAGATCACGCTCGACTTCGTCCTGCACGGCGACACGGGCCTGGCCGCACAGTGGGCCGTCCGCGCCCAGCCCGGCGACGAACTGCGGTTCGGCGGCCCCGGCGGCGCCTACGCACCCGACCCGCAGGCCGGCTGGCACCTGCTGGCCGGCGACGAGAGCGCCCTGCCGGCCATCGCGGCCGCCATGCCGTACGTGCCGGAGGGTGCCGCCTGTCACGCGTTCGTCGAGGTCGCGGACCTGGCCGACCGCCAGGACATTCCGGGCGTCACCTGGCTGCACCGCGGCCACGGCCCCGTCGGCTCCGCCCTCGTGCCCGCCGTCCTCGCCGCCCCGTTCCCGGCCGACCCTTCGCAGGCGCACGCGTTCGTCCATGGGGAGGCGACCTTCGTGAAGGAGCTGCGGCGGTACCTCCGCGTCGACCGCAACCTGCCCCGCGAACGCATGTCCGTGTCCGGCTACTGGCGGCTCGGCCACGACGAGGACGGCTGGCAGGCCTCGAAACGCGACTGGAACGCCCAGATCGAAGCCGAACAGGAGCCCGCCTTCTCGTAGCGGGCCCGCACCGGCTCGCCGCACCGCCGGCACGCTCCACACAGGCCGGCCGCACCGATCAGCGTCTCGTAGCAGGACCGGGTCGCGGGCCGGGCGAGCCTGCGCGTCGACAGCCATCCAGCCGGTGCCGAGCGTCCAGTCGCGCGGCGGGGCACGAGCGGGGTTCGGCGGAGCACGAGCGGGGTTCGGCGCTGGCTGCGCGTTGCGGCGGGCGTGGGGCGGGGCGAGCCGGCGCACGTTCGAGGCGGGTCCGGCTTCAGCGGTCAGAGCACAGGCGCGGTGATGGTGAAGCGGGCCTCGACGGTGGCTTCGACGCGCTGGCGCTGGGGGTCGAGCTGGAGCTCGGCGTACCCACCGCCGGAGGACTTGCCGCGCAGCATGCCCCCTCCGTAGCCGACCGCGTGCGACTGCATGCCCTCGGAGCGGCCCAGGCCCGGGTCGGCCAGCTCGACGAGTTCCACGACCTCGGCTCCGAGGGCGTCGGCGTACTCCCGGGCCCGGGCGATCGCGGCCGCCACCGCCTCGCGGCGCAGTTCGGCGTGTACGGGGCTGCCGGGGCGCAGCGACCAGCTCGGGCCGTGCGTCTGCGCCTGGTCCTGGCCGGCCACCGTCAGCATCAGCTCGCCGAGGGCGGTGAAGTCGGTGACGGTGACGGTTGTCGAGACGCTGCCGTGGTACCCCGTGATCCGCTCCCCGCGCTTGCCTGAGCTCTCGGGGTACACATGCAGCATTCCCGTCTCTCGCTTTTCGACGGCTTCGCCGAAGCCCTCGAGGAGCTGCCGCAGTGCCTCGGCCCGCTCCCGCAGCCGCCCGAGGGTCGTGTCCCGGTCCTTGTCGCGCGCCGACACCACCACCGTGAACTCGGCCAGCTCCGGGTCGACCTCACGCACCGCCTCGCCGCGCACCGCAACCGTCGTCATGCCCGACAGCGTAGGGCTCATGGTCGGGGGGTTGGCGGTGGCGGGCTACGCGTCCGGGGTGCGGCGTTTGCGGCGCCGGCGTTCGATGTTGACGCCGCCCCACCAGGCGAGGCCGGTGATGTGGATGCGGGGGGCGCCGTGGCGGCCGGGGCCGGAGGCGTCGTGGGCGAAGCCGCCCATGATGCCGGTGCCGGTGACGTGGATCTCGGCGTCCTCCGGGACGATGACGGTGATGCCGCCCATGATCGCGAACGCTCGGATCGTGACCTCGCCGTGGAGCATGCGGGCTTCGCGGAGGTCGACTGTACCCCCACCCCAGAACGCGATGCCCGTAAACACTCGCGGCACCATCCATGGGCCGCGGCGGGTGAAGCCGCTCATGACCGCTGTGGCCGAACCGGTCGCGGGGGCCTCGCCGGGGCGGGACGGCTGGTTGTCGGGCAGCGGCAGGGGCAGCGGGGTGGAGCCGGCGGCGGGCAGGTCATGGAGCACGGGCTCGAGGTCGGCGTAGGTGCGGGCCGAGTACACCGTGTGCAGCCGCTCGTCGACCTCGTCCAGGTCGAGGCGACCCTCGGCGGCGGCGGTCCGCAGGACCTCGGCGACGCGTTCCCGGTCGGCGTCCGAGGCACGCAGCTGTCGTGGGTCCAGGCGCTCGGGGAGGTCGGCCATGGCGAACAGCGTAGGCCGTACGCAGGTTGGCAGTACAACCGTGGCCTTACTGCAACGGTGCGTCATGTCGCCACGCTGAGTGCCGGAAGAGTGACTGATTGTCCACAGCGGTCGCGACACGTAGTGAAAAAACGGTATAAAACGGTCTCGCGACATATCCTGCCCGAAAGAACCCCTTAGCCAAGCGAAGACTTGCGCTAGGGGCTCGGTAGCGTTTTGGATGTGCTGGCGGACCCGTACGCCGCCACCGTCCGTCAGCGGCGGCGTCAAAGCTTCCCGATCGTATGGAGGATCCGTTCATGACCCACGGCGGGGATCTGTTGACGCAGCGCGACGGGGCCGAGGCGCGGCCCAGCTTCACCCAGCAGGTCCGGGGCTACGACAAACGCCAGGTGGACCAGTATCTCAACCAGCTCGACCGGCAGATCGCCAACCTGACGACGGACCGCAAGCGCGCCGGCAGCCAGGCCCAGGATCTCGCCAATCAGGTGCAGGACCTGACCTCGCAGCTCAAGCAGCTGCAGGCGGAGCTCAACGAGGTACGGCAGCGGCCCGCCCGCGTCGACCGCGCCTCCTTCCGCCACCTCGGCCCGATGGTCGACCAGATCCTCGCCCTGGCCGAGAAGCAGGCCGGCGTGATCATCGACAACACCGAGCAGAAGGCGGCCGAGCACCAGGCCAGCGCCGAGAAGCTGCTCGCCGAGGCCAAGGAGCGGGCCGAGAAGCTCGTCGCCGAGGGCGAGGCCGCCCGCGAGGCGTCCGAGGCCGAGGCCAAGCGGGTCCACGAGCAGAGCGTCGAGCACATGGAGAAGACCCGGTCCGAGGCCGACGCCCTCGCCGAGGCCGCTCGCCAGCAGGTGCTCCAGGAGGTCAAGGCCGGCCGCGCCCAGGCCCAGCAGGAGCTGGCCCAGTGGAAGGCGACCGCGCAGCGCGAGATCGAGGAGATCAAGGCCGCCGTCGACCGCGAGATCGGCGAGCAGAAGCAGGCCTCCGACCAGAAGAACGCGGCGCTGCACGCGGACGCGCAGAAGTACGCCGCCGACATCCGCAAGCGCGCCGACGAGGAGAACCAGCGCCACCAGCAGCAGCTGGCCGTGGTGCAGACGGACATCCAGAGCCGGCAGAAGACCCTCGCGCAGCTCCGCTCCGACCTGGAGACGACCCAGGCCCAGCTCGGCGAGGCCCGCCAGGAGTCCACGACCCTGGGCCGCGAGGTCACCCAGCTGCAGCAGCGCCTGACCGACACCAAGCAGAGCCTCACCAGCGAGCTGACCCGCCTCGAGCACGCCCGCCAGGCCGCCGACTCGGCCGAGCGGCACGCCAAGGAGGTCCGGGCCCGCGTCCAGCGCGAGGCGAAGCGCGTGGCCGACCTGGCCGCCGCCGCCGTCATGGCGGCCGCGGCGGGCGGTGGCGCGGACACGGGCGAGTACCCGAAGGTCCCGGCCCCGGCGCCGATGCGCCAGGTCCCGGAGCAGCTCCCGACCCAGCCGGACAGCCACAACGCCCAGGACGCGCGCCGCGAGGAGTCTCCGGACCAGGCCTGAGCCTTGGCTCCACCAGCGACCGCCGCGCGTCTGCGCGGCGGTCGTTCGCGTTCCGAGCCCGCCGAAGGCGGAAGAGCAGGAAGACGGAAGAGCCGGAGCAATTGCATTGCTCGGGTCCGCACAACTCGCGGTCCGCTCCTCCCGCGAGGCCGCGGTCGGCGCCGGGGCGCCTCCCTTCCGACTCCGCCGAGCGCAAGGAAGAAGCTCGGCCCTGGCGGGCCTCAACCGCGCGCGGCCCGCGCTTCTCGCGAGCACAGCCGGAATGCATCGGGCGGGCGGATCGATCGGGGTCGTCGAACGGGTGACGTGAGGGGGCCGCGGGCCGGTGCCGGGGCGGGCGGGATTGCTCTAGCGTCCTGTCTTGGTGTGAGTCGGTTGCGGAGGTGGTGGGCGTGCGGATCGTGGCCGTTGTCAACAACAAGGGCGGCGTGGGCAAGACGACCGTCACGGCGAACCTCGGCGCCGGGCTCGCCGCGCGCGGGCAGAAAGTGCTGATGATCGACCTCGATCCGCAGGCCAGCCTCACGAAGTCGTTCTTCACCGTCGAGGAGTCGCAGACCTACCTCAACGGGATGCAGACGATCGGCGCGTGGTTCCGGGCGCCGGACAAGCATCGGGCGCAGATCCTGGCCGACATCGTGTTCAGCCCGGCCCGGTGCAACGCACTGGTCAGCAAGCACGGCGGGTGGCTGGACCTGGTGCCGTCGGACCCGCTGATCGTGAGCTCCGAGAGCCTGATCCCGGGGGCCGTGGACGGCACCGGCAACATCCGGCCCGCGAAGTTCGTGGCCCTGCACCGGCGGCTCGCCGACGACCTCGCCGATCCGGTGTTCTCCAAGTATGACGTCGTCCTCGTCGACTGCGCCCCCGCCTTCTCGCTGACCACGAAGATGGCCACCATCGCCGCCGACATGCTCGTCATGCCGGCCCGGCCCGATTTCCTGTCGACGGAGGCGATCCAGGTCATGGGTCAGCGCCTGCTCGACCTGACCCGCGACTTCAACCACCACCGCAAGGCGGCCCCGGACGAGGCCCCCGAGATGCGCATGCCCCGCGTCGCCGTCCTGTTCACGATGGTGCAGTGGTACAACGGCCACCCCATCGACGTGCACGCCCAATACATCAACGAGGTGGCCGCGCTCGGCGTGCCGGTCTTCCAGACGCTCGTGCGGGACCGCAACAAGGAGTACGCGGCGGCCGGCCGGTATGGCGTGCCCACCATCCTCGCCGGTGGGGTGGCCCCGGAGGTGCGCACCAATCTGCAGGACTGCGTCGACGAACTGCTCACGTTCTTCGGAAGGTTGACCCCGTGACCCCCTCCCCCAAGCTGGCCGCGCTCGCGTTGAACGAGATCGGCCGTCTCCTCGGCACGCTCAGCGAGGAGCAGCTCACCGCCCTGGCCGAGGGCCGGGCCCAGGTCGAGTTCCGGGCGGCCGGCAGTACCCCCGCCACCGCTCCTTCGGCGAAGCCGGCCAAGGCCGGAGTGGACCTCGACGCGGTCGTCGCCGACATCCGCGCGATGACCGAGGAGGACGACGTCGAGCGCTACCTGATCGCCCGCGACAAGGACCTCCCGCTCCCGAAGCTGCGCGAACTGGCCGACCGCATCGGCCCGCCGGTGACGTCGAAGGGCGCCAAGTCAAAAGCCCAACTGCGCAAGAACATCGCCGCGGGTACTGCCGGCCTGCTCAACCGCCCCGCATCCGTCTTCGCGAGCAGCTGGGACAGCTGACCGTCACCCGAACCGGTGGGCGTTCTCCCGCGCCCAGTCCCGCAACGTCCGCGGCGTCCGGCCGGTGACGTCTTCGACGGCCGGGCGCACGGTGGTCTCGTCGATCGAGCCGTTGACGTAGAAGTCGAAGAACGCCGCGACGTTACGCGGCCGGCGTGGTCGTGAGCATCTCCCGCCGCGCCTCGCCGTTCGGCTGCGCCTCGAACCGCAGCGAGCGCCCGAGGGCCTCGCCGAGGATCGCTACCTGCTCCGGCGGCGACAGCGCGACCGGCCCGGTCGGCCGATAGATCATCGACTGGTGCCCGTCCTCGGTCATGGCGACGGCCGCGACCGCGGCGATGTCCCGCGGGTGCACGGTGGCCAGCGGCACGTCCGCGAACGGCAGTCGCACGACGCCGCCCCGGATCTGCTCGTTCCACCGCAGCGCGTTGGACATGAACGCGGCCGGCCGCAGCACGGTCCACTCCAGACCGCTGTCGCGCATCTCGGCCTCGGCGTCGTTCATGTAGCTGGTCACCGCGTTGGAGCGGTCCGCCGACCCGGCCGACCCACCGGACAGTTGCACGATGCGCCGCACCCCGGCCGCCCGCGCCGCCGCGGCCAGCCCCGGGTATCCGGGCAGCAGGAAAACGGCATCGGCCCCCTCCATCGCCGGGCCCAGCGCGGCCGGATCAGCCAGGTCGCCCCGGACGAGCTCGACCCCCTCGGGCGCCGCCACGGACGCCGGGTCCCGCACGAGCGCCCGCACCGCCACCCCCGCCCGTGCAGCTCCGCGACCACCTCCCGGCCCACGTTCCCACCGGCCCCGGTCACCACGAACATGTCGGCCCTCCCCGTAGATCGCCTCAGGCTCCATTGCCCAATCCGCCGGGAAGGCAATCCGTCAGTCGGTGCTACTGGCCGGCAGCGCGATCCGCTCGCCGGCCCACGGCTTGTCCTCCACGGCCGGCATCCGCAGCGGCGACTGCATGGACGCCTTCTCCCGGGCCAGGATGTCGAGCCACTCGGCCGCGGTACCGGAGACGAGGAACGGCCCGATCGGCACCTCGATCGCGTCCTCGACCACCTGCACGGGCACCGACTCCCCGTTGATCACCACGTCCCCGGGATTGCCCCGGGTGGCCGCGGCCACGATCACGTCCTCGAAATCCTGCATCTCGGCCGACCCGCTCCACGTGACACCCGCCCCGGACGCCCGGAACAGCAGCACACCGGGCTTCCAGACGCTGCCGTAGTACACCATCGTCAGCTTGTACCCGTCGCTCGACGTGGCCGGGACGCTCGGCACCTGGTCGATCCACTGTGGACGAAACGAGGTTAGCAGCGCGGTCATCGCCGCGGCCAGCATCCGCCGCCGCTCGGCCAGGAACCGCGGAAACGCCTCCGCCGCGCGCAACTCGGCGCCCAGCGGGATGTAGTGGGCGATGAGGTCAGGCTCCTCGACCGTCGGGAAGTAGTCGACCGGCGAGCGATCGCTGATCTTCAGGTTGGCCCGGCGGGAGATGAAGGCGAGGTTGGCCAGGTCGTTGATCTCGCCCTTGTCGTAGCGGTCGAGCGTCGCCACCGGGTGGACGTGGTGGTACTGCAGCTGGTGGTCGCCCTTCTCCCCCGGCATGATCTCGGTGGCGTACCACCAGTCCCGGGCCCCGTTGCGCTGCGCGACGAGCAGGCTGAGGAAGAAGTACGGGCTCTCCTTCGAGCGCCCGGCCAGGGAGTCGGCGGTGATGGCCGGCTGCGCCTGCAGGACGCCGAGGTTGCGCAGCAGTTCGCGGGCGGGCTCGGGCTTGCGGGCGGCGGCGATGTCCCGGGTGAGATTCGTGTCGGACGACGTGGAATAGCGGGCCCGGACGGTGGCGATGAGCAGCCAGTAGATCAGCGCGTTGGCGTTCTGGCCGCCGATGGGCTGGTCGGGGCGCTCGCCGAGCAGCACGATCAGCGGGATCAGGACACTCAGCGAGGGCAGCGGTTCGGAACGCGTGAGTCTCAGATTCGAGCGAAGCAGCGGCACCAGATCCTTGAGCCCGCGCTGCACCGTCGCCCACGCCTTCGCCAGGTCGGCCTCGTCGACCCGGGAAAGATCGTTGACCGACCACGACGACATCCCGCCGCCGAACAACGCCCCGGCGAACGCCCGGGTCAGGAAATCCACGTCCAGGTCGGCATACCCCACGCCGAGCCAGTGCAGGGCCTCCTTCTGGAACTTGTCCAGCACGCCCGGCCACTTCGCGGACAACGTCGACATCGCCAGGTCGGCCCGGCTCAGGTGGCGGCCGGCGCTGTTGACCCGGACGAAGATCTCGGAGACGTCCTGGTAGCTGCACTCCCGCAGCGTCTCCACGTGGAAGGTCCGCTCCCCCAGCGTACGAACCCCGATGATGCGCCGCTCGACCTCGCGGTCGTCCAGCTCGCAGTTCGCCTCCCGCAACCGCTTGATCGTCCCGAAGATCGAGGCCCCGTTCAACAGGTCGTGGACCTTGATCCAGTTGGGGTCGACCGACGTGGCCGCGCTCTGGTTCTGGAAGCGCTCCTTCTCCACGTGGAAGACGATCTGGGCCTCGGGGTGGTCGTGGAAGACGCGGTGCAGGGATGTGAGGCGCTGCTGCCCGTCGAGGAGGTACACCGGCGGCTGCTGCGGCTGCTCGACCGTCCCGGCCACGGCCAGCTCGCGGGTCACCGGCGCCTCGTCGGACTGCCAGAACAGCAGCGACCCGAACGGGAACCCGCGATAGAGCGAGTCGACGAGCTTGGCCACCTGCGTCGGGCGCCAGACGTAGCTGCGCTGCAGTTCGGGCAGGCGGATCTCCTTGCGGCTGACCCGCTTCATGAGCTCGCCGACCTGGAACGTCGCCTGATCGATGTGCATCAGACAATCCTTCCCGGGGCGCGGCGGGCACGGTAGCGCCCGGTCGCGCGGCCCGGGAGGGACGGTCCGGCAAGGCTTTCCGGCCGAAAGACGTTGCATTCCGGCGATGCCCGTTGCCGGCCGACGTATGCGCGGGGCCGAGACAGGTCTGTGCCTCAGCCCCGCGCGGCCGGCCGCCGCGGGCGGCGATTGTGCGGGGGTGTGGGTGGAGGCAACGCCTCCCCCTCGCGCTTTTCGGAAGCACAGCCTTATTCGTTGCGGGCGGTCTCCGGGCCGGTGACGCGCTGCAGCAGGGGCAGGGTGGCGGCGATGATGGCCAGGGACACGGCCAGGCCGGCGGCGGTCAACGCGTAGTACGTCCAGTCCGGGGCCTTCAGGTCGTAGTGCAGCTGCGCCCGCACGAACAGCTGCGCCGCGAGGAAGCCCGTGCCGGCGGCCAGGACGGTGGCGGCCAGCAGCGGCACCACCGACTCAAGAGCAACGACAGAACGCAGAGCCCGCATCGGTACTCCCGTGAGGCGCAGCAGGCTGAAGGGGCGCTTCCGGTCGGCGATACCCGCGGCCACGCTCACGGCCAGACTGCAGCCGGCGATCGGCAGGCTGAACAGCATGATGACGTCGGCCAGGCGTTGGAAGAGCATCATCTGGCTGCGGGAGTCGCTGCCGCGTTCGACCTCGGTGAGCGGCGGCACCCCGTAGTCCTGATACAGCAGCTCGAGCGCGGTCCGGGCCCGCTCGAGACCGGCGGCGCTGCCGTCGACGCCGAGGACGAACGTGTCGACCGTGAGCGTCTTGGCCTGCTCGGCGGTGACCGGGGAGGCCGGCCAGACGGTGTCCGCGCCGACACCGGTGCGGATGCGGTCGAACCCGACGAGGTTGCCCCAGATCTGGGCGTACTCGGCGCCGGGCGCGCAGCGGCCGTACTGCGGGATGGCGGCCAGGTCGGCGCAGGCGATGAGGTTGGACGGACTGTTCGGGCCGTCGTCGGGGTTGTCGGGCAGCGCGACGGCGAACGTCACACCCTCGACGGAGCGCAGCCGCTCGGGTGAGCCGACGGAGGCCGGGATGCCGCTTCTATCGGCGTACTGCACGAGCGTCATCGATTCGAGCGCGCCGTAGTGGACGCCGCGCTCGAAGTTCATCGTGCCGATGACGCCGGTGGCGACGCTGACGACGAACAGGGCCAGCATCACGCCGCTGATGGAGCGGAACGCGGCCTGCGGGTTGTCGGCCAGGCGCCGCGCGGCGACGAGGGCCGGGAGGCGGCGGGCGCGGCGGGCCAGCAGGCTCGCGCCGACCATGGTGAGCCACGGGCCGGCGATCACCAGGCCGACCATGACGAGCAGGAAGCCGGGCAGGAACGCGGCCGTCTGCCCGTTGGAGGTCTCGGGGCGGCGGCCGATGAAGTAGGCCAGCTCCAGCAGGCCGGCGGTGGCGGGGATCAGCCGCCAGGCCCGCGGCGGCTTCGGGGTGACGTGCCGGACCACCCCGAGCGGGGAGATCCGCACCCGGCGCATCGCCAGGGCCGCGGCGACGGCGGCGCCGATTGGGATCCCCAGGGCGATGAGGACGTAGCCGACGACGCCGGGCGAGAGGTCGTCGGTGAAGAAACGCTCGGTTGTGAGCGGTACCGCCGCCATCGCTTGTCGCAATGCCGGAAAGAGCGCGAAACCCACGGCCGTGCCCACGACGGCGGCCGCGGCCGACTCGACGGCGGCCAGCTGGGTCACCTGGCGCGGCGTGGCACCGATGAGGCGCATGGCCGCGAACCGCTGTTCTCGCCGGGTGGCGGACAGCCGCGTGGCGGTGCCGATGAAGATCAGAAGGGGAAAGAGCAGCCCGCCGGCGATCACGGACAGGATCAGATCCAGGGCCGCGACCGGGAGCCGCAGCGGCCGGTTGGACACCGCGGTGACCTCGCGGGCCCCCGGGATGCCGCCGACCTCGTGCGGGGTGCGGCCGAGAACGGCGACAAGAGCATCCGGCGACGGTACCGCCGACGCGTCGATGATCCCCACCTCGTGCCCGGTGAAGCGGGCCGCCAGCTGGTCGGTCGGGTTGGTGGCGATGAGGTCGTGCAGGGCCTGGGTGACGTAGTACTCGCCGGGGCCGGGAAGCCGCGGGATGCCGGGCACGGCCGGCGGGTTGGGCCCCTTGAGCCCGACGTCGATCCGCCAGATGCCGCGGCCGCCGAAGCGGTCCTCGCGGCCCGACCAGACGACGGGGTCGCCGCTCGGCGCACCGGCGGCGGCCTGCGTGCCCCGCAGCCAGGCGCCCCGCCCGGTCTGCGCGTCCAGGGCGCGGACCCCGGCGACGGTGCTGAGCAGCAGCGCCGTCCCGAGCGCGACGGCGACGGCGAGCACGACGAAGCGCAGCACCGCCTCCCGCCCACCGGCGAGGGCCAGGCGCAGGCCGAACCGGATCACGAGCGACCCGGCCCGGCGGCGAGGGCGTGCACGAGGCCGTCCCGGACGATGACTTCCCGGTCGGCATAGACCGCGACGCGCGGTTCGTGGGTGACGAGCACGACGGTGGTGCCGTGCTCGCGCGCCGCCGCCACCAGCAGGTCCATGACGAGCTCGCCGGTGAGCGAGTCGAGCGACCCGGTCGGCTCGTCGGCGAACAGGACCCGCGGCCGGTTGATCATCCCGCGGGCGAGCGCCACCCGCTGGGCCTGGCCACCGGAGAGCTCCCCGGACCGGCGCCGCTCCAGCCCGCCGAGCCCGAGCCGCTCCAGCCAGCCCCGCGCGTCGCGCAGGGCCGGCCCGCGCCGTGCCCCGCCGAGCAGCAACGGCAGCGCGACGTTCTCCTCGACGGTCAGCTCGGGCACCAGCTGCCCGAACTGGAACACGAACCCGAAGCGCTCCCGCCGCAGCGTGCTGCGCTCGTGCTCGCCGAGCCGGTCGATCCGCCGCCCGTCGAAGATGACCTCGCCCCGCCCCGGCACCAGGATCCCGGCCAGGCAGTGCAGCAGCGTCGTCTTGCCGGAGCCGCTCGGCCCCATGACGGCGACGATCTCGCCGGGCCCGGCGTCGAACTCGGCCCCGCGCAGCGCCGGGGTCTCGCCGAACGCCATGTGCACGTCCCGGGCCTCGATCAGGGTGCTCATCGCCGCACCAGCCCGGCGAGGTGGTCCAGCCTGGCCACGGTGAGCTCGATCCAGCGCAGGTCGGCCTCGAGATGGAACAGCCCATGGTCGGCCAGCAGGGCCTCCACGAGATCATCCCCCTTCTTGATCTCGTGGAGCTCCCGCATCCGCCGCAGGTGCGCGGCCCGCTGCATGTCGAGGTACTCCCCCGCCGGCCGGTCGAGCATCAGCGACAGCATCACCTTGGAGAACAGCACTGTCTGCAGGTGCGGCTCCGGCTCGACGGGCTGCGTGAGCCAGGCGTCGACCTCGGTCGCGCCGAGCTCGGTGATGACGTATCGCTTCCGGTCCGGCCCCTCCCCGGCCTCGACCTCGGAGATGACGACCTTGCCGTCCCGCGCGAGCCGGCCGAGCGTCGAATAGACCTGCCCGAACGGCAGCGGCCGCCCGCGCCCGAAGAACGCGTCGTAGTCGCGCTTGAGGTCATATCCGTGGCTGGGCTCCCGCTCGAGCAGGCCCAGCAGGGTCAGGGGAACACTCATGCCGACAACATACACTGCGGATATACACCGCGTATATACCCCCGGGTGATACCGGAGCCGCCGGGCGTCGTATGCCAGACTGCCGTGTCATGACCTTGGTCGACGTCCTGGTCGAGGCCCTGACCGCGGCCGTGCCCGACGCGGAGCGCACGGCGTCCCTGAGCCCGCCCTACCCGACGCCGGCCGCGCTGGTCGGGCCCCGGGACGCCGTGCTGCGCGAACTGGAGGCCCGCCTCCCGGCCGACGGCGACGGCCCGATGACGGTCCTGCGGGTGCTCGGGCCGGTGCAGCCCTACCGCGTCGAGGTCGACCGGCTCCGCCGGCGCGGCGTGTTCGACTTCGCCGACGCCGCCTGCGCGCTGCTCGCGATCGGCGCCCTCACCGACGACGACGCCGACACGCTCCGGCCGCACCTGCCGCCCGCCTGCGGCATCGGCCGCCAGCAGGTACTCAACCGGCTCGCCGCCGACGACATCGCCGCCGCCCGGGCCGCCGCCGACCGGATCGCCGGCGGCACCGCCTGGAAGGGCCACCGCGACATCGCCGCCGCGCTGGCCGACCGGGGCGACGCCGCCGGCTTCCTGGCCGGCTGGAAGTACTACGCGGCGACGAAGGACCGCCACGGCCTGGCCGCCCTCAAACGCCGCCTGGTCGAGGGCGTCGCCCGCACCGCGGGCTGGAAGGCGGCGCTCGCGCTGACCGCCGACAGACGGCTCGGACCGGCCTTCGCGATGTACGCGTTCACCGCGTTCGGCGCCGACGTCGACGGCCTCCGCCGGGTCCTGGCCGCCACCCCCGGGCTGCCGGAGCTGGACCAGCTCACCCTCCTGGCCGAAGCGGTCCGGCAGGCCAGCGGCAAGGACCCCGAACGCAACCACCCGTACCTCGACGAACTCGCCGACCGCATCATCGCCGTCGACCCGTCCACCGACCGCGCCACCATGCGCACCCGCGACTGGCTACTGTTCTCGCTGTGGCCGGCGATGGGCGAGCAGGCGACCCTCGACCGCGTCCGCAAGGCGATCCGGACACCGCAGTACAAGCGGGAACTGCGCCTCCTCCCCCGCGCCGTGACCGCTTCGCTGAAGACCACGTGAGGGGGACGCCATGCCCATCGGCCGGCTGCACCACCTGATCTTCGACTGCGCCGACCCGGCCGCGTCGGCGCGCTTCTGGAGCGCACTGCTGGACCGGCCCATCACCTACGACGGCGGCGACTTCGTCGTCGTCGCGCGGGACGACACCACCTCCGGCATCGCGTTCCGCCGCATACCCGACCACCGCCCACCCACCTGGCCCGCCCCGGACGTCCCACAGCAGCTGCACCACGACGTCATGGTCGACGACCTCGCCACCGCCACCGAAGCCGTACTCGACCTGGGCGCCCGGCCCCTCCCCGGCGACCACGTCTTCGCCGACCCCGCCGGCCACCCGTTCTGCCTGATCCCCCGGCCGGGCTGGGCCCCACCGATCAACTGACACCCGCGGCGGGGCTCTAGCGGGGCAGGACGAGCACGCCTTCGGCCACGACCGTCTCCGGCCACTCCAGCGTCATCGGGTCCACCGCGATCGCACGGTGCGGCGCGGTGCCGCCCAGCCGTCCTCCGCGACGTAACCGGCCGCGACATGGCCCGTCCACCGTCCGCCGCGCCTCGTCCACGACCCGGCGCGGCACCCCCGCGATCAGGTCGGCCACGGCGTGCTCCCGGTCGCCGAGCAGCAAAGGTGCCCGCCGTCGATGCAGCGCTTCGGCGCCGATTCGAACCGCTCCGGCACGGCACGGGCCAGGTGCACCGCATCCCGGCCGACCGCGATCCGCCCGTCGGCGTCGGCGAACACCACCGACGCAGCAGCGGCGACCCGTCGAACAGCACACGAATGTCCGCACCGACGCCACCGACCCCGTACCACCGACCGGCGCTGAGGCAGGCGGCGCGGACGCGGACGGCGCGGACGCGAGCACAGACGGCGCGGACGCAGGCGCAGACGGCGCGGACGCAGGCGCAGACGGCGCGACCCCGGCGCGCGAACCCCGAGACCAGGGCGACCCGACGTCGACACCCGATCGGCCGGCGTTCACGGGGTACGGGATGTCCGGTCCCGGTCACGCCGGCGGCAGGACGCCGGCGCGGCTCCTACGATTGGCCGGTGATATATCGTCCGTGGCCGCTACGCCTGCTGCCGCGCCACCGCCGGATCATGCGCCACGGCGCCGAGGCCGATGCGACAGTGCTGGAGTCCCGCCCGTGGGGCTGGGCGAGCGGCGTGGTCCGACCCAACAACAAGCTCCGGCTGCGCGTGCACTTCGGCGACGGCCACACCACGACCATCACCCGCGTCGAGCGCACGCACTTCCTGCTGCAGGACGAGACCGTCGGCTCCGTCCTGCCGATGCGCTACGACCCGGCCGACCGCGCATACATCGACATCGACCGGCAGGCCCTGATCGACCGCCACGCCCGCTTCGACGCGAAGATCAACCGGGCCCGGGTCCGGGAAGCCGAAGCCGACCGCCATCCGACCGGCGGCGACGTTTGACCGGGTCCACAACACTGGGTCGATGACCGCCTATACATTCTCCGTGGTACTGCGTGGATACAACCCGCAAGCCGTGGACGCCCTCCTGGCCCCGGCCGTCACCGCCCTCACGTCCACCGACGCCGGTGCACGGGCGGATGCGGCCGCCGCACTGCGCCGAGCGAACCTGCCCGTCGTACTGCGCGGCTTCGACCGAGCCCAGGTCGACAGCGCGATCGCAACATTGACCGGGCAGCTTGCGGGCGCACCCGGCGCGGATCCGGGCCCGCACACGGCGACCGGTTCGCCGGCACCCGTGGCGGAGTTCGAGGTCACCCTGCGCGGCTACGACGCGGCCGCCGTGGACCGGCTGGTACAACGGGTCAACCAGGCCCTGACCTCCGGCAGCGCCACCACCCGGGCCGAGACCGCGGCGGCCGTGCGCCGAGCGGCCTTCCCGGTCACGTTCCGCGGCTACTCGCGCCAGCAGGTCGACCTCTTCCTGCGACAGGCAGCGCGGGAACTCGCATAGCCCGTGGGCTGTAGTCACCGGAGGCGGGGATGGAGCACATGGAAAACGTGTCGATCCACCGATTTTTTCGCGCTTATCTTCGGTGGCGTGACCAACATCTTCGTGCATCATCTGCGGCGCCATGACGGGGTGCTGCGGGTGCCTCGTGGTGGGGCGGTCGTCTGGGATGACGAGGAGCTTCACGTCGCGGCCCATCTCGCTGATCCGGAGCGGTACGCGCTCGGTGCGCTCATGCCGGGCGTCTCCGCCGGGCAGCGGGCCCGGGTGTTGCTGCGGCTGCTGACCGCCTCCTGGGGCGGGGTCGAGCCGGGTGTTCGCAGTACCCTCAATCGGGTCGTCCGGGTTCTCGTACTCGGGCTGCCGCCGGCTGATGTGCTCACCGTGCTGCTGGCGGCTCGGCGGCGGCGGGCCAATCATCGGCATGTCACGCGGGCCACGTTGGCGTTGCTGTTCGAGCATCCGCAGGCGGCCGCTATCGTCGCGGCCCGGCGGAAGATGGCGGTCGACTGCTTCGAGCACGCGCTCGGCCAGGCTACGGCTCGGGGGCGGTATGCCAGCGGGTCGGCCGTCGCGCTCTACGCGCGGTCCACTGTGGATGCCGTGCTGCCCGCGGCGGGGGCTGACCTCGATCTGGTCGGGGAGCGACCGGATACCGTCACCGCCACCAATCGGGGTGAGCCGGCGGCCGCGCTCGTGCACCTCTACCGGGGCGGGGCCAGCGCCGAGCTCGCGGCGGCGGCTGACGAGTACGTGCGGGTGCTGACCGACGGGATGCCGCAGTACCATGGAAAGCTCGCGCTTGTCGTTGACAGCTCGGCCTCCATGCGCGGCTACGGCAGCCGGGAATGGGCGGTGTTCTCGCAGGTCAGCGCGCTCCGGATGGTGCTCGAGCGGGTCTGTTCGCGGCTCGTCGTCATCCCCACCGGCGGGTCGATGCCCGCGGGTGCCACCGACCTCGCCGGCGCTGTGCTCGAGGCGGCCGCCACCGCGCCGGACGTCATCGCGGTCGCGTCGGACGGCTACGAGAACGTATACCCCGGCGACCTCGCCCGGGTCGCCGCCGCCCTGCCCGGTGCGGGGGTCGCGGCGCCGGTCGTGTTCTGCCAGGCCGTGTTCGGGCGGGCCGACGACCTGACGCTGCGGCGGGCCGCCGACGGGCTGCCGCTGCGGACCTTCTGGCACTCGGCCGACCTCGCCCCGCTCGTGCTCTGGACACTGTCCCATGTGGACGGTGCCGAGGCGGACCGCTGGGTCGGGCTGGAGCTGCGGCGCCGGCTTTCCGCGATCGAGAAGATATTGGAAGGTGTACTGCCATGAACGCGCTCGACATGCTGCCGCGCGCGGTCGACGGGTCGGGATACCGGCTCGGCCAGCCGCAGCGGGCGGGTGCGCTCACCATGGTGCCCGTCTTCGGACCCGCCTACCCGGGGATCGTGCCACCGCGGCACGGGCTCAAGCTCGGCCGGGTCGTCACCTACGGCCAGGTCGAACTGGCCAACCCGGCCGCGTCCGGAGTCGCCATCGTGCCCCTGCACGTCGGCTACATCCAGGACGCCGCCCAGAACCACGCCCTGTGCCGGTCCGCGTTCATCGCGGCCGGGCAGACGCTGCGGTTCGAGGACGCCTGCTGCGTGCAGGAGTCGCAGGGCGGATACCTGGCCGGCCGCGACGACCAGTGGTTCTTCGTGCTCCCCGTCGAGCTGCGGGCCGCGGCCCTGCGGCTGCGGACCACGGCCAACTTCAGCAAGTTGTGGGGCGACATCGCCACGTTCAACCGGCGCTACGGCCTGCCGGCGCGGGGCCACCTCGAGCAGGTGCTCACGCGGCAGCGGGCCGGGCTCACGCAGTACCAGAGCCGGCTGGAGCGGTTGGACGGGCAGCTCGGCGCGCTCTTCTTCGTCGGCGACACCCTCGCGGGCGTCGAGATCGCGCCCGACCCGGAGTACTTCGCCGACGTGTGGACCGCGCTGGTCTGCTTCGCCTACGGGCCGGCCGCGTGGTTCAGCGCCGCACCGGAGCGGGCCGAGGCACCGCTGCGCGCCGGCAGCGTCGACGGGCTGCGGGCCGAGCTCGCCGGACGCCGGCGGGACCGGGCCGACGAGGTCCGGGGCTGGCTGGCGGCGGCGCCGTGGCCGCCGGGCGAGCTGGTCGAGGAGGAGCAGTACCTCGGCCTGCGACTGTCCACCGTGGACAGCGGCACGGTCGCCGGTCAGGTCGTCACCGACGGCGAGCGGCTCGTCTACGCGTCGCTGTTCGCAGCGGCGGCGTAAATGCTTTGACCGCAAGCGGATCCGGCGGTGGAATAGAAGCCATGCGGGACTGAGCCAGGCCCGGCGGTAGCCCCTCCGATTCCACATCGGGGTTCAAACGGAATTGCGCTAGCACGCGATGGAACCGCTCAAATGTCGCCACGGCGCTGGCCGCCTGCCCGCATACGAAGTGCGCCCCGGCCCGATTCGGACCGGGGCGCAGTTCACTTCAAGCGCTCGTTCAGACCTTCCACGAACTCGAGCACACCCGGCGGGCCGTCGACGATCAGATCCGCGCGCTCCGCCAGGCGCGGCACCTCATCCGAGCCGCTGCACACCTTCAACCCGAAGACACCGGTCTCCCGCAGCCGCTCCACCGCGTCGAACGCGGCCAGATCGCCGAGATCATCCCCGAAGTAGGCGACCGCGCGCACCCGATGCGCCGACACGATCGACTCCAGGGCGTGGCCCTTGTCGATCCCCGGCGGCCGCAGCTCCAGCACCATCCGGCCCGGCTCCACCGCCAGCCCGTGCCGCGCCGCCACCTCGGCCAGGGGCTCCCGGAGCGCCGCGAACGCCTCGTGCGGCGCGTCCGCGCGGCGGGTGTGCACCGCCACCGACATCGCCTTGTCCTCGATCGACACCCCGCCGAACCCGGCCCCGTCCAGCACCGCCGGCAGCTCGGCCCGCGCCGCCGCCACCCCGGCCGGCACCGGCTCCGAGACGACCGAGCGCGACGCCCAGTCCCACCGCTGCATGCCGTAGACCCCGTAGATCGAGAAATGCTCGAGCACCGCCAGCTCCCCGAGATCCCCGAGCCGCAGCACGTCCGCGACCGGCCGCCCGGTGATGATCGAAACCGAGCCGACCAGCTCGGCGAGGCGGCCCAGGGCGGCCACGACCCCGGGATAGGGCCGGGAGGAGCCCGGGTCGGCCACGATCGGCGACAGCACGCCGTCGAAGTCGAACGCCAGCGACGCCTCCTGGGGTTGCTCCAGGATCGCGGTGAGCCCGGCGGCGCCGGCCTCCGAATCGGGGGTCCTCAGCACCATGAACGCCAGGCTACCGGACGAATGCGTCAGAATCCGGCCACCCGGGTCCACGTCACATGCCGACCCGTCACACCGGGTGCGGATCTCACTTCGGGGCCGGCACCGCGAGGGTGACCGCGGCCGGGACCGCCTCGGCCTCCAGGCGCTTGACGCGCTTGCGGGCGCCGCCGTCCAGCTCCAGGAGGACCGGTTCGGCGAACTCGGCGTACACCCGCGACGCACTGCCGATCTTGACGAACCGGGAACGGTCCGTGCGGCCCGTCGCCATGGTCCCGATCGTGCGCGCCCACTGCAGCGCGCCGCGGGCCGTGGTCACGCCCACCTCGAGCCGGCCGTCGAACGGGCTGGCGTCGTCGAAGGCCTTGATGCCGCCCGAGATCGTCCCGATGTTGCCCATGAGCAGGCACGTCGCCGGTCCCTCGAACCACGGCTCGTCGTCGAGGTGCACGATCGTGTGCACGGGCGCGTCGCCGACGTGGCGCAGGGCGGTGCGCCAATACGCGAAGCGGCCCGCGCGGCGCTTCATGCCCCGGTCGGCGTCCTCGAACAGCTCGGCGTCGAAGCCGGCCCCGGCCATCACCGCGAAGTGCTCCCCGTCGATCCGGCCAAGGTCGTACTGCCGGCGGCCGCCGCGCAGCCCGATGTCCACGGCCGCCCGGACGTCGCGGGGGATGCGCAGCGCGGAGGCGAACAGGTTGCCGGTGCCGGCCGGCAGGATCGCGACGGTGACGTCCTGCGCGCCGGACCCGGCCAGGGCGTCGATGCAGCGCTGCACCATGCCGTCCCCGCCCCACACGAAGATCAAATTCGCACCGGCGTCCACGGCCTGGCGGACCTGCTTGGGCGCCTTTTTACTTTTGGGTACCTCACGCCAGTCGACGGTCTCGACACCGGCCCGCTCCAGCTCCCGCCGCAGCTCGGCCAGCCCGCCGCCGAACGTCTTCTTCCGGTGCGCCACCACCGCGACTCGCACCGCATCCACCGCGCTCACGGCGCGAGCGTAACCACGGCATTGACCGAGTGCACGCGCTGGTGGCTACGATGGTGACCTGATGGACACGACGGACGACGCCCGCCCGCGCATCGACACCAGCGTCGCGCACCCGGCCCGGCGCTACAACTACTGGCTCGGCGGCAAGGACCACTTCGCCGCGGACCGCGCCTCGGGCGACGCGATCGCCGCCGCCATGCCGGGCGTGAAGCTCATGGCCGTGGAGAACCGCGCCTTCATGGGCCGGGCCGTGCGCTACCTGGCCGAGCAGGGCATCCGCCAGTTCCTCGACATCGGCACCGGCATCCCCGCGCCCAACAACACGCACGAGATCGCCCAGTCGGTCGACCCGTCGAGCCGCGTCGTCTACGTCGACAACGACCCGATCGTCCTCACCCACGCCCGCGCCCTGCTGACCAGCGCCCCGGGCGGCACCAACGCCTACATCGACGGCGACCTGCGCGACCCGGCCGCGATCCTGGCCCACCCCGACCTGCCGGCCACCCTCGACCTGTCCCAGCCGGTCGCGCTGCTGCTGGTCGCGGTCCTGCACTTCATCCGCGAGGACGAGCACCCGCAGGAGATCATCGACCGGCTCACGTCGGCCCTGGCCCCGGGCAGCTACCTGGTCGCGTCCCACGCCACCTGGGAGTTTCTCCCGCCCGAGGTCATCGCCACGCTGACCCGCAACAACGCCGACGGCCGCTTCCAGGCCCGCACCGGCGCCCGCTTCGCGGAGCTGCTCTCGGCGTTCGACCTGGTCCCGCCGGGGATCGAGTCCGTCGCCCACTGGCACGCGGCCGACGTCCCCGGCCCGCGGCCGTCCGCCGAAGAGGTCGCCTGCTTCGGCGCGGTCGCCCGCATCCGCTGACTTCCGGCTGAACCCTGGGGCCCCGCCGCCCGTACCACCCGGCGGATGACTCGAGGGTTGGGGCTGCCTGGATGACCGTACGCCGTACGTCGGCCGTGATCGCCGCGTCGCTGCTCGGCGCCCTGGGGTCGCCGGCCCTGCTGCCGGCCGCGGCGCAGGCGCACGGCGCGCCGTCGAACCCGGTGAGCCGCGCGTACGCGTGCGGCGCGGGCACGGCGCAGCAGAAGAGCTCCGCCGCGTGCAAGGCCGCGGTCGCGGCCGGGGCCGACGTCGCCGACTGGGACAACATCCGGGTGGCGAACGTCGACGGCCGCGACCGGCAGGTCATCCCCGACGGCCGGCTGTGCAGCGGGGGTATCGCCGCGTACAAGGGCCTCGACCTGGCCCGCACCGACTGGCCCGCGACGAAGCTCACCGCCGGGGCGGCCTTCACGTTCCAGTACGCCGAGCGGATCCCGCACCAGGGCAGCTTCCGCATCTACCTGACCAAGGACGGCTACTCGCCGAGCCGGACGCTTCGCTGGTCGGACCTGGAGACGGTACCGTTCGCGACCGCCACCGACCCGCCGCTGCAGAACAAGGCCTACACGATCAAGGCGACGCTGCCCAAGGGCAAGTCCGGCCCGCACGTGATGTACACGATCTGGCAGAACACCAGCACCGAGGACACGTACTACTCGTGCTCCGACGTGGTCTTCGCGGCCGCCGCCACCACCACCTCCGCCGGCAGCAGCACGTCACGGGCGGCTTCCCCCTTGGCCGCCCCCACCGACGCCGGCAACCCCACCGCCGCCATCGCGAACGCCGCCGGTGCCGATGCCGCGCCCAGCTCCGGTGGGGCGGCCCCGTCGAGCAGCCCGCCGCCGCTCACCGCCGCGTCCGAGATCACCTCGACGCCGGTCCTCGCCGGGGCCGGTGGGGTGCTCGCCCTCTCGCTGGCCGCGGGCGCGTTCTTCCTGCGGCGGCGCCGGCGAGTTTGACCTTCGTCGCTATTCTCGAGGCATGGGGCGGGGGGCGGGTAACAGCGCAGTCGATGCGGCTCTTGCCTGGATCGCGGGCCTGGGCGTGCTCGTCGTGTGCGGCGGATGCGTGTTCCGGTGGAGCCTGGTCGTGCCGCCGGACGAGGGCGCCGGCCCGTACCGGACCCCGGCGCGGGTGCACAACCTCCACGTCCTGCTCGTCATCGTCGGCGTCGCCGTCGTGCTCCTGATAGCCCGGGCACTGTGGGCCGACGCGGACACACCCTGGTTCACGGCCGCCGCGCTGCTCGTGATCGTCGCCCTGGTCGCGGTCGGGCTCTACGTGCCCCGGGCCGAGGCGCAGATCGTCGCCGACGGGTTCGGCGACGACTGGTACGGCACGAGCACCGAGGCGCGGTTCACGCTGTACAACACCACCGGCGCCCCGGTCACCGTCTGCCTCGGCCTGAGCGGCGACTGCGACTCCGCCGCGAAAGGCCCGGACCGCCTGCGCGCACCGGGCCTGACCATCCCCGCGGGCCACCGCCTCAGCGTGGACACCCCCAGCCGGGCGGGCGACTTCAAACTCACCATCACCGGCCCCGGCGTGACCCACCGCGACGCGATCCTGCACACGGAAGTCCCCCAGAGCACCCCGTGACCCTCGACCGCCGCCACGGCCATCGCCCCATGCGGTCCGGTTCAGCGCAGGGTGGCGGCCCCGGCGGTGGCGTACTGCTCGTCGAGGTCGCCGCTGGGTGCACCGCCGACGCCGATGGCGGCGATGGGCTGGCCGTCGACGGTGATCGGGACGCCGCCGGCGAGGAAGAGGGTGCCGGGGATGTCGCGCAGGGTGGCGCCGCCGCCGGTCACGCGGCCGGCCAGGACGGAGGTGGGCTGGCCGAAGGAGACCGCGGTGAAGGCCTTGCGGTGGGCGGACTCGGCGGTCTGCGGGCCGGCGCCGTCGCCCTTGAGTTCGACCTGGACGGTTCCGGCGCGGTCCAGCACGACGACCGTGACGCGGTGGCCGCCCTGCTCGGCGGCCTTCAGCGCGGCCTGCGCGGCCTTGACCGCGGCGTCGATGGACAGCGACCGGTTGTCGACGGTGACGTTCTTCGAGGCAACGGCGGCGGGGGTACCGGGGGCCGCGTTCGCGCTGACCGTCAGGCCGGTGACGCCGATGACGGCGGCGGCTCCGGCGGCGCCGGCGGCCAGGGCGAGACGGCGGCGGCGGGGCCTGCTGCTGCTGACCGCCTCGAGCACCCGCTACATCGCCTACCACGGGTGGGACGCCGGCAGCGCCGGTCCGCTGCTGCTGGCCGGTGTGCTGCTGAGCGCCTTCCTGCTGAACGAGCTGACGAACCGGGCTCCGGTGATCCGCTTCGCGGTCCTGACGGGCGCGTTCCTCGCGCTGGTCTTCGCCGCGCCGAGCTTCGCCTGGTGCGCGATCCCGCTGTTCTTCGCCGGGCTGCTCCAGCTGCCGCGGCGAGCGATCTGGCCGCTGGTCGCGCTGCTCACCGCCGCGGTGGTCATCGCGCAGGTCCGGCTGGCCGACCGGTTCGACCTGAGCCTGCTGCTCGGCCCGGCCGGCGTCGCCGTGCTGACCGCGGCCGTCTTCCTCGAGCTGGACCGGCAGAACCGGGCCCGCCGGCTGGCCCTCGACGAGCTGGTCGCCGCGCGGGAGGAGCTGGATCGCAGCCAGCGGGAGGCGGGCGCGCTGGCCGAGCGGGCCCGCCTGTCCCGGGAGATCCACGACACCCTGGCCCAGGGGCTGTCGAGCATGAACCTGCTGCTGCAGGCGGCCGACCGGGACTGGACGGCCCACCCGGACCAGGCCCGGGCGCACGTCCGGGCGTCGGCGGCCACGGCGCGGGACAACCTGGCCGAGGCCCGGCGGTTCGTGCGCGGCCTGGCCTCCCCCGCGCTCGATGACGCGACGCTGACCGAGGCGCTGTCGCGGCTGTGCGCGGCGGCCGAACGCGACACCGGCACGGCCGTCCGCTTCACCGTGACCGGCGCGCCGCTCGCGCTGGACCTGGACTACGAGGTGGCGCTGCTGCGGGTGGCGCAGAGCGCGCTGGCCAACGTCGGGGCGCACGCGGGGGCCGGGCAGGCCGCGGTGACGCTGACCTACGGCGACGACGAGGTGATGCTCGACGTCTACGACGACGGCGCCGGCTTCGACCCGGCCGCGGTCACCGGCGGGTTCGGGCTCACCGGCATGCGCGAGCGGATCGCCCGGCTCGGTGGCACGGTCAGTGTCGAGAGCGCGCCCGGCGAGGGCACGGCGCTCGCGGTACACCTCAAATTCCGGGAGGCGGCATGACGCTGCGGGTGATGGTGGTCGACGACCATCCCGTCGTGCGGGCCGGGTTGCTGGCGCTGCTCAGCGGCCAGGCGGACCTGGAGGTGGTGGCGGAGGCGGCGACCGCGGACGACGCGGTCCGGCTGGCGGCCGCCCTGCGCCCCGCGGTGGTCCTGATGGATCTGCAGCTCGGGGACGGCGTCGACGGGGTCGTGGCCACCGACCGGCTCCGCGCGCTGCCCGACCCGCCCCGGGTGCTGGTGCTGACCACCTACGACACCGAGACCGACATCGTCCGCGCGGTCGAGGCCGGCGCGACCGGCTACCTGCTGAAGGACTGCCCGCCCGAGGAGCTGTTCCGGGCCGTCCATGCCGCCGCGGCCGGGCAGACGGTCCTGTCGCCGCCGATCGCCGCCCGGCTCATGAACCGGCTGCGCGGGCCGCAGGACACGCTCAGCGCCCGGGAGATCGAGATCGTCGGCCTGCTCGCCCGGGGCCGCTCCAACCGCGAGATCGGCCGAGCGCTGTTCATCAGCGAGGCCACGGTCAAGACGCACCTGGTGCACATCTACACGAAGCTCGGCGTCGACTCGCGCACCGCCGCGGTCCACGCCGCCGTCGAACGGAAGCTGATCCGCCGGTGAGACGCCGATCCCTGCCGTTGCTGCTGTCGTTCCTGTTCGCGCTGGGCGCCTGCTCCGCCCCGGCTCCGGCCCCGGAGGGCACTATGACCGCCGACCTGCTCACCGCCGCGGCCGCCGGCGACACCGAGGGCGTCCGCGCGGCGCTGGCGGCCGGCGCCGACCTCGAAGCCCGCGACGAGCACCGGCGCACGGCGCTCCTGCTGGCGGCGGCCAACGACCGCGTCGAGGCCGCGCGCGTGCTGGTGGCGGCCGGCGCCGACCCGGACGCGCTCGACGACCGGCACGACACGCCGTGGCTCGTGACCGGCGTGACCGGCAGCGTGGCCATGCTGGAGGCGCTGCTCCCGGCCGGGCCGGACCTGACCGTCGTGAACCGCTACGGCGGGGTCTCGGTCATTCCGGCCAGCGAACGCGGCCACGTCGAGTACGTCCGCCGCGTCGTGCGGACCGGCATCAACGTCAACCACGTCAACAACCTGGGCTGGACGGCGCTGCTGGAGTGCGTCCTGCTCGGGGACGGGTCGGCCGCATACCAGCAGATCGCGCGGATTCTGCTCGACGCCGGCGCGAACGTCCACCAGCCGGACAAGGACGGGGTGGACGCCCTGCAGCACGCCCGCGACCGCGGCTACGCCGAGATCGTCGCCGTCCTCGCCCGCTGACCCGGCCGTCAGCGGGGCAGTTGCTGCAGGATGATCCGGGCCATCTCGGTGACCAGGGCGCGGTCCTCGGTGTGGGCGAACTCCAGCGCCGCCGCCGAGCCGCGGCCGCTGACCGCGGCCGTGTAGCGCGGCGCCACCACCACCAGTGCGCACTCCTCCACCGGGGCGTTGCCGCCGAGTGCGAACCGTACCCCCGGACCCACCGACGCCGGGTGCAGCGGTGCGACCAGGCCGACGAACGCGGCCCGCTCGGCCAGGGTGGTCAGGGCCGGCAGCCAGGTGCGGGCGGTGTCGGGGCTGGTGCAGCGGGCCAGGACGACGGCGCCGTCGCCGGCCCGGCGCAGGACGTGCTCCAGGTGGGTGGTGAAGATCTCGGGGGTGGCGGGGCGGGACCGGCCGCGGGCCGCGGCGGCCTCGAACGGGGTGCCGGTCGGGAGGTGGAGCTGCGGGCGGGACCGGCGCAGCGCCCCGGCGTCCGCGAACGGCTGGGGTGCCAGCGGACCGGGGCCGCCGAACAGCAGGCCCTGGCCCCAGTTCGCGCCCAGGGCGCGGGCGTTGGCCAGGTCCTGCGGGGTTTCGATGCCCTCGGCGACGATCGTGGCGCCGGTCTGCTCGGCGACCGCGTTGACCGCGGCCACCACCTCGATGGTGCGGGCGGCGTGGGGGGTGCGCAGGAGCTGCAGGTCGAGCTTCACGACCTCGGGCTCCAGCAGCGGCAGGAACGCCAGCGACATGGGGTCGGCGCCGACGTCGTCCAGGGCCAGGCCGTGGCCGTGGGACTGGACCGCGGCGGCCAACTGGAGGAGGGCGGCCGGGTGGGCGGCGAGGGCGCGCTCCGTGTATTCGAGGATCATCCGGAACGGGGCGTCGCGCATCAGCCGCTCGAGGCGTTCGGACAGTGGCTGGTCGACCACGGCCGGCTCGGCGTTGACGAAGACCAGCGGGACCTCGTGCGCGTGGGCGGTCTCCAGGGCGCGCTCGGCGCACAGGGTGTCGAGCTCGGCCAGGCGGCCGGCGGCCATCGCGGCGGTGAACAGGTCGCGGGCCCGCCACAGCGGGCTGCCGACGGGGCCGCGGGCGAGGGCCTCGACGCCGACCGGGCGCAGGTCGCGCAGGTCGACGATCGGCTGGAACAGAGGCTCGACGGCCCGCTCGGCCAGGATGCGCTCGATGGTCCAGTCGGACTCGCGGAACGCCAGCTCGAGCACGGCCGCGCGGGTGCCGGTGGCGCCCGCGTGCTCGTCGTGCATCCCCAACGGAGTGACCTCGACGGTGTCGTCCTCAGGACCGAGGACGGCGGCATTGGTACGGCGTGCACGCAGCACATTGCGCGAGGCGAGCGTGCGCGTCACGCGGGAGCGGAACGACGACGGCCGCAGCGATGCCTGTGCTGGGATCGACACGGAGGGTGAAGAAGTGGTAGCGGCGGGAGGAACACTCGGCCATTCCTGGGCCTGCATGCCAACCTCCCGGCTCGACACCGCCATGTGCCCCCGCGACACACCTTAAGCCCTGATCCACTGGCAAACCAGCCGAGCAGCTCAGGGGTGGGTCTCCGCAAACATCGAGCGAGGTGAAGATTACGCAACGCTCACGCCGTGACCCCGGGTGGGTGCCCCGGGGTCACAGGCTGAGCGCGCGATCAGGCGGTGGCCGCGATGACCTCGACCGACTTGGTGTCGGCGCTGATGGCCGCGGCCGAGTACGAGCAGTCGCGGAGCCGCTTCTGCGAGTACAGCTGCGTCTGGTCCGAATAGTTGGGCGAGGCGCGGTCACCGGACTCGCTGTAGGTGAGGATGCACTTCGCGGACGGGCCGCTGCTGGTGTAGGCCAGGGTCAGCAGGAAGCTGGTGCCGTAGTTGACCACGTAGCCCTTGTCGGTCAGGTCGCTGCCGGGCACGAACGTGCCCGGGTCCATGAACGGCTCCAGCGACGTGCCGGGGGCGACCTGATACTGCGCCATGTTGGCGATGCCGAGGTTCTCGGTGGAGCCCGGCACCGGGATCTTGACGCCGTTCTTGATCGTGTACTGCATCTGCGACATCTGCACGTTGAGCGGCAGGCCCACCGTCCGCATCCGCTGCATGCCGCGGGCCAGGCCGGCCAGGATCTCGTTCGGGGAGGCCGGTGCGCCGCGCGGGGTGCGCGTCGGGTCGGCCGGGTTGAACGGGACGCCGAAGAGCGGTCCGGCCTCGTTGAGCGCGCCGGGGTTGGCCGCGACCACCGCGCCGATGGTCTCGCGCCACAGCACGGCACCCCGGCTGGCGAGCTCCATCTGCTTGTCCCAGGCCGCCAGCACGGTACACCCGGGGGCGATGTCGACAGCGGTGCCGTCGACGACGACCGGTGTGTGTCCGCGGGCCTGGCAGGCCGAGACGGTGTAGGCGGCCAGCTGCGAGGCCGTGTAGGTGTCACCGGACAGGATCGTGGGGCCCAGGTCGGCCAGGGCGAACTTGGCCTTGCTGTTGATCAGTTTCGCGTTCTGCCGCGTCCGCACGCTCAGCGGCGTGCCCTCCGGACCCTGCAGCGGCGTGAAGCCGGTCAGGAACTGGTTGGCGTTGGGCACCCAGTGGCTGTCGTTGGAGTTGAAGACGTAGTCGCGGCGGGTCAGCTGCGGCTGGCGGGCGAACGGCACCAGGCCCGGGGAGCGGGCGCCCGGCTCGTTGACCCAGGCGTTGGCGCTGTTGCTGCCGTCGAGCAGGCCGAGCGGGTTGCTCGCCCACTCCGCGATCGAGGCCGGCGAGAGGTTCGGCGTCGGCGAGGAGTCGGTGTAGAACGCGTTGCCGGCCGAGTCGGTGGCGATCGTGTTCACCCACGGGATGCCCTGGTTGGCGGCGATGGCGTTGCGCAGGCCGTTGGTGTCGGTGGCCCGGGCCATGGCCAGCCAGGTCGGGATGAGCTTGTCGTTGTCGATGTTCGCGTCGCGGTAGGTGATCGCGGAGAACTCGTTCCACCCGAGCGACGGGTCGATCGCCGACAGGTCCAGGACCGGGCCGTAGCGCGTCGAGTACATGGTCCGGGTGACGGGGGCCAGGGTGCCGCCCGGCTGCTTGACCTGGAGGGTGACGCTCTTGCCGGTCATCGCCTCGGGGACGCCGTCGACGGTGTATCGCGTCGGCTGCCCGGGCACCAGGTTCACCGAGTAGAACGTGTAGCGGGCACCGGCCGCGACCGTGTGCGTCCACGCGACCTTGTCGGTGAAGCCGATCTGCACGCCGGGCAGGCCGCCGAGGCTCGCACCGTAGACGTTGAGGCTGCTGCCCACCGTGAGCTGCGACTCCCAGAAGCGCAGCTCGCCCTCCCACGGGAAGTGGGGGTTGCCGATGAGCATGCCCTTGCCGGTCTGCGACTTGTCGGCGCCGAGGGCCCAGCCGTTGCTGGACACGGCGCTGCTCTGGTCCATCAGCTGGGCGACGTCGTCCTTCACCTGCTGCTTCGACACCGCGAGGGCGGCGGTCGACGGGGGCGTCGCGGCCGCGATCGGGAAGATCAGCGCGCCGCCGCTGGCCAGCAGGGCGATGTCGCGGTCGTAGGCGAGCAGGTCGACGGCCGTGATCGGCTTGACCCACGGCTGGCCGGCGCACCAGCCGGGCACGCGGGCCGCGCCGCGGTTGGCGAGGAAGGCGTTGTAGCCGCGCACGAACCCGTTGACCATGTCGCGGGTGTCGCCGGTCATCGTGGCCGCCTGGACCTGGGCCCGCTCGATCACGCCCAGGTTGGCGTAGGCGAAGTCGGTGGCGAGGTTGGCGTCGTCCGGGCCGGGGCCGAAGTAGCGGGAGCGCTCGCTGCGCACCTTGACGATCTGGTCGGCGAGGTCGCAGAAGCGGTCCTCGGCGTAGGCCCAGGCCTGCCCGAAGGCGACGGAGCCGACGTTCGACGCGGTGATGTGGGGCACCCCGTAGGAGGTGCGCTTGATGACGGCGGCGTATCCGCCGGCGGCGACCTGATCGGCGGCCGCGAGGGCCGGATTGGCGCTGACGGCGACGACGGCGGTGGATAACAGCGCCGCTGAGGCGAGCGCGGTGACGACCCGGCGGGTTCGGGACACTATTCCTCCGTTGGAGCGGCCGAATGATGAAGCCCCGTTGGAACTGAGCGCGTCAACCACAGTACGCAGCGTCATCACTGGTTTCAATGGCCACACCAGTCACACAGCGCTGCACCGGAGCATCGAAACCGTTAAATCTCGATGCATAGACAGTGGTATATGCACCGGTGCCGCCGATGTACACCTGATCACCGGCGCGAAGATCCGCCGACAATTCCACGTCAAACATGATCGTGTCCTGGCTGTCGCACGTCGGCCCGGTCAGGTGAAACCGGTCGCGGACCGCGCCGGCCCGCGAGTCGGAGACGGGAAACCGCAGCTGATTGCCGGTTTCCAGGCTCTCCATGAGCCCGTTGAAGGCGCCCACGTCGAGGTGCGCCCAGCGCCGGCCGCCCCGCACGGCGGTGCCGATCACGGTCGTGCGCAGCGTTCCGGCCGCCGCGACGAGGGCCCGGCCCGGCTCGCAGACCGCCGAAACCGGGTAGGGAAGATCGCGCAGGGCGGCGCCGATCGTCGCGCCGTAGTCCGCCAGCGGCGGGATTTTGCCGGTGTACTTCGCGGGAAAACCACCGCCGAGGTTCACCATTTGCAAGAACAGATCTTCGGCCGCCAATTTAGACATCACGTACCCCACGGCCCGCAGCGGCGCCCGCCACGCGTGCGGCAGCAGCATCTGCGAGCCGACGTGGAAGGCCGCGCCGTAGGGGATCAGCCCGCGCTCGCGTGCGGCCAGCATCAGCGTGACGGCCTGATCGGCGTCAATGCCGAACTTGCCCTCGCTCGGCACCCCGCTGCGGATCTGGTGCGCGGCCAGCCGCACCACGACGGCCGCACCGGGCGCGGCCACGGCGAGCTTGTCCAGCTCGTCCTCGGAGTCCACGGCGAAGCGCCACACCCCGGCCGCGTGCTGACGGGCGATGTGCGGCAGCGGCTTGACCGGATTGCTCGACAGCACCGTCGCGGGGTCGGTGCCGATCGCGACCAGGGCGTCGAGCTCGGTCGCGGAGGCGATCTCGAAGCGGCCGCCGAGGGCCTGGAGCAGGGCGAGGATCTCCGGATGGGGGTTGCACTTCATCGCGTAGTGCACCGCCACGCCCGGCAGCGCGGCGGTGAGCTCGCGATACGCGGCGGCCACCCGATCAAGATCGATGACCAGCTCGGCGGGGGGCGGGAAGGCGTCGAGGCGGTCCATGGACCCTCCCGAAGATCGCGGATGGCGACGGAATGAAGTCACCATATTGCACTCGGTGACTCTTGGACTACTCTCAATACACCATCGATCGAAAAATGTTGATCGACTTTTGGGTTACGACCCAACCACGTGCCCAGCCGACGGCGATCGGAGTGCTCGACATGAACGTCAAGATTGTCGATCTGGTGCAGGGTGACCTGCGAGAAGAGGCGTGGACACTCTACTCGGAGGCATTCGCCGAGCTCAACGCGCTGGCCGTCCAGCGCCACCTGATGTACCGCAACGAGTTCGACGACGTGATGGACGACCCCAGGGTGCACAAGTACCTGTGCCTCGACGACGACGACACGGTACGGGGCGTCTCGATCTACACCAACCAGCTGGACGCGGTGCCGCTCATCTCACCGCCGTACTTCCAGCGCCGCTGGCCGGAGCACTTCACCGAGAAGCGCATCTGGTACTGCGGCTTCGTGGCCACCCAGGCGGACACCCGGGCGGCCACGGCATTCGGCGAGCTGGTAACCGCGATGTACCTGACCGCAGCGGCGCAGAACGGTCTCATCGCCCTCGACTTTTGCAGCCGAACCGACGAGGTGCGGCGCATGTCCCGCGTCGTCCGCCTGATGCTCCACCGCCTCTCCGGCGATGTGAAAGCTCAGCGAATCGACGAGCAACAGTTCTGGTTGTATGAGTTTCCGGCGGTTTAACGCGCCGGAACAGCTTGCACCTCGACGTGGCTGGACCTGTCGGGGGTCCTGCTCAGAGCAGAGCAGCATCGCAGCCGCGCTCATCCCTTTTACAGCAACGGTTCCCGCCACATGGGCCAAACCGGGGGGCCGTCCGGCAGCATGATCGGACGGCGGCTCTGATAGCCGTGCCTCAGGTACAGCTCGCGATTACGGGGATCGTTCGCCTCCAGGTATGCGGGGAGGCCGGCGCGGTCGAGCCTGGCGTGGTGCCGGGCCAGCAGCGCGCTGCCGATTCCCAGGTTCTGCCGGTCGGGCCGCACCGCTACGAACGCCAGGTAGTGGTGCGGCCCGAGCGGGTGTTCGGCCTCCAATGCCGCGTCGAGTTCGCACACGCGGTCGTATGCGTATCCCGCGACGTCCTTGAGCCGGCTGTCGTAGTCGACCGGCGCCGGGATGACGTGCGTCAGCGGGAACCACAGCGCGACCCCGGAAAGTTTCCCGTCGATGGGGTCGACGCTGGCGTACACCTCGCCGTGGTGCACCGCGTGCTCGGCGAAGATCGCGAAGTACTCGGGGCTGGACTGGCGGCGCAGCGCGTCGGCCGGCATCAGCCAGCGGGCGACCGCCCCGTCGCTCATCGCCGCGACGAGCACGTCGGTGATCTCCTCGGAGCCGACCGGATCGATGTCACGGACGACCACGTCCTGAATGGCGTGCGTCATGTGATCCTCTCCCGAACGAGCCGTGCGGGGCTCTACTCAACGAAACGGCCGGTGGACGGTGCCGGTTCAGGCCGCATGGTGTGCGACGTCGGCGGTGACGCGGTGCGGCCTTGTGGGCCGCCCGAAGACGCTTTCCGCCGCCACGAAGCCCTCGGTGCCGCGGCCGATCCCGGCGTAGGCATCCGGCCGGGTGCCGCGCATGATCGCGGCCCAGCCGATGCCGAAGAGGGCGCAGAGCGCGTAGATGGTGGAGAACAGCCAGTTGAACGGCGAGTCGTCGTCGACCTGCAGCAGGTCGCCGAGGCCGATCACGGTGGCCAGCAGCACGAAGGTCAGCAGCAGGAACGCCAGCAGCGGCGCGATCCGGGCCCGCCAGACGTTCTCCCGGCGCCGGTTGCGCAGGAAGAAGCCGACCACCGCGGCCGACGTGGCCCACATGAGCATCAGCACCCCGAGCCCACCGGCCACGGTCATCCACGCGAAGAGATGCACCAATGGGTCGGTTTTCGTCACGAAGTACAGAATCAGCACAATGAGCGCAATCACGCTCTGGGTCACCGAGCCCGCGATGGGGGCGCCGGTGCGGGGGTGCGCCGAGCCGTAGATCCGCGGGAGCACCCGCTCGCGGCCGAGCGCGAACTGGTAGCGGGTCACCGAGGTGTGGAAGGCCAGCATCGCCGCGAACACGCTGGTGAGGAACAGGATGTAGCCGATGTTGACCAGGGCCTCCGGCACGTAGGGCGTGACCAGGTTGAACACCAGGTTGGTGGTGTCGGCCCGGGCCTCGCCGACGATGTCGCCGGCGTTGCTGGACATCGCGAACGCCGAGACGCCGCAGAGCAGGCCGGGCAGCAGCACGGCCCAGTGGGTGGCCCGGCCGATGGTCTTCTTCGGGTCCTTGGCCTCCTCCGAGAGCACGACCGTGGCCTCGAAGCCGACGAAGCCCGCGATCGCCAGCACCAGCATCGCGACCACCTCGGGGGTGGCCAGCTGGGCCGGGTTGAGCGCCTGGAAGTCGGCCCGGCCGCCGTGCGGGTGGGCCAGCATGACGAAGTCGTAGATCAGCACGATCGCGATCTCGACGGTGAGCAGGACCGCGAGGACCTTGCCGCTCAGGTCGACCCAGAGCACGCCGAGGATCGCCACCAGGAACCAGCCGACGAGCGAGCAGACGAACCAGCTCACGTTGATCCCGCTGGCGAACAGGATGCTCTGGGCCACGACCCCGAACAGGCCGAGCAGGCCGATCTGCATGGCCGCGTAGGCGGGCAGCGCGATGAACGCGGCCGCCACCCCGATCATCCGGCCGAGGCCGTGGCTGATGTAGCTGTAGAAGGCGCCGGAGTTGACGATGTGGCGGCTCATGGCCACGAAGCCGACGGTGAACAGGGACAGGACGAGGGCGGCCACGAAGTAGACCAGCGGGACGGCGGTGTTGCCGACGACGGCGTAGATCGTGGAGATCGAGCCCAGGATGACCGTCAGGGGTGCGGCGCCGGCGACGCCGAAGAACACCACCGACGGCACGCCGAGCCGGTTGTTGGCCAGTCCGCGCGCGACGATGTCGGGCCCGGTCATGGTCGTACGCGCCATGGTTCGTCTCTCCTCACGCGGGCCTGCTGGGCCCGTGGTGGTGCGGCGGACTACCGGCGGCCGGCGGCGAGGGCTGAACCCACCGCGGCTTCGGTGTACTGCACGAGCTGAACGAGGTCGTCGGGGAGCGAGCTGAGGATCCCGGGCATGGCCTGCATGCAGTCGCGCTGCTGCTGAGGGCTGAAGAACACGTAGCGCGTCAGGCCGGTCGCCACGACGAGCGCGACGAGCACCCGGTCCGAGAGGTTCATGGAGCGCCGCCGGCCCAGCGCCTCCGCCAGCCGGATCGACTCCCAGGCCGCGGCGTTGCGCTGGTCCGGGTTGACGGGCATGTAGAGGGTCTGCGCGCCGAGCAGCTTGCGCTTCGTCACCGGCTCGACCACCCCGGCCCGCAGGAGCCGCTCACCGACCTGGTCGGCCGCGTCCTGGGACAGGTAGGCGAGCCAGGTCCGGATCTCCTTGTGCTGCGGCTGGGCGACGAGCAGGTCGAGCAGCGTGTGGCAGAGGGAGTCGCCCGGCGGCTCGTGGCTGACGACGTAGAGATCGCCGGTCATGGCCCGGAGGCGTCCGAAGAGCATGAGCTCGCCGAGCAGCCCCGCCGCGAGCCCGAGGCCGGTCGCCCTGGGGTGCAGCCGGGTGCGTCCGGTCCGATCGTCGTGGGCAATCAGGTAGTAGCTGTTGGCCAGCACTGCAAATCACGCTCCCCGGCACTAGGCAAAAGGAGATCATGAATGAATGGAGGTTCATCCTCGATGTCCCCAGCATCATGTACCAAGCACTGCGCGTAGTGCAACGAGTACTAGACTCGGAGTATGAGCCAACCACAAATTGCATAGGATCGCGGACGTGCAGACGGACACCACCAGAACACCCGAAGAGGGACCGGTGGCTGTCGACGAGGGGCCTACACTTCGCCGTCGTCGGCTGGCCGCCGAGTTGAAGAAGTGCCGCGAAGACGCCGGCTTTACCCAGGAAGCCGTGTCGCGCCAGTTCGAATGGCACTCAGCCAAGGTCACCCGCATCGAGAACGCGCGGGTGCCGGTCACTCCCCGGGATGTCAACGATCTTCTGACGCTGTACGGCGTGGCCGACAGCGACTACCGCGACGCCCTCATGACCCTGGCCCGGCTGGCCCGCCAGCGCGGCTGGTGGACGGACTACAAGGACGTCATGCGGCCCGGCAACTTCGTGGGCATGGAGGCCGACGCCTCCTCGGCCAAGGTCTGGGAGCCCATCGTGCTGCCCGGGCTGCTGCAGAGCGAGGCCTACATGCGCGCGCTCATCGACACCGGCCGCAGCCACGACCCCCAGGAGGCCAACGACCGCCGGGTCGAGCTGCGAAAGACCAGGCAGCGCCGCCTGACCGGGGTATCACCGCTAAACTTCTGGGCGATCGTTGACGAGGCCGTGGTCCGCCGGCTCATCGGTGGCCCGGAGGTCATGCGTGACCAGTGGCAACGGCTCATAGACGCCACTGCTCTGCCCAACGTCACGCTGCAGGTGCTGCCCTATGACGCTGGTCAACACGCGTTCCTGGGCGGTTCGGTCGCACTGCTGGAGTTCCCCGACGTCGCCCACTTGGACGTCGTCTACCTCGAAGGACTTGCCGGGGACTACTACGAGGAGCAGCCTGCAGAGGTCAAGCGTTACCGGGTCGAGTTCGAGCGCCTCAGCACGAGAGCACTCACGGAGGAGGAGTCGGTCGGCATGATCAAGCGCCTGCTCGACGGCCTCTGACGGCTGGGGAATTCCGCCGGGGAGGAGGTGCTATGCATGGCAACGCATTTTCAGAACGCAGCCTGGCGTAAGAGCAGCCGCAGCAACGGAAACGGCGGCGCGAATTGTGTGGAGGTCGCGGTCGTCTCCCGAGAAATTGGGGTCCGCGACAGCAAGAATCCCACGGGGCCGGTTTTGACATTCACGCCCGTGGATTGGGCGTCGTTCGTGGACGGCACGAAGCTCGGTCGCTTCGATTCCGCCCACTAACGACGTGCTAGATCGATGGCGGTGCTGCGAACACCGTCATTGAATTGTGCAACGGCAGATCGCCGTGCCACATTGACACAGCGCCGCCAGGAATGACGGCACCGTGCCAGGCACGTCGACTCGCCGCTCATGGCACTACACCGTGCCATGGTCGAACCGGTACGCCTGACGGCGCGATAACGGAGGGCCGGTGCGCGAGCATCGGTCCTCCACAATTGGACTCATCGATGCTATTGCTTATCCTGGCCCGTGCCCAGCACGCCGTTTCGCAGCATCTGCGATTTCTACCCAACCACCACCGGACGGGTCGCTCAGGGTAAGGACCGACGAGCCGGACAGCCCGCCACATGGGTTGCTGCCCGGTATATGGGCTTTGGACGGACGTCGACAACCTTCGTATCGATATATGAGACTGCACATGTGGAGTCGAAGGTCGCCTTCGGGGGCGCGCGATCGGGGACCGGGGCGGCGACCTGGGGGCAGAGCGCGATCTGGGACGTGGTGCGCACGCTCGGGGACGACGCGGCGCGATACAACGTCAGCGGCGGCCTGCCGATCGACCCGCCGCTGCCGCCCGACCGGCTGGCCGAGCTGATCCGCACGCTGCTGCTGCGGCACGACTCGCTGCGCACGACCCTGCGCTGGGACGGCGACCGGCTCGAGCAGGTCGTCGCCGCGGCCGGGGCGGTGCCGCTGCACACCCGCGAGTGCGCGCCCGGCGACGTCGTCGAGACCGCCTACGCCCTCTACCCCGAGCTGCAGGGGCGGCCGTTCGACGCCGAGCGGGACCTGCCGATCCGGGCCGGGGTCGTGACGAGCGGCGGGCGGGTGCGGTACCTCATCCTGTCCCTCGCCCACACCGCGTCCGACGGCTGGGGCCTGCGCACCCTCCTGGCCGACGCCGCCGCCCTCGCCGCCGGGCTGCCCCTCGCCGCCGGCGAGCGGACCCAGCCCCTGGAGGAGGCCGCGTTCCAGACGTCGGACAAGGGCCGCCGCCGCGACGCCGCCGCCCGCCGGGCCTGGCTGGACAAGCTCACCCGCGGCCCGGCCAGCCAGTTCCCGGCCCGGACGGTGCATCGGGCTGAGCGCCCACCTTCGGCCGCGTTCCCCAACGCCGTGCTCAACTCCCCCGCCCTCGGCCTCGCCCTGGACCGGGTCGCGGCCGGCCTCGAGGTCAACCAGAGCGCGGTCCTGCTCGCCGCCACGGCCGCCGCGGCCGGCGCGCTCGGCGGGGCGCCCGACGCCGTGTTCCAGGTCGTGGTCAACAACCGGTTCCGGCCGGGGATGGCGGGCGCCGTGAACACGATCGCGCAGGAGGGCCTGCTGCTCCTGCCCGAGTCCGGGGCGGACTTCGCGGACCTGGTCCGGCGCACGTTCGGCGCGGCCCTGTCGGCCCAGCGGCACGCGTACTACGACAAGCTCGCCCTCGGCCGGGACATCGCCGGCCTCGGCGCCCCGGCCGACCACTCCTGCTTCGTCAACGACGTCCGCGGGCTGATGCCGATCCTCGGCTACGCCCGCCCGGCCGCCGAGCCCCTCACCGCGGCCCGCGAGCGCACGACCCTGACCTGGCCCGTCGAGCACGCGCCGCGGCCCGGCACCACCTTCGCCCTCGACGTCCAGGACGCCCCCGGCAGCCTCGAGCTGGCGATGACGGCCGATGCGGCGGTACTGCCCCGCCCGGACATGGAGCGCTTCCTCTACGGCATCGAGGACCTCATCGTGAACCACGCCCTCGCACTGGTGTGATCAGCCCCATTGCCGGCGGACGTCCATGAGGTGGTGCTCGCCCTCGTGGACGGTGTGCTGCCCCAGCCAGAGCAGCGTGCGCGCGACCGGATGCGGCCACGGATACAGCCCGGTCCGTGCGAGCTCCGCCGGCCCGAGCGCGGCGAACGCCGTGGCGAGAACCTCCGCGGCGGCCCCGAGCGCGTCGAGGACGGCCGCCGGTTCCTGCCGGTTGTACGCGGCCGTCACGGCGAGCTCGTCGCGGCCCATCGGCGCGAACTCGGGGACGTCCGTGCGCAGCGCCAGGTCCAGGCGCTCCCGCTGCACCCGCAGCACATCGCGCACGTGGCAGGTGTACTCCAGCGCCGACCACACCTCGGGGGCGGGCCGCCGCCGGAGGTCGGGCACACCGGCCAGTGCCTCCGTGAACCGGCCGGCCAGACCACGAAGCCGCGGGGGTACCTCGTCCGCCCGGGCGGTGTAGCCGAAGCCGCACTCCACGCATTGATCCACGGCGGCCACGGTACCGGCCCGCCCGGCCGACCCGCAGGTCCAATACAGCTCCCGTGGACCGCCCGCCACGCAGGCCGGACGCGGCCCGCGGTCGGGTGACGTCAGGTCTTGTCAGGACTGTTCCGCCTATCGGGTATTTGCGGAAACCGAAGCGCAACCTTAGGGCTATGCTCCACAATCGGCCCCGACCCAGCCGACGATCCGCCGTGGAGGCGATGCCCAGCATGACGGCTCACGCCATCGACCACCGTGCCGCACGGCTGACCGGCGCCCGGCGCCCGCTCCACGTCCGCCAGCGGTGCCGGCTGCTGTTCCTCAACATGCAGGAGCAGGCGCCGCTCCGGGAGATGGGCCTGACGCCATACCGCGACTGGATCGCCGAGGTCACCCGGCTGGACCCGGACCAGATCCACTGCGTCAACGTCGCCGACGGCGAGGCACTGCCCGACACGATCGAGGCCCACGGGATCATCGGCAGCGGCTCCGGGCACTCCTCCTACGAGGAGCTGCCGTGGATCCGGCGCACGAAGGAGTTCCTGGCCACGGCCCAGCGCCGCGGCGTGCCCGAGCTGCACATCTGCTGGTCGCACCAGGCCAAGGCGGAGATCGCCGGTGCCCTGTCGAAGGTCGGCCACCAGGGCCGCCGCTTCGGCATCGAACGCCTCACCCTCACCCCCGCCGGCCGCCGCGACCCGCTGTTCCGCGGCCTGCCGGACGCGTTCGACACGTTCACGTCACACGTCGACGTCGTCTACGACGTGCCGGCGGTCAGCGAGTTCGGCCCGGTGACCGAGCTGGCCTACGGCGCCTACCGCAACGAGGCCCTCGCCATCGGCGCGACCGCCCGCACCCTGCAGTTCCACCCGGAGATGACCGCCGGCGTGGTCGCCGCCCTGGCCAAGGTCCGCCGCCGGCAGCTCGTCGCCGAGGGCCAGCTGGGCCCGTCCGACGCCGACTACGCCGCCTTCCTGGAATCCCTGGACTGGGCCGACGCCCAGATCCGGGCCCGGATGCGCACGCTGCTGGACAACTGGATGCGCTACTACATCGCCCCGGTCCTGTCCCCACCGGCGATCGGCGCGCTGCACGGCTAGACCTGTTGCCCAGCTGGCCGCCGGCGGGGTCGGGCACCTCGCGGTGCGGCTGGTCCGAGCGCTCGGCAGCGACCGCGTGGTGGCCGTGACCGGATCGGGCGGCAGGGCGGAGTTCCCGCGCGAATGCGGGTCGCCGAGCTAAACCGGGCCCTCGACCTCGTGGCCGCCCGGCGCAATCTCGGGCGGGTCGTCGTCCGCTTCGGCTGAGGTAGCACCGCCGGAGACGCGGCGGTAGGCGATGTGCCACAGGGCCGTGGCCAGGACGACGGCCAGGAGGGCCCAGGCCCGCAGGGGGCCGGCGAAGACCGCAGCGGCCGTGCAGACCAGGACCGAGGGCACGCCCCAGCCGAGGACCCAGCGCCAGGGCGCGCCGCCGCGGGCGCCGAGGACCGTGGCGGTCAGGAAGTACAGGGCGGCGCCCGTGCACAGGACGATCCGGGCCGACGGCTCCACGTGACCCTCGGGGTGGGCGGCCAGGGAGCCCAGACCGGCGGCGATGACGACGATCGAGACCGTGGTCAGGTAGTGCGCCGGCATCGTCAGGCGCAGGGCGAAGACGCGGACGCCGTAGGTCGGGGCCGAGCTCGGGCCGTAGCGCAGCGTCAGCCACCACAGGGCGACGAGCAGGCCGAAGCCCAGCACGAGGACCGTGAACTCGGGCCGGCGCCACTGGCCGACGTCACCGGTGACGTCGGCGGCCGCGTTGACGAGCTGGGCGACCGCCTCACCCAGGACGATGATGACGAACAGGCCCAGGCGTTCGCCCAGGTGGGGGCGGTCCGGGTCGGCCGCCTGGAGCTGCAGGACCCGGCCGACCTCGCGCTCGCGGTGGTGGCGGCGCAGGGACCGCACCCGTTCGCTGCGCTCCTCCTCCAGCAGGGCCTTCGGGTCGCGGGAGCGCACGACGGAGAAGAAGACGTCCAGGACGATGCTGGTGATCCACAGGCCGTAGCGGACCCGCTCGTCCTCGTAGTCGCCCAGGGAGGCGAACCACGGGATGAGACCGGCGGCCTGCTGGGCGGTGGGCCACTCGGTCATGAGCCGGTTCGTGCGGTTGAACGAGATGTTGGCCAGGATCCGGCACGCGATGTACGCGATCACGAACGCGTGCACCTCGCCGTGCTCCATCAGCGGGACCGACGCGGCCATGACGGCGATGCCGAACATCGCCAGGAGCATCGAGCGCTGGCGGGTGCGGACCCCGGTGACGTTCGCGTAGAGCGTGAACGTGGTCCAGACCGTCCACATCGCGTAGTAGGCGACGCCGAAGACCAGCACCTTCTCCCAGGTGATGTCCTCGTGCAGCAGGTGCGCGAGCTGGGCGACGGCGGCCACGACGACCAGGTCGAAGAAGAGCTCGAGCCAGGTCGCGTGGCGCTCCTCGGCCGGTGCGGCGGCCGCGGCGGGTTCGGACATGATCGTCACCCTAATCGACGGTGACGGTTTCCCGATCCGGGGCCGGTGCGGGCAGGGGGTGTTCGCGCAGGCCGACGCGGTCGTGCAGGCGCCGCAGCGGTCCGGGCGCCCACCAGTTGAACCGCCCGAGCAGCGTCATCGTCGCCGGCACCAGCAGGCAGCGCACGACCGTCGCGTCGATCACGACCGCGGTCAGCAGGCCCAGCCCGACCTGCTCGATCTGGCCGAGGTCGGCGGCGGCGAAGCAGGCGAACACGACGACCATCAGCAGCGCGGCCGAGGTGATGATCCGGCCCGTGTGCTGCAGGCCGCGGCGGACGGCGGTGTCGGTGTCGTCGCCGCGCTCGACATACTCCTTGATCCGCCCGAGCAGGAACACCTCGTAGTCCATGGACAGGCCGAACGCGAACGCGAACACGATCACGACGACGAACGGGTCCAGCCCGCCGGTGGTGAGCGTGTGCAGGACGCCCGAGCCCCAGCCGTGCTCGAACACGGCGACCATGACACCGAACGTCGCTCCCAGGGAAACGACATTGGCAAGAACGGCCTTCACCGGTACCACCACAGAGCCCGTCATGGCGAAGAGGAGCAGGATCATCGCGATCAGGGTCACGGTGACGGCCCCTGGGAGGTCATCGACGATCAGCCCGACCAGGTCGACGAGCGTGGCGGCGTCGCCGATCACCCAGGACTGGACGCCGGCGGGACGGTCGGCGCGCAGCCGGTGCACCAGGTCCTTCGCGGCCTGGTCCTGGGAGCCGCCCTTGAGGGTCAGGTCGACCGTCGCGACCCCGTCGCCGGCCGGCTTGGCGGGCTGGACGCCGCCGACCGCGGGGTCGGACGTCCACCGGGCGGCATACGCGTCGAGGGACGCCGCATCGGTGCGGGCCACGACCGTGACCACCGGCTTGTAGGTGCGGCCGTAGCGCGCGGCGAGCTCGTCGGCGACCCGGGCCGACTCGATGCTGCGCGGCACACCCTCCAGCTTCGGCAGCTTGATCGTGGCGCCGAGCAGCGGCGCGCCGGCCGCGAGCAGCAGGACGGTGGCCCCGGCGGCGACGAGCACCGGGCGGCGCTGGACGAACCGGGACAGGGCCGCGAAGAAGCCCCGCTCGTCGTCGCGCTGCTCGCCCGCCTCGTGTTCCCGCGGTTTGGCCGCGTCGGGGTCGCGGGCCTTGGCCGCCTTGGGCCGGATCCGTTTGTGCAGGACGCCGACCAGCGCGGCCGTGAACGTCAGCGCGGCCAGCATCGCCACCACGGCGACCGAGACGCCGCCCACGCCGAGCGCGCTGAGCTGGTGGATCGAGAACATCAGCAGGCCGGACAGGGCGGCGGCGACGGTGAGCGCGCTGAAGAAGATCGTGCGGCCGGCCGTGGCCCAGGCCCGGCCGATCGCCTCCTGCGGCTCGAAGCCGGCCGCGACCTCCTCCCGGTAGCGGGCGACGAGCAGCAGCCCGTAGTCGATCGACAGGCCGAGGCCGAGCAGCGTCACCACCGTGACGACGTTCGGGTCCAGGTCGGTGACCCGGCTGAACAGCCACAGCAGCGGCATGGCGGCGGCCACCGACACCGTGGCCGCGAGCACCGGCAGCCCGGCCGTGACCAGCCCGCCGAACACGAACACCAGCACGACGAGGGTCAGCGGCAGCGAGATCAGCTCGGCCCGGCCGAGGTCGCCCTGCTGCGCGGCCCGCAGGTCGGCGTTGAGGATCGGGTTGCCGCCGACCTCGACCGTCGCCTGCGGCACCCCCGCCGCGTCGAGATCCCCGTCGACCTTGTGCAGCCGGTCCCGCAGCGCGTCGAGGACCTTGTCGCGATCGCCGCGGTCCAGCTTCTCCAGGGCCACGACCACGAGCAGGCCCCGCTGGTCGGTGGCCAGGTATGCGGGCGCCCTGGCCGGCTCGACCGAATACGGGGTGGCCACCGACGTCACGCCGGCCGAGCGGCCGAGGTCGGCGGCGGCCGTGTCGATCGCGGTGCGCACGGCCGGGGCCTGCGGGTCGACGCCGCCGACGAGACCGATGACGGTGCCGCTGGAGCCGTCCCCGGTCGCGATCGCGTCCATGCCCTCGAACGTCTCGACGTGCTTGGGGGTGCCCGGGTCCGCGATCGCGCTGAAGACCGGCCCGAACGTGAGCCCGCCCAGCACGACCACGACCAGCCACACCCCGATGACCGTCCACCGGTGCCGGAAGCAGAACCGCCCGATCCTCGCCACCACCCCGAGAGCCATGCTTGACAGCTTCTCATTGGGAGCGCTCCCTATGGTGCCCAGGGTGATGCGACGGCCCACGTGATGTCGGGGACGAAGCTGCCGGTGCCGTCCTGCGCCGCGGTGCCGCCCGGCGTCGCCAGCCAGAGCTCGGCGTTGATGTGGCGCAGGTAGGAGCCCGGGAAGTTCCAGGACGCCAGGCGCACGCCACCGGACCCGGTCTTCGGGCACCAGGTCGCGTCGGCGCGGGTCAGGGCGGTACCGTCATCGGCACTGATCTTGACTCGGCCGTTCTGGTGGCGCAGGTAATAGGCCGGGAAGTTGCGGGACTGCAGGCTGTAGCAGCCACCGGCGAGCCCGGCCACCACCTTCCAGGTGGCGTCCTGCTTGAGCAGCGCGTCGCCGGCCGCCGACACCACCTCCGTGTAGCCGAGGCCGTTCTGGTGCCGGACGTACCGGGTCGTGCAGCAGGCCGTCGTCGCCCGCAGCGAGATGTACGAGTTCGCGGGCAGCGTGGTCGCGTTCCCGTCGTCGCCGGCCGAACCGGGCACGGCCGCCATCGCCGACGCCCAGCGCGCCGCCATCTTGTCGTAGCCGCCGCGGGTGGGGTGCACGCCGTCGGCCAGGTCACCGGGGGTGAGCGCGGCGTGCATGTCGACGAAGTGCACCTTCGCGCCCTTGCCGGCCACGATCCCGGGCAGGGCGGCGTTGAACGCACTGGCGTTGGCCTCCCGCGCCGCGTCGGCGAGGGGAATGATCGACGCGACGAACACGTCGGCGTTCGGCGCGGCCGCGCGCACCTTGTCGATGAGCCCCGACAGCCGCGCGGGGGCGCCGCTGAGGTTGTAGTTCTGGATCACGTCGTTGGTGCCGAGATGGATCAGCACGCTGCGCGGGGCGGTGCCGCCGACCCAGGCGGACGCGTTGGCGTCGACCTCGTCGATCCGCCAGCCCGGATGCCCCTCGTGGTCGTGGTCGGGCAGGTCGGCCGGCCCGTTGAACTGCGAGCCGACGAAGTCCACCGGGTGCCCGGCGTTCGCGAGGGCGCGCCACAGGTTCATCCGATACCCACCGGGCACATTGAAGCCGTCGGTGATCGAGTCGCCGAGCGGCATGACCCGCACGCCGCCGTTGGACTCGGCGTGGGCCGCGGCCGGCGCGACCAGCAGCGCCGCGACGGTGGCGGCGGTCGCGGCGAGCACGGTGAGCAGAGGTTTCGTGAACATCCGGCGCATGGCGTGAAGCTATGCGTTCGTTTCATTGTTGTAAATATTTGAATTTTGTGTGATCTTGTAGGGCTGCTTGTGTCGTGGGGTCGGCTGCTGGGTCGCAGGGTTCGCCGCTGTGCGTTTGGAGTCGCCGCCGTGCGTTGGAGCCGCCGCCGTGCGTTGGAGCCGCCGCCGTGCGTTGGAGTCGCCGCCGTGTGTTGGAGTCGCCGCTGTGGGTTGGGGTAGGCTTTCGGCGGAACTCCGAATTCCGGGCCCTGGATGGACGTCGCAGGTGGGCTCGGGACCCCTCGGGCGGCACCGGCCTCGTCGATAGAGGCGTCGTCGGCCGGCTGCGATTCGCAGCAGTCGCGGGGAGGAGGTGGCGACAGCGCTGTTTGCTGCCCATCTTCACTCTCTGGGAGTACCGAATCATGAAAATCGGTCTTGGCCTGCCCATCAGCGACCCCGCGCGCCTGCCCGAGTGGGCCCGCCGCGCCGAGGCGGCCGGATTCGCCTCCGTCGCGCTGCTGGACCGGCTCACGTACGACAATCCCGAGCCGCTGATCGCCCTGTCCGTCCTGGCCGGGGCCACCACGAGCATCCGGCTGCAGACCGAGGTCCTGCTGGCCCCGCTGCGCGCGACGGCCGTCCTGGCCAAACAGGTGGCCACCCTGGACCGCATGTCGGGGGGTCGGTTCACGCTGGGTGTGGGCATCGGCGGCCGCGCCGACGACCACGCCGCCGTCGGCGTGCCGCTGCGGCGGCGGGGCGCGCTGATGGACGAGATGCTGGCCGACCTGCGGACGATCTGGTCGGGCGCGCCCTATCCACAGACCCCGATCGGCCCGACCCCCGCCACCCCCGGCGGCCCACCCATCCTGATCGGCGGCTTCGCACCACAAGCACTGGCGCGGGTCGCCCGCTTCGCGGACGGCTTCCTGTGCGCGGCCCCGCTGCAGTGGGCCGGCGGCCTGGTACGCACCGTGCAGGACCAATGGGCCGCCGCCGACCGCCCCGGCCGCCCCCGCCTGGTGTGCCAGATCAACGCCGCCACCCCCGCGACCGCCGACCGAGCCCAAGCGGCCGCAGCGTCGTACTACGCGTTCACCGGCCGCGAGGGCTGGGGCGCCCCGATCAGCGCCCCGACCCAGCTGGCCGACACCGTAGCCGCGTACGCTGCCTTCGGCGCCGACGAACTGATCCTGTACTGCTACGCCGACCACCCCGACCAGGTAGAAACCTTGGCGAACACGGCGAGTGAGGGATTGTCGCAGCGCGTGATGGGCGAAAGTGCGAATTAGTTTCATCTGTTACGGTGTTGAGAGACGGAACGGCGGCACCGGACCCGCACTGTGTTGTTCAATCCGAGCACGCCTCGTTCTCCTCATGCAGAAGGCAGGCGAGGTTCAGCGATGGCGCGTGTCGGGGTGATGCTCCCGCGGGACCTGCCCGCGAACCAGGTCCTGACCTACGCCCGGGAAGCCGAACGGCTCGGGTTCGACGAACTCTGGGTCGTGGAGGATCTCGGCTTCCGCGGCGGGGTGGCCCAGGCCGGAGCGGTGCTCGCCGCCACGTCACGGATCGTGGTCGGCATCGGCATCCTGCCGGCCGGGGCCCGCAACGCCGCGTTCGCCGCGATGGAGCTCGCCACGCTGGGCCAGCTGTTCCCGGGCCGGCTGATCGCCGGCATCGGGCACGGCATGCCCGACTGGATGCGGTCGGTCGGCGCCCACCCGGCCAGCCCGCTCACCCTGCTGCGCGAGTTCACGGTCGCCGTGCGCACGCTGCTGCGGGGTGAGCCAGGGCCGGCGGCGGGGCGGTACGTGAACGTCGAAGGGGTCGCCATCGGGGAGGTACCGGCGGTGGCGCCGCCGGTCGTCCTGGGCGTGCGCGGGCCGAAGTCGATCGCGGTCGCCGGGGCGGTGGCGGACGGGCTGTTGCTGGCCGAGCCGGCGGCGCCGGCGTACGTCGCGGAGTCCATCAAGCGCATGGCCGCGGCGGCTGAGCATTCGGGTGTCGGCGCGCCGGAGGTGATCACGTACGACGCCGCGGCCGTCGGGCTCGATGGCCGGGCGGCTCGTGATCTCGTGCGGCCGGGGCTGGCTTGGATCGGGGAGGCGGACTGGGCGCCGCATCTGGCCCCGCTGCCCTTCGCGGCCGACCTGGCCCGGCACCGCCAGGCCTCGGGGAGCCGGGCGGAGTTTGCCGCGACGATGCCCGACGAGTGGGTGCGGGCGCTGGCGCTGGCCGGGACGGCCGAGGAAGTGTGGGGGCAGATCGCGGATCGGCAGGCCGCCGGTGCGACCAGTTGTGTGTTGATTCCGGCTGAGCCTGACCCGCTTGCGGCCCTCGCCCGGCTGGCCTCGGTCCTGCCCTGACGGAGCCGACCTCGGTAGGGCTCGGACCGGCTGCGGGCTGTGGCCTGTTTCGCAACCAAGGTAACGCTGCGGAGGGCCCCGATCCCTCGCCGGGGCCGGGCCGGCGAGGCCGGCGAGCCGGCGACGCTGCGCGGTCGGGCCACACCAGGCGCTGCGCACACATCGGGCGGAGCGCTGCAACGGCCGGATACGACCTCGGTAGCCGACCTCCCCGCGCCACGCACGGAACGCCTTGGCTCAGCCGACCGGCGTGGCACTGTCGGGCAGGTCCTAGAGGAAACGCTTGGCGCTGGAAGCCTTGCTCACGGCCTCCTCCAGGGCGGTCGCTATCTCGTCCACTGTGGACGGGGCGATTCTCGTTCTGGGGATGGACAGGCTGATCGCGTCGGTGATCGGGTCGCGTATGGGGACGGTGCGGGCTATGCAGACGATGCCCTCGGTGTTTTCTTCGCGGTCCACGGCGTAGCCGCGGGCCCGGATTTCGGACAGTTCGGCGTGCAAGGCCGCGCGGTCCGTGATCGTGTGCGGGGTCAGGGGTGGTAGTGGGGTCGGGAGCAGGGCGTCCACCTCGGCCGGCGGGCGGGTGGCCAGCAGCGCCTTGCCCAGGGCGGTCGCGTGGGCGGGCAGGCGGCGGCCGATCGCGGAGTACAGGCGCAGTGGGTGGACCGATTCGCGTTTGGCCACGTAGGTGATGTCGGGGCCGTCCAGGCGGCCCAGGTGCGTGGTTTCGCCGAACCTGGCGGCCAGGTCGTCCAGGATGCCGGACAGCAGGCCCACCGTGTCGTCGGCGTCCAGGTAGGCGGCGCCCACCTGGAGTGCCTTCAGGCCCAGGCGGAAGCGGGTCTCCGTCGCCTCGATCCAGCCGCGGGCGGTCATCGTGCGCAGGATGCCGTGCAGGCTGCTCTTCGGGATGTCCAGGCTCCTCGTCAGCTCGGACAGCGTCGACGGGCCCGCGGCGGCCAGGGCTTCCAGGATGTCCAGGGTCCGGTCGGCGGACTTCACGGGTGTGGTCACGCGACCTCCGGTGCACTATGGTCACATATGTGACCGACGTTCATCATACTGAACAGACCCCCGTGGTTGAAGTTGTCGCCGCCAAGAAGATCGTGCCCGTTGTCGTGCTCGAGGATGCCGCCGACGCCTCGGACCTGGCTGACGCGCTCGTCGCCGGTGGGCTGGGCTGTGCCGAGGTGACGTTCCGGACCGCCGCCGCGGCCGCCGCCATCGCGGCCATGGCCGAGCGGCCCGGGATGCTCGTGGGTGCGGGGACCGTGCTCACCGCCGCCCAGGTCGACCAGGCTGTCGACGCCGGCGCGCAGTTCATCGTCAGCCCCGGCTTCAGCGCGACCGTGGTGGCACGGGCGCAGACCAGGGGCGTGCCGGTGTTTCCGGGTGTCGCCTCGCCGTCCGAGATCATGCAGGCGCTTGACGCCGGCCTGGACATCGTGAAGTTCTTCCCGGCCGAGCAGCTGGGTGGAGTACCGATGCTGAAGGCGCTTTCCGCACCTTTTCGCAATGTCCGGTTCATCCCGACCGGTGGGGTCAACACCGCGAACCTCGCCTCGTATCTGGCGGTCACATCGGTGCTCGCCGTCGGTGGCACGTGGATGGTCGCCCCGGAGCTGCTCGCCGCCCGGGACTGGGCCGCCGTCACCGCCCGTACCAAAGCCGCCCTGGAGGTTTTGTGATCGCCGTCCGGCCGGCCGAGGAGTGCCGCTACGACCTGATCTCGCTCGGCGAGGTCATGCTCCGCCTCGACCCGGGCGAGGGGCGCATCCGCACCGCCCGGCAGTTCCGCGCGTGGGAGGGCGGCGGCGAATACAACGTGGCCCGCGGCCTGCGCCGCTGCTTCGGGCTGCGCACCGGGCTGATCAGCGCGTTCGCGGACAACGAGGTCGGCCGGCTGCTGGAGGACCTGATCCTGCAGGGCGGCGTCGATACGACGTTCGTGCAGTGGGTTCCGTATGACGGGATCGGCCGGACGGTCCGCAACGGCCTCAACTTCACCGAGCGCGGCTTCGGTGTGCGCGGCGCGGTCGGCGTGTCGGACCGGGGCCACACCGCGGCCGGTGCGCTGCAGCCGTCCGATGTGGACTGGGAGCACCTGTTCGGCACGCTCGGGGTGCGGTGGCTGCACACTGGGGGGATCTACGCGGCGTTGTCGGAGACGACGCCGGACGTCATCGAGGCGTGTCTGTCCGCGGCCCGCCGGCACGGCACCGTGATCTCCTACGACCTCAACTACCGGCCGAGCCTGTGGAAGGCGATCGGCGGTCAGGAGCGGGCCCGCGAGGTCAACCGCCGCCTGGCCCCGCTGATCGACGTGATGATCGGCAACGAGGAGGACTTCACGGCGTCGCTCGGCCTCGAGGTGCCCGAGACGGATCTGCACGGCGGGGGTGCCCTCGAGTCGGCCAACTTCCGGACGATGATCGCGGCGGCCGTGGAGGCGTATCCGAACTTCCAGGTCGTCGCGACGACGCTGCGGGGCGTGCGCACGGCCACGGTGAACGACTGGGGCGCGATCGCCTGGGCCGACGGGGACTTCGCCGAGGCCACGCACCGGCCGGCGCTGGAGATCCTGGACCGGGTCGGCGGCGGCGACAGCTTCGCGTCGGGGCTGATCTACGGGCTGATGACGTTCGGGGAGCTGCGGACGGCGGTGGAGTACGGGGCCGCGCACGGCGCGCTGGCCATGACCACGCCCGGCGACACGTCGATGGCCAGTCTCAAAGAGGTCGAGGCCCTGGTGAAGGGCGCCGGCGCGAGGGTACAGCGATAAATGGCTCACCCGGCCAGGAGCGACGAGACCTGCGGGGAGTAGGTCGCGTGCAGGACGAGGGCGGCGCCGCCGATCACGGCGGCGTCGTCGCCGAGGGGTGACAGGGCCACGTCGACGGTGCGGATGCGCCGGGCGATGGCCCGCTCCCCCAGGGCCCGCACGACCGCCTGGCGGAACTGGGTCTCCACGTGCCGGATGCCGTGGCCGCCCAGGATGATCAGCTCGACATCGACGATGTTGACGACGTTGACGGCCACCGCGGCGAGGCGTTCGGCGGCCGTGCCGATGACCTCCGCGGCGAGCGCATCGCCCGCCGCGGCCGCGTAACAAAGGGCCTGGTGATCCACAGTGGACGGTGCCCGGTTGAAGGCCCTCGTGAGAGCGCTCTCACCGCCAGCCGCCAGACGGGAGCGGGCGTCGGCGACGAGCGCCGCCGGGTTGATGAGGCTCTCGAGGCACCCGCGGTTGCCGCAGTAGCAGTCGGGGCCACTCTCCGTAACCGAGGTGTGCCCGAACTCCGCGGCGTTCATCGAGCCGCCCCGGTGGACCTGGTGACCGAGGACGAGACCGCCACCGACACCGGTGCCGAGGAAGAAGTAGGCGAAGTTCGCCACCCCGCGGCCGGCACCGGCCCAGCGCTCGCCGATCGCCGCGGCGGTCGCGTCGTTGTCCAGCGTGACCGGCAGGCCGGTGGCGTCGGCGACCATCTGCTTGAGCGGGACCCGGGTCCAGTCCGACAGCTGCGGCGGCGAGATGACCTCGCCGAGCGACTGGTCGATCGGCCCGGGCGCGGCCAGCCCGAGGCCGAGGACGCTGTCGCGGGCCACCCCGGCCTCGGCCAGGACCTCGCCGACCAGGCCGGCCATCGCGGCCGTGACCTTGGCCGGGTCCATGTCGGCCGGGGTCGGGCGGCGGGCCGTGACCAGCGGGCGGCCGAGCAGGTCGACGACCACGCAGGCCAGCTCGACCGGGTCGAAGTGCAGGCCGACGGCCCGGCCGGCGTCGGCGTTGATGCGCAGGACGGTGCGCGGTTTGCCGCCGCTGGACGAGCGGGCGCCGTCCTCGCGGACGATTCCCTCGTCGATGAGCCGGCGCACGATGCCGGAGACCGTCTGCGGCGTGAGGCCGGTGTGCTCAGCGATCTCCACGCGGCTGGTGCCGTCGGCCAGCTGGATCTGGTCCAGCACGACCGCCCGGTTGTACTGCCCGACCTTGGGGAGATTTGTCCCGACTTGCCGCACCCAGCCTCCTGCCTACGTACCGTTACCTACATGATGCCCTGCGCCGTTGACTTAGTAAAGCAATTGGATTTAGAGTCCGACACGCGCAGCTAACATCCCGGACACGTGAGAGCGCTTCCCGGACGGCTGCGGCGACCGCCCGGGTGCTAGATCATTGCCGGATTGTTACCAAGAAACAACGGACGGGACTGGGCAGGGTCGCCACACTTGCAATAAGTTGGTCGTCACAACAAACCTGGCTGGCGACACAGCCCCTCGGAGGCAACATGATGTCGGTGACAAGGCGGCTCGCCTCATGAGCAGCCCGGGAAGCGACGCACCGATCCTGCTCGAGATGCGGTCGATCACCAAGGAGTTCCCGGGCGTCAAGGCGCTCGCCGACGTCAACCTGGTGGTCCGTGAGGGCGAGATCCACGCGATCTGCGGAGAGAACGGCGCCGGGAAGTCGACGCTGATGAAGGTTCTCAGCGGCGTGTACCCATACGGTTCATACGACGGCCAGATCTTCTACCAGGGCTCGGAAGTCCGCTTCAGCGACATCCGGGGCAGCGAGAAGGCCGGCATCGTGATCATCCACCAGGAGCTCGCCCTGGTGCCGCACATGTCCATCACGGAGAACCTGTTCCTGGGCAACGAGCCCCGCAGGAACGGCTCCTACGACTGGACGGGCGCCAACCGGCGGGCCCACGAGCTGCTGGCCCAGGTCGGCCTGCGCGACGACCCCGACACCCTCATCAAGGACATCGGCGTCGGCAAGCAGCAGCTGGTCGAGATCGCCAAGGCCTTCGCGAAGCACGTGAAGCTGCTGATCCTCGACGAGCCGACCGCGGCGCTCAACGAGAACGACTCGAAGCACCTGCTCGACCTGCTGCGTGAGTTCAAGGCGCAGGGCATCACCTCGATCATGATCTCGCACAAGCTCAACGAGATCGAGGACGTCGCCGACTCGATCACGATCCTGCGCGACGGCAAGACGGTCGAGACGCTCGAGGTCGGCGCCCAGGGCGTCAACGAGGACCGGATCGTGCGCGGCATGGTCGGCCGGGACCTGGAGAGCCGGTTCCCCGACCACACGCCGAAGATCGGCGAGATCTTCTTCGAGGTGCGCGACTGGACGGTCCGCCACCCGATCGCGGCCGACCGCCTGGTCTGCAAGCACTCCAACTTCAACGTCCGCCGCGGCGAGATCGTCGGCTTCGCCGGCCTGATGGGCGCCGGGCGCACCGAGCTGGCGATGAGCCTGTTCGGTCGCTCCTACGGCGTCTACCAGTCGGGGCAGATCTTCAAGGACGGCCAGGAGATCCAGCTGCGCTCGGTGGCCGAGGCGATCCGGCACGGCCTGGCCTACGTCAGCGAGGACCGCAAGTCGATCGGGCTCAACCTCCTCGACGACATCAAGACCTCGACGGTCGCGGCCAAGCTGTCGAAGATCACCCGCCACGGTGTCATCGACGAGGTCGCCGAGCACAAGGTCGCCGAGGAGTACCGCAAGGCCCTGCGGGTCAAGGCGCCGACCGTCGACGAGGGCGTCAACAAGCTCTCCGGCGGCAACCAGCAGAAGGTCGTCCTGGCGAAGTGGATGTTCACCGACCCCGACCTGCTGATCCTCGACGAGCCGACCCGCGGTATCGACGTCGGTGCGAAGTACGAGATCTACGGCATCATCCAGCGGCTGGCCGAGCAGGGCAAGGGCGTCATCGTCATCTCCTCGGAGCTGCCCGAGCTGCTGGGCCTGTGTGACCGCATCTACACCGTGTTCGAAGGCACCATCACCGGTGACGTCCCGCGCGCCGAGGCCAACCCGGAACTCCTCATGAAGCAGATGACCTCAACGAAGAAGATGCCGACGCGATGAGCCGACTCAAGGACCTGCAGAAGAACCTGTTCGGGGGCACCACCTCGAACGCCCGCCAGTTCACGATGATCTTCACCCTCGTGGCGATCATCATCCTGTTCCAGATCTGGACCGGCGGGCTGACCCTCAACTCCGGCAACCTGATCTCGCTGACCCAGCAGTACGCATACATCTCCGTGCTGTCCATCGGCATGCTCATGGTGATCGTCGCCGGCCACATCGACCTCTCGGTCGGCTCGGTGGCCGCGTTCGTCGGCATCATCGTGGCCAAGGCGATGCGTGACGGCGGCGTGCCGTGGTGGGTCGGCATCCTGATCGGCCTCGGCGTCGGTGCCGTGATCGGTGCGTGGCAGGGCTTCTGGGTCGCCTACATCGGCGTCCCGGCCTTCATCGTCACCCTGGCCGGCATGCTGATCTTCCGCGGCGCCAACCAGTACACCGGCAACGCCGAGACCGTCGCGGTGCCGAAGGCCTTCACCCAGATCGGCGCCGGGTACCTCCCGGAGTGGGGCCCCAACACGGGGTACAACAACAGCACCTTGCTCTTGGGTCTGGTCGCCTGTCTGGCCGTGGTGTGGCGGGAGTTCCAGTCCCGCAAGACCCGCCGGCAGATGGACGCCGAGCCGACCCCGATGTGGGTGTCGGTGCTGCGGATGGCCATCATGGTCGCGGTCATCGTCTTCGCGACGCTGCGCTTCGCCGGCGGCCGCGTCGGCACCAGCTTCCCGATCTCGGGCTGCATCCTGGCCGCGCTGGTCCTCGCCTACTCGTTCTACACCCGCAACACGCCCGGCGGCCGGCACATCTACGCCGTCGGCGGCAACGCCCGCGCCGCCGAGCTTTCCGGCGTCAAGCTGCGCCAGGTCAACTTCTTCGTCATCATGAACATGTCGATCCTGGCCGCGCTGGCCGGCATGATCTTCGTGGCCCGCTCCGGTGCCTCCGGCCCGCAGGACGGTCTGAGCTGGGAGCTGGACGCCATCGCGGCCGTCTTCATCGGCGGCGCCGCGGTCGCCGGCGGCATCGGCACCGTCAGCGGCGCCATCGTCGGTGGTCTGGTCATGGCCGTGCTGAAGAACGGCCTGCAGCTGCTCGGCATCGGCACCGACCGCGAGCAGATCATCCGCGGCCTGTTCCTGCTGCTCGCCGTCGCGCTGGACGTCTACAACAAGAGCCAGGGGCGGTTCTCGATCATCGGATCGATCATGCGCCCCTTCCAGCGGCAGGAGAACACCGATCCGGCCGCGCCCAACCAAGCCGGCCAGGAGTCAATCAAGGCTCCCGTCGGCGGCTGAAACACCTCGCCGCGCACCCTGGCGGCACGACGCCCCTATCCCCAGTAACATCCCGAAAGAAAGGGCTTTCAAAGCCATGCGCAAGTTCCTCACCAGGAGCCTCGCGGTCAGCGCCATCGCGCTGGTTGCGCTGAGCACCGCCGCGTGCGGCAGCAGCGACCGCGACGACGCCTCCACCGGCACGTCCGGCGCGGCCAAGGGCTTCGCCAAGGACGCGACGATCGGTGTCGCCCTGCCGTCGAAGACCTCGGAGAACTGGGTCCTCGCCGGTGACCTCTTCACCAACGGCCTCAAGGACGCCGGCTTCAAGGGCGACGTGCAGTACGCCGGCGCGTCGACCACGGTCGCCGACCAGCAGTCGCAGATCTCCTCGATGATCACCAAGGGCGCGAAGGTCATCGTCATCGGCGCGACCGACGCCGCGCAGCTGGGCACCCAGGTCAAGCAGGCCAAGGACTCCGGCGCCGTCGTCATCGCCTACGACCGCCTGATCACCGGCACCGCCGACCTCGACTACTACGTCGCGTTCGACAACTTCAAGGTCGGCCAGCTGCAGGGCCAGGCCCTGCTGGACGGCATGAAGGCCAAGAAGCCGACCGGCCCGTGGACCATCGAGCTGTTCTCCGGCTCGCCGGACGACAACAACGCCGGTGTCTTCTTCAACGGCGCCATGGACGTGCTCAAGCCGCTGATCGACAAGGGCGACCTGGTCGTCGGCTCCGGCCAGAAGGACGTCAAGCAGACCGCCATCCAGGGCTGGAAGGCCGAGGGTGCGCAGGCCCGCATGGACACCATCATGACCTCGACCTACGCCACCGGCGGCAAGACCCTCGACGGCGTGCTCTCCCCGAACGACACCCTGGCCCGCGCGATCATCACCTCGGTGAAGGCCGCCGGCAAGCCGGTCCCGGTCGTCACCGGTCAGGACTCCGAGGTCGAGTCGGTCAAGAGCATCATGGCCGGCGAGCAGTACTCCACGATCAACAAGGACACCCGCAAGCTGGTTGCCCAGACGATCGAGATGGTCAAGAAGCTGCAGGCCGGTTCCGAGCCGGACGTCAACGACACCAAGTCCTACAACAACGGTGTCAAGATCGTCCCCTCGTACCTGCTCCCGCCGGTCATCGTGACCAAGGCGAACGCGGCCGAGGCCTACGCCAACGACCCGAAGCTCTCGCCGCTCACCAAGTAACACCGGCAACAGCATCGTGGGTCCCCGGAGCACCTTTCCGGGGACCCACGTTCGTTCTGGAGGCGTAGAAGCGTGTCCTCCTCCACCAGCAGCAGCCCGCAGGAGTCGGTGCGCCGGCAGAACCTGGGGGCCCTGCTCCGCTACATTCACGTCCGCGGTGCCACCTCGCGGGCGGAGCTGACGAACCGGCTCGGCCTCAACCGCAGCACCATCGGAGCACTCACCGCCGACCTGGCCACCGCCGGTTTGATCGACGAGGGGGTACCGCACGAGACCGGCCGCGCCGGCCGCCCGTCGATCGTGGTCCGGCCGCGGTCGTCGCGCGTCTACGGATACGCCATGAGCCTGGAACTGGACCGGCTCCGAGCCGCCCGTGTCGGCCTCGGCGGACGGATCCTCGACGAGCGCACCGCCGCCCGCCCCGGCGGCACCGACCCGGCCCCGACACTCGCCGCCCTGGCCGGCCTCGTCGCCGAGCTGCAGGACTCGGTCGTGATCGACGCCGCCGACGCCGTCTTCGTCGGCTCCGGCCTGGCCGTCTCCGCGTCCGTGCGGCACCACCTCGGCTGGGCCGATGAAACGATCGAACCGGCGCTGGCCTCGGCGTTGGCGCCGCACCTGGCCCCGGCCGCAGGCCCGTTCGTCGGCGGCCTGGCCGACCTGGCCGCCCTCGCCGAGCACACCCGCGGGGCCGCCGCCGGCGCCGACAACGTCATCTACCTGCACGGCGACGCGGGCATCAGCGCCGGCATCATCGCCGGCGGCCGCCGCATCACCGGCTACGGCGGGCACGGCGGCGAGGTCGGCCACATGGTCGTCAACCCCGGCGGGCGGCTGTGCGGGTGCGGCTCCCGCGGCTGCTGGGAAACCGAGATCGGCGAGCGGGCCCTGCTGCACCTGGCCGGCCGCACCGTGCCGACCGCGGGCGCGGCGGTGGCGGCCACCGTCATCGCCGCCCAGGACGGCGACGAAGGGGCGCGGGCCGCGGTCGCCCACGCCGCCGACTGGCTCGGCTTCGGCGTGGCCAACCTGGTCAACATCTTCAACCCGACGGTCGTCGTCTTCGGCGGGACACTGCGGGAGTTGTACCTCTCCGCCGCCGACCACGTCCGCCACCGCCTCTACACGATGGCCCTCCCGGCGTGCCGCGCCCACGTGGCCCTGCACACGCCGCAGCTCGGCGCCGACGCACCCCTGGTCGGCGCGGCCGAGCTGGCCTTCGAATCGCTCCTGGCCGACCCGCTCTACGCCGCCAAGCTCTGACGGAACGCCCCGGGCGCGGTGCCGTGGGTGCGTTTGAAGGCGTGCGCGAACGCGAACGACGAGCCGTAGCCGACCCGCCGGACCGGACGCGGCGGAGGAGCTGCTCGCCGAACTGCCTCTCAACGTTTCGTACCGCTGCGGCGTGCATGCTGTGACAGCGTCCGGACGGGAGGCGGCGGGGTGCCGGGTGAGGGCTTTGAACAATTCGTGCGCATGCGATACGCGGAGCTGCTGCACACCGCGTATCTGCTGACCGGGGCCCCGGCGGCCGCGGAGGACCTCGTGCAGAGCGCGCTGCTGAAGATCATGCCGCGGTTCGACCGGGTCGCGGAGCCGATGCCGTACCTGCGGCGGGCCATGGTCAACCAGCGCACGAGCTGGTGGCGGGCGCTGCGGCGGGAGCGGCTGAGCGCGGAGCCGCCGGAGCCGGCCGGGGGCGGCGGCGATCCCGCCGGGGCGTTGACGGAGCGCTCGGCGCTGGTCGCGGAGCTCGGGCGGCTGCCGGAGCGGATGCGGGCCGTGCTCGTGCTGCGCTACTGGGAGGACCTCTCCGAGGCGGAGACGGCCGCGATCCTCGGCTGCTCGGCCGGGACGGTGAAGAGCCAGGCCTCGCGCGGGCTGGCACGGCTGCGGGCCCTGCTGGAGTCGGGCGAGAGGAGCGGGCGATGAGCGACCTGGAAACGCGGCTGCGCGAGGAGATGGCGCGCTCGGTCGCCGAGGTGCGGCCCGCCCCCGACCCCTACGGCCGGCTGCTGCGCCGGCACCGGCGCCGGGCCTGGCGGTGGAGCGGCGCCGGGCTCGCCGCCGCCGTCGTCGCCGCGCTGCTCGGCGTGCAGGCCCTCGCCCCGGCCGGGCCGGCCCCCAGCCCGCCGCCGACCGACAACTACGGGCACTACCAGGAGGCCATCGTCCCGCTCACGCCGTGGACCCGGCAGATCCTCGACGCCCCGGTCCGCGGGCAGGCCGCCAAGGACGACCCGCGGCTGGTCACGAACGTGGCGGCGGCGATGGACCAGGCCCGCGCGCACTGGGGGGCACCGGCCGACCTCGACCGGATCACCGTGCTGTTCGTGGTCAGGATCGCCGGGGAGTGGTCCTTCGGCGTCGCCTACCACAACGACCGCGAGCTGCTGTTCGTCTCGTCGGCCGGGCCGCTGGACGCGCCGGTGTCGGCCCTCGCGACCGGCGAGTTCGGCTCCCAGGTGGGCGGGCTGTTCCCGCTCGCGGTGATCGGGAAGCAGGACAGGTACACGATCGCCCTCGCTCCCCCCGGGTGCGCCATCCAGTCGGCGGCGACCACCACCGTGCGGGCCGACGGCACGGTCGAGCACACCTGGACCGCCGGCGGCGACTTCCTGGAGCGGCCGGCCGCCTCCTGGCTGTTTCAGGTCACCTGCGCCGGCGTGGTGCGCGAGGTCGGCTTCCAGGACATGGTCACCGGCACCAGGAAGGGCGACTCGCCGCCGACCGAACGCGGGACGGCCGACCCGGCGATGGTCCGCGAGGTGCTGTGGGGCTGCCCGGACAACGTGGGCCTCGACGTGCGCTCCCGGCGCATCCTCTGGGGCGGCACCCCGCCCGGCGAGACCCGCCCGACGGTCGTCGAGCTCGGGATGCTCGCCGACGGTTCGGCGCAGGTGTGCGCGGTCACCGGCCACGGCGACGCCTACCCGATCTCCACCGTGCACGGCGAGCCCCGCCCCGCCGATCCGTCGTTCCCACCGGCGTCGCTCACGACCGCCGCGACCAAGAGCGATGCCCTGGTGGTGGTACGTCTACCCGCCGACAAGAACCTCGAGCTGGCCGACCGCCTGCTCGTCGTCGCCCCGCCGGCCGCCACCGAACTGCGGGTGACCGGCGGCCAGGACCCACGGGTCACCCTCACCGGCGGCGTCGGCGTGGTCCTGGCCAAGGTCCCGGCGACGCTCACCGTCGAAGCGCTCGACAGCACCGGCCAGGTCCTGGCCACGACCGGGGTCGCCGAACCCGCGAACGCCGACAGCTTCATCGCCGGCCAGCCGATCATCTCCGACTGGGACTAATGGTGGTGCGTGTGGTCGGGCTGGGCGGGGTCGCCGGGGTGCTCGAACCCGGGCGACAACCGGACCAGCTCGGCGCAGCGCCCGTCGAGCCAGCGGGTGAAGTGCCGGTCGCGGGCGGCCCGCAGCAGCAGGTCCTCGATCTCGGCCCGGCACGAAGGGAACGGCCCCGGGTGCCGGTCACGGTTGCGGCCCCAGTAGTCGCGGGCCTGGGCCTCGTCGACGGTCACGGCGGCGGTGACGGCCGCGTACACGCCGGGGTGGGCGGCCGCGGCCGACGCCGCGACACCCCCGAGCCGCAGTGCCCGGGCCAGGTCGGGCGGCCCGGCGGCCGGCGGCGCGGGACCGCTGGGAGCGGCCGCGCCGGGAGCCGACGCGGCTGCCGGTCGCCGTCGAGGAGCTGCTCCGCTGGACGTCGGCGCACCACCCGCGGGCAGGCCGAGGCGGGCGGCCTCCTGGTCGAGCACGGCGGTGGTGGCGAGGAGCTGGACCAGCCAGCGGCGCAGGTTGCGGCCCTCGGCACTGCCCGGGTGCGGCAGCCGGGCCGCGTACGGTCCGGAGCGCATCGCGGCGAGCCGTTCCTCGACGGCCGCGACGGTGATCGGCTCCGCGCCGACATAGGCCGCGACGGCGACACCATCGCTCATGGCCGGACCGTCACGGTGATCGGCTCCGCGCCGACGTAGACGGCGAAGACGAAGACGGCGGCGAAGACGGCGGCGGCTGCGGCGACCGCGACACCCGCGCTCATGGCTCGACCGTCACGGTGATCGGCTCGGTGTAGTGGAGCCGGCCGGCGTCGGCGATGCGGGCCAGGACCCACCAGGTGCCCGGCGGGTGCTCGTCGGGCACCCGCACCGTGAACTCCCCGGCGGCCGTGACGGCCGGGGTGAGCTCCCACGTGTGCCAGGGCCCGATGAGGTGGATCTCGGCGCCGACGGCCGACGTCTCGAGCCGGACGACCGCGGACTCCCCGCGGTGCAGCCGCAGCGCCGACGGCGACAGCGCCCCGGTCAGCTCCTCGCCGCCGCCTCCGAGCGGGATGCGGGCCACGTCGTAGACCCCGGAGGGCAGCGAGGCCCGAATCCGGTATTCCCCCGGCGCCGGCGATGGGGCGGGCATGACCACGGCGGTGAACTCGGCGAACCCGCCGGGCGGCAGGTCGTAGGCCACCGCGGGCGGGGAGACCGTCCAGCCGTCGGGCACGTCGAAGGTGACGGTCCCGGCCGTGGCGTCGGCGACGAGGTCGGAGGAGACGGTCCCGGTCACGGTGAGCCCGTCGGCGGCGATGTGCACGGACACCGGCATGTTGCCGATGGGCGCCGGCCCGGTGTTGTGCAGCCAGTACCGCGCGTATGCGGGCGCCCTCACCGGCTCGGCCGCGGCCAGGACCCGATCGACGGTGAGCCGCACCTGCCCGATCCCGGCCCCGTCCAGGGTGAACCCGCCGTCGACGGGCCGCTCCAGCAGGTCCACGGGCTGCCGCGCGGTCACCGGCACCGGCAGTCCGATGTGGACTTCGGCCGGGGCGCCGGTCGACTCGTAGTAGCGGGCCACGACGTCGGACACCGGCTCCGGCACCGCACCGGACGCGAGCGGGTCGCCGGCGGGCTTGAGCGCGGTCAGCACCACAGTGGACGGTGTGACGTCGACCAGCCGCGCCGAGGCGGCCGGCCCGGGCGGGGCGAGCCGGGCGTGCATCGGATGGTTGACGGCGTGCCCGGCGGCGACGAGCCCGGCGGCGCGCCAGTCCCCGGCCCCGGCGACGATGCTGTAGTCGAACACGTGGGTCCAGTGCTGCTGCTGGAAGTTGGACCCGTCGGGTGCGGTCCGCCGCGGCGGGTCGATCCACACGCCGGAGGGCCAGCCCGTGCAGGACCGGATCAGCGACAGGTGCAGCGCGCCGCTGGGATCGACGGCGAACCCCGGCAGGCCCCGGTTGACGATCCCGAAGGTGTAGTCGTCGAGATCCGGGTCCGGCGACTCCCCCGACGCCACCGTGATCTCCCCGGTGGCTGCCAGCTCGGCGCAGACGGCCGCCACCTCAGCCGCGGCCAGCACGAGCACGGGCAGGTCCCGATCGCCGGTGAGGTCGGCGTTCGGCGTCCACACCGCGGTCAGCGGCCGCTCGGCCGGCACCCAGCTCCGCGCCGCCGCCGCGTCCGCGTCCGCGTCCGCACCAGCACCCTCCTCGATGCGGATCCGCACGTCGGGCAGGTTGGAGTCTACGGCGAGGGAACCGTAGCGCGGCCCGGCCGTGTCGGAGCAGGTGGCCGTCACCCCGCGCCGGATCAGCGCCAGGGCCAGGTCCCGGGCCGCCGCCCCGCCACCGATGATCTCCGCGACGCCGATCGCCCGGGTGTGCGGGCCGACGCGGATCCTGGCCGTCGACGACAGCGCGAACCAGTGCTGCGCCGGGTTGTCGAGCGTCCACGGCGCCGGGTCGGCGTCGACGTCGATCAGCCCGAAGCCCCGCCCGACGACCGCATTGCCGACCTCACTGACGGGCAGGGCGCCGGCGATCGCGGCCGGCCAGCGGACCCGGACGAGATGGTCGGACCCGTCGAACTCGTCCAGTGTGGTCCGCACGTCGAGCCGGTTGACCCCGCGCCACAGCACGAGCCGCTGCGTGTATCGCACCGGCCCCACAACCCCGGTGACGGTCACGCGCTCCCCCAGCGGCCCCGTCTCGACGGTGACCGACGACGCCGGAGCCTGCGCCGATCCCACCTTCGGCGGCCCCTTGGGCAGCAGGTGCCACGGCCCCTCGTGCACCTGCGGGTGTGCGGGATACTCGTCGTAGACGAGCAGCTCGTTGCCGACCGTTCCTGCAGTTATCAACTCCCGCCCGCCGGCGAGATCCACAATGGACGACACGGCCCCGCCGCGCGCCCCGTCGACCGTGACCCGAAACCACTCGTTGGCAATGCTACCAACGTTCGAACGCATGTGCCAACCCGCACCATCCACAGTGGACACCGCATCGAGCTCGAACGTCTTGTACCCGACCCCCGGCACGTCATCAGCCAGGAACTCCAGCGAACCCACCCGCACGACATCGGTCCGCGGCCACGACGAGGGGTTGAACACGACCACCCGAGGTGATCCGCCACCGGCCGCGACGTCGCCGGCGGAACCGTCACCAACCGAACCGACAAGCGCGGACAACGCCTCGTCCAGCACACCGGAGGCCAGGTCGTGCGCCTGCCGCCACCCGGTGAGCAGATCGAGGTACACCTGATCCGACTCCGAACCGGTGATCCCATCGTGATGGGCGCCGAACACGAGCTGCCGCCACGCCATGTCGACCCGCTCGTGCGGGAACGGCGCACCCCTCAGCGAGGCCAGCGTCGCGAACAGCTCCGCGTCCGTGAGCAGAGCCTCGGCGTGGCGCTGGGCCTGCTTGGTGTCGATGAACGACACGTCCTTGCCGGTGTAGACGGGATTCATGTCACGCGTCTGCGCCGTGAAATCGCGGGCCTCAAGACGTACCGCCGCGAAAAATTCTTTTGGAAGCCCGCACAGAAAACGCGGCCAGGTGTAGCGGGCGTTCCAATCGCGATGGACGTCGATGACCCATTTCGCCGGCGGACTGTAGTCGGTGCCCACCGGCAGCAGGATGTTGCGGGTCCGGGCCACCTGTTTCAGCAGGAGGAAGAGCTGGTAGATGTTCTGCTCGGCGCCTTCCAGGGTCGGTTGGGCGTCGATGTGCCAGCCGGCGGAGTAGTGCGCGGGCATGTAGTGGGTGAGCACCCCGAGGCCGTTGGGCGAAAGCCACTCGAACTCGGCGTCGAACTGCATTGTCGTCGGGTCGCCCCAGCCGTTCTCGCCCGGGTGGTGGGTGGTCTGCATCGGCCCCCACTGGTGGAACGGGCCGCGCGCCCACGACGACGAGTCCAGGCCGGCGGCGGCGGCGAGGCCGGGGAAGTTCGGGTCGTGCCCGAACGCGTCGAGCTGCCAGGCGGTGCGCGGGTCGCCGCCGACGACGTCGCGCTGGAAGCCGATGCCGTAGCGGAAGTTGCGGATCGTCGTCTCGGCCAGGGTCAGGTTGGTGTTGGGCTCGTTGTAGGTGCCGCCGACGAGCTCGAGGCGGTCCTCGGCGAGCAGGCGGCGGATGTAGGCCCGGTCCTGCGGGTGGGCGTCCCAGTACGGTTTGAGGTAGTCCAGCTCGGCCAGGACGAACTTGTATTCGGGGTGCAGGCGCGCGGTCTCCAAATGCAATCGAACGAGGTCGAAGCCCGTGCGCTGGAAGTCCGCGCGGAATTCCCCGCCCGGCGCCCAGGTGGCGGTATAGGCGGCTTGCGTGTTCCACCACACCGGGTCGTAGTGGAAATGGGAGACCATCCAGACCGTCCAGCCCGGCTCGGCCACGATGAGGTCCGCCTGTCCGGTCTCGCCGCCCGCCTCGACCGTGATGGGAATGACGGTCCCCGGTGGCGCATCAACCGAAACGGGAACCTCCCCGGCACCGGAACCGAACACCCCGGAACCGAACACCCCGGAGCCGCGAATCGTCGCCGGGCCGGAGACGTCGAGGACCTGGACGATCTGCCGGTCGCCGATGAAGAGTTCAGTGTTCTCAATGCGCATGCGAGCTCAACCCTTCACCGCGCCGGTGAGGCTGAACGCCCCGCCGAACACCCTGGACAACACCGAGTACATCAGCACGACCGGCGCCGTGTAGAGGATCGCGAACGCCGCGAGCTGCCCGTAGGCGACCTGGCCGTAGGTGGAGAAGAACGTGTAGATGGTGACCGAGGCCGGCTGGCTCTCGGGGGCCTGCAACAGGATGAACGGGACGAAGAAGTTGCCCCATTGCAGCACGAACGTGAACACGAAGACCACCGTCACACCGGGCACCATGAGCGGCAGGACGATCCGGCGCAGCGACTGGGCCCAGCCGGCGCCGTCGGTCCACGCGGCCTCCTCCAATTCCACCGGGACGGAGTCCATGAAGTTCTTCATCATCCAGATCCCGAACGGCAGCGACGACGCCGCCATGAACAGGATGAGCGCGGGGACATTGTCGGTCAGCTCGAACCGGCTGTACAGCGTGTAGACGGGGACCATCACGGCGGTGATCGGCAGGCAGGTCGAGAACAGGATCGTGTACAGCAGGGCCCGGCCGGCGCGGCTGCGGTGGCGCGACAGCGGATACGCGGCCAGGACCGCCGCCGCCACGGTCAGCAGCGCGGTGCCGCCGGAGATGATCAGCGAGTTGAGCATCGGGACGAACACGGTGTCGGCGTCGAGCACGTCGGCGAAGTTGCGGGTGGTGAAGTGCCAGTCGATGTGGGCCGACAGGGCGGCGCCGGGCTGGACCGAGGCGACGAGCAGCCACAGGAACGGCAGCAGGAACAGTACGGCGACGCCCGCGAGCACCGCCCGGGCCGCGATTCTCATGCGTCCTCCAGCCGGATGACGCGCACGTAGACGAGCGAGAAGATGGCGCCGATGAGCAGTAGCACCAGGGCCATCGCGGTGCCGTAGCCGAGTTTGTAGAACTGGAACGACTCCTGGTACATGTAGATCGGCGTCGTCTGGCTGCGGTCCCCGGGTCCGCCTTTCGTCATCACGTAGATGAGGCCGAAGGACGCCAGGGTCTGCAGCGTGATGAGCATCAGGTTGCTGACGATCGAGCGGCGGATCAGCGGAATGGTCACGTATCGCAGCCGCTGCCACACCGACGCCCCGTCGACCGCGGCGGCCTCGTGCAGCTCCGGCGGGACGTCGTCCAGGGCGGCCTGATACACCAGCATCGAAAACGCCGTGCCGCGCCACACATTGGCGAGGGTCACCGCGAACATCGGCGCGGTGTAGAGCCAGTTCTGGTCGAACCCCAGCGCGTTGAGGGTGCCCTCGCGATACAGGAACGAGTACCAGCAGAACCCGGCCACCGTCTCCGGCACCGTCCACGCGGCCACGACAATGCCGGTGACGACGGCCCGGGACACCCGCCCGGCGCTCTTCAGCAGCAGCGCGATGAGCAGCCCGAGCGTGTTCTGGCCGATGACCGCGGAGCCGATGACGAACATCAGCGTGAGTTCGAGAGAGTTCCAGAACTGCTTGTCGTGCCACATGGTGACGAAATTGTCGGCGCCGACGAACCGCACCTGCGACGTCCCGGTCAGCGCGAGGTCGGTGAATGCGCTGTAGAAGCTCCACAGCACCGGCCCGGCGAAGAAGACGCCGATGAGCAGCAGCGCGGGCGCATACGCGAGCGCCCGCGCCGCGAAGGCCCGGCTCATGACGCCGTCGTCACCTTGTCGTCACCGCCGACGTCCGCCCGCACCTTGTCCGCGAACGTCTTCGCCGCCTGCTCCGGTGTGGCCTGCCCGGTCATCACCGACTCCATCGCGACCTGAATGGCGTCGGACACGTGCGGATAGTCCGGATACGCAGGCCGGAAATGCGTGACCTTCACCAGATCCGTGAAGAACCCGAGAGCCGGATTCGCGCTCTGGTACTTCGGATCGGCCGCCACATCCGCCCGTTCCGCGATCTGCTGGGCGGCGATGTCATACGCGAGCGTGTTGTCCTTGTTGAGCATCGTCGTCACGAAGTCGAACGACGCCCTCTTGTCCTTCGTGTGCGCGCCGACGGACAGCACCCAGCCGCCGGACATGCTGGTCGTGCCGGGCGCCTCGCCGTGCTGGGTCGGCATCGCGGCCTGGCCGAGGACCGTGCTCCACTGCGGCCACGGCTTGCTGCCGGTGTCGAGCCAGGTGCTGGACAGCCACGACCCGTCGAGGTTGATCGCGACCTTGCCGGTCGGCATCAGCTCCGTCGAGACCCGGGTGCCCCAGTTGGGGTCGAGCGCGTCCTGCGGCTGCGGGGCCAGCCGCTCGCTGAAGATGGTCTTGATGAAGCCGAGCGAGTCGTTGAAGCCGGGGCTCGCGACGACCCACTGCTTGGAGCTCTCGTCGTACAGGGTGTGTTTCGTGCCGTACAGCAGCATCTCGAAGCCCTGCATGGTGGCGCCCTCGCCGGCGGCCTTGCCCGAGTACACGTTCATCGGGATGACCCCGGGCAGCTTCGCCTTGAGCGTGCGGGTCGTGGCCAGGATGTCGTCCCAGCTCTTCGGCGCCCACGGCACGGGCAGGCCGGCCTGCTTGAACAGGTCCTTGTTGTAGTACAGGGCGCGGGTGTCGGTACCCATCGGCACGCCGTAGGTCTTGCCGTCGAGGGCCTTGGCCGCGCTCTTCGCCGCGTCGCTGAACTGGCCCCAGTCGGCCCAGCCGGCCAGTTCGGCGTCCAGCGGCGCCAGGAACCCGGCCGCGATGTCGGTGTTGACCAGGAATGTGTCCTCGTACAGCACGTCCGGCGCCGTCTTCGGCGAGCGGTTCATCAGCGACAGCTTGGTGTAGTAGTCGTTCTCGGTCGCCTCGATCGGCAGCAGCTTCACGGTGTAGCCGGGGTGGGCCGCCTCGTACTCGCCCTTGACCCGCTTGAGCTGGTCGTCGAGCTGGATGAAGGCGCCGAACTTCTGGTAGGCGACGGTGATGGTCTTGGCGTCGTCGCCACTTGACGAGCCACATCCGGTGGCCGTGGCGAGCAGTAGGGCGAGAACGGCTCCTCTTTTGAACATGGGCTACCTCCCCAGGTGGCGGACCTGGTTCAAGAGATCAACGTCTATGAGAACGTTTTCAGAAAACGTAATCAGGTACGGTACCCTTCGTCAAGAGAGGGAGCTCGATATGTCGCAGCGGCGGCCGACCATGCACGACGTCGCGCGCACGGCCGGCGTGAGCGTCGCGACGGTCTCGCGGGTGGTGAACCACGAGCGGTACATCCGCGCCGAGACCCGCGAGGCGGTCGAGCGGGCCATCGCCGCGCTGGGGTTCCGCCGCAACGAGTCGGCCCGCACGCTGCGCCCGGGGCAGACCACGCACACGGTCGCGCTGGTCATCGAGGACGTCGCCAACCCGTTCTGGTCCGGCATCACCCGCGGCGCCGAGGAGGTCGCCCGGCATCACCGGCACATGCTCGTCGTCGGCAGCACCCGGCAGAGCTTCGAGGCCGAACGCGACCTGCTGCACGACCTGGTCCTGCGCCGCCGGGTCGACGGCCTCCTGGTCGTGCCGACCGCCCACGCGCAGCGCGAGCTGCACGACGAGCTCACCGCCTGGGCCCCGATCGTGTTCATCGACCGGGCCCCGCCCCGGGTGGCGGCCGACTCCGTGGTGCTGGACAACCACGGCGGCGCCCGCGATGCCGTGCTGCGACTGCTTTCCCTGGGGTACCGCCGGATCGCCTACATCGGCGGCGACCCCTCGGTCGGCACGGGCGCGCGCCGGCTGGCCGGGTATCGCCAGGCCCTCAGGTCCACGGGCGTCGCCGCCGACCCGGCCCTCGTCCACGTCGGCGTGCACACCGTCGCCGACGCCCACGCCACGGCCCTGGAGCTGCTGCGCGGCCCGGCCGGAGCCGACGCCGTGTTCGCCGACAACAATCGCATGGCGGTGGGGGTACTGCACGCCGTCCGCGAGCACGGCGGCGCGACCGGGGTGGCGGCCTTCGACGACCTGGAGCTGGCCGACCTGCTGCCGACGCCGGTCACGCTTGTCACCTACGACGCCGCCGCCCTGGGCGCGCGGGCCGCGGACCTGCTGTTCGCGCGGATCGGCGGCGTCGGCGGCCCGCCGCGGCGGGTGGTCCTGCCCACGACGGTCGTCACGCGTGGCGGTGCCTGAGGACCTTGCGGGAAACCCGCAACCGTCGTGCGGGCCGGTACCGAGGCCGGGCATCGCGGTACCCCCGATGCTTGGGCGGTGCGGTCACGACTCCTGGTGTTAGTCGCCGTGGCACTGCTCGCGACCGGGTGTGCGGCCCATGGCGAGGCGCAAGCCCAGGGGCGGCCCGGTCCGTCGATGTCGGCTTCAGATCCGGACGCGGCCGGTGGATCCGGGCTCAGCCCTGCGTCGCTGGCCCGGATCCCGCACTTCCCGCCGGCCCCGGCCCCGCAGCCGGTCACCGTCCCGGCCGGCAACTCGGCCGGCTGGTACAGCGCGATCCCGACCACGCAGCCGGTCGCGTTCATCACCATCGACGACGGCTGGACCAAGGACCCGCACGCCCTGGCGCTGTTCAAGGCCGCGCACGTGCCGATCACCCTGTTCCTCGAGATCAACGCGATCAAGGACGACCCGGGGTACTTCACGCGGCTGCAACAGGCCGGTGCCGTCATCGAGGCGCACACGATCAGCCACCCGGAGCTCAAGGGCAAGTCCTACGACGCGCAGAAGCACGAGATCTGCGGCTCCGCCGACGATCTCGGCCGCCTCTACGGCCGCCGGCCGCTGCTGTTCCGGCCGCCGTTCGGCGACAAGGACGCCACCACGCTGCGGGTCGTGCACGACTGCGGGATGAAGGCCGCGTTCTTCTGGAAGGAGACGACGGACAAGGGCGTCGTGCACTACCAGGCCGGGTCGAAGGTCAAGCCGGCGACATCGTGCTCATGCACTTCCGGCCCGCGTTCGTCGACGACTTCCTGGCCGTGCTCAAGGCCATCGCCGACGCCGGTCTGACCCCGGCGTCCCTGGAGGACTACGTCAGCTGAGGCGGCAGATCCAGGCGCACCACAGTACCCCCGGCATCGTCCGCACCCACGAAGAGCTCAGCGCCGAGCAGCTCGGCCCGCTCCCGCATGCCGAGCAGGCCGTGCCCGGCCGCGAACCCGCCCGCGGGCTCCCCCGGGCCGTCGTCGCGCACCAGCACCCGCACGCCGCCCCCGTGCGCCGCGGCCTCGATGCGCACCCGGCCGCCCCCGGCGTGCCGGACCGCGTTGGTCAGCGCCTCCTGGACGATCCGGTACACGGCCGTCTCCGCGCCCGGCGGCAGCCGCGGCAGCCCGTCGACCGCCACCTCGACGTCGACCCCGTCGCGGTCCCGGGCGTTGCGGGCCAGGTCCTCGAGGGCGGCCGCCAGCCCGAGCGCGTCCAGCGCGAGGGGCCGCATCTGGGCGATGAGCCGGCGCAGCGACTGGATCTGCCGCCCGACGATCTCCCGGGCCTCCCCGACCGCCGGGCCGCCACCGGCCGCCGCCAGCAGCACCTGCACCGCGGCGAGCTCCTGCAGCGTGTCGTCGTGCAGCTCCCGGGCCCACCGCCGGCGCTCGGCCTCGGCCCCGTCGAGCCGCGACCCGGCCTCCCGCAGCCGCGCCCGCCGCCGCTCCAGGGCCGCCTCCCGCAGCGCCAGCCCGGCCGTCGCGAACAGCAGCGCGACCGGGATGAGCAGCAGCAGTACCTCCGGGGCGGGCCGCCGGCGGCCCTGCCACAGCGCGGCGACCGCGATGAGCGCCGCGATCCCGGCCGCCACCAGCAGCCGGGCCCGCACCGCCGACCGGCGCGGGCTGACCGCCAGGGCGAGGAGGAACGCCCCGCCGGCGGCCGCACCGGCCCACAGCTCGGCCCGCGGCGCGAGCCCGCCGAGCTCCAGCACGATCGCGGTGCCGAGCAGCACCACACCGACCGCGGTGAGGGCGGCCACCCGGGTCACGGCAGCAGCCCCATCCGGTGCGCGGCCGCGACCAGCTCGGCCCGGCTGCCGAGGCCGAGCCGGGCCCGCAGGCTGGCCCGGTGCGTCTCCACGGTGCGCAGGCTGACCGCCAGCCGCTGCGCGACCTCGGCGTTGGTGTGCCCGGCGGCGAGCAGCGCGAGCACGTCGCGCTCCCGCGGGCTGAGCGAGTCGGCGGGCCCCGGCCGGCTGCGGGCGAGCCGCGCCCCGAGCTCCGCGTCGACGTACACCGACCCGTGCATCACGGTCTCGACCGCGCGCAGCAGCTCGTCGGCCGCGGCCTCCTTCAGCACGTATCCGTGCACGCCCCCGGCGAACGCCTCACGCGCGAACGACACGTCGTCGTGCATGGTGAGCACCACGATCCGCGGCGGCGGGTCGGCCGCGAGCAGCTCGGGCAGCACCGGTAGCGCGCTGTCGGCCCCGAAGCTCAGGTCGAGGACGATGAGGTCGGGCCGGAGCCGGTGCGCCACCGCCCGCAGCTCGGCGAGTCCGGCCGCCTCGCCTTCGACGTGGCAGCGCGGATCGGCGGCGAGCAGTGCCCGCAGACCGGCCCGTACGACGAGATGGTCGTCGGCCAGCAGGATCCGCCAGGTCGTCACCCCTCGTTTCTACTCCGCGGATCTGCAACTTTCGCGAGGCGGTGCGCAAAGCGCGCTCCGCGGCAGTTCACCGGAGCGAATGTCTAGATAATCTTCCATATGTCTATGTAGTCTTGCCAAGCCCTCAACAAAAGCGCGCCACAGAGCGGTGGCGGGCTGTGCCCTGCCCGCACACCGAAGGGACATCGTGGCAATGACCGAAGACCGCGTGCAACCGGCGCTCTGCGCCCACCGGCGGGCCCTGCTCGCCGGGATCGGCGGACTGGGAGCCGTCTCGCTCCTGGCCGCCTGCGGCGATGACGGCGCCACCGCGAACACACCCGCCGCGCCCCCGGCCGAGCAGGCGGCCGGGAAGCCGCCCGCGAGCACGGGCGCGAACGCCGGCGCGAGCACGGGCGCGAGCGCCAGGACCGGCCCGGTCGGCCAGACCGGCGAGGTGCCGGTCGGCGGCGGGGTCGTGCAGAACGGGGTGCTCATCGTGCAGCCGGTGAGTGGAACTTTCAAGGTGTTCGACGCCGCCTGCCCGCACAAGGGCGTGCTCGTCAAGGCGCCGGAGAACGGTGTGGTGCTGTGCCCGGCGCACGCCTCCAAGTTCAACCCGGCCGACGGCGCGAAGATCTCCGGGCCGACGCCCAGCGGGCTCAAGGAGCTCAAGTCCGAGATCGACGGCACCACCATCATGCGCATGGAGTGACGGAGGCCGTGGGACCCCGCGTCAGGGCCGCCCGACCGGCTGGGCGGCCCGGCGCAGGGTCGTGAGCTCGGCCGCCGGTACCGGGCGGCCGTAGTGGTAACCCTGCGCGTACTGGTACCCCAGCCGCCGCAGCGCCGCCGCCTGCTCCTCGGTCTCGACCCCCTCGGCCACCGCGCGCAGCCGCAGCCCGTCGGCGATCCCGATCAGGGCCTCGGCGATGACCGAGCGCTCACCGGCGTCGGTCACGTTGTCCACGAAGGACTTGTCCACCTTGAGCACGTCGACCGGGCAGGTGCGCAGCAGCCCCAGCGACGAGTGGCCGGTGCCGAAGTCGTCGAGGGCGACCTGCACCCCGAGGGCCTTCACCGCGTGCAGCTCGTCCAGGGCGGAGCCGCCGTCGAAGACCGCCGTCTCCGTCACCTCGACCATGAGGCAGTCCGGTGGCAGGCGGGCGGCCCGCAGCTCGTCGTGCAGCGTCGCGGCGAACCCGGTCTCGCGCAGCTGGCGCGGGGAGACGTTGACGGAGACGTACCGCAGCGCCTCCGGCCCCAGCTCCCGCCGCCACCGCGCGGCCTGCCGCAGCGCCTCGGTCAGCACCCACTGCCCGACCGGCACGATGAGCCCGGTGCGTTCGGCGGCCGGGATGAACAGGTCGGGCCGGATCATGCCGCGCTCGGGGTGCTCCCACCGTACGAGGGCCTCCACCCCGACCGGGCCGCCGTCGTCGAGGCGCACGATCGGCTGGTAGAACACGCGCAGCTGCCCCTGATCGAGGGCGGTGCGCAGCTCGGCCGCGACCCGGGCCTGCTCGGCGCCGCGCTGGTCCATCGCCGGGTCGTAGGCGACCTGGCGGCCCTTGCCCTGGACCTTCGCCGCGTACATGGCCACGTCGGCCCGGCGCAGCAGCTCGTCGGCGGTCGCATCGGGTCCGCCGACCGCCACTCCTATGCTCGCTTCCACGACGAGCGCGTGCCCGGCCGCGTCGAGGGGGCGGCGCAGGCCGGCGGCGACGGCACCCACGACGCGCAGGGCGCCGGCCTCGCCATCGGCCGGGAAGACCAGGGCATACTCGTCGCCACCGAGGCGGGCCACGAAGGTGCCCCGGTGCAGCTCGTCGAGCCGGGCCGCGGCCGCGCGCAGCAGCGCGTCGCCGGTGGTGTGGCCGAGGTCGTCGTTGATGGCCTTGAAGTCGTCGATGTCGACCAGCGCGACCGCGACCCGCTCCCCCAGCCCCAGGACGTCGGCGATGTGCTGGGTGAGCAGCCGCCGGTTGGCCAGGCTGGTGAGCGAGTCGTGCCCGGCCTGCCACGCGAGGGAGCGCACCAGCCCGGCGTTGTCGCGCAGGGCGGTGACCTGGCGGGCGGCCACCAGCAGCACCTGCACGACGGCGCCGATGGCGACGCCGAGGATGTCCGCGCCGTGGGTCCAGGCGTCGGTGAGCAGCAGCACGCAGGTGGCGGAGACGGCCGCGTAGGAGACGAACCCGGGCCGCTCACGCTGCCGCGGCGTCGGCGGGACGACCCGGGCGGCGCGGCGCTGCCGGTCGGCCGCGATCGTCAGCACGAGGCAGGTGATGGGCAGGAGGATCGGGGTACCGTTGAGGTAGGGCCGCGGCCCGAGCAGCGGCGCGAGGGCCCCGCCGAGGCCGCCGACGGCGCCGGCCGAGGCGAGCAGATACAGCGCCCGCCGATCCAGCGGCCCGGTGCCGGTGAACGCGATCTTCACGAACGCGAACACGCACACGGCGACGCACCCGAGCAGCGCCACCACGGCCCGCACGCCGGTGACGTTGCCGCCGGACCACGTCTGCCAGTCGCTGAGCAGGAAGTGCCAGGCGAACGTGGCCACGGTGACCAGCACGGTCCCGCAGTCCAGCCCGAAGCGCAGCCACTCGCCGCGGGTCCGCTGGGCGCCGGGAATACGGAACATCGCCCACAGCAGCACCACCAGGCCGCCCACGTAGATGCCGGCGGTCAACGACCCGACATGCCCGGTGCGAGCGATCCCGCGCATCATGTCGACCCCGTTGCTGAGCGCACCGAGCCCGATGAACGCCATCGCGAGCGCGACATGCCGCCAGAACCGCGCCGCCCCCGGTGCGATCCCGGGCGCCGCCGCGGCCCGCAGGCAGCCGGCGATCCCGAACCCGACCGCACACGGCACCGCGATCCAACTGACCGCCGCCGGCGTCGGCCGCACCAACCCGACCGCGAACCACCCCTCGGCCAGCAGCGCCAGAACCGAGGCCGCGATCAGCAGCCGCGTCGGTCGCCAGGGCGCCACCCTCTCCACGCCGCCGAGATCGGCAAAACCGAGGCTTTTATGAACCAAACCCAAGATTCCAAGGATTCCGGAGCCGCTTCGCTCCCGCCCCGGGCAGGGGGCTCCCGCCCCCTGCACCCCCTGCGATGCTCTCAGCGCCCGGCAAGGATCACGGCCGCAGCCGCCCCGGCACCCACCACTGCCCCATCCTCCGCACCGACAACACAACCCCACACGCTGAGCCCTGATCACCGGCCGATCGAGCCCGCGCGGAGCCGTTGTGTGGTGTGGCGGACGATCAGTTCGAGCGGCAGGCGTTCCTCGATCGGGTCGTGGCCGGTCCGCAGGGAGCGCATCAGGAGTTCGGTGGCGCGGCGGCCGCTGTGTTCGAGGGGCTGGCGGATCGTCGTGAGACCAACGTACGGGGCGATTTCGAGGTCGTCGAAGCCGATCACCGAGACGTCCTGCGGCACCCGGAGTCCGGCTGCGGCGACCGCCTCCAGCACGCCCAGCGCCTGGGTGTCGGAGGCCGCGAATATCGCTGTCGGCGGCTCGGGCCGCGCCAGCAGTTCGCGGGTCAGGCGGTGGGCGGTGTCGCGGCCGTGTGGGCCCTGCCGGAGGTACTCGGCCCGGACCGCCACGCCGGCCCGGTGCAGGGCGCGTTCGTAGCCCTGGTGGCGGCGATCGGACGAGCGGAATCCGTAGCCGGCCGGCCATTCGTCGCCGATGAACGCGATGCGGGTGTGGCCGAGGCTCAGCAGGTGGTCGGTGGCGAGTTCGCCGCCGTGCACGTCGTCGACGGTGATGCGGGTCAGGTCGGGGTGTTCGGCGTCGAGCAGGACGGCCGCGATGCCGGCGCGGTGGAGGGCCGCGACGTCGTCGTCGCTCGGCCAGAGATTGACGATGATCACGCCGGCGGTGCGTTCCAGCATTCGCAGCTGGTTCAGCTGGCGGTCGCGCTGCTCCACGGTGGCGACGTTGAACGCGACCACCTGGATCGGATCGTCGCCCATCACCTCGAGCACGCCCCGCAGCCGCTGCACGGCCGAGGGGTGGGTGAAGAACGGCACGATCACGCCGAGCGTCTCCCGGCGGCCGCGGGCCAGCGACCGTGCGTTGTCGGCGGGCCGGTAGCCGAGCTCCTCGATCGCCGCCAGCACCCGGGTCCGGGTCTGCGGCCGGACCTGACCGCCGTTCAGCACGCGCGACACGGTCGCGATTCCCACGCCCGCCCGCTGCGCCACATCCGAGATCGTCGGCAGTGCTGATGGCATGGTGCGAACGTAGTACTTCGCACGGAACAGTGGCGGAAGCGTTTCCGGAAGCGCTATCGGCAAAATGCCCGGTAATTGGCACTATTGACAGCCTTTCCAGCGTGAGTACCGTCAGCCACACGCCCGCTTCCGCCGCCGTGCGAGGCCGGAAAGCGGTGCCCCACGCTGCAGTGGAGGCTGCCATGACAGCGATCGCGGAACGCCCGGCGGAAGCCCAGCACGCGCGCAAGCCATTGATGACCAGCAAAGCGATCCTGTTGATGAACGCCGGGTTCTTCGGCATTCAATACAGCTTCGGGATGCAGCAGACGGCGGTGAACCCGGTCTTCACCTTCATCGGCGCGAGCCCGGACGAGTTGCCGATCCTGAACCTGGCCGGTCCGATCACCGGGCTGCTGATCCAGCCGTTGATCGGGGCGCTGAGCGATCGCACCTGGAGCCCGCGATGGGGCCGACGGCGGCCGTTCTTCCTCCTCGGTGCCATCGGCTGCGCGGTGTGCCTGTTCCTCTTCCCGATGGCCGCCGCCCTGTGGATGGCGGTGCTGCTGCTGTGGCTGCTGGACGCCAGCAACAACACCGCGATGGAGCCCTACCGGGCGTTCCTGGCCGACAAGCTGCCCGACTCGCAGCTGGCCAAGGGTTTCCTGACGCAGTCCTTCTTCACCGGTTTCGGCATCACCCTGGCGAACCTGTCGCTGTGGGTGTTCCAGAAGCTCTTGTCGGGGTCCACCGACGCCGGCATCCCATACTGGGTGTTCATCTCGTTCTGGCTCGGCGCGGTCTGCTCGATCGGCTCCATCCTGGTGACGACGTTGAGCACCAAGGAGAATCCGCCGACGCCGGCCGAGCTCGAGCAGCTGCGGCAGAAGCGGGAGCACGGCAACGCGATCGGCGACATCGTCGCGGCCGTGCGGGCGATGCCGGCCTCGCTGCACAAGCTGGGGCTGGTGTACATGTTCCAGTGGTACGCCATCGTGATCTACTGGCAGTTCGCCTCGCTCAGCCTGGTCCGCAGCATCTTCGGGGCCACCGAGGACGACAAGGCGCTCTACGCCCAGGCGGTCGGGGTCAACGGCCTCGCCAACGGGCTGTACAACATCGTCACCTTCTCCACCGCGTTCCTGCTGGTCGGACTGGCCCGCAAGTACGGCGCGAAGTGGGTGCACACCCTCGCCCTGGGGCTCGCCGCGGCGGCCATGTTCGTCTTCCCCCACATCGGCAGCCAGTGGCTGCTGATCCTGCCCATGATCGGGCTGGGTATCGCCTGGGCCTCCATGATGGGGGTGCCCTACATCATGGTGGTCTCGATGGTGCCCAAGGAGCGCTACGGCGTCTACATGGGCATCGTCAACATGATGATCGTGGTCCCGATGATCATCCAGACGGTGACGTTCGGCTGGATCTTCAAGCACCTCCTGGGCGACGAGCCGCGCAACGCCCTGATGTTCTCGGGCGCGCTCTTCCTGCTCGCGGCCGTGGCCATGACCTGGATCCGGCCTCCGAAGCGGCAGTCCCCGGTGGTGCCGCTGACCTTCCGCCAGATCATGGGCTATGGCCGGGTGCTGGTCGGCTCGGACGGCTCACCGTCGGCGCTGCGCGCGGTGGACCGGGCCGCCGAGGTCGCGGCCGCGTCCGAGGCCGAGCTGATCATCGCGACCGTCTACAACCCCATGACCGCCCGCCAGGAAGCCAGCCTGGCGCTGACGGCGCCGGGTGACACCCGGGCCGGTCAGGTCCGCGGTGAGGAGCACGGGCGGCAGGTGCTCGCCGAAACCAGGGAGCGCGTCAACACGGCCCGGGTCCGGCTGGCCGAGGGGCTGGTCCTCCCGGGTGACCCGGCCCATGCCATCGTCGACGCCGCCGACCTGCACCGGGCCGACCTGATCGTGGTCGGCAACCGCGGTATGGGAGCGGTCGCCGGGACCCTGCTCGGCTCGGTGACCGGCGACATCGTCAAGGCCGCCTCCTGCGACGTGCTCATCGTCCAGACGCTGCCCGGCCCGGGCGGCGACGGCGATCCGGCGGCGGAGCCCGTGGAGGAGCACGCAGAGGAGGCGGCGGAAGGTTCGGCCGGGGCCGAACGGTCACGCCGTTAGCGTCGCGGCATGGAGTATCCGGATGTCACCGACGCCGATGTCACCACGCTGATCGACACCGCCGTCCAGGAGGTGCTGGGCCTGGCGGCGGGGTGGCTGGGGTGGGACGGGCGGCCGGTCCGCTTCGACGGGAACGCGTGGACGCCGCACAAGGCGCTTCGGCGGGTCGCCGATCACCTCGTCGACCACCTCGCCGAGATCGAGTGCCGGTTGGCCGGGATCGCGCCGCTGCCCGACCACTGGCACGGGCGGGCGGTCACGACGCACGCCGACTTCGCGCGGTTCACCGAGACCGACCTGGACGAGGCGACCAGCCGGCTGACCAGGCTGGCGATCGCCTACCGGGCCACCCTCGCCCGGACGGCGGCCGAGGTGCTGGACGAGCGGCCCGATCCCGGGACGTGGACGCTGCGGGAGGTCGTCCACCATGTCGCTGAGGTCACGTACTACGCCCGGGCGATGTCCGTGCCGCATCATGAGTCCCGTGGGTTACCTGGATCCGCAGACTGAAGGGCCACCGCGGCCGAGCGCCGAGCGGCTGGAGCACCCCGACGCGGGCGTGCTCTACCTGCGCTCCTACCTGCTCATGCGGGCCGTCATCGGGTTCATCGGGCTGGCCCTGCCGGTCCTGCTGGTGGGCGGGGACGCGCTGCTGGAAGGCGGCCCGGTCAGGGGGTCGCTCAGCGAGTACTTCTACACCGGGCTGCGGGACGTGTTCGTCGGGGCCATGTGTGTCACCGGGCTGTTCCTGGTCACCTACAAGGCGTTCGAGCACAACCTGGACAACCTGCTCAGCAACGTCGCCGGGGTCGCCGCGCTCGGGGTCGCGCTGTTCTGCACCGACCGGCCCGAAGGGTCGGCGCTGCCGCTCACCCCGCTGCAGGAGCGGCTGGGTGAGACGCCGGTGGCGATCGTGCACTACACCTGCGCGGCGGTCTTCATCGCGGGCCTCGGGGTCATCAGCTTCTACTTCGGGGTCCGGGAAGGCAACCGGACACAGCTGCGGGGGCGGCGCTCACCCGCGTTCTGGCGGCGGTTCCACTTCGCGTGCGCGGCGGTCATCGGGGTGGCGGTCGTGTTCATCGTCGTCACCGAGCTCACCGGCTGGCTGGCGGACTACTCGCTGCTCATCGGCGAGACCCTGGCCGTCGCCGGTTTCGGGGCGTCCTGGCTGATGAAGGGCCTGGAGCTGCGGGTGCTGCTGGTCCGCGCGGAGCCTGTGGCAGATTTGTAGGCATGGTGACGGCCAAACCAGCCGCCGGCGGTGGCCGCTGGGTGGAGATCTCGCCGGAGCGGCTGCGCGGCTGGCTCGACGGCTTCTACGGGCGCCATCAGGGCGCCGATGAGTCCGGGCTGGTGCTCACCGGGCTCAACAACGGTGACACGGCGACCCTGCACCCGCCGCCGGGCCTCGGCGCGGTCGCGGACATCGACGCGCTGCTGACCGGCATCGCCACCCCGCCCCGGATCGGGCTCCTCCTCGCGCGCAAGGGCGCGATGGCAGCGGGAATCGCCGACGGTACCGCCATAACGTCCTCCAAGGTCGAACGCTTCCACGTGCACGGCCGCACCGCCGCCGGTGGCTGGTCGCAGCAGCGCTACGCCCGCCGCCGCGACAACCAGGCCGATCAGGTCGCCGCCAAGGCCGCCGACATCGCCGAACGGGTCCTGCTGCCCGAGGCTTCCACCCTGGCCGCGCTCGTCTGCGGCGGCGACCGCGGGACGGTCGAGGCGATCCTGGAGGACCGCCGGCTCGCGCCGCTGGCCGCCCTGCGCCACGAGCGGCTGCTCGAGGTGGCCGAGCCCCGGCTGGTCGTCCTCGAGGAGGCCGCGGTCGCCGCCCGCAAGGTGCGCATCCACCTGGTGCCATAGCGAAGCGGACCGCCCCGGAGGACGGCCCGCTCCACATCGACGGTCTTACGGGAAGTTGATCACGTTGTGCGGGACGACCGCGCTCGGCAGCGCGGCATCACCGGTGTCGTTGATGACGTGGGTGATGGAGCCCTTGCCCAGCGAGACGGTCAGGATGTTGTGGAACTTGACGTTGGCGTTGACCGGCGTCTCGTACGAGTGGTAGGCGGCGATGGATTCGTCGCTGGTGAAGACGCAGTAGCTGCCCATGCCCCACGCCTCGTGCGAGGTGACATTGTTGGCGACCTTGTAGGCGGCGTAGCCGGTGATCCCGTCGTGGGACCAGGCGGCGGCCGACGGCGGGTCGTAGGGCAGTTCGTTCTGGAAGAAGATGGTCTTGCCGCCGTTGCCGTTCCAGATCACGTTGTACTTCTCGAAGTGCTCGACGAACAGGCCGTACGCGGTCACGTTCTGGCCGTTGACGATGAGCCCGGTGTCGGAGGGGTTGGACGTCCAGCCCGCTCCCGCGCCGTGGTCGGCCCGCCAGGCCCAGATGTGGTCGATGATCGTGTTGTTGTTGTTCACGACCAGGGCGTTGGTGACCTTCGCCGCGCCCGCGCCACCGACGCGCAGGAACACGTCGGAGATCAGGTTCGGGGCACCCGCGTGGCTCGCCGACGCGCCGGTCGGGCCGACCTGCAGCAGCGCCGGGGAGTTCGTCGGGCCCGCGTCGAACAGCAGCGACGCGATCTTGACCCCGTCGACGTCACCGACCTGCATCGGCAGCGCGCCGTTGTCGGCCACGATCGTCGCGTAGCCCAGACCCAGGACCACGGTCCCGGCCCGGTTGATGTTCACCGTCGAGCCCAGGTGGTACACACCGGGCGTGAACAGCAGGTTGAGGCCCTGCGCGACGGCCTGGTTCAGCGTCGCCGCGCTCACGCCCGGCTTGGCCACGTAGAACTGGCTGAGCGGGAGCGACGTGCCCGGGGTCTGGCCGTTGATCCAGGTCGCACCGCTGCTGTTGGTGCGCAGCGACGGGACGAAGACGCGGTAGCCCGACGCGTCGGCGTAGAGGTACGGCTTCTCCTGGGTCACCGGGGAGGTGGGCAGGGTGGTGTACGGCGGGTTCGGGAAGCTCTGCGCCGGGGCGCCCTGCACGCCGGAGAACACCATGTTCCACACGGAGCCGTTCCAGCTGCCGATGGTGGAGTCCCGGGTGAACCACTGCTGCTGCGAGCAGGGGTTGATGTTGCCGCTGACCCGCGAGTCGGAGATGTACCCGCCCGACGCCCAGCCGCAGTTCGGGCTGGCGAGGGTCATGCCGCCGTGCACGTCCATGCGGCGGAACGGCGCGGCCTGGGCGACGGCCCAGCGGTCGACCCCGGAGACCGGGTAGACCGACAGGTTCTCGGCCGAGCGCCAGAAGTTCTGGGTCGCGTTGCCCTGGAACCAGCCCGCGTCGACGGTGACGTCGCCGTGGATCTGCACGTCCTGCGGGTTCTGGCCGAGGCCGTTGATCGACGTGTAGAAGCCGATCTGCGCGTTCAGGCCGCTGTAGGAGCCCGGCTTGAACAGCAGCTGGTACCGCTCGGTGCCGAACTGGTTGGTCTCCTGCTGGGTGAAGACCTGGTCCAGCTTGGCCTGGATCGTGGCCGAGGACTGGCTCGGGTCGAAGACGATGACGTTCGAGCCGAGGTCACCGCCGCCCGGCAGCTGCGGGCCGGTGCTGGTGCTGGGGGTCGGGCTGGTGCTCGGCGACGGCGAGGTGCTGGTCGGGCCGCTGCCACCGGTGTTCACGATGAACTCCCAGGCCGAGTAGCCGTAGCCGGTACCGCGGGCGGTGCCGTACAGCCGGATGTAACGCCCGGATCCACTGAGGCCGCTGAGGACCTGGTTGCCGCCGGTGCCACCGGTGACCGACTTGATGGTCGTCCACGCGGCGTTGTCGGTCGACGTCTGGATCTGGAAGTCCTTGCCGTAGGCGGCCTCCCAGTTGATGGTCACCTGGCAGATCGACTGGACCGAGCCGAGGTCGACGCTCAGCCACTGCGGGTCGCTCGCGGCGCTGGACCAGCGGGTCCCGCCGTTGCCGTCGACGGCCGCGGAGGCCGGGGTGCCGGCGTTCTCGGTGCTGGAGGCGGTCGCCGTCTTGCCCTGGGCCGCGTTGGTGGCGGTGTTGCAGGGGCCGCCGGTCGGGTTGGTGCCGGTGAACGAGCCGAAGACCTGGAACTCCCACAGCGAGTAGCCGTAGCCGGTGCCCCGGGCCGTGCCGTACATCCGCACGTACCGCCCGCTGCCGGTCACGCTCAGCGTCTGGGTGCCGCCGGTGCCGGTCGTGGTCGAGTAGACGTTCGTCCACGTGTTGCCGTCGGGCGAGGTCTGGATCTGGAAGGACTTGCCGTAGGCACCCTCCCAGAACAGCTTCACCTGCGAGATCGTGGCGTTGGCGCCGAGGTCGACCCGGATCCACTGGGGGTCGGTGAACGGGCTGGACCAGCGGGTGCCGGTGGTGTTGCCGTCGAACGCGGCGGACGCGGGGGTGCCGGCGTTCTCGTCGGCGGACGACAGGGCCGGCTTGCCCTGCGAGATCAGCGTGTCGGCGGCCGAGGCGGACAGGGTCGTCGTGATCGCGTACGTCGCCAGGACCACGAACGCGGCGATGGCGGCGATGATCAGATTTCGGCGGCGGTGGTTCGCCGTTGGCGGTGCGGCGGTGTGCATCTCTGCTCCTGATTCAGGGCATGGCGGCAGCCCGGGACCGTCTCCGCGGGGGTGCGGCGACGGGCCTTGTGTTCCGGCAGCCGGGGTGTCAGGCTCACGAGACCGGGAACGGGCGGCCCGGGAACCGGGGTGGGGTTGGGAGAGCGCTCTCCAACCACGAGCGTCATCCCCAGCAGCCCTGGTGTCAAGAGGTCGGCGGTTCCGGAACTGAAAATCTAGAGAGCGCTCTCTAGGACCGAGGCCTCGGATCGGACCCGGTAGTCGATGCCCGCATCCCGCGCGAACTGGGCCGCGGCTTCCCCGAAGGCCCGGGTCCGGTCGTCGTCCGCCGGGAGCGGGTCGACGATCACGGCGGTGAACGGCAGCGCGGTCAGCAGGTCCAGCCGGACCGTGCCCGTGCCCGTGTGGTCCAGGGCCAGCCCGACCCCGGCCGCCCGCAGCTCGTCCATGGCCCGGCGCACCGCCCCGTCGTCGGCCAGCTGCGCCGCCGGGATCGCCAGCGTGAGCCCGTCGGGTGTCCGGCCGGCCGCCGCGAGCAGGTCCGCCAGCTCCGCCGGAAACCCGGGCGACACCAGCGCGGCCCGCCCCACTTCGAGCGTGCACGGCGGCCGGCTCGCCGCGATCGCCCGCCGGAGATCGGCCCGACGGGACTCCGGTGTCATGAGCAAACCACTGAGATCCGGGGTGTACTGCGCGTGCGTGCCCTTGCCCCGCCGCTTCGCCGCGTACATGGCGATGTCGGCGTGGCGGAGCAGCGCCTGCGCGTCGTCGCCGGCGCCCCGGGCCGCGACCCCCACGCTGGCGGTCACGGTGAGCACGTGACCGTGCGTGTGCACCGGCGCGCTCAGCTCGGCCAGGATCCGCTCCGCCACCACGTCGCCGGGCTGCGGGTCGGTGGTGAGGACGGCGAACTCGTCGCCGCCGAGCCGGGCCACCAGATCCGTCTCGCGGACTGCGGCCCGCAGCCGGCGGCCGACCTCGACCAGCAGGCCGTCGCCGACCGGGTGGCCGAGCGTGTCGTTGACCGCCTTGAAGTCGTCCAGGTCGATCAGGATCGCCCCGGCCGCACCCCCGAGCCGTTCGTTGAACAGGGTCCGGTTGGGCAGGCCGGTGAGCGCGTCGTGGGTGGCCTGCTCGTGCAGCAGCCGCTGGGTGTCGCGCAGCGAGCGGACCAGCTCGTCGTTGTCGCGGAAGGCGAGCAGCTGCCGGGCGACGACGATGCCGGTGGCGGCGACCGCGCCCACGACGACGGGCAGCGTGCCGGCCCCGCCGACGTTGACCGCCACGAGGAGCAGGCTCACCGCAGCGACGGCGAGGTATGGCAGGACCGAATAGGGGCGACGGCGCTCAGTCAGTACCCCCGAAACAAAACCGGCCCGGCGGAACTGCAGGAGGCCCGCGATCGCGACCATCAGGGCCTCGCACATGGTGACCAGATCGGACAGGCCGGCGAAGCGGGGGTCGGACAGGACGGGGACGAGCGCGGAGCCGACCGAGCCGATCAGGACCACGAGCGCGAGCGCCCACAGGGCCCGGGAGTCGACGGCGGCGGTACCCGCCAGCAGGAGTTTCACCACCGCCAGCACGGCGAGCAGGCACAGCACGCTCAGCACGACCAGGCCGAGGACCTTCGGCAGCGGCGCGCCGGCCATGCCGCGCAGCACGAACTGCCACAGGAACGTCGCCGAGCACACGAGCACGGTGGCCGCGTCGAGCCCCAGCCGCAGCCAGCCGGAGCGGCCGCGGACCCGGGCCGGCAGCCGCAGCAGCGCCCACAGCACCAGCAGCAGGGCCACGGCGAGCAGGCCGACGGCGGCGTAGAGCAGCGGGCCGCTCTTGCGCCCACCCAGGCTGGCCTCGGTGAACGGCCCCGTCGCCGGCGCGATGAGCAGCGCCGACACGGCCAGCAGGCGCCAGAACCGGCGACCGGCCGGTGCGAGCCCGGGCGCGTTGGCCGCGGCCAGCAGGTAGACGCCGCCGACCGCGATCCCGGCCGCCCCCGGCAGCCACCCCAGGAACAGCGCCCCCTCGAAGCCGGCCAGCCGGAACAGGGCCCAGCCGGCGGCGATCGCGAACAGGGGTGCGTACACGGCGATGAGCCGACTGATCCTCACCGCCCGCATCACCGCCTTCACCACCGGCCGTGCGGAAATCCGGCCGCTATACCTTCGGCCGATCCAGGGCCGAGATGAGCGGTATCGCCCATTGATCGCGGGCAGTGCGGACAGGGTAGCGTCCCGTGCTGGGCACTGGCCAGTACACCTTGCTCACCTTCGCGCCTCCGCGGCCGATCGGGCTGACATGAGCGGACGGTTCGGCGTGCCCGGGGCACTGGACGGGCGGATCCGCTGGCTGTTCCTGGTGTTCGGGGTGTTCTGCCTGATGCTGGTGCTACCGCGGGTGCTCACCGCGGGCTCGGCCGGGCCGGCCCGGTTGGCGGCGGCCGGTGCCGCGGTGCTGCTCGGATCGTGGTGGCTGTATCGGTACCCCCGAGGCAGTTTCCCGCTCTGGTCCTTTGTCTTTGAGGCGGTCGCGCTCGGCGTCATCGGGCTCGGGGTGCGCGAATGGACCGGCACGCTCGGGCTGACGTGCGTGCTCGTGGCGTATCGCGGGCTGTACGGAGCGTGGCCGCAGGTCCTGGTGTACACCGTCGCCGTGCTGGCCGCCGTCACGACCGTGGTCGCGCTGACCGAGCCGGACGCGCTGTTGCACATGCTGCGACAGGCTCCGGGGGTACCGGTACTGGCGCTCTTCACCGCGGTGATCGCCGAAACCACGCGGCGTCAGGAGCGCGCGGTCGCCCGGGAGCGGGTCTTCGCCCGGCTCGGCGCGTCGCTCGGCATCACCACCGACGCCAACGTCGTGAGCCGGCACGCGGTCGAGGCTGCGGTCGACCTGATGACCGGGGCCCCGGGCGCGTGGGCCGCCATGATCACCCCGGGCGGGGAGGTCACCGCCGCGACCGGCCCGGCCCCGGCCGGTGTCGTCGCGCTGCGCCCGCAGGGCTTCGAACTCCGGGTGTCGAACGTCCTCTACGGCACGCTGGTCGCCGGCCCGCTCGCCGACGAGGCCCGCCCCGCGATCGCGGCGCTGGCCGCGCAGTCCGCGCTGGGCCTGGCGTGCGCCGAACGGGCGGCCGCCTTGCAGTACCAGGCGTTCCACGACACCCTGACCGGCCTGGCCAACCGCCAGCTGCTGCGCGAACACCTCGACCGGGCCATGGCCCGCGCCCGCCGCGGCAGCCCGCTGGCCGTCCTGCTGATCGACCTGGACGGCTTCAAGAAGATCAACGACACCTACGGCCACGCCGTCGGCGACCAGCTCCTGGCCGCCGTCGCCCAACGCCTCCGCGACACCCTCCGCGGCGCCGACGTACCGGCCCGCCTCGGCAGCGACGAGTTCGCGGTGATCCTCGACGGCATGGGCTCGACCGGCGACGCGGTCCTGGTCGCCGCCCGCCTGCAGACCGCGATCGCCGGCCCGCTCAACGTCGCCGGCGTGCCGCTGTCCCCGTCGGCCGGCATCGGCATCGCGGCCTGGCGCAACCACGCCGAGATCGACCAGCTGCTGCACGACGCCGACGCCGCCCTGCAGACCGCGAAACAGGCCGGCCGGGGCCGGTTGGCGGTCTTCGGCTCCCCACTCATAGCAACGGCCGAGGTCTGACGCGGCGTTGTGCCCTTCGCGCCCGACGCCGTCTACCCGCCGGCGCTCGACGGCGCTCGACGTTGCCGCCCCGCACCCGGACTTCGCCCGCCGGACGCCGCCGCCACCCGCCCGACGCCGCCTGCCCGACGCCACTCGCCCGCCCGACGCCGCCCGCCCGACGCGGCTCGCCCGCCCGACGCGGCTCGCCCGCCTGACGCCGCTCGCTCGACGCCGCCGATGCTCGACGGCGCTCGGCGTTGCAGCCCCGCGCCCGACGCCGCCCGCTCGACGGCGCTCGGCGTTGCAGCCCTGCACCCAGCACCGCCCAACACCGCCCAACGCCACCCGCTCAGCGCTGTCCGGCGTTGTGGCCCTGCGCTGACGCCGTTCGTGGTTGGGCCCGTCGTCGTGCGGCGAGGTCTCCCGGCGATTGCCATATCGTTCGTTTGAGCGCCGCGACTTTCTCGCGCTGGTCTCGGATCAGGTTATTGGCCGCCTCCTCGATGACTGCTTCCGTTACGGGTCCGATGATGGTGACGTTCCAGGCGCGCATACCTCGGACCTGGATGCGAATACCGCTCGACTGTCCACATGCGACCATCCGAGCTCGTCGTCTGACGTAGGCCTCGGCCCGCCACCCTTGCGGCGGCGGCTCATGCGTCAGGCCGGCCTGCCGCAGGAACGCTTTCGTCCGGCGGGCCCACAGCGTCCGGGCCAGCCCCTCGAGGTCGCGTTGGCTCACCGCCCCGCGGAGGGTGACTTTGACGGTGTCGTCCACGAGCGTGGCGTCGACGTTCACTGCCATCCGAACAACTCCGGCTCATTCTGGATGGTGCGTGTCGTCGCGCGCAGCGCCGCCGCCGTCGCGTCCCACCGCTCGTGAATGTGCTGCCGCAGCTGGGTGATGGCCTCCCGGATGCGGTCGGCCACCTCCACCGGGTCGTCGGCGCTGAACGTGGTCTGGGGCGCTTCGGCGGGCCCGGTCGCCGCCGCGACCTGAGCCAGCCCGGCGATGCCACCCGCCGCGAGCGCCAGTCCACCGGTCATCGGCACCGCGGCCACAGCGGCAACCGAGGCGACGACGGTGAAGGTGATCGTCCATTCTGTGCGGGTACAGTCGCCGGAAGCTCGCATCGCTTTGAGCCCTTGCTCCCCGATCTGATCCGCGTCCCGGCGCGCGAGTTCCCAGATCTCGCGCTGCGCTTCGAGCGCTTTGCGCAGCACGACGCCGATGGTGTACTGGTTGCGAATGAAGGCTGGCCACGGCTCGAGAAAGCCGCCCCGGAACCGCTCGGCCGCTTCCCCGGTCCAGTTCCGCAACACGTTGGTGAGGTCGCGCAGCCCCGGATTGGCCCGCTGCTCCCCACCGCCGGTCGACAGTCCACTGAGGACGCCCGCGAGCCGTTCGATCCGCGGGTCGTACTTGGCCGGATCGGGCAGCCCGAGCAGCGGCCGAAACGCAGCCGGAAGGTCAGCGAACTCCCGCTCCACGACGGCCCGATCCCCAGCCGGCCGCCCACCCATGGCGACAGCAACCGCCGCCACCCGCATGTCCTCGGCGTGCCGCATGAGCATCTCGTAGGTCACAACTGACTCCGGCTGGCATCGCCCCGCAGTCGCGCGAACTCCACCCCGGCGACCCGATCGGCGTCGGCATACCGAGCCACCGCAACGCAGACCGCAACACCGGCCTCGAGCACCTGCCGCCCGGCCGAGTCAAGCACCCCCGCCAACTCCCGCCGCAACGTCACCCAGTCAGCATCGTCATGCGCAACACCTTCAAGCTCTCGAACAGCAACGTCGTATACGTGCGCAAGCGCCGGCAGCTGCACCCGCCCCGCCCGCCAAAGCTCCAACAACTCCACACCAAGCACAGGCCGGACACTAGGCCCGCTCCCGCCACCTTGGCCACGAGGATTTGCCCCTTTTGCGGACTTGTTAAGCGGGTCCGAGCAGGTCCCACCGATTCCCGGCAATATCCCGGAAGACCACGATCTTGCCGTAAGCTTCTACGCGCGGTGACTCTTCGATCACCACAGAGTGCGCAACCAGCCTCCGATAAGCGGAGTCGAAGTCCTCAACCCGCAAAAAGAACCCAACCCGCCCAGCCGCCTGCTCCCCCACCCCCGCCCGCTGCCGCTCCCCATCAGCCTGCGCGAGCAGAATCCCGGTCCGCGCCCCAGGAGCCCGCACCACCACCCACCGCTTGGCCCGCCCCCCAACACTGGTCGTCGAGGGCGAATCCTCGACGAGCTCAAACCCAAGCACCCCGACAAAGAACTCAACCGCCGGGTCATACTCGTCAACCACGATGGTGACCAGCTCAAGATGCATCCCAGGAGCGTAACGACCCTCACCGCGCGGGAGGGGGATACTGCGTGGCCGGGGGGCGGGGGCATAGGCTAGGCTGTAGCGGCTGCCACGCGGGAACGCGCGGTGCACCGGGACATAGCGCAGCTTGGTAGCGCACTTGACTGGGGGTCAAGGGGTCGTGGGTTCGAATCCCGCTGTCCCGACCGGAGAAATCGCAGGTCAGAGCCGGTCTTCTGCAAACAGGAGATCGGCTTCTGTCGTTCTCTGACACTCCCGGGGAGAATTCTGGGAGACGATCTTGTCGTGGTGATCACGCCGGGCTCTCCTCACCGAGCAAGCGGTCCAGCACCGCGACCGGTGACCTCGGATGCATCGCTCGGCGAGCCGCCAAAGCGTTCTGCCAGAGTACGGTCAGGCCCTCCAGCAGCCGCGCCACCATGTCCGCCGTGACATGGTCGTAGGCGTCCGACACCGTCTTCTTCGCGTGCCCCATGTGTAGGTCCATCAGCGGGCGCGGCGTGTCGAGTCCCAGCATCAGCGTCTTGTAGGTGTGGCGCAGCCCATGCGGTGTCAGGTCCCGCGCGACTGGTACCCAGCAGGCGTCAGCCCGGTTAGCGGCGTTACGCCCCCGGATCGGCACACCCGGCCACGGTTCGGCCAGCACCGGCACCGGCCGTGCTGGAGACGGAGCCTTGGCCGGATACCAGCCCGAGACGGCCGGCCCGAACAGCCACGTGGCGAACCCGTTGCGGCGCCAGTGCGGCGCGGTCGGCCCGTCCGGCAGGCTGCCCACCAGGTAGCCCAGCTCCGCCACCGCCGCGTCCACCCGCTGCAGGGTGGCGTCCGCGACCTGGTCGCGCCGATGCAGCGCATTCCACACCGTGCCCGCCGACACCCCGGCCCGGCGTCCCACGTCCGTCAGCCGTGGCCCTACCTGCCGGGCTCCCTGTCGCGGCGGCCGGTGCCCGCGGTACACGTAGGTCCGGCCGTGGCAGGAACAGGGCTTCGGGCCGGCCCGGTCGATCTGCTCGCGCAGCAGCGCGGTCAGCCACGAAGGCACGGCGATGGTGCGGTACGAGTCGTCCTTGGGCGGGCAACGCAGCAACACCCCGTCGTCCAGCTCGTGCAACTGCCACTCCACCCGGATCGCGCCCGGCCGCACGAACTCCGCCTCCAGGCCGACCGTCTCGCCGAAGCGCATCCCGGAGAACCCCATGCCGACCGTCGCCACGAACTCGTCGTCCCGCCCGGACAGCAATGCCATCCGCTCCGCGATGAGCACGACCCCGAGCGCATTCGTGATCGTCTTCTCCGGTGCCCGTGCCTGCGACCGCCCGGCGACCCGGCCTCGGCCCCGTGGTCGCGAAGCCGGGTTGAACGGCAGCAGACCCTCGCGGACCGCATCGGCGAGGATGACGTGGAACACCCTGCGCCACCCCTGCACGGTCAGGGTCGCGTAGTCGGCACGCCCCGCCCGCTCCCACTCGACGATGGCCGCCCGCCCATCACGTTCGAGCTCGGCCATCGTCAGGTGCCCGAACTCCGGCAAGATGTGGGCCTCGATATGCCGCCGGTACGTCTGCATCGTCGACGCAGCCAGATCCTGCTCGGCATACCACCGGTTCACATAGTCGATGAACAGCATGGATGCGTTCACCGCAGGCCGGCGCCGTCCCTCCCGGACCTTCACCTCTTCCGCATCGGCCGCCTGCTCAGCGGCACGACGCGTCCGGAACCGCACCGTCGCGCCGTCCTCGTCCTGGACCGTGCCGTACTTGCCCGATGACAGCTTGTACCGCGCACGCCAGTAGTCCCCGCGCTTCTCAGCGAAACCCACGTCCCTGCTCCTCTCCTGCCCGAGTCACGCCGCAGCCCGGCCGCCGCCAGCCCCGCCCCGGGGCCGCCGAGGCGCCCGCGCCTGCAGTAGCCGCGCCGGGCTCGACGACGGCGCAGGCGTCCGGCGAACCGGGCCCACCGGAGCAACGACCGGACGGCCCTTGCTCGCGGCGACCTCGTGCAGTCGGACGATCGCGGCGATGTGCTCGGCGGTGAACTTGTAGCTGCCGCCGATAAATGTGTGCGGGGCGCGGCCCTCCCGGGCCTCTTTCTTGAGCCACCAGGCCGAGCAGCGCAGCTGCAGCGCTGCTTCGGCCGCCGTGTACAGCAGAGGGGCTGACGCGGTTGTGTCGCGTCCGGGTGCCCCCGCCGGTTGTTGCATGTCGTGCACTTCCTTCCGCTGGGTCTGGTGTCAAGGCGGGCTTGACGGGGAATCGATGTTCATGCGGCCAGGGCCGCGAGGTCTGCGAGGGCGGCTTCGTGGTGTTCCCGGGCGAGTGCGGCGGAGGTGTTGGCGAGCATGGCGTCGGCGGTGGTGTGCCATCCGGCGCCGACGAACTGCAGGAAGTTGACGACCAGAACCGTCGGAGTGTCGTCGGGCCGGTCGGTGGCCGGGCCGGAGGTTTCGGTGCGGCGGAAGACGATCCGGCGTTCGCGTTGGATGGCGAAGGTGAAGGAGTAGCGGCGGGATTTGGTCAGGAAGTGCCCGCCGAATCCGAGCATGTGGGCCCAGCGGCGCAGCCGGGCGAAGACGGCGGCGGGGTCCTGCCTGGTGTTGCGGATCAGGCGGCAACTCAGATGGCCGCAGCCGGTGTCGCACACTGGGCCGCTGACGGGCTGAGCGGGCAGCGGCGGGGTGAACGCCCGGGCACAGGTGCGATGCTCGCACGGGCCGGGGCACCGAGGGCCCTGGACCGGAGCAGGCCAGCGGGAGATGCCGAGGCGCCAGCAGGCGTCGAGGAGCCGAGCGACGTGGTCGCCGTCCGGGTCGGCGTACAGGTCGATGCTGGTCGCGGTGAGGCGTCCGGCGCTGAACCCGGCGTCCTCGGTGGCTTTGGTGGCGTACTTGGCCAGGTAGTTGGAGACCTGTTCGTCGGTGACCTGGCCGTCCGCGCCGACGGTGACGATTTTGGTTTTGAGTTGCTCGCCCCAGCGGATCGGCCAGCCGCTGTGCCGGGCGGGGTGCGGCGGGGTCCGCACGCCGGTCACGTAGGCGGCGTGCGCGACCGCGTCGACCAGATCCCGGGCGGTGAACTCCGGTGGCGACGGGACGATCGCGGCCGGATCGTCGGGGTCCACGCCGTCGAGGCGGATGATGGCGTGGAAGTGGACCACGGCGCGGCGTTGCATCTCGGCGGCTTTGCCGAACGACAGCCGGAACGGGTCCACTTCCCGGAACGTCCCGTCCGCGGTCTGGACCATCGGGAAGTCGATGCCACGGTCGCGGGCGCGGCGGCGCAGGAACTTACGGATCGTGGTTGTCGTGCGGGCCCACAGTTGCCCGGCGAAGGCGTTCCAGACGGCTTGGCCGTCGTATTCGTAGCAGTCCAGGCACAGCGGGGTCCCGAGGATCGCGTCGGTGACTTCGTGGCGGGCGAAGCAGACCAGGCGCCGCCCGTGCGGGCACAGCACGAGTTCGCGGCGGGCGTGGCAGGGGTCGGGGCGGCAGTCGCAGCGGTGCCGGCCGCCGCAGGTGTGCCGTTTGACGTGGCGGGTGTGGACCTCGCCGAAGCTTGGGGCGGTGAACGTCGGGAACACCGCCGGATGCGCGGACACGTCCTCGGGGACGCCGCGCCCGCCGACCAGGCCGGCCCGGATGATCTGGTAGGCGTCGCGCTTGTACCGGGCTGAGCAGGCGGGGCACACGATAGCGCGGCGGTTGCCGCACGCCTTGTAGATGACCCCGTCGGGCAGGTCCCGGGTGAACTCCCGGGACAGCAGGCGGCCGGTCTCGGCCTCGATGCGTTCCATCGTCCCGGCCAGGCGGATCGGGCGGGCGCAGGCGGCGGCCGGGCGGACGTGGGACAGCCAGTCTTCGAAGTCGGGGCGGGCGGCGCGGCCGATGGCCTGCAGCCGCACGTCATGCGACCGGGCCAGCAGGCTCAGGGTTTCCTGAGTCTGCTGGCTGGTGAGCAGGTCGGCTGTCATCGGTTCTGGTCAGGCCGGAAGGTCGATCGGGTCGCCGGTGATGGCCTCGACAAGCGCGGCGATGAGGTCGCGGGCCGCTGGCGGGGTGACGGCGTTGCCGAGCATCCGCACGTTGGCCCGGTTGGAGCCGCCGAGCAGGATGTGTCCGGGGGTGAACGCCATCCCGGCGCGGATCTCGTCCACGCCGAGCATCCGGAACGTGCAGTCCTCGGCCACGACGGCGCCGCCGAGGACCGCGTCGCCCTGCACCGCGGTCTGCACGGGCAGGGGCACGGCGAGTTCGCGCACGTCGCCGGAGTCGTAGCAGTAGAGCAGCTCCGGGGTGAGCAGACCGTGATGATTGCCGCTGGCCGTGACCGCATCAAGCGGGTCGGTCCCGGCGGGTTTGCTGGCGTTCTGCCCGCGCAGCGGCACCACGAGCGCGTTCTCCGCCCGGGCCGTCTGCGCCCGCAGCGGGGCGTCGGCCGGGCGGGCCTGCTTGCCGTCACGGCCTTCCACCGGCACCACCAGCGGAACCGTGGTCACGCCTTCGATCTCACGGGTGGTCCTGGCCCGCATCGGTGTGTCGACGGTGGTGACGGTCTCGTTGCGTCCGCCGCCACACGGGACCAGCAGCGGCGGGCAGGCCAGGCCCTTCGTCGCTGTGGTGGTCTGCACGGTCAGCGGGGCGGTGGCCGGCCAGGTCCGCACGCCGGGCCGCCGTTCGAAGGTGTTCCCGGCCGCCTCGACCGTGATCGGGCGGGCGTAACGGCGCAAGCCCGCTTCGATGCGGGCCATCGTCTTCGGGCTCAGCGGTGTGGCCCGGTCGCCGATGCGCTGCCCGGTAACCCGCCAGTCGATCGCGGCGGCGGCGGGCAGCGCGTACGGTTGCACCGCCCGGCCCCGGCACGTGGCGTTGGGGCAGCGGTAGACGTACTGGGCGCCGTAGCGCATGATGCGCCGCGGTCCCGGCTTCGCCGTGTAGACACCGGCCACGTCACCGCAGCGGGCACACCATGCCCGGGGCCGGGTCCACTTGCCGAAGTCCGGGGTCCGGTACGTGTCCCGCCAGAAGACGAAGAACACCCGGTCACGCAGCTGCGGCGCACCCGGGCCGAGGATCGTGGCGAAAGCGCTGTTGAGAATGACGATCCGGTGCCGGTAGCCGAGATTGGTCATCCGGCGCAGCCACTCGCTGAGGTGCTCCCACTTGAGCACGTCGGTGACGTTCTCGACGACCACCGCCCGGTAGCGGTGGACCTCGGTGAACCGGGGCACGTCCTGCATCAGCATCCGGGACCGCTGCGCCGCTTCGTCCGGCAGCGGCTCGGGATCGTCGCCGAACAGGTCCAGTTGGACCGGTCGGCCGTCGTAGTCGCACCGCTTACCTTTCGCGACCGACCAGTTCGTGCACTCCGGCGAGAACCAGCCGAGGTCGGTGCGCGGGTGACGGCGGGGATCGATCCGGGTGATGTCCTCCCGGTCGTGGTCGGCATGCGGGAAGTTCGCGTTGTGGGTGTCCACGGCCAGCTGCCAGTGGTTGGCGGCCATCACCACCCGCACACCCGGGACCTGTTCCATGCCGGTTGAGGAGCCGCCGGCCCCGCAGAAGTAGTCCGCGACGGTCAGCATCCCGCTGCCGATCGCCCGGCGGGAAAGAGCGTCGCGCAGATGGCGTCCATGGTGTCCCGGACCGCGCGGTCGGCGCGCAGGTCCAGGAACGGGCGGCTCCAGTCGATCCCGGATTCGGCGAGACTCGCCGCCACGGTCCGGGCCAGGTCGACACGGTCCGCCTGTACCAGCGGCTGACCGCTGGGCACGTGCGTGACCGACCAGTCGCCGTGATAGAAGACCTGCATGGTCGGGCCGGTGCAGTCCAGGGAGACGCCAGGCACAACCGCGAGGTGCGGCCCGAACGGCTCGCCGAGGACCGCCGGGACCAGCTCGGTGGATAGCGTGATCGTGATGTGCGACATGAGCAGATGCCTCCGAAGGCAGCGAAATTTGTCAGAACAGGACCGGGCCGTGCCCGAAGCGGGGTTCGCTTCGGGCACGACGCGTCAGAGTCGGGACGTCATCACCGGGATGCCGGAACCTGGTGGCCGTTGACGGCCGGAGACTCCGGTGCGGCGGCATCGTCGAGCGCGGCGAGGGCCTGAGCGGCGAGATCGGATTTGATCCGCAGCCGGACCGCGAGCTGACCGGCGGTGATCGGGATGCCGTGCTGCGTCCGGTACTGCTCCGCGAGCTCCCGGACCTGGGCCAGCAGCTGCGGGTCCACGATCGGCAGTGACAGTTGGGCAGCGCCAGGCCTGGTGACAATGTCGGTGGCGGGCGGTGCCAACTGCCATGCCGTCGCGGCCTGCGCGGCAGGCTCGGGACGGTCGACACGGGCAGGCCGGGCGGGCTCGGCGGCCGGAGCCGTCGGGGCGGCGGGGGCCTTGGTGATCCGGGCCTTCAGGTCCGCCGGGGTCGGCGGCACCGGCACAGCCGGGGCCAGGCCATCAGTGACGACCGGGTCGGAGGGTGTGTCGTCCGGAATGGACAGTCGCAAAGAAGGAGCCGGGGTGACGGCGGGTTGTGCTGCCACCACCGTGGCCGGAATCGCAGGAATCGGAGTAGCAGGAGTCGGGTTCGGGATCGGGTTCGCGTCGATGACGGGTGCCATCGACGGTGCGGGTACCGGGTCGGTGTGCTGCGTTGCGGCACGTTCGCCGGTTCCCACGTGGGCAGGTTCGCGACGGCCGGTCGCCAGCAGGGCGGCGGTGGCCATCACCATGAGTCCGTCGACCGCGACGGGGCCGAGGTACACCACGACGTGTTCTTCGCCGTAGTGCTCCAGGAGCCCGGACAGGTGCCGATAGGACACCAGTGCCGCGACACCGGCGACGGGCAGGAGCCCGACCCAGCGCACGACGTGCCAGATCCAGCCGTGTGGCCACGCCACCCGGGTGAGGATCTCCACGGCGACGAACAGGAACACCGGCCAGCAGACAGCGCCGATCACGGCTCCGAACTCCGGAGACCAGCCGGCACCAGCACCGGACGGTGCGATGTAGGAGTGCGCGACGTTCGCGGCGATGGAGACCGTCCCGCCGAGCGTCGCTCCGGTGTAGGCCCAGTTACGGCCGCGTTGCGGGTTCATCGGCAGGCGCCTTCCGTACCCGGGCGCGGTTTGACACCGCACAGCGGGCAACGGCGCGAAGCACCGCCCTGGCGCTTCAGCGCCCGTTCGTCATTGCGGGTCCCGGTCCAGGTACGGGCCAGTTCCCAGCGAATCCCAGCGGCGTGAACAGCCGCGAGGAGACGGGCACCACGACCGGTGGCGTGCTCGGCGAGCCGAGCCGCCAGGTCCTTCGTCCAGCCCGTGTAATGCCGGGCGTGGCCGAACGGCCGGTCGAAATGCAGCAGATAGATCACACCGACGACACCCATCAGGCGCCACCGGGCCAGAGCAGGCACGTGACAGCGGCGTCGAACATCCGGGCAAGCACAGCGCTCGCCTGACATACGTCATCGACGCCATGCGGGCACCGCAGAAGTTGCGTCGCGTCCCAGTACAGGTTCGCCAGACCCAGCTGCAGCTCGGACCACGCCTGAACGCACGCAGCGCCAGCCGGGATCATCCGCTGCACGAGCCCGAGCCGATCCAGCACCGGGGCGAGACGGTCCTCCAGATCCGAGGCCAGGTCGTCCAGCACCTCGGACGCGCCCGGACGGCCGGTGACCCGGTCAGCCAGGACGTAGAGGTCCAGCAGGTACTCGCCCAGCCGATGGACGATCACCACGGCCGGTGCCGGGTTATCGAGGTTGTCAGCAGTCATCGCGTCGTGTCCTCTCCGAGAAGGTCGAACAGGTCTGGTCCGCGGTCAGGACAGGACGCGAGAGCGGCCGGCTGCCTGACCGTGGTGCGGTTCGGGTGAACCGACTTCGGTTTCAGCAGGTAGGCCTTGAGGGCATCGGTCAGCCGAGCGAACTCGTCCGGGTTCTGGCCGTGTCGACGGCGCAGCAGCGGACGAGCCGTTGCGATGCTCGGGCAGTCGAACTCCCCCACCTGGTAGCGGTATCCACAGCCCGGGCACAGCTCTGTGGCCGGAGTACCGGGGAAGTGGTCGATCCATACGTCGACCAGAGCCGCTACCGTCAGGGCAAGGCCCGGCTCGATGAGACGCCGGTCCAGTTCGAGACGATCATCCTTGGCGCCGAAGCGCATCTGCGCGGCTTGACGGGTGACCCCGAGCCGCTTCCCGATGTCGTCCCACGAGTAGGGCGGATTCGCCTTACGCAAACCGTTGACCGCCTGACGCAGCACACCGTCCACTTCGGACGACAGCATGCTCAGACCGGCCAGGGCCTCGATGTCGCCAGCGGCGACCCGCCGGGCGTAAGCGCGCAGGATGCGCCGGGCGAACGCGTCGAACGCGTCGTTCTCGACGACCCGCTTCGCACGCTTGGCACGGCGCGGCGTCAAACCCGGCTTGACGGTGTTCTTGCTCATGCCGTCGCCCCCTGACCGGGTACGACGTCGGCGACCCGCAGGTGCGCGGACTCGCTGCGCTTGTCCACCGTGCCGGACACCGTCACGTGACGGCCCAACGTCAGCACGCCGCACAGGCGCTCATACGCCACAGGCCAGACCTGCAGCGGCACAAGCCCGTCGCTGGTGTGCAGCGTCGCCGTCAGCCACGGCCGACCCTGATGCGACATGCGCTCGTCGAGGTAGGCGAGTTCACCGTCGACGGTGATCTGCTCCGTGTCGCTGTACTGCGGCAAGGTGTCGATCAGCAGGGCCACAGAAGGACCGCCGTGGTTGACACACGCGAAGTCCGCCGTGCAGTAGCACCACACATCGCACGCGTCGCAGTCGTCGGACGTGCCGGGCGCGTGCCCGTCGTGGAACACTGCAGCCGCCCGCGTGCGGTACTCGGCGACGAGCCGCTCACGGATGTCCGGGTCGGTGATCTCGACCTCGTCCTCCACGCCGCAGACGCTGCACACGTGCACGACCGACACGAACGGCTCCGCCTCGCCCAGGCACCCGACCTGAAGGTCGTCGGGGTAGCCCTGCGACGCGCCGGCGGCCATGAACCGGTCACAGCACATCGGGAACATCCCCGACCGTGCAGCCGCAGCCGCGTCGTCGAGCATGGCGAGCACCTCAGCCGCGCTGCGGCCCTTGACGTCGTTATAGTCGTAGACGTTGAGGCCGAACCGCCGCCCGAGGTACACGTCGAGGAACCCGACCGCAGCCTCGAACGAGCCAAAACCCGGATCGTCGAACATCAGCGCCGGAGCGTCGACCGGTCCGCCGTAGCAGACGATGCCGACCGCACCGACCAGACACGCCGCAGGCGTAAACCGCCGACAGGTGCCGTCGTAGTACCCGCCCTGCATCCAGCCGTGCCGCCGCAGGTACAGCTGCGCGTCCTGCAGGGTCTGCACCACCGGGGCCGCGGCCTGCTTGTCGAACACCGGCGGCGGTGTGACGCACGGGTTGCACGTCGGGGACGGCAACAGCTCGTCGTACCAGACGCCGCAGTCCCTGCACGTGTCGTACAGGCACGGCTGGTCCGGCCCGTGGCGCAGCGCGCACGACGTGCACACCTGCGCGGCGGGGGCGACGAAATTCGGCTCCCGGTGGGTGCACGACCAGCACAGGACCGCTTTGCCCATCCGGTAGACGGTCGGGCCGTTGCAGTCAGGGCAGGCGGGGTTCGAGTCCGGAACCGCATAGCCGTCCTGGTCGATCCAACCGGTGTAGCCGGACTCGCGCAGGGCGAAGAAGCGGATGTCGGCGGGCGTCTCCGGCTTGCCGTCGAGACGGCGGGTCGGGTGGGTTGCCCGGGGTTCGGGCGTGTTTTGGGTAGGCTGCATGGCAGCCACCTCCCTTCCTGTTCGGGATGGCTGTGTGGTGGTTGGGAACCGGCGGCATCAGGTGCTTTCCAGGGCGTTACTGGTGTCGTCGGTCAGACCGTCTGTGGCGGCCACCGCCCGGGCCGTACCGCTTGGGGCACGGCCCGCACAGAAGCGGCCACCCCGGTCACTCGTGCCAGTGGTTCACGACCGTGATGCAGCGCCGGCCCACCCCGGTCACGGCCGCGCCGAGCAGCACCACCGCCACGACAGCGCCCAGCACACCGAGGGCCAGCGACGCCGCCGCGTGCGCGACCAGGTACAGCACGAACCCGGCACCGCCGAGGACCGCTGCCGCGACGACCGCGCCGCCGCCGAGCAGCAGCATCTGCGTGCGCCGGTCCTGCCGGTCGATCTCCGCCCGCCGCAGCAGCCACCGCTGGTACGCGGCACGCTGCTCCTGATCCCGGCGTTCCATGGCCTGCACCCGGCGCTGCACCGTCGCGGCAATCTCGATGTTGACCGCGCCGTTGCTGACCGCCTGCGCCGCCAGCAGCTGCAGCAGTTCCTGATCCTGTCCCGGCGTGCGCCGTGCCACGTCCGGGTACGCCACGTAGCGCACCGGCGGCCGCTGCGCGGGAAGACGCTTGCTCATCATTGCTCCATTCCGGGTTGACGCTTCGGGGGTCATGCGGCCACGACCGTCAGCTTCGGCCGGACCTCGGTGCTGTCGAGGACACCGCGCAGCTCGGCGGCGTAGGCGGCGATCGCCGCACATTCGTCGTCGTCGAGCCACGCGACTTTCAGCAGTTCCGGGCTGCCACCTTCAGCGATGAGCAGGCAGCAGCCCTGGTTCTGCGGGCTGATCGTGTTCGCGCTCCAGCCGCGGCTGACCCAGCCGTGCCCGAGCACGATGTCCGACGAGGAGTCATTGGTGGTGCGGAAGCACGCCCGCCACGCGAAGAGATCCCGCAGCGACGTCGGGATGATGTCCGACGACGGCCGCTGCGTCGCCGCGACCACAATGATCCCGATCGCGCGGCCCCGGGCGACCAGGTCCCGCAGCAGCGCACTGAACATCTCGCGCTTGGTCTTGTCGAGGACCGTCGCGGAGAAGTAGGCGATCTCGTCGATGGCGAGGAGGATCGGCTTGAACTGGTCGCGTGGCTTGATCTTGCGGCGCAGGTGCCACCGCAGCCACCGGTACCGGTTGTCCATCACCGTCTGCAGCCGCTGCAACACGGCCAGGGCGGCGTCGATGTCCGGGCCGACGAACGCCGACGCGCATGACTCCCACTGCCCCAGCTCGACCTGCTTGCCGTCCAGCAGGACCAGCGTGCAGTCCATGCACAGCGCCGCATACGCGACGACCAGGTTCAGCAGCGAGCTTTTCCCACCGCCCGGCTCACCACCGATGAGCATGTTGCGGTAGATGAACAGCACCCGCTTGCGGGCACCGACATCAGTGATCCCGAGCTCGACCGGGTCGAAGATGGACAGGTCACGGTCCGGAAAGACCGCACCACTACTGCGGCGACGCCAGACCGTCCGCAGGTTCACGGCCCTCACACCGCCCGCAGCGTTGTGCTGGCCCCGGCCGGCGCGGCCGAGTTCCACGGGTCATCCGGCGGGTCAGACGGCACGAACCCGTCACCACCACCGGACCGGGTCAGCTTCTGCACCTTCGCCGTGGCGAACCGCAGCGACGGGCCGATCTCGTCAACCAGCATCCCGATCGCCGAGCGCTTGTCACCCTCGTCGGTCTGCCACTGCGACTGCTCCAGCCTGCCGGACACCACCACCCGCGTGCCCTTGTTCAGCGACTCCGCCATGTGCTCCGCCATCGGCCCGAACACCGTGCAGCGCATGAACGTCGCCTTCCCGTCGGCGTAGCCGCCGGTCTTCTGATCGAACCGGCGCGGCGTCGACGCCACCGAGAACCGGGCCATCGCCTTGCCATCCGGCAGGAACCGCAACTCCGGGTCAGCGGTCAGGTTCCCGACCACCGTCACCGAAATCTCTCCCGACATCACACACTCCCTAGATCGTCGAGTCGGGCCATCAGCCCTGGTCGCCACCACTGGCGGCCACCGCCACACCCGGAACTCCCTCGGCCGGGCACGACGGAAGCGGTCAGCGGCGAGCCCGGCCCGTTACCACCGGCGCCGGATCAGGAACCTGATCGAAGTCGAGGGCAAGGCCTTCCAAGCCGCCATCCGGGGCGACCTTCGGCTTCCGCAGCCCCGCGAACAGCTCCGCAAGCTGCGACTTGACCACCGCCGTCAGCGGGTCCCGGCGCGTCACATCAATCCGCAACAGCGCCGCCGACCGCTCCGACGCCCGGGACACCCGTACCTCCGACGCCCAGCACGCGACCGCGAGCTTGCCCGTCTTACCCTCCAGATCGCCCAGATCCAGACCCGGACGCAGCAGCACCCACACCTGCTCGCCGGCCAGCGTCGGCCGCGCCCACAACATCAGCGGATATACCGGCATCCCACCCCGGCCCGTCGCCCGCACAATCCGCGCGAACGACAACCGCAGCCGATGCCGATCCCACGCACACCACGCCGCCGCCGCAAGACCCCGCCGGACAGCGCCGATCAAACCAAGACCGACCGACACCAGAACCAGGACCGCGAGACCGCCCCACCACGCCAGCCACTGCGACACCCACAGCCAGACCGCGAGCAGACCGTTGAACACCGACAGCTCCAGTGCCCACCACCACACCGCCCGCAGGATCGGCCACAACAACACCGTCAGACCGGACACCAGGCCAAGCGCCAAACCGAGCGGCACCCCCAGCAGCAGCCCCGGCATACCCACGTGCGCCGAGGCGAACGCTGCACACGACAGCAGCACCGCCAACGGCGACGCCACCATCACCGTCGTCCGTGCACGCTGCGCATACGACGCCGCCACCTGCGGCTCCACCACCGCCATCGCCGTCACCGGACGCGCACCGAACAGCTTCCCGAGCGCCATCAGTACTCCCATGCAGAGGATGTATTACGTCTTACATCGACGGTACGGCCTGCTCCCATGAGACGCAAGACGTCTTACATCCCCAATTGCATGTGCTCCACCTCGGCACGCGTAGGGTGTGGTGTAAGACGTCGTACTAGTCGAGGACAGACGAGTGGCAGCGATCGAGGCGCCGAAGTCGCAATACGGACAGATTGCGGACGAACTTCGCAAACGGATCGAACGTGGCGTCTACCCATTGGGGAGCCCGTTGCCGAGCGAGCTTCGCCTCGCTGACGAACTTGGCGTGTCGCGAGTGACAGTCAACAAAGCAGTGACGCTGCTTCGCGCCTCAGGGGACGTGAAAGTCCGACGTGGTCTGGGCACTTACGTGCGGAGTTTCCCGCGCATCATGCGAGACGCCAAACGTCGCTACGCCGCTCGCAGCCTCGGCACCGGGGCCGGCGAGGTAGAGGTCCGCAAGCTTAACTTGACATCGACCACTAAATACCGCGAGATCGGCCGGGTTGGTAGCCCAGAGCGTGTCGCGCAAATCCTGGGTTTGCGCAAAGGTGCGGACACTCTCGTTCGGCGGCGTGTGCTTTACGCAGATGGCGAGCCAACTCAGATGGCCGACTCCTACTTTCCCTGGACAATAGTCAAGGGCGACGGGAGCCTACTGCGAGAGGACGCCGGAAAGGGCGGGTCCTACTCGCGTCTCGCTGACCTCGGCTATGCTCCCGTGCGCTTCACCGAGGACGTTACAGTTCGGCTGCCCAACGACGCCGAGCAGCAGACACTACAACTTGACGCGAATCAGCCGGTCTTTGAGATCTGGCATGTCGCGTATGCCGAGGGCGACCGACCCGTAGAGGTCTGCATTCACGTTATGCCCGGCGCACTGTGGACGCTCCGATATGATTGGGACGACGATCTAGCCGCAGGTCCATCGTGATGGAGGTTCGATTCGCGACGGCAGCCGCACCCGGCCGGCCTAACGAGGACTATGCGCTCGCCATCGGCGATTTGGTCGTGGTGTTCGACGGAGTGACACAACTAGCGGACGCGACCAGCGGTTGTGTGCACGGACCGGCTTGGTACGTACGCCGCCTTTCGGCACGCCTATGCGCAGGCTATGTCGCTGCACCTGGGCGTACGCTTGCCCAGCTGTTAGCCGACGCAATAGACGCAGTTCGGGGCGACCACGGCCAGCAATGCGATCTGACCCATCCCGGGACTCCAGCGTCCACCGTGTGTGCTCTGAAGGTCTGCGACGGCCGGGTCGAATATCTAGTGCTTTGCGACAGCTCAATCGTCCTCGACACCGGTGCTGACGTTACGGTCATCTCAGACAACAGAATCCAGGCCACGATCCAGCGGTTGCGTCAGCAGCCGATTACATCGGCCGGCCAGACCTATCCTGCTGCGGCCGGAGGCTTTCTCGCCTCGACTCCGGGGAAGTATCAATTCACCAATCGCCCGGACGGGTATTGGATAGCTGCAGCTGACCCACAGGCAGCGTTTGAAGCCATCCACGGTGAAGTCCCCACATCCGGACCAGCACGTTTGCGCCGGGCTGCTCTCATGAGTGACGGGGCTTCATGCGCCGTAGATCCTTACAGCTTGCTCAGTTGGTCGGCCTTGCTCGACCTGGTCACCGAGTCTGGACCAGCCGAACTTATACGTACGGTGAGAGCCGCCGAACGCACCGACCCGGACGGACGCGCTTACACCCGGCATAAGCGCCACGACGACGCCACGATAGCCACATGCCTGTTTAGCGAGGAGACGCAATGACCCTGCACTCAGTAAGCGTCGCCGCTGTCGTCACGAACGAAATCGGCCACGTGCTGGTCATCCAGCGACGCGACAACGGCGAGTGGCAGATCCCAGGCGGGGTACTTGAAATCGACGAGTCCATCCCCGCTGGCGTCCGACGAGAGGTCGAGGAAGAGACCGGACTCCTGATCGAAGTAGACCGCCTCACTGGCGTCTACAAGAACGTCAAGCGCGGAGTAGTTGCTCTCGTGTTCCGTGGCCGACCGATCGGCGGCCGGGAACAGACCACCGACGAGAGCACCGCCGTCGAATGGTGGTCCCCGGACAGGGTCGCCACCGGCATGACCGAGACCTTCGCCGTCCGAGTGCTCGACGCCCTCGACAGCGGCGAGGTAGCCGTACGGCTGCACGACGGCGTCCAACTCCTGTCCGAGCCTTAGCCCGCGACAGACCCAATCCCGCTCACTGCTTCACAGCCGTACCAGCGGTCCGGGCGCAAACTTTCCATACGTCTTCAAGGCGGCCTTCGGCCGCTGCGCGGACCGCTCGGAACTCGCCGCGCCTCGCCGCTTCGCTCCCGGCGCGGCGGCCCCGGCGGACCGCGCGCACCCCGGCCGGCACGACGATGCCCAGCGCTCGACAGGCGGGTCGAGGCTGGGCATCCGAGGATACGAAGCTACGTTTCGTGGTTCTCGTAGCTTAAGTGGTTGGATCGTCGACATCGCTTTCGCGCTGGTCACCTGATCCTAGCTTCTCGACCATAAACAAGCCTTCGACTGGCGCAGGACGATCTGACAGCCTCCAGCCCGCGGGCAACTGCGCCTTCGATGTCGCACTTGCGTCTTGGATGGCGTCGCCTTCCAACAGCGCCTCGTTCAGGTCGGCTTCGCCGTGAAACTGCACCCCGCTCAGGTTGGGGCGGCCGTAGAACTGCGCCCCGCCCAGGTCGACGGCGCGGTAAAACTGCGCCTTACGAAGGTCGACGTAGGCGTAGAACTCCGTCCCGCCTAGGTCAGCGTCACCGTGAAACTGCGCTTCGCTCAGGTAAGCGGGACCGTGGAACTTCGCTCCGCTCAGATTGCCGGAGCCGTGGAACCGCGCCGCACTGAGATCAACGGGGCCGTCGAACTGCGCCTCGATCATGTATGCGTTGCCGTGGAACTGGATATCGCCCAGGAATGCATCGTCATGGCACCGTGTCCCAATCAGGTTGGCATCGCTGTAAAACTGCGCCCCGATCAGCTCGGCGGAGCCGTAAAACTGCGCGCCGCCCAAGTGGGCGATGCCGTGGAACTGCGCTCCGCGCAGGTTGGCGGGGCTGTAGAACTGCGCCCCGATCAGATTGGCAACGCCATGGAACTGCGCCCCACTCAGGTCGGCATAGCCGTGGAACTGCGCCGCGCTAAGGCTCACCTGGTTCGCCCAGCAGCCTTCCAGCCTGCAGTCGACCAGTACCGCCCCAGTGAGATCTACGTCGAGCCGAGCGCCGTCGCCGGTAAACCAATACCGGCTATCCGAAGTCTCGCGGTACGGGCCACGATACGAACCAACCTTGAGATGGGTGGTGAGTAGCCGCTGGGCAGTCCGGCGAACCTCAAGCTCCTGGCGACGCTCCGCATCCTTGGGAGGGTCCAGGACTTCGGCGTCCGCCGCTAGAGACGCCGGGGAACCTTTCACACTGCGTCGCAATACCTCGAGGGGTGGCTCGAATGGCATCCGTAGATAGGCGCACCACACGTCAACCACCGTTTGCCGCAACTTTGCATCATCCTGACCCAACCGCTCCAACGCGTACAAGCCAGCCAGCCGCACCGCGGCCTTGTCGCTGGCCAGCTGATTCGCCGCCGCCACATACAACGCGGTCGTCCGCTGCTCCAACGCATCAGCCTCAGCGAACCGCTGTGCCTCCTCAGCGAAGCGCTGCGCCCTCTCCGCCTGTCGCTGCGCCCGCTCACTCAGCGCTTGCCGACGCAACGTCATCAACAGCGTCGCCCCAGCAGCCAGACCAGCCGCAACGGTCAACCCCGTCTTGATCCGATCAAGCCTCAACGACTCCAGATTCGCCACATTGGCTGGACTCGCCGATATCGGTGTCCACACCCCGATGAGCCACATTGCCAGCCCACCACCAGCCAGCACGACCCCCACCACTACGGCCATGACCGGCCAGAACGGCATCGGACGCAGCGGCTCGTCATCCGACTTAACCGGGCGGACAACCGCATCGACGGTTCGACGCGCAGGCCATAGATGCTTCAGAGACGCCACGACCGTCATTGTGACCACCATGGTCCACGAAAGTGGCCAACCGCTGCGCCAAACGTGGTCATCCGAGCAGTCACCGTCAACACGCCAAATGAGACCGACATCCTGGAACTCGGGTCCATCGAGGGCACAACCCGTCGCTCCCGCCAGACACCGCTCGCTCCGCTCGCTGCCAGGTCCGCGCTCCGATCTCTCCAGCCTCCGGCGGGCAGGACCTCCGGCCCTGCACCCGGGAGTCGGCCTCCGGCGGCCAGGGCCTCCGGCACCTGGACCCGACGCTCCGGGAAGACGCAGGAGCGGGGTTCGGTCGCACTTCCCGTCGCGTACCGAAGGCAGCCACACCGTGCCTGCCCGGTCACGGTCGTTCGTCCAGCGGGGCGCTCCACCGTGACCGGGCAGGCACGGCACGACAGGGCAAAGCCCACGCGACGGGAAGAACGACCTGAGGGGAGAGCTTTGAGAGAGGAACTGCGATTCCGCCTGCGGCGGCCAGGACCTCCGGCCCTGGACCCGGATGTTGAGGCGTCGAGCGCGAGCGGCCCGCCTTGGAGCGGCTCTGGAGCAGACGCCCTCTCCATCCCCTTCACAGACCACGCCAGACCGACAAGGACCAACAGCGCCACCAGCAGAAATGACAAGCCTGCAGGCGGACTTGCCGGATTGGCCTTTAATTCGGGACGAAGAGTCCTTCGAAAGCCCACGCTCCACCGCTGCCGCGGTCGTCCGAACGGTTTCCGAGGATCGACCGTGCACCAACTCGGTTGCCCTCGGTGGGACGATGTTCCGGTGACAGCTGAAGCGGATCGGGAAGACCAGGCGCAGCGCGGCGTACCGGACGCGGGTAAGCCGAGCTTCGTGTGTCCTTATGCAGATTGCGCAACATACGCGCTTCAGCCCAGCGGCGGCATCCTCTGGGAGCTGGAGACGGTGGGCAGCCATTCGTGGATCGAAGGCTGGACAGCCAACCGCTGCCACGCGTGCCGTCGTCCGATCTTTTGGGTTAACAACGGCAGCGGGATGGTCATGGCCTACCCGATGGGCGCCGTCGGGGAGCCGCCGGCCGACGACATGCCCACTGCCGCCCGAGACGTATATGAAGAGGCTCGACTCGTCGCACGCGTATCCAAACGCAGTGCTGCGGCTCTGTTGCGTCTTGTCCTGCAGATGATCGTGGACCACCTTGAGCCAGGTTCCGGCGACATCAATACTAAAATAGGACGGCTCGTACAAAAGGGTCTTCATCCGCAGATTCAACAGGCCATGGATGTCCTTCGAGTGGTCGGCAATCACGCTGTCCATCCGGGGCAGATCAATGTGGATGACGATCCCGCATTGCTTCCTGGTTTGTTCAGACTCATCAACGTAGTCGTTGATCAGATGGTCAGCGTCCCGAAGCACGCTCAGTCCCTCTACAACAGCCTGCCGCAGGCGGCGCGAGACCAGGTCGGCAGACGGGACGCTACGACAAGTTCGGCGCCGTAGTTGGACGGGCGTCGTGGCCACGCCCTGGGAGATATTTGGGAGACGATCTTGCGTGTACGCCCAGAACGCACCTCTCCAAACCAACAACCACCATCGGCACGACCAGCGCGTATTGACCGATGACCACGTGGCAAACATCCGCGAACGGTGCTGGGGGTCAAGGGGTCGTGGGTTCGAATCCCGCTGTCCCGACGTGAGAAAAGGCCAGCTCAGCTGGCCTTTTCTGCTGACTGCGGTCGATGTAGTGCCGGTGTCATGACACTAGATTTTGCACGTACGCGCGTACTGTTCGGCGAAACCGCTGACAGATGGCCTGTTGATCTCGTCCAGACCCGTTAGAGCGCAGGCACGCGTTCACCAGCACAGGCGCCGTGGCCGTCGGGCAAATGCCGGTTGAGCAGGAATTTCGCGGCTGCTCCTTGTTGACGCCCATCTGTGAAACGGCCCCTTTATCGCAATGGGGCGCCGCTAGTCCACTGTGGATGATCACGACACATCTGTGACACGTACGCCCGTACGGTGATCTTCCAATGCAGAGCGCGGTCCGGAGACTGTCGTCCAAGTCATGGGCCTCAGCACCGTGCAGGACCACGCCCACGCGACTGACGAACGCGTACAGCTGCCCTCCGCGACAGACAGCGAACCCATCCGATCACGAAGGACACAGCGCCCGCCGCGGCTACGTTGCGTAGCCGGCATCCTCGGCCCGCAGGGCTTCGACGTTCGTCGCCCCGCGTGACCGACGCGGACGGGCCGGCACGCACGATCGGCGGCATGAGAGTTAACTGGGCCAGCCGTCGAATCAGACCCGCACCATCAAGTGCGAGCAGGAGCGCCTCGGAGGCGCTCTACGCTGCCGGCCTGCGGGCCCCGGTCGCTCTGACGCACCGTGTACCGGACCCGGTCGCCCTGCTGCAGCGGTTCCGACCCCGCAACCACGGACACGTGGACGAACAGGTCGTCACCTCCGGCGTCCGGGGTGATGAACCCGAACCCGCGGTCGCCGTCGTAACGTGCGACGACGCCCTCGCCCGCGCGTGCGGGCACGCCCCGTGACGGCGACTCCCTCCTGGCGGGTGCCGGACCGACCGGCGCCGGCCGTCGCGGTGGCGGTACCGGCTCGACCCCTCGGACCAGCTGCACATCGCGGGCCTGCGGGCCCTTGTCGCCGCTGACGACCTCGTACGCCACGCGATCGCCCTCGGCCAGCCAGGTGAGGCCCTCGACCAGGGACCGGGCGTGGACGAAGACGTCCCCGGCGCCGGAGTCGGGAGCGATGAAGCCGAAGCCCTTGTCCTCGTCATACCAGGAGACGGTTCCGTCCGCCCCGTCGGCACCGCCTGCCGTGGCGGACAGGCCGGCCCCGGGACCGAGCGGGATCACGTGCGCGGCCTGCGGGCCGCGCTCGCCCTCGACGACGACGAAGGCCACCCGCTGCCCGTCGCTGACCACACCGCCGGTCACGATGGCCGAGCTGTGCACGAAGATGTCGACGCCGCCGCCGTCCGGCGAGGCGAACCCGTACCCCTTGGCCGGCTCGTACCAGTTGACCGTGCCGAGCAGGCCCACGGCGCCGCCGGCGGCCTGCTCGGCGGTGACGCGGACGCGCAGCGCCTGGGGACCGCGGTCGTTTTCGCCGACCTCGAACTCGACGGCCTGGCCCTCGCGGAGCACCTTCGGGCCGCCTTCACCCACAATCTCGGAGGCGTGCACGAACATGTCTGGCGAGCCGTCCTCAGGCGCGAGGAAGCCGAACCCCCGTTCGGCGTCGAACCAGCGGACGATCCCCTGCGGCATAGGAAAGCTCCAGGTTGTAGAAGCGGCATTGCTCCCAGTCTCGCTCACGGCGTCGTGCCTGGGACCACCGGGACCGGCCACGGTCAGCCGGTATCAGGAGGTCGTAGCCGGCCAGGACGCGGATGGCGGTCGCTCGGGGCTATTCCGGGCTGGCGTGGCTGTGTTGTAGGCGGTGCGCGGTAGAGGTCGACACCGCCACCAGCTCGCCTGCCGCGCGGCCGCCTGCCCACGATCGCGGGCGGCGACGCCTGCCTGGCGCAGCCCGGAGTTGCGGGGGTCTGGACGCGGGCCCGGGCGGCCATCTCGTCGCGAAGATGGCTGCGCCATCACCGGTGTCGCGGCCGCGAGCTGGTAGGTGGCCCGGTATGCCGCGGGCCAAAGGCAATGCGCCAACCGCACACTGCCCGACAAGATCCACTACACCACAGGAAGATGATCTCCACCGGAGCTACCGTCCGCCCACCCGGCGCATCAGATGTTCGTTGACAAATCACCCCGTCGAGCTGCCATGCCTAGAACGCGACGAGCATCCTGGGGTCGTGGGTTCGAATCCCGCTGTCCCGACGGAGGAAAAGGCCAGCCCAGCTGGCCTTTTCTGTTGTCGCCCGTCGATGTAGCGATCGTCACACGACACGAGTTTTGTCCCGCACGGGCGTACGCTTGCCCTCCGCCACCGCTTTGACCTGCAGCTCTACGGTCACGGGCAACACGCCAACGCCTGCGGAGATCCGCCCCGGGTACGACACTGACCTGCGGTTTCACGGTTCCCGCAGCCAGCACGCCGCTCAGCGAACCCTCTACTCGCCCCGTTCCAAAGATCCACTTACACAGTCCACTGTGGATGATCACGACACCGCGCCGACACGTACGCCCGTACTGTGATCACCAACAGCAGTCCACCTCGCACGGACGAACATCGGTACGCTCGACGGGCACTTCAAAGATCGCCGGCGCACACGTGTCCATCATCTCAGAAGCGCCCCTCGTTGAGCCGCCGCTGGAGCGCCTTCACACACTCCGACGACGGCAGCGACAGCACGCCGTCCTGTGGGGTGCCGAGGTATCGCTGCAGCGCCCGGGTGGTCAGGGAGACGGTATGGCCGTCCTGCCGGATGCCCTGCCCATCGACCGTGAGCCCGACCCCGATGTGCGAGTTGAGGTGCCGCTGGACGGCCGCCACCAACGACGACCGCCCCGGCGGCTGGGTGATGACGCCGTCCTGGACAGTGCCCATCACCTGCTGCCAGCGGCGAACCGTGGCGGGGCCGAGCTGCCCGTCGACCGCCAGACCTGTCGAGGGCTTCGGTGCCGGGACTGGGCCGGCGCCGCGGACCAACGTGGCCAGGACGGCCGGGTCACGGACGGCGTCGATGTCGACGTTGCCACGGATGCCGCCGGCGGTGCCCTTGGCGGTGAACTGGTCGATGGACATGCGGGTGAACCCGCCATAGCCGGCGTTCCAGTCGTTGGCGGTGTCGCCGGTGTACGAGTCGGTGTAGCCGCGGTTCGGCGCGGCCCACAGATACGGGGTGAGGGAGGCGACGTTCCAGCCACGCGGCTGGAGCCACCAGTCGCCGGTGTAGAACGCGAACGGGTAGCTGCCCGTCCTGGCGTTCCACTCGGCGACGAACGCCTGCACGACGGCCCAGCTCGCGTCGGCCTCGCAGTCGAGCTGGACGAGCATTCCCGCCGGTCCGCCGTGCTTCGCCAGACGGGCCAGGAAGAACCTGGCCTGTGCCGCGCCGTCGCTGTTGCGGAGGAAGTGGTAGGCGCCGGGAATCATGCCTTCGGCCTTGATCGCCGGGATCCACTCGTCGAAGTGCGGCGCCTGGTAGGTGGTGCCTTCGGTTGCCTTGCACGCGACGAAGGCGTAGCCCTCGTTCTTGAGCTGGTGGATGTTGATGCCGGCCTGGTAGGAGCCGGCGATGTCGACGCCGAAGATGGTCACCGGTTTGGCCTTTCTGGGCGTGCGAAACACCCGCGGCGGGTTCGCCGGCGGGCAGGAATGGAGCGGGTGCGGCTGGACCGGTCGTTCACACACTTCAGCAGGTGCAGCACCAGCCGGAACGCGATCGACAGCACACGGCAACCGTGCCAGCACACATCGACAGGCCTTCGACAACCGGTCGACAACCGCTACGCCGCCTGCCGCAGCACCCGCCGGTGCACCTCGCTCAACCACGGCGAAGGCTCCACACCGTACTCACCGATCAACAGCCCACGGGCCGTACGGAAAGCAGCGAGCGCCTCCGCCTGACGCCCGGTGCGATACAGGGCGGTCATGAGCTGCCCCCACAACCGCTCCCGCGTCGGGTTGAGCACCACCAGTGACTCCAACTCCCCCACCACGTCGGCACCATAACCGGCGCGCAGCAACGCATCGATACGGTCCTCGACCGCCGCCAGCCGCAGCCGGTCCAGCCGCAGCCCCTCGGCGGCGAGCGCAGGCAGCTCGGCGAACTCCGCGAGAGCGTCGCCACGCCACAGGGCCAACGCGGCACCCAGCCGCCCGGCCGCCGCCTCGGGATCGCTCTCCCGCCGGCCCTCAGCCACGAGCCGCTGGAACCGGGCCGCGTCGTACAGCATCGGGTCGACCCGCACCTCGTAGCCCGACGGCCGGGTGAGCAGGAACCCCTCCGCCGCGACGCCGCGCCGCACGAACGCCCGGCGCAACCGGGAGATGTAGGTGCGCACAGTACGGTGCGCGTCGGCCGGCGCCCGCTCCCCCCAGAGCTCTGACACGAGCGCGCTCACGCTGACCGTCTGTCCCGCAACGATCCCGAGCCGGGCCATGACCCCTCGGATCTTCGGGCCGCCCAGATGCACCGGGCGGCCGTCGACCACCAACTCGAACGGACCGAGCACCCGCCATTCCACCACCATGTCGGATCGCACATCTCCCCCAAGATTCAGCGTTCTTGACAATCAATTCCTGGGCGTTCCAACACGTGCCGTTTGCCACTCCAGTCGGAATACCGACTGGGCCGCGAAAAGCGGCCGGCCAATCGGCGGCAGCCCAGATAGGCAGGCGCTCGGTGGGTTCGATCGAACCCACCGAGCGCCAACTCCAAAAGATCGTCGGAACCTGACTTAAATTGACGGAAATCTCAGCTCCGCCACATCGGCCATGAACCACGACCGCCTTCGTGAACGGTTCGGGTCAGCGCCCGCCGGCCGCCGGCTCGACGGTCAGAATTACCCGGTATTTCCAGCGCACCAGCAGGTCCGGGGGCAGCTGCGGCAGCCGGGACAGGTTCTCGTTCTTCGCGAACACATCCCACCGAATGAGCTCGCCGCCCTCGATTCTCGCGTTGGTGATCCGTCCGCCGCTCTGGATGATCGCATTCTCGGCGTACTGGACCGTCTTGGTCTGACGCAGCGCGACATCCATCGATACGTTTTTGTCCTTCATGAGCGCCTCGGCCAGTTGCGCGACGGCGGGCACGTTGGTGATGTTCTCCAGGCGAACCTCCCGCGCCCCGGAAAAGTCCGCGCCAAGGCGCATAAACGCGTTCATCAACCGCAGTGTCAGGTACGCCTCCAGCGGCGTCCCCTCGCCGGGCACCAACTCCGGCGTCGTCGGGACGAACTTCGGCAGCCCGGTCAGGTCCGCCTCCACATAGGTGAAGGTGTTGGTCGCCCGGTTCCAACGGCGTACGACGCTGCCGCGGGCGCCGTCCGACCCGATGGCGGTGATGCGCAGCTCGACATCGGCTAGATCGTCCACATCGGATGGTATCCGCGGCCCCGTTATCCGGAGTTCACCTATCGTGTCGGCAGCGAAGTCCGGGCTCGACGTGAGACCCGGTACGAAAACGGTGGATCGCGGTCGCCCCGTCAGGGTCGTCGTCGGCGTCGGCGCGGACAACAGCGGAGTGCGGGACACCCGCGGGCCGAAGCGCCCCGACAGCACCGGTGTACCAGTGCCCGGCGAATACACGAACCAGCCCTCGGCGGTCACTCCCACACCGAACAGCCGACCCCCCAGCGACACCTTGGCGACGGCGCGCACATCCGCCAGGACTGGCGCCTGCTTGAGCAGTTCGGGACTGACCGGCGGATGCTGACCCTCGACCCACCGCTCCGCCAGGATCGGCCGGCTGTCCCCGGCCCGCGCGAACACCTCCCAGCCGTGCTCGGTGATCCGCACCAGCCCGGGCCGGCCCAGCTGGTAGACCTCGATGACGCCCGGCGCCACCGTGCGGACCCGGGGCGCCGGGTCCAGGACCGGCAGATTGCGGTTCGTCCCGCCGGAACCGGCGTCGGGCTCCGGACCGCCCGGCCCGAGCGCCCGCCGGTTCAACCGCACCCGCTGCCCCAGCGCCTCGCCCGCCCGGTAGGCCCGGCTGCCGAGGAAGATCGTCGCGACGTTCCCGGCGCCGGCCCCGAGCTGGTTCGATCGCTCCACACTGCTCAGCGGCCGCCCGGTGCCGAGGCGCTGGCCGGTGAGGCCCTCGATGAGCTGGCTGGCCCCGACCACGTCGCCGACCGAGTCCAGCATGGACTCCGGCACCGAGACGTTGTAGCCGGAGTTCTCGATCTCCTCACGTCGGTCCAGGTAGGACCGGACGCCGCCGTAGGCCCCGAGCCCGAGCAGGAGCACCGTGGCCGTGCCGCCCGTGATGATGTTGGCGCCGACAAACGCGCCGACGAGCGCGACCGTGAGCAGCACGGTGCCGACCGACTCGCCGAACGCGGCCAGCGCCGTCCGGGCCAGGATCTCGTGCCGGTCGATCGTCTCGTGCTGCTCCGGTCTGGTCCGCGCGAGCGCGATCAGGTCCGCGTACCCGTCGTGCAGCAGGTCGGTCAGCACTCGCTCGGCGGAGCTCCGCAGGAAGTCCGGGTCGGCCAGGTGCTCGCCGGCCCAGCGGGTCAGGTCGGCGGCCAGCGCGTCCAGCACCGCCTGCAGCGCCGGGTCGCCGGTGACGAGAATGTCCTTGCCTTCCGAGTCGATCGGGATCGAGTACGGGAACCGGCGGGCCGAGTAGCCCCACAACTTGCGGCCGAGCGCGAAGAACTCGTCGAACTTCGCGCCCCGGGCCCGCCATACCTCGGGCGAGTCGGCGGCCGCCCGCGCGTTCGCGGCCACCTTCTGCATGACCGCCGCCTCGACCTCGCCCTTGATGACCGCGATGGCGATGTCCGCGTAGACCGTGGCCGGGTCGGCCTTCGCGAAGTCCGGGTCCCGGTGGTGTTTGTCGTACCAGTCCTGAAACCGCCGCATGGTCTGCGCGGCCGGTGCCCGCTCCGGCGCCGGCAGCTTCGCGTCCAGCGCCAGCCGGTCCTTCATGAAGCGGCTCCATCGCTGTGCCTCGGATTCGCCGGCCTGCTCCGCGGGCCGCTGGCTCTGCGCCCAGAGCTCCGCGGGCGTTGTCCGGGTGAATTCCGGGGTATCCCGATGGTCTTCGATCCACTGGTGATAGCGCTGGATCGCATCGGCGGGCTGGGTGAAGGGCCGGATGTACGCGACGAAGTTGTCGTAGGCGATGGAGGTGTCCGGACGCATCGCGGTCTTCGCGTCCGCACACGCCGGTGCGGTCATGCCGGGCCCCGTCACGCACACCCGCGGTCCGCGGAAGAGCTCCGCCTCGACCAGCCGATCGGCGATCCGCTGCGCCGCGTCCTGTGGTGAAAGACCATGCACGTCGACGGGTACCGCATCACGGCTGCCACCGACCGCTATCGCGCCGCTCGCATCGAGGCGGTACGTCCGCGAGAATCGCGGTTGTGGGGCGGTGTCGGTGGGGTTGGCGTAGACCACCACGACAATGTCGTCACCCGCCTTGAGCGTGGGCGCGGAGCCCTGCAGGATGCGCTGGGTGCCCTGGTTGCCGACGCCGCGCTGCAGCCGGGTGAGCGCCGTGGACTGCCGGCCCGCCGGCGCGCGATCGCGCGGGCCTGCCGCCTCGGCCGTGCGGACCTGCTCGGCCGCGAAGTCGCCCATCAGAAATGTCCGGCCTGGTTGACGTTGAACACGAACTCCTGCCAGTGCGCGCGCAGGAAGCTGAACTCGGGCCGGCCGCCCCACTGCGCCGTCAACCGGGCGCCCACCGCCGCCCGGTGTGCGTCCGCCCACTCCAGCAGTGCCTGCGCCGCCGGATAGTACGACCAGTGCCAGCGCTCCTCGGTGTAGCCGAGCCGCATAAACGTCGACATCGGGGTAAAGGTCTGGATGAACCCATAGGTGGCCGCGTTGGCGGCCAGCCAGGCATACTCGTCGGCCAGCGACGCACCGGCAACGAAGTCGCCGGGCGAGACGCTCCACAGGTCCACATCCGTGCCCCAGTGGTGCCGGGAAATGCCGGGCCCGCTCGACGTACGCATGATTTCCTGCTGTTTCTGGTCGTCGCTCAGGCCGGCCCAGCAGGTCCGGTGGGCGGGCAGGTCGGGATTCCACTCGGCCGCGGTCCCCAGCGCCGGGCAGCGTCGCCGAGTGTCGGCGGTGATCTGCCCGAACGTCCCCTGTCCCTTGGTGAAGGCGAATTTGCGGGACCAGATGCCTTCCTGGGCGCTGAAGCCGCGGTACCCGGAGCGTTCTGGTTTGAGCGCGGTCATGCTGATCGAAGAGCCGGGTGCCTTGGCGGCCCTGCGTAAGGCGGCGAGCATGCAGTCGCGCTGCGCGTCCACGGTCTTGGTCACCGACGGCGGCGGCGGGGTGACGCCGATCAGCCACTCGATCACGTCGATGTCGGCCATGCCGGCGAGCAGGGTGGCGAAGTGTGCCTTCTCCGCGTCGAGGGCGCTCTGGTCGGCGAAGACCTGGCAGCCTTTGGGTGCCGGCGCCGGTACCGGCTCGCGGGGCAGCGGGAGCGGGAGCGTCGCGTTCTGCGCAGCTACCCGCTCGAGCTCCGGCTTGCGCTCTGGCCCGCCCGTCGGCTGGGCGCTCGACGGGCCGGCCGGGGCCGCGCAGAGTCGCGGGATGCCCAGACCGGTCAGCACGTCGGTGCCGGCGTCCAGGTTGTCCACGAACAGCGGATCGGTCTTGCCGGTGAACTTCTTGCCGAAGGCCTCGATGTTGACATAGCGATCGTTTCGCAGGGCCACCGACAGCGAGCCGTCATCACGCACGGCGCCGGGCGCTCCCGGTTTGCCGGGCGCGGCGGCGATGTCGTCCTGGAGCACCACGTTGAAGGTCGGGCGGAACGTCGCCAGGTCCCGCGGATCGGTCACCAGCAGGTAGTCGCTCGGGTGCGGGTGCCCGGCGGCACCGGCCGGCAGCCGGCTGGGATTGGTCGGCACCGGGCCCGCGGTTGCACCGCCGCGCAGCCGGTCGGGGTGGATTTCCGTGGCGGTCGCTTCCTTCCCTTTCGGCGCGTACTGCGTGATCACCAGCCCGGAGTTGTTGTGGAAGGCCACAACGGGCAGCTTTCCGTCGGTCAGCGAACTACCGCCGCCGCCGCGGCCCCGGCTGATCGCCGGGATCAGCTTGCTGTTGACCCAGGCCGTGACCTGCGGTGCGGCGGCTTTGGCCTGCTTGTCGGTGGCGCCCGTCGCCTCGAACGCGGGCCCGGCGATGCCCGCCGGGGTGAAGACCCGATTCGGATCGAACGACGTGGTGCCGCCGCCCGGCAGGCCGGTCACGGTGATGTTCCGGTCGTGGCTGGGCAGATCCACCAGGTTCGCGCAGAACGACGCCTGCAACTGGCTCGCCACCTGCCGCGAGTTGCCCTCATCGCCGTGCAGGTGGACCAGGCACACCTGCGCGTCCGGCTTGATGATCTCGATCGGGTCGGCGTCGATGGACCGCTGCATCGCGGCCGGCGCGGCCAGCACCGGCCCGGCCGGTCGCCCGGCCAGCACCCGATCGGCGACCGCGTCGGCCTCGCACTCATCGGCGCCGGTCGGCCGGCTGATCCCACCGCCGCGCTGCGGCGCGGCCGGACCGCCGCGCTGCTGGATCACATGGGTCAGCTCATGGGCGAGCAGGCGCAGCCCGGCCGGCGTGTCCGGGGCATACCGCGCCGGCGCGAAGACGATATCCCGCCGCATGGTGTACGCCGCCGCCGCGACCTGTCTGGTGGAGTGGGCGTCGGTGTGGACCCGGACGTCGGCGAAGCTGGTGGCGAAGCGCGGCTCCAGCATCGCGCGGACGTGCGCGTCCAGCGGCGCGCCGGTCCCGTTCACCGCCTGCCGAGCACTGTCCGGCACGCCGTCGCGGCCCGCCGCCGACCCCGTCTCCGGATGCCGCTGCAGGTCCGGATCGCAGCCGTCCGGCGGGCAGGCGTGCTCTGCGCACCGCTGCAGTACCGCGCCGACCTCGGTGACCAGCCGGTTGCCGAGCAGCCGCTGCGGGCTGCTCGGCGTCTCCGGGCGGTGCGGCGGCGTGCGCCGGGCGCCCGGAGAGTCCAGCGAGCCGATCCGTGGCCGGTCCCGCACCGGCGGGGCCACCCTCTCGTATCCGGCCACGTCGACCTCGCCGGCTCAGTCGCGATCCGGGCCGGTCAGCTGCCGGCGCACGTCGAACATCGGCAGCAGTACCCCGGCGGCCCGCACCTGGAGGGTGGGCCGCTGCTTCGGTGTGTACAGCACCACCCGCTGGTAGGTGCCGTCAGCGAAGACCGGCGCCGGCTGATGCTGCAGGACGTGTTCGAAGGTGCCGTCCCGCAACGCGAAGACGACCTCTTCGTCCTTGCCCGGGCCGAGCCGCTCATGCCGCTGGTCCTGCGGCGTGATGATCACCCGGGCGGCCTGCTGCCCGCTGGGGTGGTTGCGAATCTTGGTGACCTTGGTCGTGGTGGCCCGCGGGTCGACCTTGATCGAGGCGAAGGTGGAGATCTCCAGCGTCCGGGTGAACGGGTTGCCGTCAATGTCGAGCCCGTCGATGAACAGCTTCCAGTTGTAGGTGCCTTCCTTGAAGACCTGCGCGAAGGTGTTCGTGTAGTTGCCCTCGCCGTCGCGGTCGAACAGCCGGTCCGTGTGGTCCACGAACAGGCCGGCCGGCTCGCACTGCGGCAGCGTGTGCCAGTTGCGGTACCGCAACAGATCCCGGATGCGCTGTTCCCGCAGGGTCGGCGTGTCCAGGTCCCCCGCGTCGAGGCTCGTCGCAGCGGCGGGCTCGGGGACGAACACCTCGGCCAGGGCCGACAGCTCCTCACCGAGCCCGGCCGCCGGTGCGGTCAGCTCGGCCCGGACGTTGGCGTTCAGTACCACGTTGTTGTCGTGCCGGATCCGGACCGTCAGGACCATGCGGTCGCCGGTCTCGTAGGAGGGCTGGTCCAGCAGCACGTCCGCGAGCAGGTGCAGGTCCACGTAGGCCAGTACCTCGGTCGGGTCCAGTGGCTGCGTGCTGTGCACGTCCGCACCCCGGATCATCCGCCAGTGGCCGACGGTCCGGTGGTCGAACTCGGGCAGCTTCTCCACGAACACCGCCCGGTCCGACAGCGACTGTAGGTAGTGGACCTTGTCTTCCTGACCGTCCTGGACCGCGACGTAGTCGGCGCCGTCGTGCTTGGCGAGCTGGATGCTGCCACTGAACGCTGTCTCGTCGCTACCTGGGGTTACCGCGGCCACCAGCCGGTCGGCGGTGGCGTCGGTGAGGAAGTACACCGCGTTGCCGGCAGGGACGGGGGCGCTGTCGGGGGCGTCCGCCGGCGCCGCGCTCGACTTGATCAGCGCGTTGACTTTCTGCGTGTTGGCCAGGATGTCGCCGAACTTGCTGGCCAGGTCCGCCGAGTCGAGCACGAAGGGGAACTCCGCGAACCGCTCCACCGGCAGGGTGGCGAGCTTCTTCAGCAGTTCCTGGTCCGCCGTGGGCCCGAGCGCGATCGCGCCCAGCGTCATGTTCGCCAGCACGGCCCTGCGGACGTCGGTGAGCCTGTTCGCCAGGGCGACGGCGCCGTTGGTCGCCTGGGCGGGGTCCAGCGGCGAGGTACCGGAGTTGTCCTGGCCGTCGGTGCACACGATGCAGGTGTACCGCTGGTCGACCACCGGTGCGTGGTGGACCAGCAGGTCGAGGGCGAACAGCAGTCCGTCGCCGATCGGGGTGCTGTTGCCGGGCGCCCCGAAGTCGATGGTGTCCTGCTCGACGGCGTCCTTGGCCACCTCGAGCGGGCTCAACTCCAGCAACGCCTGGATGCGCTTGGACGGCTCGCCGCCCCGGAACCCGGCTTGCTCGTCCTCGAAGGCCACGATGGCCACCCGGTCGTCGGGGTTGACGCCCCTGCGCAGCCCGTAGAACAGGTGCACCAGCGACCGGCAGGCGAGTTTCGCGTTCTCGAACCGGTTCTCCGACGCCATACTGCCGGAGCGGTCGATCACCAGGACGAGCAGCTGCGGACGCTGGGAGACCGTCATCGTCGTCACCGGGCTCACGTTCCGGAAGAAGCCAGGGTAGAGATTCTGGTCGTCGCTGAACTGCGTCGTGACGGTCAGCCCGGCGCCGACCGGCTCGTACACGCCGGGTGTCGTCACGTCCTTGAACGTGTCCGGCGTGGTGACGCCGACGTTGCCGTTCAGGTCGTTCAGCGGGATCGCACCGGACACCTGCCGCCAGGTGTAGCCGGCCGTGAAGTTCGGCGTCGGAGAGTTGTTGCCCGGCGCCGGCCTGATCGTGTTCTGGTCGGCGGGCGTCGCGTGCAGCCGCACGGTCTGCTCCTCCAGCACGTTCGGGGCCACGCTCAGCTCGGCCACCGGGTCGCAGGCGACCCAGGTGATGGGCATGCCGCCGATCGCGTCGGGCGTCACCGACCACTCCGCGGGATCGTTGGCGCTGGCCTGCAGCTCCCACGACTCGTTCGTGACCGTGCCACCGCCGTTGTCGGTTATGCTGATGCCCAGCTCGATGTCGCCATTGGGCAGGGTGGCCTCGGAGGCGTCGATGCCATAGTGCGACAGCGTGCCGGTGAACGTGTCGGTGCCGAGCGGCACCGGGATCGGCAACTGGACCCGCTGCGCCGGCTGGACCTGGATGTGCACGAGCTTGATGGTCCGGCCCGGACCACCCGACGGATAGGTCACCGTGAGCGTCTTCGTCTCGGTGGCCTGGATGGTCAGGTCGAAGCCGGCGATGAACGCTCTGGCCTCGTGGATGCGGTTCGTCTGGTTCGGTAGTAGTGGATCGATGCTGGGCGCCATGGCCCACTCCCCTCAGATAGCGGTGATGATCCGGCGGTAGAACGGATCGAAATCCCCGTTTCGATTGCTGTTCCACAGGACCCAGAGGCCCAGGCCCGGGATGATGAATGGATGCGGTTTGATGTCCGATGCCGAGTTGAAGGTCAGCCGTTGGGGCGCGCCCCACTGGCCGCTGATCGGGTTGCGCCGGCGGAGCGTCAGATTGGGGTCGGCATCGTTCGGCCGGCTGCTCACCAGGTAGACGGTGCCGTCCTGGTCGCGCACCGCGGCCGGCTGGCCGTCACCGGCATCGGTGTCGGCGAGCCGCGTCGAGGTCCAGTTGCCCGAGGAGGTGCATGAGGCGATCGACAGCCCCGCGCCGTCGTTGTAGAACACCATCGCCGCGGTATCGCTGATCGCCAGCACGAAGATTTCCAAGGTGCCGGTCGCGGTGAACGATCCCGGGAAGTCGATGACCGGTGGATCCAGCGGGTTGCTCGTGGCGGGGATTGGGTTGAACCGCCGCAGTTGCAGGCCCGTGTTGTCCGCCCAGGCCACAAAGACCTTCCCCCCGGCACCCGCCGCGTGCAGATCGCGTGGCGAAATTGCCGCGCCGGTGGACAGCTGCACCGGCAGGGCATCGATGAAGGTACTGTCGGTGTGCCGGTAGCGTTTGTAAAACCACTGTTTCGGCCCCGCAGTGCCACCTTGGTGGGTGAAGAACACCGCGTGGTCCCCGGCGAGCGCGACCCGGGCCAGCTGGTCGGCGACCCCGGTCGTCGTCGCCACATCCTGTTGGGCCGCGCCGGGCAGATTGGCCAGCGTGCCGCGCTTCATCACCACGTCGCTACCCGCGGCCTCGACGTTGCCGGTCTGGTAGGCGACGAGGATCTCCCCGGTCGGCAGCAGCACCGCCGACGGCTCGATGTGGACGGTGTTGCCGCCGGTGATCGCCGGCACGGTGGTGAATCCCTGGTCGACGTGGGCCGGGTCGAGACGGGCCGCGATGATCTGGTTGAGGCCGTTGGTGTTGGTGGCGCTGACGCGCGGCGAATGCCAGATGGCGACCAGAGCGCCGGCCTGGTCGATCAGGCTCGCCCTGCCCAGCGTGTCCAAGCCGGCGGCCGGGGACACCGCCAACTCCTGGCTGGCCGGCAGCTGCCCGGCGAGCAGCGCGTTGATCGCCACGCGCAGGCTGATCGCCGGTCGGTTCTCGCCGCGCCGGTACGCCGCCAGCGACCCGAAACCCATGACGTCCTCGATCAGCGTGCTCGGCGGCATGAGCAGGCTGCGGGCCCGCTGATCGGCGAGCGCGCCGCCGAGGATGGCGGTGACCCCGGCCGTCCTGGCCAGCTGGGCCAGCGGCAGGTACGAGTGGCCGGTCAGGAAGTCGCCGTCGGCGGGCTGTGGCGCCTGGAGGCTGCCCGGCCGGACCCGCACGGCCCACTCCCGGCGCAGCCGCACGGCCGACTCCACCCCTATCATCGGGTTGATCAGCGAGTCGTCCTCGGCCGCGGTGACCTCCCGCTCCCACACGTCGAGATAGACCAGGTCGGTGCGGGTACCAGTAGATGGCGCCGACAACGCCGCCACCGGGGGCACCCCCCAGGCGGTCGCCAACGCGGTATTCGTATACAGCGGCTGCGCGGCATAGGACAGCCGGTCCTCGAGCACCGCGTCGCGGCCGTCCACCAGGCAGCGCCCGGCGGTCTCCGCAGTCCCGCTGCCGCCGAAAACCATGAAGTCGTCGCCGGCCCCGGCGGAGGCTGTGACGCCGGTCAGCGCGCCACCGAGCACGGCCACCACCTCCGCGGCCGTGGCCGCGGCGATGTTCGCGAAGCTCGCGGCGGCGAACGTGACGGTCTGCGCCGCGCCCCCTTCCGCGGTGACCTTGAGGGTCATCCCCGCGCTCAGAGCGAACGGCTGGGTCGCGTCACCGGTCAGCTGCGCGGCCGCCGACAGGCGCGCCGCCCGCCGGTTGTTGTTCGTGAAGCCGAGCGCCGCCGCCGCGGAGGACGCGGCGACGTCCACGGTGACCGATGACCGGCCCGCGCCCGCCGCCGGCGCGGTGAGCCGGATCGTGTTGACGCCGCCGCCGGCGAGCGGATCGATCCGGAAGCCGTCGTTGTTGAACGGCACCCCGTCGCCGACAAACCACTTCAGGAATGCCTGAACCTCGTAGCGGCGGATGTCCTCCTGCTCGTTCCAGTCGGCATCCACCAGCGGCACACCCTGCTGCAGCCGGACGCCGACGTAGTGCTTGACCCTGTCGAATGTGTCGCGCGAGAAGTCGCCCATGGAGTCCTCTTGAGTGTCACGGCTTGACAAAGACCGCTCGCGCGGTCACCGGTAGGTAGTCGGCCAGCACACCGGCCAGCCGGGAGATCGCCTCGTCGGTCACCTGCGGTACAGCCTTGGTCGGGCCGAGGTACACGCCGACCGTGTCGCGGGCGATCCGGTTGTCGTCGTTGCGCCGGCCGCTCGATCCGGTGTCGTAGGTGTAGGTCTGGAAGTCGTCGAGCTTGCCGAACAGGAGTCGCTTGGGCTGCGCTGTGCTGTCCACAGTGGTCGATCCCGCGTACCGGTTGTCCAAGGTGTGCGTGGCTCCGTACACGTCACTGCCGTAGGCGATGCTCTGGTTCGACCGGTACGCCAGCAGCGTGCCCGCGCCGGTGTCGAAGGCCAGCGGGGCCCGCCGGGTGTAGGCCCCGGTGCCGAGCCGCTCGTTACTGCCCCAGGTGACCGAGCTGGTGGTCAGCAGGTTGCGGCTGACGCCCCAGCCACCGTCCTGTGTGGAGCTGAAGAACAGCTCGATGTTGCCGCCGCCGGCCAGCAACGCGGCCGGCTGCCGGTCGTGGTACCCACCCGATCCGCTCTTCGGCAGCGGGCGGATCTGTGACCAGTCCGCCGCCCGCGGGTCCAACGCTTGCTTGACGCGGTAGACGATGCGCCACCGGGTCTGACCGGCCGGTCCACCGGGCTCCTGCCGCGCCCAGAAAAGCCAGAGCCGCCCGGCGGAGCTGGTCGGGTGGAAGAGCACGAACAGGTCGTCCTCGACTCGCGGCGCCACCCCGCCGTCCAGCGGCATGGTCTGCGGCGTGTCCAGCCACCCCGTGCCGTTGTTCCGGTTGTACCGCAGCTGCCAGATCCCGGCCAGCCGCTCCAGCCAGAACAGCCAGAGCCCACCGGCGTTGTCCACCACGGCGGCCGGGAGCCGTCGCGGGGTGTCCTTGTCGCCGAACACCTCCGGTGGTGACCAGACGCCTCCCGCGCGGGTGGCGACCCAGACCTGCCACCGCCGCAGCTCGGTGTCGTAGCTCTGCCAGAACAGCCACAGCTTGTCGCCCTGCAGGGCGGCTGCCGGGTTCTTGTCGACGCCGGGCCGGTCGACCACCGGCCGGCTCGCCCCCCAGCCGTCCGCCGTCGTGTACGGCTTGGCCCAGATGTCCCAGCCGTGCTCCCGGCGGGTGTGGTAGAAGAACAGCGCCGAGCCGTCGGTATCCCGGACCGCGGCCGGTCGCCCGTCGTAGGCGAAGTTCACCGAGGCGAGTGCCGGTGCCGCCCAGTTTCCGGCCGGGTCGCGCACCGCCGACCACAGGTTGAGCCGCTCCGGCTCGTTGCTGCGCGCGACGTTGTGCACGAACTCCTTGGTGCTGTTGGCCAGGCCGGTCACCCGCGCCACCGTCGCGTCCAGCGCCGGCACCCCGCCCACCGTCTGGTAGATCCGCGGCGCGAACCGGATCTCGCCGCGCTGCGCGCCGACCGCCAGGCCGAAGTTGGTCCGCCAGCCGATCCACTGGGCAAGCAGGGGCAGCAGCCGCCCGTCCACCCGGTCCAGATCGGTCAGGTCCAGCGCCGCGCGGGCCAGGCTGTAGAGCCGGTCCAGTTCGGCACCGGGCAGGTCGAGGAAGCGCCGCAACTCGCCCTTGTCCTTGTCGGCCTCCGCAACGGTGCCCGCAGCCGGCAGCCGGTCGGCGTCGTATCGCTGATAGATGGCCGGCAGCAGCGCGTACATCTGGCCACCGAAGTCATAGGGTGACAGCGCCATGGCGCTGGCCCGGCCGTGCGGATCCGGGTCGTCCTTCGGCGGATCGCCGCTGAAGGGGAACAGCGAGTAGTAGTAGACCCGCTCTCCCTGCAGACCGAGGTCGGACACCGACGTGATGCCGGCGCCGCCCGCGACCTGGACGCCGTCGTCGACGTCGACCGGGTGGCTGTCCTCGCGGCGCACCACCCGCACGCCGGGATGCTGGGCCGAGTCGGGGTAGGTCCAGCTCAGGTCGATCCGGTTGCCGCCGGAGTGCGCGACGGCGGTGAGGTTGGTCAGTCGCATGGTGTCACCGCCCGGCCTGGCTGATGACGTCGACCCGCAGGCCCGCCTGGAACGCCGGGTCGCCCGGGATGACCGGGACCTCGTTGGGGCCGAGCTTGATCGTGCCGCTTGGCTCGACCAGCAGCGGCGGCTCGTCGCCTCGGCGGAACTCGATGATGTTCAGGAAGATCACGCCCGGGACGCTCTGGATGTCCTCGTAGAACTTGCTCAGGTACACCGTCTGGCTGAAGTTGACCCGGTCGAAGGCCAGCAGGTCGGCCGCCGCCCGCTGGACCTGGGCGACCACGTCGTTGGGCAGGAAGAAGCTCTCGATCGCGAGCTGCGCCGTCACGTAGATCGGCACGTAGTCAACGTCGGCGATCTCCACGACCTGGTTGAGCAGGCGCTTGTCCTCGAAGAAGCCGATCAGGCCGGCCTCCAGCGTGTCGCTCACCTTGCCGCCGCCCTCGGGTGCGACGTACAGGGTCACCCGGTTCCAGCCGGTGCCGACGGCCCGCACCTTGCCCACACCCTTGTAGCTGCGGGCGAGCGCCTCGTAGTCGGCGGCGGTAACCGCCCGCCGCAGGGACCGGAACACCGCCGGAGCGTGCTGGACGGCGTGCGCGATGTCTTCCCGCTCCGCGCCGCCGGTCGCCGCGCCCGGATTGGTGACCTGGGCGCCGAGCCCGACGAGTTGCGGCGCTTCGACGATGATCTGCACGGTGTCGGGCGGGACGTTGCCCGCCACCCCGCCCCCGACCCGGTAGGTCGCGGTGATGGTCGATCCCGCCGGCGGCACCTTGCCGAGTGCACCGTCGCCGAAGATGACCGCGGCCCGGTCGTCCTCGTCGATCAGGACCACATAGTCCAGTTGGCCGGCCTGGCTGAAGGCCAGGCTGTCCCGCCGGGTCCACTGGTCGATGGTGCCGGCCAGCTGCGTCGAGACGACCAGGTCCCGGCCGGCCTGCTGGGCCTGGCTCGTCGGGTTCAGCATCAAGCCGGCGTGCGCCAGGGTGAAGTGCTGGTTGCGGCTGCCGTCGGAGGCGCCGAGCACCTCACCGCTGATGAGGCGACCCTCCTCCACCGGGATGCCGGAGAACAGCTTGCGGCCACCCGGCTGGCTGGCGGCGATCGCGCCGAAGTCGATGGTCAGTGGCGCCTCGCGGCTGTACTCGAACCGGACGCTCGACCGATCCTGCTGGCTCATCGTGGCGAACGCGTCGCCCTTCTTGATGGTGACCACATCCGAGACCGTGCCGGGCACACTCAGCCGCAGGCTGGCGGCCGCGGGCGCGGCGGTGCCCAGCTCGTAGCCGATCAGCCGCAGGTGTTCGATGACGCTGCGGCGGGTCCGCGCGGTGCCCAGGAAGCTCTCGTTGGCCACCCGATCCTGGTAGTAGCTGAGGATGTCGCCGATGTGCGCGAACAGCTGCAGCAGCACGTTGCCGAAGTCCGCCTCGTTGGCGAAGTCCGTCCACTCCGCCAGTTTCGTCGGTATCTGCTCGCGCATGGCCTGCAGCAGGCTCTCGTAGTCGCGAGCCATGTAGTCGATGACCGGTTGCCCGTGTACCTGGATGATGTCAGCCATGACCCGCCGTCCTTCCGTGTCCGCTTCGCCGCGCCTACTTGAACTGGACCCGGACCGCTTGCCGGGAAAGGTCTTTGCGCCGCACGTAGGCGACCTCGACGGCCACCTGCTCGTCGAGTGACCGCACGCCCACCGCGCCCACCACGAGCTCGTCGCCGAGCCAGCGGCTCAGCGCCTGGCCGATGGAGAACTCGGTGGCCGCGGCCATGATGGTGTTGTTGGGGTCGAAGGCCAGGTTGAACAGGCCGCAGCCGAACTCGGGTTGGTTGACCCGCTCCCCGGGGGCGGTGAACAGCACCTGGATGACCTTCCCGCGCAGTTGGGCGTCCTCGTCCAGCTCGACCGCGATCGCGCCGGCGCTGTTGGCGCTGAACGGAAACCGCAAGGTGGTCGCCACGGTCAGCTCACCCTTCCGGTGCCGCCGTTGTTCTGGGTCAGCGTCACCGTGGCGGACGGCGTGATGCCCACCGTGTGCGTGTGCGCGGTCGGCGCGGCGGTGCTGCCGGTGTTACCGCTGACCGGCAGGCTCACCGACCCCGAGACGGTCACGCCACTGATCTCGAGGTTGCTCACCAGGTGCTCGACGACGCCCTTGGCGACCGCGAAGGCGAGCTTGCGCCACCCGCCGCGCGCCGCGTCCAGGGCGGCCTGCGCGGCCGGCCTGGCCTCCGCGCTGGCGCCGTCCACCGACGCCTGCAGCGGCGGCGAGAGCAGCTGGTCGACCTGGGTGAAGATGGCCAGGGCCATCCCCGAATCAGCATCGACGGTACCGGCCGACAGCGACATCACTCCACCTTGTGCTTGGTCGACAGTGGAACCTGGAGGGTCATCGGCGGAGGGGCGGGCGGCGAGGTCGGCGCGCCCAGGTTGCCGATGTGCGTGTGGGTCGACAGCGCGCTGATGAACGCCTGGACGTTCGCCGCGAACTTGTTGCCCAGGACGAACGGTTCGGTGGCCCCGGACCCGCCGACCTGCACGCCGCTGCTGCCGATCGCGACCTGGGTGCCGGAGGTCTTCACGACCACCCCGCCGCCGGACATGGTGATCGCGTTGCCGCTGTTCTTCCCATCGGTGACGGTGATCCCCGAGCCGTCCAGCGTGATCGTGTGCCCGTCGGCCGACGTGATGGCGATCCCCTGCTTGTCCATGGTGATCACGTTGCCGTTGACCGCCTCGACGATGGTGACCAGTTCCGCCGAGTCCTTGTCCTCGAACTGGATGGTGTGCCCCTTCGCCGACTTGATGATCTTGCGAGTCGGTGGGTCCTGCGCCTGCTGTTCTTCCTGGCCGTCGGCCGCCTGCGGCCTGGGCACCGGGGTGTTGTCCGGGCTCGATCCGGTCCAGAAGGTGCCGGCCCAGATCGGGAACTCCAGGTCACCCTCCTCGAACTCGACCCACACCTGGGCCTCCCGCTCCGGGATGAACAGGAAACCCCGATCCACCGCGCCGCCGTACGGGGCGCAGGGCGTGGCCCAGCCGGTGACCACGTCCCGGCCCAGCACGCTTGGCACCTTGACCTTGAGCCGGCCCAGCCGGTAGGGGTCCTCGTTCTCCACCACGATGCCGCGGTACTTGCCGAAGAAGCGGCGCTCGACCTTCTCCACCAGACCGGCGACCACCCGATCGAGACTCAACGCGCCCGCACCCGTCTCCATCATCGGCCTCCCGACCTGAAGTTCTCGGTCCCGGTGGGCATCAGCGCGTTGCGCTTGATCCGGAACAGCTGGGTGTACCCGGTCGCGGTGAACCGGTGCGTGACATGGCTGACGTAGTAGACGCCGCTGTACGGGGCACCGACGCCCTTCACGGTCACCGTTGCGCGCGGCATCAGCACGCTGCCGTACCGGTTGGCCGACACCTCACCCTCCCCGGTGACGAACCACTCCCCCTGGTCGAACAGGCTCTGGCACAGCACGTCCATCTCGTGCTGCCCCGTGGTCACCGTCTGTCCGATGTGGATACCGCCGGACCGCACCTTCGCGTTCAGGTAACTGCCGGCGGGCCTGGCTCCCAGGCGCGTCTGCTTGCTGGTGTCCACAGTGGTCTGGTTGATCCGGCCGGTGGCGCGATCCAGCTGGGTCATGGTGACCGTCGTCGGCGTCAATGCGTTGACCGCGAGCCTGAGCTTGTTGATGTTCGTGTCCTTGCCGAACTGGATGGCCAGCACCGGCTGCGGAGCGTCATCCACCGCGGGCGGCCGGAAGTAGCCGGTGTCGCCGTCGATGAAACACTCGAACCCGTTCCGCAAGGCCAGCCGCTTGAGCAGCCGGATGTCCGTCTCCCGCTGGATGATGGTGGACACCTTGTCGTCGTGGATCACCTCGGTCCGGGTGACCTTCGGCGTCAGCTTGTACTGGCTGAACACTTCCGTCGCGATGTCGCTGTCCGACTTGCCCGGCCAGTCCTTGAGCCGGTCCTCGCGGTCCATCAGCACGCTGGCGTCCATCCCCCAGACCGCGACCCGGCACTGCTCCAGCCCGGCGCCGAAGTCGGGCCGCAGATGGGTGATGTAGCCGCTGACGAGTCGCCGGGTGTTGCCTTTGAGGCCGGCGGTGACCGCCACACTGCGCCAGATCGCGAAGCGCGGGTCGTCCAGGTAGAGCCACGAACCGTTGGCCTTCTGCCGCAGCGCCAGGGTCAGCCGGAACATCCCGGCCAACTCCTCGTCCAGCTCCACCTCGAGGCTGATCAGGTCGCAGTGCAGATCCGTGAGTGCCTTGCCGTCGACCTCGATGCGCAGGTTGTCCGGCCGGGTGCCGGTCATCCCTCCACCGCCGCGGGAATGACGATCCGCCGGCCCAGTTGGCCACCCTCCACCGGAGTACCGACCGCCAGGCCGGTCGCGATGATCGCGTTGCGCAAAGCCCGCGCGTCGATGCTGACCCGATTGTGGGTGACGAGCACGGCTCGGCGGTACTGCTGCCGGTACACCGTGCGGGGCGCGCCGTTGAGCTGCTCGGTCTGGGCCGCCAGCACCACCTCGTCGGACACGGCGACGTCGCGCACGCCGACGGTCCCCGACAGCGTGTCCAGCAGGGCCGCCCATGCGACATCGCCTGTCGGCGCGACAAGCGGGAACCGGGTCACGACCACCACGTCCCGGCCCAGCAACGCCAGCGGCGACAGGAAATCCGGATTGGCGTCACAGATATGCCAGTACTCCTGGGGCTGGTCGTAGTACGTGGCGGCAAGCTGATCCAGCCGGTCGCCGGCCGCGACGGTGTGCGTGAAGACACCCGTCACCACCGGCAGCGGCCGGATGTCCTTGGCCGCCAGCGTTCGTCCACGCGGGTCCGGCGTCACGACGTCCGGCACCGCGCGGTAGCGCGATAGATCGCTGAACATGGCCTCACCCCGGAATGACGACGTTGGCGATGTCGGCGACGTTGGCCAGGTTGAGCACCGACATCACCTCGGTCGTGGCTTTGGTGTAGACGTACGGCGCGCTTTTGCCCTCGATCACCGTGAGGTTGACCGAGACCGTGGCCCGGATCGGGTTCAGGCTCGCGCTGAACTCCGTCTCCGTGATATTCAACGCGTTGATGTTCACCGGATACACCCGCTGACGCCCGAAGATGAACAGGATCATCGGCGGGTTGGCGCTGCGGGTGAAGCTGAACCCGGAGTTCCCGCCCAGCAGGGTGTCCACCGCCGTACCGAGCAGGCTCTCCTCTTTCGGGGTCACCATCTGCTCGAGCGTGGCGATCTGCGGTGCGATCCCGAACTGCCCGGTGAGGGTGTCACCGTCGTTGAGCTTGTCGGTGGCATCCAGCCTGATGTCGAACCCGATCGTCTGGTCGCCCACCGTGACAAGTTGCTGTTTCTGCAGGTCACGCAGGTTGGATACCTCGGCGCGACACTCGCGCGCGGTGCGTTGCGGCACCGTCGCGGACTGATCGCCGCCGGAGCCCGAACCCGCCGCGCCGGGAAACGCGAACGTCAGTGCGCGGTTGCGGGTCAGCTGGACCGGGTTGAACTGGAACACCACGAACAGCGGCGGCACGCTGAGCCCGAACTCCACGAAGGCACCGCGCAGGATCCTGGGCCGGTTCGGGAATCCACTACTCATGACGGGACCGCCTTGCTGTCATAGGGCCAGAGCTTGCCGATCTTCTGGAACTCGCGGCGGGTGCCGTTGAGGATGTGCCGCCGGTCGATGACGCCGCCGTCGGCCGCGGCGAAGAAGGCCGCGTTCAGCACGATGTTCTTGATGCTTCCGCCGGCGACCGCGAACTCGTGGCCCAGCGCGGCGAAGTCGACGTCCACCGCCACCGGCGCCGCCGGCGGCACCAGCGTCCGCCAGATGCGCCGCCGGCTGTCCGCATCGGGAAAGGGGAACTCCACGATGAACCGGACTCGTCGCGTGAACGCCTCGTCCAGGTTCTGCCGCAGGTTGGTCGCGAGCACGACCAGGCCCTCGAACTCCTCCATCTTCTGCAGCAGATAGCTCGTCTCGATGTTGGCGTACCGGTCGTGCGCATCGGATACCTCCGTGCGCTTGCCGAACAGCGCGTCGGCCTCGTCGAAGAACAGGACCGCGTTGCCGGACCGGGCCTGCGCGAACACCCGCGCCAGGTTCTTCTCGGTCTCCCCGATGTACTTGCTGACCACCCCGGACAGGTCCACTTTGTACACGTCCAGCCCGAGGTCGGCGGCCATCACCTCGACGGCCATTGTCTTGCCGGTGCCGGGCGGTCCCGTCAGCAGCGCGCTCAGGCCGCGGCCGTGACCGACCTTCGCGCCGAATCCCCAGCTGTGGAACACGCGGTGGTGATGGCGGACCTGGTCGCAGATGTCGTGCAGCGCGGCCACCCGGTCCGCCGGCAGTACCAGATCGGCCCATCCGTATCTAGGGTGGACCACGGTGGCCAGCTCCCGAAGGTTCTGGTTGGACAGGTGCCGGCACGCGGCGGATACGTCGGCCAGCGTGAGCGCCGGCCCGTCGTGATCCATCAGGCGCTGATCGTCGGCCAGGCGGACCGCGGCCTGGATCGTGGCCGGCGGCAGCCGGAACCGGGCGGCCAGGTTGTCGGCCCAGGCGGCTGCCTCGGTGGTGTACCCGGCCAGGTGCTGCCGCCACAGCGCGGCGCTACGGTCCGGATCCGGCAACGAGACCTCGACCGGCGCGACGGCAAACGCGTCGACGGCGGTCCAGGGAGACTCTCCGCTGAGGAAGACCAGCCACCCGAAGTCCGATACACCGGCAGTCAGCGATGCCAGCATCGGCCGAACGGCATCCTGCAGCAACAGGTCTGCGCCCGCCACGTGCACCGCGGCCTGGCACAGCAGCCCTTCCCGCAGGGCCAGCCGCAGCAGTTCCTCGGCATCCGCGCCGAGGGTGGCGAGGTCGAGGCTCACCAGCCCGACACCCAGTCGCCGGCACGTGGCCTCGGCGAGCTCCAGCGCACCGGCCGGCCCGTGCAGATAGCACACCAGCCCGCGCCCGCCCTCGCCGCCGGCCAGGCTGTGCCCGGCCAGCCGCACCAGGCGATCGGTGGTGGCCGGGTCCGCCTGGGCCGCCGGCGGCGCGCTCGACGCCGGTACCCACCGGGCATGCCCGGCCAGCGGAGCGGCCAGCTGGTCGATGCCGAGCAGGAACTGGCAGATCCGGGGATCGAGCGCGAGAAACTGGGCCAGGCCCGAGGAGCCCGACGGGCTCTGCGGGTCGTCCACCGTCCGCAGGATGCCGGCCCGCAACAGGGTCGCGGTGGCGCCGAAGACGCCCCGGGCGGCCCATCGCTGCCGCTCGGTCGGGCACAGCAACTCCAGCGCCAGATCGACGCTGGGGCGCCGGCGGGTGATGTCGTCCTGCAGGTAGGCGTACAGGCGGTCGTACTTGCGCCGCAGCTCCGGGGCCAGGCAGACGAGGACCGCCAGCTGTTCGAGCTCGGACAGCCCGAACAGCCGGCCGAGCAGCGGCAGCCGGAGCTCCACCCCGGCGGCCAGGCTGCGCCGCACCCGGGCGTCGAGCTCCGCCGAGAACAGCTCCACCGCCGGCCGTCCACCCGGCGCGCCGACCTCGGCGGCCGGCCCGGTCGTCAGCAGCCACTCGACCTCGTCGCGGGTGATGTACATGGCCCGGTTCGCCTGCGCCTGCGGGGCCGCCGCGCTCAGCCGGTCCGCCGCGTCCAGCAGCAGCCGGATCAGCATGTCCAGCCGGATCAGTTCGGCCGCCAGGTGCTCCAGGTTGTCCCGGAAAGCGGGCGCGGTCATGGTGTCACCTCGAACAGGAACGTCCGGCGGAACAGGCCGGCCACGTCCACGCGCAGGTCGTAGAAGCCGGGCGGCAGGTCGGCCGGGAGCGTTGCGGTGAACTCGTCATCGGCCAGCAGCTGACCGGCCAGGATCGGGTGCGAGCCCAGGGACACGCCGGCCCGCCAGCCGGCCAGATGCGTGCCCGTGAAGGTGAGCACCGTGCCGGCCGGGCCGCCGGCCGGCATCATCTCCACCGCGGCCGGCGCGTTCAGCGGCGAGCGGATGTCGGGGACACCGACCCGCCGTACCCGCTTGGGCATCGGACGTTGGCTCGCCGGCAGCCGGTCCAGCTGCACGGTGTGCACCTGGTACAGCACGGAGAGCCGGAACGGCTGCGCGAAGGTGGTCCACAGCCGGCTCAGCTCCTCCGGGTCCAGCGCGTTACAGGTGATCTGGAGCTGCTCGCGGGCATCGAGCAGGCCCGGGTCGAGGTAGGTCTTCGGGACCACCGCGTTCTCGAAGAACACCCGCATGGCCTCGCCGAGGATCTTGTGTGCGGTCGCGTTGCCCTCCACTGGGTCGTTGGGGGCGTACGGCGTCAGGAGGTAGTACAGGTTGACCGAGAGCGGCGCGGGCACCAGCTGGTTGGGCGCGCCGGGCCTGACCGTCCAGTCCTCGTTGCGCAGGAACGAGTTCTCGGCGACCTTGTAGAGGAACAGGTTGACGCGTCGGGCGCCACCCACCTCATCCGGCGCCAGGATGGTCACGTCCACCGCCGGGTCGATACGCATCTCGCCGACCAGCAGGCTGCGCAGCGAGGCGCTGACCATGCCGATCGCCGTCGCGGCGCTCATCGCAGGACTCCCGGGCGCAGGCTCAACCGGCCCAGGTAGCGGCGCTCCCAGAACGCGGCCACGCCAGCATCGACCGCAGCCTCCCGGACCACCACCGTCTGCGCCGGCGCCGCGGGAGCCGTTGGGGCCGCTGGTGCCTCCTGCGCCGCCGGAGCCGACGGTCGTGTCCCCGGATCCGCTGGCCGCGGAGCGGCAGCCGGCGGATCCATCGCCGAGACCGACCAGCCAGCTAGCGACGCCGGCAAGTCACCCATTGAGATCGATTCGTCAGGCACTGGGATCGGCGAGGCAGTCGCCGGCACCTGTACGTCGGCCGCTTCCGGTTCGGCGCGAATGACCAATGCCCGCGCCGCCACAGGCGCCGGAGGCCTTCCCGGCCACGTCGCAGTCTTTGGCGCAGAAGGCCGAGTTGGCCCAGTCGTGGAAGTACCAGCCGACCCGCTCGCGGCGTGCTCCAGTGGGGCTCGGTGATCACTTCCCGGGCCTATCGCTCGTGTACTGTCCACGGTGGGCGGCATGGCCGTTGCGTTCGGCGCCTGCCGTCGATCCGACGGCGCGGCCGCACCATCTCTCGCCGCCGCCGCAACGGGATTGGCTTCCGTGCGGCGCAGTACCTCGGTCTCGTCTTCATGCCGAAACGCAGAGCTGGCGGGATCGACCGTGCCACCGGCGTCGACGGCCGTGATTGGCGGCACCTGTCGCCGGCTCGTGACCCCGGGAATGATCATGGACGGCTCCGCCTCCGACCCCACCGGTTCGCCGGACGACCGCTCGCGGTACCCCACCGACCCTCGCCGCGCCGCCGAGCCAGTGCCGCCGGCCATCCACTGCCCATCCATACTGGACACTGAACCCGGCCGGTCGGAGAAGCCGTCCGTCGTCTGCCGCCACCACACTCCGCCTGGCGCCGCCTGGACTTCCTGCGCAGCGGCGGAAGACCGCCGCCGATAGGGGCGACCCGAGCGTGGGAGGGCCGATCCGAAGCTGACCCGCACCCCTGTCTCGTCCGGCCGGCCCAGTAGCTCCCACACCCCGGCGCGATGCTGGAACGGCCGGACGCCGTCCGCCAGTATCTCGCGCAAATAGCCGTCAGGTGTCACCGTTCAACACCTCGATCGCGTCCGCGAGCAACTCGATGTACGTGCGCCGCCGGTCACGGTTCATGTCCATGATGTCGCGCTCGCTCCAGTGGTAGTGGTACGCCAGATAGTGCACTTCCTGGTACAGCAGGTTGGCGTCCGTGCGCAGTTCACCGAAGAAGAGCCGGTGAATGTCGAAGGGCGCCACGAACGTGCGGCCGCACTCGGCGCACTTGGCTTCAATCGTCTGCTCCACCCGGGGCGCCACCTGCCGCATGCGCTCCTCGATCGCCAACCGATCCGCCGCCGGCAATTCGGCCATCTGCCGCTCGCTCGGCGGGCCGGTCGGGCCGATGCGTTGCACGCACCGGGTCAACAACCGGGTCAGCGTCTGTGCCTCGTTGTCCGCCAGCCCCTCGGAGAGTTCCTCCTGATCCGCACCAGTGGGCAGCCGGAAACTGACCTCCTGCCCCTGCGCGAGCGTCATCGTGTGCACCGGGGCCGGATTCTCGGCCGGGTAAACCGGGACGTCCACAATGGAGAAGTCGACGGACACCCGCTCGCCGCAGTCCGGCCAGGGGCAGATCAGGTTGGCCTGGACCCGGTCGCCAAAGCTCGCCTGACGCAGCGCGAGCAGCAGATACTGCCGATCCGCGACGAGCAACCGCTGGGCCACCGCCGGTGGAACCGGGCTGATGTCACCCAACCGCGACACGCACCGGCTGAGCACCTCGGTCACCAGCGCGGCGCTGCGCCCGCGAGTGGTGGCGAGCAGTTCCTCCTCCCGTCCGGTGAGAACCGCCAGCTCGAACTCGCGATGCAGCCGCCCGGTGGCGTCCCAGTATCCGCCTGGCAGCAGGCCCATCGACCCCTCCTACGTCTCCTTGGGCTCGGTCACCGAGGTGTCCCGCACCCAGCCCTCGTTCTCCAGCTTGATGGTGCTGATCATCACCGCGTTGCTGCTGGCGTCCAGCTGCGGCAGTGCCTGGTACTCCGACACCCAGGCCCGGAAGACGTTGTACGCCAACACCTTCGCCCCCTGGGCGTTGAAGACCTCGATACTGATGTCCTTGCGGAAGGTCGCCAGCGACATCGCCGCGTCGCCGGTGAAGTTGTTGACCTTGTCGGCCCACTCCTCGAACGTCGTGTCCTGCGTGACGCCCGCTTCCAGGGTGATCGGGTCGTACTTCGTCTTTCCCGGGATCTGGTGCGGCCCGCTGGCGTCCCCGCCCTCGTACCAGGGGGTCACCTCGGTGCTCTTCTTCAGCGCGCTGCACTTGTTGAGCCCGGCCACCGGCTTGCCATCTATCTTGATCTGGAACCGGAATCCCATGTAAGGGTCGAACCGGGTGCTGTTCACGGTGAACCTGGCCATCGGCCGCTCTCCCTTCCTCGGGCGTCGCCGTTATCCGGACGCCAGTCCCGCCTTCTGGCTGATTTTGACCACGACGAACTCGGCCGGCTTCAACGGCGCGAAGCCCACCAGGACGTTGACCACTCCCGCGTCGATGTCGGCCTGCGTGGTCGTTTCGGCGTCACACTTGACGAAGAACGCCTGCGAGGGCGTGGACCCCTGGAACGCGCCCTGCCGGAAGAGGGTCATCATGAACGACCCGATCGTGAGCCGCAGCTGGGACCACAGTGGCTCGTCATTGGGTTCGAAGACCGCGAACTGGATGCCGGTGTAGATGCTGACCCGCAGCATGATGGCCGTCCGGCGGACCGGGATATATCGCCAGGCCGCATCCGACGTGATGGTGCGCGCGCCGAAGGCCACCACACCCGCGCCGGGGAACCGCCTGATGACGTCCACGCCGATCGGGTTCAGGTTGCCCTGCTGCACATCGCTGAGCTCGGCGGCCAGCCCAACCACGCCGCTGAGGCTCGCCTCGATGCCGGCCGGGGCCTTCCACACCCCGCGCGAGGCGTCGATGCGGGCATAGAGCCCCGCGAGGTAGCCCGAGGGCGGTAGCAGGATGGGTTCCTGGGAACGGCCGGTCGGATCCTGCGCCTTGACCCACGGGAAGTACAGTGCGCCGTAGGAGTTGGCAGTGGTCAAGCCGTTGCGGAAGGCGGCCGCGGCCGCGGTGGTGAGGACGTCGGGACCGGTCTCTCCAATGTAGAACACGTCCTGCAGCGGTCGCCGGCCGCAGTAGTCCATGCCCTGGCTCATCATCGCCGGGGTGCTCTCCCCCGGCACGGCCAGCAGGCTGAAGTCGGTCACGTTGTCGAGGCGGCTGAAGGTATCGCTGAAGGCCGACTCGGCCAGCGCCCCGGTGCCGTCGCTGCCCGCCACGACGACCGTGACCGGCGGGGCGAGCGCCGCGTCACCGATCTGCAGCGCGTCGGCGGTGGCGGGACGGCGCACCGCCCGGCCGTCCTCGGACTGACCGCCGAAGGCCGCGCCGAGCCGCAGTTGCGCGGTCGCGTCGTGGTCCGGGGCGGCCTGCACTCGCACCGATGAGGTCTCGCTGCTGGTGCCCGACTTGAGGACCAGGCGGGACAGCCCGGCGATCGTCTCCACCACGCAGTCGAAGCTGCCGAACGCCGCGTCCGGGGTGGAGGTCTTCTTCTTGACCAGGGCCTTGACGGCGTTCTTGATGCCGGTCGCGACGTCGGACAGGGTGGTGCTGGTAGTAGCCAGGCCCGACAGGGTCACCTGCTGGAACCCGTCGTTGTCCACATTGACCTGGAGGTTGACGTTGCCGCCCAGCGGCAGCGCGGCGTTCGGGATGAAGTCCCCGCGGTGCACCCCGTTCTGGGCGCTGCTGTTGTTGGCCGACAGAACCTGCAGATTGATCAGCGTGGAGTCGCGGGCGAGCACGGCCACCGCGTAGTTGGGCGCGGCGGGGTCGATGCTGAGGTTGTCGAAGACCTCCAGCGGTGTGATGTCCTTGAAGTTGGGCGGCAGCACCACCGGGTCGGCCTGCCGGCGGACGCTGACCTTGAACTCGTTGTTCGGGTCCAGCGTGCCGTTCTCGATCTGCAACGCCAGCGAGTTGCCCCACACGCCGGCGTTCTTGGCCGAGAAGACCAGGCCGGCCGCCCCGCCCCGGTTGTTCATGGTCAGGCTGGCGACCGTCGCGTTCGAGCGGGTGACCCGCACGATGTAGCACTGGCGGCCACCATTGTTGAAGTACTGGAAAACGCTGTGGGCGAGGAAGCTGTCGATGATGTACGAGCCATAGGTCCGCTGGAACTCGGTCCAGCTGGTCACCCGGGTCGCCGCGGCGGGGCCCATCTCGGTGAGCCCGACAAATGCGGCGGTGGAGGTGCTGGCGACGTCCAGTGGCCTTACCCCGCCGGAAATCTCCTGGATGTAGACGCCCGGATAGGTCAGCGTCGGCATGGTGCTTTCCTCCTATCGTTGTCGGACAGGTGACGGATCACCCGGCGGAATCGGGTTGCTTGCGCGTCCTGGCCGGCTCGGCGGCCGCCTTCTCGGTGCCCACCGTGGCGCCGTCGGCGACATCCGAGACCGGCTCGACGTCGATCACGCCCCGCTGCCGCTGGGCGTCCACTGCGGCACTTCCGGCGACCGCGACATCCGGGAGGTCCGCGGAGAGCTCGCCCGGGGACAGCCGCAGGTTGCTGCCGGTGGCCAGCGGTACCCAGACCGGACCGGAGGTAAGCAGGCTTCTGATCTTTATCGGCATGACAATCTCCTCGCCGGTTTCCCGGCCGTGAAATATGAATCCAGAACTGGAACGCCACGGTCGGCAACCGCCCGGGGGGAATGGAGCATCGTGTTCAGCGCGACAATCGGCACGGATCCCGTCGAGGCGACCAGCTCACGGCCGAACGCGAGGCTGTTCGCGGTTGTCATCGCGAGCAGCACCACGTCACACGCATGCGCGCGGGGGGAGCCCGGCACCGTGCGGGTCCACGTCCCGGTGGTGCGATCGGTGTCGAACAGCGAACGCCGCAGCTCCACCCCCGCACCACCACGCCCGCGACGCGTCGAAACGCGCCCCGGAGAGGCCGCCGCCCGCCGCCGACACGCTCCGCACAAACGCCCGGCCGGCGCCACCGGGCGGCGGCAGCACCGACCCCAACACCGCCGGGCCACTCAGCGCCAGCAGCACCTGGTCCCGAAATCTCAGCACACGGCAACCGTGCCAGCACACGTCGACAACCCGTCGACAACCGGTCGACAACCGCCCCGTCGATGGTCTGGCCGGGAGTACGGAGGCCGACCTGGTCGACGACTTCGCCTGCCCACTGCCGGTGACCGCCATCTGCCGCCTGCTCGGCGTCCCGGTCGCCGACGAGCCGCGCTTCCACGCCTGGGCCGACCGAACAATCCGCGACTGCGCAGCGACCCGCCACCGTACCGGCCCAACCCGGTCCTGCGCGGCCCCCGCCACCTTCCCGTCACCTTCGACGGCACCAGGCCCTGAGGCCGGTCAGGTGAGCGCGGCGCGTGCGACGTCGCGACCTGGACGGGCGCGGAGTTCAATGCCGAGCTTGCGGGCCGCGGCGGCCGCATCGCTGCGCAACATCGCGTTGATAGCGGTACCTAATGCTTCGGCGGTGGCGGTGTTCGGGTCGAGCGCCAGTCCCAGCCCGGCGCGCTCGATGGCGGCGGCGGCGGCGAACTGGTCCGTCGAGAACGGCAGGACGAGCAGGGGGACACCACAGTTGAGGGCTTCGGTGACGCTGTTGTTGCCGCCGTGGGTCACCGCGAGCGCGGCGCGGTCCAGGACAGCCACCTGCGGAAGGTGTTCGCGGGCCAGCCAGTGCGGCGGCAACGTGCCCCAGGCGGCGGTCTCGGCGGAGCCGGTGGCCAGGGCGACCCGCACGTCGAGTGGGGCAAGGGCGGTCACCACGCGGGCCAGGACGTCGCTGCGGGCGGACAGGAAGCTGCCGAAGCTGACGTAGACGATCGGTCGCGGATCATCATGGTCGAGCCAGGCGGTGACGTCGGCATCAGGTGTTTCGCTGCGGACGGCCGAGCCGAGAAACGTGTGCGGCGGGAGCAGTGCGGTGCGCGCCGGGTCATGGAGGCTTTCGGGATAGTTGAGCAGGAGGTCGGGTCCGGCCGTGGCGAAGGCGTCGTCGACGGCCGTTGCCCCCGGGTCGAGGGTGTGCAGCGCCTGGTTCCAGCCGGCGGTGAACTGTTCCCGAACCTCGATGCTGCGGCGCCGGAGTGCGTCAAGAGCGGCTTCGGCCGGTTGCATGACGGCCGGCCAGGCTGTCGGGTAGCCGTAGAGCTCGCCGGCGACGACCAGGGCGGTGGGATGGCCGAGGACCACGTCCGCGTAGCGGGTGGCGCTCGCGGTGAGGGCGAGCCTGGCCGTGAAGGCGAGGTGGTCGACGAGGATCTGGTCGGGTCGCACCGCCTCGAGGATGCGCAGGACGGCCCGCGCGGTGTCGATCGGCTGCCACAGCAGGTCGGTCAGGCGTGCGTCGGCCTGGAACTGCAGCGCGGCGACCATGCCGGCGGCGGTGGCGGCGAAGAATCCACGCAGGGCGTCGTCCTCGCCGGCCGGTTGTTGTTCGGCGCGGATCACCCCGGGATTGGAGCCTCGCCCGAGCCGGAGATCGGCGCGGGTGAAGCCGAACGATCGCACGATGTGGTCTGTGGCCGGTCCGGTCGCGACGACGACTCGTTCGCCGGCGTCGCTCCACGCGGTGGCCAGGGTGGCCAGGGGCAGCAGGTGCGAAGCATAGTCCGGACTGATCACCAGCAGCGTCATGCCACGACCCGGGTGCGTGGGGCGGCGGCACGGTACACTTCGACGAGTGCCCCGGCCATGGACTGCACGGCGAAGCGGTCGCGCACCATCTGGTACGCCCCGGCGGCCCGCGCATCGGTGTTCACGGCCGTGGCCAGGTCGAGCGTGCGGTACATGGCCCGGGCCAGCTCGTGCGGGCCGGTGCCGTCCACCAGTACGCCGGTGACGCCGTCGTCGATGTAGGTCGCGGGGCCGCCGGCCGCTTTGGCGACGACCGGCAGGCCGGCCGCGAGCGCTTCGAGGATGGCCAGCCCGAACTCCTCCTTGACGCTGCCGCTGACGTAGATGCCGCCGGGCGCGACCAGCCCGGGGCGGCCGGTACGGGCGGCCGCGAGCCAGGACGCGACGACGGCATGCGGGCGATGCCCGGCGAGGATGAGGCCGTCAGTGGGTTGCCGGCCGCCCGTCGCCGCGGTGATGCGACCCAGTTCCCGTTGCTCTTCCGGGGACGGATCGGTGAGGTCACCGCCGACGATGAGCAGGTTGCACCGGGCCCGCAGTTCGGCGTCCCCGGCCCAGGCGGCCACGACAGCCGGCATGTCCTTCACCCGGTGCAGGCGACCGACGCTGACGGCCAGCGGCAACCCCAGCCGCTCGGCCGGCAGCGCGGCGACCAGCTGGTCCAGCTCGGCGAGCGCGGGGGTGACGGGGCCGGTCGCGGCGGCCCGGGCGGCATCCGTGATGGACAGGTCGATGCCCTCCGGCACGACGGTGAACCGCGGGTCGTCCACAACGTCGAGCCGGAGCAGGTCCTGGAGGGCGGACCGCAACTGCGGGCGGGGCAGCAGGACCACCCGGTCGGCGCTCTGCGCCAGGCGGCGGACGAGCCGGGCCCGGAACCAGAAGTGCTCCCGTTCGTCGGCCTCGCCGAAGTTCGTGCGGGTCAGCCCGCCGTCCTGCTCCAGCGCGCGGATCACCGCGTGGGGGTCCGGGGCCAGGGTGAACACGACCGGGATGTTCAGTTCCTTCGCAACCTCGGCCGCCACGAGCGTCCCCACGTCGGCCATGCGCAGGTGCAGCACGTCGACCGGGGCGCCGGCCCGCAACAAGCGGCGGATGTACCGACGCACCGTCACCCGCGCCGGCCACGCTGCGGCGATGTCTCGCGCGTCGGACGGCATCGGCACGGCCAGCAGGTGATGGCCGGCCCGCGGCAGATCCGCGGCCGCCGTGGCGGCATCGGCCAGGCTGCCCCGCGACAGCGTCAGAACCCGTCGCACATCCGGCAGCTGCTCCAGCGCGTCGCCGAGCCGCACGAGCAGCGTGGCGATGCCGCCGTTGTCTCCCCTGCCGGTCCAGGTGAGCTGGCGGTCGAGGTCGGCGTGCAGGAACAACTGGGCGATCGTGAGGCCGTCGCCGGGCGCCGGCACCGAGGGTGTGCAATCGGCGACCGCCAGCCGGGCCGTATCCGCCAGCAGCCCCGGCCCGGCCGCCAGCTGCGTCAGGACGGCCGCCGCGGACCTGTCGGCGGTGCGGTCACCGAGTGCACCGACGGCGGCGATCCGCACGAGCTCGAACTCGTCGCCGCGGGCAGCGACCTGCCGCAGTGCCCGGCCGGAGATCGGACCCGGGACCAGACCGAGGGTCTCGACCAGCCGGGCCCGTACCGCCGATTCCTGCGCGGCGGCGAGCGCGCCCTCGACGGCGAGCGCTACGTGCTCGGCGGCCGCGGCCGACCACGTCTCCAGCGTGCGCTGGGCCAGGACGCCGGAGAAACCACCGGCTCTGACGACGGCCACCAGGCGGCCGATCGCGTCGAGTCGCGGCAGCCGTGAACTGAGCGCCCACGCCGCGTGTTCCCGGACCCACGCCCGCGGGTGGGACAGCAGTTCGGACAGCGCCGCGTCCGCTTCGTCGTCGAAGGCTCGGCCGAGTGCGTGCACCGCCGCGATACCTGTCGGCTCATCCGAAGGATCGTCGATGGCCTGGGCCAGCAACCGCACGGTGTCGCTGCCGGTACTGTCCGCGACCGCGCGGTCCAGGTCTTCGGCGATGTTCAGCACGTCGACGATGGAGGGCGCGGTTCGTAGCCGATCGAGCGCTGACTTGACCGGCGCCGAGTGCACGGTATTCACAGACAATCCCTCTCGCTTCAGTCGCCAAGGGTTTCGGATCGGCGGGGCCGGGCGGATGCGCGATGTCAACTACGTCACGCCCGAGCGCTCCGCCGGCGCCGGCCCGGCCCACACCACCGCTGCTGAGGCCCCGTGGAGCTTCACTGCGTCGATGTTGGACGCACCCATGCCGAACCGGGGACAGTGACATTGCCGTCGTAGGGAGCGCTATGTTCACCGTCTTCACCAGTGCCCTCGGCCCGCTCGCGTTGTGGTTTCCCAGCCGCGTCCCCGATCCTGAGGACGCCGCGGCCACCGACGACGCCGATCGTGAGACCGAGGACCGCGACGCCGCTCACCGGTCGACGCCCGGTGACACCGACTGATCAGAGCAGGGTTGAACCGCTTCAGCCGGCCGCCTGCAGGTCCTGAGCGCCCCCGGTGTCACGCGCTTGGGCGGGCTTCTTGCAAGTGGGTCCACGGCTGGGCCGTGTCCCGCCGCATCGCGAAACCAGTGGCCGTCGGCGGCGGTTGGCGCCTCGATGTGGGCAGCGCTGGTCATCGCATCCGATATGTACTGCCAACGGCTGACGGCCAGACACTGACCGACCTTGGCATGCATACCGGGGTGCTCGTCGCCACGGACGACGGCCGCGAACTGTACCGGAACCTCGGCTGGACCGTGCGCAGCCCGATCGCTGCGGCATACGTGCCGGAGCACCTCGTGCGCTTCGGACTTGAGAGCGCCTTTACCGCTCGGGCCATTCGCTCCGCCGCGCAAAGGAAAAGCCCGGCCCCCGCGGGGCCGGGCTCCTCGAGTGGGAGGCTGCTCAGGCGCTGATCGGAAGCCAATACTGCGACACCGTGTTGTTGCAGGTGTACAGCTGCGTGATGATGGTCGAACCGACGGTGTGAATGTCCATGCACTTGCCGGGGAAGGCGACATTCTCCCACGTGTCGTAGCCGCTGCCCTTCACGTGCAGATTCCACTGCTGGGTCGTGGTGCCGTCGCAGCCGATCGCCACCAGCTGCACGTTGGCACCCTGCCAGGCGTCGACGCACTTCCCGCCGTTCTTGGAGTGCAGCACGACCCGCCCGGAGGTGGAGGTGTTCTCGACGTACCAGTACTGGTTGATGGTGCTGTTGCAGGTGTACATCTGCACCTTGAGGGTGGCGGCGTGGAAGTCGAGGCACTTGCCGTTGGCAACGCCATTGCCGCTGTGGAATACGAAATACTGCGTGGCGGCGGCCGCCGGAGAACTGCTGGCAACGACGGCCAGAACAAGCGCGGCCAGAATGGCAACGCCGTAGCGGATCAAACGCATGTAATTCTCCCCGTAGTTCGGAATGCGGGATTGGCGGAGCCGGGGTGACAATGGCATGCTGAACCGCCGCCACCCGATTGACCTCCGTCGCATCGGGGCGAATCTATACGGAGAAAACCCACTATACAAACGCTAAAGCGGTGTTGACACCGATCGGCTTTGGGAGTAATGACGCCCGCGCCGCCGTGGCGCCCGGGCCGGCCGGCCGCTAAGCCTTTCCTCAGGTTGATCGGGAACCATGAGCGGCAAAGGCATCGGCTGGAAGGGGGCGGGCCGACGTGCGAATCATGATCGCGGACGATGACGCGGCCATCCGTGAGTCGCTGGAGCGGGTGCTCCAGGTCGAGGGTTACGACACCGTCACTGTCGCCAACGGTTTCGCCGTGCTCGACGGAGTCGGTGGGGCCGGCGGTGACCCGCTGGATCTGCTGATCCTCGACGTGATGATGCCCCGCCTCGGTGGGTTGGAGACCTGCCGGCGATTACGGGCCGCCGGCCGGGGTCTGCCGGTGCTGATGCTCACCGCCCGGGACCAGGTCTCCGACCGGGTCGCGGGGCTGGACGCCGGCGCCGACGACTACCTGCCCAAGCCGTTCGCCACCGAGGAGCTGCTGGCCCGGGTGCGGGCCCTGCTGCGCCGCAGTGCGCCGGTCGACGGGGAGTCGCACATCCTGTCATACGCCGGCGTCCGGCTCGATCCCGACCGTTTCGAAGCGTGGCGGGACGGGCGGACGCTGCGCCTGACCCGGACCGAGTTCTCCCTCCTGCAGGTCCTCGTGCGCAACGCGACCCGGGTCCTGACGCGCGACGCGCTGTTCGAGGCGATCTGGGGCTTCGACATGAGCACCACCGCCAACAACCTCCAGGTGTACGTCAGCTACCTGCGCCGCAAGATGGAGGCCGAAGGCGAGCCACGAATGATCTACACGCTGCGCGGTCTGGGATACACCTTGCGGGAGACCCCTCCGTGAGCGGGCGCGCCCGCCGGGCCCCGCGCCGGCTGACCCGATGGTGGCGCCGGCGGTCCCTGCGGACCAGGCTGACGGTGATCGCGGCGACCGCCATCGCGGTCAGCGTGTTCGTGGCCTTCCAGGTGGCCAGCCAGCTGCTGGACCGTGAGCTGCGGGGCACCGTCGAGGAGCAGCTACGCGCCGACTCCCGCACCCTGGCGACGGACGCGGAGCGCGCCGGCCTGGCGCAGGTCCAGCTGCCGCCGTACGCCGGACCCGGCCGGCTGGTCCGGGTCATCCGGCCCGACGGCTCGGCCCGCACGCCGGCCGGCCAACCCGCGCTGCCGCCCGTCAGCGAGCAGGCCCGGCGCGTGGCCCAGGGCGCGTCGGGCGACCTGATGGAGTCGGTCGACACCGACGACGACGGCTACCTCATCTACACGCTGCGGGTGGGCGACGGCGCGGTCCAGGTGGCCCGGGCCGCCGACGACAGCCCCATCAACCGGTTCGGGTTCGGCATGCTGCTGATCGGGCTGCTCTGCGTAGCCGGCGGCGCCCTCGTCGGGCGGGCCGTGGCGCGGACGGGGCTGGCCCCGATCGACCGGCTGGCCGACGCCGCGGCACACGTCGCGCACACCCGGGACCTCGACGCCGGCATCCCGGATGAGGGCGGTGGGGAGATCCGGCGGCTGATCCGGTCGATCAACGACATGCTCGCCGCGCTCCGGGACTCCCGGCAGGCCCAGCGGCTGCTCGCCGAGGACGCCGCGCACGAGCTCAAGACCCCGCTCACCAGCCTGCGCCTCAACGTCGAGCTGCTGATCCGGCTCGATCGGCGCGGCACCCTGGACACCGCGCTGCCGGCGGAGAGCCGGACCCGGCTGCTCAACGATCTCGGCGCCCAGGTGGCCGAGTTGAGCACCCTGGCCGCCGAGCTGACCGACCTGGCGCGCGGTGATGTCAGCGACGAGAGCACCGAGCGGCTCGACCTCGCCGACGTGGTGGTGGCCGCCGCGACCCGGGCACGTTCCCGCGTGCCCGACATCGAGATCGCGCTCGACGTGACCTCCGTGTGGGTGAGCGGGCGGCCCGCCGCGCTCCAGCGGGCGGTCCTCAACCTCATCGACAACGCCGGTAAGTGGTCCCCCGCGGACCAGCCGGTCCAGGTCCGGCTCCGGGCCGAGGGCGCTTCGGCCGTGCTCGAGGTCGACGACGCCGGGCCGGGCATCGACGCCGCCGACGTACCGCGGGTGTTCGACCGGTTCTACCGGGCCGACAGCGCCCGGGCGTTGCCGGGGTCCGGTCTGGGGCTGTCGATCGTGCAGCGGGTCGTCGACACCCACGGCGGCCGGGCCACCGTCGCCCGCTCCGCCCGCGGTGGCGCGCTGCTGCGGGTCGACCTTCCGGCCGCGGGCACGCCCGCGGCCCCGATGCCGCGGCGCACCGGCGGGAAGGACACCCCGGCGCGCTGACCCGCCCCGTCGGGGCGGGTCAGCATCAACGGGCGGCGATCGCCGGGCCCACGAAGCGACCCCCGCGGCCGCGCTCACCGTTGCAGCGCGGGCTCCTCGTCGCCGGCCGGCGCGGGCCGCCCGCTCGGCGGCTCCGCCGGCGGGCGGGACAGCCGGCTCGGCCACCAGATCCGCCGGCCGATCAGCAGGGTGAGCGCGGGCACCAGGACCGACCGCACCAGCAGGGCGTCGAGCAGCACGCCGAAGGCGACCAGAAACCCGACCTCGACCAGCATCACCAGCGGGAGCGAGACGAGGACCGCGAACGTGGCCGCCATGACCAGGCCGGCCGAGGTGATGACACCGCCGGTGGCCGAGAGGGCCTTGCGCATGCCGTCGCCGGTGCCGAGACGGACGGTCTCCTCCCGGGCCCGGCTGGTCAGGAAGATGTTGTAGTCCACGCCGAGCGCCACCAGGAACAGGAATGCCAGCAGCGGCACCGCGTAGTCGATGCCCTTGAACCCGAGGATCGTGTCGAAGACGAACACGCTGCCGCCGAAGGCGGCGGCGAACGAGACGACCACGGTGGCCATCAGGATCAGCGGGGCCACGATCGCGCGCAGCAGCAGCCCGAGGACGATCAGGACGACCGTCAGCACCAGCGGGATCACCAGCCGCTCGTCGCGGCTGGTGGTCACCTCGGTGTCGAGGTTCTCCGCACTCGGGCCGCCGACGATCGCCTCCGCCCCGCGCACCGCGTGCACGGCGGTGCGCACCCGCTTGATCGTGTCGTACTCCGCGACCGTGTCCGGTGCGTCCTTCGGGAACACGGAGATGTCGGACCAGCCGCCCTTGGTCTGACCCGGCATCGCCATGGCCACGCCTGGAGTGCCCTTGACGACGTCGAGCACCCGCTCCTGGAAGGCCGGCCGCGTGAAGATCGTCATCGGCTGACCGCCGAGCTCCGGGAAGTGCTGGCGGAGCACGGCGAAGCCGGTGACCGACTCCGGCGCGGACAGGAACTGGTCCTGCTCCCGCAAGGCGCCGGTGTTGCCCGACAGCCCGGCGGCGAGCACGCCGAGGATGCCGAGCGAGCCGAGCGTCGCCACCCACCGGCGGCGGCTGATGGTGGTGCCGAGCCGTCCCCACAGTCCCGGCTTCTCCACCACGGTCGTGCTGAACCGCGGGATGGCCGGCCAGAAGATCCACCGGCCGAGCACCACCAGTACCGCCGGGAACAGCGTCAGCATCGCCACCAGCGCGCACAGGATGCCGGCCGCACCGATCGGGCCCAGCCCGCTGGTGCTGTTCAGGTCCGCGACGAGCAGGCAGAGCAGGCCGGCGACCACGGTGGCGGCGGACGCGACGATCGCCGGCGCCGCGCCGCGCAGCGCGTGGACCATCGCGACCCGGACGTTCTCGTGGTGGTGCAGCGCCTCCCGATATCGAGCGATGAGCAGCAGCGCGTAGTCCGTGCCGACGCCGAAGACCAGGATCGTCAGCAACGCCGAGTTCTGGTCGTTGATCACGATGCCGAAGCCCTTGACGAGCAGGTAGACGGTCGCCATCGAGGTCAATGCGGCCGCGGTCACGACGACCAGCGGGATGCACCACAACACCGGGCTGCGGTAGGTGAGGATGAGCAGGAGCGTGACGACGATGACCGTGGTGAGGAAGACCTGCAGATCGATGCCGTCGAAGACGGCGTCCATGTCGCCGTCGATCGCGGCCGGACCGGTCACGTCGAGTTCCAGGCCGGCGGGGCGGTCCTTCGCGGCGTCCCGCAACGGGCCGACGAGGGTCTCCGGTGCGCCGTAGGTCGTGCTCACGTCGAGGGTGAACATCATCGCCCGGCCGTCGGTGGAGGGTCGCGCCGGTGGGCCGTCGCCGTCCTCACCGGCCGGGGCCGCCATCTTCGGGGGGTACCGCTTGGTGAGGGTGTCGTAGTGCCGCTCGACCGTCGCGCGGTCGGCGTCCGTCATGGCCCCGGCGCGGTGGTACACGAAGACGAACGTGTTGTCCTCGCCGCCAGGGAGGCTGTCCTCCAGCACCGCCACCTTCGTGGACTCGGCCCCGGCCGGCAGGGTGTCCACGGCCCGGTCCGTGGTGACCGAGCTCAACTTTCCGCTCAGCGGCACGATGACCGCCGCCAGCACCACCCACAAGCCGATCACCAACCACGGCACCCACCGGCCGGCCAACCGACCGGCCGGCCTCGCGGCGGACGGCGCTGCGTCGACTGCCATCACGAGCCTCCTCCATGCGGTACATCCCTTGTCTGATGCGGACTTCCTACCGAGCGAATCTGAGACGACCGTGAGAAGGGCGCTCCGGCTGGTCGGCCGATCAGGCGCACGAACGCTCAGCCCCGGGCCGGGGTCACACCGAGGTCGGTCATCCGCAGGACGTAGCGGCGGTACGCGCGGCGGGCCTCACCGTGCCGTCCCGCGTCCCGCAGCACCGCCATCAGCCGCAGGTGCGCGGCCTCGTCGTAGGGGTCGTGTTCGAGCAGGCGCAGCAGGTGCTCCACCGCCTCGTCCACGTCGGCCGCGGCGAGCGCGAGTTCGGCGAGCGCGCGCACCACATGCAGGTACCGGGCCCGGGCCTGGTCGCGAAGGGGTGCGGCCCAGTCGAGGTACGGGTCCTCGTGCAGGAAGTCGCCGCGGTATCCGGTCGCCGCGTCGCGCAGCGCCTCCCGCCGGCCGGAGCCGTCCCCGCCGCGCAGCGCGTCGCCGGTGGCCCGCAGGAAGGCGAGCACCTCGACGTCGAGGGCGCCGAGGCCGATGCTCGTCTTGTCGGCCCCGATGAAGTGGTCCGCCGGGAAGCGCCGGCCGGGGTCCAGGACGGCGCGCACCGTGGACAGTGCCCCGGACAGGCGGACCCGCAGGTACGCGTTGGTCCGGGTGCCCAGCCGGCGCCGGTCGCCAGCCACGCGTCCGCGGCCTGCGCCAGCAGCGTGTCCCGGCGGCTGCGCCGACTTCCCGTAGACGGGTCCCGCGCAGACCAGCGTCACGGGCCGGGCGCTCGCGTCGTCGAGCCGGCGCAGCACCTCCGGCCGGCGCAGGTGGATCGGGCCCGGGTCGGGGATGCGACACCGGCGTCGTGTGGATGACGCTCCGGGTGGTCGGCCTCGACAGCGGGGCCGCCAACTGCGCCGGGCGCAACGATCCGGACGTGGCCGGCTGTGTGCTGTTCCACCGCTGGATCACCGGCCGGATCGGCTTGGCGCCGGACGTGGTGACGCTCTCAGGCTGATCGGCGATCCACCGGTACCACTGCGAAAAATGCTTTGGTCAGTTGTCCTCCCGGCCGGTCCAGCGGAACGTCAGCAGGCACAGCGCCAGCCCGGCGACCACCCACGCGCCGAGCACGACGGCGACCCGGCCCAGTTCCCAGGAGCCGGCGGGCTCGTTCGCGGCGAACGCGTCCGGCAGGAACACCGACCGCATGCCCTGCGCCATCCACTTCAGCGGGAACACCGCGGCGACCTGCTGCATCCACCCGGGTAGGTCGGTGAACACGAAGAAGACACCCGAGATGAACTGGAGCACCAGCGCGACCGGGGTGACCACGGCCGGCGCCCGCTTGGCCTCCCGCGGCACCGACGAGAACGCGATCCCGCACAGCGTGCAGGCGGCGATGCCCAGCAGCGACACCCACAGCAGCGTGAACCACTGCCGGCCCGTCGACGGCAGCGACACGTGGAAGAACGCGGTCGCGATGGCCAGCATGAGGGCGCAGCCGCCCAGGCCGACGAGGTAGACCATCACGACCTTGCCGATGAAGTACGAGCCGGCCGGCATCGGCGCACCGTACAGCCGCTTCAGCACACCCCGGTCGCGCTCGATCGGAATCTGGATCGCGAGGGTCTGGAAGCCGTTGGTGAGCTGCGCGGCGGCGATCATGCCGGCCACGAAGTACTGCGTCAGCGTCACCCCGGGCGCGACGTCGACGCCGCCGAAGACCGAGCCGAACACGACCAGCAGCAGGATCGGCAGCGCGAAGGAGAAGATGACCGACTCCCGGCCGCGGAAGAACTGGCGCAGTTCCAGGCCGCTGCGCAGCAGCCCGAGACGCAGCGTGAGGGTCATGCCGGCTCCTGAATCATCGAGAGGTACGCGTCTTCCAGCGACGGCCGGGTGACCGTCAGCTCCGGCACCTCGCCGCCGAAGCGGGTGACCAGGTCGGCCACGAACGTGGCCGGGGTGTCGGTGTCGTGCTCCTGCGGGCCGTCCGGGGCGGTCCAGCGGACCTTCGCCGCCGCGCTGCCCCGGCCGCCGAGCGTCGCCGGCGTGGCGACCGCCATCAGCCGGCCGCGGGCGATCACGCCGACCCGGTTCGCGAGGGTCTCCGCCTCGTCCAGGTAGTGCGTGGTGAGCAGGATCGTGGTCCCGCCCGCGGCGAGGTCGCGGATCAGGTCCCAGAACTCGCGCCGGGCCTGCGGGTCGAAGCCGGTCGTCGGCTCGTCGAGGAACAGCAGCTCCGGCCGGCCGATGATGCCCAGCGCCACGTCGAGCCGGCGGCGCTGCCCCCCGGAAAGCACCTTGGCCTTGTCCTTGCGCTTCTCCTGCAGCCCGACCCGTTCGATCACCCGGTCCGGCCGGTCCGGGTTCGGGTAGTACCTGGCGAAATGCTGGACCACCTCCAGCACCGAGAGCTCCTCGAACTCGCCGGTGGACTGCAGCACGATGCCGATCCGGGAGCGCCAGTCCAGCGGGCGGCGCTGCGGGTCGACGCCGAGGACCCGGACCTCGCCGCCGCTGCGCCGGCGGAAGCCCTCCAGCATCTCGACGGTCGTGGTCTTGCCGGCACCGTTCGGCCCGAGCAGGGCGAACACCTCGCCCCGTTCGACGGTGAGGTCGAGCCCGTCGACCGCCTGGTGGGCGCCGTAGGTCTTGCGCAGGCCCTTGGCCTCGATGGCATATGCATCGGTCACGATCGCCATCGTGGCCGCCGCGCGACCCCCGCGGGTCAACCGGTCGGTGGATGCGGCCGGGGAACTTTCAGGCCCGCCGGACAGGTGGCGGGGGCCGCGGCCGCCCGTTCGTTGACGACGGACGTGCGGCGTAGGCCTACTGAAGCGGTTCAGTAGCCCACACCAGGAGGCGCAACCCTCATGCACAAGTCCCGGTTCGCGTTCGTCGTCGCGGCCTGTGCCGCCCTGATCGCGGCCTTGGTCGTGGTGCCGCTCGTGCGGGCATCCGCGGCCACCGCCGGGTTCGTCAGCCGCTGCGGCATCCACTTCTGCCTGGGCGGGCACACGTACTACTTCGCCGGCGCCAACGTCTACGACACGTTCACCTACGGCGGCAGCTACGGCGACACCGAGACGCAGTGGATGGACAAGGCCCGCATCGACAACCACATGGCCGAGATGGCCGCCGACGGGGTCACGGTACTGCGCACGTGGATGTTCGACCACGAGCAGTGGCACGGCTTCGAGCCCAGCAAGGGGGTGTACAGCGAGCAGCAGTTCGCCGAGTTCGACTACATCCTCTACTCGGCCGCGCAGCACAACATCCGCGTGATTCCCGTTTTCGAGAACTACTGGGAGGCGTACGGCGGTATCGACACGCGGCTGTCGTGGGAGGGCCTGGGCACGGGGCAGGCCAACCGATGGCGCTTCTTCAACGAGTCCGCGTGCCCGGGCTGCTTCACGCAGTACAAGAACTACGTGTCGTACGCGCTCAACCGCACGAACCACTACACCGGCGTCAAGTACAAGGACGACCCGGCCGTGTTCGCGTGGGAGCTGATGAACGAGCCGCGGTACGAGGGCCAGGGCACGTCCGAGAGTGTCAACGGGACCACCCTGCGCAAGTGGGTCGACACCATGGCCTCCTACATCAAGGGCATCGACGGCAACCACATGGTCGACGCCGGCCTGGAGGGCCACGGCACCAAGTACGGCTTCGGTGGCGACGAGGGCAACCCGTTCGTCGCGATCCAGCAGTCGCCGTACATCGACTTCACCTCGGCGCACCCGTATCCGAACGAGAGCTGGGCCAACCTCACCCTGGCCCAGACGATCACCCTGATCAACGCCTGGGTCGCCGACTCGCACAACGTGGTCGGCAAGCCGTTCTTCCTCGGCGAGTTCAACACCATGGGCGTGGACCGCAGCACCTGGTGGACGTCCATCTACAACGACCTGCAGACCCAGGACGTCGCCGGCAGCGCCTTCTGGTGGTTCCCGGACGCCCAGGCCGGCGGCGACAACTACAGCGTCAAGCACGGGGCGCCGGAGCTGTCGGTGTTCAAGGCGCACTCGGCGTACATGGTCTCCAAGAGCGGGGGCAACCCCCCGACCTCCAGCAGCCCCTCGCCGTCCCGGTCGATCTCGGCCTCGCCTTCGCGCTCATCGTCGCCCTCGGCCCCGGCCGGCGGTGCTTGCAAAGTCGGATACACCCCCAACGACTGGGGCTCCGGCTTCACCGCCACCGTGACGGTCACCAACACGGGCACCGCGCCGATCACCGGCTGGACGCTCAAGTGGACCTTCGCCGGCAACCAGACGGTGAGCAACGCCTGGAACGCGACCGTCACGCAGTCGGGCACCGCGCTGACGGCCACGAACGCGTCCTACAACGCCACCATCCCCGCGGGCGGCAACACGCAGTTCGGCTTCCAGGCGTCCTACACCGGCACGAACGCGGTGCCGGCGCAGTTCACCCTCAACGGCGCCGCCTGCGCCAAGGGCTGAGCCGTAGGATGCCGCGCATGACCGACTCTGTGGAAACCCGCGGCGATCAGCGCGTCGAGCTGCTGGCCGTCGACACCAATCGGGACGGGCGCAACGACGTCCTGGCCATCGACACCGACGGCAACGGCAAGGCGGACCTGTTCCAGCTCGACAGCGACGGTGACGGCGCCGTCAACGTCACCATGGTCGACCTCGACGAGGACGGCATCATGGACACCAAGGTCGACGGCGACGGCGGCCTCAGCGCTTAGGCGTGCACGACGTCGCGGCCCTCCGCGAAGTGGCACGCGCTCGGATGGGCGGAGCCGGCCCGGACCTCCAGGGCCGGCTCCTGCTCGGCGCACACCTCCGCGGCCTTCCAGCAGCGGGTCCGGAAGCGGCAGCCGCTGGGCGGGTCGGCCGGCGACGGCACGTCGCCCTCGAGGATGACCTGGTGGCGCCGGCCGCGCCGGGCCGGGTCGGGCACCGGTACCGCGGACAGCAGGGCCTGCGTGTAGGGGTGGGTCGGGTGGTCGTAGATGTCGGTGTCCGCGCCCGCCTCGACAATCTTCCCGAGGTACATCACGGCGACGCGGTCGGAGATGTGCCGGACCACCGACAGGTCGTGGGCGATGAAGATGTAGGCCAGGCCGAGCTCCTCCTGCAGCCGCTCCAGCAGGTTGATGACCTGGGCCTGGATCGACAGGTCGAGCGCGGAGACCGGCTCGTCGCACACGATGATCTCCGGGCGCAGGGCCAGGGCGCGGGCGATGCCGATGCGCTGGCGCTGGCCGCCGGAGAACTGGTGCGGGTAGCGGTTGATGTGGTCCGGGTTGAGCCCGACCAGCTCGAGCAGCTCCCCGACCAGGCGCCGGCGGTCGGCGCGGGGAGCCACGTCGGGGTGGATCTGGAACGGTTCGCCGACGATGTCGCCGACCGTCATCCGCGGGTTGAGCGACGTGTAGGGGTCCTGCATCACCATCTGGATGTTGCGCCGGCCGGTCTTGGTCAGCGGGCGGCCCTGGACCAGGATCTCACCGGACGTCGGGCGCTCCAGGCCCATGATGAGCTTCGCGAGGGTCGACTTGCCGCAGCCGGACTCGCCGACCAGGCCGAGCGTCTCGTGGCGGTGCAGGGTCAGGTTGACGCCGTCGACCGCGTGCACGGCGCCGATCTGGCGCTTGAAGACGACCCCGCGGGTCAGCGGGAAGTGCTTGACCAGGTCCTTGACCTCGAGCACGACCTCAGGCATCGCCGGTCACCGCCGCGTGGAAGTGGCAGGCGCTGGTGCGCCGGTGGCCGACGTCGTACAGGGGTGGCGGGGGGTCTTCGCGGCAGACCGGCTGGGCGTAGCGGCAGCGCGGGTTGAACGCGCAGCCGGGCGCGACCCGGGTCAGCGTGGGCGGGAGCCCGCTGATGACGTTGAGCCGCCGCCCTTGCACGTCGACCCGCGGGATCGACTCGAGCAGCGCCTTGGTGTAGGGGTGGGCCGGGCGGGCGTAGATGTCGTGGACCGGCGCCTCCTCGACGATCCGCCCGGCGTACATCACCGAGATGTCGTCGGCGACGTCGGCGACCACGCCCATGTCGTGGGTGATGAGCACCAGGCCCATCCGCCGGTCGCGCAGCAGCTCACCGAGGAGGCTCATGATCTGCGCCTGCACGGTGACGTCGAGCGCCGTCGTCGGCTCGTCGGCGATCAGCACGTCGGGGTCGAGCGCGAGCGCGATGGCGATCATCACGCGCTGACGCATACCGCCGGAGAATTGATGGGGGTACTCGTTCACCCGCTGCTTCGCCGCCGGAATGCGCACCTGGTCCATCAGCTCGATCGCCCGGCGCTTGGCGTCGGCGCGGGACATGCCCCGGTGCTTGCGGAACTGCTCGCCGATCTGGAAGCCGACGGTGAACACGGGGTTGAGCGCCGACAGGGCGTCCTGGAAGACCATCGCGATGTGGTTGCCGCGGATGCGCCGGCGCTGCTCGGCCGGCAGCCTCAGCAGGTCGACCCCGCGGTAGCGGACCTCGCCGCCGGTGACGTGGGCCGGCGGCGTGTCCAGGATGCCCATGACCGCCTGGGCGGTGACGCTCTTGCCGCAGCCGGACTCGCCGAGGATGGCCCGAGTCTCGCCCGGGCGCACGGTGAAGCTGACGCCGTTGACCGCCTTGGCCACACCGTCGCGGGTGCGGAACTCGACCTTCAGGTCGCGCACGTCCAGGAGATCGGCGCCGGGGTCCAGCCCCGGAAGGACCTCCATTGGTACTGCGGAGAGGTCGGACACGCCCATCACCTCAGCTTCGGGTCGAGGGCGTCGCGCAGCGCGTCGCCGAGCAGGATGAACGCCAGCACCGTGACCGACAGGAAGGCGGCCGGGAACAGCAGCAGGTGCGGATAGCCCGACGTCACCCAGCCCTCCCCCTGCGCGATCATGATGCCCCAGGAGATGGTCGGCGGCTGCAGGCCGATGCCCAGGTAGGACAGGGTCGCCTCGGCCGCGACGTAGCCGCCGAGGGCGATGGTCGCCACGACGATGGCCGGGGCCGCCGCGTTGGGCAGGATGTGCCGCAGCAGCAGCCGTCGGTCGCTCGCCCCGAGCGAGCGGGCCGCCTGGACGTAGTCCATGTTCTTCGTCGCCAGCACGCTGGCCCGCACGATCCGGGCCAGGGTCGGCCAGCCCAGCGCGGCGAACGCCAGCACCACCGTCCACACCGACTGGGTGCGCAGCATCGACAGGAAGACCAGCGCGCCGAGCAGGAACGGCAGCGCGAAGAAGATGTCGGTGACCCGGGACAGCAGCGAGTCGACCCACCGGCCGTAGAAGCCGGCGGTCATGCCCACGAGGCCGCCGACCAGCACGACCAGCGCGGTGGCGAACAGCGCGACGATGATGGACGCCCGCGCGCCGTGGATCGTCATCGCGTAGTAGTCGCAGCCCAGCTCGTTGGTGCCGAAGATGTGTGCGGCGTTCGGCTTCACCTTGCTCAGCCGGATGTCGCAGTCCCGCGGGTCGGCCCGGGTCCACAGGCCCGGTACCGCCGCCATCGAGCTCACCAGCAGGATGACCACGAACGACAGGATGGCGATGGGGCGCCGCCGCAGGTCGCGCCACGCGTCGGCCCAGAGGCTCGCGTTGCGCTCGATGCCGGTTTCGGCGCCCGGGTCGCTGCCGACGACCGACTCCACTTGCTCAGTCAAGGCGGATCCTCGGGTCCAGGACGGCGTACAGCACGTCGACGATGAGGTTGAACAGCAGGTACACCAGCACCAGGATGGTGACGACGGAGACCACGGTGGCGGCCTCGCCGAAGCGGACGGCCCCGAACACCAGCCCGCCGATGCCCCGGATGTTGAAGATGCCCTCGGTGACCACGGCCCCGGCGAGCAGGCCGCCGAAGCTGATGCCCAGGTTGGTGACGACCGGGATGAGCGAGTTGCGCAGCGCGTGCACGCCGACGACCCGGCCGCGGGTGAGCCCTTTCGCGGTCGCGGTGCGCACGTAGTCGCCGCGCAGGTTCTCCATGAGGCTGGTGCGGGTCAGCCGCGCGGTGGTGGCCAGGGCGAGGGTGGCCAGCACCAGGCCGGGCAGCAGGAGGCTGGACCAGGGTTTCTCGGGGCGATAGGCGATGGAGAAGGGGTCGGAGAGGGCCGAGGAGACGCCGCTGCGCCGCAGCCACGAGCCGAACTCGACGCCCAGGTAGAGCTGGCTGAGCGAGCCGAGCACGAAGATCGGGATGGAGATGAGCAGGGTGGTGGAGATCTTCACGAGGTAGTCCCAGAAGCTCCCGCCGCGCAGCCCGGCCAGCACCCCGGCGGTGATGCCGGCGAGCAGCTCGATGAGGATCGCGATGAGCGCGAGCCGGGCGGTGATCGGGGCGTGCTCGGCGATGAGGGTCAGCACGGGCCGCTCGCGCGAGTCGACGCCGAAGTCCCCGTGCGCCATGTTGCCCAGGCGCTCGACGAACACGCCCAGGCACGGGTCGCCGGTGCGCTGGAAGCACGGGTCGTCGGTGCCGAACAGCTCCTGCATCGCGCGCAGCTGGGACTCGGTGGGCGTGCGGTCGCCGAAGACGGCCCGGGCCGGGTCGCCGTTGAGCTGGATGCCCAGCGTCATGAGGTAGTGCAGGATGAACAACGCGCCGAGCAGGGTCGGGATGAACTGCAGGATTCTGCGCGCGAGATAGCGCCCCAATGAAGACCTCCGGATGTGCGTCCGGGCCGCCCGGCTGCGGGCGGCCCGGACGGGGCGCTACTTCTTGAAGCCGATCTTGGCGTAACCGATGCCCTGGATGCCGTTGTACGCGACGCCGGTGACGCCGTCGGCGTAGACGATCGCGGTCTTCTCGTACCAGAGCGGGATGCCCGGCATCTCCTCGGCGAGGAGGTCCTCGGCCGCGCCGTAGAGCTTGCCGGCCTCCTCGAGCGACTTGCCGTTGTCACCGATGTCGATCAGCTTGTCGAACTCGGTGCTGCTGTAGCCGGGGCCGTTGGAGGAGCCGCCGGTGCCGTACAGGGGCTTGAGGTAGTTCTCGTTGAGCGGGTAGTCCGGCGTCCAGCTGCCCCGGAACGGGCCGGTGAACTTCTTGGCGTCGCGGGTGGTGAGGAACTCGGCGAACTGCAGCTGACCCTTGAGCTCGTAGTCCATGCCCAGGTTGCGCTTGAGCTGGTCACCGATGGCCTGCATCCACGTCTCGTGGCCGGCGCCGGCGTTGAACCACAGCTCGACCTTCTTGCCGGCCGGCCAGCCGCCGGCCTGGCTCAGCAGCTGCTTGGCCTTGTCCACGTCGTACTCGCAGAACTTGCACGTGTTGTCCCGCCCGCCCGGGAAGTTGGGCGGCGAGAAGCTCTTGGCCGGCGTGTAGCTGCCCTGGTAGACCGCGTCGACGATGGCCTTGCGGTCGATGGCCAGGGACATCGCCTGCCGCAGCAGCTTGTTCTTGTAGGCGTCGACGTAGACCGGCACGCCGAGGTAGGTGTAGCTGGGGCTGGGCTGCTCGATGAGCCGGGTGCCGAACTTGGCCCGGGCGTCGGCGATCTTCGTCGGCGGCACGCGCCGCGGCATGAGGTCGATGTTGCCGGCCAGCATGTCGTTGTACGCCGTGTCGATCTTGTCGTAGATCTTGAAGGTCAGCTTGTCCAGGTGGGCCTTGTCGCCCTTGTAGTCCTCATTGCGCACCAGCTTGATCTGCTGCTTGTGCTCCCACTTGCCGTCCATCTTGAACGCGCCGTTGCCGATCGGCGCCTCGTCGCACGCCTTCAGGTCGTCGGCGCAGGCCTTGGCCATCGGCATGAACGAGGTGTAGCCGAGCATGACCGGGAACCCCGCGAACGCCTGGCGCAGCGTGATGGTGAAGGTGGTGTCGTCGACCTTCTTCAGGCCGGACATCTCCTTGGCCTTGGGCGCGGTGCCCTGCAGGTCGGCGTAGCCGTCGATCCGCTCGAAGAAGTGCGAGCCGGTCTGCGCGTTGGGCGCGTAGGCGCCGATGTTCCACGCGCGCAGGTAGGCGTCGGCGTTGACCGGTTCGCCGTTGTGGAACTTCCAGCCGTCCTTGATCTTGACCGTGAAGGTCTTGCTGTCGGTCGAGGTGATCGACTCGGCCATCACGTTGTTGATCTTGTAGTCCTCGTTGCCGTAGTTGATGAGACCCGAGTAGATGGACCGCGCCACGGCGCTGCCCTCCGTCTCGGTCGTCGTGGTGGAGACGAGGTGCCGCGGCTCGCTGATGTAGACCCGCAACTCACCGCCGTCCTTGATGTCCCCGCCGCCCCCGGAGGTGGCCGGCGCCGGATCACCACCGCCGCACGCGGACATCATCATCATCAGCACGGACGCACCAAAGGCCACGATCAGGCCACTTCTCGCAGGCATCGACAGGTCTCCTTGTGGGAACGACGGGTCGCGCGAATGGCCAAAACTGTGACACGGATCAATGCGTACGGCCCCTCCCCGTAACCAAATCGATACTTATACCGATCATGAAGACATTGGCGCCCATGGACGCAAAAGTTGCTGCCCAGCAATCCGGCGGCGCTCGATCGTCGGGCTGTCGTTTGGCGGTGTGGCACCCGGGTAGCGGAGTCCCGGAGGTACGCCATGGTTGATCGGATCGCCGACCCCTGGGGGCCGCGGACGCCGTACGCGGCCGGTCAGCGGTGGCCGGTGCGGGTCGACACCTACCTGCGGCCGGGCCTGGCCGAGGACGACGTCGACGGCTGGCATCAGAGCGCGTCGGTGCTGCACTCCAACGGCGACGCGATGGACATCGCCGTCAAGGACGGGCGCATCGCCGGGGTCCGGGGCCGCGCGGCCGACCGGGTCAACCACGGCCGGCTCGACCCCAAGGACCTCTACGGCTGGCAGGCCAACAACAGCCCGGACCGGCTCACCCGGCCCCTGGTCCGCGACGGCGACCGGCTCGTCGAGACCGACTGGGACACCGCGATGGGCCGGATCGTCGCCCGGTCGAAGGAGCTGCTCGGCGGGCCGGGCGGCTGGGGCCACTTCGGCTTCTACACCAGCGGCCAGCTGTTCCTGGAGGAGTACTACACCCTCGGTGTCATAGGCAAAGCCGGCATCGGTACTCCACACATGGACGGCAACACCCGCCTGTGCACCGCCACCGCCGCCGCCGCGCTCAAGGCCAGCTTCGGCACCGACGGGCAGCCCGGCTCCTACACCGATGTCGACGAGTGCGACGCGATCGCGCTGTGGGGGCACAACGTCGCGGAGACGCAGACGGTGCTGTGGATGCGGATGCTCGACCGGCGCCGCGGCACCGACCCGCCGGCGATGCTCGCCGTCGACCCGCGCCGCACCCCCGTGGCGCGGGAGGCCGACCTGCACCTGGCCGTGCGCAGCGGCACCAACCTGGCTCTCATGAACGGGCTGCTCCGCGAGATCATCCGGCGCGGCCGGCACGACGAGGCCTACGTCGCCGCGCACACGATCGGCTTCGACGAGCTGCTCAAGACCGTCGAGGGCTATCCGCCGCGGCGGGTGGCCGAGATCTGCGGCATCCCCGCCGCCGACGTGGAGCGCGCGGCCGAGCTGCTCGGCACCTCCGAACGGCTGCTGTCGACCGTGCTGCAGGGCTTCTACCAGTCCAACCAGGCCACCGCGGCGGCGTGCGCGGTCAACAACCTGCACCTGCTGCGCGGCCAGATCGGCCGGCCGGGCGCCGGGATCTACCAGATGAACGGCCAGCCCACCGCGCAGAACACCCGCGAGTCCGGCGCCGACGGCGACCTGCCCGGCCTGCGCAACTGGGACAACGAGGAGCACATCCGCGAGCTCGCCGAGCTGTGGAACGTGGAGCCCGGCACGATCCCGCACTGGGCGCCGCCGACCCACGCGATGCAGATCTTCCGCTACGCCGAGCAGGGCTCCGTCAAGCTGCTGTGGATCAGCGCGACCAACCCGGCGGTGTCGCTGCCGGAGCTGTCCCGGGTCCGGCGCATCCTCGCCGACCCCGGGCTGTTCGTCGTCGTGCAGGACCTCTTCCTGACCGAGACCGCCGAGCTGGCCGACGTGGTCCTGCCGGCCGCCACGTGGGGCGAGAAGCTCGGCACCTTCACCAGCGTCGACCGGACCGTCCACCTCAGCGAGCGGGCCGTCGAGCCGCCCGGCGAGGCCCGCTCCGACCTGGACATCTTCCTGGACTACGCCCGCCGGATGGACTTCCGGGACCGCGACGGCGATCCGCTGATCCGGTGGAAGGGCCCGGAGGAGGCGTTCGAGGCCTGGAAGCGGTGCTCGGCCGGGCGCCCGTGCGACTACACCGGCATCACCTACGACAAGCTGCGCGGCGGCAGCGGCATCCAGTGGCCGTGCGACGCGGCCAACCCCGAGGGCACCGAGCGCCTCTACACCGACGGGGTCTTCAACACCGACCCCGACTACTGCGAGACCTACGGCCACGACCTGGTCACCGGGGCCGAGTGCACGCCGCCGGAGTACCGCGCCAAGGCCCCGGCGGCCGGGCGTTCCTGCACGCCACGGACTACCAGCCGTCGCCGGAGGTCACCAGCGACGAATATCCGCTGCTGCTGACCACCGGGCGCACCGTCTACCAGTTCCACACCCGCACCAAGACCGGCCGCGCCCCGCAGCTCGACGCGGCCGCCCCCGACGCCTGGGTCGAGCTCAACGCGGCCGACGCCGACCGGCTCGGCATCGCCGAGGGCGACCTCGTCGGCGTGTCCTCGCCGCGGGGCGGCATCCAGGCCCGGGCCCGGATCGGGCACGTGCGCCCCGGTGTGGTGTTCGTGCCGTTCCACTACGGGTACTTCGACGTCGAGCGCGCCGACCGGGTCCCGCGGGCGGCGAACGAGCTGACCATCACCGCCTGGGACCCGGTCTCCAAACAGCCGCTGTTCAAGGTGGCCGCGGTCCGCGTCGCGAAGCTCGAGAACGGTCACGGCCCGGCCCCGGCCCCCACCGTCGGCGGCAGCGCACCCGTGGACGCGGCCGTGCCACCGACCGCGGGCGGCGCCGACGCCGAGGCCACGTCCGTGCTCCAGGAGGTCTGACATCATGCACCTCGCGCACTACCTCGGCCTGCTGCACCGGGCGCAGACCAACCTCGCCGACGCGTTCCGCCAGGTCGCCGCGGCCCACGCCGACGAGCCCGACGTCCGTCACCTGTGCGAGCGCCTGGCCCAGCAGTGCGACGAGCACGCCGAGCGGCTCGAACCGTTCGCCCGCCGCTACCGGGAGCAGGCCCCGGACGAGCCCGACCGGCTGCACTCCGAGCTGTTCGGCGGCACCCGCACCGGCGGCATCGGCCTGCTGCGCGACCTGCAGGACCTGTACCTCATGGCGGCCGAGTGCGACATCTGCTGGACCGTGGTCGGGCAGGCCGCCCGCGGGGTCCGCGACGAGCGGCTGCAGCAGGTGGTGCGGGGCTGCGAGGGCGAGACCGCGGTGCAGCTGCGGTGGCTGCGCACCCGGATGAAGCAGGCCGCCCCGCAGGCCCTCGTCGTGGCCTGAGCCGTCAGCCGGCGAGCCCGGCCAGGCCGTGCGCGTGGGCCTTCGCGGCCGCCTCGGTGCGGGTCGCGACGCCGAGCTTGGCCAGGATGCGGGCCACGTGCGTGTTGACCGTGTTGACGCTCACGAACAGTTCGGCCGCGATGTCGGCGTTGGACCGGCCGCGGGCCAGCACGCGCAGGACGTCGAGCTCGCGGGCGGTCAGCCCGAACCCGGCCGGCGCCGACCGCGCCGAGGCGGGAACCGCGGTGAGGTCGTCGAGGCGGCCGCGGCGGGCCAGGTCGTCGATGCGCTCCAGCAGCGGCGCCGCGCGCAGCCCGGCCGCCAGGTCGCGGGCCGCGCGCAGCCGGGAGCGGGCGCCGGCGCGGTTGTTGGACGCGAGCGCGCAGCCGGCGGCCTCGGTCAGCGCGAGCGCGGTCTCGTGCACGTGGCCGAGGGCCCGCCACGCCGCGGCGGCCCGGTCCCAGGAGGCCAGGTCGTCGGCGGCGACCGTGAGCCGACCGGCGTCCGGCCCGGGCACCGCGGCGGCCAACGCCCCCAGCTCGGCCAGGCGGGCGCTGACGGCGGCGGCGACCTTCCGGTTGCGCGGGGCGGCGGCCCGGCGGGCCCGCTGCAGGCGCGCCCCGGCCAGCGCCAGGCCCAGCGCCTGGGCCGGCAGCCAGGTTTCGCGGGCGGCCGGCAGGTGCTCGGCCAGGATCGCCTCGGCCGCGTCGAGCTCGCCGCGCCCGGCCGCCCACTCCAGGCGCAGGATGGCGATGTCGGACTTGATGTCGTCGGCCGCGCGGGCGTGCCGGGCGAACTCGACCAGCCGGCGCAGCAGGAGCTCGAAGCGGTCGGTCTCGCCGCGGGCGCGGGCGATGTCGGCGCCGATCAGGCGCAGGGCGGCGGCATAGAGCGGCGGCGGCTCCGCGGCCAGGCCCGCCTCGAGCACCGCCCCGGCCGCGTCCCACTCCCCCAGCGCCCGCCGGTTCAGCGCCTCGGCGACGGCCAGCATGGTGCCCCGGGACCGGCCGTGGCCGCGGCGCTCGGCCGCCGCCCGGCCCGCCATCGCGAGCTCGGCGGCCGGCCCGTAGCGGCCGGCGGCGCCCAGCATGAGGGCCTCCCACTGGAACGTGGTGAGGAACGTGTGCTCGTCGCCGGTGTCCCGGGCCAGGCGGCGGGCGGTGGCGAAGTCCGCGCTCGCGCCGTCCGGGTCGCCGTCGGCGCCGCGCAGTGTGGCCAGCACGAGCAGGGCCGGGGCGCGCAGGGCGTCGTCGTCGAGCTCGTCGGCGATGCGCAGGGCCTCGGCGGCCTGCGCGCGGCTCTCGGCGCGGCGGTGGGCCCCGACCCCGACGAACGCGAGCGCGGACAGCAGCCGGGCGCGGCGGGCCGGCGGGGCGTGCGGGGGCAGCAGCGCGAGGGCGGCGGCCAGGTCCTCGGCGCCGGTGCCGTCGACCCGCTGCCGCAGCCGCCCGCGCAGCCCCAGCAGGCCGGCCACCCGCTCGGGCTCCACGCCGGGGTCGAGCGCGTCGAGGGCGGCGGTGCTCAGCGCGACCCCGCGGGCGCTCCGCCCGGCGGCGAACGCGGCCCGGGCGCCGAGCTCGAGGACGGCGCCGTGGTCGGCCCCGATCAGCCCGGCCGGGTCGGCGGCCCGCTCCCACTGCTCCAGCACCAGGCCGAGCAGGTGCAGCTGCTCGTCGTAGGCGTGCTGGCGGGCGGCCCGGGCGGCGGCGTGCCAGGCGGCCGGCACCGCGGCGTCAGGCTCACCGGCGGCGGCCCAGTGCGCGGCGAGCGCCGGATCGGCGGGCGCGTGCCGGGCCAGGGCGGCGGCGAACCCCCGGTGCCGGAGGCGGCGCTCCGACGGCAGCAGAGCGGCATACACCGCCTCCCGAAGAAGATCATGGCGGATGGTGTACTCGTCATCGCGCGCGCTCACCAGGAGCCGCTCGGTCAGCTCGCGCAGGCCGCGGCGCAGCGCCGGATCGGGCCGAGCGCTGACGGTGGCGAGGACGGCCTCGGCGGTACCCCCACCGGCAACCGCCAGTGCCGACAGCAGCTCCGCCGCCGGCTCGGCCAGGTCCGCGACCCGCGCCAGCAGCAGCTCCCGCAGATCGTCGGCCGGCGCCCCCTCGCCCTCGCTGAGCGCCTCCACGAACAGCGGGTTGCCACCGCTGCGGCCGTGGACGCGGCGGCTGCGCCCCGGGTCCGCGGGCCGCCCGTCGACGGCCGCCAGCAGCTCGGCGACGTCCGCCGGCCCCAGCGCCCCGAGCGCGATCGACACGACGTCGGGGCGGCGGCCGAGCTCGGCGAACAGCCGCCGGTCGGTGCGCCCGCCGGTGCGCACGGTGCCGGCGAGCAGGACGGGCCCGGCGAGGTTGCGGGCCAGGTAGGCGAACAGCTCCCGCGTCGACGCGTCGGCCCAGTGCAGGTCCTCGACGACGAGGACGAGCGGCCGGCTCTCGGCGACCCGGCCGGCCAGGGCGAGAACCTCCTCCAGCAGCCGGGTCCGGGGGTAGCGGGCCGGCGCCGGCCCCAGGTCCGGCAGCCAGTCGCCGAGGGCCGAGGCGTCCGGCGGCAGCAGGGCCCGGACCGCGTCCCGGCCGAGCCGGCGCACGAGGTCGCGCACGATCGCGACGAACGGCACATAGGGCGCGGCCCCGGCGCCGAGCTCCAGGCAGGCCCCGGTCACCACGAACGGGCCGCCCGCGAACGCCTCGGCGACCAGCCGGCTCTTGCCGATCCCGGCCTCGCCGCTGACGAGCACCGTCACCGGCCGCCCCGCGCGGGCGCGCTCGTAGGCGTGGCGCAGCGCCGCGGTCTCCGCCGCCCGGCCCACCAGCACCGGACTGACCACCGCCATGCCCCGCCACCTCCGATTCCCGGTCCCGATGTCATCAGGTCTGGCGACGACACCGGGCCGCCCCGCGGGAGAAGGTACCTGGGCAACGACCGGACCGCACCCGAACGAGGAGCTCACGAACGATGACACAGCAGCACCGGCGCGTCGTCGCCAACATCGCCCTGTCACTCGACGGCCGCGTCTCGGGCCGCGGCGGCGAGTACGACATGGCCTGGATCGTCCCGCACGCCCTCAGCGCGGTGGCCCGGGCCCACATGGTGAAGGTCACCGCCCCGGCCACCACCGCCCTGCTCGGGCGCAAGAACTACCAGGGCTTCTCCGGCTTCTGGCCCGCCGTCGCCGGCGACGAGAACGCCCACCCGGACGACCGGGCGTTCGCACAGTGGCTCGACGGCGTGGAGAAGGTCGTCTTCTCGACCACGCTGACCGACCTCGAATGGGGCAACGCCCGGCTGGCCGGCGCCGACCCGGCCACGGTCGTCAAGGACCTGCGCACCCGCCCCGGCGGCGACATCATCGTCCTGGCCAGCGGCAGCGTCATCAAGGCCCTGCTGGACGCCGGCGAGGTGGACCGGCTCAGCATCACGCTGTGCCCGGAGCTGGTCGGCGGCGGGGCCCGGCTGTTCGCGGACGGCCCGGCGGCCTCGTGGCGGCTGGTCGAGAGCACCCCGGCCGACAGCGGCGCCCTGTGCCTGATCTACGAGCGATAGGAGGACGGTCATGGGTCGCCTCATCGTCTGCAACATCATGTCCCTGGACGGCTTCACCGCCGACGCGGCCGGCAACCCGCTGGTCCTGCCGATGGACGCCGCGTTCGACCGGTACAACCTGGAGCGCCTGCGGGCCGCCGACGCGCTGCTGCTGGGCGCGAACTCGTACCGCATGTTCATGGGCTTCTGGCCCGCCCAGGCCGATAATCCTCAGGCCGGCGCCGTCCACCGGGAGTTCGGCGTCCGCTACGGCACGATCCCGGTGACGGTGGCGTCGGACGCGCTCACGCCGGACGACGTCGCACCCTGGCGGGAGCGGACCACGGTGGTGCGCCGGGGCGACGCGCCCGCGCACGTGCGCCGCCTCAAGGCGAGCGTCGACGGCGACGTCGTCACGTTCGGCAGCCGCGTCACCTGGAACGCGCTGCTGGCCGCCGGGCTCGTCGACGAGCTGCACCTGATCGTCGGCGCGGCCGCGCTCGGCACCGGCACGCCGGCGTTCACCGGGCCGGTGGCCGGCCTGACCCGGGCCGGGTGCCGCCCGCTGGACGGCTCGGACAGCGTCCTGCTCCGCTACACCCTCGCGTGATCCTTGCCGTGCGGCAAACGACCTGCGGGGGCAAGAGCTCACCCCGGGGCGGTGGGGGCCGACAGGCGGCGCATGAGACGTGTCCCGGCCGCCGCGGTGCCAGTGTTCGCCGCGGTCGCGGGGTCGGTGTCCGTGTTCGCGCCGGGCACCACCGCCGCACACATCGCGTACCTCATCGGCTTCACCGCCGTGGTGGCGTGCGCCTGGCTGGGCCTGCGGAGCATCGCCGGGCCCAGCCGGGCCGCCTACCGGTTCGTCGCCGGCGCCCTGACCGTCTGGCTGGCCGGGGACGTCCTCTACGACGTGCTCAGCCGGATCGTGGGCCCGCTCGGTGACGTCTCCCCGTCCGACGTCCTGTGGCTGGCCGGGTACCCCTTCCTGGTGATCGGCATGATGAAGCTGGTGCGGCTGCGGGCACCGGGGCGGCTGCGCGACGGGATGCTCGACGCGGCCGCCCTCACGACGGTGGTGGCCTGGCTGTTCTGGCAGTTCCTGATCCTGCCGGCGGCCGAGGAGCAGCACCTGTCGCTGGGGATGTTCGTCGGGGCGGCGTACCCGTTCGGCGACGTGATGTTCTTCGCGGCCACGGCGATCCTGGTGTTCGCGCCCGGCTCGACCCGCGGCCCGGCCGGCTACCTGGTCTCGGCGCTGACGCTGACCCTCATCGGCGACGTCAGCATCTCGCTGCTGCCCATCCTGTTCCCGGATCTGTCCCGCTCCGGCCAGGCCGACCGGTTCGACGGGCTGCTCCTGCTGGCCAACAGCCTCCTCGCGGCGGCCGTCGTGCACCGCGACGCGGCCCGGGTGGCCCGGCCCGACACGACGGCGGCCCAGCAGCGGCTGCACCCGGCCCGGGTGGTGTTCCTGGGCATCGCGCTGGTGGTGCTGCCGACGGTGACCGGTCTGCACTCGTTCGGCACCGTCATCGGCCGGGTGTCGCTGCTGGTGTCGATCGCGCTGTTGACGTCGTTCGTCCTGGTGCGGTTCGTGACCGTCGTGCGCGAGCAGGAGCGGATCCGGGCCGCGCTGGTCCACCAGGCCGACCACGACCAGCTCACCGGGCTGGCCAACCGGACGGCGCTGCGGGCCGCGCTGGAGCTGGAGCTGCTGCGCGCGTCCGGGTTCGGGCCGGTGGTCGTCTACATGGACCTCAACGGCTTCAAGCAGGTGAACGACCGCTACGGGCACGCGGCCGGCGACCGGGTGCTCGTCGAGTTCGCCCGGCGGCTGTCGGCGGCCGTCCGCCCGGGCGACGTCGCGGCCCGGCTCGGCGGTGACGAGTTCGTCGTGCTGGCCACCGGGGCCGCCGACGAGCGGGGCGCCCGGGACCTGGCCGACCGGCTGCGCGGGCTGGCCGCCGAGCCGGTCCGGTGGCACGGCGAGGCCATGCATTTCGGGGTCAGCGTCGGGCTCGCGGTGTGGGGGCCGCTGGAGCGCCCGAGCCCGGACGGCCTGCTCGCGATGGCCGACGCCGCGATGTACGCGGAGAAGGTCGCACGCAAGCAGGCCGCCGCGGACGAGGCCCGTCAGCCCGAACCGGTCACGTCAGCCGATCAGCAGTGGCTGGAGTGGTCGCAGCAGGCGTAGTAGTCCGTCGAGCAGTCGGCCGCGTGGTACACCTCGCGGTAGCAGCTGCCGCCGCAGTACACGCACTGCGACCACGGCGTGCAGAAAGCCTTCGCGGTGGCGTTGGGCAGCACCCGGCCGAGCATGCGCTCACCCATGCGCTCCAGAGCCTTGATCATTCTGACCCTCCTTCCGACCCGATCCGCCGGCCCGGTGCCGGCGGCCGGCCCGCGGCGACGCGCGCCGCGGGAGCCTGAGAAAAAGCCCCGGGAGCCTGAGAAAAAGCCCCGGGAGCCTCAAGAACCGCGGGCGACTCCAGCGACCCCCGGTCCGGCCACTGCCGGATGACCACGCCCACCAGCGCGGAGCCGGGCAGGTAGCCCAGGTGCCGGGAGTCGCGGCTGAGCCGGGCGTTGTCGCCCAGGACAACCAGGCGGCCGGGCGGCACGACCGGGTCCGTCGAGTCGACGAGGGCGGCGAAGGAGGCGCGGGGCACCGCATCTCCGGGTACCGCCGCCGCCCGTTTGACCATCAACGTGCCCTCGTCCGGCTCGGTGAGCACGACCAGCCGGCCGGCACGGACCGCGTCGAGGGGCACCCGCCGGACCAGGACCCGGTCGCCGTGCTCGAGGGTCGGCTGCATGCTCAGCCCGGCGACGGTGACGAACAGCAGCCGGCGGCGCAGCAGGAGCAGCGCGGCGGTCAGCACGGCGAGAGCGACGGCGGCGGCGGCGAGCATCATGCCGGCTGCTCCACGTAGCCGCGGGCCTGCAGTTCGAACAGCTCCGCGTAGCGGCCGCGCAGCGCGATCAGGTCCGGGTGGCGGCCGTCCTCGAGGACCGTGCCGCCGTCCAGGACCACGATGCGATCGGCGTCGCGGACCGCGCTGAGCCGGTGCGAGATGAGCAGGGTGGTGCGGCCGGCCCGCCGCTGCCGCAGGGCGGTGTGCACCTCGTGCTCGGCCCGGGCGTCGAGTCCGGCGCTGGGCTCGTCCAGGATCATGAGGTCGCGGCCGTCCCGCAGCAGGGCCCGGGCCAGGGCCACCCGCTGCCACTGCCCGCCCGAGAGCATGACGCCGGCCTGCGGGTCGTCGTCCGGGGCGCCGCGCAGGAAGATCCGGGTCAGCAGTGTGTCGTATCCGCGCGGCAGCCCGCTGAGCACGTCGTGCACCCCGGCCCGGCGGGCCGCGCCCTCGATCACGTGCGCGGCACCGAGCGAGCCGAGGTCGCCGACCCCGATGTTCTCGGCCGCACTGAGGTCGTACTCGGCGAAGTTCTGGAACAGCGCGCCGATCCGCTGCCGCAGGTCGGCCGGGTCCAGGTCGCGCAGGTCGATGCCGTCCCACGCGATCGACCCGCGCGACGGGTCGTAGAACCGGCACAGCAGCTTCACGAGCGTGGACTTGCCGGCCCCGTTCAGCCCGACAAGGGCCACGGTCTGTCCACTCGGGATGAACAGGTCGACGCCTCGCAGTACCCACGGCTGCTCTTCGTCGTAACGAAACCAGACGTCGCGCAGCTCGATGCCGTGCCGCAGTGCCGGCACCGGCCGCGGCGACCGGGCCAGCGGAAGGTCGGCGGGGGCGGCGCGGACCGCGCGGAGGTGATCGAACAGCGACAGCGCCTGGTGGACCCCGCTCGCGCTCTGCACCGCACCGGAGAGCCCGCCCTGCACACCGGCCAGCGCCGCGACGAACATCGACACGTCGCCGACGCTGCCGTCCCCGCGGGCCGCCCGCGCGACCGACCACGCCAGCCCGATCGCGCCGACGAGGGCGGCCAGCAGCGCGAGGGCCCCCTGCGAGCGCAGCTGGCGCCGGCCCAGCGCCCGGTTGGCCGCGTTGACGGCGGAGAGCTCGGCGAGCATCCGGCGGCCGAAGAAGTCGCCGAGGCCGAACAGCCGGACCTCCATCGCCACGTTCGGCAGGCCGAGGAGCCGGGCGTAGAAGAACTCCCGTCGCTGACCGTGCCCGACCCGCCACATGAGGGCGGCCTGCGCTCCACTCAACGACAATTGCACCCACATCACGGGTACTGCCGACACGAGCACGATCACCGCGACGAGCGGGCTGAGCGAGGCCAGCGACACGAGCAGCCCGGCCGCGGTGAGCAGGGCCTGGGCCAGGACCAGGGCGCTGGTCACCAGCAGCCCGGGGCCGCCCTTGCAGGCCCGCTCGGCCAGCAGCAGCCGGTCCTGGAAGCTGGGGCTCTCCAGCCGGGCCAGGCCGGGCAGCGCGTTGACGGCGGCGTAGAGCCCGGCCTGGGCCTCGACCCCGGCCCGCCGCTCCAGCTCGGCCGCGGCGTAGCGGGTCGCGTGCGGCAGGGCGCCGCTCACCAGGGCGGTCAGCGCGAGCCCGGCCGCGAAGGGCAGCAGGACCGGCCACCCCGCCCCCGCGCCGCCCAGCCGGTCCAGGACGCCCTTGAGCAGCCAGGCGGTGGCCACCGGCGCCGCCGCACCGACGGCGGCCAGGGCGACCAGGCTCAGGACGCACCCGGGCGCGGCCCGCCAGGCGAGCGCGAACGCGGCCCGCGCGTGCCCGAGCGCGACCCGGGGCCCCAGGCGGGCCGGGCCGGCCGGGCCGATGCGGGCCGCCGGTCTCACCTGGCCCCGCCCACCAGCGCCGGGAAGTCCGTCAGGAGCGACGAGGAGGCGACGACCACCCCGTTGTGGTCCAGCAGGGCGTAGGCCGGCAGCCCGTAGACCCCGAACGCCTTGTACATCGCGGCCCCGCCGTGCGGCTCCTGGACGATCCGGGCGACCGGCGCCAGCTCGGCCCGCATCGCGGTCACCTCGTCCGGCTTCCCGACGACGACGGCGAACACCCGGTCGCGGCCGAACCCGTTGCGGGCCGCGTAGGCCAGGAAGTCCGGCATCCGCTCGTGGCAGGCCGAGCAGGTCGGGGTGAAGAACCCGACCAGGCCGCCCGCGACCGTCTCCCGGTCGACCGGCTCGCCCTCGTCGGTGACGGTCGCGAACGCGTCGGGCATGCTCCCGGCCTCGACCAGGGCCGGCGGCGACTGCGGGCCGCGGGGCGCGGCCGCGGCCTCGCCCTGGCGCATCCGCCGGAGGATGCCCATCAGCAGCACGAGGTTCAGCAGCGAGACGGCCCCGACGAGCACGAGGCCGGCGGTCAGATACACCATGCCGCGGACGCTACGCGGGGCCGCCGGGTCCATCACTGAACGTCGACTTGAGCCCACCTCGGCCAAGAAACCGCAGGTCAGGACCGGCCGGCCGGGTGCACCGGCAGAACTGCGGCAGTGTCCGGCGGCAGCTCGCGCGCCCGCCCGCCCTTAACGGCGGCCTTAAAGCGATCTTACCCCTGACTTTGACCGTTGACCGGGCGCCATCGACGGGCCTATTTTTCATGGACATCGATCGTCGATGAAAATTCCGACCGCCATCGGAGTGTCCCCGGGAGGTCCGCCATGCCCATCAACCATGCCCCGCCACGCTCGCTGCTGGCCGGTGCCGCGCTCGTGCTCGCCACCGCCGCCGGTGCCGTCGTCGTCGGCGTCATGACCGCCGGTCAGGCCGACGCGGCCGCCAACAGCTGCGGCAACGTGTTCGACGACTTCAACTACGCCTCGTCGAGCGACGGCGGGTTCACCGGACACGGCTGGGTGCCGCGCGGCAACGCCGGCGGCCCGGGCGTCCCCGGCGCGACCTGGTCGCCGGCCCAGATCACGTTCCCGACGTCGGCCGGGCAGAAGGTCATGCAGCTGACCGCGTCGACCGACGGCACCGGCGCCGGGACGCGGCAGGCCGAGGTCCTCTCCGCGCAGAAGCGCTACTTCGAGGGCACCTACGCCAGCCGGATCCGCTTCGCCGACGCGCCCGCCAGTGGCAACGACGGCGACCACGTCAACGAGACGTTCTTCGCGATCAGCCCGCTCAACGGCAACATGGACCCGACCTACAGCGAGCTGGACTTCTCCGAGTACCTGCCCAACGGCGGTTGGGGCGAGACCGGCCCGATCAACTACCAGACGAGCTGGTACACCTACCAGCCCGACCCGTGGGTCGCCGACAACACCCACTCCGAGCAGCGCCGCAGCTACGACGGCTGGCACGACCTGGTCGTCCAGGTGGCCGGCGGGCACGTCAAGTACTACATCGACGGCACCCTGGTCGGCGATCACTCCGGCAAGTTCTACCCGCGCCAGACGATGACCGTGAACTGGAACCTGTGGTTCATCGACACCGCCACCCACTCGGGCGGCACGGCGACCTACAACCAGCAGGTCGACTGGTTCCTGTTCGCGCGCAACCAGGTGCTGTCGCCGGCCCAGGCCACCGCCCAGGTCGCCGCCTACCGGGCCGCGGGCAACACGTTCACCGACACGTTCGACACCGCGCCGGCGTGCGGGTCGACCGGCGGCAGCGGCGCGATCGTCGGCAACGGCAGCAACCGCTGCATCGACATCCCCTCGGCCAACGCCGTCGACGGCAACCAGCTGCAGATCTGGGACTGCAACGGCACCAACGCGCAGCAGTGGACGTTCAACGCCGACGGCTCCGTGGGCGCGATGGGCAAGTGCATGGACGCGTCCGGCGGCGGGACGGCCGACGGCACGGTCGTGCAGCTGTGGACGTGCAACGGCACCGGCGCGCAGAAGTTCACCCTCACGGCGGCCGGGGATCTCGTGAACACCCAGGCCAACAAGTGCGTGGACGTCAAGGACGTGGCCACCGCCAACGCTTCGAAGCTGCACCTGTGGACCTGCAACGGCGCCAGCAACCAGAAGTGGCACCGCTGAGCTCGTGAGCCGGCGGGCGGCCACTCGAGCGCAGTGGCCGCCCGCACCGGTGTCAGGGCGCGGTGAGCTCGTTGTAGGCGGCCACGCCGTCGGGGTCGGCGTAGCTGCCGGGCGGGCCGGCCACCGTGCCCAGATACCAGTTGTCGTGCTGCCAGTAGCCGATGACCGTGAACCCGTGGGTCGCCAGCCAGGTCCGCGAGGCCCGGATGGCCGGCCCGCGAGACGCCCGCACGCCCTGGTCGTCGTCGATGCCCCACTCGGCCAGCGCGAGCGGGCGGCCCTGGGTGCCGAAGGCGTTGTACCAGCGGATCATCCGCGGGTCGAGGCCCACGCTGACCGGGTCGTCGGGCTCGCTGCCGCGGGTGCTGGCCTGCCAGTACAGGTCGAACCCGTACGCGTCGGCGTAGGCCGGCGGGACGATCCAGTCCTGCACCTCGCGATCCCCGCCGGTGCCGTTGTTCGTCACCTTCGTCGAGCCGGCCCGCCACTGGTACGACATGTGCACCGGCACCACCTTCACGGCCGCGTTGACGGCCTTGACCTGCTGGTACACCCGGGTGAAGGCGGCGACGAACTGCACGCCGGTCATGTCGTCCTCGGGCTCGTGGAAGTAGGTCAGGTAGCTGCCGGCCGGCATCGCCGTCGCGATCGCCTGGATCTCGCTGTCGCACAGGCCCGCGGCCACGCCGGTCGGGGTGCAGGAGGTCTTGAAGGAGTACCAGAGGATGCCGCCCTGCTGCACTTGGCAGTTGACGGCGTCGGCCGTCGGCGGTGAGCCGTTGGCGGTGAACACCCGGCGGATGGCGAGGGGCCCGAGGTGGCCCCGTTCGTCGAGGAAGCCGGCGCAGGTGTTGCCGCTGCCGACGGTGTCGTTGACGGAGGTGGTGGCGCCGACGGTGAACGGCGCCACGGCGGTCGCGGCCGTTGATGGGATGACCACCAGCGCGGCCAGGAGCAGGACCGCGACGAGATTGCGTCCAGTCATCCCCCGACGCTACGACGAGTATCGATTGAATCCGCGTGCGGTGAAGCTGAGTGAACGCTGGTGTGCGCGGGTGTGCGCATCGGCGCCCCGTGTCGCCGATGCGCACACTGGCCTCACTGGGCGGTGTACATCGCGGACGGGGCCTCGACGACCTTCGAGCCGGTCGGCTTCGTGAGGCTGACCTTCGCGCCGAAGTCGGAGAACTTCACCGTGTAGTCGCCGTCCTTGCCGTCGTCGATGCCGGGCAGGGTGGCGGTGAAGTCGGTGAGGTAGCCCTCCGCGTTGACCGCGGCCGTGAACTTCACCGCGCTCGCCTTGGCCGCCGCGATGGTCACCACCGACTCCAGGAACTTCTTCGCGCCGGTCGCCGTGGCCTGGGCCTTCGTCAGGTCGAGGGTGCCGCTGAACGTGTTCGGCGCCGTCGCCTTCGCGTCCTTGACGCCGGTCAGCAGGGTGAGCGGGGTCAGCAGGTCGGCGAAGACGGCGAGGGGGCTCTTCGGGTCCAGCTTCGTGATCTTCAGGTGCATGGTCTTGCCCTTGAAGTCGCTCAGGCCGGCCAGGTAGAGGTCGTCGGGGGTGACGGTGACCGTCATCTTGTCGGTGCCGGTCGTCTGCGCGATCGTGCCGATCTTGTGGGTGGCGTCGTAGCTGCCGGACACGTCCTCGTCGGCCGTGCCGCCATCGAGGACCAGCTTCAGGCTGACCCCGGTGGTCTTGGTGACCGCGGCGGCGAGGAGGGCCGTGGCCTTCGGCGGCGGCGACCCGGCGGGCGAGGTGGACGCCGCCGGTGGGGTGTCATCGGCCCCTCCGGTGACCGAGCAGCCGGCCAGCAGGGCGAGCAGGGTGGCGCCGAGCAGCGGGCCGACGATGGATCTGGACAGCATTCGTCCCTCTCAGGCAGTGCGGGAGACGCGGCGGGCCGCCGCCGGGACATCATGCCGCGAGCGCACTGCCGACCGGCTGCCGCCGCACTGCCGCCCACTGCCATCACGCTGCCGTCGTACACTCTCCGGCGTCGCAGGGGGAGGTCACGATGACCGTGACACCGGAAGAGCCGGAGTTGCCACGCTTTGAGATGCTCGGGCCGGTGCGCGCCTGGCGCGGCGACACCGAACTGGATCTCGGCCCGGCCAAACAGCGGGCGGTGCTGATCACCCTCCTGATCAACGCGAACCGGCCGGTCCCGACGGAGCGGATCGTCGACGCCGTGTGGGCCGACGAACCGCCGGAGAACGGCGCCAACGTGGTCCAGAAGTACGTCGCCGGGCTGCGGCGGGTGCTGGAGCCCGACCGGTCGCCGCGTAGCCCGGGCAGCCTGCTCACGCTGACCGACGCCGGCTATCAGCTCTCCGTCGGCCCCGACCGGCTCGACGCCGACGTCTTCCACGGCCTGGTGCGCCAGGCCCACGCGATGCTGGCGGCGGGGCGGCCGGCCGACGCGGGCGCGCTGCTGGTGCGAGCCCTGGGACTGTGGCGGGGCCCGGCGCTGGCCGGGCTGTCCGGCGCCCTGTTCGACGCGGCCCGCGACCGGCTGACCGAGGGCCGGGCGAGCGCCTTGGAGGCCTGGGCCGGGCTGCAGCTGCGCCTGGGCCACCACGTGCCACTCGCCCCGCGCCTGGCCGAGCTGGTCGCCGAGTTCCCGCTGCGCGAGGAGCTGCGATACCAGCTGATGCTGGCGCTCTACCGGTGCGGCCGCCAGCCGGAGGCTCTGGCCGCCTTCCGCGCCGCCCGGCAGCTGTTCGCCGACGAGTTCGGTGTCGAACCCGGCGAGCGGCTCCAGGAGCTGCACCGAGCGATCCTGCGCGCGGACCCCGCGCTGGCCGGGCCGGTGATGGCTCAGCCGGTCGCGCCGCTCATGCCGCCCCCGCCCCCGCCGGCGCAGTCGGCTCAGGTGCGGTACTGGGTGATCCGGGTCGTCGCCCTGGTCGTGCCGGTGCTGACCCTCGGGGTCGGCAGCTGGGCCACCGTCACGATCTTCGCGGCCCGCCGGCGCAGCTGGAAGCTCGGCGGCGTTGCGCTGGGGCTGCTCTCGCTGGTGGTCCTCTTCGCGTACGGCATGGAGGCCGACGGCCCGCAGGAGGACCCCGGCCCGTGGGCGGACGTCGGGCTGCTCGCCCTCATCGTGGCGATGGTGGGCGGCATCGCGGCCGGTGCGACCATCAGCCCGCGCCGGGCCGACAGCGAGCCGGACCCGTCGGTCGTGTTCGCGCTGTCCCAGAAGGTCCGCCGGGACCAGGCTCGGCAGCTGGTCAGCCACCACCCGGGCATCGCACGGGAGCTGCGCATCGGCCGGCCCGACCTGCCCCGCGCGTTCGACGACGGCGGGCTGGTCGACGTCAACACCGCTCCGGAGATCGTCATCGCCTCGCTGCCCGGCATCGGGCCGGAGGCGGCCCGGCGGATCCTGGACGACCGCTACCACCGCGGCTCGCTCGCCTCGGTCGACGAGCTGGTCACCCGCAACCTCATCCCGCGCCAGGTGGCCCGGGCGCTGCACGACACGCTGGTGGCCGTGCCGACGCAGTGAGAGGCCGCCGGTGGGCGAACCCACCGGCGGCCTCGGATCAGACGCGGATCAGTAGGTGACCGTGAACGGCACCTCGACCCGGATCTTCGAGTCGGCGCCGGCCAGCTGGATGCCGGCCGAGCTCGGGACGGCGGCGTTGGCCGGCACGCTGAAGGACGCGGCCGAGACGATGCCGCGGGCGTCGGCGCGAACGGTCAGCGTGTAGCTGCCGAAGGTGATGGTGACCGCCTCGTTGGGCTTGAACCCGGAGGCGTCGAGGACCAGCGCGGTGCCGCGCCCGCCCTCGGTGGCCGACAGCGTGATCTGCGGCTTGGGACCGGCGGCCGGGGTGACCACCTCGGCGTCGGCCGTGACCGCGGCCCGCGAGGAGAGCCCGGGCTGCTTGCCGCCGCCCACCGTCACGGTGAACGTCAGCGTCGTGCTCGACCGGCTGTCCCAGACGGTGACGTGGGCGGTGTACGTGCCCGGCACCGCGTAGGTGTGCCGGCCGCCGATCGCGCCGCCGGCGCCGATGGTGGCGTCCTGCGGCACCGTGCCGTCGCCCCACTGGACGCGGGCGTGGTAGCCGCTCGCGTCGGGAACACCGGCGGTGACCGTGCCGAGCGCGGCCGTGAAGGCCTGGCCGGCCGTCGCCGTCTGGTTCTGGGGAGCCGTGGTGGCCAGCGCCGGCGGCGGGGTGCCGTCGTCGGCGATGGCGAACACGTGAATCCGGCCCGCCGAGCCGGGGTCACCGGTCTGCGTGGGCAGGGTTACCGACACGAGCGTTTTGCCCGCCGGGATCTGGTACGGCGCGGTGGCGAACAGGAACGGCTGCGCGCCGTCCCGGCCGGTGCCCTGCAGCCGGTATGCGGTCTTCGCGACCACGATGTTGCCGTAGGACGGCGTGCCGTTCGGGTTGCCGCCCAGGGTCCAGTCGCTGAACTGGATCGGGATGCTCGCCGTGGTGGCGTCGCTGAACGTCGCCGTGCCGGTCGTGGACTGGTTGCCCTGCGTGCCGGCGCCGACGAACGAGATGCTCTTCGCGTCGGCCGGCAGGTCGAGCACGACCGTCTTGCCGTTGCCGGTGGCGTTGTCCGGCTGCCCGGCCGGAGTGCCCGGCAGCGTGAAGTGCAGCGCCGTGCCCGGCACGTCCTTCGCGACGCCCTGGGTGACGCCCCCGGCCGCGAGCGCGGCCCGGGAGTAGGCCCAGTTCTTGGCGTCGCAGTTGGCCGCGAGGACGCCCTCGTCACCGATGCAGACGGTGTCGGACGCGGCCGGCAGCCCCGACGCGGGCCGGTAGGCCACGTCGACGCCGACCGTCGCCGAGTCCTGGCTGCCGCCGTCGGTCACCGTGACGGCGGCCTGGTAGTAGCCGGGCTGGGCGTAGGTGTGCGAACCGCTGATGCTGTACACCGCCCGCGAGCTCAGGGTGACGGTGCCGGTCGTCGCCGGCGTCCCGTCGCCCCAGTCGACGCTCGCCTGGTATGCGGTCGCCGTCCCGCCCGTGACCGTGGCCAGGGGCACCGAGATCGCGGCACCGGACGTCGCCGGCACCGTGGCCGCCGGGGTCACGGTGACGTCGCCGCCGCCGAGCTCGACGTCGCCGCCGCGCAGCAGCTCGATCTCGGCCAGGTTGGTCTGCGCGCCGCCGACCGTCCTGGTGACGACCAGGCGGAACTGGGTGAAGTTGCCGCGGTGCTCGATCTGGAACGGCCGGGTCTGGTCGCGCCACGTGAACACCTGGTCGGTGCGGGTGTCCACAGTGGTCCAGTTGGTGCCGTCCTTCGAGCCCTGCAGCTTCCAGTCGGCCGGGTCGCCGGGGCCGGCGCCCGAGGTGATCGTGTAGTAGGTCGGCTTCTGCTTGCCGCCGCGGTACACCCAGGTGATCTGCGGCGTGGCGGTGGCGAACGTCAGCTGCGTGGCCGACGAGTCGTCGAAGAGCTTGGCCGCGTCCACGCCGCCGGTCGCGGTGGCGGTGCCCAGGCCCGGGCCGGTGGTGTCCTGCAGCGGCTGCGGCCGGTCGTTGTTGCGGGTCAGCGACGGCGGGCCGTCGTTCTTGCCGCTGCCCCAGGAGGACGGCTTCGAGCCCATGTCGAAGTCGATGGTGCCGCCGCGGGTCAGCACGGCCGAGTCGATGGAGACGTCCTTCTGCTTCTTACCGTTGACCTTGACGCCCTGCACGTAGACGTTCTTGGTCGAGTTGTTCGCCGCGTTCACCACGATGTCGCCGCTCTCGCGGTGCACGGTCATCTTCGTGAACTGCGGTGAGCCGATCGCCCAGTTGGACGAGCCGGCCTGCAGCGGGTAGAGGCCGAGGGAGCTCAGGACGTACCAGGACGACATCTCGCCGTTGTCCTCGTCGCCCAGGTAGCCCTGGCCGATCTCGCTGCCGACGTAGAGCCGCTGCAGCAGCTCCCGCACGATCGCCTGGGTCTTGGCCGGGGCGCCGGCGTAGTCGTACATGTAAGGGATGTGGTGCGACGGCTGGTTGCTCATGCCGAGCTGGCCCATCCGGACCGCCCGCGCCTCGAGCATCTCGTGGATGGTGCCGCCGTAGCCGCCGGGGTGGTCGGCCTTCTCGGGCGTCGCGAAGAACTCGTCGAGCTTCTGGCGCAGACCGTCCTGGCCGCCGTACAGGTTGGCCAGTCCGTTGCCGTCCTGCTGGGCGGTGAAGGCGAAGTTCCAGCCGTCGGTCTCGGTGTAGACGCCGCCCCAATCGAGGGGGTTGCCGTTGAGGAAGTTGCCGGCGGCGTCGCGGCCCTGGAAGAACTTGCTGGCCGGGTCGAAGAGGTTGACGTAGTTGCGGGCCCGCTGCAGGAAGTACTCGGACTCCTCCTCGAGCCGGTCCCGGTCGGCCTTCGGCGTCTTCGGGTCCTTCGCGAGAGCGGCCGCCATGTTGCCGATGCCGTAGTCGTTGATGTACCCCTCGAGCGCCCACGACACCGACTCGCCGGTCGAGGTCGGCGTGTAGCCCAGGAACTGCGAGGTCTGGATGCCCTTGCGGCCGACGCCGCTCTGCGTCGAAACTACTGTCGCGTCCCGGACCGCCGCGTTGTACGCGCTCATCGCGTCCGGCAGCGCCACCCCGTTGAGATACGCCTCCGCCAGAGCGACATCCGCACTGGTACCGGTCATCAGATCGGCGTACCCCGGTGAGGACCAGCGGGCGATCCAGCCGCCGTCGCGGTACTGCTGCACGAATCCGTCCGCGATCTTCGCGGCGACGTCCGGGTAGAGCAGCGTGTAGGCCGGCCACACGGTGCGGTAGGTGTCCCAGAAGCCGTTGTTGACGTAGATGAGCCCGTCGACGAGCTTCGCACCGGTGTTCGTCGCGGTCGACGAGCCGGTCGGGGCCGAGACCGGGCTGGCGTACTGCCAGTGCGGCGCGGCGGCGGTGCCCGTGTTCTCCGACTGCGAGTTGGGGTACAGGTTCAGCCGGTACAGGTTCGAGTACAGCGTCACCAGCTGCGTCTCGCTCGCACCGCGGACGTCGATGCGGCCGAGCCGGTCGTTCCACGCCGCGGTCGCGGCCGCGTGGAGCTGCTCGAAGCCGCGGCCGGTGACCTCCAGCGCCAGGTTCTTGCGGGCCTGGTCCAGCGAGATGAACGAGGTCGCGATCCGCATCGTCACGGTGGCGTCGGCCGAGGTGTCGAACGTGGCCGATGTGGCCGCGGTGGCGGTCGGCGCGCGATCGAAGGTACCGGCGACGAACATCCGGCTGCGGCCGGCGGACAGGCCGCTGCCGTTGTCGACCCAGCCGGTGAAGGTGGCGGCAGTGCCTTCACTGCCGAACGCGAAAGAGCCGTTGTAGAACACCAGGCTGCCGCTGGTCTGGCCGGCCGGGTAGGTGAACTGCATGACGCCGCCGTGGTCGGTCGGCGTCACCTGCGCGGTCAGGCCGTTGCCGGTCCTGACCCGGTAGAGGTCCGGCTGCGCGGTCTCGTCGGCGTGGCTGAACGACAGCGCCCGGCTGGCCGGGTCGCCGGTGAGGTTGCCGCCGGCCGCGACCGGCATGACCGACATCTGGTTGCGGTCGCCCATCCACGGGCTCGGCTCGTGCGAGATCGCGAGGCCCTGCAGCGTGGGCAGGTTGGCGCCGTTGTTGGCCCGCTGGTACTCGTACTCCCACGAGTCCGACGTGGCGTTCGTGACCGGCGTGAAGAAGTTGAAGCCGTTCGGCAGCGCGGTGATCGGCAGGTTGTTGCCGCGCGAGAACGAGCCCGAGGCGTTGGTGCCGCGCCGGGTGTCGACGTAGTTGGTCCGGTCGGCGCCGTCGATCGCGGCCGCCGTGCCCGTCACGGTGACGTCGTCGACCCAGCCCTGGAACCGGGTCGCGGCCGTGGCCTGCGGGTTGTCGTAGGCCAGCAGCATGCGGTCGATGGTCTTGCCGGCGGCGACCGTACCGATGTCGGACTGCACCGCGTTCCACTGGTCGGCGTAGAGCACCTTGGACGCGCCCTGCCCGGCCCCGGTCAGCGGGTAGCCGTGCTGGTCGAGCGGCGACTTCGCGCTGAGGTAGCTGCCGTCGGTGAAGTGCAGGTCGACGGCGGCGTAGGTGGACGGGTACTGCGCGTCCTGCCCGGTGTATTCCGGGAAGATCTTGTAGGACAGCCGCGTCTTCGGCCCGACCGGGATGTTCACGTCGAAGAGCCGGTTGGTCGCGAACGAGCGCCCGTCGGCCTCGGCGCCGCCGGAGTAGCGCAGCGAGGCCAGGCCGGTGAAGCCCGCGTTGGGCTTCATGTTGTACCCGCTGACGGGCCCGGCTCCGGCGACGCTGACCATCGGCGTGGCCGGCGGGCGGGTGTCGGTGCCGTCGCTGATGTCCCAGTCGGCCAGCTGCACCAGCGAGTCACCCGAGTTGGCGGTGACGTTCAGCCGGTACCAGGAGTAGGCGGTGGTGTTCGCGAAGCTGTAGGTGTTGGTGGCGAACCGGCCGCTGAACGTCTGGCCCGTGCGCCGGTCCAGGTCGGTCCACTGGCTGCCGTCGTTCGACCCCTGCACCGTGAAGTCCCTGGGGTCCCGCCCGGCCGCGTCGTTGGCCGAGGTCAGCGAGTACTTCACCGCCGCCGCCGGAGCCTTGAGCTGGTAGGTGGCCCAGCCGGTCGGGTTGAAGGCCAGCCACTTCGTCGACGGGTTGCCGTCGGCGAGCCGGGCCGCGACCTCGTTCGGCGGGTTCTCGGCACTGGCGGTCACGGCGGCGACCTGGGCCAGCAGGCTGCCGGGCAGGCCGTTGGGGCTCGATCCGGAGAGGTTGCCCTGGATCGGCTGGCCGTTGGCGTTGGTCTCGACGGTGGTCGTGGCCGGCTGCGGGTCGGTGGTCTCGAACGAGGAGGCGAAGTCTCCGGGCGGTGCGGCCGCGCTCGCCGTGTTGGCGGCGACGAGCAGGCCGATGGGCAGCAGTGTCGCGGCTGCCATCGAAAGCGCTGCTAGCGTTCTCATGCGGGAACTCCACGGTTCAGCACGGGCGCAGGGGACGCCCGGTGGCGAGGGCCAGCCTGTCGCCGTGTGACAACGTTGTCAATATCCAGCCATGTGAACACCGAATTTCTGCCAACGTTGTCACGGATGGCCGCCGGGCCGTTATCGTCTGTCGCGTGACGAGCGACTCGGGCCGCGCCAAGCGCCCCACGATGGCGGACGTGGCCGCCCGGGCCGGGGTGAGCCTGAAAACCGTGTCCCGAGTCGTGAACGACGCGCCCTACGTCCAGCGCGAGGTCGCCGAGCGGGTCCTCGCGGCCGTGGCCGAGCTGGGCTTCCGGCGCAACCACCTGGCCAGCTCGCTGCGCTCCGGGCAGGCCACGGCCACCGTCGGGCTGCTCATCGAGGAGATCGCCAACCCGTTCTACGCGACGATCGCCGGGGCCGCCGCCGAGATCGCCCGGCAGCGCGACACGATGCTCATCATCGCCAGCTCCGAGGAGGACCCGGCCCGCGAGCAGCAGCTCCTGCGCGACCTGTGCGCCCGCCGGGTCGACGGGCTGCTGGTCGTGCCGGCCGGGCACGACCATTCCTTCCTGCGGGTCGAGGTCGAGCAGGGCACCCCCGTCGTCTTCCTGGACCGCCCGCCCGGCAACCTCCGCGCCGACACGGTCCTGCTCGACAACCGCGGCGGCGCCCGCGACGGCGTCCGCGGCCTGGTCGCCGCCGGGCACCGCCGCATCGCCGTCCTGCTCGACTCCATCGGCGTCTACACGATGCGCGAGCGCCTCGACGGTGCCCAGGACGCCCTGGTCGAGGCGGGCGCCCCCTACGACGACCGGCTGGTCCGCGACGGCGTGCGCGACCCGTCCGCCGCCGGCCGCGTCGTCGCCGAGCTCCTCGACCGGCCGGACCCGCCGACGGCCTTCTTCAGCCTCAACAACCGGATCACCCTCGGCGTGATCGAGGAGCTCCACCGCCGGGGCAGCGACGCCGCCCTGCTCGCCTTCGACGACTTCGAGCTGGCCCGGCTGGTGCCGTACCCGCTGACCGTCATCGCCTATGACACCCGCACCCTCGCCCGGACCGCCACCGAGCTGCTCTTCCGCCGCATCGACGGCGACCGGTCGTGGCCGCGCACGGTCGTGCTCCCCACCGAGCTGGTCGCCCGCGGCCTCACCAGTCGGCCGGGTCCGAACGGTTGAGGACGTGCACGCCGGCGGCGAAGCGGAGCAGGTCGGCATCGCTGACATTGAGCCCGGCGGCCGCGGTCACCCGCAGGGTGGCGGTCCAGTCGGTGACGTCCACGTCCAGGGTCGCGCCGTCCGCGTCGCGGGTGAGCTGCGCCTTGTAGGCGCCGACGGTCTGGTTCGGTTGCTGCAATGCGCGCCGTTTGTACAGCACGACACGGAACTGCGCACCGCCCGCATCACGGAAGCTCATCGTCGACGAGCTGACCGTCTCCGTGCTGAAGCCGGCCGGGCTGAGGTCCAGCTCGAACGGCGGCGACACCGCAATGGACGCGGCCGTCAGCGAGTTGGCCAAGGCTACGACTTGCTGCGGTGTGTACGTGTCATCGGTGGCCAGTGTGATCCACTGGGTCGAGGACTCCGGCCAATACAGCGTCAGCTGTTTCGCCGGTTGCACGTCGACGGTCCGCAGCGTGCCGGCGTGCCCCCGGACCGTCCGCTGCGTCTCGGTCCCCGCTGTCGTGAACGCCGGCCGGCGGCTCGACACGGTGACGGTCGTGTCGGAGTGATGACGGATGTCGATCGCCTCGAAGAACGCGACCAGGTTCCCGCCGTCCATCCACGCTATGGGCGCCCGCATGCCGTTGGTGGCCGGGAGTGTGTAAGGAAACGCCGGCGCCGTGTAGCCCGCTGACAGCCGCATCGCCGCCGCCGTCGCCGACTCCGAAGGTGCGGCTGTCGTGGGTACCGCGGCCGGCGGCGCGGGCACGTCGGGCCGGACGGCGAGCCCGACCGCCGCGGGGATGCCGAGCGCCAGCGCGGCGGCCGCTGCCGAGAGCACCGTGGCGACCTTGCGGCGGCGGTGGCGGCGGGCGCGGCCGTGCACGCCGGTCAGCAGCCCGGCGTCGGAGGGGGCCCGGTCGGCGGCGCCGTGCAAGGTCTGCGCGAGCAGCCGGTCCAGCTCATCCATCGCCGTGCACCTCCCCGAGCATCGTGCGCATCCGCGCGAGGGCCCGCGCCGCCTGTGACCGTACGGTCGTCTCCCGGCAGTCCAGCAGCACCGCGATGTCCGCGTCCGGCAGATCGCAGTAGAACCGCAATACGAGCACGGCCCGCTGGGACCGGGGCAGCCCGGCCAGCAGCTGCCACATCTGGTCGCGGGCGAGCACCCGCTGCTGCGGTTCGTCAAGACCGGGCGGCTCCGGTACTTCCGCCACGACCGCCTCCCCCGCCGAGCGCCGCCGGCGCCAGGACAGGAACTGCCGCACGATCGCGGTCCGCACGTAGGCCTCGGGGCTGTCCATCACCGTGACCCGCCCCCACCGCGGGTGCATCCGGGCGAGCACTTCCTGCACGATGTCCTCGGCGAGGTGCGCGTCACCGCAGAGCACGTAGGCGAAGCGCAGCAGCGCGGCCCCGCGGAGGCGCACGAAGTCGTCGAAGCCCTCCGGCCGGCGCGCGTCCGCGCCGGCCGCCAGGTCCGAGCTCGTCACCTCGCGGGAAATCATCGTCGCCCTGTATAGCGCGGCTCAGCAGGTCTTGAACACGTACGAACCGGAGCCGGGGGTGGTGACGTCCACGTCACGCAGCACGATCGACAGCGTGCTGCCGTAGCTGTTGCAGGCCTTCGTGAACTGGCTCTGGCTGTACTCGATGACGATGACGTGGTTGCCGTACACCGCGGTGTAGTCCCCGCACTCGTTGTAGTCGGCGCACTCCTCGGCCACCGCGAAGTCGAACCCGATCTGCCGGGCGCTCGCGGCCCCCAGGTCGGCGGTGTTCTTCTGCCCGACGGCCAGGCCCTTGCCGTGGCCGTAGGCGACCAGTGACTGGGCGTAGGCGACGGCCTGTGTCTTGGTCAGCAGGCCGCCGGAGCGGGTCCACGAGTCCAGGTTGTCCGGCTCGACGCCCTTGAAGCCCTTGCTCGCGCAGCCGTCCATCCAGCCGCCGACGATCGCCGTGAGCGCGGCCCGCTTGGCGTCGGTCGAGAAGTCCAGCAGGATCTCGTTCCAGTCCTTGTCGATGACCAGGTTGCCCTTGGCGTCGTGCAGCAGCAGCTCCGGATGGTTGGACTTCCACCAGGAGTTCGCCTCGCTCTGGGCCTGGAAGGCGTTGACGTAGCAGATGTTGTACAGCCCGGCGGCCGGGCTCGCGTCATGGTCGCGGCTCACGACACCCACGCCCGCCGGGGGCGTGTACGGGCCACCGATCTGGTAGTCGAACCCGGCGTTGGCGGGCGGCGGCGCGAACGTGCCGGCGGCCGTGGTGCCCGGCGTCGCCGTCCGGGTCGCGGACGGCGGGGCCGACGTGGTCCGGCTCGCACCGGCGGTCGGCGCGGGCGCGCCCGTCGTGCGGGTCGCGGCCGGCGAGGCGCTGGCCGTCGGCTTCGGCTGCGGGTATCGGTCGCCGCCCCACCAATGCCGGCGGGTGCTCGCGTCGGCGGTGCCGATGCCGACCGCGACGGCGACGGCCACCGCCGCCGTCACGGCCAGAGCGAGCTTGATGCGAAACCCCATGCGATGACTCCTCGGCTCGGGTTGACTCCGCCTCATGAACGCGGTGGAGCCGCCCGCCCGCTGCCGGGAAATCAGAACTTCTTTCAGCTATGGGTACGTCACGCAACGTACCCACGCGTCAATGCGTCAGCGGATCCGCTCGGTCACCGCCTGGGCCACGTGCAGGGCCTGGTCGACGGTGAGCACGGGCGGCTCGCCGGTCACGACGAGGGTCAGGACCCGGCCGGCCGGCAGCCGGGTCCGCAGCTCGAACCGCTGCCCCGGGCCGGGGTCGCCGGTCAGCACGACGGCCGGCGCGCCGCCCGGAGTCTTCACGTCCTGGCACGGCCGCGGCGGTGGCGGCGTCTTGGGCTCGCGGCCCTTCGGGTAGAACGGCGCGGGCAGGGTCGCGCAGGTGCCGTCGAAGCCGGGCACGGTGTGGGCCATGGCCGTCAGGCCGCCGCTGTGCCCGTCGACGCGCAGATCACTGGCGCCGTACCAGCCGGGCGGGGAGACGTAGTCGATGACGGTGACCTCGAGGCCGGGGCCGGGCACCCAGGCCGCGCCCGGGACCGCGGTGCGCACGGCGTCGTCCAGGGCCGCCGCGAGCTTGGCCGCGCTCTGCTCGGCCTCGGCCCGGGTGGCCGACGTCAGCTCGAAGCGGGTGTCGGTGCTGACCACCGGGGCGGGCTTCGGGGAGCCCACCGCCGCCGGCGGTGCGGTCGGTGCCGGCGGTGCGCCGGACGGGCCGCCGGTGCCGGTGACCAGCACCGCGGTGATGCCGAGGGCGCCGGCGGTCGCGGTGGCGCCGATCGCGCGGTAGGTGGCCCGGGTGCGGCGGTCCCGGCGGACCAGGGCCCGGGTGTCGATGGCGGCCGGCGGCGGCGTGCCGATGAGCTCGTCGAACAGTCGCTGCATGGGTTCTCCCTCGGATCGCGGGTCGTGGGTCATGGCGTCACCCGGTCGGACCGGAGCTGCTCGATGGCGCGGGCACACTGGCTCTTCACGGTGCCCGTCGTGATGCCGAGGATCTCGGCCGTCTCCTCGACCGAGTGGTCGAGGTAGAAGCGCAGGATCAGCACGGCCCGCTGCCGCGGCCCGAGCGCGCGCAGCAGCTCGGCCAGCGGCAGCCGGTCGACGATCCGCTCGTCCGGCGGCTGGTAGGCCGGGTGCCGCAGCTCGGCCGTGGACCGTTCCCGGCGCCGCCAGCCGCGGCCGCGCTCGGTCAGCCAGCAGCGGGTCAGGATCGTCTGGGCGTAGGCGTCGACGTTGTCGGCCCGGCGCACCTTGGCCCAGTGCCGGTGCAGCCGGATGACGGCCTCGGAGACCAGGTCGTCGGCCAGGTGCCAGTCGCCGCACAGCAGATACGCGCCGCGGCGCCAGCGCTCCAGCCGGGCGGCGGCGTAGGCGTGGAACTCCTCGTCGAGGTCGGGCAAGGCGCCTCCCAGGGGGTGTCGATGGCTTCCATTCCGTACGACTCGGACACCCCGGCCGGAAGGTTGCACACCTGAGCAGGAGGTGTTTCGCGGAGCGGATCTCCCGGGGGTATGGTGTTGCCCGCAGCATCCGGTCGATTTCGTAGCGTGCGCGGCGGAGGTGGGAGCATGCCGGTCACCGGTCAGCGGGTCGTTCGTCGCACACTCGGCCGCAGGCTGACACGGTTACGGGTGGCGACCGGGAAGAGCCGGCGCGAAGTGGCCGAGGCCAAGCTCGGCATCTCCGAGCCGACGCTGCACCGTATCGAGACCGGCAAGGTCCCGGTGACCGTGGCCAACGTGCGGGCCCTGTGCTGGCTATACGGCGTCGACGACAGCATCACCGAGGCCCTGTCCGACCTGGCGCTCGGCACCTCCCAGGAGGAGTGGTGGGACGCCAACCCGGTCATTCCGGACTGGTTCAAGCTCTACGTCGGGCTCGAGGCCAGCGCGCGGCGGATCTGCACCTATGAGGGTGAAGTGGTCCCCGGGGAGTTACAGACCGAGCAGTACGCGCGGGCCATATACGGCGCCGAGCAGGCCGTGGAGGCCGAGGCCGCCGACCGGCACGTGAAGCTGCGGATGCAGCGCCAGTCCGCGCTGGCCGCCCGCGAGCCCCAGCCCCGCCTGGTCACGGTGCTCGGCGAGGGGGTGCTCTGCCGGCAGGTCGGCGGGCCGGCGGTGCTGGCCGCGCAGATCGAGAAGCTGCGCGAGGTGGCCGAGCAGGACCACATCGACGTGCTGGTGCTGCCGTGGACGGCGGGCGCCCACGCGGCGATGGCGGGCGCGTTTCGCATCATGGACTTCGAGGACCCCGAGGACCCCGACGTGGTCTACCTCGAGTCGCACCTCGGCGCCCTGTATCTGGAAGAGGACGCGGAGGTCGCCGAATACCGGCGGATCTTCGACCTGATCTGCGCGGCCGCGATCCCGATCGCGGACTACCGATGACGACGACGGCACCACGGCGACCGGACGGGCGGGGATGACCGGCATGCAGGACAACAATTCGCGGACCGCCCGCAAGGCGGCGACGGCCGCGCGGATGTACGACTACTTCCTCGGCGGCATCCACAACTTCGAGGCCGACCGCGCGGCCGCGGACATGGTGCTGCGGCAGTACCCGTCGCTGCGCGACGCGGCCCGGGCCAACCGGGCGTTCGTCGTCGACGCGGTGCGGCACGTGGCCGGAGCCGGCGTCCGGCAGTTCCTCGACCTCGGCTCCGGCATCCCGACCGTCGACAACGTGCACACCGTCGCGCGGCGCACGCACCCGGACGCCCGGGTCGTCTACGTCGACATCGACCCGGACGCGGTGGCCGAGAGCATCGACATCCTCGGCGGCGACCGCCACGCGGTCGCGATCCGCGGCGACGTGCAGGACCCCGAGGCCGTGCTGGGCCACCCGGACGTGCGCCGGACCCTCGACTTCGACGCGCCGATCGGCCTGCTGATGGCCGCGATCCTGCACTTCATCCCCGACCACGCGACCGCCGACCGGGTCGCCGAGCGGTTCGTGGCCGCGCTGCCGGCGGGCAGCTTCGTCGTCCTGTCGCACACGGGGACGGAAAGTTTCGCGCTGATCGACCGGAGCACCATCGACGAGAACGTCTACCAGCGCCGCACCTCGACCCCGGGCACGGTCCGCACGCGCGCGGAGGTCGAGCGGCTCTTCGCCGGCCTCGAGCTGGTCGAGCCCGGTGTCGTGTGGGCACAGCAGTGGCAGGCCGGGGCCACGGTCACGGACGTGACGCCCCTGGGGCCCGGCGGCGTCTGGGCCGGGGTCGCCCGCAAGGTCTGATCCCCCTGGCCGATCAGCCGAGCAGCTGGTCGAACTCGCCCTTCTTCGCGCCGTCCAGGAACGAGTCCCACTCCTCGATGGTGAACAGGACCGTGCTCTCCTCGGGCCGCTTGCTGTTGCGCACCTCGATCAGGCCCGCGTGGCGGCGCGCCTCGACGCAGCTGCCACCGTTGCCGGTCGACCTGCTCGACATCATCCAGTCCCTGTCGCTGAGCATCGTGGTGATCCTTCCTTACGGGCTGTAACTCGAATCAGCGTCAGGTGCCGTCAAAACGGGCAAGACGCTCAAAATTTGCAGTACCAATGCCGCTTCTTCTTTCGCGGTGAAATTTTTGCGCACCGAGCGTAATTGATCAAGCGTCGGCGCCAAGATGTCACCTGGAAGACTTCCATCGTGAAATCTTGCACGCCGGAAGATCCGGCGCCATGATGATGTGCGAGATCGGCCACACGTCACTGCGGTGAGGGGGCATGTCAGTGGACGTCTTCAGTGACACGATCCTGGCCGCCGCCGCGACCTCGGAGGCCGATCAGGTGCAGGCGGAGCTCATGGCGTTACGGGCCCAGGTCGCCTCCCTGCAGTCCGAACGGGCCGCCCTGTGGTGGGAGAACAACCACGACGACCTCACCGGCCTGGCCAACCGACGGATGCTCATCAACGTCGGCCCGTCCCTCCTGAGCAGCGGCGGCCGGTGCGCGGTCGCCGTCCTGGACCTCAACGGCTTCAAGCCCATCAACGACCAGTGGGGCCACGCGATCGGCGACGACGTCCTGCGCACGGTCGCCCGCCGGCTGTCCCACTGCCTGGGCGACGACCTGGCCGTCCGCCTGAGCGGCGACGAGTTCGCCGCCATCCTGACCGAGTCCTCCCTGCCCGGCCACGGCTGCGACTGGTCCTCCCGGGTCGGCGCCATCGCCGCCGCGATCGCCGAGCCGATGGTCATCGACGGCCGCGAGCTGCGGGTCACGGCCTCGATCGGGGTGGCGACCACCAGCGACGGCCCGGCGGCGATCGCCGAACTGCTGCGCCGCGCCGACCTGGCCATGTATCGGGCCAAGGCCGACCGTTACTGCTCCAACATCGTGTGGGACTGAGGCCCCACCCTCACGTGGGCCTGCTACGTACCCGCCAACCCCAAGCACAACCATCACTGTCACAGTCCGCGGACGGCGGCGTCGCACTGGCCGTGCGAAGGCCCGGCGGCATGTTCGGCGAGCCGGGGACGCCGTTGGAGACCGTGCGGGTCGATACCCCGGCCGCGGGCGGGTGACGCCCGCGGGTCTCAGTAATCCGGCGGGCGGATGAGCTGAGCGTTGACCACCACGGCGGGGTCGACGCCGAGGTTCGCCTGCGGCTGTGTGTCCTCCTGGTGGCGGCGGGCGAGGATCGCGGCACCCGGGCCGTCGCCCTGCTCGATGGCCCGGATCAGCTCGGCGTGGCTCTCGATACTGCGCCGGGTCGCCTCGGTGCCGGGCAGGTCGCCCTGCAGCTCCGCGTGCGCGGCCCACTCCTGCTCGTGCGCGTACCACAAACCCTCGAGCATGCCGACGAGCAGCTCGAACGTCTGGTTGCCGCAGTTGCGGACCAGCGCCTCGTGAAACTCCCGCATGCAGGCCACGAACTTGGCGAAGTCGCCGACGCCGGCCTCGGTGCGCTCGTGGATCTCGCGCAGCGCGGGGACCACGGTCTCCAGGCGGTCCGGGCGGGTCGCGCACATCTCGGCGCACATCGGGTCGAGGCGGCGGACGGCCAGGCCCAGGTCCTGCACGCTGATGGTGCGGGACTGCAGGACGAGGCCGAAGACGTAGCCGGCCCGTTCGATCTGCGGCGGGTGCACCTCGGCGCCGCCGCGGTTGCCGCGCCGGATGGTGATCAGCCCCTCGGTCTCCAGCGTGCGCATGGCCTCGCGGACCGACGGCATGCTGACCCGGTACTCCTCGAACAGCTCGTCCTGCTTCAGCAGCCCGTTGTCCGTGGTCAGCTCGCCGCGCAGGATCCGGTCGCGCAGCTCGTCGGCGAGACGCTCCCCGACCCGGCGCCGCGCCACCAGCGGCCCCTTGATCCCATGGCCCTCCGCCACGTTGTCCCCCTCGATCACGCCGCCAGCAACGCCCGGAACTCGGCGACATTGGCCAGCTTGATGCTCTCATATCCGCGGACGACGTCCGGGGCCCGCGCCACGGTCAGGCACCGTTCGTGGTCGCCGGCGCGCAGGGCGGCGAGCATGGCTTCCACATATTCCCCGGGCAGTGACCGCTCCACCTTGCGGACCACGGCCCGGCCGAACGGGTCGAAGGCGGTGCCGCGCACCGGACGCATCGCCCGCAGCACCCCGAACACGGGCCGGATCCAGGGGCCGAGGGCGAGCTTGTGGCGCAGACCGAGCGCCCGCAGGAAGGGTGGGTGGATGTGGTACCGCGCCCCGCTGCCGTGGTCGACCTGGAGATGCAGCCGCGCCACCTCGTACTCGTCCTTGTACGCCAGCAGCTTGAAGAGATACCGGGAGAACTCCTGCGTCACGTCCACGGGACCGGCGGCGGCGACCTCGCGCACCGCTGCCACGTAGCGCTCGGCCAGTCGCGCATTCTGGTAGTCGAACAGCTCGGCCGCCCGCGGCTCGGCGATCTCCCGCACGGCGGCCGGCAGCCCGGCCGCGTCGAGCAGCTTCGCCGCGACCGCGCGGGCGCCCTTCGACGGGTCGAGGGCCGAGGGCTGCACCGCCGCCTCCACCGCGACCGGCGACGACACGTGGTGGCGCCCGGCCCGGAACGCGGCGATGTTGTCGTCGACCGCGACCCCGTTGAGCCGGATCGCCTCCTCGATCGAGGCGGCCGTCAGCGGCACCGCCCCGGCCTGGTAGGCCACCCCGAGCAGCAGGACGTTGGCGGTCGCCTCGTTGCCGAGCAGCTCCCGGCTCAGGGCGGCCGCGTCGACCGCGGTGGTGCGCGCGGCCGCGGCCCGGATGCGCTCCAGCAGCTCGCCGGCCGGGGGCAGGCCGATCGCCGTGTTCGTCACGACCGCCGAGGTCGGGGTGAGCGAGGTGCCGACGATCGCGACCGTGCGCTCGGCGCCGGCCCGGGCCAGGTGCTGCGGCGCGGCCCCGCTGAGCGCGTCGAAGACCAGGAACAGGTCGGCCTGACCGTCAGAAACGGCGGCGGTGCGGGACTGCACCGGGCCGGAGCCGATCTGCAGGTGGGAGACGACGGCGCCGGCCTTCTGGCTCATCCCGGTCTGGTCCAGGCCGGCCGTGTGCAGCCCGTCGAGCCGGGCGGCGGTGGCCAGGACCTGGTTGACCGTCACGACGCCGGTGCCACCGATGCCGACCAGGTAGATGCCGTAGGTCCGGTCGCCGACGACCGCCTTGCCGGCCGGCTCGGCGGGTGGCTCCTCCACCTTGGCGCGGCGGCGTTTCGGTCCGGTTGCGACAGCGCGGACGGTGACGAACGACGGGCAGTCGCCGTCGAGGCAGCTGAAGTCCGAGTTGCACGACGTCTGGTGGATGCGGGTCTTGCGGCCGAGCTCGGTGTCGACCGGTTGGACCGAGAGGCAGTTACTCTGCACGCCGCAGTCGCCGCAGCCCTCGCAGACCCGCTCGTTGATGACCACCCGGCGGTCGGGCTTCGGCAGCTTGCCGGTCCGGCGCAGGCGGCGGGCCTCGGCCGCGCAGACCTGGTCGTAGATGAGCACGGTGACGCCGGGGACGGCGGCCAGGCGCTCCTGCGCGGGCAGTACCTCGGCGCGGGGCAGCACGACGGTGCCCGGGGCGAGGTCGCGCACGCCGCGGTAGCGCGACGGGTCGTCGGCACAGACGATGATCTGCTTGACGCCCTCGGCCGCCAACTCGCGGGTGATCGCCGGGACCGGCATCCCGCCCGCGATCTCCTGGCCGCCGGTCATCGCGACGTAGCCGTTGTACAGCAGCTTGAACGTGATGTTCACGCCGGACGCGACGCAGGCCCGGATGGCGAGCAGCCCGGAGTGGGTGAACGTGCCGTCGCCGAGCTGCTGGAAGATGTGCCGGGTCCGCGCGAACGGGGCCATCCCGATCCACGGCACACCCTCGGAGCCCATCGGCACGACCGGCAGCTTCTGGTTGGAGGTGAGCCGGGGGTCGAAGTAGGACATGCCGTGGCAGCCGACCCCGCCGCCGACGACGGCCCCCGCGGGCAGGACGGTGGAGCGGTTGTGCGGGCAGCCGCTGCAGTACGCGGAGGTGCGGTTCAGCAGCGGCAGCGCGATCGGGCCCTTCGAGGGCACCTTGACCGGCACGGGGAGCCCGAGTTCGCGGCGCAGGATCGGTTTGAGCCGGTCGACGGTGAGCTCGCCGGAGGCGGGCACGAGCGGCCGCCCGTCCCGGTCCCGCTTGCCCGCGATCGTCGGGCGGTGCGGGGTCGAGTACAGCGCCCCGCGCAGCGCCGACTCGATGAAGTCGCGCTTCTCCTCGACGACGACGACGTGTTCGAGGCCGTCGGCGAAGCGCTCCACGATCGCCGGGTCGAGCGGGTAGATCATGCCCAGCTTCAGCAGCCGGATCCCGCGCGCCTCCAGGTCGACGTCGGCCAGCACCTGCCGGACGTCGTAGTAGGTCTTGCCGGCGGCGACGATCCCGATCCGCGCGCCGGCCCGGGCCCCCTCGATGCGGTTGAGGCCGTTGGCGGCGGCGAACGCGACGGCCGCGAGGTGGCGGCGCTCGAGCAGGTCCCGCTCCCGGTCGACGAGGATCGTGGCCACCAGCTCGAGGCGCTGCCGGTGCTCCCACCGCTCGCCGTCGATCTCCAGCTCGGGTCGGACGAGTGACAGCCGGCCCGGGTCGAGGTTCACCGACCCGACGGAGTCGGCGACGTTGGTGACCACCTTGAGCCCGACCCAGCAGCCGCAGTACCGCGACAGCTCCAGGCCCGTCACCCCGTAGTCGAGCAGTTCCTGGGTGGAGCCGGGCACGAGCACCGGCATGAGCGCGTCGTAGAACGCGGTCTCGCTCTGGTTGGGCAGCGACGAGGACTTCGCGCCCGGGTCGTCGCCGGCCACTGCGATGACGCCGCCGAGCGGGTCGGTGCCGAACTGGTTGGCGTGCTTGAACGCGTCGCCGCAGCGGTCCACGCCGGGCGACTTGCCGTACCAGAGCCCGAAAATGCCCTGGAGCCCGTCGCGCAGGCCGCCCGGCGAGGGCTGCTGGGTGCCGAACACGACGGCCGCCGCCAGTTCCTCGTTGACGCCGGGCACGTGCCGGATGTCCTGCGCCTGGAGGGTCTGCGCGGCCCGGTGCAGGGTGAGGTCGAGCCCGCCGAGCGGGGACCCGGGGTAGCCGGAGGCGAGGCCGCCGGTGCGCCGCCCGGCCGCCGCGTCGAGCCGGCGCCGGTCCAGGAGGATGCGGGTGATCGCCTGCGTGCCGGTGAGGACGACGGTGCCGTCCTCGGCGTCGTAGCGGTCCTCGAGCCGGTAGCCGGAGGGCCGGCTCACCACGTCGGTCATGGGAGTCTCGGGCCCTTCGTCGCTGCGTCGCTGGGGTTTTTGTAGAGCAGGATGGTGCAGGCGCCCCCGTCCAGGCCGGACGGGCACAGGTTGACCGGCCAGGGCGCGCCGATCCGTTCGCGGGCCATCTCGACGTGCCAGATCGGCACGTGCGTGCGGTAGATGGTAGTGGGCCGCCCGCCCCAGGTCACCGGGTGCTCGTCGGCGACGACGGCCAGGCCGAGCCCGGCCGCGAACCGGCCGTCGAGGACCTGCCGGGCGCAGGTGCCGCAGGGGTCCTGGACGATCGTGAACTTCTCGTCGTCCTGGCTCACCTCGAGCTCGGTGAAGTGCCCCCGCAGGAGGCGGACCAGGTTGAGCAGGCGCTCCTCAGCGGGCCGCTCGATGTCGGCCATGAGGCCGCGCAGCGAGTCCTCCCCGCGCCGGCGATGGAAGGCCTCCAGCTCGTCGGGGCCCCACTGGGAGTACACCTCGGACAGCAGGGCCGAGAGCCAGTCGCGCAGGACGTCGATGACCGAGCGCCACTCGGCCTCGCGCCGGTCGAAGATGGCCAGTGCGCGCTCGATGTCGGCCGCGGCGGCCACCTCGCCGGCCATCGGGGGCGGCGGCTCGGCCAGCACCGGCTCGACGCCCGGGTAAGCGGCGAAGAAAACAAGCGTACGTTTGGTCAGAAGTCGCAGGCCCGGAGGTCCGTGGCGCTCGGCCGCGGTCGCGAGGATCGTCGAGACCCAGTCGAGGTAGCGGTCGCGCTGGCCCAGATGCTCGCGCTCCAGCGCGGCCAGCTCGTCGCGCATCGAAGCCGGAGCGGTGGCCCGCTCCAGCCGGGCCCGGGGCGAGCGCGACAGCTCGCGCAGCTCCTCATCGGTGAACACCGAAGACCACCTCCCTTGACGCTAAGGATATAACCTTATAACCTTCGCGCTGTGATGCACAACACACCACTTTCGGAAGCGGGCCCGGCGTACTCGACGCTCCGGGTCTCCGTCGACGCCGGGGTCGCGTGGGTCGAGCTGCACCGGCCCGAGGTGCTGAACGCCTTCAACGAGGCGATGCTGCGGGAGCTGGCCGGGCTGTGGACGCGGCTGCGGCTGGACGACGAGGTGCGGGTCGTGGTCGTCACCGGCGCGGGCGACCGGGCCTTCACCGCCGGCTACGACCGGGCCGGGATGGAGGCGGCCGGCGCCGACCGGGACCCGCTGCTGCAGGCGGCCAGCCCGTTCCTGCGCGCGGACGTCGGCGAGTTCCTCGGGCCCAAGTCGGGCGGCCTGTGGAAACCGGTCGTCGCCGCGGTCAACGGCATCGCCTGCGGCGGCGCCTTCTACCTGCTCGGCGAGGCCGACATCATCGTCGCCGCCGACACCGCCACGTTCTTCGACCCGCACACGACGTTCGGGATGCCGGCCGTGTTCGAGCCGCTGCACCTGCTGCGCCGGATGCCGCTGGGCGAGGTCCTGCGCCTGACCCTGCTGGGCTCGGCCGAGCGCATGTCGGCCGCCCGCGCCCTGCAGATCGGCTTGGTGTCCGAGGTCGTGCCGCCGGACGAGCTTCGAGCCTGCGCCGGTACTGTCGCCACGACGATCGCCGCCCTGCCCCCCTTGGCGGTGCAGGCGACGCTGCGCTCCATCTGGACCGGCTCGGACCTGGGCCCGGCACAGGCCCTGGGGGTCGCCCACGCCCTCGTCGCGGCCGGCACCGACCCGGCCGCCATCGCCGCCGGCCAGCAGACGTTCCGCACCGGCGACCGGCCGAAGTGGCGGCTCCGATGATGGACTTCGCGCTCACCCCGGACCAGCTCGACCTCCGCGCCGGCCTCACCGAACTGCTGGCCGACCACTGCGACCCGCACCGGGTCCGGGCCGCCGAGCCGCTCGGCTTCGACCCCGAGCTGTGGTCCGTGCTCGGCGACTTCGGGTTCCCGCACCTGGCCAGCACCCGCGAGGCCGACCCGGCCGGGCTGAGCGACCTGGCCGTCGCGGCCCGGGCCGCCGGGTCCGCGCTCGCCTCCGCCCCCCTCGTCGAGACCCTGGTCGCGACCCGGCTGCTGGACCGCCTCGGCCGCACCGACCTCACCGGCCTGGTCACGTTCGCGCCCCGGCCGGCTATGGCCGGGATCGCCCGCACCGCGCCCTGGGCCGCGGTCGCCGACCGGGTCATCGCCTGGGACGACGGGCTCATCGTGGCCTCCCGGCCCGGCTCCGCCGTCGAGTGCCCGAAGCAGACCCTGGCCGGGCTGGCCCTCGGCCACGTGGACCTGGCCGACGCGACGGTCCTCGCGGCCGAGCCGGACGCGGCCGAGCCGTTCGCGGACGCCCTGGCCGACTGGCGAGTCCTGACCGCCGCCGCGCTGACCGGCGTGGCCGCGGCGGGGCTGCACCTCGGCGTCGACTACGCGAAGACCCGCCACCAGTTCGGCCGGCCCATCGGCTCCTTCCAGGCCCTGGCCCACCAGCTGGCCGACGCCGCCGCCCTGGTCGACGGGGCCGAGCTGCTGGTCTTCGAGGCCGCCTGGGCCGCGGATTCGGGCAGCAGTCGCCGACGCGGCCTGGCCGCGATGGCCGTCGCCTTCGCCGGGCGGGCCGCCCGCCGCGCGACCGACCGGGCCCTGCACGCACACGGTGGATACGGGTACACCAGCGAGTACGACATCCAGCTGTATTTCCGCCGGGCGAAGGCCCTGGACCTGCTCGGCGGCGGCGAGCGGGCAGCGGCCGACGCCGTCGTGGAGCTCGCCCTGGCCGACGTCGACGAGGGGCGGGCCTGATGGACTTCGAGCTCTCGCCGGCGCAGCAGCGCTTCCGCACCGAGGTCCGCGAGTTCCTCAAGGCACTCCCCCCGCACACGTCGGCCGCCGTCCACGACTCCGGCACCCTGCACAGCTGGGACGTGCACCGAGCCATGACCGAGCGCGGCTGGCTGGCCGCGGCCTGGCCGGTCGAGCAGGGCGGGCAGGGCCGCGACCCGTTCGAGATGGCCACCCTCAACGAGGAGTTCGCCCGGGCCGGCATCCCGATCGAGGGCTGGCTCATCTCCGAGCTGGTCGCCAAGACCCTGCAGATCGTCGGCACCGAGCAGCAGCGCGGCGAGGTCATCCCGGCCATCCTGAGCGGCCGCGCCCTCATGAGCCTCGGCTACTCGGAGCCGGACTCCGGCTCCGACGTCGCCGCCGCCCGCACCCGCGCCGTCCGCGACGGCGACGATTGGGTCATCGACGGCCAGAAGATGTTCACCACGATGGCCCACGAGGCCAGCCACGTCTTCCTGCTCGCCCGCACCGACCCCGACGTGCCCAAGCACCGCGGCCTGACCATGTTCCTGGTCCCCCTCGACGCCCCCGGGGTCGAGATCCGCCCGGTGCCCACGCTCGGCGGCGAACGCACCAACGCCACCTTCTACGAAGGTGTCCGGGTCCCCGACCGCGCCCGCGTCGGCGAGGTCGACGGCGGGTGGGACGTCATGATGGTCGCCCTCGCCTTCGAGCGCCAGCCGGCCGCGGCCGGGGCCCTGCTGCACCTGGTCGGCCGGGCCGCCGACTGGGCCCGCACCCCCGGCCCGGACGGGCAGCGGCCCATCGAGCGGCCCGAGGTCCGCGCGGCCCTGGCCCGGGCCGCCACCGACCTCGAGGTGAGCCGGCTGATGGGGTACCGCATGACCTGGCTCACCGCCCAGGACGTCCTCCCGCACACCGAGGGTTCCCTCGCGAAGCTGTTCAGCTCGGAGGCGCTGACGCGGGCCGCGGCATCGTTCGAGGACGTGCTCGGCGCCGACGGGCTGCTGGCCGGGCACGGCACCGGGGCGCCCGCCGACGGCTGGATCGAGCATGAGTTCCGCCACTCGGTCGTGACCACCATCTACGCCGGCACCAGCGAGATCCAGCGCGGCATCATCGCCGAGCGCCACCTGGGCCTGCCCCGGAGCCGGTCATGACCGACATCCTGTATTCCGTCGCGGACGGCGTGGCCCGGATCGTGTTCAACCGCCCGGAGAAGCGCAACGCCCTCGGCCCGCCCCAGCGCGAACAGGTCATGGCGCTGCTCGCGGAGGCCGCCTCGACGGTGGAGATCCGGGCCGTCGTCCTCACCGGCACCGGGCGGGCCTTCTGCGCGGGCGGCGACCTCACCGGCACGGCAGTGCCAAAAGCCAAAGTCGTCGGGGGTACCGCAGCCGGCGTCCGCAGCGCCCAGGCGCTCATCGCCGCCGTCCTCGACTGCCCCAAGCCCGTCATCGCCGCCGTGAACGGGGTCGCGGCCGGCATGGGCGCCCAACTGGCCCTGGCCGCCGACTTCATCGTCGCCTCCGAGCAGGCCCGCTTCGCCGAGCTGTTCATCACCCGCGGGATCGTGCCCGACGCCGGGGCGGCCTATCTGCTCCCCCGCATCCTCGGGCTGCACACCGCGAAACGGCTGCTGCTGCTCGGCGGCGACCTGTCCGTCGCCGACGCCGAACGGCTCGGCATCGTCCACCGGGTCGTGGCGCCCGCGGAGCTCGACGCCGCCGCGGGCGAGCTCGCGGCCCGGCTCGCGGCCGGCCCGACCGTCGCCATCGGCCTGGCCAAGCGCCTGCTCAACCACTCGCTGGACGCGGACCGCGTCGCGGCGTTCGACCGGGAGGAGATGGCCGTCGCCATGAACGTGTGGACCGAGGACAGCGCCGAGGGGCTGCGCAGCTTCGCCGAGAAGCGCGACCCGGTCTTCCGGGGGCGGTGAGCGATGCCAAGACCGACTGACATCGGTGTCGTCGACCTGATGATGGGGATCCCCAAGGGCGGCGGCGACGACAGCTGGCGCCGCTTCCTCGGCAGCCAGCTGCGCGACAAGGAGAGCCGGGAGACGTACCGGTTCCCGGCCGAGTACATGTACAAGGACCTGCCCGGCCAGCGGTTCAGCGCCGACGGGGCCAAGGCCGTGCTCCTGGAGATGGACCGCTGGGGCGTCGAGCGGGGCATGATCACCGTCAGCTTCGACGACGAGCTCGCGGTCGCGGCCCTGCGTGAGCACCCGGGCCGGTTCCTCGGGTCGTTCCCGGTCGACCCCAACGCCGGCATGGAAGGCGTCCGCGCACTGCGCCGGGCCGTCGAGGAGCTCGGCGTCGTCGCGGCCAGCGCGATGCCCAGCGGCTGCAACCCGCCGGTGCCGATCAACGACAAGCGCTTCTACCCGCTCTACGCCGCCTGCGTCGACCTCGACATCCCGATCTTCGTCTGCGCCGGCGTGCCCGGCCCTCGGGTGCCGTTCGCGGCCCAGGACGTCGCCCTCATCGACGAGGTCTGCTGGTTCTTCCCCGAGCTCAAGTTCGTCACCCGGCACGGCTGCGAGCCGTGGGTCGACCTGGCCGTGAAGCTGCTGCTGAAGTGGCCCAACCTGTACTACTCCACGAGCGCCTTCGCCCCCCGCTACTACCCGAAGGCGATCGTCGACTTCGCCAACACCCGCGGCGCCGACAAGGTCCTCTACGCCGGCTACTTCCCGATGGGCCTGTCCCTGGAGCGCATCTTCACCGAGCTCGACGACCTCCCCCTGCACGACGACGTGTGGGAGAAGTTCCTGCGCACCAACGCGCTGAAGGTCCTCGGCCTCGCCAAGGAGGGGGCCTGAGATGGGCCGCCGGGCGATCGTCTGCGGCACCGGCTTCGGCCTGCGCGTGCACGTGCCGGCCCTGCGCGCGGCCGGGTTCGAGGTGGCCGCGCTGGTCGGCACCGACCTCGAGCGCACCACCCGCCGCGCCGCCCGGCTCGGTGTGCCCGCCTCCTTCGACTCCCTGCGAGCCGCCCTGGATGTCACCGAGGCCGACGTCGTCACCATCGCCACCCCGCCCGACACCCACGCCGAACTGGCCGCCCTGGCCATAGCCGCCGGTCGCAACGTGATCTGCGAGAAGCCCCTGGCTCTGACCGCCGCCGAGGCCGAGACACTCACGGAGACAGCCACCGCGGCCGGGTTGGTCGCGCTGGTCGGCACCGAGTTCCGCTGGGACCCGGCGGTCGAGGCGGTCCGGGATGCGATCGCCTCGGGCCTGATCGGCCGCCCGCACACGGCCACGGTGATCCGCTCCTATCCGATCCTCGCCGCCGCCGACGCGCCCGCCCCGGGCTGGTGGTTCGACGCGGCCCGGGGCGGCGGGTGGCTGCGCGCGAACGGCACCCACCTGATCGACCAGCTCCAGCTCTGGCTCGGTCCGATCGTGTCCGTGTCCGCGACCCTCGGCCAGGCCGTGCCCCGCTCGACGGGCGCCGCTGACGACGGATACAGCGCCATGTTGTCGTTTCCGTCGGGCGCGGCCGGCGTGCTCCAGGAATGCGCCGCGGTCTGGGGCGAGCCGGCGGAAGTCACCCGGGTCGCCGGGACCACCGGCACGCTATCCATTGTGGACGGCGACGCATACCTTGCCACCACGGACGGCACGCGCCGGCTCACGCCCGAAGTGGTCCGCCCCACGGACGTCGGCCCGCGCCCCTGGACCCCGCACGAGATCGCCGCCTACACAGGTCTCGCGCGATGGCTCAATCATCCCACACCGGGCTTCCCCCGACCGGCATCGTTCGCTGACGGCTCGGCCGTGCTCCGCGTCATCGAGGCGATCGAAACGTCGGCCGCGCAACGCCGCTGGATCGAGGTGCCCAGATGAGCCGAACGCTCGATCCCGATCTCGTGCGGCCCGCGGACACCGCAGTGCTGACCATGGAGCTCCAGCGCGGCATCGTCGGGCCGGAGAGCCTGGTGCCCGACCTCGGCGACCAGCTCCGCGCGGCCGGCGGCATCGACGCCGTGGCCCGCCTGCTCAAGGCCGCCCGCGCCGCCGGGGTCGCCGTCGTCCACGCCACCGTCGCCCACCGCCCCGGCGGCCGCCCCGCGGGGGCCAACGCGCCGATCCTGCGCCGGGCCGAGGCGGTGCCTGGCGCCAACCTGCACATCGGCTCGGTCTCGGCCCAGGTCCTGGCGGAGCTGGGGCCGGAGCCCGGGGATGTCGTGGTCGAGCGGCACCACGGCGTCACCCCGTTCACCGCGACCGAGCTCGACGCAACCCTGCGCGGCCTCGGCATCCGCACGGTCGTGCTGGTCGGGGTGTCACTGAACATGGGCATCCTGGGCGCGTCGGTGGAGGCGATCGGGCTCGGGTACAACGTCGTCGTCCCGGCCGACGCCGTGGCCGGCTCCCCGCCCGACTACGCGGCCGACGTCCTGCGCTACAGCCTGCGCCATCTGGCTTGGTTGTCCACAGTGGACGAGGTGGTGGCCGCATGGACCTGACCGGACGCCGCGCCGCGATCGCCGGGGTCGGCCCGGGCCTCGGCCGCGAGCTGGCCCTGACGTTCGCCGCCGCCGGAGCCGAGGTGGCCCTCCTGGCCCGCAACGCCGCTCACCTGGACGAGGTCGCGGCCGAACTGACGCCGGGCGTGCTGCGCCTGCCCACCGACCTGACCGACCGGGCCCAGTGCGCCGCCGCGGCCGAGCGGATCGGCGCCGTCGACGTCCTGGTGCACAACGCGTTCACCCGCCCGCCGCTCGGCTCGCTGGGCGAGCGCACGGCCGCCGACTGGCACGCGGCCGTGGACGGCAACATCCTGTCGGCCACCAACCTGCTGTACGAACTGCTGCCGCGCATGCGGGGCCGCTCGGCCTCGGTCGTGCTGATCAGCTCCATCTCGGCCCGGCGGCCCCATCCCGGGTCCGGCATCTACGCGGCGATGAAGTCGGCGATGCTCACCCTCGTCCAGGTCCTGGCCCGCGAGCTCGGCCCGGCCGGCATCCGGGTCAACGCCGTGGTCCCCGGCTACATCGAGTCCGACAACCTCGAGGCGTTCTTCGCCGACCCGCAGGCCCGCCGGGACGCCGAGGCCGGCACCTGCCTGGGCCGGTTCGTGACCGCCCGCGAGGTGGCCGCGGTCGTCGCCTTCTTCGGCTCCCCTCTGTCGGCCGGCGTGACCGGGCAGACCCTCGACGTCAACGCCGGCCAGTGGTTCGGCTGAAAGGAGGACCGTGGACGCGAAGACGCGGCCGGACACCGCCACCAAACTGCGCGCGAACGGGGTGGAGCGGCAGTTCATCTCCGGCAAGAGCAAGGTGCAGGCCCTCGGCCCGCTCGACCTGACCGTCCGCGACGGCGAGTTCGTCTGCCTCGTCGGGCCGTCCGGCTGCGGCAAGTCGACGTTCCTGCGCATCGTCAACGGCCTGCTGCCGCCGACCGCGGGCACCCTCGACCTCTGGCTCGACGACGGCCGGGCGGCGACGTCGATGGTCTTCCAAGACTACGGGGTGCTGCCGTGGAAGACGGTCCTCGCGAACGTCCGGTTCGGGCTGGACCTGGCGAAGGTGCCGCGCAAGGAGGCCAACGCACGGGCGGCCGACTGGATCCGGCGGCTGGGGCTGGCCGGCTTCGAGAAGGCCTATCCGGCGACGCTGTCGGGTGGCATGCGGCAACGGGTCGCGATCGCGCGGGCGCTGGCGGTACAACCGCAGATCCTGCTCATGGACGAGCCGTTCGCGGCCGTCGACGCCCAGATGCGGGTGGTACTGCAGGAGGTCCTGCTCAAGGTCTGGGAGGAGGACCGCCGCACGGTCATCTTCGTGACGCACAGCCTCGAGGAGGCCCTCGTGCTGGGCGACCGCGTCGTCGTCGTGTCGGCCCGGCCCGGCCGGGTGGTCGCCGACATCACCGTCCCCTTCGACCGGCCCCGCGCCGGCGACCTGCGGGGCACGCCCGAGTTCGCGGCCCTGCACCAGGACGTGTGGGACGTGCTGCGCGACGAGGTCCAGGCCTCCCTCGCGGCCGGAAAGGAGTCGACATGACCCAGGTGACAACGCCGGTGGACCGGCCCGCGGCGGACGGGGCCCGGCTGGTGCGGCGCGAGGCCTCAGCGACGCCCGAGCGGGCCGCGGTCCGCCGCCGCCGGCGCCGCGTCATCGAGATCGCGCTCGGCTTCGGCGCCCCGATCCTGCTGTTCGTGCTGTGGCAGATCGCGGCCACCAGCGGCGCCGTCAACCCGCTGTTCTTCCCGGCCCCGACCAAGGTCTGGGCCGCCGCGCTCGAGCTCATCAAGAGCGGCGAACTGTTCAAGCACCTGTGGGTCAGCCTGACCCGGGTGCTCATCGGCTGCGCGATGGGCGTGGTGACGGGCGTGGCCGCCGGGGTCGCGCTCGGTGCCTCGCGCTGGGTTCGAGCCACGCTCGAGCCGCTGCTGTCGGCGCTGTACACGGTACCGAAGCTGGCCGTGTTTCCGTTGCTGCTACTCATCTTCGGCCTCACCGACACCGCCCTGAACGTGGCCATCGGCATGACGGTCTTCTTCTTCATGTGGGTCAGCACGATGACCGCGTTCCTGGCCGTGAGCCCCGGGCACCGGGAGGTCGCGCAGAGCTTCAACGCGGGGCCGTGGCCGACCTTCCGGCACGTGATGTTCCCGGCCGCGCTGCCGCAGATGTTCATCGGCCTGCGCATGTCGATCAGCGTCGCCGTCCTCATGATGGTCGGCGTCGAGTTCACCCAGGCGAACCAGGGCATCGGCTACCTCATCTGGTACTCCTGGACACTTTTCCAGGCCCCCCGCATGTACGTCGGGATCGTCGCCGTCGCGCTCATGGGCCTGCTGCTGTCGAACATCGTCAAGTGGATCTCCCTGCTCGTGCTGCCCTGGGCTCGCGTCGAGATCGAGGGCGGCGACCGCAACCTTCTGTGACTCGTTGTTGGAAAGGACACCCCGCCATGCGTCGATTAGCTTTGGTCGCCGCCGCCGCCCTGCTGTTGACCGCCTGCGGCGACGGCAGCGACACCCCGGCCGCCGCCCCGACCGCGAACCAGCCCACGACCGCGCTCAGCGCCGGCCCCACCGGCCCGAACACCCCCGCGCCGAAGCCGCTGCCGACTGAGGTCACCGTCAACGCCTCGATCCCCTTCCGCAACATCGAGGCGTACGCACCGCTGCTGCTCGCCGAGTACTTCGGCGAGTTCAAGAAGGAGAACATCAACATCAAGATCCAGCTCGTCCAGACCAACAACCTGGTCGTGCTGATGCAGAAGGGCGACATCGACTTCGCCCCGGCGGCCCCCTCGGCCGGCCTGTTCAATGCCATCGCGGGCGGCGCCGACATCAAGGGCATCGGCGGCGGCGTCGGCTGGACGTCGGCCAACCACCAGGGCTACTACGTGCGCAAGTCCCTGCTCAAGCCGGACGGGACGTTCACCGCCTGCGACCTGAAGGGCAAGAAGGTGTCGACCGGCTCGGCCACCGGGCTCGGCTCGCCGGCCGTGGTGGAGCTCGCGGCCTACCTCAAGACCTGCAACCTCACGGTGAAGGACGTGACGATCGTCCCGCTCGGCGGGGCCGACCTGCTGGCCGGCCTCGACTCCGGCTCCGTCGACGCGGGCAACCTCAGCGACCCGGTCTGGAGTACCGCCGAGAAGTCCGGACACAAGCTCATCATCCCCTTCACCGCCTCCATCACCAGCTATTGGATGGGCAAGATCCGCACCGCGAAGCCCGACGTGGCCGCGGCCGTGCTGCGCGCCCTGGTCCGCACCACCCGCACCTACCTGCAGGGCGACTACCGCAGCAACCAGGAGGTCCGAGCCGGGCTCATCAAGGCGATGGAGACCACCGACGCGGCCCTGACCGGCCCGTCGAGCCTGGTGTTCGACCCCGACTTCAAGTTCCCGGTCGCCAACATCTCCCCCATCGAGACCGCCTGGGCCCAGATCGGCGGCATCGTGAACTTCGACAAGCCGCTGACCGACGCGCAGATCTTCGATGACACCCCGCGGTCGACCGCGGTATCGGCGTAGCGATGCGCAAGTTCCTGGCCGTCGGCCACCATGGCCCGGTCGACCCCCGGCTGGGCCTGCGCATCGCCGCCGAGGCCGTCGACTGGATCACGGCCCGGCTGGCCGACGGCACCTTCGACGGCCTGTATTCGATGGCCGGCGGCGGCCGGCTGATCGTCGCCAACGCGGACAGCGAGGAGGAGCTGCTCGCACTGCTGCGGGCGGCTCCGGACGCGGAGCGCGAATGGACGTTCACCGAGCTGTTCGACGGCATCGAGGTCATCCGCAAGTACGTCGACTCGATGCGCACGTAAGGAGTTTCGTGATGACCGACATGTGGGCGGCCCAACTGGTGGCTCCGTCGACGTTCGCCCACGTGCGCGTGCCGGCGCCGCTCGTGGCCGCCCTCGCCCCCGGCGAGGTGCTGCTGCGGGTGCGCGCCGGCGCGATCTGCGGCAGCGATATGCCCCTGTTCAAGGGGGCCGTGCAGCTGCGGGGCGGCCTCGGCAACCATCCGGACGGCGCGCCACCGGGCCCGGGCTGCCCGATGCACGAGGTCGTCGGCGATGTCGTCGCCTCCCGCCACCCCGGCTTCGAGCCCGGCGTGACCGTGGTCGGCTGGGCCCTGGCCCAGGATGCCATCGCCGAGCTGTGCATAACCGAAGGCGATTCATTGGTACCGCACGACGGCCGCCTTCCCCCCGCGGAGGCGATCGTCGCCCAGCCCCTGGCCTGCGCCATCTACGCCGTGGAGCGAATGGGCGACGTCTGCGGCCGCCGGGTCGCCGTCCTCGGCCTGGGCCCGATCGGCATGCTGTTCAGCCACGTCCTGAAGACCCGCGGCGCCCACGTGGTCGGCGTGGACCGCCTGAACCGCACCGACACCGCCCCACGCTTCGGCGTCGACGAGTTCGTCCAGGCCGCCTGCGACCGCTGGGCCGCCTCGCTGGGCCCGGACGACCGCCCGGAGATCGTGGTGGAGGCGATCGGCCACCAGGTGGGCACCCTGACCTGCGCGATCGAGGCAGCCGCGGTGGGCGGCCTGGTCTACTACTTCGGGGTCCCCGACGACCTGGTGTACCCGGTGCCGATGCACGCGTTCTTCCGCAAGGACCTGACGCTGAAGGCCGGCACGACGAAGGACCGGCCGCGGGTCCTCCGGCTGGCCCAGGAGTACCTGCACGACCATCCGGCCATCCTCGACGCGTACGTCACCGACCGCCTGCCGATGACCAGCGTCCAGGAGGCCTACGACCGCGCCGCCACACCGAGGGCGGGCCAGCTGAAGGTGGTAGTCGAGGCATGAGTGACAAAGAGGCGATCCGCGAGCTGGTATACCGGTACTGCCGGGGCATCGACCGGCTGGACATGGACCTCGTACGCGACTGCTACCACCCCGGTGGGGTCGATCACCACACCGGGTTCGACGGGCCGATCGAGGAGTACGTCGCCTGGGTGGAGCCGAAACTGCGCGGCTTCGACGGGACCATGCACCTGGTCGGGAACCAGCTCGTCGAGGTCGTCGGGGAGCGGGCGCTGGCGGAGACGTACGGGATGGCCGTGCACTGGGGCCCGCCCGCGGACGACCCGCAGCTGAACTTCACCAGCGGCTTCCGCTTCGTGGACGTCCTGGAGCGCCGCGACGGCGAGTGGCGGATCCTGGAACGGTTCGCCTCCCGCGAGTGGACCCGCGCCGACCGGTTCGTCCCCCGTGAGGCGCCCGGCCCGGAAGGCAGCCGCGACCGCGAGGACCACATCTACCGGCTCCGGGACCGCCTGATCAGTCCGTGACCACGGTGAACACCCCGGCATCGGCATCCAGCTCGGCGCGGGCGCCGAGGGGCAGCGACAGGTTGACCGGGCCGTGGCCGCTGCCGAGTCCGAACCCGACCGGCGCGCCGAGTGGGCCGACCACGTCCGCGATCACGTCGCGGATGTCGTTGTACGGGTCCGCGCACTCGTGCATCCGCCCGAAGACGAGGCCGGTGACCCGGTCGAGGGCGCCGGCGTCGATCAGCTGGGTCAGGAGGCGGTCGATCCGGTACGGCACCTCGCCGACGTCCTCGAGGAACACGAGGCGGCCGCTCAGGTCCGGCATGTGCGGGGTGCCCAGCAGTGCGGTCAGCAGGGTCAGGCAGCCGCCGGCCAGCGGGCCGGTGGCGACGCCGGGCCGCAGCGGCTCGACCGGCTCGGTCAGCCGATAACCGCGGTCGAACAGGGCCGCGTGCAGGCTGCGCCGGTTGGCCTCGGCGTCGGGGGTGTCGTCGAGGAGCTGGTGGGTCGCGACGTTCGGGCCGTGGATCGACACGACCGCCGGGTGGTGCACCGCCAGGTAGGCGTGCAGCGCGGTGATGTCGGAGCAGCCGACGACGACCTTCTCGGTGACCGGGCCGGTCAGCCGGCGCAGGAGGCGGGTGGTGCCGTAGCCGCCGCGCGTGCAGAAGACGGCCCGCACGTCCGGGTCGGCCAGGACGGCGCCGAGGTGACCGGCCCGCTCGGTGTCGGGGCCGGCCAGGTAGAACCGGTGGCCGTGGTCGACGGCCACCCGCACCCGCAGGCCCCAGGACTCGAGCAGGTCGACGGCGCGGGGCAGCAGCTCGCGATTCTTGGCGGTCAGCTGCGACGCGGGCGCGATGATGGCGACGGCGTCCCCGGCGGCCAGCTTCACCGCAGCCGGTCCCGGCGCTGGGTGAGCTCCACCTTCTCGGCGTTGTTGCCGGCCAGCGCGATCGCCCGGTCGTAGGCGGCCCGGGCCTCGTCGCGGCGGCCGAGCCGGCGCAGCAGGTCGGCCCGGGTGGCGTGGAACGGGTGATAGCCCCCCAGCGGCAGCCCGTCGACCTCGGCCAGCGCGACCTGGGGCCCGTCGAGCTCGGCGACCGCGACCGCCCGGTTGAGCCGCACGATCGGTGAGGGGTCGAGGCGCACCAGCAGATCATAGAGCGCGAGGACCTGGGACCAGTCGGTGTCCCGGGCGTCGGCGGCATCGGTGTGTACCGCACTGATGGCCGCCAGCACCTGGTAGCGCCCGGGCGCCCGGCCGGTGGCGAGCCGGGCCCGGACCAGCGCGTGGCCCTCGGCGATCAGCTCCCGGTCCCACGCGCCGCGGTCCTGCTCGTCGAGCGCGACCAGGTCCCCGCCGGCCGACACCCGGGCCGGGCGGCGGGCCTCGGTCAGCAGCATCAGCGCCAGCAGCCCGGTCACCTCGCCGTCGTCCGGCAGCAGCTCGCGGACCAGCCGGGTCAGCCGGATCGCCTCCGCGGTCAGGTCGGCCCGGATCGCCCGGTCCGGGTCCGAGGCCAGGTAGCCCTCGTTGAAGATGAGGTACAGCACGGCGAGTACCCCGCTGACCCGGGCCGGCAGGTCCTCGCGGTCGGGCACGCGGTACGGGATGTGGGCGGCCTTGATCTTCGCCTTGGCCCTGGTGATCCGCTGGCCCATGGCCGGCTCCTGGACCAGGAACGCCCGGGCGATCTCGGCCACGGTGAGCCCGCCGACCATCCGCAGGGTCAGCGCGATCCGGGTCTCCATGGCCAGCGCCGGGTGGCAGCAGGTGAACACCAGCCGGAGCCGGTCGTCGTCGATGACGCCGACCGGCTCGGGGGCGTCTGTTCCGGCCAGCATCATCGCCTCCTGGTGCTTCTCCTCGCGCCGGACCTCGCGCCGCAGCCGGTCGATGGCCTTGCGGTTGGCGGTGGTGGTGAGCCAGGCCCCGGGGTTGGGCGGGACCCCGTCGGCGGGCCACCGCTCGACGGCGGTCGCGAACGCCTCGGCCGCCATCTCCTCGGCGATGTCGAGGTCCCCGATCCGCCGGGCCAGGGTGGCGACCACCCGGGCCCACTCCTCCCGGTGGACCCGCGCGATCACCGCACCGACGTCGGTCACTCGGCCGGGCCCAGGATCGGCCGCAGCTCGATCCGCCGGTTGCACGCTTTCGAGCCGAGCGCGGCCAGCCGCAGCGCCACGTCCAGGTCGGCCGCCTCGATGATCCAGAAGCCGATCATGAACTCCTTGGTCTCCACGTAGGGCCCGTCGGTGAACACGGGCTCCCCGCCCCGGGCGTCCACCACGGTCGCGCTGCTCGGCGCCGCCAGCCCGTTGGCGAACACCCAGTGCCCCTTCGCCTGCAGCTCGCCGGCGTTGAAGGCGTCGATCGCGGCCGCCTCCGCGTCGGTGGCGAGCTCGGTCGAGTCGGTGAGCACGGACATCAGGTACTGCGCCATCGCAACCATCTCCTGTCGTCGCGCGGCCGCCGTCGGGCCGCCGTCACCCCACCTACGAACGGCGCCGGCGCGATCCGACAGACACGACCGAAATTCCTCCAGGAGAACTTAGCCGGTGGCGATCAGTGACAGTGCGTGTTCGGCCACGGCGACCAGCGTCTGCTTCACCGACTCCCGCGATCGGGCGTCGAACAGCACGAGCGGCACGTGGCTGGAGATCGCCAGGGCCCGGCGGACCTCGGACGCCTCGTACTGCGGGGCGCCGTCGAAGCAGTTGACCGCGGCCAGGTAGGGCAGGCGGCGGTGCTCGAAGAAGTCCAGCGCGGCGAAGCTGTCCTCGATCCGGCGGGTGTCGACGATGACCACCGCGCCCAGCGCGCCGAACACCAGCTCGTCCCACATGAACCAGAAGCGCGTCTGGCCGGGGGTGCCGAACAGGTACAGGACCAGGTCGGAGGCGATCGTGATGCGGCCGAAGTCCATCGCCACCGTCGTCGTGGTCTTCTGCGGCACGCCGGCCGGGTCGTCCACGTCCATGGCGGCCACGGTCATGACCGCCTCGGTCGTCAGCGGGGTGATCTCCGAGATGGCGCCGACCATCGTGGTCTTGCCGGCGCCGAAGCCGCCCGCGATGATGATCTTCACCGCGGTGGCCCGCTCAGAGGTTGCGGAGTCCAATGAGAACCCTTTCCAATACGTTGATCCGCTCCTGGGTGTCCCCGGCCTCGAGCGGCTCGTGGAGGGTCAGGATGCCCTCCGTGATCATGTCGGCCACCACCACACGGGCGACGCCGAGCGGCACGCGCATGCTCGCCGCGATCTCGGCCAGCGACAGGGGGCGGTCCGCGCACAGACCGGCGATGAACTGCCAGTCCCGGCCCGCGTAACGACTCGCCTCCACCCCCCGCTGCATGGTCAGCATCAGCGCCTCGATCGCGATCTCCTGCGTGGGCTCCGTCCGGCCCTTGGTCACCGCGTAGGGACGCACGAGAGCCCCGCGCGGGTCGTCCTCGCCGCCAGCCATCCCCGCCCGCCTTTACGGGGACACGGTCTCGCGCGGCGGTGACACCAGCGACTGGCCCACCCGCTCGACCAGCAACGCCATTTCGTAGCCCACATGGCCCACATCGCAGCTGCGGGCGGCCAGCACCACGAGCGAGGAGCCGTCACTGATCGCCATGAGGATCAGGTAGCCGGCTTCCATGTGCACGATCGTCTGCTGGACCTCGCCGCCCTCGAAGTGCCGGGCCACGCCGTAGGTGAGGCTGACCAGGCCCGCCGTGATGGAGGCGAGCTGCTCGGCCCGGTCCGGCGGGAGCTCGCCGGTCGCGGCCAGCAGCAGCCCGTCGGCCGAGACCGCGATGACGTGCGCGACCCCGTCCAGCGGCGCGGCGAAACTGTCGAGCAGCCAGCTCAAACTCTCCAGTGCCCCGGACCCCGTCATGCGACCTCCGCTTCGCTCCGGCCGCCCGACGTCCGAGCTGCCCCCATGATGACCGGCCCCTCCGCTGCGCTCCGCACCGGTCATGTGCGCTTCTCCTCCGTTGCCTGGGCGCGGTTCGGCCCGGCCCCGCCGGCCTGCCGTCCGCGCTGGACTCCCCGTTGATACGACGACAGCAGGCCGCGCAGCTCCTCGGCGCTGGGCCGCTTGAGCTTGGTCGGCTTCTCCGGCACCCCGCCCGGCACCAGCTGGGCCTGCGGCGCGCGGATGGGCAGGCCGGACTCGGTGCTGCCCTGGAAGCGCGGCTTCTGCGCCGCGGCCGCGGCCCGCCAGCCGTCGTCGGCCCGGGTGCGCCACATGCCCGTCCCGTCGGCGGCCGCCGCGGCGGAGACCGGCTCGGGCTCCGGGCCGGCCATGACGCTGTGGCCGCGCTCGTGGAACCAGGTCTCCTCGATCTCGCGGAAGATCGGCAGCTCCGTCGTGTCGTCCTCGGCCGTCGCGATCGGCGCACTCACCATCGCCGCGGGGAGGATCGGCGGCTGCGGGCGCTGGATCGCCGGCGGCGGCTGCGGGATCGACACCTGCGGCCGCTCCGGCAGCGGGGCGGCCGGGCGCCGGGCCGGCAGTGACGGGCGCTGCATGACCAACGCCGAGCCCGGAAGCATGACCTCGGCCGTCGTGCCACCGCTCGCGTTCGGGCTCAGCTGCACCAGGATCTGGTGCCGGGCGGCGAGCCGGCCGATGACGGCGATGCCCATGAGCCGGAACGCGCCGACGTCGACCGGGGCCGGCTCGGACAGCCGGCGGTTGAAGTCGGCCAGCGACTCGCGCGGGATGCCCAGGCCACGGTCGTCGACGCAGACGATCGTGCGGTCGCCGACGCGCTGCCCCGACACCATGACCGGCGCGTGCGGCGGCGAGAACCGGGTCGCGTTGTCCATGAGCTCGGCCAGCAGCCGCACGACGTCGTTGACGGCGGGTGCGGCGACGAAGACGCCGTCGTCGAGCTCGCCGAACTCGATGCGCTCGTAGAGCTCGATCTCGGACTGCGCGGCCCGGATCACGTCCATGAGCGGGGCGTCCTGGCGGCGCGGCGGCGCGGTGTCGGCCCCGGCCAGCACGAGGACGTTCTCGTCGTTGCGGCGCATCCGGGTGGCGAGGTGGTCGAGCTGGAACAGCTGGGCCAGCCGCTTCGGGTCCTCCTCGCCGCGCTCGATCCGGTCCAGCTGGCCGATCATCCGGTCGACCAGCGTCTGGCTGCGCCGGGCCAGGCTGAGGAACATCGCCGAGACGCTGTTGCGCAGCACGGCCTGCTCGGCCGCGACCCGGACGGCCTGGCGGTGCACGGTGTCGAACGCGCGCACGACCTCGCCGATCTCGTCCTTGCTGTCGAACCCGGCCGGGTTGCGGATCTGCTCGGCGATCTCCTGCGGCGACCGCTCCCGGACCGTCTGGGCGTCGCGCAGCCGCATCACCAGCTCGGGCAGGTCGTGCTCGGCGACGCCGAGCGCGGTCTGGCGCAGCCGGCGCAGCGACCGGATCATCGAGCGGGCCGTGACGAACGCCAGGCCGACGACGAGGGCCAGGATCGAGAACAGCACGGCCGACTCGATGACGACCTGGCGGCGCACCGTGGAGCCGATCTCGGCGGCGTCGCCGATGAGCTGCTCGTCGAGGCGGGCCTCGGTCCAGCGCATCAGGTCGTTGACGGCACCGAAGACGGCCACGGCGTCCTCGGCGTCCACTGTGGGCGCCTGGCCGGCCGTGCGCTGGATGGTCGCGGTGAGATCGTCGGCCATCTGGGTCGCGTCGCCGGCGATGGCGGAGTCGACGATCCGGCGCTGGGGCACGCTGGCCGACAGCGAGAACGCGACGAACGCCTCCTGCTGGCCGGTGAGCGTGGCCACGAGCGCGGAGAGCTGATGGGAGTCGACGGTGCCGGACTTGAGCGCGGCGTAACTCACCGCCTCCTGCTCCGACACCCGGGCCTTCGCCTTGGAGAACGCCGCGGCCGCCCGCAGCTCGTCGGCGAGGGACTGGTCGGTGCGCACCTGGGCCACGGCCTCACGGAAGGAGACGAGGTCCTCGGCGACGACCCCGTAGCGCAGCAGGACCTCGGCGACCGACACGCTCTGGCGGTCACCGACGTCCTTGCGGATCGCCGCGAGGACCTCCAGCTGGTCGTCGATGCGCTCCAGCCGGTCGCCGACCCCCGGCGGTACGTCGCCCAGGGTGGCCCGGCGCTGGGTGTAGCCGGCGACCGCGGCGTCGGTCCGCACGATCTGCCGGTTGTAGGCGTCGGCCTTCGCGTCGGGCGCCGACAGCAGGGCCGCGGCGTCCATGCGCTCCAGGTGTACTTCCTGAGCGAGCGCGGACACGTCGGCGGAGAGCCGGGTCAGGTCGCCCACCGTGTCGGCGTCACCGGCCCGGCTGCTCGCGTCCTGCAGTCGCAGCACCGCGAGGGTGACGATCGCCAGGAGCGGTACCAGCAGGATCAGGCCGAGCTTGGACCGGATCCGGGCATCGGCCAGCCGCGGCGGGCGGAACCGGAAGCCGCCACCGGCAGGCCTCTTCGAAGCGGGCATGAGCAATCTCCGCGTGATCGTGTGGGGTCGCCAATGACCGTCCCGGCGGCTGCGGCGGTCGGGCTGGTCGATCCCGGCCGGGGGGCCGGACTCACCACGAGACCGAGGCGCAGGACAGGGCATTCCACCATGAACGTCACCGCTGCGGAAACCCCGTCCGCCTTTTTCCCGCCGCCGCCGACCGGCCCCGCGAAGTGGATCAACCACCGGACCAGCACATTCACTATTACCACTGAGTAGATCACGGTTCGGTCCCTGGGTAATCGCAACAAGCCGTTAACACGAGATTCAGCAACGTCACTTGGATGCGTATTTCATGCCCCTTGACCACCCCTCGTCCGGGATGGCAAGGTGCGCATCCGAACGAACGGACTTCGATCGAGGGGAATCGAGTTGCGGCGCTGGCGCCTGCTCGCGGCGATGCTGGCAGCGATGTCCCTGGCATCGACCGGCGCATGCACATCAGTAAATGCAAAAGGTCAGACAAATATCGTCGTCGCGGCCAGCCTGGAACTTTCCGGCAGCGCGGCCGACATCGGCGTGGCCTATCAGCGGGCCCTGGAGCTCAGGGCCGCGCAGATCAACGCCGGCGGGCTGCTCGGTGACCGCCGGCTGACCGTGAAGGTCCAGGACAACCGCGGCGACCCCGCGACCGCGCTGACCCAGATCACCGCGTTCACCGCGGACCCGGAGGTGGCCGCGATCATCACCGGGACCTGCGCCGACTGCACCAGCGGGGCGGCCAAGGTGATCAACGAGCGGCAGGTGCCGACGATCGCGTTGACGCCGGTCGCGGACGTCATCGCGCCGGCGGCCGACCGCAAGTACATCTTCCGGCTCGCACCCAGCGCCGACGACGACGCCCTCGTGCTGGCGGGCGAGCTCGGCCGGGCCGGCCAGCGCAAGGTGGCGCTGCTGTCCAGCGACGACGCCTACGGCCGGCACGGCTCGGACGCCCTGACCCGCGAGACCGGCAAGATCACCGGGGCCAAGATCGTCGGGCGCGGCCAGTACGGCCCGGCCGAGAGTGACCTGTCCAAGGCGGCCCGCTCGGCGCTGACCGGCGCCCCGGACGCGGTCGTGATCTGGGCCTATCCGCAGCAGGCGGCCCTCGCGGTCGGCGCCGTGCGGGCCGGGGGCTACCACGGCCAGGTCTACCTCGACGCGGCCGCGGCCGGCGACCTCTTCCTCGGCGGGCCGTTCGCGGGCAGCGACAGTACCTCCATGGTCTTCACGCCGACGTTGGCCATCGACGATGTCATCGCGACCACGCCCGCGAAGGCGGCGCGACGGCAATGGTTCCAGGACTACACGTCCCGCTACGGCACGTATCACGGGCACGCGTCATTCGCGGCCGACGCTTTGCAGCTCATCGCCAATGCCGTGGCCCAGTCGGACGCGACCGACGGGGCCACACTGCGGACCCGGCTGGAAACAGCACAGGTCGACGGGCTGAGTGGCTCCATTCGATTTACACCCGACAACCATTCCGGGCTCACGCCGCAATCCCTCGCGATGCTCGAGGCGCGCGGCGGCCGCTGGCGGCTGCTGGGTTAGTCGAGCGTTCAATAACCAGCTCAATTTCTGATGGGGGTCAGACCGTGAAGCGCTATCGCGCATTGCTCGCCTCGGCACTCGCCGTGGTCCTGATCGGCGTGGCGGGGTGCTCGTCGGACACGAAGGACAACAGCACGACGCCGGCCGCCGAGAACAAGGCGCCGGACAAGGTCACCTACCTGACGGCGTTCGGCGCGGTCGGCCGCGACGCGTTCGCCTGGGTGGCGCAGGAGAAGGGGTACTTCAAGGAGGCCGGCCTCGACGTCGACATCCAGCTCGGCGCGGCCACCGGCGAGAACCTCAAGGGCCTCGCGTCCGGCAAGGCCCAGTTCGCCAACCTCGACCTCATCGGCGCGTGGATCCTCGCGGGCAAGGGCGAGTACAAGGACTTCCGGGCCATCGCCGCGATCCACCAGCAGACGCTCGTGTCGATCGTCGCGCTCGAGGGCGGCGGCATCACCGCGCCGAAGGACCTGGAGGGCAAGAAGCTCGGCGCCGCCACCGGCTCGGTGAACCAGCTGCTGTTCCCCGGCTACGCCAAGCTGGCCGGCATCGACGCCACCAAGATCCAGTGGGTCAACGCCCAGCCCGCCCAGCTGCCCGCGCTGCTGGCCGGCGGCCAGGTCCAGGCGCTGAGCACGTTCCTCATCGGCTCCAAGGGCATCGAGAAGGCGGCCGGCGGCAAGAAGGCCGTCGTGCTGCCCTACAGCAAGTTCCTGGGCGACCTCTACGGCAACGGCATCATCACCACCGCGAAGATCGCCAAGGAGAACCCGGACCTGGCCAAGCGGTTCCGCGACGCCTCCCTCAAGGCGCTCAAGTACACGATCGAGCACCCGGACGAGGCCGCCCAGATCCTCAAGAAGGCGCAGCCGGCCGCCGACATCACGGCCGCCGTCGGCGAGATCACGCTGATGACCCCGTACGTCACCTCCGGCAGCGCGATCGGCGCCATGGACCAGGAGCGCGTCGCCCGGGCCATCGCCACCCTCCAGGCCTCCGAGCTCATCCCGGCCGGCCTGACCCCGGACTCCATCGTCGACTTCGCGATCACCCCGAAGGCCTGAGCGTGACCACCGAACTCGAACCCTCCCGGTACTCCTTCAACAACGACGACCCCGAGAGCGTCGGCCGGCACAGCCACCTGTCGGGGATCCTCGACGAGTTCACGTTCGCCCGGCTCGGCTCCCTCGGCGACCTGACCGGGAAGCGCTGCCTGGAAGTGGGTGCGGGCGGCGGCAGCGTCGCCCGCCGGCTCGCGGAGCTGACCGGGCCGACCGGCGACGTCCTCGCGACCGACCTCAACGTCCGGCACATCCCGCCGGACGCCGGATTTCGCGTCCACCAGCACGACCTGGTGACGGAGCCGGTGCCGGACGGGCCGTGGGACCTCATCCACGCGCGGCTGGTGCTGCTGCACATCCCGCAGCGCGAGGCCGTCCTCGCCCGGCTCGCGGCCGCCCTGGCCCCGGGCGGGGCGCTGTTCATCGAGGACTGGGCGACCGAGTTCGGCAACCTCTGCCTCGCCGCGCCCGACGACGAGACGGCGGAGCTGATCGAGCAGTACCGCGACACGCTGGTCAACACCGTCCTGCCCGGCCGGGGCAACGACCCGACCTGGGCCGCCCGGGTGCACCGCACCATGCTCGCCAACGGGCTGGTCGACGTCGACACCGAGATCAGCGCGGGCTCCTGGCCGGGCGGCTCGCCCGGCGCGGTGCTCCTGGCCGTCAACGTGGCCCAACTGCGGGACGAGTTCATCGCGGCCGGGTTCACCGAGGGGCACATCGAGCGGCTCTACGCGGCCGTGCAGGACCCGCGCCTGGTGGTGCGCAGCCACTTCACCTACTCCACCATCGGCCGCCATGCCTGACGAGCGCGGCGCGCCCCGCTGGACCGCGGTGGCCCTGCCCCTCGCCGGGGTGGTGGCCGCCGTGGGCCTGTGGTGGGGCGTGACCGCGCTCTTCGACATCCGGTCGTTCTTCCTGCCGTCACCCCCGGACGTCGTCGAGGCGTTCCGGGCGCAGCCCGAGTATCTGCTCAAGGAGGCCTGGGCGACGCTGGCGATGACGGGCCTGGGCTTCCTGATCGCGCTCGTCGCCGGCCTGCTCATCGCGGTGCTGCTGACCGCGTCCCGGGCGATCGAGCGGGCCACGCTGCCGCTGCTCGTCGCGCTCAACTCGATCCCGAAGGTGGCGCTCGCGCCGCTGCTGATCGTCTGGCTCGGCTACGGCCCCGGCCCGAAGCTCGTCATGGTCGTGCTGATCAGCTTCTTCCCGATCGTCGTGGCCGCGGCCGCCGGGCTGTCGTCCACCCCGGCCGACCTGGGCGAGCTGGCCACCTCCCTGTCGGCGTCGTGGTGGCAGGCCTATCTGAAGGTCCGCCTGCCCTGGGCGCTGCCGCAGGTCTTCGTGGGGCTCAAGCTCGGCATCTCGCTGGCCGTCATCGGGGCCGTGGTCGCGGAGATCAGCAGCCCCAACGGCGGGCTCGGCTCGGTCGTCGTGCTGTCCGGCGCCTCGCTGGACACCCCGCTCGCGTTCGCCGCCATCACCTTGCTGGCGACCCTGAGCATCGTGCTGTTCTACCTCGTCGTGGGCCTGGAGCGGCTGCTGCTGCCGTGGGCGCGCGCGATCACCGCATAGGTCTGGTTCGGGTGGGTCTGTTGCGCAGTATCGGGGGGAGTACACCATGATCGAATTTTCCGGGGCCTCCCGGACGTTCCGCACGCGCTCCGGCGACGTCGAGGCGCTGCGGTCGATCGACCTGACCATCGCGGCCGGTGAGTTCCTGGCCGTCATCGGCCGCTCCGGCTGCGGCAAGTCGACCCTGCTGCGCCTGGTGGCCGGGCTGCTGCGCCCGACCGCGGGCGAGGTCGCCGTCGGCGGCCGGCCGGTCACCGGCCCCCGGCCGGACGTCGCGCTGATGTTCCAGCGCCCGGCCCTGCTGCCGTGGCGCTCGGTGCTGGCCAACGTGCTGCTGCCGCTGGAGATCCGCGGCCGCGTCCACCCGCCGGACCGCGACCGGGCCCGCACCCTGCTCGACGCCGTCGGCCTGGCCGGTTTCCACCGCCGCCACCCGCACGAGCTGTCCGGCGGCATGCAGCAGCGGGTCGCCCTGTGCCGGGCCCTCATCCAGCGCCCGAGCGTCCTGCTCATGGACGAGCCGTTCTCGGCCCTCGACGCCCTGACCCGCGAGGAGCTGGCCGGGCAGCTCCAGCAGGTCCACATGGAGATGCGCCCGACGACCGTCTTCGTCACCCACTCCATCCCGGAGGCCGTGCTGCTCGCCGACCGCGTCGCGGTGCTCAGCCACCGCCCGGGCCGGGTGCAGCGCATCATCACCGTCGACATCCCGCGCCCGCGCTCGTTCGGCCACAACGCCCACCTGACCGACGTCGCCGCCCACGTGGCCGAGCTGACCGACCTCCTGCACGCCACCGACGCCCCGGCCCCGCTGCACATCCCCGGCTCGCCCCGCTGAACATCCGATCAACCGAGTGTGTCGATCTCGCCGGCGGTGCCACGCTGAGGCGGTGGACCCGGCCTATGCCCTGGCGCGCACGCGGGACGAGTACGACCGCCTCGCCCGCCAGGCGCTGTTCCTGCGCGGCCTGACCGAACGCCTCCTGCGGGCCGCGAGCCTGGCGCGGGGCATGCGGGTGCTCGACTTCGGCAGCGGCAGCGGCGACGTCGCCCTGCTCGCCGCCGAGCTGGTCGGCCCCGAAGGCGAAGTGGTCGGCGTCGACGTCGACGGCGACGCGCTGCACGTCGCCCGGGGCCGGGCCGAGGCGCTCGGACTGGGCAACGTGCGCTTCGTCGAAGGCGACGAGCGCAGCGCCGAGCTCGGCGAAGGGTTCGACGCCGCGGTCGGAAGACTGGTCCTGATGTACCGCGCGGACCCGGCCGACACCCTGCGCCGGATCGTGGACCGGGTCCGGCTGGGCGGCCTGATCGTCTTCCAGGAGCTCGACCTCGACCCGGCCGTCGCCAGCCGCTCGCTGCCGGAGACGTCCCTGTGGAACGAGACCGGCCGGACGGTGATCGAGACCTTCCGCCGCGCCGGGACGCAGGTGCGGATGGGGCGCCAGCTGTTCGGCGCGTTCCTCGCGGCCGGCCTGCCACCGCCGATCATGCGCGACGAGGCGGTCACCGGCGGCGGGCCGGCCTTCGGCGGATACACCTGGCTCGCCGAGGTCGCCCGGGCCCTCGCGCCGCTGACCGTCAAGCTCGGCGTGGCCGAGGCGCTTGACGTCGACACCCTCGCCGAGCGGATCCGGGCCGACGCGGTCGCCCGCGAGGCCGTCGTCTGGACCCCGTCGTTCGTGGGCGCGTTCGCCGTCAAGCCGTAGCCCCGGCGACGGCCCGTCACCGGCCTGAGCGCCGGCGCCGGTTCGCCCGGTGGGGCACCTGATGGCGGTCGGGGCGGGCCAGCCGGGCGCCGACCACGCGCAGCCGGCGCACCCGGGCCGCCAGGTCGGCCGCGACCTCGTCCGGTCCGGCGCCGCGGGCGATCGCCGCTGAGCAGGCGGCGCGCAGTTCTCGCAGCAACAGTTCCTTCAGCTCGGCCAAACGCTGCGGCTCCACCGGCCACCCCCCACGATTCGACGCTGTTTGCGGCACCCTCCTTGCTGACGGACCGGATGGTGATCAAAGCGGTCCGTCAGCAAGGCGTCGTGGGCGGTCCTTCAGTCGGCGAGGCCGAGGTGCTCCAGGGCCATCGCGACCACCCGGTCGACCGTGGCCGCGTCGGCGACCAGCTCCGCGGCCTGGGTGGTGAGGGAGCCGGTGCCGGGGATCAGGTCGAGCTCGTCGGCCCCCGTCTGGTCGCCGAAGACCAGCGTCATCACCTCGGTCACGACCGCGCGCGGGTCCTCGCCCCGGCGCAGGCGCCGGCGCAGCGCGTCGATCGCGAGCGCGGCCAGGTCGAGTAGGTAGGACTCGTCGATGTCGTGCCGCTCGACCAGTGGCAGCGGGCGTTCCGGGCGCCCCGGGGTGTCCCGCAGCGCGGCCGGCACCGCCCGCACCGGCGCCTGTTTGCGCCCGAGCGGGCGTTCGACGTAGTCGCAGTACCATCCGGGCCGTTTGCGCATCACGCTCAGCACCGTCTCGATCTCCTGCCGCACGGTCCGCTCGTCCGAGCGGTGGTCGCCGGTCTCCCGGGCCCGCCGCTCGACCCACGCGTCGATCGGCCACAGGTCGGTGCCGGCCGTCGCGGCCACGCCGACCCAGGTCAGCAGCTCGTGGGCGAGGATTGTCAGCCACGCGTCGCCGGCCAGGCCCTTGATCACCCACTGCGGCACCCGGACCTTCTGCAGCCCGCCCCGGTCGCCCCGGCGGCGGCGGTGGGCGTCCACGGTCGCCGCGTTGAGCCGGCCGACCATCCACCCCTCCAGGTTGGCCACCGGGACGCGGGCCTTGCGGAACAGATCGAAGAGGACCGCTTCGACGTCGTCGTGGTGGCGATCCCGGCACTCCGGCTCGAGCCGGTCGATCGAGCCCGCGCAGACGAGGTGGCCGCGCTTGATCTCGACCCGCCGCGTGATGCGCTGGAAGACGATCGGCCCGACGATCGGGAAGGCCGCCCGGTGCAGCTGGCGGCGCACGGCCGGCGGCGCCGCCTCGTAGTAGTCGGCGAGCCGCCCCGAACTGGCCAGCTCGCGCAGCAGACAGTCGCCGTAACTGATGTTGTGGACGTGCACGGCGTGCTCCTTCGGCATGCCGGTCCGCCCCGCCGGGGGAAGGTGTTTCGGGCAGCGTGCATCAGCGCACCTTCTGGCCGGTGCGCGCAACGCTGAGCAATTGGTGGCCGGGAATTCCGCGAGGGCCGGCGGGGCCTAACCGGGAATCGCTGTGATGGCGATGAGGTTAGGGAGATTCCGGGCCGCATTCGTCGGGAAGAACTACCCAGGCCGGACCGAGCCGAGAAGGCTATCAATTCCGGCAAATCGGACAGGCGCCGGTACCGGGCTGGGTAGTGGGCAACCGGCCCTGCGGGGGTGGGACAACGACGGCCCGGGCTCGCAGGATGCCCGGGCCGCCGCCTGCGTCAGGGAAGCAGGATCAGGAGTACTCGCTGGGCCGCGGGTCGCCGCCGTTGTCGATGACGGCGGTCGCCACGACCTTGCCGTTGAAGAAGACCTTGACCGGCTGGCCGGCGTCGTTGAGCAGGTCCAGGTCGGCCACGGTGCCGTTGGCCAACGCGTCCTGGACCTTCTTCGCGACCTCGAACGCGTCCTCGTCGGCGATGCCCCAGTGCGAGTCCCCGACGATAAGCTGCTTGCCGCTCACGGCTGTCTCCCTTCGGTGGGGGTCATGTCCTTACGCGTGTTCCTGACGGACAGCCGGCCCGGGTCCGGCCGGCTTCAGGACACGTCGGTGACGCTGAAGGCGAATGAGACGTCCTGCGCGTGCCGGAAGTGCGGCACGGGCCCGATCCCGAAGTCCTCGTGGGCCAGCAGCGACGTGCGGTAGAGCCCGATGCTGGTCCCGGTCACGCCCAGGAGCAGCTTGTAGGCCACGTTGCCGATGACGGTGGCCGCACCGAGCGCACCCACCGCCAGCGCGGCGTGCGGCGCGGTGAGGGCGAGACTGGCCAGCTGTACCCCCGCCACCTGCACATCGTGGCTGGTGAACTCCTGGCGCAGCATGTCGCTCAGTGCGAGGCTGCCGGAGGTGTCCCGGGTGACCCAGACCGCCAGGTCGAGGAAGTCGGTGGCCGGGCCGTGATACATGAGCAGTTGGTCCAGCGGCAGCCGATCCCCGTCGCGGACGTTGGGGAACCGTTCCGTGCGCACGTGGTACACCGGCTCGTCGGGCTTGTCGCCGCCGGTCAGCACCAGCGCGTCGAGGCGCACGTCGGCCCCGAACAGCGCCTTGTTCTTGTGCACCACCAGGTCGTCGATGCGCACGGCGACCCGCCGGGACCGCTGCGCCGGCCCGCGCGGCACGAACATCCGCACCGACGGCTCGGGCCGGTCGTCGACCAGGAAGCCACCGGCCTCGGGCGCCGGCGGCCGGGCCGGGCTGAGCGTGAAGTCGATGCCGCGCACGGCGTAGCGGATGCTCGGCGGCCGGTTGCGCAGGTCCCGGGTCTCGCCGGTCCCGAGCTGCGTGAGCATCTGCTCGAGGCTCGAGCCGCCGGACGGCACCAGCTGCTTCTTGGCCTCGCGCATCGGCAGCTGCTCCAGCATCGACACGTCGAGCGGCTCGGCCGTGATGATGGCCAGGATCAGCTCCGGGCGGGCGGCGTCGGTGTCCAGGCCGACGGGCCAGTCCGGGGCCACGCCCGGCACCGAGTTGTCGAAGGCGTCGCGGCCGAAGATGTACTCCCGGTGCGGGCCGATCCGCATGCCGCCGGTGTCGGACGAGGTCAGCAGGGTGATCCGGGCGGTGAGCCCGATGTCGACGAGGGAGACGTAGACCTTCTCGTCGGTGTCGTTGCGCACCCGCACGTAGACCTTCTCGCCCACGTACACCACGCTGCCCGAGGGCTCGGCCGGCACCATCTGCCCGTCGACGACCCGGCCCCACTCGACGGTGACCCGGTCGAACCCTTCGCGGACGGCCTCGCTGTCGCCGAGGGTCCGCAGCGCGGTGGCCTTCGCCAGCCGCTGCAGGTTGTCGGCGACGTCCAGGATGCCGGCCTCGGTGGCGACGTACCACGGGTGCAGCCGCCCGATCCGGTCGTGCACAGCGATCCGGCCCTCCGCGTCCGCGCGCACCTCGACCGTGGTCTCCTCCCCCGGTGCGGCCACCCGCACCAGAGCCTTGTACTCGACGGCCCGGCGCAGGTCGGCGGCGAACGACCCCGCGTCCGGCAGCCGCACCGGGAGCTCCGGGGCCAGCGACCGGGTCCGGTGCGCCCGCACGCCCTCCGGCAGGCCGGTGTCGTTCGACAGCCGGGCCGGTTCGACGCGCCCGGCGACCGGCCGCAGCGTCGCCATCGCCGTCATCGGCCCGAGCGCGGTGACCTCGGCGTCGGCCAGCTTCGTCGCGTCGTCGGCCCGCTCCGCGCCGGCCGGCATGATCGCGAACTCGTCGCCGACCTGGACGTTGAGCAGCGCCGCGCCGCGCAGCTCGATCTCGTCCCGCCCGCGCGGCACCACCGGCAGCGAGGCGAGCGCGCCGAGCTCCTCGGTGGTGAACAGCAGCCGCCCGGAGGGCCCCTCCACGGCCGGCCACTGGGCCGCGACAAGCGTGGTCACCCGCCGCCGGACCACCTCGGCCACGGTCGACCAGGTGACCGGCAACGCGCCCACCTCGTCGAGGGCGAGCACCAGCGACTCCGTCATGACGCCGGTGCGGACGCTCTTCGCGTTGGTGTACTCGTAGGCCGACTGCTGCGGCTCGCACGCCATCAGACGCACGGCCTCGCGGTTGCCCTCCAGGTCGCGGGCGATCTTGCGCAGGCCGCGCCGCTCCAGCCCGGCGAGGTGCTCCCCGATCGCGTCGTAGTGCGTCGAGTGCAGCAGGGCGCGCGGCCGCAGGTCCAGATCGCGGGTCATGTGCGCGGAGTGGCAGCAGTCGAAGGCGACCGCGACGTTTCCGGTCCGGCGGGTCAGCTCGGCCAGCTTGACCGACAGCTCGATCGAGGTGATCCCGCGGAAGTCGCCGTCCTTGGTCTCCTCGAAGTCGCTCGGCACGATGAACTGCCGCTCCGGCAGTGTCAGTCCGTCCGGCCCGTCCGGGTCGTCGACCGGCGGCCGGACCAGGCCGCCGTGGCCGCTGTAGTAGACGAAGCACACGTCGTCCGGCCCGGCCCCGTCGATCAGGCGGTCGTAGGCGGCGATGATGCCGTCCCGGGTGGCCTGGGGGCCGGTGCACGTGACCGTCGTGAACCGCTGCCGCTCCAGCGCACCGGCCATCGACTGCACGTCGAAGTCGACACCGGTGAGTCCGCTGGTCTGCGCGCCGATGAGCAATGCCGTCCGCCGCACGATGTTCCCCTCTGCAGTAGCCGCCGTGGCTAGTCGTCGAGATAACCGCGCTGCCGCGCGATCCTTACGGCATCCTGACGGTCCGCGGCGCCGTCGATCTTGGTGATGGCGTCGCTCACGTGTCGGTTGACGGTCTTGACCGAGAGGCCCAGCTCCAGCGCGATCTTGCGGTCGCTCAGCGGGCGCTCGACGAGCAGCAGCACCTCGCGCTGCCGCGGGGTGAGCGGGTTGGGCGGGCGCGCGGGCGCGGCCGCCTGGCCGGTGGGGGCCGTGGTGGCCTCCGGGTCGCGCGGGCGCGGGTCGAACCCGGCGGCCTTCGCGAGCTCCTCCAGCCGGGCCACCAGCGGCCGGGCGCGGAGGTCGTCGGCGGTGGCGAGGGCCTGCCGGCAGTACCCCCGGACCGTCCTTCGGTCTTGTTTCTGCCAGGCCGTGAGGGCGGCCCGCCAGCGGGCGTAGGTGGCCGGGTAGGGGCGGCCGAACTCGTCCCAGGCGGCGGCGACGGCGGCCCAGAGCTCGGGGGTGGCGATCCCGGCGGCCCGGTCCCGCTCGGCCTCGCACCAGGCCATGAGGGCCCGGACCTCGGGCAGCGCGCGGGCGACCGGCGTGGCCTCGGCCTCGGCCCGGCGCAGCAGCTCGGCCGCGTGCCCGCGGGCCGGCTCCCGGGAGCCCGGACTGCCGGGGCGGAACCCGGCGTCGCTCTCGTCCGCGCGGGCGCGCAGGCCGGCCGCGTAGAGCTGCAGCCGCACGGCCGGGTTCTGCGCGCCTTCCAGGGCCGCGAGACCTTCGTCGACGCGGGCGAGCACCTCGGTGGCGGGTCGGCGCTCCCAGTAGGCCAGCTCGGCCGCGCAGACCGCGCGCAGCCCGCCGAAGCGGGGCGAGGCCTGGCCGCCGATCTCGCCGAGGGTGGCCCGGGCCGCGTCGAACTGGCCCCGGGCGACCTGGATGTCGGCGAGGGTCAGGCGCAGGAACAGGGTCTCACTGACGGGCCGGTCGGCCAGCTCCTCGACGATGATGTCGAGGGCCTCGTCCCACTGGCCCAGCAGCACCAGGGTCGCGGCCGCGTTGTTGGCCAGCACGGCGCCCTGCTTGGCCCGGTCGAGCCGCAGCCGCTTGGCGTGGTTGCGGCCCTCGATGGCGATGTCGACCGACTCCCGCAGCCGGCCCGCGATCTCCAGGGCGACGCCGAGGTTGGCGTAGCCGCGGAACAGGTGCTCGAGGTGCTCGATGGCCTGGGCGATCCGGATCGACTCCCGCAGCCGCTCGACGCCCTCCTCCGGCTCGCCCAGCAGGGCCAGGGCGAGCCCGGCGATGCCCAGCGCCCGGCTCTCCGTGGCCCGGTCGTCGGCCTCGGCCGCCATCGCCCGGGCCGTGTCGGCCAGGTCGCGCGCCTCGGTGCAGCGGTCGTCGTGCAGCGCGGCGGTCGCCTGCCCGTTGCGGACCCGGGCCATGACCGTCCCGCCGGGGCGGCCCTCCATCAGCGCGGCCGCCCGCTCGTAGGCCTCGGCCGAGCCCGGATAGTCGCCCGCCTCCCACCGGTAGCTGCCGAGCCGCTCCCACAGCTCCGCGCCCGGCTCCGCGGTGAGCGCCGCCTCGATGAGGGTGACCGCGTAGGCGACCGCACCGGCCCAGCGGGCGGCGTCCGCGGCGTCGGTCAGCAGCCGGGTCCACTCGACACCCGGCCGGTCCCGCTCCGCCACCTTCGGCCAGAGTTCCACGGCCCGGCGGTACAGCAGCAGCGCCTCGTGATACGCCCGCGCGTCGACCGCCGCCTCGGCCGCGTCGATCGCGGCCGCCAGGGCCTCCCGCTTCCGCCCGGCCTGATACCAGTGGTAGGCCAGCGCGGCCTTCGCGGTCAGGCCGGCGACCTGGCCGAGGTCGTTGTCGGCGCTGATCGCCTCGGCCATCCGGGCGTGCAGCAGGGCCCGCTCCAGCGGCAGGATCCGGTCCTCGTAGACGGCCTCGCGCAGCAGCGCGTGCCAGAACACGTAGCTGCCGTCGGCCCGGTCCACGACCAGTGCGTGCCCGTCGACGCACTCGCGCAGCGCCTCCAGCAGCCGCTGCGGTGGCAGCCCGCTGGTGGCCATCAGCAGCGGCCCGCCGATGCGCTGCCCGGCCGCGGCCGCGACCCGCATCAGCTGCTGGGCGTCCGGCGACAGCTCCTGATAGCGGGACAGGACGATCGCGCGGAGCCGTTCCGGCACCGAGGCCGCCCCCGGGGCCGCCGTCGCGCCGGTGCGCAGCAGCTCGGCCGCGAACAGCGGATTGCCCTGGGAGAGCTGGAAGTATTGGTCCACCTCCGAGCGCGACGGCACCGCCGGACCGGCCGCGGTCAGGAAGGCGCGCAGCTCGTCGCGGCTGAACCGGCCCAGCTCGATCGGCGTCGTGGAGAGCCCGAACTGCGGCTCCGCCAGCAGCGTGGCCAGCCGCGCGTTGCCGTGCCGGTCGTTGGTGCGGTGGCTGCACACCAGCAGCAGCCGCTCGGCCGACTTCGCCTGCGTCAGGAACGCCACCAGGTCCAATGTCGACGGATCGGCCCAGTGCACGTCCTCGAAGATCAGCACCACCGGCGCCTGCTCACCGACCTGCTCCAGCAGCCGCATCACCGCCCCGAACACCTGCAGCTGCGACCCGCCCGGCGCGGTCGCCCCGACGGCCGGCTGCTCCCCGGTGAAGTCCGCGATCAGCCCGGACAGCGCGGTGTAGGCCGACCCGCCGAGACTCAGCGCCTCGGCCCCGCCGGCCCGGGCCCGCCGCAGCGCGTCCACGAGCGGCGCGTACGGGACCGCGCCCCCGGCCAGGTCCATGCAGCGGCCGACGAGCACGAAGGCGCCGTACCGCTCCCCCCGCGCCACCTCCACGAACCGCCGCAGCAGCCGGCTCTTGCCCACGCCCGCCTCGCCGCCGAGCATGACGGTCGCGGGCCGGTTGGCGACCGCATCGGCCAGGCTCGCCTCGAGCTGCGCCAACTCGGAGTCCCGGCCGACAAAGATCTGGCTGGGTCCCGTCATGGGGCCATCCTTTCGCGGCTTCCGGCACCTGTCATCCTGCGCGCGGCCGGGCCCACCCTCGGTCATCGCCACCTTCGCACCGAACGGACGAGCCATTCCGGCTGCCCGTCGGGGACAAGCGTTCAGATTCCGCGGTACTCGAAATCGTCGAGATATTCCGAAGCGTCCCCGGCGGCGAGGGTGGCCGCGTGGTGATCGGGCAGGCCCGGCACCGGCTTCGGGTCGGCCGCGCACACGTGGGCCCGCACCGCCCGGACCGCCTCGGCCGGCGCGAGCCCGTCGTCGACCAGTCGCAGGTGCAGCAGGAACAGCAGCGCCGTGGCGACCGGGGCCGGGACCGGGCGGCGCCACCCGACGACGCCGGTGAATCCGGCCGCCAGCAGCGCGTCGGCGACGGCCGGGAACCCCTCCAGCGGCGGCAGGATGGCCAGGCCGCCGCTCGGTGCGCCGGTCAGGGTGGTCAGGTCCAGCTCCGTCGGCCCGGCCAGCCGCAGCACCCCCGGTGGCGCGATCCCGCAGCCGAGGAACAGCATCGACGCGCCGAGGTGGGCCCGCACCTCGTCGGCGGTACCCGGGCCGTCGACGTACTCCACCGTGTGCCCGAGCCCGATCGAGCGCGGATAGAGCAGCCGCCGCAGCAGCATCGTCTCGACGCTCGCCCACTCCAGGCCGCCCCGCTCCCCGCGCGGGTCGGCGACGAACACGGCGTCGCCGGTCACCGGCCGCGGCGCCCGCGCGGCCAGGCGCACCAGCTGCGCGAGCGAGGCCACGGTGGAGACCACGCGGTCGCCGCCCCAGCCGGCCGCGTCGTCGCCCACCACGACGATCCGCTCCGGCAGCTCGGCCGGCGCCGCGGCCACCCCGCCGGTCGCCGCGTCCACGACCAGCACGCGCCCGCCGAGCGGCAGCACCAGTGCCCCGGCCCCGATCGTCCGCAGCGCCGCGGCCACCGGCGCGACCGCACCGGCCGCGAGCTGCGGGCGTCCGAGCCGCGCGGCCAGCTCCAGCGCCAGCTCCACGTCGCCGTCCGGCACCGCCCCGGCCGCCGCCAGCGCCTCCGCCGCCGCTTCGGTGTCCTGGGCCGCGCCGCCCCACTCGTCGTCCTCGGCCGCGACCGCGCGCAGGTGCAGGACGAGCGCCAGCCGCACCCGATCGGCGCCGGTGCCGCCGCCGTGCACGACCGTGGTGGCCAGGGCGACCAGGTCGTCGAGGTCCGGTGGCCCGGCCGAGTCCAGCGCCGCGCGGGCGCCACCGGCCCGGTCGAGCCGCGCGGCCAGGTCCCGGCGGGCGCCGTCGACGTCCACTGCCACCGGGGCCGGGCGCGGCTTGGGGACGAACTCCGGCGCCGGTACCGCCCCCGTCATGACGGTCGTCGGGCGGTCCAGCGGGTCGCGGCGGGCGAGGTCGTCGGCGTCGAAGATGTTGGGCACGGACGGCATGAACGGCACCCCGCCGGCGCCCGCGGCCTGCTGCTGGAGGCCCTGCATGCGCTCCACGGCAGCCATCATCCGGCCGAGGTCGAAGCCGCCGGGGCCGCCGCCGAAGCCGCCCATCAGGGTCTGCACCGCCTCGGCCGCGGTCAGCATCGCCTCCGCCACCTTGATGAGCTCGGCGTTGCGCACGGGCGCGTCGAGGATCGCGCGGAAGCAGGCGACCGCGCGGTCGGCGTCGGCGGCCGTGGCCGGCGGCCGGCCGGTGAGCATCGCCTGCATGACGGCCTCGCCCTGCATGGAGTCCATCGCGCGGCGCATGTACAGCTGGCCGAGGTACACCCGGGAGAAGTTGTGCAGGACTGCCGGCAGCGTCGGGAACGACAGGGTCTCCTCCAGCAGGAAGATGCCCCGCTCGCGATCCTGGACCGCACCGGCGTGGGCCACGTGCCGCACCGCGTAGAGGCCGCCGAGCATGCCGGCGACGTTGCCGCGCAGGACGTCGGCCGGGTCCAGGTACTGGTACGCCTCGTCCAGCACGTCCACCGCCTCGTGCAGCGACGGCAGCGCGGCCGGCGAGCCGGGCCCCTTGCGCCAGTAGTCGTCGGCGAGCAGCCGGCCCAGCTCCATCAGCGGGCGCGTCCGGGCCGCCCCTTCGAGGCCGCGCAGGTCGTCCCGCAGCGCGTCCATCGCGTCGGTCATGATCGCTCCTCACTGTCCCCAGTGGACAAAGCCGGCCCAGGCGGCCACCTTCGGCAGGTGGGCCGGGTCCAGCACCCGGCGCAGCGGAGCCGGCATCTCGGGCGGCCATTCGCGACCCGGATCGACCATCCACAGCTGGGCCGCCCGCAGCGCCGCCCGCGGCGGAAGCCCGCCGACCACCCGGTACCGGTGGAACATGAACATCAGCGCGGACGTGGCCAGGTCGGGGATCGGCCACCGGGTCGACAGCACGGTGCGGGCCCCGCCGGCCAGGAACGCGGTGCCCAGGCTGTAGGCCTCGTCGTAGCCGAACATCGACTGCCCGGTCCGGCAGGCGGCCAGCACCACCAGGCCGACGGCCCGCGCGGGGGCGGCCGCCATCAGGCCGGCGAGCTCCTCCGCGGCCAGCCGCTCCCCGCCGGCCAGCAGCAGGTAGGACGTGGCCGCGCCCGGGTCGGACCGGATCAGGCCGTGGCAGGCCAGGTGCAGCATCGCCCCGGCGGCCGGCCCGGTGTCGGTCAACCACGATCGGACCTGCCCGGCGGTACCCGTCCCGCCCGCGTTGGCCTTCAGATCGGGCCGGCGCCCCAGGTATCGCCCGGCCCGGAAGAACGTCTGTTGCACGGCGAACGCCTCCAGCCGCGCCGCCGGCAGGTCAATGCCGTGCCCTTCGGTGTCGGGGTCGCCGACGACCAGCCCGACCGGTGACGGCGGGACGGGCGCGAGCCCGGCCGAGTGGCACAGCATCCGCGCGGACGCGGCCTGGGAGAACTCGGCCAGCTCGACCGCGTAGGTGCCGTCGCTCGGTCGCCGGGCGGCCGGCCAGGGAATCAGGGCCAGCTCGCCCACCGGCACGAGGACGACGCGCGGGAGCGTCCGGTCCACCCCGACGCCGGTGAGACCCCGCTCCAGCAGCGGCCCGATCGCGGCCCGCCAGGCCCAGTCGCACAGCCGGCTCACCCCGCCGACCAGCCGGTCGGTGTCGGTGGGGGCCAGGTCCCGGTCGGTCAGGCCGCGGACGCGCAGCGCGGCCAGGTCGGCCTCCACCGCCAGGCCGGAGCCGAGCATGAGGCTGGGCAGCGGCATGATGCCGGACTCGCCCGCGGCGGTGGTGATGATGGCGTGGCCGGGGTGGGGTGCGGCACCGGGCAGCAGGTACACCAGGGCGTCCAGATCGAGGGCGAGCAGCGCGTCGCGGATCTCGGCCGGCTTCGGCGGGTCGAGCAGCCCACCGGCCGCGTCGTGCTCGCCGAGCGCGGCCAGCACCTCCCGCCGCAGGCCCGCCGGCACCCGCTCGGGCCCCAGGGCCGCCGCCGCCCGCCACCGCCGGGCGAGGTCGGACAGCCCGGCCGCGGCCAGGCGGGCGCTGACGTCCGCGGTGGCGGTCGCGGCGTAGAGCGCGAGCCCCCGGCCGGCGTCGAGGGCCTGGATGGTGTCGTCGGGGTCGCCTTCGGCGATGCACAGCCGGGCCACGTCGACGGCGTTCGTGGCGGCGTCCCGGGCGGCGGTGTTGCGGGCCGGCAGGTCCGACTGCACCAGCACCTGCCAGGTGTGCGCCCGCAGCCCTTCGAGGGCCTGCTTGCGCGAGCTCTCGGCACCGAGCCGCTGCCGGGTGTGCGCGAGCATCTCGTTGAGCTCGGGCCAGAGCTGGTGCTGCGGCCCGCCCGCGGCCACGAGGGCCTGCTGGACGAGCTCCTCGACCTCGCGCAGGTCGGCCAGGGAGTTGGTCAGCTCACTGCGCCGCAGCAGCCCCAGCGCGAGCGAGAACAGGAAGAACGCCCGCTGCCCGGGTCCGGCCCCCGACACCGCGAGGGCCTGCCGGAACTCCTCGATCCCGAGGTCGATCCGGCCCAGGTCGGTCTCGGCCCCACCGTCGAACAACCGCCCACCGGCCGCGGCGTGCACCAGGGCCGGGTCAGACCCACCGGCCGGACTCTGCGGCCCGCCCGGTCCGGGCTCACCGATGAGCGAGGTCATCTGCTCGACCAGCTCCCGGAGGTGATGCCCTTCCGGCAGCGCATCGGCCGCCGCCCGCAGCTCGGCCAGGGGCCCGAAGAAGTCCTCCCCCCGCTGCTGAGCCGCCGCCACCTCGGCCGCCTTGCCCAGCACCACCCCGATGGCCTCGGCCGCCGTGTTCCCGGCCGCCCCCGCCCGCATCTTCGCGATGGTGGCGGGCAGATCCCGGATCGCGGCGATGTCACCCCCGGCCATGGCCTGCTGCGTCTCCAGCCCGGCCCGAGCCATGGCGAACAGCTGCTCCGCCCCGGGCTGCCCGTCCGCCTCGACCCGCAGTTCGTCCAGCCGCCGCAGCGCCCAGCCCAGATCCGTGACCCGATGCTCGGCCACCGCCGACATGAGCGCCATGGCCCGGGCACAGCCCCGCACCCGCACCCACTCCGGCGTCTCCGGCACCCGCCCCGCCGTCATCTCCAGCAACTCGTCGAGGTGCCGGATCCGAGCCGTCATCCGCCCCGGCTCCGCCCCCATGATGAACCCGACCAGCGCCGCCGCCCGCAACCCCCGCTCGGGCCGCTCAACCGCCATCCGCCGCAGCTCGACAACCGCAGCGGCCACATCCTCGTCGCTACGCCCAAACCCGCGCGCATCACTCACATCAATCCTTGACGGACCGCTCCCGCCGCCCCGGGTGCCGCCCCCTCGTCGGCGCCCGGGCGCGAAGTCGTCTGGTGCGAAGTCGTCGGGCGGGGGTCAGACCGTCAAGGGCGGCAGTTGGGTGAAGTGGTCGGGCGGGGTTTCCAGGTGGAGGGCGCCGCCCGCGCGGGTGGCGTCGCGGAAGCCGGCCGAGGTGGTGGCGATGGTGCCGGTCAGGGCGGTCATGATGGCGCGGACCTGGGTGGCCGGGTCGGCGTCCTTGGCGCGGAAGGCGAACTTCGTCGCGATCTGGCGCAGGGCGTCGTCCTGGGCGGCGTTGAAGCCGAAGCTCACCACCTCCGGGCGAAACCGCCAGTGCGGGTCGCGCAGCTGCTGCAGCGCCGGGCCCCAGTCCTCGCGGGCCTGGTGGGCGCCGTCGCTCATGAAGAAGACCACCGGGCGGTACACCGGGGTCCCCTTCGGCAGGGCGCCGAGCCCGGCCTCGATGGCGGTGCGCACGCCGCGCAGCCCGGCGGCGAAGTTGGTGCCGCCCTCGATGAGCACCTCGGGGATCTCGGTGTGGGCGAGGTCGGACAGCGGGATCACCGTGCGGGCCTCGTCGGAGAAGGTGACCAGGGCGATGCGGACGGTCTCGCCGACGGTCGGCGCGGACTGCAGTTCCCGCCGCATCTCGGGCAGTGCCTTGTTGAGCGCCTCGATCGGCGCACCGGCCATGGAGACGCTGACGTCGACGAGCAAAAACACCGGAAAGATCGTGATCAGTTCGGATGGTTCCCGCATAGTTCCTCCTGGCGTTCCTTCGCCGTCACAGGGCGGATGCGGCAGCACCCGCCGAGCTGTCACTGACGGATCGGAAACAGCCAGGAGGAAACTCAGAGGTCGGCGAGGATCGTCAGGACGGCGGCCGTGATGCGGTCGCGGGCCGCGCGGTCGCGCATCATCCGGGAGACGTGCTCGCCGCCGAGGTCCGCGTCCAACGGCAGCCGATCGATCGACGGGCGGCCGCCGCTGCCGAAGACGAGCTCGACGACGTCGGCCACGGCGGCCGGGGCGTCCTCGCCGGAGCGCAGCCGGGCCTGGATCGCGGTCATCGCCTCATGGGCCAGATCCCGCAGGTGTACTTCATCCCGCTCCCCGGCCCCGACGAGGTCGAGGGCGCGCTCGGCCGTCCCGTCGACGGTCTCGGGCTCGAACCACGGGACGGGTGCGCGTTTGTGGCCGAGCGGGCCTTCGACGTACCGCTCGTACCACGCGGGCCGGGTCCGCATCGCCCGCAGCACCGTGTCGATGTCGCGGTGGACGTCGGCGACCGCGCCCCAGTCGCCGGTCATGAGCGCGCGCTCCTCGGCCCAGGTCGCGGTGGGCCAGACCTCGGCGCCGGCGGTCGACGGGTGGCCGGCCCACACGAGGATCTGCACGGCCAGGTGCACCAGCCACCGGTCGGCGCCGATCGCGGCGACCAGCCACTTCGGCGGCCGCGGGCGTTGCAGGGCGCCGATGGCGCCGCGGCGGCGCCGGTGGCCGTCGACGGTGGCCGAGGTGAGCAGGCCGCCGATCCAGGCGTCGAGGTCGGCGATCGGCTCGACGGCCCGGCGCACCACGTCGTGCACCACCGCTTCGACGTCGTCCTGAAACCGGTCGAGGCAGTCGGCGGTGAGGTGGCGGACGGAGATCGCGCAGCCGTTGTGGCCGCGGCGCTTCTCCAGCCCGCGGGTCAGGCCGCTGTAGACGACCGGGAACGCGACGCTGTAGGTGCCGCCGACGAGCCGGTGCCGTTCCTGCGAGTCGGCGTTCGCGACGCTCACGGCGAGCTCGCCGTGCCGGGCCAGTCGGCGGATCTCGTCGGCCGTGGCCACCCCGGATCGAGGCATGGCGAATCCCTTCGACACGCGGTCGGAGTTGGTGGGTATTGCCTGGTGAATGGCGAGCCCAGTCTGGCATTCCGCCTTTTCAGAATGCACGGGCCGTTTCGGTGCATGCGCGCACAGTCAGCCGGGCCGGTTTCATCCTTCCGGACGGTGAGCGCACCGATACGGGCCAGTGCCGCCCCCGATTCTCCGGATCGGTCGTTGGCGAACGAACGACCCCGTCCGGGACCGCTCCCAGATCCGGTGCAGGCCACACCGGTTCCGGCAATGGCGTCGGCGGCGGTCGATGACCGAAAGGCCGGGCGCGCGAGCCGTTCGTGCACAACTCGATCAGCGGGCGGGATGGCGCGCGGGACGTGCCCACGCCGCCGGGGATCTGCCAGCATGAGTGCATGGCCTCCCACGCTGCGGACCCGCCGGACGACCGGCTCGCCAAACTGCTGCACCGCGAGCTGCGCACCGCGCGGTCCGACGCGATCGAGGGCGGAGCCGACCCGGACGAGATAACGGCCGACCTGACGGAGCGCATTCAACGCCTCCGCGAGCTCAACAACGCGAAGGTGGAAACCGACCGTGGGAGCGCGCCCACGTAGACTCCCGTGAATGGCGGAGTCGATCGTGGTGTCGTTTCAAGGACCTGGCAGCGGTACCGCCGCTCTGTCCTGGGGCCAGCGCGAGCTCTGGGGCGGCATGGTGCGCCAGCAGACCTGGATGCCGATGGGCATCGTCCTGCCCCTGCCGCCCGGCCGCACGCTCGACGACGTGGCGGCCGAGCTGCGGTTCATCATGGAACGCTTCCCGTCGATGCGGACCCGCCTGCGCCGGCGGGAGGGCCGTCCGCCGCTGCAGGTCCTCGCGGCCGAAGGGGCGGTCGAGCTCGAGGTCGTCGACGCCGGCGCCGAGGAGCCCGAGGCCGTGGCGGCGCGGGTCAGCCGGCGGCTGCACGACACCCCGTTCGACTTCGAACGCGACTGGCCCGTCCGGACCGCGGTGATCCGTCGCGACGGCGTCCTCACGCACCAGGTCACCGTCGTGTGCCACCTGGTGAACGACGGCTTCGGGGGCCTCGTGCTGGCCGGCGAGGTCGCGAAGTGGCACGCGGGCGAGGCACTGCCCGAGCCGACCGCGATGTCGCCGCTGGAGCAGGCCGAGTGGCAGGCGTCGGACGCGGGGCGGCGGCAGTCGGCGGCGGCGCTGCGGTATTGGGAGAAGGTCCTGCGGGCCATCGACCCGCAGCGCTTCCCGGGGCCGGTCGACGCCCGCACGCCCCGGCACTGGCAGGCCCGGTTCCGGTCGCGGGCGCTGCACCTGGCCGCGGAGGAGATCGCTCGCCGGACCGGGGCCGACCGTTCGACAGTACTGCTGACGGCTTTCGCGGTTGCTCTGGCCGAGACGACCGGCATCCATCCCGTGGTCGTGCGGGTGGTGGTGAACAACCGGTTCCGGCGGGCGCTCGCGGAGTCGGTGAGCCCGGTCAGCCAGCCCGCCCTGTGCGTCCTCGACGTCGCGGACCGGCCGTTCGCCGAGGCCGTCCAACTCACGGGGCAGCGCACGCTCGTGGCGTACAAACACGCGTATTTCGACCCTGACGACCTGGACGCGCTCATCGCCCGGGTCGGTGCGGAGCGCGGTGCGCCGATCGACATAGCGTGCTACTTCAATGACCGGCGGGCGCCGAGCGTGGACGCCGAGCCGGGTAACTTTCAGGCCGCCGCGGGCGAGTCGACGTTCGCCTGGATCGCCCGCCAGGACCGGCCCAACGAGCGCCTGTTCCTGACCATCGAGGCCGACCCGCACACCGTTGACCTGGATATCTGCGGCGACACCGGGCACATCCCGCCGGCGATGCTGGAGGCCGTCGTGCGCGGTATGGAAGCGGTCACGGTCAGCGAGGTCGCGTAACCCCTGATCCCGGCACGGCTCGCGTCCGTACATCAGGGCAAGCCACCACGCCTCACGCCGAAACCGACGCCGAGGAGGTGCCGCGCGTGGTCAGGTTCAGGCGACACCGCGAGGAGGACCGGGAAGCCGCCGATCCTCCCCGGCCCGTGCGCGACCAGTTCGTCACCCGCGAGACCGCCGCCGGCGTGTTCAGCCGGCCGCCGTCGACGAACCGGCCGGTACCACCACTACCACCGCCGGCCGCACCGCCGGTGGCACCGCCGCCCCGGCCGGCGGCACCGCGCCTGTCACTGCGCCCGCTGCGCACCCCCGCGCCCGCCGTCACCCGGATCCGGGTCGAGGCGATGCCCGTCGACGGCTTCGAGTTCGAGACCGCCGAGCCGTGGCAGTACGACCAGTACGAAGAGCCCGAGCCCGCTCCCGAGCCGCCCCCGCTGCCACCGCCGCCGCCCCGCCGCCCGGTGTTCGCGCCGCTCGCGCCGAAGCCACCGCAGCCGCCGCCGGTCGAGCCCGGCACGCTCAACTGGCTGGACGAGTAGCGACCCTCGCGGAGACGGTTCGAGACCCCTGATTATTCAGCTGGATCTTGGGCATGTTCCCGTCGGACGGACTCCTTTGATCGACGTTCGTACCGGTTTTCCGATCGGATCGCCGACTCGACAAAGGATCTCCACTTGGCGAACATCGAGGTCGACAGATGGTGATCATGGCGGCGCGCAATGTGAAATTCCCCTCGGTTCAGCTAGGTATCCGGTTCGAGATCCACACCGATAGACTGCGCAGCGACATTTATCACATTGACTGCCGTGGTCGGATGCTTTTCGGCCCCCAGCCTGGAACTGGAGAACGCGCCGCGATGCGTCCTTCCGCAACATCCGCGCCCACGTATGCCCAGGTCAAGACCACTGTGGACGGAGGTCCTCGGTGACGACGCAGGGCCTCACCCGCCGCAAGATGAGCGGCGGCGGCGTCTGGCTTTTCCAGGTCGGCGCGAGCTCCCCGATGGCCGTCCTGGCCGGCGGTATCGTCGCGACCTACGCCGCGACCGGACTCACCGCGACGCCGCTGACCTTCCCGCTGCTGGGCGGCCTGCTCGGGCTGCTCGCGGTCGGATATGTGGCCATGTCCCGCACGGTGCCGCACGCCGCCCCGGCCTACGCGCTGCTCGCGCACGCCTTCGGGCCCGTCGCCGGCCTCACCGGCGGCGCGCTCGCCCTGGTCTTCTACTCCGCGATCCAGATGAGCCTGTACGGCCTGATCGGTGTCACGATCGCCGGCCTGGTCGGCGGCCCCTGGCTGCTGTGGTCGGCGCTCATCTGGCTCATCGTGTCGGTCTGCGGGCTGCTGCACGTCTCGCTGTCGGCGTTCGTCGTGGGCTCCGTGCTCTGCGTCGAGCTCGCCGTCATCGCGCTGTTCGACATCGCGAGCTTCACGCACCCGTTCGGCGGCTCCATCACCACCGCGCCGATCAGCGTCAGCGGCCTCTGGGCGCCCGGCATCGGTGGCGCGTTCGCGCTGGGCATCGCCGCCTTCATCGGCTTCGACACCGCCCCGGCCTACTCCGAAGAGGTCCGCACCAGCCGCAGCATCGGCCGCTCGACCCTGGCCGCCGTGCTGTTCATGGCGCTGTTCTACGGCTTCTCGGCCTGGGCCCTCGCGGTCGCCGTCGGCGACCAGAAGATCGCCGCGACCGCCGCCGACCCGGACGCCGGCCTGCCGTTCGGGCTCTTCGACCAGTGGTACGGCAGCGGCCTGAGCCTCCTCGCGACCCTCCTGCTGGTCACCAGCGTCACCGTGGCGATGCTCTCGTTCCACAACACGATCGCGCGGTATCTCTTCGCCATGGCCCGCGAGGGCGTCCTGCCCGCCTGGCTGGCCCGTACCGGCACCAGCGGCCGGGCCCAGGGCGCGCCGACCGGCGGCTCGATCGTGCAGAGCATCTCCGCGCTGGTCGTCGTCGGCCTGTTCGCCGCGGCCGGGGCCGACCCGATCGGCGTCATCTTCACCTGGTTCTCCGCCGCCGGCGCCGTCGGCATCCTGGTCATGCTGGTGCTCATCTCGGCCGGCGCGATCCGCTTCTACCGCCGCGGCGGCGGCAGCACCGAGGGCCTGTTCACCACGACCGTGCTCCCCTCGCTCGGCGTCATCGGCGGCGTCGGCGTCCTCGCCATCATGGTGTCGCACCTGTCGTCGCTGCTGGCGATCGCCGACGACTCCCCGGCGCAGGCCATCATCCCGGCCGCGGTCGTGCTCACCATCGTCGTCGGCGTCGTCTGGGGCTTCACCATGCGGGCCCGGCGGGCATCGGTGCTGGCCGAGGTGGGCAAGGGCCGGCCCGACCCGTTGCGGGTGCTCGACCAGCGCCTCCAGGACCTCGATGTCTGAGCCGCGCGCAACCATGTCGTCGGACTGGAATCCGCAGAGCCCGCAGCCCAACCAGAACCCCCGCGACTCCTCCGGGGTGCCGTGGTGGGCCATCGAGCGCACCAGTGAAGTGCAACCGCCTTCGCAGGGGTACCCGTATGAGGCCGAGCCGCGTATTCCGGGCCCCCGGCACTCACAGCCGCCGGGCCCGGGCCCGAGCGCCTATGAGCCCCCGGCCCCGCCCACGGTGGACATCACGCCCACCTACCGCGGTGCGATCGTGGCCCGGCTGCGCCGCTTCTCGTTCCTGCACGCCCGGCACGCCTGGGAGCGCCGGCGCCGCGACCCGCTCGCCCCGCACGGCATGGCGCTGTTCTACTGCGAACCGTCGGGCCAGCTCTACGACCAGCTGCGGACCGCGACCCGGATCTTCCTCGCCGACGACGAGGCCGCGTCGCTGCCGCACCTGCTCTACGGCCTGGCCCAGCACGCCCGCGAGGGCTTCGCCGGTGACCCGCGGTTCGACCCGCGCACGAACATGTGCAACAAGACCGACGACATGTCCGGCCAGGCCGTGTTCGCCGGCATCGGGGTGGTCACGCTGGACACGCCCTACGGCGACTGGCCGACCGCGCAGCGCACCGCCCGCAGCGAGGCCGACCTGCCGGGGCGCTGCTACGCCCGGCTCATCGACGGCACGATGCTGGTCCTCGACCGCGGCGGCGAACAGCAGTTCAACGCCATGACCGTGGAGTGTTCGGTGCGCGACGGCAACCTGCAGTACGGCACGCCGAGCATGCACTGGCGCTGGAACCCGGCCATCGCCGAGACGCCCGAGTCCGACCCCATGTACCACGTGTGGCGGTGGATGGGCGAGATCGGCCGGATCATCGACCACGGATCGCGGCCCCGATGAACCCCCTCCTGCCGGGCGACCCGACCGTCCTCGGCCGGCTGGACCAGTTACACGCGGACCTGCTCCAGCACCGCGACTACGACCTCGGCTTCCCGGGCGCGACGGACCTGCCCGACATGAGCCCGCTGGCGCCGTTCGAGCGCCTGCTGCTCAACAACGTCGGGCATCCGTTCGCGCCCGGCGGCGCCTACCGGATGCACACCAAGCACCTCGAGTACGAGGTCATCGGGTTCCTGGCCGACCTGTTCGACGCGCCGCTGGACAACCGGCACGGGTACGTCACCACCGGCAGCACCGAGAGCACCCACTGGGCGCTGTGGCAGGCCCGGCGGCAGCTGGCCGCGCCGACCGTCTACTGCTCGGCGGCCGCGCACTACAGCGTGGCCAAGGCGGCCGAGCTGCTGCGCATGCGGGTCCGGGTCATCCCCACCGACGCGGTCGGGGAGATCCGCTACGACCTGCTGCACGCGGCCGTGGTCCGCCACCAGCGGCACCGGCGCGGCACCGGCGTCATCGTCGTGGCCTCGGTCGGTACCACGATGACCGAGGCGATCGACGACGTGGCCCGCATCGGCCGGGCCCTCGACGCCGCCGGGGTCGACGCGGACCAGCGCTGGGTCCACGCCGACGCCGCCCTCGCCGGCGTCCCGCTCGGCCTGGACGACCCGATCGGCCGGCCCGCGTTCACCTTCGCCGACGGCGCCCACAGCATCGCCGTCAGCGGCCACAAGTTCCTGGCGACACCGTTTCCGTGCGGGGTGGTGGTCGCCCTCGCGGACCGCCATACGGACCGGGGCGACATCACGTACACCGCCGCCCCGGACAGCACCATCACCGGCTCCCGCTCGGGCCACGCACCGCTGTGGCTGTGGTACCTGCTGCGCTACTGGGGCCGCCCGGGCCTGCGCATCCGGGCCGAGAACGCCCGCGCCCTGGCCCGCTACCTGGAGCAGCAGCTGCGCGGCATCGGCTGGCCGGCCTGGCGGGCGCAGTCCCGGGCGTTCACCGTCGTCTTCCCGCGGCCGCCGCAGCCGCTGCTGGAACGCTGGCCCCTGGCCACCGATGAGCTCGGCAACGCACACGCGGTACTGATGCCGGGGGTTCCGCGGGAACGCGTCGACCGGTTCGTCACCGATCTGCACAACGCCCTCGGGGTCGCCTCCGGCGTCGGTCTCGTCCCGGACGCCCTGGCCTCCTGAAAAGGGCGGACCGGAGGCCGGCCCGCCCTTCCGTTCACAGTGTCAGACGCGGCAGGGGTTGCCTTCCACGTCGGCGTGGGCCGAGGCGATCACCACGTCCGTCCCCGGCAGGTGCAGCGCGAGCGCCTCCTGGGTCACGCTCGTCGCCGTCGTCGTCGTGGCGTTGAGCTTCAGCGAGCCGACGACCAGCGGCACGGTCAGCGGCGCGCTGCCGACCGGGACCGCCAGTCCGTTGATCTTCAGCGAGGCGATCGACGACGAGCCGGCGAAGGTCGCCGTCCCGCCGCTGCCGCAGGTGGCCGACGCCTTGGCCTGGATGACGCCGACCTCGATCGTCGTCGGGGTCAGGCCGGCCACCGTGATCTTCACCGTCTGGACCGACGCGGTGGCCGTGCCGTTGTCACCGGCCGCCGGCGCGGTGGTCAGATCGTCCGGCGTGAGCGCCGTCGTGGCATTCAAGGTCGTCGACTGTACTGTGACGAGCCCGGACGTCAGCGACAGCGAGGCGGCGGTCTTGGCGTCGTCGGCGCACGGGACGTTCGCCGGGTTCGCGGCCGGCGACGTCAGCGGCCCGACCCGCAGCACCCGCGACGTGCACGAGAACGTGCCGTTGCGGTCGTCGTCGACGATCGTGCCGAGACCGCTGCCGTCGGCGATCCCGGCGCCGCTCGCATTCGCCAGCGCGACCGTGTAGGTCTCGGCCGGCTCGTCGGTCGTGTCGTTGACGATCGGCACGACGATGGCCTTGCTGGTCTGGCCCGGGTCGAACGTGAGCGAGCCGCTCGTCGCGGTGTAGTCGGCGCCGGCGGTGGCCGTGCCGTTCGCGGTGGCGTACTGCACCGTCACCGGCAGCGGCGACGCGGGCCCGCTCAGGGCGACCGTGAAGCTCGCGGTGCCGGCGTTCTCGTTGACGGAGACGTCGTTGATGCTGAGGTTGCGCACGACGACCGCGATCGTCTCCACGAACGCGGCGCCCTGGCTCATGCCGTCCACCTTGAAGTCGACCTTGCACTGGTAGGTGCCGGCCGGGGTACCGGGGGCGACCGCGACGTGCTCGGTGAAGTCGGCGGTGGCCCCGCTGTCCACGGTGCGCTCGGCCGGCGCGAACGTGACCGCGAGGCTCGGGCCGCAGTCGAAGGTGGACGGTGCGACCTTCACCGTGATCGCCGAGATGCCGGCCAGGATCGCCGCGCTGACCTCGCCGGCCGGCACATTGGGCAGGTACACGCCGCCGGTACCGGAGGTGATGGCCTCGGCCTGGCCGCCGGCGTTCATCCCGCCGACATCGACCGCCACGACCCGGATGTGCGCGGCGTTGAGGGCGGCGATCGTGTCACCCAGGGAGTGGCCGATGCTCGGATCGTGCGACGGCGCGTCGCCGAAGATGACGATGATCCGGGTGCCGCCGGTGCGGAAGTTCACGGCCCCCGTCGACAGCTTGTACAGCGCGTTGAGCTGGTCCTCGGGGAGGTCGCCACCGCCGTCGGCCGACCACTGGTCGATCCCGGCCTGCACGGCGCCCTGGTCGGCGGTGATGTCCTGGCGGACCGTGAACGGCGCCGAGTCGTCGACGTCCTTGAACTCGGCCACCCCGAATTGCGCGGACGGCTGGGCCGCGGCGATCTGACCCATGACCGAGCCGGCGTTGGCCCGCACGTCGGCAATGGGGTCGAACATGCTGCCGGTGGTATCGGCCAGAAACACGATGTCCGGCTTCGGCGGTACGGGAGCCGTCTCCACATGTTTGGCGACGTCCGCGGATTGCCCGGGCCCGAGGGCCAGGTTGACCAACCCCGGAGTGACGCCGGGCGCGGCCATTGCCGCGACGGGGGTGAATGCGACAAGGGCGCCGGCGGCCAGCGCCAGCGCCGCGACGGATGCCGTTTTGCGGGGGTACGACACGTGCTCCTCCTCGTGGTTCGGCAAACCCGAGAAGAGTCAAGCAATGCGATTGTGCGCGGGGCCAGCACTTGTGCGATCGAAGTGGTTCTTGTACGGGCAGCGCTGGGCCGCCGTACCAATTCATCCCTGCGAGTTTATGAATGCGTTGGCCACTCACTCATTCAATCCACCATTCGTGGACGTGTATAGAAGCGGACGTTCGCGCACCCGCCCGGCGACGAGGGCGCCGAGCCGGGCGTCCAGATCGGGGACGTATTCGGCCTTGAACCGCACCGGCGCCTCCGCCCCGCGCACCAGGAACCCGAGCCCCGCCTCGAACGGCAGCGCGAAGGCGTCATCCGTGCCGAGCACGAGCCGCGACTCGGCCGCCGTGAACATCCGCAGCACGATCCGGTTCGCCAGGTACGTGTCCAGCCCGCGCAGCCGCCCGGCGTCGAACCGCTGGCCGGCCATGACCAGGTGCACGCCGAGCGACCGCCCGACCCGCCCGATCGCGATGAGCGTGTGGACGAACTCGGGGTCACTCGTGAGCACCTCGGTGAATTCGTCGATGACGACGACCAGCTCCGGCTTCGGACCGACGGTCTGCCTGCGGATCAACTCGTCCCGCAGTACCGTCGCCAGCCTTGGAACGTCACCCGGCGCCCACATCTCGACGGCCAGCCCGGCCAGGTGCGGCAGCCGCGCAAAGGTGCGGAACGTGGCCCCGCCGTGGTGGTCGACCAGCAGCACCACCGCCTCGTCCGGCGGGTAGCGCTCGGCCAGCCGCAGCACGAACGCCCGCAGCAGCTCCGACTTCCCGGACCCGGTCGCCCCGACGACCAGCGCATGCTGGAGTGACAATGCGACCGGCCGCTTGTCGGCCGCGACCCCGATCGGCACCTCGAGCACCGCCACAGCATAGACATTGCGGCGGTACGCGATGATCTGAGTGTGATTCGCTTCGTCCTGAACGTCCTGTGGGTAATCTTCGGCGGCGGCCTGGTCCTGTTCCTGGGCTACGCCCTGGCCGCCCTGATCTGCTTCGTCCTGGTGATCACGATCCCGTTCGCGATCGCATCCTGGCGCCTGGCGATCTACTCCCTCTGGCCGTTCGGCCGCACCGTCCAGGCCAAAAACGGCGGCGGCGGCGCCATCACCGGCGCAGCCAACATCATCTGGGTCATCGTCGCCGGCTGGTGGCTGGCCCTGACTCACATCACGGCCGGCATCGCCCTGTGCGTGAGCATCATCGGCATCCCGTTCGGCATCGCCCACTTCAAGCTGGTCCCGGTCGCCTTCTGGCCCCTCGGCCGCGAGGTCGTCGACCTCGACTGAGTCAGCGCCGCCCGGCCCGCTCGACGACCTCCTCGGTCGTGAGCGGCGCCGCCGGGTGATGGCTGAGGCACAGGGGCGTGCGGACCTTGAGCGGCGGTTCCCCCTCCACCGCAACGTAGAACTGTCCCGTCTTCAGGCCGCCGACCTCCGGTACGTCGCCACCCTTGACCCGGGCCAGCTCCCGCGCCGCGTCGACCTGCACCTGCGCGTTCAAGAGCCCGTAGAACTGGGTCGTGGCGTTGCCCGCGATCCGGTTGTGCAGCCCCTTCGGCGCCTGGGTGGCGAAGATCAGGCCGAGACCGTACTTGCGGGCCTGCGCGGCCAGCGCCAGGGTGCTCTGGGTGCAGGCGGTCATCGCGCCCGACGGTGCGAGGGTCTGCGCCTCGTCCATCACGAACAGGCCGAGCAAAGGCCGGTTCCGCGCCGGATGCTTCTTGATCCAGGCGAACAGTGCCATCTGCAGCTGGTTCACGAACCCCTGCCGGGCCTCCTCGGACGGCAGCCCGATCAGGCTGATCACCGAGATCCGGGCCCGCTTCCCGGGCGCCGGGGTGAGCAGGACGCCGGGGTCGGCGGGCGCGCCGCGGCCCCCGAACATGGGATCGTTGTCCATGGCCGCAGTGAGCGACTGCGCCAGGCCGGCCGCGATCTTGTCCGCGTCGGCCAGGCCGCTGACCCCGTCGGGCAGTTCGGCGAGCAGCCCGATGAGCCCGGGAAGGTCACGGCCGCCCTGGCGGGCGAAGTGCTCCGTCGCCTTGCGCAGCACCGCCAGGCCCAGGTGCGCCTTCGTCGTGCGCCCACCGAGCCCGGCCCGCGGCGCCAGGGCCGCCACCGCCGCCTCGACCGCCTCGGCGAACTCGTCCGGGTCGCCACGCACGGCCCCGAAGTCCGGCAGCGGCTGAAAGCTCAGCGGCCGCCCCGCCTCCCGGCGTGGCGTCCAGACCACGACCTCGGTCCCGGCCAGATACTCGGCGGCAAGCTCACGGTCCCCGCTCCCCCAGGCCTCCGGCGCCTCCGGCCACGGATCGCCGAGCCGGGCCAGGTCGTTGTTGGGGTCGAGCACGATCGCCGACACGCCGTGCAGCGCGCACTCCTCCACCAGCCGCCGGATGAGCACCGTCTTGCCGGACCCGGACCCGGCGAAGATGGCGACGTGCTTGCGCAACGCCTCCAACGGCACCCGAACCGGCCGCCCACCGTCCTCGTCACGGCCGACCACAATCTCCGCCGCGACCGGCTCGGCCGCCCGCAGCGCCACCCGCTCCCGGGCCTCCGCCTCGTCCCACTGGTCGGCATCGCCCAGCGCCTGCCGGAACAACCCGACCTCGGCCGTCGGCTGCCGCTTGACCAGCCACGCCTGCAACTCCGTCGGGCTCTCGTCGCGCAGCAACTCCCGCAGCGCCCAGAGCGTCCGCAGATCCGCATCGTCGACGCCGAGGGTCAGCCCACCGGCCCGATGAAATTCCTTGACCTCCTCCTGCGTCTTCGCCCCGGCCGACCAGGCCCCGTTGCGAACCAGAATCAGCTTGCGCTTGGGCACGTCTGCGGAGAGCCCGGCGGCCCGCTTCGCCCGGCGGAACCGGTTCAGTGCCGCGATAGCCTGATGGGTGTCGCTGACGGCGCGGAAACACCAGTGCACCTGGTCCTCGGTCCCCTCGTCGAGCGTCCGCCGCAGCCGCGCGTGCAGGTCGGGATTGGCACTGGGCGGCGGGTCGAGCGTGAACACCTCAGCCCCTTCCCCATGCTCAAGAATCCACGCCGTGAGCCCAGCGGCCAGCAACTCCGGGAACACCGAATCCTCGGTAGCCCCGTCCAACGCCGCCGCGACTTCAGCCCGACGCCGCAACTCCTCAAACCGCTCCTCAAACCGCTCATGCACCTCGTCGGAGGCCTCGGGCGTCACCGGGACCGCGATTCCAGGCTCAACGTCTTGGATCGTGTTCAGATGCTTCAGCTCTCGAAGATCGCCCGATCTCAGGCAAGCCCGGACGTGGCTGTCGATCTCGATGAGGAGCTGGCGTGGCGTGTATTTGCCGGCCTCGGAGAACGCCGTCGGCCGGACCGGCCAGGTCGGATAGGGCGGAGTGAACCGCAGCTCTTTGTAGCGATCGGTGAATCGTCGCTCAACAATCTCCCGAGCGAGACGCGCGTCAATGACGCCTTGGAGCACCGGGGTAGTGCGGAACCGATCGGCGACAGTGTTCGTCGCTCGTCTATCGATGAGTGTCCAGGTATTGGGCAGGCACGCCACGACGGTCAGCGTCCGGCGAGTTCGCTCCCGCAGGAGCAGAAGCCCACCGGCGACGCTCTCGAGGGCAATCGCCTGCCTATAGGCGGCCGGTGCGTCGGTATTGCGCAACAGATCGCCGCTGAGGTGAGACTGGGCGACCAGTGTGTCGATCTGGTCCACCGCGATCACCGATGGACCGGTGAGGGCCAACAGCAGCGACAGCTCGTTGACGATGTCCTCCGCAGTATGCCGGCGCCGGATGCCCCAGGAGACGAGCTCGCCGTCGACCGGCTCATCGCTCGGGATGAAGTAGCTATCGGCGATGTCGCGGTGCTCGGGCTTGGTGGAGGCGCTGAGGGCCAACGCGCGCGCTGTGTCCCGGCTCTGACCCGCCTCATAGGAATAGGACGCCAGGAGCCCTTTGATGAATGCCTCCAATGCCTCGCGAGTCAGCTCGGTCTCTCCCATCACCGCCCGGCGGGCCGCCCGTGGCGCTCCGATACGGGAGGTCAGCCTCCGCAGCAAAAGACGCAGCTGGGTCGTCTCGCTACCCGGGACCGGCCGGACCAGACTCTGCCGCATGTACGCCAGCACACTGGGCCAAAAACCTTGTTCATCGAGCAGGCTGACCAGGAAGAAATATCCGCCCCTGGCCTGTACACGTTCCCGGAGCCAGCCGAGCATGTGCGTTTTGCCGGAGCCACGCCGGCCCAGCATGGCCAGGCTCATTGCGCTGGGACCGGAACTGGCCTCAGCATCATCGAAGCCGGCCAGCAGTTCGTCCGCCACATCCCCGTGCAGGCCGTTGACGTGCAGCGGCGACTGCCTCCACACGTCGTCGGGCACCGGCGCCCAGTTCAACCGAAGGGCGGCAAGGGCGGCGCGTTCTTGTTTGTTCATCGCATGCCGATCGCCAAGAGATGCCTGGGTTCGCCGCCGATCCGCACGGCCGCACGACGATCTTCTGGAGTGAGCGTCTTCTGGTTGGCCTCGGGCTCGAGTTGGACGTTCGGAGCGTCATACAAGCGCTCGAGAGCCACGTCCAGGTCGCCCTTCGACACATCGCCGAACAGTGGCCGAAGCCGGGTCAGGCTCACCCACGCACCAGGCTCGGCGGCGAGTTCGATGTAGGCCGATCGAATCCGCCGCTCCAGGTCTTGGGGAACCACCGGCAGGTAGGAGGCATGCAGGGCGGCCAGGGCGATCCAAACCGGCATCGCCTTTGCCGCGACTGGCAACGGGCCCTGCAGCACCTTCCGGCCCTCTGACGTCAGTCTGTGCTTGTACGGCCGGCTTTTGGTGTCGGACTCGATGTAACCGATCGCGTTGAGCGGGCCGTAATTGTCGCGGAGCAGCCGGACCCCGTGGGCCTTGGCCATTTCGGTGTTCGAGATCTCGCCGCCCGCGAGCTGCAGGAGGATGAGGAACGCGTAGTCCGTCGGGGTCAGTTCGTCAGACATCAATGGTCCTTCCGGATCGGGGGTGGGAGGGGCGTTCCGTCGGCGGACAGGCCGAAAGCGCGCAGATAAGCCACCTGCGCCGGGGTCTTGAGCTCGTCGGCCGTGTAGAGGGCGAGCAGCCGGTCGGCCGCGCCGAGCGTGCCGGCCTCCAGTTCGGCCTGCAGGCCGGCCACGTCGCGCAGTGCGAACAGCAGCGCACACAGCTGGCGGGCCGCCTCCGGGTCCGTTCCGGCCGCGGTCCGGAGCGCGGCCAGTTGGGACGCGTCACCGACGGGGTGGACGTCGCCGGCGTGGGCCTTCGACAGGCGCAGGTTCGCGGCCTGGTCGCCGGCGCGGACGCGGGCCTCGAGCCGGTCGAGGTCGCCGCGCGCGAGGTACAGGTCGGCGAGGGCCTCGGCGGCGTAGGTCTGGCCATGGTTGGCGCGTTCCTCCAGCTCACGGAGGCGGCCAAGGTGGACCAGGCGGTCAACCAGGTCCTCGCCGGCGGGCATATCGCCGGTGGCGGCGCGCTGGCGCAGGCCGTCGAGGACACCGCCGTCGGCCAGGATGTCGTCGAGGCGCTGCCGGACCGCCGGATCGGCGGCCGCGGCCGGGCGTAGCCGCTCGACCTGGTCCCAGAGCTCCTGGGCCCGGATGAGGTGCCAGCCCGCGGTGCGGTCCCGCGGGTCGGTCTGTAGGCGCCAGCGCAGGATCCGGATCCCCGATTCGAACCGGTCCTGGCGGATCAGGAGCTGGGCGAGTTCGGTCGCGGCCGCTCCGTCGTAGAAATCATTGGCGAGCCGTTCGAGTGCGGTCTCGGCGTAGACGAATCGGAGCCGGGCGGTGGCGCTGTCGGCGAGCCGGCGCAGGTCGGCGGGGCGTTTGAGCTGGGTGACGAGCGCGTGCCAGGCCTCGTGCGGCACGCGCTCCGTCCGCCGGTGCCGGCCCAGATGCTGGGCGAGGTAGTCGGCGACGATGTACCCGGCGAACGTCCCGGGCCGTCCGTCGTCCATCCTCCGCAGCGGCGCCACGTCGCCGCGCAACGGCCGGGTCGCGTGCGGCCGGGCCTGCCCCAGCCACACATCCTGCGCTGCGACGCGGTACTGGCCGGGCAGATAGCCGAACATGGCCGCGGCCAGCGTGTCCTCGTTCAGCGGCGACTGGACGCCGAGCCGGTGCGCGTCGGCCGCCACGGTGATCATCGCCTTGGCGTAGACATTGGGGGCATTGACCCAGGCGCGCACGAGGGCGGGCCCGCCGGCCAGGACCTGGGTCACCCCGGCGTCGGTGGTGTCGAGCGCGATCCGGATCCGGTTGTCCCTCGTCGCCTTGTGGTCGGCGTCGTGCAACTCCGCTTGGGTGAAGGCGTCGGGGACGTCGATGATGGTGGCGATCTGCAGCAGGCGGCGCACGTCGGCGGCCTCGTCCGTGTCGCGCACGCCGAGCGTGCTCCGTGCGTCGTACTGGTCCGGCCACAGGGTGCCGACGACGATGTTGGGCTTGCTCAGGAGGCCGCGGATGCAGTCTGTGGAAAGGTGCGGGCGGCTGCCCAGGTAGAGCTGGAGCTCGTCGAGCCAGAAGACGGTCCGGCTGGGTGGCTCATGCCGAAATTGCAGCAGCTCCTCCGTCTTGCCCGGCAGGACGAGCCACCAGTTCGGCGCGACTTCCAGGACCGCCTCGTACAGCGAGCGGGTCTTCCCGGTCGACGAACCGCCGACGAGCACCACGAACCGGCCGCGGTTCGTGCTGTCGGTGGCCAGCGCGGCCCGGAGCAGGAAGTCGAAGTCGCGCTCGACGTACGTGGGAAGGTCGTCGGCCGCCCGGTCCACGATCGCGCTGTGGATGCCCAAGGCCCGGGGCAGCGCGGCGTCGAACCGGTCCAGGGTGGACCGGCGCGCGGCTATGCGCCGTTCCGCGGCCCCGATCCGTTGCCGCGCGTCCAGCCATGGCCGATGCGATGGCTCCGGAACGTCGCAGACAACGAGCAGGGCCAGCAGGATTCGGGCACTGATCAGGGTCCGGCCGTTGAGTGCCGCGCTCATCGTGGTCTTCTTCAGCGGCAGCGGCCGGTCCCGGGTTCTTCGCTCGATCTCGGTGAGCGAGAGTCCCCGGGTGTCGCGCAGGGCGTTCAGGGCCGCACCGAGCTCGGCTCTCGTCCGGGCGCGGGCGGGGTCGAACATTGATTCGGGCGTCAGCGGGCTCACCCCCAATCGCCGGCCCTCGCGGGTGGACCACCGATGTGGACGTCACGCTACTGACGGACGGTTGGGAATGGCATCGACAACCGTCAGGACGGGCGAGCCGTTCGGGCCACCCGTTCCGGCTATCGGCAACTTAGCCGCAGGAGGCGAGGCCGGCCTGGATCTTGCTCTGCAGCACGCGGGTGGCGGACTGCTTCACGCGGGCGGCGAATGCTGGGTCGGCCTTCGCGGCCGTGACCAAGGCCTCGGTCATCGGGGCGGCGTCGGCCAGGCGGACGCTGAGGGCCATGTCGCCGCCGGCCTGGATGAACTTCACGGCGCGCTGGCCGACCGGGGTCGAGCCGACGGCCACGGCGGCGCCCAGGTCGTCGGAGAGGACCAGGCCGTTGAAGCCGAGTTTCTCGCGGAGCAGGCCGGTGACGATCGGCTGGGAGAAGGCGGCGACGTTCTTCGCGTCCAGTTTCGGGTAGGTCGCGGAGGAGATCATCACCGCGGCCGAGCCGGCGGTTAAGCCGCTGCTGAAGGGCTTCAGGAACGGGTCGTCGGTGGTCATGACGGCGTCCTGGGCGCCCGTCGACGTGTCGGTGTTGACGCGGACCCGGCCGAGGCCTGGGAAGTGTTTGAGCGTTGTCAGTACCCCCGCGCCTTGAATTGCTTGCACCACCGTGGCGACGTCGTCGGCCACGGGGTCGGGGGTGGAGCCGTACTGCCGCTCGAAGCCGCCGATCGGCGGGTTGTTCTTGCCGACGTCGGCCGGGACCACGTCGGCGACCGGCGCCAGGTCGATCGTGATGCCGATGCCTTTGAGCAGGGCGGCCCACTCGGCGGTGCGGGCCTTCAGCGTGGCGTTGTCCAGCTTGCCCTGGTTGACGGCGGTCGGGATGGCCGGGAAGTCGTCGCCCTTGAGCGTCTGGACCTGGCCGCCCTCCTGGTCGATGCCGATCTGCAGGGCTGTGCCACCGTTCTGCTTGGCGGCGTCCTGCAGCTGCGCGATCTGCTGGCGGAGGGTGGCGGCGGAGGCGGACGAGCGGCCCGCCAAGAAAATGCCGCCGATATGGTACTTCTGGATCGTCTGCGCAGCCCCGAGCGGCGAACTGAGCGGCGTTCCGATCATGAGCAGCTGCGCCGCCTGCTGTTCCAGGGACAGCTTGCCCACCAGCTGCTCGGCGCAGCCGGCGGCCGCGGCCGAGGACACGGGTGGCGGTGCGCTCTGCCCCGGCGCGGCATTCACAGGCGGCTTTCCGGATTTATCCGAATTGTCGGAATTGTCGGACGAACCAGACACCGCGAACGCCACCCCGCCACCGATCAGCACCACGGCGACCAACGCCACGACCGCCCACGCGGGGAACGGCCCGATCCTCCCGCGCTCGGCAAACCGGCGCGTTCCTCTCGGCATCCGTTCGACTCCATCCACAGGGCAAGCAGGGCAACAAGGCAGGCGCTCACGACAATACGCAAGCCCCGCCAGACCCGCCCATCGGCGAAACCGTCAGCGGTGCACCGTCAGAAAGCGAAACCGTCAGCGGTACGCGGTCAGGAACTTGTCGCGGAACTGGTCCATCCGCCACACCGGCGCGCCGTCCTTGGGCCGCAGCCCGTCCTGCCAGTTCCAGCTCGAGATCTTGGCGAGGACCTTCGGGTCCTTCGCGACGATCGTGATCGGGACGTCGTGGCTGGCCGTGTCGCCGACGATGATCGGCGAGGGCTGGTGGTCGCCCAGGAACACGAGGACGAGATTGTCGTCACCGTAGGTCTCCACGTAGGAGATGAGGGAGCTGAGCGAGTACACGATGGAATTGCGGTATGCGGTCCGGATCTTGTCGGACGTCCGCCAGGCCACGTCCGGCGGGTCGCCGTCGGTGCTCATCGTGTTGTAGACGGTGCCGTCGCCGACCTGGTCCCAGCCGACGAGCTGCGGGATCGGCGTCCACGGCGCGTGGCTGGAGACCAGCGGGACCTCGGTGAACGTGGGCTGGTGGCCGGGCTGGCGCTCGAGCCGCTGATACGCCGCGAGGGTGAACTGGTCGGGCACGGGCACGTAGCTGAACTTCGGGCCCTTGTAGCCCATGTTCCGCGAGTCGTAGAGGTCGTGGTACTGGAAGAACTTCCCCTCGGGCCAGTCCCGGTCGTTGGCCGGGAAGATCCCGCCGACGTGCCACCCGCCCCGCCGGAACGCCGCGTTGAGGGTGAACCGGTCGCCCGCCAGCAGCGACGAGCTGCGCTGGTTGTTGTCGACCCACAGGCCCGACAGCAGCGTCTCGTGCGCCATCCAGCTGCCGCCGCCGGTGATCGGCGAGGTCAGGAACGCCGTCTTGGCCCCGAACCCGAGCGACTGGAGCTTCCGCGTGCCCTCGTCGAGCACGGCGTTGACCTGCGGGGCGTACTGCGGGTTCTGCACCGCGTCGCGCCCGTAGCTCTCCACGAACGTGAGCAGCACGTCCTTGCCGCGCAGACCGGTGAGCAGCTGCGAGCCCGGCACGTCGCGGAACGCGTCGACCTGCGCCTGCTGGCCGAACTTCTCCCCGTCGTTGATGTCCCGCCGGACCAGCGAGACCTGGGTCCCGATCGCGGCGACGGCACCGTCGGAGGCGGCCTGCAGGCTCAGCACCCCGCACACCGCCCAGGCCACGGCGAGCACGGCGGTGGCCCGCGTGACGGCCACCTGGTGGCGCACCGCGAGCTTCGCCAGCCGCCGCAGCGTCAGCGTCATGACCACCGGCACGGCCACGATGACGAGGCCCAGGATCACGGTGACCAGGATCGCGGCCGGCTGGCCCAGGGACGAGCTGACCAGCCCGTACGCCGGCTGGAGCAGGACCCAGTCGAGCACGGGGTCGAACGGCCGCGACAGTGCGGTGTAGAAGCCGAGATTGAACAGCCGGATGATGAACAGCAGGCCGAGGACCACCCCGGCGACGACCAGGACGAGGGTGCGGGCCCAGCCGCGGGTCGCGAGGAAGAGCGCGACCAGCAGGAGCCCCTCGATGGGGATTCGAACAAAGCCGCCGAGGGTGTACTGCGTGAGCCGATCGGGCGTAATCAGCGTGAACAGCACCACCGCCGTGCCGAGCAGTGTCCCGATCCACACCAGGACCTGCCGGACCCGGTGCCGTTTCGGCTCCGGCGGCACCGCGGCCGGGACGGGTGGAGCTACGTCGACGTCGAGCGCCATCAGGAGGCCGCCGCGACCGTGAGCGACTGCCGCCGCCAGCGCCACAGCACTTCGGACCCGAACGACTCGACCAGGAACAGCAGCGCGATCGCGACCACGGTCGTCGTCACCGACAGCGGCAGCAGCCCGGAGGCGGCGACGGCGAGGGTGACGCCCTGCATCGCGGCCACGACCTTGCGCCAGTAGCGCGGCGGCACCGGGCCGCGCAGCCACGGCACCAGCACGGTGGCCAGGCCGATGATGTACCGCATCAGCCCGATCGCCAGCACCCACGCCCCGACCGACTCGGCCACGAACGCGCTCAGCACCAGGATCAGCCAGGCGTCGGTCTCCATGTCGAAGCGCGCGCCGAGCGGGGTGCAGCTGCCGGTGCGCCGGGCCACGTTCCCGTCGACCGCGTCGAGCGCCAGGGCGACGGCGCTGAGCGTGACCAGCACCGAGATCGACACGGGCTGCGTGAAGGAGTCCGCGGTCAGGGCCGCGATGCCGCCGATGAGCCCGGCCCGCAGCAGCGTCACCCAGTTCGCCGCCCCGAACGCCTCCGCGCCGGAGCGCTGCAGGCCGTGCCCGAGCGCGATGAAGGTCACGACACCACTCGTGAAGCCGACCACCCAGCCCGCGGTACCGAGCCCGACGGTCCCCGCGAGGACGTTGAGCACCGCGAAGTGGAAGATCAGTCCGATGGTGGGACCCGTTCGAACGCTCGGCATCATCGCTCCGTCTACGAGGCTGTGCTGGCTGACCATGAACTCGTGAGTGCATACGCTCAAGGCGGCGGATCGGTTCGATCGCATTCCACCAACAGAGAGCAGGAGCAGATGGCGAAAGCGTTCTGGACGACCGCGTCCGGCGGGGAGATCCGCCCGGTCGAGGTACCCGCGCCGGGTGAGGACGAGGTGCTGGTCCGGACGCTGTACTCGGGTGTGAGCCGCGGCACCGAGACGCTCGTCTTCGCCGGGGCCGTCCCGCCCGACCAGCACAGCGTGATGCGCGCGCCGTTCCAGGACGGCGACTTCCCATACCCGGTCAAATACGGCTACCTCAATGTCGGGGTCGTGGCGGCGGGCCCGCCGGAGCTGACCGGGCGGACGGTGTTCTGCCTGTACCCGCACCAGACCGAGTACGTCGTGCCGGCCGGGTCGGTCACCCTCGTACCCGAGGACGTTCCGGCCAATCGGGCAGTTCTCGCCGGCACCGTCGAGACGGCGGTCAACGCGCTGTGGGACGCGGCCCCGCTGCTCGGCGACCGGGTCACGGTGGTCGGGGCCGGCATGGTCGGCTGCAGCGTCGCCGCCCTCCTGGCCCGTTTCCCCGGGGCCGAGGTGGAGCTGGTCGACACCGACCCGGCCCGCGAGCCGATCGCCGCCGCCCTCGGTGTGACGTTCGCCCACCCGGACGCCGCCTCGCCCGGCCGCGACCTGGTCGTGCACGCCAGCGCCACCGAGCCGGGCCTGCGGCGCGCCCTCGAGCTGCTCCGCCCGGAGGGTACGGTGCTGGAGCTGAGCTGGTACGGCGACCGCCCGGTCACCCTCGCGCTCGGCGGCGCCTTCCACTCGGGCCGCCTCACGGTCCGCAGCAGCCAGGTCGGCACCGTGTCCCCGGCCCGCAGCGGCACCCGCGGCTACGCCGACCGGCTGGCCCTGGCCCTGCGCCTGCTGCGGGACCCGGCGTTCGACGCCTTGATCACCGGCCGCTCGATGTTCGAGGATCTTCCGGCGGTCCTCCCCCGCCTGGCCGACGGCAGCCTGCCGGCCCTGTGCCATCTGATCACCTACGACAGGAGCGAGTGACGTGTACAGCCTCACCGTCCGTGACCACATGATGATCGCCCACAGCTTCCGCGGCGAGGTCTTCGGCCCCGCCCAGCGGCTGCACGGCGCGACCTACGTGGTGGACGTGTCCTTCTTCCGCCCGCAGCTCGACGCGGACAACCTGGTCGTCGACATCGGCCTCGCGTCCGAGCAGCTCAAGGACGTCCTGTCGGCCATGAACTACCGCAACCTCGACGACGAACCGGACTTCGCGGGCACCAACACGTCGACCGAGATGCTGGCCGCGGTCGTCGCCGACCGCCTGGCCGACCGGATCAGGACCGGTGCCCTGGGGCCGGGCGCGAGCGGCCTGGAGCGGCTGGCCGTCACGCTCCGCGAGTCCCACGTGGCCTGGGCGACGTACGAGCGAAATCTGTGACGCTGTTCGCCGTCCTCCCGAACGACATCGACGATCCCGCCACCCCCAGTGGCGGCAACCGCTACGACCGCGAGCTCTGCACGGGGCTGGCCGACCTGGGCTGGAAGGTGCGCGAACTTCCAGCCGCGGGCGCCTGGCCGGCTCCCGCTCCGGCCGAGCGAACGGCCCTGGACCAGCTCCTGTCCGCCCTCCCGGAAGGTTCATCGGTGCTGGTGGACGGCCTGATCGCGTCCTGCACGCCGACGGTGCTGGAGGCGCACGCGCACCGGCTGCGGCTGATCGTCCTGGTCCACATGCCGTTCGGCGACGTCGACCAGGCCGCCCGGCCCGCCGAGCTGAGGGCCTTGCGGTCGGCCGCCGCCATCATCACGACCAGCCCGTGGAGCAGCCGCCGCCTGACCGACCTCTACGGCCTGGCCTCGGTGAGCGTCACACCAGGTGTGGCCCCGGCCCCGCCGGCGCCCGGCTCGGGGGCCGCCGGAGCCTTCCTGTGCGTAGCCGTGGTGGGCCCGCACAAGGGTCACGACGTCCTGGTGGAAGCCCTGGGACAGCTGACCGACACCACCTGGACCTGCACCTTGGTCGGCGCCCTGGACCGCGACCGCGCTTTCGTCAACGCGCTCACCACCCGGATCAGCGCGCTCGGATTGACGGATCGCATCCGCCTCGCAGGCCCGAAAACCCCCGCCGACCTGGACGCCTACTACGAGAGCACGGATCTGCTGATCCACCCGTCCCGCGGCGAGACTTACGGCATGGTCGCCGTAGAAGCCCTGGCCCGCGGCATCCCGGTCCTGGCCACGACGGCGAAGGGCTTACCGGACGCGATCGGCGTGGCCGCTCCACCAGGCTGGCTGGTCCCACCCGACGACCCGGACGCCCTGGCCGAAGCCCTCCACCGCTGGCTGACCAACGCCGCCCTGCGGCAACGACTCCGCGCCGCCGCCCGCACCCGCCGAGCCACGCTGACCGACTGGAACGTCACCGCCCGCGAGGTCTCCGCCGTGCTGGCAGCGCGGAACTGAACCGGATCAGGCCGGGCGGCGTATGAAACAAGAGATCGTCCGGAAGGAGTCCGCCATGCCGACCGCCGCCGCGCCCGCGCCCGCATCCGCCGAGGTGCCGGCCGACGCTGCGCCGGCGCAGGCGGAGACGCCGGAGACGAACAGGCCAGGGACCAGGACGGCGAAGGCCGGGCGGCGGGTCAACTGGGGGTTGGTGCAGACGGTCGGCGGCGTGGCGGTGCTCGGGATGCTGGTCTGGCGGCTCGGGAGCGGGCCGTTCCTGGCCGGGCTCAAGCTGATCGACGCGTGGGCGGTCCTCGCCGCGTTGAGTGTCGGCGGGGCGACGATCGTGGCGTGTGCCTGGCGGTGGCGGCTGGTCGCCCGCGGGCTGGGGCTGCGGCTGCCGCTGCGGACCGCGACCGCTGAGCTGTACCGGGCGTGCCTCATCAACTCGACGCTGCCGAGCGGGGTGCTCGGCGACGTCGACCGGGCCGTCGGGCACGGCCGCGCGGAAGGGGATGTGTCCCGCGGCATCCGGGCCGTCGTGTGGGAGCGCAGCGCCGGGCAGGTCGTGCAGATCGCCCTCGCGCTGACGCTGCTGCTGGCACTGCCCTCGCCGGTGCGGCCGTTCATGCCCCGGATCGCCGCCGTCGCCGGAGCGGTCGCGGTGGTCGTCGTCGTGCTGGCGCTCGTCGCCGGGCGGCGCGGGCCGCGGTGGTGGCGGCAGGCGGTGCGGACCATGCGGACCGACGTGCGTGAGGTGCTGCTGTCCCGGCGCGTCTGGCCCGGCGTCGTGTGCTTCTCCGTGGTCGCCGTCGGCGGTCACCTCGTCACGTTCCTGGTGGCCGCGCGGACCGCCGGCCTCACCGTCCCGGCGGCGCAGCTGCTGCCGCTCACGCTCCTGGCCCTGCTGGCGATGGGAATCCCCGCCAACATCGGCGGGTTCGGGCCGCGCGAGGGCGTCGCGGCCTGGGCTTTCGCCGCCGCCGGGCTCACCGCCGACCAGGGGGTCGCAACCGCGACCGTCTACGGGGTACTGGTGTTGGTAGCCAGTCTTCCCGGCGTCGCGGTCCTGCTCTTCCGCCGACGCACAGTAGCCAGCTGAAGAGGAGAACGATGTTCGAGACATTGCCCGGGGCAACCATGCGCACGCAGGTGACCGTGCCGCTGCGGCTCCTCGACGGATACTCCACCACCGCCCGCCTGTTCTCGTTCCACGGCCTGGTCGACGGCCGTGAACACGTGGCGTTCGGGCTCGGTGACTGGGCGGGTGCGGTCAGCCGCGCCGCCGGCGGGGGCGCCGCGCCGCTCGTGCGCCTGCACAGCGAGTGCCTGACCGGTGACATCTTCGGCAGTGAGCGGTGCGACTGCGGGCCGCAGCTGCGCGAGGCGATCGAGCGGATCTCCGAGGCCGGCGGGTTCCTGCTGTACCTGCGGCAGGAGGGGCGCGGCATCGGGCTCTACTCGAAGCTCGACGCGTACGCGCTGCAGGACACCGGCCTCGACACCTTCGAGGCCAACGTGGCCCTCGGGCACGCCGAGGACGAGCGCGACTACTCGGCCGCGGCCCAGATGCTCGACGCGCTCGGCGTGCAGCGGATCCGGCTGCTGACCAACAACCCGGACAAGGCCGACCAGCTCGACACCCTCGGCGTCACGGTGGCCAGCGTGGTCCCGACCGGCATCTTCCTGAGCCCGGCCAACGCGAGCTACCTGGCGGCCAAGGCGAGCCGGGCCGCGGCCCGGTGACCTGATGCTCGCCCCTGAACTGCACAACTGGATGGAAAATACGGCGGTGACCCCGAAGGCCCGGCCGTATGTGGTGCTGAGCTGTGCGATGTCCCTCGACGGCTACCTCGACGACGCCACCGACGAGCGGCTGGTGCTGTCCAACAGCGAGGACCTCGACCGGGTCGACGCGATGCGGGCCGGCTGCGACGCGATCCTGGTCGGGGCCAACACGATCCGCCGGGACAACCCGCGGCTGCTGGTGCGCGCGCCCGAGCGGCGGGAGCAGCGGGCCGAGCACGGGCTGTCGCCGCAGCCGGTCAAGGTCGCCATCTTCGGGCACGGCGACGTCGACCCGGAGTCGCGGTTCTTCACCGACGGCGACACGGACAAGATCGTGTACTGCGCGACGAAGACGGCCCGGCGCAACCGGACCCGGCTCGGCGGCCGGGCCGAGGTCGTCGACGGGGGCGAGCCCGTCGACCTCGAACGGGCCCTGGAGGATCTGGCCGGCCGGGGGGTGCGGCGGCTGCTGGTCGAGGGCGGCAGTACGGTCCATACGATGTTCCTGACCGCGGGACTGGTCGACGAGCTGCAGCTGGTCGTCGCACCGTTCTTCGTCGGCGACGGGCGGGCACCGAGGTTCGTCGGCGACGGGCAGTTTCCGTGGCACCCCGGCAACCGGGCGACGATGGTGGATGTACGGCGCATGGATGACGTGGTACTGCTTCGCTACGCCCTCTCCGACCGATTCGAGGCTTGATGGACCCCCTGCCGCGCCGCGCACCGAGCTCCCCGCCCCCACCGGCCACGTTCGGTGCGGTCCCGGACCGGGGCTCGTCGATCTCGGTGCTCACCGGAGCCCTGCCGCCGGTGCGCACGCCCGACCCCCGGGCCGCCGTGACCGAGCGCGTGCGCAGCCACCGGCGGCCGCGGAGCGGCACCGGCCCGCAGCGGGCGTCGTTCACACTGCTGGCCGTGGCGATCGCCAACGCGATCGTGGTCGAGGTGCTGTTCTTCACCGCCTCCGACGCGCCCAGCCTGATGCTGTCGGTGGGCCGGTTCCTGGGCCTGCACGCGGCCGTCGTGCTGGCCCTGCAGCTGGTGCTGGTCGCGCGGGTGCCGTGGCTGGACCGGCGGCTCGGCATGGGGCAGCTCACCGTCTGGCACCGGTGGGTCGGGATCACGCTCGCGTGGACGATCATCGTGCATGCCACGCTCGCGTCGTGGGCGTACGCCCGGATCAATCACTGGCCCTTCGACACGCTCAAGGACAAGTGGCTGGGCTCGCTCGGCACCCTGGCCGGCATCATCTCGGGCACCGTCCTGCTGGTCGTGGTCCTGGCCTCGACCCGGTTCATGCGCCGCCGGCTGCCCTACGAGCTCTGGCATGCGGTACACCTCGGAACCTATGCCGTTGTCGCTTTCGCCATCGTCCACCAGACCATCGAGAACCCGATCTCGCAGCCCGCGACCTGGGCGAAGGTGTACTGGTGGCTGCTCTGGACGGTCGCCATCGGGCTGTTCGTCGCCGGCCGGGTGCTCCTGCCCCTGTATCGCAACCTGCGCCACCGGCTGCGCATCTCCGACATCGTGGCCGAGTCCGACGACGTGACCTCGGTGTATGTCACCGGCCGGGATCTGGACAAGATGCCGCTGGACGCGGGCCAGTTCTTCCTGTGGCGCTTCCTCACCCCGACCCGCTGGTGGCAGGTCAACCCGTGGTCGCTGTCGAAGGCCCCGGACGGCCAGAGCCTCCGCCTGACCGCCAAGGCCGTCGGCGGCGGCAGCGCGGGCCTGCGCAAGCTCAAGGTCGGCACGCGCGTGTTCGTCGAGGGGCCATACGGCGCCTTCACCAGCCGGCACCGCATGAAGTCGGCCTCGCTGCTCATCGCCGGCGGCGTCGGCATCACGCCGATCCGGTCCCTGATGGAGTCCCTGGACGGCAACATCATCGTGCTGTACCGGGCCCGCTCCGAGGCCGACGCCCCGCTGCTGAGCGAGCTGCGGCACCTGGCCGTCACCCGGCGGGCGAAGCTGCAGCTGGTCACCGGCCGCACCAGGGACACCACGCCGGCCCCGCTGAGCCCGGAGCACCTCCTGGCCGTCGTCCCCGACATCAAGCAGCGCGACGTGTACGTCTGCGGCCCGACCGCGATGACCGACGCCGTCCTGGCGACGCTGCGCCAGCTGGGGGTACCGAAGACGCAGCTGCACGCCGAGGTGTTCGCGATGGCGGACTAGTCACCGGCCGGGTGCGCTTCGGTGCCGGTGCTCACGGACGGGCCGCCGGCGCCGAAGTCAGCTCCGACAGCCGGCGGCGATCGAGAGGGCACGACTTTGGCGCTCACCGTGTTCGTGGTACTTGTCGTGCTCGCCGCGGGTGCGGAAGCGTTGCTGCCGCGCCGCAGCCGCCCGCATCCGGAGCCGGCCGACCTGCACCACATCATGAACAACGACCTGTCGTTCATCCTGCGCTCGGGCCTGGCCCCCATCCGCGGCTACGCCGAGATCCTGGCCGACCGGGCCGAGGCCGACGACGACCGCCGCATGATCCGCGCCATCGAGCACCACGCCGACAAGCTGACGGTCCTCGCCGACCGCCTGCAGACCGAGCGCACCTGAGCGGACCACTCTGGACACGAAGCCGATCAAGATGTAGACAGGCTTCGATGGAATTCGGGCACAGCCGAGCCTTGAGGAAGGCGGCTGATCATCATGGCCAATCCAGGGATGCCGACGGTGCGGCGCGGTGACACGGGCGAGGCGGTGGCGCAGGCGCAGCGAGGACTGCGGCGCACGCCGAATCTCGGGCTCGAGGTCGACGGCGACTTCGGGCCGGCGACCGAGGCCGCGACCAAGGAGTTTCAGCAACAGGCCGGGCTGGCGGTCACCGGGGTCGTGGACGCGGCCACCTGGGAGGCGCTGCCGAGCGGGCTGCCGATGCCGGTCCTGCGGCGCGGCGACGAGGGCGATGTCGTGCGCAACCTGCAGACGATCCTGACCATGGGCGCGGCCGAGCTCTGGAAGACCACCCCGCAGGGTGTCGACGGGGAGTTCGGGGGCAACACGGAGGCGTCGGTGCGCGCGTTTCAGGCGTGGGCGCGGATCGGGGCCGACGGTGTCGTCGGCGCGCAGACCTGGAGTGCGCTGGGCGCGCTGGAGTTCGTGGTCGGCATCCAGCACGCGGCCGCCGTGGAGGTCTGCTGACAGTACCCCCGGCTATTTCTTGTTCTTTTTGCGCGGTTTGACGGTGATGTGGATGGGCGTGCCGGTGAAGTCGAACTCCTCGCGGAGTTTGCGCTCCACGAAGCGGACGTAGCCCGGGTCCAGGACGCCGGTCGTGAACAGGACGAACTTCGGCGGGGAGACGCCGGCCTGGGTGGCGAACAGCACGCGGGGGGCGCGGCCGCCGCGGATCGGGTGCGGGGTGGCCTGGACCAGGGCCGTCAGCCACTGGTTGAGCTGGCCGGTCGGGACCCGGCGCTCCCAGTTGGTCAGGGCCGTGCGCAGCGCGGGGGCGAGCTTGTCGACCGCGCGGCCGGTCAGCGCCGACACGTTGACGCGGATGGCCCAGGGCACGCGGCGCAGCTCGCGGTCGATCTCCTTGGCGAGCTGGAAGCGGCGGTCGTCGTCGACCAGGTCCCACTTGTTGAAGGCGACGACCAGGGCGCGGCCGGACTCGATGACCATCGTGATGATCCGCTGGTCCTGCTCGGAGATCACCTCGCCGGCGTCGAGCAGGACGATGGCAACCTCGGCGGCCTCGATGGCGGCGTTGGTGCGCAGGGAGGCGTAATACTCGGTGCCGCTGGCGTGCGAGACCCGTTTGCGCAGGCCGGCCGTGTCGACCAGGTGCCAGGTCTCGCCGCCGAACTCGACCAGGCTGTCCACCGGGTCGACCGTGGTGCCGGCGACCGAGTCGACGACCGCCCGCTCCTCCTTGGCCAGCTTGTTGAGCAGCGAGGACTTGCCGACGTTGGGGCGGCCGACGAGGGCGATGCGGCGCGGGCCGGCCTCTCGCGGTGTCACCGGGCGGGCTTCTGGAAGGTTTTCGAGAATCTTGTCGAGGAGGTCCCCGGAACCGCGCCCGTGCAGGGCCGACACCGGGAAGGGCTCCCCCAGCCCCAGGCCCCACAGGCTGGAGATCTCGTGCTCGAGGCGCTCGTTGTCGACCTTGTTGGCCACGAGGATGACCTTGCGGCCGCTGCGCCGGAGCATGCGGACGGCGGCCTCGTCGTCGGCGGTCGGCGGGATCGTGGCGTCGACGACGAAGAGGACCACGTCGGCGGTCTGGGCGGCGATCTCGGCCTGGGTGGCGATGGCCTTGGCCCGCTCGCGGGCGTCGGGGAGCCAGCCGCCGGTGTCGACGATGGTGAAGTTGCGGCCGGTCCACTCGGCGTCGTAGGCGATCCGGTCGCGGGTCACCCCGGCGACGTCCTCGACGACCGCCTGGCGGCGCCCGAGAACCCGGTTGACCAGCGTCGACTTGCCGACGTTGGGGCGGCCGACGACGGCGACGATGGGCAGGGCGAACTCGACGTCCTCGTCCGTGTCCACCGACTCGTCGAAGACGTCCTCTGACACTTCGTTCATGCGGTCACCTTGTCGAGCATGCGTCGCAGCCGCTCGACCACCTCGTCGATGCCGAGCGCGGTCGTGTCGAGCACGACGGCGTCATCGGCCCGGCGCAGCGGGTCGGCCGCGCGGGTGGAGTCGAGGCGGTCACGGCGGGCGAGGTCGGCCGCGGTGGCGGCCTGGCTGGTCGCGTTCTCCGAGCTGCGGCGGCGGGCCCGCTCCTCGGCGTCGGCGGTGAGGTAGACCTTCAGGTCGGCGTCGGGGGCGACGACCGTGCCGATGTCGCGCCCTTCGACGACGATCCGGTCGGACTCGGCGATGATCTCGCGCTGGCGGTCCACCAGGAGGCGGCGCACGGCCGGCACGGCGGACACGGCCGAGACCGCGCCGGTGACCTCGGGGCCGCGGATCTCGCGGTCGACACCGACGCCGTCGACGCTGATGTGCGGGGTGGTCGGATCGGTGCCGATGGTCAGCTCGACGACCTCGGCGACCGTGGCGATCTTGTCGGCGTCACCCAGGTCGACGTTGTCACGCAGCACCGCGTAGGTCACCGCGCGGTACATCGCCCCGGTGTCCAGGTAACGCGCGTCGATCGCCTGGGCGACCCGGCGGGAGATGGTGGACTTGCCGGAGCCGGACGGCCCGTCGACGGCAATCACCAGTTGCCGGCCCTCGTCGTGCACGTCCGTCTCCTCTGACTCGATGAAGCCCTGCAAAACAGTACTTGACCCGCCGATGACCACCGCCCACGGGAGGCGCTACTCACAAGGGGCGCACGAATCGGGCATACAGGGCTCCCCCATGGTCTTGTCGGCCTCGGGCAGCCGGGCGAGCACCGTCTGCGCGATCTCCAGCAGCGCGTCGACCTGCTCCGGGCGCAGCGCGTCGAAGAACCAGTGCCGCACGTGCGCCACATGGCGCGGGGCCGCGGCCGTGACCGCCTCCCAGCCCGCCTCGGTCAGCACGACGAACGCCCCGCGCGGGTCGTCGGCGCACGGCTCCCGGGCGACCAGCCCGCGGGCCGTCATCCGGGTGATCTGATGCGTGAGGCGGGTCTTCTCCCAGTCGGCGGCCAGGCGCAGCTGGAAGATCCGCAGGCGGCCGCCGGGCGCCTCGGACAGACTGGAGAGCACCAGGTATTCGGAGAGCGTGAGCCCCGTCTCCCGCAGCAGCTGCCGGGCAGTGCGCCGCTGGAGCTCCGAGTTGAGCGTGTTGAAGGCGCGCCAGGCCCGCTGCTCGCGCTCGTCGAGCCAATGAGGGGCATCCGTCACACCCGAAGTCTACGGCCATGGGTGACACATCACCCTGCGCGTGAGCTATGGTCTCGGTGACACGTCACCCTATGCGTGAAGGAACCATCATGACGAAGGTCGGGATCATCCTCGGCAGCACCCGCCCGGGCCGTAACGGCGAAGCCGTGGCCAAGTGGGTGCACGACATCGCGAGCAAGCGCACGGACGCGGAGTTCGAGCTCGTCGACCTGCTCGACTACAAGCTGCCGCACCTGGACGAGGCCGCCCCGCCGTCGTTCGGGCAGTACGCCAACGACCACACCAAGCAGTGGTCGGCCAAGATCGCGGAGTTCGACGCGTACATCTTCGTCACGCCCGAGTACAACCACTCGACCAGCGGCGCGCTGAAGAACGCGATCGACTTCCTCTACGCCGAGTGGAACAACAAGGCGGCCGGCTTCGTCAGCTACGGCTCCGCCGGCGGCACCCGGGCCGTGGAGCACCTGCGGCTCATCGCGGCCGAGCTGCAGATCGCGGACGTGCGGGCCCAGGTGGCGCTGTCGCTCTTCCACGACTTCGAGAACTTCAGCACCTTCAAGCCGGGCCCGCAGCACGAGACCACGCTGAACACGGTCCTGGACCAGACGATCGCGTGGGGCAAGGCCCTCGAAACGGTCCGCAAAGGCTAGGTCTTTCGCTAGACCGCTTTGGAGAAGCGCGCGGCCAGCTCGGCACCGGCCGCGCGCAGCTCCGGCGGCCCGACCAGCTCGAAGTCGTGCCCGAACATCCCGAACCAGGCCGCCAGCCCGGTCCACGACCAGGACCCGGCGGTCACCCGGCAGCGATCCGGGCCGTCGTCCTCGACCAGCCCCTGCCCGCGGATCCACTCGTTGGCGGCCGCGGCCGGCACGTGCAGGACGGCGGTGCCCCGGCACGGCCAGGGATCGTGCCGCTCGAACCGCTCCGCGATGAAGCCGGCGATGTCTCCGCCGGGTAGTTCGCGCGGGGCGAACCGCGGCCCGTTCGGCGTACGCGGCGTCATGCGGTCGACACGGAACGTGCGCCAGTCCTGGCGGTCGAGGTCCCAGCCGACGAGGTACCACCGCCCGCCCCACGTCACCAGGTGGTGCGGCTCGGCCCGGCGCGGCGGCCCGTCCCCCTCGACCATCTCCCGTCGCCCCGCGTAGTCGAACCGCAACACCTCCCGGCTCCGGACGGCGGTCCCGATGGCCAGGAGCTGCTCGGCGTCGATGTCCCCTTCGCGCCACGAGCTCTTCGGCACCCGCGTCACCTGCAGCGCGTCGACCCGGTGGCGCAGCCGGGCGGGCATCACCTGGCGAACCGTGGCGAGCGCCCGCAGCGCCGCCTCCTCAACGCCCTGCACCGACATGGTCGCCGTCTGTAGTGCCACCGCGACCGCGACGGCCTGATCGTCGTCGAACAGCAGCGGCGGCAGATCCGCACCGGCGTCGAGCCGATACCCACCGTCAGGGCCGCGGGTGGCCTGCACCGGGTAGCCGAGCTCACGCAGCCGATCGACGTCCCGCCGCACCGTGCGCGGGCTCACCTCGAGCCGGTCGGCGAGCGTTTGCCCGGGCCAGTCCCGCCGCGCCTGCAGCAGCGACAGCAACGTCAGCAACCGCGCCGAAGTCTCGAGCATGCACCGATTATGTTGCAGGAAGCGGACAGGATCAGTCCTGAAAAGCAAAAGCCGACAAGCAGAAGGCAGGGGATTCCGAGGCCGCTTCGCTCCCGCCCCGGGCAAGGGGCTCGCCGCCCCCTGCACCCCTGCCACGTGCTCTGATGTCAGTCCGTGGCAAGCGCCGCCACGCCGGCCGCGACTACTCCCCGACCGCCTTGAACAGGGCCCCGATCTCGCCCTGATTGAGGTGCCGGGTCCGCCCGGGCCGCAGGTCACCGAGCCGGATCGGCCCGATCTGGGTGCGGATGAGCCGCTGCACCGGGTGCCCGACCGCCTCGAACATGCGCCGCACGATGTGGTTGCGCCCCTCGTGGAGGACGACCTCGACCAGCGCGACCTTCCCGTAGGCGTCGACGACCCGGAACGAGTCGACCTTCACCGGCCCGTCCTCGAGGGTGATGCCGGCCTTGAGCTCACGCCCCATCGACCGCGGCACCGGACCGGGGATCTCGGCCTGGTAGGTCTTCGTGACCTCATACGACGGGTGCATCAGCTTGTGCGCGAGCCCGCCGTCGTTGGTCAGCAGCAGCAGGCCCTCGGACTCCTGGTCGAGCCGCCCGACGTGGAACACCCGCGTGTTGATGTTCGGCACGAGGTCCGAGATCGCGTTGCGACCCTTCTCGTCGTCCATCGTGGAGACGACCCCGGCCGGCTTGTTCAGCGCGATGTACACCATCCGGGTGTCGGTCATGAGCCGCGACCCGTCGACGTGGATGGCGTCACGGAACGCGTCGGCCTTGTCGCCGAGCGTCGCCTCCTTGCCGTTGACGGTGACGCGGCCGGCGTCGATCATGCGCTCGCAGGCCCGCCGCGACCCCAGCCCGGCCGCGGCCAGGATCTTCTGCAGCCGCTCCTCGTTGCGTGGCGGCACCGCGTCGGGCGGCGCGTCGAACGCCGAACCTTCGAACTCGGACTCTACGGACGGGTCAACGCTGGGCATCGGCGATCTCATCTATGTCGTCGGGCAGGAACGGGGCGAGCGGGGGCAGCTGCTCAACACTGTTGAGCCCGAGCTTCTCCAGGAACAGCGAGGTCGTGCGATACAGGAACGCACCGCTCTCCGGCTCACTGCCGATCTCTTCGATCAGCCCCCGCAGTACCAGCGTACGGACAACCCCGTCACAGTTCACACCGCGGATGGCCGAGATCCGCGACCGCGTAACAGGCTGCTTGTAAGCGATTACAGCGAGTGTCTCCAGCGCGGCCTGCGTGAGCCGGATCTGCTGCCCGTCGAGCACGAACTTCTCGACATAACTCGCATACTCGGGCCGCGTGTAGAGCCGCCACCCCCCAGCCACCCGCCGAAGATCAAAGCCGAACCCCATTCGGGTGTACTGCTCGGAGGCCGCCTCCAGCGCCCGCACCACCCGCTCGACCGGCTGATCGAGCACCTGGGCGAGCATCACTTCACCGGTGGGCTCGTCAACCACCAGGAGGATGGCCTCGAGGGCCGCCCGAAGCTCGGCATCCCCCATCTCCACGTTCTCGGCCGCCGCCGCGACACCGGGCAAAGCCTTGGACTCCGGGGGCGTCTGGGGCGTCTGGGGCGTCTGGGGCGTCTGGGGCGTCTGGGGCGTCTGGGGCGTCTGGGGCGCAGCCTCAAGCTCAACTTGACCGTCAGCCCCGCCATCAGATTTCGCGGACTCGGGCTCAGGCTCGGGTTCGGGCTCCTCCGCAACTCCGACGGTCGGCTCAGGCGCCACTAGAGTTTCAGATTCCACCGCCGGCCGTGCTTCGGGCTCGGGCTCCTCCGCGACTCCTACGGCCGGCTCAAGCTCCACGAGAGTTGCGGATTCCGCTACCGGCTGCGCTTCGGGCTCGTCCTCGCCGGCGGCGGGTGGCTCGAGCTCCGTGCCGGTTGCAGATGCCGGTGCCGGCTCGGGTGCTGGTGGCGCCTCGGTCTCGAGGTCTAGTTGAGGGTCCGCGGCTGTGTCAGGTACCGACGCCGGCTCTTCCGCGGTTGGCTCTTCGCCCTTGGCGGCGTCGTCGGACTGCCACTGGAGCTCCGGGAACGACTGGGGCGGGGCCTCGGCCTTCGGGCGGGCCCACGGCGGCACCCAGCTCGCGGCCTGGTCGGCCAGCGAGCCCGTCGGCTTCTCGTCCTCGGCGCTCACGATTCCACCTCGTCGTCCAGGTCCGGGCCCTCGTCGTCCGGGTCCGGCTCCGAAGCATCCAACGAATCCCCGGCATCCGCCAATTCGGGCGCGTCGGTCTCGGGCGTGTCACCGGCGGGCTTGGCGTCGGCGGGGGCGCCTTCGAACTCGTCGACCTGGATCTCCACGTTGGCGTCCTCGGTGGCCGTCCAGCGGACCAGCAGTTCCCCGAGGGCCTGGGGCTGCTCGAAGTTAACGAGGTTCTCGCGGTACAACTCGAGCAGGGCCAGGAATCGCGCGACCACCTCGAGGGTCGTCTCGCAGTCGATGCACAGCGCGGTGAAGGTGGCTTCGCGCTGTTCCATGAGCCGGTCGCGCAGGAGGTTGGCGTGTTCGCGGACGCTGACGCGGACCTGGTGGATGTGCGCGACCGAGACGACCGGCGGCACCTTGGGCGTGAACGCTCTGACGGCGAGTTTGAGCAGCCGCTGCGGCCCGACGTGCAGGACCAGGTCGGGGAGGGCCTCGGCGTAGCGGGGTTCGAGGGAGACGGCGCGCGGGTAGCGGCGCGAGCCGACGGCTTCGAGGCCCTGGATGTGCGCGGCCGCTTCCTTGAACGCCTTGTACTGCAGCAGCCGCGCGAACAGCAGGTCGCGGGCCTCGAGCAGGGCGAGGTCCTCCTCGTTCTCGACCGTCGCGGAGGGCAGCAGCCGGGCCGCCTTGAGGTCGAGCAGGGTCGCCGCGATCACCAGGAACTCGGAGGCCTCGTCGAGGTCCCAGGCGTCGCCCATCGCCCGGATGTAGACGATGAAGTCGTCGGTCACCGTGTGCAGCGCGACCTCGGTGACGTCGAGCTTGTGCTTGCCGATCAGCTGGAGCAGCAGATCGAACGGGCCCTCGAAGTTGGACAGCTTGACCTTGAAGCCGGTCGTCTCGGCCGCGACCGGCAGGGCGGCGACCGGCTCGGCGGACAAATCGGGCGCGACCGGGTCCGGCGCCTCCGCGGCCGCCACGACCGCAGGCGTCTCCACCACCGGCTCAGTCACCCGAAGAACCTAGCGCACGAACTGCGAAAAGCCGCTACTACAGCCGCCGCTCGGCCGCCTGGGCGATGACCTCACGGGCCAGCTGCCGGTAGTTGCGGGCCCCGGACGACGACGGGTCGAGGGTCGTGATGGGCGCACCGGCGACCGTCGACTCCGGGAACTTCACGGTTTTCGTGATGACGGTCTGGTACACCTTGTCGCCGAACGCCTCCACGACGCGCTGCAGGACCTGGCGGCAGTGCGTGGTCCGGCTGTCGTACATGGTCGCGAGGATGCCCTCGAGCTCCAGGTCGAAGTTGAGCCGTTCGCGCACCTTGTCGATGGTGTCGAGCAGCAGTGCCACGCCGCGGAGGGAGAAGAACTCACACTCCAGCGGGATCATGACGCCGTGCGCGACGGTCAGCGCGTTGATCGCCAGCAGGCCGAGGGACGGCTGGCAGTCGATCAGGATGTAGTCGTACTCCTTGAGCACCGGCCGCAGCACCCGGGCCAGGGCCATCTCGCGGGCGACCTCGGTGACGAGCTGGATCTCGGCCGCCGACAGGTCGATGTTGGCCGGCAGCAGGTGCAGGCCGGCGATGTCCGTCTTGATGCGGATGTCCTCGACCGTCACGTCGGAGTCCATCAGGACGTTGTAGATCGTGAGGTCGAGGTTGTGCGGGTTGACGCCGAGGCCGACCGAGAGGGCGCCCTGCGGGTCGAAGTCGACGAGGAGCACCCGCCGGCCGTACTCCGCCAGTGCCGCCCCGAGGTTGATGGTCGACGTGGTCTTGCCGACGCCGCCCTTCTGGTTGGCCATCGCGATGATCCGCGCCGGGCCGTGCCGGTCCATCGGCATCGGCTCGGGGATCGGCTTGCGCATCGTGTAGGCCGTCGGGTCGGCCGGCCCCAGCTCAGCGCCGAGGTCCAGCGAAGCCCGCTCCTGCTCGGCGCGCATCGTCGTGGTCCACGACTCCGCCTGGCTGCCCATGCCTGTCATCGCTGGTCTTCGCCCCTCCCGACGGCATTGTCTCCACCCGGGGGAGCCGAAATCGGCGCCGGCCTTGTTGGGGGGATCGAGTCAGCCGTTGCCCGACTGTACCGTCCCCACGGGCTACATATCGCGCCGCGCGCCCGGCGTGTCGCGAAGCTCATCGTTGGGTACGGTCATTGCCGTGTTGGGACCAGGGGACGTGCTCGGCGACCGGTACCGCCTCGACGAGTTCATCGCCAGCGGTGGCATGGGGCAGGTGTTCCGCGCCACCGACAAGACGCTCGGCCGGACCGTGGCCGTGAAGGTGCTGCTGCCCGGGCACATGAGCAACACCGAGTTCGGCCGGCGGTTCCGCTCCGAGGCCCGGATCATGGCCTCCATCGGCCACCCCGGCGTCGTCGGCGTCTACGACTACGGCGAGACGCCAGAGGGCACACTGTTCCTGGTCATGGCCTTCGTCGACGGTCACCCGCTGGGTGAGCTGATCAACGCGAACGGCAGCCTGCCCGTTGGCACGACCCTGGACATCGTGGCCCAGGCCGCCGACGCCCTGCACGCCGCCCACGAGCGCGGGATCATCCACCGCGACGTGAAGCCCGGCAACCTCCTGGTCAGCGACTCCGGCGAGGTCACCCTGGTCGACTTCGGCGTGGCCCGCTCGTCCGACGTCACCTCGGTGACGAAGGTGAACGCCGTCATCGGGACCGCGCTGTACATGTCCCCGGAGCAGGCGTCGGGCCGGCCGATCTCCCCGTCGGCGGACATCTACGCGCTGGGCGTGGTCGCGTACCACTGCGTCACCGGCGCCCCGCCGTTCAACGGCAACTCGCCCCTCGAGATCGCGCTCAAGCACCTGCAGGACGAGCCGCCCCCACTCCCGGAAACCCTCCCCGCCGCCATCCGCGCCCTGATCGAACGCGCGATGTCGAAGTCCCCGGAGGACCGCTACCCGACCGCGGCCGCCATGGCCTCGGCCGCCCGCGCCGCCCAGAACGGCACGATCGAGGACCCGATCGCCGCCCCGGTCCGCGCCGCCGCCCCGACCGTCATCGTCACCCCGCCCGCGCGCGACCCCGACGAGAAGCCCCGCCGCCCGGCCTGGGTCCCGATCGTCGCCACCCTGGCCGCGATCGCCCTGATCACCGGCGTGGTGCTGGCCATCGTCGCCCTGTCCCGCGACGTCTTCGACATGAAGGTTCCCGACGCGAAGCCCCCGTCGTCGCCGGCCGGCACGCCGTCCGCCACCAACAAGGCCCCGGCCAACCCGGGCGCCTCCCACAACGCGACGCCGACCACCTCGACGGCCCCGGCCAGCCCGACCAACAACGCCCCGCCGAGCTCGCCGGCCCCGGGCACCCAGCCCCCGGCCTCCCCCACCCCGGACAAGACCGGACCCACCACCCCGCCGCCGCCGACCACCGGCCCGGCCACTCCACCCCCGGCCTCCGTGGACGCGACGATCGTGGTGGGCGGCAACGCCTGACCCCACCACCGGCCAGGCCGCATGCCGCTGCCGGCCAGGCCGCATGCCGCTGCCGGCCAGGCCGCATGCCATTGCCGGCCGGGCCGCATGCCGATGCCGGCCCGGCCGCATGCCGATGCCGGCGGCGTGGACCGAAAAGTCCGAACACTTCGTGTCCACGACTTTTCGGATTTATACCCCGACAGGCGACATGTCCGATACGCCGAGCGAAGTGGGGCGCGGCGGTGCCGGACATATCGCCGTTGATCACCGAGCGCGGCGTGAAACGCCAGGAAACCGGGCAAACGGCCGACGAAAATTCCCCCGATCGTGTGCAACCCTTCCCCGGGCAGTGCCGTCTACCCCCGGACGAAGGGAGCCCGAACGGGTGAACCAAGACGACGAGGCGCACTTCCGCGAATTCGTCACCGCGCGATTCGACGGTCTGCGCTCGCTCGCCTACCTGACGTGCGGGGACTGGCACGCCGCCGAGGACGCGGTGGCCGCGTCGCTCGCGAAGTTGTACGTGCGCTGGACCAAGGTCGACACACCGCTGGCGTACGTGCGGCGGGCGATCGTGCACGCACTGGTGGACGAGTCGCGGCGGCCCTGGCGGCGTCGGGAGCGCTCGGCCGGCTATGCGCTGCCCGAGCTGCCCGGACCGGACCACGCCGATCAGGTCGACGAACGGCTCCGGATTCGCGCGGCCCTCGCTCGTATGGCACCCGGCCAGCGCGCCGTGCTGGTGCTGCGGTACTACGAGGGGCTGAGCGTTGAGGAGACCGCCGAGGTGCTCGGCCGCCAGCCGGGGACCGTCAAGAGTCAGACCGCCCGCGGGCTCACCGCGCTCCGAGCGCTGCTCGGCACGGAAGAGCTCCGCGTCTCGGACGACCTTTCGGAGGGCACTGCAAAGGGTGTCGGCCACGAGCTGGATGGGAGGGAAGGGCATGGAACGGGATCTGCGCACGCTGCTGACGTCGGTCCGGGACGACGCGCCGCCACCGCGGCTCAGCGTTGACGACATCACCGCCGCGGGCCGGCATCTGGTGCGGCGCCGCCGGCGTAACGCCCTGCTCTCCTCGGCCGGCGGTGGCGTGGTCACGGCGATCGCGGCGGTGACCGCGGCGTTCATGTTCGCGGGCGGGCCGGCGGCGCTGGGCCCGGCCGTCGACCCGAGCTCGCTGCCCAGCGCCGCCTCACCGGCCCCGACGGCGTTCGCCGCGGCGCCACCGTTCACCACGACGTACAAGGGCTATCAGACCCCGAGCTACCAGGTCAGCGACCCCGATGTGGTGACCGTCGCCTATCAGGAGTCCGCGATCAGCGGCAGCGGCCTCTTCCTCGATCCGTCGCCGGCGCAGACCGCCGCCCAGCCGTCGGTGACGAACCGCACCGGGGCCCCGGGGGCGACCCCCAGCCGGATCGCCGACCTGACCCCTGGTGGAAGCCTGGTCGTGTACCGCCCGGACGCCTTCGACCCCGCCGTGTTCGAGAAGGGCGGCGACAAGCTCCAGCTGCCCCACGGCCAGGTGGCGCTGCTCGCCTACGCCGGCAGCGGCTCCACCTCGCCGTCCGGCCCACCCCTGGCCGGCAAGGGTGCGATGGACCACGGCGAGATGGTGCCGACCCTGGCCTGGCAGTACATGGACGGGGCGTGGGCGGCGATCTACTGGTCGAGCTGGGAGGACGTACCTCCGCTCGACGACCTGATCGCGATCGCCGACGGCCTGTCACCCGCCGCGCCGCGGCCGTTCCCGGTCGCGTTCCAGACCGCGAGCCCGGTCCGGGGCTATCAGCTGGTGGCGGTGAGCAACGGCCGCGACCTGCTCGATGAGGGCGAGATCGTTTCGGCGGTGCGGCTGAGTCCCACCCCGGCCCGCCTGCCCATCATCGAGCCGTACGACTTCGACAACATCGGTGTCCTCACGCTCGCGGTCGGTCGCGGCGACGGCAACTCGAAGCTGGCCGGCCGGCTGGAATGCGAGCCGGACCGGCAGCACTGCACCAAGTTCCTGGACAGCGGCTCGGCCTACACGGTCGCGTCGACCGTGGGCCTGAAGAATCCGTCCGGTGCCCAGCTCACCCAGATCACGCTGAGCATCAAGCCGCAGAACCTGGACAACGCGGAGAGCTGGCCCCCGGCCACGAAGGTGTTCGAGTAGCGCAGCGGCACCCCGGAGAACTCGCGTGCGCGCGGGGCCGGGGTGCTGCTACCGTTGTGGCATGCGTTTCTGAGCCCATTGACGCCGCGCGTGCCGTCGCCCCACCGCTGATCCCGGTGCCGCTCGACGGCCCCCGTTGTGGGTTCTTCACCTCCCGCTTCGTGCTCTCGCGCGGCCGCAGCCTGTTCACGCGCCCCGGATCGGCGCATAGTCGCAGTCAGTCCCGCGAAGGAGACGCTCATGCCTGCCGTGAACGACGAGCCGAACGACACCACCGAGACCCCGGACGACACCGAGCCCACCAACCCGCTCGAGGCCCTCCGCCGCGCCCAGGCCAACCGCACCTACCCGGGCCACGGTGGCGCCGGCGGCCGCGGCATGGGCAAGGGCAGCAACCCGAAGGCCCCGAAGATGTACAACCGCCACAAGTAACGAGCGAAAATCAGAGGGCGGCCGTGAGGTACCGCTGCACGGTCGCCCCCACTCGCTCGACCACCTGCTCCGTCGTCATCGCCGCGACCGGCGGGATGCGCAGAATGTGCCGGCACATCGCCAGGCCGAGCATCTGCGTCGCCAGCAGCCCGGCCCGCTCCTGGGCCTCCGCCTCCCCGGCCCCGCTGAGCTTCCGCACGACCGGCACGATCTGCTGCTGGAACACGCCCCGCACCCGCTCCGCGACGGTGTCGTCGGTGGCCGCCGAGCGCAGCAGCGTCAGCAGCACATCGCCGGTCGGGTCATCCTCCCAGCGCCGCACCCAGTGCCGGACGAGCTCCGGCCCGATCCGCCCGGCCGGCAGCCCCGCGAGGTCCGGCATCCGCAGATCGATGTCGACGGCGGCCGCGAAAAGACGCTCCTTGCTGCCGTAGTACCGCATGACCATGGACGGATCGATGGAGGCATCGGCCGCGATGGCCCGAATCGTCGCCCGCTGATACCCGTCCTCGGCGAACCGGACCCGAGCGGCCCGCAGGATCGCCGCCCGCGTGGCGTCGGAGCGGCGACCAGTCATGCCGACGACGATAAGCCAACAAGCGTTGGCCTGACAAATTCAACCACGATAAATCGTGATATGTCCGATAAGTCATGGCACGGAGCTCCCGACTTATCGTGGGCAGCACGGAGTGCTCAGCTCAACATGCGCCAGGCGGCCGACGGAACGTGCGCTCGGCTCGGACGGAGTGTCCGACCGCTCGTGCGCGTGGCTGGGACCGAGTGCTCGGCTTAACGTGCGCGTGGGTGGGCCGTGGCGTACACCTCGCGTAGGCGGTCGACGGTCACCAGCGTGTACACCTGCGTAGTCGTCACTGAAGCGTGGCCCAGCAGTTCCTGCACGACCCGGATGTCGGCGCCGCCGTCGAGGAGATGGGTGGCGAACGAGTGACGCAGCGTGTGCGGTGACACTCCCGACGAGCCGTCGACCGGCAGGCCCGCGCGTTCGGCGGCCTTGCGCAGGATGGTCCAGGCACTCTGCCGCGACAGGGCGCCGCCGCGGGCGTTGAGGAATACGTTGGGCCCGCCGGTGCCGTTCGCGGCCAGTGCCGGCCGGGCCCGCACCAGGTAGGCGTCCAGGGCGGTGCGCGCGTAGCTGCCCATCGGGACGAGGCGGGTCTTGCCGCCCTTGCCGTGCAGGACCGCCATCCCGGGCCGCGCGTCCAGGTCGAGGTCGTCGACGGCCAGGCCGACGGCTTCGGAGATGCGGGCGCCGGTGCCGTACAGGAACTCCAGGAGCGCGGCGTCGCGCAGGTCGAGCGGGCCGTGCTCGGGTACTGCCAGCAGGCGCGTCACCTGGTCGACGTCCAGCGCCTTGGGCAGGCGTTTCGGCAGTGCCGGCGGTTTGACTTCGCGTGACGGGTCGGTCGGGGTGAGCCCTTCCAGGAGCGCGAAGCGATGCAGCCCTCGTACCGCACTCGCGGCGCGCGCGGCCGACGAGGCGGACAGGGGCGGGGTGTCGCCGGCCGGTGCGCGCAGGTCGGCGACGTGCGCGGCGATGTCGCGGGCGGTCACCGTGGACAGGTCGGTGATGCCCGCCGCGACCAGCCACTCGAGGTAGCGGTCGAGGTCGCGGCGGTACGAGAGCAGCGTGTTGGCGGCCAGCGCCCGCTCCACCGTGAGGTGGTCGAGGTAGGAGTCGACGGAGCGGCGCAGATCCACCATCGTGTTCTATGCCAGGACGCGGTCCAGGGCAATGTGTTCCATGCCGTGCGCCTCGGCGACCGGGCCGTAGGTCACGTGCCCGTCGTGCGTGTTGAGGCCGAGCGCCAGCGGCTGGTCCCGGCGCATCGCCTCGCGCCAGCCCCGGTTGGCCAGCTCCTGCACGTACGGCAGGGTGACGTTCGTCAGCGCGTACGTGCTGGTGTGCGGCACCGCGCCGGGCATGTTCGCCACGCAGTAGAAGATCGAGTCGTGCACCCGGTAGGTCGGCTCGTCGTGGGTCGTCGGGCGCGAGTCCTCGAAGCAGCCGCCCTGGTCGATCGAGATGTCGACCAGCACACTGCCCGGCTTCATGCGCTTGACCAGGTCGTTGCTGATGAGCTTGGGTGCCTTCGCGCCCGGGACGAGGACCGCCCCGATCACCATGTCGGCATCGAGCACGGCCTTTTCGATTTCGTACCCGTTCGACGCGATCGTCTGCAGATGTCCCTGGTAGATCGCGTCGGCCGCGCGCAGCCGGGAGATGTTCTTGTCCAGCAGGAGCACCTCGCCCTGCATGCCGATCGCGATCGCGGCCGCGCTCAGCCCGGACACGCCGGCACCGATGACGACGACCTTGGCCGCGTAGACGCCGGACACCCCGCCGAGCAGGATTCCGCGCCCGCCGCCGGCCCGCATCAGGTGGTAGGCGCCGACCTGCGGGGCCAGCCGCCCGGCGACCTCCGACATCGGGGCGAGCAGCGGCAGTGACCGGTCCGGCAGCTCGACGGTCTCGTAGGCGATGCCGGTGACCTTGCGGTCGACGAGCGCCTGCGTGCAGTCCCGGGACGCGGCCAGGTGCAGGTAGGTGAAGAGGACCTGCCCGGCGCGCATCCGGTGGTACTCCTCGGCGATGGGCTCCTTGACCTTCAGGACCAGCTCGCCCTCGCCCCAGACGTCGTCGGCGGTCGGCAGGATCGTGGCGCCGGCCTCGCGGTACTCCCGGTCGCCGATCGACGACCCCAGACCGGCCCCGGCCTCGACGAAGACCTCGTGCCCGTTCGCGGCGAGCTCGTGGACGCCGGCGGGTGTGATCGCCACGCGGTACTCGTGGTTCTTGACCTCGCGCGGAATTGCGACCTTCACGTTCGGACCCCTCTCCACTCAGCGCCCCATTACGCTGTGTGCACAAGCCGGAGTTTATGGCCCTTTTGGGAGGCCCGTCGGCAGCACAGTGTGAACACCTGCCCGGCGGGATTGACACGTTGTTCCTGTCGCACTGATCCGTTCACATGTGATCTATCCTCACAACCCATGACCGTGTATGGCGGCCCCCGCCCCGAACTCCCAGCTCCGAAGCCGGACAAGCTCCTGCTCGGCGCGGCCGGCGTGGCCCTCCTGGCGGTCATCGCGGGCATCGTCTTCGCGGTCCAGGCGTTCACGTCCGACGACCCCAAGACGACGACAGCGCCGCAGGCCCCGCTGCAACCGGCCACGGCATCATCGGCCGCTCCCCCACCGCCGCCGGCGTCGGCCGCCCCGTCGGCATCGCCGACCCCGAGCGCCACCCCGGCGAAGAAGCCGGCGATCCTGGCCGCCAAACCGACCCTGCTCCGCCCGGCCCACTCGGGCCTGTGCCTGCAGGCCAACGGCGGCAACGGCGGCAACACCACCCAGCAGGGCTGCGACGGCAACAACGCCACCGAACTGTGGGTGCCCCAGGCGATGGGCGACAGCACCGAGGTCTTCCAGTTCATCAACGCCGCCGACAACCGCTGCCTGAGCGTGAGCAACAACTCGAAGGACAACGGCGCCCAGGTCTGGATCTGGGACTGCCACGCCGACACCGGCCAACTCTGGAAACTCGTGGCCGACCAGGGCGGCTACCGCCTCCTGAACCCGAACAGCAACAAGTGCGCCAGCATCTCCGCCGGCAACCCGGCCCCCGGCACCGGCCTGGTCATCTGGGACTGCAACGGCGCCCTCGACGAACGCTGGTCCTTCCAGCCGATGGGCTAGTCCGCGAGGGTGCTGAACTGCACGCCCGCGAGCTTCCACCCGCCGGCCTGCTCGACCCACGTCTGGCTGACCCGCGAGCGCAACGCCATCTCGTGCCCCTGCCAGACGGACCGGCTCCGCTGCACATACCGCACGATGGCCGCCCCGTCATACCGGCTGACCTCGACGTCGCTGCAGTCCAGGCCGGTGTAGGCGAAGTCCGCGAACTTCCCGATCCACCCCGCCTTGTCCAGCACGAACCCCTGATCCCCGATCGACCGGAAGTCATCGGCCAGCAGCTCCTGCAGCACATCCACATCGGCCCGTAGCTCAGCGTCCGTGAAGACCTGCTGCAGCCGAGCGACATCAACACTCACCGCACCACGTTAAGCGCGCAGGAGGGCGATGGCCATGGTCAGCAAGGAGCCGGCCGAGGCGACCGTGCGAACCAGGTTCCACGTCACCCACCTGCCCTCGAAGGCGGCGCGGACGGCGGACGGGTCGGTGATGGCCGCGACCGGGCCGGCGGCATCGAGGGTGTTGTTCAGGGGGACGTTCACCGTTGCCGTGACGACGAAGGCGACGCCGTAGAGGATCGTGGCCGCGAGCAGCCAGGGCAGCGGGGCCCGGTGGCCTGATCCCAGGTGCAGCAGGGTGGTGGCTATGGCCAGGAGGAAGGCGCCCACGTAGGCCGTCAGGAACCAGCCGTTCAGGATGGCGGTGTTGATGTTCTGCATGACGTCGATGAACGTGCGGTCCTCGACGTGGTGCAGCGCCAGCATGACCGACGTGGAGTAGGCGAAGAAGACGCCGGCGGAGAGGCCGAGGAGCAGGGTTGTGGCGGCTAGCGCGACGGTTCTCATGTGTTTCAGTGAAGCGGGGTCGGCCGTGGACGCACCATGGTCGCAGCGCGCTGATGCATGTGCCGGCGTCTACGCTCTGACGGTGTGGATGCGCTGACGGCACTGCTGGACGGGCCGCGGGCCCGGGGGGCCTTTCTGCTGCGGTCGGTGCTGACGCCGCCGTGGTCGCTGCGGATTCAGGACGAGGCGGCGCTGTCCATCGCGGCCGTCGTGCGCGGGGCGGCCTACTACGTCGGGGATGACGGCGAGACGGTCGCGGCCGGGCCGGGGGACGTGATGGTGATCCGCGGGCCGGAGCCCTACACGGTGGCGGAGCCGCCCGGGACCGCGCCGCAGATCGTCATCCATCCCGGGCAGCGGTGCACGACGCCGGACGGGGTGGATCTCGCGGACGTCATGCACCTCGGCGTACGCACGTGGGGTACCCACGAAGCAGGTTTGACGCTTGTCATCACCGGCGCCTATCAACTCTCCGGCGAAGTGAGCCGGCGGCTGCTGTCGGCGCTGCCACGGGTGCTCGTCGTGGCGAAGGACGAGTGGGACACGCCGCTGCTCGGGATCCTCGCCGAGGAGATCGCCAAGGACCGGGCCGGGCAGGAGGCGGTGCTCGACCGGCTGCTGGACCTGATGCTCATCACCGCGCTGCGGACGTTTCTGGCCCGGCCGTCATCGGGGGCGCCGGCGTGGTACCGGGCCCAGGCGGACCCCCTGGTCGGGCCGTCGCTGCAGCTGCTGCACCACAACCCGGCCCACCCCTGGACGGTGGCCGAGCTCGCGACGAAGGCCGGGGTGTCCCGGGCGCTGCTGGCGCGGCGGTTCGCGGAGCTCGTGGGTGAGCCGCCGATGGCGTACCTGGCCGGGTGGCGGCTCGCGCTCGCCGCCGACCTGCTCCTCGAACCGGAGGCGACGCTGGCCGCAGTGGCCCGGAAGGTGGGTTACGGCAGCGCGTTCGCGCTCAGTGCGGCGTTCAAGCGTGTCCGCGGGATGTCACCGCAGGCACATCGGGAACAATATTCGACATGAACAGCGGCGGCATTGGTACCGGCACGTGTCCCTGCGGCCTCGGCGAGTCGTACGACGACTGCTGCGGCCAGTACCACCGTGGCGCCGAGCCCCCGAGCGCGGAGCTGCTGATGCGGGCCCGCTACAGCGCGTACGTCGTCGGCGACCGCCGGTTTCTGCTGCGGACCTGGCACGACAAGACCAAGCCGCGGGCCCTGACCCTGGAGCACGACCAGAACTGGCAGGGGTTGACCATCCTCGCGCGGGAGGGCGGCGGGCTGTTCGACACCGAGGGCATCGTCGAGTTTCAGGCCCGGTACGTCACCGACGGCCGCTCGGGCCGGATGCACGACAAGAGCCGGTTCCTGAAGGTCGGCGGGGCCTGGCGTTACGTCGACGAAGTCGACTGACCGGGCGCTGTCCGCCGGCCTAGTCCTCGACGGCCGACTCCAGCCGCACGATTGTTCCGGCCTCGCCGGTGGTCACGGTGACCTCGTCGACCAGGTGGCGGGCCAGCCACAGGCCGCGCCCGCTGACCGCGCTGCTCGGCGGGAGCGCGGCCTCGCCGTCGAGGCGCTCCACCGGGATGCCCGCGCCCTTGTCGACGACCTCGCAGACCAGCAGGCCGTCGGCGAGCCACATCCGCAGCGTGCCGCCGCCGCCGGCGTGGCGGACGGCGTTGGTGACGATCTCGTTGACCGCGAGCACGAAGTCCTCGTGCCGCTGCCCGGTCAGCCCGGCCGCGGTGGCGCCGTGGCTCACGGCGTGGCGGACGGGCGTGATGAGGGCGACGTCGAAGTCCTCGACCAGCAGCGCCGTCGTCTGAACGGCTTCAGCCACGGTGTCACCTTTCCGCTGCGCCTCGCATCGCCGAGCGTATACCCAGCCGCGACCGGCCCGGCGCCAAGTCACCCTGCGGTGCAACATGCATTCCGTGCCCCGCATGCTAGGGGCCATGGACGACGACCTGCGGGTGACCGATGACATCGCCCTGCCGCGGGCCGAGCTGAGCTGGCGCTTCAGCCGCTCCGGCGGGCCCGGCGGGCAGTCGGTGAACACCTCCGACTCGCGGGTCGAACTCCGCTTCGACCTGCTCGCGACGGCCGCGCTGCCGGAGCCGCTGAAGGACCGCGCTCGGCAGCGGCTGGAGGGCCGTCTCGTCGACGGGGTGCTCTCGATCACCGCCTCCGAGCACCGCTCGCAGCTGCAGAACCGGCGCGCGGCGGAGATGCGGCTGGTCGAGGTGGTCGCGGCCGCGATCGCCCCGCCGCCCAGACCGCGCAAACGGACAAAGCCCTCAAAGGGTGCCGTCGAACGCCGTCTGGAGTCGAAGCGTCACACCGCGCGCCGCAAGCAGCAACGACGACGCCCGGAAGAATGACAAAATTTCCGACATGTCGTATAAATCGCTCGCACTCCTCACGGCGCTCCTCCTGGCGGCGTGCGGAGGCGGCGACGAAACGCCACCGGCCGCTCTGACCAGCGAAACCCCCGGCCACCCACCCGAGACCGGCGCGTATCCGGGGACACCGTCGGAAACCCCCGTCCCGGCCGTGACCAGCGGCCAGACCGTGGAGCTGACCGGCTGGGAGGTCACCGTCTACTACACGGCGGTCGAAAAGCTGCACACCGACAAAGCGCAAGAGGTCAGCGGCTGCCCCACCATCGACTGCGGCAAGAACCGCAACCAGCAGAAACTCGGGAGCTTCCCGGCCTCGTTCGTCAAGGCGGTCAAGGACGAGGGCACGGGCAGAACCAGCGACGGCCGGTACCTCAACTGGTCCTACGACACCGGCTACTGGATGGACACCGCACCCCGGGACACCGACGGCCGCCCCCTGCGCCCCTGGATCTCCGCCGCCGCCGACGCCGGCGTGCTCAAGGCCGGCAGCCGGTTCACGGTCCAGCGCTGCGGCACGGCCGAGGTGACGGCCGACGTGTGCGCGAAGCTCAAGGCCCCCACCTGGACGATCGTCGACGAGTTCACACCTGGGCTCGGCGGGAACAAGCACGTCGACGTGTACATCGGCGAGGAGACCGAACCGGACTTCACCGACTCGGACCTGTACACGACCCTGGAGAACGCCACCCTCAGCGCGATCCGGGCACAATGACACCCATGAAGGTGATCGTCTTCGGCGCTACGGGCATGGTGGGCATGGGGGTACTGCGTGAGTGCCTGCTGGCCCCCGACGTCTCCGAGGTCCTGGTCGTGACCCGGACCCCGACCGGCGTCGCCGACCCCAAGCTGCGCGAGCTCATCCACCGGGACTTCAGCGATTTCGGCGACGTCGACTTCAGTCAGTACCACAGCTGCTTCTTCTGTCTCGGCGTTTCTTCCGTCGGGATGAACGAGGCCGACTACACCCGGATCACCTACGACTACACCATGGCGGCCGCGCGTCGGATCGCCGAGCAGAGCCCGGGAGCCGTGTTCGTCTACGTCTCCGGCGCCGGGACCAACCGCGACGGGCGGCAGATGTGGCAGCGGGTCAAGGGCCGCACCGAGGACGACGTGGCCGCGCTCGACCTGCACGGGTACGCCTTCCGCCCCGGGTTCATCCAGCCGCAGCACGGAGCGCGGTCCAAAGTCCGGACGTTCCGGGTGCTCTACACCCTGCTGACGCCGGTGTCCGCGCTGCTCGTTCGGCTCGCCCCCGGCATCGCCACCAGCACCTCCCAGCTGGGCAAAGCCATGCTCGTCGTGGCCCGCACGAGGCCCGAGAGGCGCACCTGGGAAAGTCGCGACATCGCTACTGCGTGACATGTGACGTGTGTGACCCGCGGTGCGTCTTCTCCACCCCCGTTTACCTGGTGTTAGGCTGGATTCCCGTGGATCGCTGACTCGGCAGCGTGACAGACCCCACGGGAGCAGGCTTTGTCCTCATCAGCACGGACCGGTGCCAGCCGGCAGGCTAAGCACATCTTCGTCACCGGGGGCGTCGCCTCCTCGCTCGGCAAGGGCCTCACCGGCTCCAGCCTGGGCAGTCTCCTCGCCGCGCGCGGGCTACGGGTCGTCATGCAGAAGCTCGACCCCTACCTGAACGTCGACCCCGGCACCATGAACCCGTTCCAGCACGGTGAAGTGTTCGTCACCGAAGACGGAGCCGAGACCGACCTGGACATCGGGCACTACGAGCGGTTCCTCGACCAGGACCTGTCCCGCAAGGCCAACGTGACGACGGGTCAGATCTACTCGACCGTCATCGCCAAGGAGCGGCGCGGCGAGTACCTCGGCGACACCGTCCAGGTCATCCCCCACATCACCAACGAGATCAAGGCCCGCATCCGGGCGATGTCCGAGCCGGACGGCGACGACGCCGCCCCGGACGTGGTCATCACCGAGGTCGGCGGGACCGTCGGCGACATCGAGTCGCTGCCCTTCCTCGAGGCCATCCGGCAGGTCCGCCACGACATCGGCCGGGACAACTGCTTCTTCCTGCACGTTTCCCTGGTGCCCTACCTGGCCCCCAGCGGCGAGCTCAAGACCAAACCCACCCAGCACTCGGTCGCCGCCCTGCGCAGCATCGGCATCCAGCCCGACGCGCTGGTGTGCCGGTCCGACCGGGAGATCCCCGAAAAGACCAAGAACAAGCTGGCTTTGTACTGTGATGTGGACGCGGAAGCCGTCGTGTCCGCGCCCGACGCCCCGTCCATCTACGACATCCCCCGTGTGCTGCACGAGGAGGGCCTGGACGCCTACGTCGTGCGCCGTCTCGGCCTGTCGTTCCGCGATGTGGCCTGGAAGAAGTGGGACGACCTCCTCGACCGGGTGCACCACCCGCGGCAGACGGTCACCGTCGCGATCGTCGGCAAGTACGTCGACCTGCCCGACGCGTACCTCTCGGTCACCGAGGCCGTCCGCGCCGCCGGCTTCGCCCACCGCGCCCGGGTCGAGATCCGCTGGGTCCCGAGCGACGCCTGCACCACCCCCGCCGGCGCGGCCCAGGCCCTGTCCGGCGTCGACGGCGTCGTCATCCCCGGCGGCTTCGGCGTGCGCGGCATCGAGGGCAAGATCGGCGCGGCCCAGCACACCCGCGAGCGCGGCATCCCGACCCTCGGCCTGTGCCTGGGCCTGCAGTGCATGACCATCGAGGTCCTGCGCCACGTCGCCGGCATCGCCGGGGCCAACTCGCTCGAGTTCGACGCCGAGGCCGGCGAGCCGGTCATCTCGACGATGGCCGACCAGCACGACATCGTGGCCGGCAAGGGCGACCTCGGCGGCACCATGCGGCTCGGGGCCTACCCGGCCGTACTGGTCCCCGGCACCCTCACCGCCGACGCCTACGGCAGCACCGAGGTCTCCGAGCGCCACCGCCACCGCTACGAGGTCAACAACGCCTACCGCGACGCGATGACCGCCGCCGGCCTGCGGATCTCCGGCACCTCCCCGGACGGCCGCCTGGTCGAGTTCGTCGAGCTCGACCGCGACCAGCACCCGTTCTTCGTCGCCACCCAGGCCCACCCGGAGCTCAAGAGCCGCCCGACCCGCGCACACCCGCTGTTCGCGGCGTTCGTCGGGGCCGCGGTCACCTACAACGCCGCCGACCGCCTTCCCGTCGAATTGGAAACGGTGGACGCATGACGAACACGTACGAGGTGCGCTCGCACACCGAGCGGTTACGCAACCGGGTCTTCTCCATCGTCACCGACGCCGTGGAGATGCCCGGCGGCGATGTGGTGGACCGCGACTACATGGTGCACATCGGCGCCGTCGGCGTGGTCGCCCTGGACGGCGACGGCAAGGTCGCGCTGATCCGCCAGTACCGCCCGGCCGTCCGCCAGGTTCTGTGGGAACTGCCGGCCGGCCTCATCGACGTGCCCGGCGAGCCCCTGGTCGACGCGGCCGCCCGCGAACTGGCCGAGGAGGCCGACCTGGTTGCGGCCCGCTGGGACCTCCTCGCCGAGGTCCACACCTCGCCCGGCTGCTCCAACGAGAAGATCCGCCTCTTCCTGGCCCGCGAGATCGCCCCGAAGCCGGCGAGCGACACCTACGAGCGCGCCCACGAGGAGGCCGACCTGGAGGTCCACTGGGTCGACCTGGACGCGGCCGTGGCGATGGCCCTGAGCGGCGAGATCACCAACGCCGCCTGCGTCATCGGGGTCCTGGCCGCCGCCCAGGCAAAGGCCCGCGACTGGGCCACCCTCCGCCCGGCGGCCGACGCGCGGTGACGCCGCAGGAACTGGCCGAGGCGTGTGCGGCCGCGATGTACGCGACCGACACCGCCTCCCAGTCCCTGGGCATCACCATCAGCGCCGTCGCCCCCGGCCGCGCCACCGCCACGATGACGGTGACCGCGGCCATGCTCAACGGCCACGCGATCGGCCACGGCGGCTACGTCTTCCTCCTGGCCGACACCGCGTTCGCGTTCGCGTGCAACACGTACGACCGGGTCACCGTCGCCGCCGGCGCCGACGTGTCGTTCCTGGAGCCGGCCCGCGCGGGCGACGAACTGACGGCCACGGCGGTGGAACGCAGCCGCCGCGGCCGCTCAGGCCTCTACGACGTCACCGTCCACCGCACCGCCGACGCCACCGTCCTGGCCGAGTTCCGCGGCCGCTCCCGCAGCTCCGACCGCCCCATCCTGGGCGAGCACGGTCAGGACGGGTCGGGGGCGGTGGAGCGCAGGTAGGTGAGGACGGCCAGGACCCGGCGGTTGCCGTCCTCGGGCTGGACGCCGAGCTTCGCGAAGATGTTGCCGATGTGTTTGACCACGGCGCCGTCCGAGACGTGGAGGGCCTCCGCGATCTGCTGGTTGGTGTCGCCGGCGGCCATCCGGGCCAGGACCTCGCGCTCGCGGGTGCTCAAGACGGCCAGGGTGCCGGGGCGGCCGGTGTCGATGGAGCGCTGGATCACCTTCGGGTCGATCACGACCCCGCCGGCGGCTACGAGCTCCAGGGAGTGCATGAAGTCGGCGACCCGGCCGACGCGGTCCTTGAGCAGGTAGCCGACGCCGCCGGGGGCCGGTTCCCGCAGCAGGCGGGTGGCGTAGGAGTCGCCGAGGAACTGCGAGAGCATCAGGATGCCGGTGGCCGGGTGGCTCGCGCGGATCGCCTGCGCGGCGCGGAAGCCGTCGTCGGTGTTGTCGGGCGGCATGCGGATGTCGGTGATGACCACGTCGGGGGTGAGCGCGGCGGCGGCGCGGCGGAGCTCATCGGCGTCGGCGACGGCCGCGGTGACCTCGTGGCCGAACCGCTCGACCAGCGCGGTCAGGCCTTCCCGCATCAGCGCCGTGTCCTCGGCGATCACCACTCGCATGCCGCCCATTGTGGATCACGGGGTGACCTCGACGCTGACCGTGGTCGGGCCGCCCACCGGGCTGTCGACGGTCAGCTCGCCGCCGAGCAGTGTGGCCCGTTCCCGCATGCCGATGATTCCGGTACCGCGGCCCGCGTCCACTCCCCCGCGACCGTCGTCGGTGACCGTCATCCTGAGCCGGTCCCCGGTCATCGTCAGGCGCAGGTCGAGCCGGGTCGCCGCGGCGTGCTTGAGCGCGTTGGTCACGGCCTCGCTGGCGATGAAGTACAGCGACGACTCCACCGCGGCCGGGAGCCGTCCGATCCCGGCCGCGTCGACCGTCACCGGGATCGGGAGGCGGGCGGCCAGTTCGTGCAGGGCCACGGCGAGCCCGTCCTCGATGAGGGTCCGCGGGCGGATGCCGTGCACGGTGTCGCGCAGGGCGTCGAGGGCCAGCTCGGCCTCGGTGCGGGCGGCGTCGAGGCCGGCCAGGGCCGACTCCAGGGCGGCGCCCGGTGGCAGGGCCGCGCGCAGGTCGAGCTCGAGCAGGCCGAGGCGGAGGCTGACGACGCCGAGGTGGCGCTGGGCACCGTCGTGCAGGTCGCGTTCGATGCGCTGCCGCTCCCGCTCGAACCGGTCGAGTTCGGCGATCCGGGCCCGGGCCAGGTTCACGACCTGCGTCTGCAGCTCCTCCAGGCGCGGCGACAGCAGGGTCGTGGCCAGGGCCGCCTGGGCGCAGGCCAGCAGCACCCAGCCGTAGGCCAGGGCGACCAGCGCGGCCAGGCCCAGCAGCGTCACCGCGGCGGCGCCGGGGTAGCCGGTCACCACGAACCCGTCGGTGATGCGCGCCGGGCGGCCGGACCCGGCCAGCAGCGGCGTGACGATCGCGGTGAAGGCCGCCGAGAACGCGAGGACCAGCAGGACCAGGGCCAGGACGCCGGGGATGGTCTGCGCGAGCGCGAAGCCGATCTCGCGCCAGAGCAGCGGCGACCACAGCCCTCGCCGCCGGGGGCCCTGCGGGATTCGCGGGGCTCCGACCAGTACCACCAGACGCCGTTCCAAAGCGGCCAGGATCGTCGCCCAGGCCGGGAAGGTGAGCAGCAGCGGCAGGAAGACCAGGCTGACCCAGACCACCACGGCGCTGACGCACGTGTACAGCAGGCAGGTCCAGGGCCACCGGCTGCGCACGAACCGCAGCGGCGAACCCCGGACGGCCGACCAGGCGCGGACGGAGGACATGGGCGCCAACGCTACGGGCCGTGGACCGGCGGCGACATGGCGGAACCGGGGGTACCGAGGTGGGGTTTTCCCTACGCGGGACGGCGGTCGGCCGTAGTGCCCGCCGACCCCCGCCGCCGGTGGGATGGAACCCATGACAACACCGGCGATTCACGTCGAGGCATTGGCCAAGACGTTCGGCACCGTTCCCGTCCTGCGGGGCATCACGGCCGCGATCCCGGCGGGCGCGATGACCGCGATCGTCGGGCCCAGCGGCTGCGGCAAGTCGACCATGCTGTTCTGCCTGGCCGGGCTGGAGCGGCCGACGGACGGCCGGGTCACGGTGCTCGGCCACGACCTGTCCCGGCTGCGGGCGCGGGCGGTGGCCCGGCTGTACCGGGACCGGATCGGCTTCGTCTTCCAGACCTACAACCTGATCCCGTCGCTGTCGGCCCGGGAGAACGTGGTGCTGCCCCGCCGGCTGGCCGGGGGCCGGGTCGACCTCGCGGCCGCCGACGCCCTCCTGGCCGAGATGGGCCTGCGGGGCCGGGAGCGCACCGGCGCGGCCCTGCTGTCCAGCGGTGAGCAGCAGCGGGTCGCGCTGGCCCGGGTCCTCGCCACGAACGCCGGCCTGGTCTTCGCCGACGAGCCGACCGGCGCCCTCGACACACACACCGCGGCGGTCGTCCTGGCCCGGCTGCGGGCCCTGGCCGACGGGTCGCGGACGGTGGTCATGGTCACCCACGACCTCGACGCGGCCAGCCTCGCCGACCACGTCCTGGTCATGCGCGACGGCCTGCTGTCGGCCACCCTCACCGGCCCCAGCGCCGAGGAGATCCGCCGGGCGATGGCCCCCGCCGGCGCGCCGCTCGTGCGGGGTGCGAAGTGATCCGCCTCGCCGTCGCCGAACTGCGGGCCGACTGGCGGCTCTGGATCGGCCCGCTCATGGTCACCACCATCGCCGCCGCCCTCATCGCGGTCGCGGCCGGGCACTGGTGGGCCGTCGACACGCCCGCGGTGGCCGCGGCGGCCGCCCGGGCCGGCACGACGGTCGCCGAGGTCCGCGCGGCCGCCTACATCCTCTACGTGTGCACCGCGCTCGCGGCCGTGGTCGTGCTCGGCACCGTCAGCTCGGCCACCATCGACGCGATGCGGGTCCGGATCGCCCGCTGGCGGCTCACCGGCGCCCAGCCGCTGCAGGTCGGCCTGGTCATCCTGCTGCACGTCGCCGCGATCGGCGTGGCCGGCACCGCGGCCGGGTTCGGCATCGCCCTGGCCGCGACCGAGCCGGTGGTCAACCTCCTGGTCGCGACCGTCACCGGCGCGGGGACGCACGTGGACGCGACGCCCGGGCCGCCGGTCCTCGCGTTCACCCTGGCGCTGACCGTCGCCGTCTGCGTCGCCGGGGCCGTCGGACCGGCCCGGCGAGCGGCCCGGGTCCCGGCCGTGGAGGCGGTCCGGGCGCCCGCACCGACCCGGCACGGGATGTCGGCCGGCCGCTGGGTCCTCACCGGCCTGGGCGTGCTCGCCATCGGCGGGATGGTCGCGGCGTCCATCGGGGTCAACGGCGCGATGCGCGGCGACCCCGAACTGATCAACGCCGGGGCCAGCATCGCCGTCAACCTGGGCGTGGCCGTCGCCGTCACGATCGCGCTGGCCGCACCGGCCGGGCTGGCGCTGATGATCCGGCTGTGGAGCGCACTCGTGCCGCCCCGCGTGTCGACGGCGTGGTTCCTGGCCCGCCACTCGGCCGCACACCGGATCACCCACAGCACCGCCGCGGTCGTCCCACTCATGATCGGCGCCAGCCTGTACGGGATCATGTTCGGCATCGCCGGTACGTTCCAGGCCTCGATCACCGCCAGCGGCTCCCCCGGCGAGATCAACACCTTCGACACCTACCTGATGCTGACGCCGCTGGCGCTGCTCACGGCGGTCGGCAGCGTGGCCGTCGTGCTGCTCAACGCGCCCGCGCGGCGGCGGGAGTTCGCGGTCCTGCGAGCCGCGGGTGCGACACCGCGGAACATGCTGCTCATGGCCGGCTACGAGGCGGTGCTGTACGCGCTGACCGCCCTCATCCTGGCGACGTTCAGCGCGGTCGCCGCGGTCCTGGCGATCGCCGGCTCCCTGCGGGCCGCCGGGATGCCGTTCACACCGACCGTCGACGCCCGCCAGGCCCTGGTCCTGTGCGGCGCGACCCTGGTCGCGATGACGATCGCCATCACGATCCCGGCGATCGCCGCGGTCCGGGGTGGCGCGCGCGAGGCCCTGGCTCCCCAGTAGGTACCCGGGTCCTCAGCCGAGGTCCCAGTCGAGTTCCCAGGCCAGCACGTCGCCGTCGGCGGTGCGGGCCAGCACGGACCAGCCGCCGGCACCGAACCGCACCGCCACGGGCCGGGCGACGGTCGGCAGCACCCGCAGGCAGGCCCCGGCCCGCCGATCCCAGATCCGCACCTCGGCACCGTCACCCGCGGAGACGGCGAACCGCCCGTCCGGGCCGAGCCGGTCCGCGCCCGGCCCGGCCGGCCAGGTGAGGTCGGCGCCGGTCGGCGGGGCGGCGGGCCACACCGTGCGCAGGCCGGTCCGGACCGCCGACCGATCGGCGAGCCGCCGCCACGCGTCGAGCACTGGACCGGACCGCTGGTGGCCGCGCACGCCGCGGGCCTGGCGGAGCAGCCCGAGCGCCTCGGCGTCCCGCCGCTCGTCCATGGGCCCCGCTCGGCCGCGGCCAGCAGCCGGCGGGCCCTCTCCTGGGCCATGGCGAGCTCGGCCCGGGTCTGAGGACGGGACTGCGCGAACGGTGCCGTCCGCCCCGCCGGACAGGGCGAGCCGCCCGTCCGCGCTGACGTCCACGTCCAGCACGGGGCCGGTATGACCGGAGAGGACCGGCCCGGCCGGGCCCGGGTCGCGGTGCCAGACGCTGACGGTGCCGTCGGTCGAGCCGAGCACCGCCCGCCGGCCGTCGGCGGTCACCGCGGCCGCGCTCACCGGCGACGGCCGGCGGGGCAGCTCCCACCGCTCGCGGTTGTCCTCGACGTCCCAGATCACGAGCGTGGACGCGGGTGTCCACCGACGCCGGCCGATCGCCCGGCGTCCGCCCGGCGCGAGCCGGATGAGCCTGACCCCGCGCGGCGGCTTGCGTGGCCGGGCCCCGCCGTCGCCGTCGACCACGCCGCGCTCCCGATCGATGCCGGCCAGGAGGTCGTCCATGTCCGGGTCCGGCGCGGCCGCCCGGGCGTCGGCGAGCTCCGCGACGGCCGCGTCGTCGCGGATCTCGGCGCGGCGCCAGCGCAGCAGCGCGCTGTTGTAGACCGCCTGCGGGTGGTGGGGGTCGGCCCGCAGCGCCGCGGTCAGGGCCAGGTCGGCGGCTTCGGGCCGGCCCAGGTCCAGCTGCGACAGCGCGAGGTTGGTGAGCTCGCCGGCGCGCAGGTCGGCCGGGTAGTCGGCGTTGTACGGGTACGGGCCCCAGGTCTGCTCGTAGAACGCGAGGAGCTCCGCGGCAACCGCCGCCATCGTGTGCGGCCGCTCGGCCGGGTCGAGGCGCAGGCAGCGGGCCAGCAGGTCGGCCACGGGAGCGGGCATCGGCGGCAGCCACGGCTCGGGCGGGCCGTTGCGGCGGTACTCCTCCAGCGCATACGGCGCCGCCGCCCCGCTCGACCAGGTGACCCCGCCGGTGAACATTTCCAGCACCGTCACGGCCAGGCTCCACACGTCGGTGCGCCGGCTCAGCGGCCGCCCGGCGGTCTGCTCCGGCGACGCGTACGCCGGGGTGAACCCGCCCCGGGACACCAGCAAGCTGCGCGCCGGGTCCTGGGGGGCCGGGCGGTGGCCGGCTTCACGTCCTGGTGCACCAGGCCGTGCTCATGCGCGTGCTGCAGGCCCCGGGCGGTCTGCAGCGCGATGCCGACGATGCGGGGCAGGGGCCCGTCGTCGAGGCCGTCGCCCCGGTGCACGCGCCGGACGTGGTAACCCCCGTCGATGTGGTCGCCCACTCTCCACGTCGACGGCTCCGCCATCCCGCCATCCCGCCATCATGGCAGCCGGGGCCCGGCCCGGTATCCGGGCCGCCGAGGCTCAGCTGGTCAGGGACTCCTCCGAGACGCCCGGCGCGGGGGTGCGGTCGTCGGCGTGTTCCAGGACGCGCAGGCAGGACAGCACCACCAGCGGCAGCGCCGTGGCCAGGGCGGCGCCCAGGACGTTGAAGGACACCCCGTCCACGACGCCGGCCAGGAGGCAGGCTACGACCAGGCCGGACAGGGCGGCCCGGACCGGGGAGAAGACGCCGAGCAGGCGGCGCAGGCCGCCCCAGTCGCGCAGGAGCACGAATGTGGAGAAGATCAGGCAGCCCAGGACGAGGAACGTGAGCGGGCTGGTGACGGTGGTGACCACGTCGGCTTCGGCGATGCGGCGGGCGATGAAGCCGGCCGTGCCTTCCTGGGTGCGGACCAGGAGGCGGCCGATGGAGCTGCGCTGCTCTTCCGGGCGGAACAGGTCCAGGATCGCGAAGCCGGAGCTCACGAACAGGGCGGCGGCCGCGGCCCAGAGCAGGCGGGTGATGGTGAGCCAGCCGCCGACGGCCATGGCGGCGGCCAGGCAGACGCCGGCGGTGAGGGCGACCGCGCCGGAGGCGTCGGCGCCGAGGTACGGGCTGCCGATGACGACCATGCCGACGGCGCCGATGACGGCCATGACGAAGGGGCGCCAGCGGCGTTCGAAGCGCTGGGCCAGGGCGGCCCCGCCGAGCAGGGCGCCGGTGATGAGCAGGCCGAGGCCGATGACGCCCACGCCGGCGTAGCGGCCGCCGGCCACCGCGGAGTAGCCGGCGACGCCGTTGAGCTGCAGGCGGGAGCCGGTCAGCACGTCGAGGGCGACGGCCAGGGCGGCCACGGCGGAGACGCCGCCGAGGGGGGCGATGGCGCGGCTGCGGCGGGTCAGGAAGGCGATCGCGAACGTGGCGGCGCCGGTGACGGCCAGGGTGATGCCGCCGAAGGCGAGGGCCGGGTGCGGCCAGCGCCACCAGGGCAGGAGGTCGGCGACGAGGGCGGCCGGCACGGCCAGGGACGCGGCGATGAGCAGGACTTCGGCGGCGCGCACGACGGTGCGGGGCACGGGGCGGCGGGTCTGCGGGCCGGCCGGGCGTCGGGCCCGGCGCAGGAGCGGGACGACCAGCAGGAACAGCAGCAGCTCGGCGACGACCAGGGTCTGGAAGAAGTTGGTACCGACGCGACGCTGCACGGACGCCTCCCGGTCGGCGTCGGCGAGGCGGTTGACGGCGGCGGCGACGTCGGTGGGGCGGCCGCTGCCGATGGCGGCCGCGGCGCCCCCGGCGAAGACGGGCATGGGCCGGTCGAGCAGGGCGAGGGCGGTCGGGGCGAGGTCGACGACCTGGATGTATCCGGGGCGGGAGGTCGACGGGGAGGTCAGCCAGCCGCTGGTGAAGCCGGGGCCCTGGGCGATGGCGACGTGCAGCCGGCTGGTGGCGTCGAGGTCGGACAGGCCGGCCAGGATGACGACGGAGTGTTCGGGGCGGGCGGCGAGCACGCCGGCCAGGGCGGCGTCGGCGTGCCGGGCGTCGGCGGCCCGCGCGACCGGGTCGTCGCCGTCGATCGCGCCGACGTCGACGAGCGTGAGGGCGCAGGCGTCGAGGGCGGTGTCGTCGAGGGTTTCGGCGTACTTGTCGACGCGGCCGTAGGGGCGCGCGGCCGCGATCGCCGCGCCCGGGCCGACGGCGGTGGTGCAGCGCACGCCCTCGGCGAGGGCCCCGGGCTGGGCACCCCAGTGCAGGGCCCGGTTGCGGCTGACGAGGTCGGCCTGGTCGGGCAGGGTGGCGCTGCCGCTGGCCCCGTTGGTGGTGATCGGCACCTCGAGCGGCGGGCATTCGGGGGTGACGGGGCCGGGTGTGTAGACGGCGAGGTTGCCGGCGCCGAGGGTGAGCCAGCCGTCGCCGGCGCAGGTGATCCGGCGGGCCGAGCGCACCGACAGCGCCCCGATCGCGCCGCCCTGGGCCATCTGCCACATGGCCGGGGTGTCGGCCGCGTTGACGTCGTCCCAGCGCAGCCCCGCGACCCCGACGATGATCACGTAGTCGGCGGTGGGCTGGGCCGGGGCGGCGGCCGGGCGCGGGATGAGCGCGGCGACGCCGAGGAGCCCGGCCAGCAGCGCCAGCAGGGCGGGCGCGAACCGGTGCAGCCACCGCCGCATCAGCTGGCCCCGCGGGCGCGCAGCTCGGCGTACACCGCCTCGGCCTGGTCCACCGCGTCGCGTTCGGTGGGCCAGGTGGCGGCGCGGGCCAGACCCTGGCGGGCCAGTTCGGCGCGGGCGGCCGGGTCGTCGAGCAGCGCGACGACGGCGTCGTGGACGGCGTCGACGTCGGCCGGCTCGACCAGCCGCGCGGCGGTGCCCACGACCTCGGGGACGCCTCCGACCGCGGTGGAGACCAGCGGTACCCCCGCCGCCAATGTCTCTTGAATGAACAGCGGCTGGCCCTCCCACACGCTGGTCGCCACGACGAGGTCGGCCGCGCCGAGCAGGTCCGGCACGTCGGTGCGGTGGCCGAGGAGGTGGACCGGGGCGTGCTCCTCGGAGATCCGCTGCGCGAGGGACATGTAGGCGGGGCCGGAGCCGGCGATCACGGTGAACGGCTCGGGGTCGCGGTCGCGCCAGCGGGCGGCGGCGGAGACGAGGGTCTCGAACCCTTTCTGCGGGTGCAGGCGGCCGACCGCGAGGATGAACGGCTGGCCGGGCTCGGCGCCGAGCTCGGCCCGGACCTCGTCGCGGGTGCGGCGGGCCGGCCCGGGCACGGGCGCGGGGACCTTGGCCAGCCGCACGTCGCGGGCGCCGAGCTCGGTGGCGCGGGCGGCGAGGTCGCTGGACACGGCCAGGGTGACGTCGGCGGTCCGGGCCACCCGCCGTTCGAGCGGGTGGTAGAGACGGGCCCGCAAACCGGTGGCCAGGACGAGGTTGTGCCAGGTGACGATCAGGGGGGTGCCGCCTGGACGAGCGAGGGCCGCGACGAGCCCGGCGCGCAGGCTGTGGGCGTGGATCACGTCGGCGTCGCGGACGGAGCGGCGCAGGGCGCGCACGGCGAGCACGTCGCCGGGCTGCGGGCTGGGCGGGATCTCGACGGGTACGAACGTCGCACCGCGGCTCGCGAAGCGGAACTGCTCGTCGGTCGCGGCCGGCCCGTGCACGCTGACGTCGTGCCCGCGGGCGACCAGCCCGTCGGCCAGCATGGCCACGTGCCGCCCGATGCCACCCGTGCTGGAGCCCAGAACCAACGCGATGCGGGCGCCCACTATCCTGCCTTTCTTCCGGCGAGCCGCTGCAAGGTCGAGCGGTCCCCGACCGCCACCCCGGCGAGGAACACCACCGCCACCACGACTCCGCACAGCATGCCCTGCACGACGGCCCCGCCGGCACCCGGGGTTGCCAGGTGGGAGCGCAGCAACAGTCCCGCGCCGGTGGCGGCGGCGGCGACGACGACGCAGATCGATACGGTCCGGGCCGTCCCGGCGAGCGCTTCCCGGCCGGCCCGCCGGGCGACGGCGACGAGCAGGGCGGCGCCGAGCACGAGCATGCCGATCGAGTTGGCGGCGGCCACCGCGGCGACCCGGTCGGCCGGCGGCAGGGCGGTGGCCAGGGTGAGCGCGGCGACCGCGGCGGCGGCCCAGCCGGTGGCGGTGGCGACCGCGGCCGGGTAGGCGTTGCCGCCGGCGTAGAGGGCCCGGGACAGCAGCGCGAACAGCCCGTAGCCGACCAGCCCGGGCGCGAACCAGGCGATGCCGGCGGCCAGGGGCCCGACGGCGGGCGGGTGTGAGGACGCGGCGGCGAGCAGGACCGCCATCGGCCGGGCCAGCACGATCAGCCCGGCCGCGCCGAGGGCGCACAGCATCACCACGACGCGCACGGCGGGTGCGAGGCGGGCGGCGAACCCGGCCCGGTCCCCGGCGGCGCCCCGTTCGGCCAGCGCCGGGTAGCTCGTCGTCGCGACCGGCACGGCGAGGACGGCCCAGGGCAGCAGGAAGATCGTCTGGGCCAGGTTGTACACCACGATCGCGCCGTCGTCGGGGCTGTAGCTGACCAGGTTGATCGCCAGCCCGAGCACGAGCTGCTGCGTCCCGACGGTGACGATCCCGGCCACGACCAGGGGTTTGAGGGTCGCGATGGAGCCGACGTCGAGCCGGGTCGCCGCCCGGACGCCGAGCCCGAGCCGGCCGACCGGCACGACCAGGCAGAGCGACAGAACCGCGACGGCGGCGGTGGTACCGCCGGAGAGCAGCAACAGTTCCCCGTCGTCCACGGTCGCGAGGTCGGCCCCGCGCCCGGCGGCGGCACCGAACGCGATGTACACGCCCATCACGGTCAGGCTCGACAGCAGCGGCGCGATGACGGGCCAGGCGAAGCGCCGGTAGGTCTGCAGCGCTCCGGTGAGCACGATCCCGACCCCGTAGAGCGGCAGCTGGGGCGCGAAGACCCGCAGCATCCGCGCCCCGGCGTCGGTGACGTCGGCCGTCTGGCCGCTGGTGAGCAGCCCGACGAGGGGGTGGGCGAAGAGGGCGACGAGCAGCGCGACCGGCGTGAGGATGAGCACGACCCAGGTGAGCAACGCGCCGACGGTCCGCCCGGCCGTGGCCTTGTCCTTGCCGGCCAGCAGCGGCACGACGAGGCTCGCGAGGGCGCCCCCGGCGACCAGCTCGAAGATGATGTTCGGGATGGTGTTCGCGGCCTGGTAGGCGTCACCCAGCCGAGTGGTCCCGACCGACGAGTTGAACACGAGAATGCGGGCGAATCCGGCAATCCTGGCCAGGATGGTGAGCCCGGCGACGAGGGCCGCCGCGCCGAAGATCCGGCTCCGCGTCACCCGCGCGGGTAGGGAGACGGCTTGCGCTTCTCGACCGGCGGCGCGACCGGTGGCTCGATCGGCTTGCGGCCCCACTGGTCGATCTTGTGCAGCACGGTGTTGCCCTCGATGACCTTGGTGAAGCTGACCTTCTCGCTGGCGGCGGTCAGCGCCACGAGCCCGGCGAGGGCGGCGAGGCGGCCGAGGGTGCCGGTCTTCGCGGTGTACGCGACGCCGAGGAGGGCGCCGAGCGCATTGGCCCCGGCGTCGCCCAGCATGATCTCCTCGTTGAGGTCCGCGGGCAGCAACGCACCCGCAGCGCCCAGGGGGCCGGTCGCGCTCAAGGGAGTACCCACCAGGAATCCGGCTTTCAAAGCCCTTCCGGGGCGAAGATCGAGCAGGTTGAACAGGTTGGCGGCGCCCGCGATGACCCCGGCTCCCAGGAGCACGTCGATTTTTCGTCTGCGGGGCAGCAGGGCGGCGGCGGCCAGGCCGGCCGCACCGACCCCGGCGATCTTGACAAAGCCGCTGGTGACGCGGCCTTCGCGCAGCGCACCCAGGTGGCCCTTGAAGCCCTTGGCCGCGTGCTCGGGCCGGCCGCCGACCAGGTCGTCGTAGAGGCCGACGGCGCCCGACCCGAGGCCGGCGATCGCGGCCGCGGCGGCGTGCTCGGGGCGGTGGACGATCGCGCCCGCGGTCGCGCCCGCGGCGAGGGCCGGGCCACCGGCGAGCGAGACCGTGCGGCCGCGGAAGTTGGTGCGCTTGAGGGCCGGGTGGCCGTGCAGGGCGCGCAGGACAGCGCGGGCGACGCCGCCGCCGACCGGGCCGGCCAGGGCCCCCTGGATGAGGTTACGAACCATTGGTCACGCTCGCCGTCTTCGGCAGGAGGCTGTTGGCGCCGTCGCCGCTGCCGTAGTGGCCGTTCTTGCCGGCCAGCCGCTCGGTGAGGGCCATGACCGCCGCGACCTGCCCGTAGGCGGTGACGGCGTTGTCGACGGTGGAGATGGACTTGTTGACGGTCGCGTCGCCGATGACGGCGCCGACCAGGCCGTTGGCCGACAGCCCGGCGACGACGACGCGGGTGGCGAGGTCGAAGCGAGTGGCGACGGTCAGCACGGCGGCGTTGCGGTCCTTGGCGTCCTTGCCGCTGGCCGGGGCCCCGGCGACGATGATCGCGGCCTCGGCCGGGGTCTTGAGGTCGCCGTCGAGGCCGATGAAGCCCTGCGACTCGTAGGCCGACAGCACCGTGCGGGTGCCCTCGACCTGCGGCGTGCCGGCCTTGCCGAACAGGACCGCGGCGAGCAGCGCGGCCGAGGTGTCGACGCCGTTGGCCTGGTTGGGCAGGGCGCCGCTGACGCTCGGCGGGGCCGAGGACTCGGCCAGGTCCAGCAGCATCGCGCTGTTGGCCGGGGCGGTGAACTTCTCCTTGACCGTCACGGTGCCGACGACCTTCGCCCCGGCGGTGGCGAGCATGGTCGCGACGCCGTCGGTGGCGGTGTTGACGTCGCCGCTGTCGCTGCCGTCCAGCTTGACCAGCAGGATGTTCTTGTTCAGCAGCTTGTTGGCCAGCAGCATCGGCGCGACCTCGGTGGCGAAGTCGGCGTTCTTCTTCAGCTCCGCCCGCGACTGCTCGAGGTCGTCGCGCAGCTGAGACTTGTCGTCGGTGAGCGTGTTGACCTGCTCGTTGAGGTTCTCGGTGAGCGGGCCGTTGGCCGCCGCGGTCCCGACGACGAGGCCGATCGCCAGGGCCAGGAACACCGCGGCCAGCGACACCACGTGGTACCGGAAGTTGATCACAGCTTTTGGAGCCCGTCTACGAGAACAGCGTGAAGATCAGGTTGTCCCACCACTCGGCGATGACGCTGAGATAGGCCCGGCCGATCGTGGTGACCGCGAGCGCGGCGGCCATCGCGGCGATCGCCGAGGCGAGCAGCAGGACCAGCGAAGAGCCGGAGAGGCTCTGGCGGTACAGCCGGCTGACCCCTTTCGCGTCGACGAGCTTGCCGCCGAGCTTCAGCCGGGTCAGGAACGTGGACGCCATCCCGCCGCGGCCCTTGTCGAGGAACTCGATCAGGGTGTTGTGGGTGCCGACCGCGACCAGCAGCGACGCCCCCTTCTCGTCGGCCAGCAGCATCGCGATGTCCTCGCTGGTCGCGGCGGCCGGGAAGGTGATCGCCTCGACGCCGAGCCGCTGGACGCGGGCCAGCCCGGGCGCCCGCCCGTCCGGATACGCGTGCACGACGACCTCGGCCCCGCACCGCAGCACGTCGTCGCTGACCGAGTCCATGTCACCGATGATCATGTCGGGCGTGTAGCCGGCCTCGACCAGCGCGTCGGCGCCGCCGTCGACACCGATCAGGACGGGTTTGTACTCCCTGATGTATGGCCGCAGCACATCGATGTCGGCCTTGTAGTCGTAGCCGCGGACCACGATGAGGCAGTGCCGCCCGGCGATCTGCGTCTGGATCTCGGGCACGCCCACGCCGTCGAGGAGGAGCGCGCGCTCCTGCTTCAGATACTCCAGCGTGTTGGCCGCGAACGCCTCCAGCTGCACCGACAGCCCCGCGCGGGCCCCGGCCATCGCCTCGGCGACGGTCTCGGCGTCCTGCCGCACGCCCTTGGCGACGGCCTCCTCGCCGACATACACGGTGTCGCCCTCGATGCGCACCGGCTCGCCCTCGCGGAGCCGGTCGAACAGCTCCTCACCGAGGTCGTCGAGCAGCGGCACGCCGGCCTTGATCAGCCCCTCGGGCCCCAGGTTGGGATACCGCCCCGAGACCGACGGCTTCGCGTTGAGCACCGCCGTCACCCCGGAGGCGGCGAGGGAGTCGGCCGCCACCCGGTCGAGATCCACGTGGTCGATGACCGCGATGTCTCCCGGCCGTAGCCGCCCCACCAGGCGCTTCGTCCGCCGATCGAGCCGCACGACGCCGGCGATGACACCCGGCTCGGCGGGCCGGGTGCGGCGCAAGGTTGGAAGTCGCATCACACCCATCCTGGCATGGACGCGTACCGAAAGCCGGGTACGACATGTCCACGAGCAGGTGGTACGCCCCATTTCACGTTCCGGCGTGACGCCGGTCACCCTGATCGGGCTGTCAATTCCCCGACATACGACGTGCGTATTTGCGACGGAGGCGGCGCTCTCTCGTCAGCACGAGGAGTGGAGAGCGACCGACGACGGGCCGGAATCTCGCTGGGCAGGCGGGAGGTCTTGCGGCGGACGCTCGAAGTGAGGAGTCGTTCCGATGGGGACCTTGTCGTCGATCCGCCTGACCCGCGTGCCCAACCTCGCCGGCAAGACCCCGGCCGAGGCGACCGCGGCCCTACGCGCCGCCGGACTCGAGCTCGGAGTGATCCGCGAGATCGGCCCGGCCGGCGCCATGATCGTCCTGGAGCAGTCCACCTTGGCGATGACGGTCGCGCCCGTCGGCACCCGGGTCAACCTGCTCGTCGGCCGCCGCTGAGCAGCCGGCCCGCGCGGAAAAATCGGCCGGCGCGGAAAAATCGGCCGGCGCGGAGAAGTCGGCCGGCGCTGCATGATCAGCCGGCGTTGAGAAGCGGCGGACCGCTTCGGCCGCGAGCAGCAGCCCGCCGGCCCCGCAGTAGGCGAGCAGCAGCGCCTTCCACAGCACACCGTCGAAGAAGATCCCGCTGCCGTAGCCGATGAGCCCGGCCATGGTGGCCCAGATGCTCGCCCCGAGCGCCGTCCAGCCCTGAAAGCGCGCCGCCGGGTATCCGACCACCCCGGCGGCGAGCGCGGACGCCGACCGCCCGCCGGGCAGGTACCGCGCGAAGATCAGCACCTGCCAGCCCCGCGACTCCAGGGTCCGCCGCGCCCACTCGTACGCCGCCAGCCCCCGCGCCTTGCCCTGCAGCCGCCGCAGCACCCCCGGCCCGGCCCGCAGCCCGATCCGGTATGCCACGGTGTCGCCCACGAACGCCCCGCCGGCCCCAGCGAGAATCACCAACCCGATCGGCGGCTCCCCGACGGTCCCCGCCAGCACCGACACGGTGATCAGCGTCGACTCACTGGGCGACAGCGGCACGAGCGAGTCGAACCCGGCCACGAGCAACACCACGAGCAGCACCCAGGGCGACCCCGCAACCGCATCCACCACGATCTCAACGTAAAGCGATGGATCAAACGCAGGGCGTCGCTCACCATGCTCTCAGGAGAACAGGCCGGCGAGCCTCAGCCCCTCCCGGACCCGGCGCCGAAGGACACACCGATCCCCCGCACCGGCCCCGGAGAGAAGCTCTTCGCTCTTACGCGCGGCTCTTCTCCCGATCGGCGACCGACAGCAGCTCCTCGGCGTGCGCGATACCCAGGTCGGAGTCCGGCAGACCGGCCAGCATCCGCGCCAGTTCACGGGCGCGATCGGTGTGCTCGACGACCGTGACGCCGCTGGTGGTGACCGCTCCCCCGATGTCCTTGGCGACGACCAGATGACGGTCCGCGAACGCCGCTACCTGTGGAAGGTGCGTGACCACGAGCACCTGGTGATCCCGCGCCAGCCGGGCCAGTCGCTTCCCGATCTCGACGGCCGCAGTACCCCCGACGCCGGAATCGACCTCGTCGAAGACCAGCGTCGGCGGCCCCCCGGCCCCGGCGAACACGACTTCGATCGCGAGCATCACCCGGGACAGCTCACCCCCGGACGCCCCCTTCTGCAGCGGCTGCGCCGGCGCCCCCGGGTGCGGCAGGAGCCGCAGCTCGATGTCGTCCGCCCCGTCGGGCCCGACGCCGCTCTCCCCGGCCGCGGTGGTGACGCTCGGCCCGTTGCCGACCGGCTTCGGCTGGACCACGACCTGGATGCGGGCGTGCGGCATGGCCAGCCCGGCCAGCTCGACGGTCACGTCGGCGGCGAACCGGCCGGCGGCCTCGTGCCGGGCCGCGGACAGGACCGCCGCCAGCTCGGCGACCTCGCCGTGCAGCCGCTGCCGCTCCCGGTCGAGCTCTTCGAGGAGCCCGTCGGAGGTGTCGAGCTCGGCGAGGCGGGTGCGGGCGTGGTCGGCCCAGGCCACGACGCCGTCGACGTCCTCGGCGTATTTGCGGGTCAGGGCGCGCAGGGCGGCGCGGCGCTCGTAGACCTCCTCGAGGCGGCCCGGGTCGGCGTCGAGGGAGGCCAGGTAGGTGCCGAGCTCGGTGGAGACGTCGCCGGCCAGGGTCGCGACCTCGTCGAGGCGCACGGCCAGCTCGCCCAGGACCCGGTCGACGCCGGACTGGGCCTCCAGGGTGCGCCGGGCGGTCGAGATGAGGCTGAGCACGTCGGCCACGTCGTCGCCGCCGTCGCCGGTGCCGGACATCGCCATGTGGGCCAGCTGCGCCGCCGAACGCAGGCCCTCGACGTGCTCGAGGCGCTGGGCCTCCTCGCGCAGCAGCTCGTCCTCGCCGGGCTGCGGGTCGACCCGGGTGATCTCGTCGAGGCCGAGCTTGAGCAGCTCCGCCTCCTGGCTGCGCTGGCGGGCGTTGGCCCGCCGGTCGGCCAGGTCGTCCTCGACGGCGCGCCAGCGGTTGTAGAGCTCCGCGAACTGCCCGAGCAGCTTCTCGTGCCCCGCGCCGGCGTAACGGTCCAGGGAGCCGCGCTGCTCGGCCGGGCGCAGCAGCCGCAGCTGGTCGGACTGGCCGTGCAGGGCGAAGACGCGCTCGCCGACCTCCGACAGCAGCGACACCGGCACGGTCCGGCCGCCGAGGTGGGCCCGGGAGCGGCCCTCGGCGGTCAGGGTGCGGCTCATGAGCAGGGACCCGTCGTCGTCGACGGCGGCGCCCGCGTCGGCGATGCGGCTCTCCACCGCGGTCCGCACGTGGGTCGGCAGCGTCAACCGCCCGTCGACGGTGGCCCGGCCCGGGTCGGCACGCACCCGTCCCGCGTCGGCGCGGCCGCCGAAGAGCAGGTTGAGGCTCGTCACGACCATGGTCTTGCCCGCGCCGGTCTCGCCCGTGATGACCGTGAGGCCCGGGCCGAGGGGCAGGGTGGCGTCTTCGATCACGCCGAGTCCGGTAATGCGGAGTTCCTCCAGCACACGAGGAACACTAGCCGCGCAGTACGACAGTTCTCCACTCAGCCATGGCGTTTTTGATGCCGCCACCCGTCGACAGGCAGGCCGAACTTCGCCACGAGACGGTCCGTGAAGGCCCGCTCACGCAGGCGCACCACCCGGACGGGGAGGGCGCCCCGGCGCACCGTCACCGTCGAGCCGGGAGCGAGATCCATCACTCGCCGCCCGTCGCACGACAGCAGCGCGAAGTGCGTGAACGGCTCCACGTTGACCGTGATCGTCGACTCCGGCGTGATCACCAGCGGCCGGCTGAACAGCGCGTGCGCCGAGATCGGCACCAGCAGCAGCGCCTCCAGCTCCGGCCACACCACCGGGCCGCCGGCCGAGAACGCGTAGGCCGTCGAGCCCGTCGGGGTGGCACAGACCACGCCGTCGCAGCCGTAGCGCGACAAGGGCCGCCCGTCGACCTCGACGAGCAGCTCCAGCATCTTCTCGCGGGCGCCCTTCTCCACGGTGACCTCGTTGAGGGCCCAGGAGTGCCCGACCAGCTGCCCCGCGTGCTCGGCGGTCACGTCGATCGTGAGGCGCTCGTCGACCGTGTATGAACCCTCGACGATCTCCCGGACCGCCTTGTCCACGTCGCCGATCTCGGCCTCGGCCAGGAACCCGACCTTGCCGAGATTGATCCCCAGCAGCGGGGCCTTGGCCGGCCGGGCCAGCTCGGCCGCGCGCAGCAGCGTGCCGTCGCCGCCGAGCGCGAAGACGATCTCGACGCCCTGCGCGGCGGCCTCCCCGGTGACCGGGACCGCCCGGGGGATCGCCAGCTCCTTGGCCTCGTCGGCGAGGACGCGGACCGAGAAGCCATTGTCGAGCAGGTCGGCGGCCACGGTCCGGGCATGGTCGTTGTTGCTGGCTTTACCCGTGTGGGTGACCAGCAACGCCTCACGAACAGTCACGCCGATACTCCCTCGACGATTTCCTTGACCGCCGCCGGATCGACCGGCGGGGCGTCGCGGCGCAGCCACAGGAAGAACTCCACGTTGCCCTGCGGCCCCGGCAGCGGACTGCGGGCCACCCCGGCCACGCCGAGCCCGAGCCCGGCGGCCGCGGCGGCCACGTCGAGCACCGCCCCGGTCCGCAGCGCCGGGTCTCGGACGACACCGCGGTCGCCCAATGCCTCTTTACCCACCTCGAACTGCGGCTTCACCATCGGCACCAGGTCACCGTCCGGGCCCGTGCACGCGAGCAGCGCCGGCAGCACCAGCCGCAGCGAGATGAACGACAGGTCGGCGACGGTCAGGTCACACACGCCGCCGATCTGCTCCGGCGTCAGCGTGCGCACATTCGTCCGCTCGATGACGTGCACGCGCTCGTCGGTCCGCAGCGACCAGGCGATCTGGCCGTAGCCGACGTCGACCGCGGCCACCGCGGCGGCCCCGCGGCGCAGCAGGACGTCGGTGAACCCGCCGGTCGACGCGCCCGCGTCCAGGCAGCGGCGGCCATCCACCGACAGCCCGCCGGGCCGCGCCGCGAACGCGTCCAGCGCCCCGGCCAGCTTGTGCCCGCCCCGCGAGACGTACTCGTCCTCCACCGACTCCAGCACCCGCACCGGGTCCGCCGGGTCGATCTGGGCCGCGGCCTTGCCGGCGGCGGTGCCCCGCACCTCCACGCGGCCCGCGGCGATCAGCGCCGCCGCCTGCTCCCGGGAGCGGGCCAGCCCGCGGCGCACGAGCTCCGCGTCGAGCCGGTTGCGGCGCGCCATCAGCCAGCAGCTCCCTGCATCCTCGTCAGCGTTCTTCGATCGTGCCCAGCGTCTCCTGCAGCGTGCGGTGGGCATCGGCGTAGACCGAAACCTGCTGCCGCAACGGGAGCGACGCTACCTCGCCCAACGCCGCAACCGCCGCCTCGACCCGGCCGATGACCCCCGCACCGGGCGGACCCGGCATCGGCGCAGGGCCGCCGCCAGCGCCGGGACCAGGCACAGGACCAGGGACGGGGCCGGTCATGACGCCGTCTTCCGGGGCGCGCGAGTGGCCTTCTTCACGGGCAGCTTGTCCGACGCCGGCCCGACGTCAGAGGCGGCGGCGACCTGCTCGATGGCCTTCTTCGCGACGGCCTTCTTGGCCGGGGTCGTCTTTGCCGGCGGTACCGTCGCAGCCTTTGCGGGGGCCACCTTCTCGGGGGTCACCTTGGCCGCGGGAGCCAGTTTTTTCGCCACAACCTTCTTTACGGGCGCCGGGGCATCTTCGATCACTTCCGCGCCGACCGGCGGCGCGGGCTCGTGCGGCGGCGCGAGCGCGTTGACGGCCGCGTCCTTGAGCTGGGCCTCGAGCTCGTGCACCCGCGCCGTCAGCGCCGACACCTCGTCCGCGGTGGCCAGGCCGACCGCCCCGAGCGCCCGGTCGAGCTCGTAGCGCACCAGCTTCGTCAGCGCCTCCCGGTTCGACGAGCCGGCCCGCAGCAGGTCCTCGGCCATCGCCTGCAGCTGCTCAGCCGTCGCGCCGCTCTTGCCGACCAGGCGCCGGACCGTCTTGGTCGCCTTCTTCGTGGTGGCCTCGGTCATGCCGTAGGCGAGCTCCAGATAGGCCCGCCATGCTTCCTGCGCCATATTGCGTCTCTCCTCCAACTGGTGTACGCCATCACGCTACCGGGCGTGGCACGAAGCCGTACGGTACCGTCACATTCCACGGAACCGGTTGAAGACGGGATTTTCGCGCCATGGCAACGGTTGACGAGTGTCGCGCCGCCCTCGAGAAGCTCGCGGAGCGGCTGGGTTCCAACACCGGCGGCGGCGCCCGCGAAAAACTCGACTTCGACCGGACCCTCGCGTGCCGCGTCACCGACCTGGGCGTGGCGTTCCACGGCCGCCTCCAGGGCGGCGAGATCACCGGCCTGACCGACGGCGACGACCCGCGCGCCAAAATCAAGCTGACCTCGTCCAGCGACGACCTGGTATCCCTGGTCAACGGCCAGCTCAACGTCATGCAGGCGTGGACGGGCGGCCGCATCAAGATCGAGGCCGGCGTGATGGACCTGCTGAAGCTGCGCAAGCTCCTCTGACCCTTGACGGTGACCCCTTGACCGGGCCCGATATGTCGGGCGCTCCGCGCCGCGCTTCGCTCGACATATCGGATTTATCGCCCGACGGGGTATTCGCGGTTTTCGTCGCCCGCCCCGCGCGCGTTCGCACGACGCGAAACGACGGACTCAGGCCAGCTTCAGCCACTCCAGCGCGGCCTGAGCGGCCGCACCCTGCCCCGTGACCGGCCGGACCGCCCCCGCGGCCCACGCGACCTGACAGAGCGCCAGCAACGCATCCACGCGCCGCCCGTCCCCCGCCAGTTCCCACGAGCCGGAGCGGTCCGTCACAGACCATTTTTGCGGCATTGGTACAGCATGTGCCGGCTCGAAAAGCCCGCCCAGATCCTCGGCCACAAACGTCGGCCGCCGCTCGACCGGAGCCGCCAGCAGTTCGGCCGCATCGCTCACCCCGGTCAGCACCAGCAGGCTGTCCATCCCGGCCCGGTACGCGCCCTCGATGTCCGTGTCCAGCCGATCCCCGACGACCAGGGGCCGCTGCGCGCCACGCTCCCGCGCCGACTCCAGGAACAGCGCCGGATCGGGCTTGCCGACGATCGTGTCCGGCTGCCGTCCGAGCGCGGTCGCCAGCGCCGCGACCAGCGCCCCGTTCCCGGGTAGCGGCCCGCGCGGCGAGGGCAGCGTCCGGTCGGCGTTCGTGGCGATCCAGGCCGCCCCGCCACGAATCGCGACCGCGGCGTCACCGAGGTCCCGCATCCGCACGTCCGGCCCGTACCCCTGGACGACGACCCGGGCTTGTTCAGCCTCCTCGACCACCGTCAACCCGGCCGCCGCGACCTCGTCCCGCAACGCTTGAGCGCCGAGGACGAGCACCGCGGTACCCGCCGAAAATCGCTCCGCCAGCAGCAGCGCCGTCGCGTGCGCCGACGTGACCACTTCCCGCTCCGCGGCCGGAATCCCGATCCGGGTGAGCAGCGCCGCGACGTCACCGGGGAGCCGCGAGGCGTTGTTCGTCGCGTACGCGCTGGGAATCCCCCGCTCCCGCAGCTTCGCACAGGCCTCGGCGGCGCCGGGAATGACCTGGTCGACGAGGTACAGCACCCCGTCGAGGTCAAAGATCACCAGGTCGTAGTGCCCGACCAGGTCATCCCCGAGCTCCGCCGCACTCACGCCTTGGCCTTGCCGTCCCCGTCGCCCCGGTCCGCGGAGTCCGACCCGGCCGGGTTCGACCCGGCCGCATCTTCGCCATCAGCCGCGGAGGCCGGCGCATCGACGTGGTCACCGTCAACCTCGTCGTCGGCCGCCGTCTGCTCCGATCCATCCGCGTCCGCGCCGTCTTCGTCGCTCGCGGAGTCCTGGGCACGGTCGCCGTCGTGGTCCCCGTCTACGTCGTCGTCATGGCCGAGGTCGTCATCGCTCTCGTCCTCGTCGTCGTAGTCGTCATCTTCATCGTCGTCTTCGTCATCTTCGTCGTCGTAGTCATCCCGGTCGTCGTCTTCATCGTCGTCCCGGTCATCTACGTCGTCATCGTCGTCGTCGTCATCTTCGTCGTCTTCGTCGTCGAGGTCGTCGTCATCCTCGTCGTCGTAGCCGTCGTCCTCGCGATCGTCATCATCATCGCGATCGTCGTCGTCTTCGTCGTCATCGCGATCGTCTTCGTCGTCGAGGTCGTCCTCGTCGTCGTAGTCGTCCCGGTCGCCGTCTTCGTCGTCCCGGTCGCCGTCCCGGTCGTCGTCATCCTCGTCGTCGGAGTTGTCGGAGTCGCGGTCCTGGCGGGCGTCGCCGGCCGAGACCTCCTCCTCGTCGTCCTCCGTGTCACCGTCGAGGGTGATCCCGTCGAGCTCGAGCAGCCGCTCAGCCGCGTCGGTGCGCAGCTCCTCGTCCAGGTCGGCGGCCCGCGCGAACCATTCCCGCGCCTCTTCCCGGCGCCCGGCCCGCAGGAGCGCGTCGGCGTAGGCGTATCGGAGCCGAGCCGCCCACGGCGCGTCCGGAGCCGAGGTCAGCTCCCGCACCTGCAGCATCGCCACCGCCGCGTCGTTCTGCCCGAGGTCGCCCCGCGCTCCGGCCGCCACGATGAGCAGCTCCACGATCTCCTCGGCCGAGAGCCGCTCCCGGTCCGCGGTCCGGAAGAGGTCGATCGCCTTCTCCGGCCGCCCGAGGGCCCGCTCACAGTCCGCGATGACCGCGATGTGCGTCTGCTTGCCGCTCATCCGGTGGTACGTCCGCAGCTCCCCGAGCGCCGTCTGCCACTCGCCGGCGTGGTACGCCGCGAGCCCGGCCGCCTCCCGGACCGCCGCGATCCGCGACGCCTTCCGCCGCGCGACGAGCGCATGCGCAAGCGCCAGTTCGGGGTCGTCGTCGATGAGCTGCCCGGCCGCGACGAGCCGCCGCGCGACCTCCTCGGCCACGGGCCGAGCCAGGGAGCTCAGCTCCGAGCGCACCTCACGGTCGAGCTCCGACGGGTCGACGTCATCGGCGAGCACCGGGTCGGCGACCCGGCTGACCGTCTCCTCGCCACCTTCGTCGCTGCTGACGAACCCGGGGTCGCTGCTGCGCGGCCGATACCCGCCGGCGTCACTGCGCCGAAGCCCTTCGGCCCGCTGGAACCCGCCGCCACGCGCACCGGCGTCCCGATCCCGGAACCCACCGTCACGCCCACCGGTGTCACGCCCACGGAACCCACCGTCGCGTCCACCGCCGTCACGTCCACGGAACCCACCGTCCCGCGACCCGCCATCCCGATCCCGGAACCCGGACGGACGGTCACCACGCGGAGCCCCGCCATCCCGATCACGGAACGACCGCTCCGGCCGATCCCCACGCGGCGGCCCACCGTCCCGATCCCGGTACGGCCGGTCCCCACGCGGAGCGCCATCCCGATCCCGGAACCCGGACGGACGATCGCCACGCGGCGGCCCACCATCACGGTCACGGTACGGCCGGTCCCCACGGGGAGCCCCGCCATCCCGATCCCGGAACGACCGCTCCGGCCGATCCCCACGGGGCGGCCCACCATCGCGATCCCGGAACGGACGATCCGGCCGGTCGCCCCGAGGAGCGCCATCACGATCCCGGAACCCGGACGGACGGTCACCACGCGGCGGCCCACCATCACGGTCACGGTACGGCCGATCCCCACGGGGAGCCCCGCCATCCCGATCACGGAACGACCGCTCCGGCCGATCCCCACGGGGCGGCCCACCATCGCGATCCCGGAACGGCCGCTGCGGCCGATCCCCACCATCACGGAACCCGCCACCACTGCTGCGGTCCCGGAAGCCACCACCATCACGGCTCTGATACGGCCGGTCCCCACGGGGCGGCCCACCATCGCGATCCCGGAACGGACGATCCGGCCGGTCGCCCCGAGGAGCGCCATCCCGATCCCGGAACCCGGACGGACGGTCCCCACGCGGCGGGCCACCATCACGATCGCGATAGGGTCGATCCCCACGGGGAGCCCCGCCATCACGATCCCGGAACGGCCGCTGCGGCCGATCCCCACGGAACCCGCCACCGGAGCGCTCGCCACCGTCCCGATCCCGGAACGGACGATCCGGCCGGTCACCCCGAGGAGCGCCATCCCGATCCCGGAACCCGGACGGACGGTCCCCACGCGGCGGCCCACCATCACGATCGCGGTACGGCCGGTCTCCACGGGGAGCGCCACCATCACGGAACCCACCGCCACTGCCACCGGAGCTGCGGTCGCGGAAGCCACCACCGCTACCACCACTGCTGCGGTCACGGAAGCCACCGCTGCCGCCACCATCACGGTCGCGGTACGGCCGATCCCCACGGGGTGCACCATCGCGATCCCGGAACGACCGCTCCGGCCGATCCCCGCGCGGAGCACCATCCCGATCCCGATACGGCCGATCCCCGCGCGGAGCTCCACCGTCACGGAACCCACCGCCGCTGCCACCGCCGCTGCCACCGCCGCTGCTGCGGTCGCGGTAACCGCCGCCGCTGCCACCACTGCTACGGTCGCGGAACCCGCCACCACTGCCACCGTCACGGTCGCGGTACGGCCGGTCGCCACGGACCCCGCCGGCGCGGTCGCCGCCACGGTCACCTCGGTCACGGGAGTCGCCGCGGTCCCGGAAGCCGGACGGCCGATCCCCGCGGGAACCGCCCCGGTCTCGATCGTCGCCGCGTGACCCGGACCCAGATCCGGAGCGCGAGTCATCCCTGCGCGGCCGTCGCGGACCGCCGTCCCGGCCTTCGCCGTCGCCGCCGTTGGGCATTGCGTTCACGACTCTCATCCTTCCCGACCGGGGTAGGCCCCATGCACTCGACCCGGCAAACGGCCCCGGACCGCGCATGCGCTCGCCCAGGCAAACAACCCGGGCCCCAGCCGTACGGACTCGCCCGGAAGACATCTCAGACCCAGCCTCACGCGGCCGGCCTCGCTGAACAAACCCGGGCGTCACAATGCGCAGGGTTCCAGAAACGAATCAAGGGCCGCCCAATAGGGCGACCCTTGATCAAAGTTAGTCCGGCGGCGTCCTACTCTCCCACACTCTCGCGGGTGCAGTACCATCGGCGCTGGAGGGCTTAGCTTCCGGGTTCGGAATGGGACCGGGCGTTTCCCCTCCGCTATGGCCGCCGTAACACTATGAACCTGTCAACCACCGCACACCAAACCCTGTCAACGGGGTTCGGGTGCGTTCTGGTATTGGTTCAGAATCACACAGTGGATGCGTTGTCTTCGTTGCTTGGTTTGTAGGTCAAGTCCTCGGCCT
>NZ_JBITDU010000006.1:0-171142 GCF_044454505.1 Dactylosporangium sp. NPDC051541
TGCGTGCGCAGCGCGGGAGGTCGGATACCGGGGTTGTATCCGGCCTTTCGCGATGTGTGCGCAGGCGGGATCTGGGCCCGCCGCAGCCCTGCCTCGTTTCTGAAACAGGGCCTAAGGCGTGCGGACCGCCGCCATCTGCTTGTTGTAGGAGCGCCGGCCGACCGTCTTCCACAGCAGCCGGACCGGGAACGGCAGCCGGGCCATGAACCGGGCCGTCTCCTCCGGTGTGGCATCCTCCAGCAGCGCACCCAGCATGAGCAGCTGCTTCTCCTTCGGGGTCTTCGAGCGCGCGTGCTCGCCGAGGGCGTTCCACTCCGCGACCGTCAGGTGCTCCTCGATCAGCGGCAGGACGTGCCGCTCCTCCTCGTCGAGGTGCTCCAGCAGGTCGCGGCGGTGCTGGGCGAGCGCGCCGACGAGGGCGTCGCGCTGCGGCTCGGCCGGCGTCCCCGCCCACGCGGCCAGGAGCCGCTCGAGCTCCCGCAGGCCGGCGTCGACCACCTGGTGCTGCTGCTCCATCCGCAGTACCAGCTCGGCGTCGAGGTCGACCCGGGCCAGCAGCTTCGGCCAGAGCAGCTCGTCCTCGCTGGTGTGATGGTTGTGCAGGCCCTCGATGTACTCGCGGGCCAGCCCGGCCAGCAGCCCGGCCCGCGCCGTGTCACCGGGCCGGACGGCGCCGATGAGGTCGTGCAGGTGCCGCGACTCCCGGCGGAAGATGCGGTGCACGACCACCATCTCCTGGACCCAGGGCCGCTCGGTGGTGACGGTGCCGGTCATATCGGTGACTCCTTCGCGTGTTCGTGTCGGTGCACACACGGTCGCCGGACTGTCTTGTAGCGGTCTTGGAGAGCGCTTGGTGGCGATTACCATGGCGCCGTCATGCTGCTGCGGGTGCTCGGCCCCTTCGCGGTCGAAACAGGAACGGCCGTCGACCTCGGCGGTCCCCGCCAGCGCGCCGTCCTGGCGAGGCTGCTCTCGGCCCGCGGCGACGTCGTCTCCGTCGACCGGATGATCGAGGACCTGTGGCGCGGCGAGGCCCCGCCCCGGGCCATCGCGTCCCTGCAGGCCTACATCTCCAACCTCCGCCGCCTCCTCGAGCCCGCCCGCGAGCGCCGCACGCCGGCCCGCCTCCTGGTGAGCGCTCCACCCGGCTACGCGATCCGCCTCCCACCCGACGCCGTCGACGCCTGGCGGTTCGAGTGCCGCTTCACCGAGGCCCGCGCGCTCCCGGACGACCCGCACCGGGCCCGGCGGCTGCTGCGCGAGGGCCTCGACCTGTGGCAGGGCGACGCCTACGCCGAGTTCGCCGGCGAGTCCTGGGCCGAGCCGGAGGCGGCCCGCCTCGAAGAGCTCCGCCTGGCCGCCCGGGAGCTGCTCCTCGACGCGACCTTGCGCACGGGGGCCACGGCCGAGGCGGCGGCCGAGGCCGAACTGCTGACCCGGCAGGCGCCCCTGCGCGAGGAGGCCTGGCGGCTGCTGGCCCTGGCCCTGTGGCGGAGCGGCCGCCAGGCGGACGCGCTGGCCGCCCTCCGGCGAGCGCGCACGGTGCTCGCGGACGAGCTGGGCCTGGACCCGGGCCGCCCGTTGCTGGACCTGGAGTCGGCGATCCTGACCGGCACGGTTGACGACAGCGCCAGCGCGAGCGCGTTTGGCGCCGGCGTTGGGGCTGGCAATGGCTCTGAGCAGGCCGAACGTGGAGAGCTGTCCGTCGGGCGGGATGGGGAGCTGTTCGTCGGGCGGGAGGGGGAGCTGCGCTCGCTCCTGGAGGCGGCGGATGGGGCGCCCAAGGTGGTGTTGGTCAGCGGGGAGGCCGGGGTCGGGAAGAGCAGCATCCTTGGGCGGTATCGGCACGAGCTCACCCAGCGTGGCTGGCTCGTCGTTGTCGGGCGGTGTCCGGAGGTTGAGGGGGCGCCGCCGGCCTGGGCCTGGGTTGAAGCCCTGCGGCAGCTGGCCGCGGTCGAGGCGCCCGGGGAGTTGAGTGCCGAGCTGCGGCCATTGCTCAACGAGGACGCCGGTGGGATCTCGTCCGGGGAAGACGTCGCGGCGGGGCGGTTTCGGCTGCATCGGGCCGTCTCGCGGTGGCTGGCGTCGGTGGCGGCGGCGCGGCCCGTGGCCGTGGTGCTCGACGATCTGCACGCGGCCGACCAGGAGACGCTCATGCTGCTCGCCGGCGTCGCCGAGCTCGTCGGGCCCGGTGGGCCGCGGCTGTTGCTCGTGGGGGCGCTGCGGCCGGCCGACAATCGGGAGCGGCTGGCCGGGACGATGGCCGTGCTGGCGCGGCGGTCGCCTGTGCGGGTACCGCTGCAAGGGCTTGGCCGTGGTGACGTCGCGCGGCTGGTCGAAGCGTTCGCGCGCACCCCGGTGGACGCGGGGACGCTCGCCGCGCTGGCCGAGCGGACCGGCGGGAATCCGTTCTACGTGCGGGAGTCGGCGCAGCTGCTCGCGTCCGAAGGGGCCCTCGTCGCCACGTCCGAGGTGCCGGAAGGGGTGCGCGACGTGCTGCGGCGGCGGCTGTCGCGGCTGCCACCGGCGGCGGTCGCGGTGCTGCGGCTCGCGGCCGTGGTCGGGCGGGAGGCCGACGTGGAGACGCTGGTCGAGGCGGCCGACGCCGACGAAGGAGCCGTGCTCGACGCCCTTGAGGCGGGGCTCATCGCGGGGCTGCTGACCGAGCCGGCGCCGGGGCGGGTGCGGTTCGTGCACGGGCTCGTGCGGGACACGATGTACACCGACCTCTCCCGGCTGCGCCGGGCCCGGATGCACGCGCGGGTGGCGGCGGCCACGCGGCGGGACGACTATCCGGCGCTCGCCCACCACTACGCCCGGGCCGCGTCCTCCGACACCGCCGCGCTCGCCGTGGACTTCGCGATCCGGGCGGCGGAGCTGGCCGAGCGGCGCTACGCGTACGACGCGGCGGCCGAAGTGCTGGGCGGGGCGCTCGATGCCGCCGCCACCGCCCCCGGCGACCGGGACGCGTGCCTGGTCGACCTGCTCGGGCGGCTCCTGCGGGCCCAGGCCAGCGCGGGCGCGGTGGCGGCGGCCCGGCAGACGCGGCACCGGGCGGTCGACGTGGCCGTCGCGTCCGGGCGGGAGGAGCTGCTGGTCGCCGCGTTCACGGCGTGGACGGTGGCGACGCCGTGGCAGATCCACGAGTACGGCGTGGTCGACGACCGGCTGGTCGACGTACTTACCCGGCTGCTGCGCCGCGACGACCTCGATCCGGCCGACCGCTGCCGGCTGCTCGACGCGCTCACCAACGAGCTCGACGGTGAGGGCGACGAGCGCGGGGTGGCGGCCGGTCGCGAGGCCCTCGCGATCGCCCGCGGACTCGACGACCCGTGGCTGCTCGCGCTCGGGCTGGCCGCGCGGGGGCGCACGATGCCCTACGACAAGGACGTGCCGGCCCGCCGCGCGGTCGCGCTGGAGCTGCGGGCCCTCGCCGCCGAGAACGGGTTCGTGGCTCACCACTGGCTCGGCGAGCAGCAGCTGGGCAACTGTGCGGCGGCGCTGAACGAGCCCGAAGCGCTGCGGGCCGCGATCGACCGGCAGGGCGCCATCGCCGCGGCGTACCACCTGGCCGAGCCGCACGCGATCCACCTGGCCGCCCGGGCCACGTTCGCGCACATCGCGGGCGATCTGGTCGGGGCGTTCGCCCTCTACGACGAGTGCCACGAGCACATGCGCCGCCAAGGGTCGCTGCACGGCGACGCGTTCCACTTCTTCGCCACGTTCAGCGTGCTGATGAGTGCGGGGCGCACCGCCGAGTTCGTCGAGCCGACCCGGATCGTCTGCGAGCAGCTCGGGGCGATCGGCAACGACGCCTACGCGCTCGCCCTCGTCGCGGCCGGGCGGGTCGACGAGGCGCGGGCGGTCCGGATCTGCGAGCACCCGATCCGCCCCGACTACTTCGCCTCCGCGTTCTACACGGTGCGGGCCCTGGCGATCGTCGCGCTCGGCCGGGCCGACCTGGCCCAGCCCGTCATCGAGGCCCTCCGGCCGGTCCGTTCGCAGCTCGCCGGGGTGTCGAGCACCTCGATCGCCATGCAGCCCGTCGCGCTCAGCCTCGGTGAGCTGTACCGCCTCCAGGACCGCCCGCAGGAGGCGTCGGACTGTTTCCAGCTGGCCGCGGAGGTGGCCGCTCGCTGGAGCTCGCCGCACTGGCTGGCCCGGGCGAAGTCCTGCCTCTGAGCGCGCACGCCGCGACCAGCAGGACGGCCCCGGCCGCGAACCCGGCGTTGCCCTGCCACCGCACCGGGTCGTGCGGCTCCATCAGCGCGGTCAGCGCGAAGCCGCCCCAGGCGTAGGTCAGGAGCGCCCCGGCCGCCAGCGCCATGACGTGCCGAGGGGTCCACCGGGTCCGCAGCAGCCACACCGATGCGGCGGCCAGCCAGGCGACCCCGAACCAGAAGCCGGGCCACGTCTCCGGCCGCGCGAAGAACACGGAGCTCACCACGAACGCGATGACCCCGGTGAGCCAGACCTTCGGCGGCTTTTGCGAGGCGGTCGGCCACTTCGCGGCAAACGCCAGGCCGATGAGGAGGACCGCGGCGGCCGCCGCACCGGCGCGCTGGGCCGGAGTCGCGACGAACTGCTCGCTGTCCCTGATGTCGCTGTAGACGATCCAGCAGCCCAGGCAGTACACCAGGAGGAAAGCGGTTGATCCCTTCCACCCGAGCCACGGCTCGCGGTCGCCGGCCAGGTGCTCGACCAGGACGATCGGGACGGTGATGCTCCAGATCGCGTGGCCGGCCACGAAGGACAGGGTGCTCGCCGCGCTCAGGCCCCCGAGCGCCGGGACGGGGGTGACGGCCAGGAAGTCGTGGCCCTCGAACGTGGGGTTGAACAGCGACTGGTCGACCAGGCCGGCCTCGAGCACCCCGTAGGCGGCGCCCAGCAGCAGGATCGCCGGCCAGCCGCGGCCGCTGCGGCGGGCGATCTCGCGGATGAGCAGGGCGCCGCCGCCGTACATGGGGACCAGGAACGGCAGGGCCGGGAGGATCCGGACGCTCAGGTTGCCGAGCAGGAACTCGCCGACGAGCGGGGCGAGCAGCAGCAGGCCGGTGACGGCCAGGAATCGGCGCATACCTCAGTGCACCGGCTGCGTCACCGGTCGCTCTAGCGGCGAAAGTCGACGGCCGGGGTCGCTGTTAGTGGACTCCAAGTCGGCTGAAAGCGGTACGGGGGAGCGTGTCGGCATGTCTCGCTTGCTTGGCCGAATCGGCGGTGCGGCCGCCGCTCACCCCTGGCGCACGATCGGCGCCTGGCTCATAGTCCTGGTCGGTTTCACGGCGCTCTCCGCCGGCTTCGGCGGCACCCCGCACGACGACTACAACGTGCCCGGCACCGAGTCGCAGGCCGGCACCGAGTTCCTCCGCGCCAACTTCCCGCAGATGTCCGGCGCCGACGCCCGCGTGATCGTCCACGACGGCCGGCGGCTCGACCCGGCCGTCCTGGAGTCGCTGCGGACGCGGCTGGCGGCGATGCCGTCGGCCGGGATCGTCGCCCCGGCCCGGCTGTCCGCGGACGGCGACACGGCGCTGATCGGCGTGCAGTACGACATCCCGGTCACCGACTTCGCGGGCACCTCGGCCATGGACGCCCTGCGCGCCGCGGCCGAACCGCTCGAGCGCGAGGGCCTGCAGGTCGAGTTCGGCGGCCAGGTCGCCGAGAACATCTCGGCCCCGAGCGGCACCGCGGAGGCGGTCGGCATCGTCGCCGCCCTGCTGATCCTCGTCCTCGGCCTCGCCTCGGTCGTCGCCGCCGGCCTGCCCCTGGTCGTGGCCATCGCCGGCCTGGGCGTCGCGACCGCGGTCATCGCCCTGCTGGAGAAGGCCACCGACATCAGCAACACCGCGCCGACGGTCGCCACGATGGTCGGCCTCGGCGTCGGCATCGACTACGCCCTGCTGCTCGTGGCCCGGCACGTCGAGGGTCTGCGCCGCGGGCTGTCGCCCCGCGCGGCGGCCGCGGAGGCGAACGCGACGGCCGGAGCGTCGGTCGTGGTGGCCGGGCTCACGGTGCTCGTCTCGCTGTTCGGCCTCCGCCTGGCTTCTTTGCCGGTGTACTCCTCGTTCGGCTACGCCACCTTCGCCGCCGTCGTCGCCGTGATGGCCGCGGCGCTGACGCTCGTGCCCGCGCTCTGCGGCCTGGCCGGCCACCGCGTCCTGCCCCGCAAGGTCCGCCAGGGCCGGCCGGTCGCGTCGGCGTCGGGCTTCACCGCCCGCTGGGCCACCCGCGTCGGCCGCCGCCCGGTCGTCGCCGCGCTCGCCTCGCTCATCGTCCTGGCCGCGCTGGCCGCGCCGATGCTGGGGATGCGGACCTGGCCGCAGGACGCCGGGAGCCAGCCGACGTCGAACACCACCCGGCTCGCCTACGACCTGACGTCGGCCGAGTTCGGCCCCGGCGCCAACGGCCCGCTGCTGCTCGCCGTCGACACCACCAAGGTGTCCGATGTGGACGGTCTGGTGGCCCGCCTGCGCACGGTGCCCGGCGTCGCCGCGGTCGCCCCGCCGGTCGTCAACGGGACGGCCGCGGTCATCTCGATCGAGCCCACGACCGGGCCGCAGGACGAGGCGACCAGCGAACTGCTCACCCGCCTGCGCGGCTCCGTGCTGCCGGACGGGGTGCGGGTCACCGGCCTGGTCGCGGTGTTCTCGGACATCTCCGACCGCCTCGCCGACCGGCTGTGGATCGTGGTCGCGTTCGTCGTCGCGCTGTCGTTGATTTTGTTGACGGTACTGTTCCGGGCTCCGGTCGTCGCGATGAAGGCGGCGGTGATGAACCTGCTGTCAGTGGCTGCGGCGTATGGCGTGATGACCGCCATCTTCCAGACCGACTTCGGTGCGCGGCTGGTCGGCCTGCCGCACGCGGTGCCGGTGTCGAGCTGGGTCCCGATCCTGCTCTTCACCGTCCTCTTCGGACTGTCGATGGACTACGAGGTGTTCCTGCTGTCCCGGGTCCGCGAGGACTGGCTGGCCACCGGCGACGCCCGCGGTTCCGTGGTCCGCGGTCTGGCCGCCACCGGCCGGGTGATCAGCAGCGCGGCCGCCATCATGGTCGCGGTCTTCATCGGCTTCGCCCTCGACCCGGACGTGACCGTGAAGATGATCGGCGTCGGCATGGCGGTCGCGGTCTTCGTCGACGCGACGCTGGTCCGCCTGGTCCTGGTCCCGGCCACGATGGCGCTGCTGGGCCGGGTCAACTGGTGGCTGCCCGGCTGGCTGGACCGCCTCCTGCCGCACGTCGAGGTGGAGCGCCCGGCTCCGGCCCCGGCCGATCCACGGCCCGCCCCGGTCGCCTGACCGGCGCCGCGGCCGCCCGGTTACCCGCCGGGCGGCCGCGTGTTGCCGCGCTTCTACCCTATTGGCGTCAGTCGATCAAGTCATTGACGTTTATCGCATTGATCGGAGATCATGAAGCTCCGCATGCAATGCCTTGACGGGGAGGGCAACGATCGATGCTGGGTAAGTTGTTCACGCGCGCCAAAAACGCCAGGCGGGTAATGCTGGCGATAACCGCGGCCGCGGCCGGTGTGATGGCACCGCTGGGCCTTCCGGCCGGAATGGCACACGCCGCCGCGCCGAGTGCGCCGGTCAATGTGCGAGCGTTCACCGGCGGCAACAGTATCGCACTGACCTGGAACTACGCTACCGGTCAAGTGCCAACGCAATATGACATCTACCGAAACAATGCGTTGTTCACCACGGTTGCGGCGCAGGCCGGATTCGCATCCGGCGACGTCACGCAGCGCTGGCTCGACACCGGTGTCGCCAATGGCACCGCGTATTCCTACAAGGTCGTCGCGAAGAATGCCGCGAATGAGGCCTCGGCGGCCAGCGCATCGGTCTCGGTGACGCAGCCGGCCAGCCCGTTCCCGGTGCCGACGATCACCATCAACCCCGCCGTGACGGGAAACTACCTGCAGTATCTGACGGCGCTCAAGGGGCTGCTGGAGAAGTGGTACCCCAAGATCGTCACGTTCCTCGGGTCGCAGGCGAACGCGCCGACGACCATCACGCTCAACACCGACCCCAACACCGGCGCCGCGTATGTGAGCGGCAACGGCATGTTCGTCGGCACGTCCTGGATCGACGCGCACCTCAACGACCCGGACCTGTCGATCGCCATCCATGAGGTCACGCACATCGCGACCACCGGCATGAACGGGGGCTTCACCCCCAGCTGGGTCACCGAGGGCTTCGCGGACTACGTGCGCTACTGGATGTACAGCAGCAACATGCCGGTCGCCAACCCGGCCACGTTCACGTATCTGCACGGCTACGAGCACGCCGGCTACCTCTACAACTACATCGCGACCACGTTCAACAAGCCGAACTTCGCCCGCGACCTCTATGCCAACCAGGTCGCGGCCGGCGACCTCAACGCCTTCATCAAGGCCCAGACCGGCAACGCCAACGGGTACCTCACGCTCGGCGAGTCCTGGTACAACATGACCAGCAAGAAGGTCAGCTCGATCCTGACGCTGAAGAACGGCACCACCAGCTCCTGCGCCGACGTGCTCAACTACGCCGACACCGACAACAACACGGTGCAGATCGTCGGCTGCACGGGCAACATCGCGCAATGGTGGACGTTCACCCCCATCAACGACAACAGCGTCAACGGCACGATCCGAGCGAACGTCGGCGGCTCGGTGGCCGGTAGCCCGCTCGGCGACGGCAGTGAGCGCTGCCTCTACCCGAAGAACGGCGGCGCGACGAGCACCACCCCGGTCGTGATCTTCAACTGCGACCCGAGCAACACCAGCATGCAGTGGTACTTCCAGACCAACGGCCTGGTCCGCAACGCCGGCTCGGGCCTCTGCCTGGCCCCGGCCGGCGCCAGCACCGCCAACAACACCCCGCTGCAGGTCGTGACCTGCAACAGCGCCGCGGCCACGCAGAACTGGAACGTCCGCCCCCTCGACATCATGCAGAGCAAGGGCAGCACCACCACCGCGATCAACTACTGCCTGGGCTCGTCGACCGACGGCACCGTCCCGGCGACCACCAGCTACCTGCAGGACCGCACCTGCAACTACAACAACGGCCAGCGCCTGGTCTTCGTCCCGTCCGGCTCGGCCGGCACCTCCGGCTACTACAAGGTCTACGCCGACACGGGCAACGCGGCCGACACCCGCTGCCTGGACCTGGAGAGCGGCAGCACCGCCGCCAACACCCGGGTCATCCTGGCCGTCTGCAACGGCAGCACCAAGCAGCAGTGGATGCGCTACCCGAGCGAACGCCTGGCCAACGTGGGCGCCGGCGGCCTGTGCCTGCAGCTCGAGGGCAACTCGACGGCCGTCAACGCCTACACGGTGATCAACACCTGCAACAGCACCGACTTCCAGAAGTTCAAGTTCGCCACCATGTGATACCCGCACCACAGGAGTACCCGAGAGCCGGCGCGCCTCCGCGTCGGCTCTCGGGCGTTTGCAGTGCCAGTGCGGGGTCAGCGCAGGCCGAGGGTGGCCAGGACGCGGCGGGTGGTGTCGGCGATCGGGCGGAGGACCCAGGTGTGGACCCAGCGGGCCGGGGGGACCACGCAGTAGCGCCACACGAAGGCGACCGGGATGACCACCAGGTAGCGCCAGAGCAGGACGACGGAGTGGTTCCAGGCCCACGCGATCGCCTGGCCGATCGGGATGACGACCCAGCGCCAGACGAAGGCGATGGCCCGGCCGATCGGGGTCAGGAGGTAGCGGTACAGCATGGTCATCGCCCAGCCGACGGCCTTGCCGACCTCCAGGAGGATGCGGGCCAGCAGGTGCCAGAACGGGGCGGTGGCCTTCAGGAGCCAGACGAAGCCGTCCCACAGCGGGGCCAGGACGTGCTTCGCGAACCAGACCAGCGGGCGCCACAGGATGTGGACCGTGATCCACGCCAGGGGGCGCCAGAGGATGTAGATCGCGATCCAGCGCAGGGGCACCCAGATCACGTAGTAGAAGAACGGGGCCAGGACGTACTCGGTGAGGGGCGAGCCCACGTACTTCCACAGGGCGCGGGTCAGCCAGACCAGGGCGTCCCAGGCCAGGCGGAACGGGACCACGAAGATGACGGCCAGGACCCGGATCGGCCAGGCCAGCCACGGTGGAAGGGGCTGGACCTGGCTGTTGCGGGCGGTCACGCGCCCGCGGCCAGGTCGTGGCGGGCCCGCATGAGGGCGAAGCCGAGCAGGTTGAGGCCGCGCCACCGGTCCGGGTTGGCCGCGGCCTCGTCGTCGGCGGCCAGGCCGATGCCCCAGACGCGGTCGAGGGGGCTGGCCTCGACCAGGACGCGGGTGCCGGTGCCGAGCAGGTAGGTGCGCAGCTCGTCGGTGGAGGAGAACTTGGCCCGGCTCACGTCCGTGACGATCGCGAAGCGCTCGCGTTCCCAGACGGCGTCGTCGAAGCCCTTGACGATCCGGCCGAGGGCCTTGGCCTGGTTCGGGTGGCCGACGGAGAGCACCCGGTCGGCGGTCGCGGTGTCGCCGAAGAGCCGGGCCTTGCGCCACATCATGTAGTGCTCGGCGGTCGGGTAGTGGACGCCGTCGACGTCGAACGGGGACGGCCACCACTGGCTGAGGCAGCTGGGGCCGAGCGTGCCGTCGAGGCGGGGCTGGTTGCCCCAGAAGTACAGATATTTGACGCGCGACCCGGCGTTCACCAGGCGGCGGAGATCTTCCAGGTTGGTGGGCGGTGCGGACATGACCCCGAGTGTGCCGGATCTCCGCTCGTTGTCATGTCGGATATTCGCTGCTCGCGGCGGTGGGCAGGATCACGGTCACGGTGAGGCCGCCGCCGTCCCGGGGGTCGGCGAAGACCTTGCCACCGTGTGCACCGGCAACCGCGCGGACGATCGACAGGCCCAGGCCGGCGCCGGAACCGGCGGCGCGCTCCGGGCCCAGGCGGCGGAACGGTTCGAAGAGGTTCGGGATTTCGTACCGCGGGACCACCGGCCCGGTGTTGCTGACGGTCACGAACACGCCGTCGGGGCGGGTGCCGGACTCGGCGCGGACCCAGCCGCCGGCCGGCACGTTGTATCGCACGCCGTTCTCGACGAGGTTGTGCACCAGCCGCTCCAGGAGCACCGCGTTGCCGGTCGTCGGGGCCTCGTCCGCCACAACGGTCAGCTTCACGTCCTCGCCCGGCTGCTGCGCGGTGACGTGCGTGACGATGTCGGCCAGGTCCACGTAGGAGGCGTCGCCGATCGCGCGCTCGGAGCGGGCCAGGAGCAGCAGGCCGTCGATGAGGCGTTCGTGGCGGTCGTTGACGGCCAGGAGCGTCCGGCCCAGCTGTCGCAGTTCGGGGGAGGCGGCCGGGTCGTCGGTGGTGACCTCGAGCAGGGTGCGGTTGAGGGTCAGGGGGGTGCGCAGTTCGTGGGATGCGTTGGCGATGAACCGGCGCTGGACGTCGAACGACTTGTCGAGCCGGGCGATCATCTGGTCGAAGGTGTCGGCCAGCTCCTTGACCTCGTCGTAAGGGCCGGTCAGGGCGATCCGCTCGTGCAGCCCGCGGTCGGGGGCGCCGGCGATCCGCCGGGCCGTCTCGGTGACCTGGTGCAGGGGCTGCAGGAGGCGGCCGGCGATGAGCCAGCTGAACGCCAGGCCGAGCAGGACGACCGCGGCCAGCGCGACCCCACCCTGGGTGAGCAGGACGTTCAACGCGTCGGAGCGGATCTCGCCGGAGATGCGGTTGAGGGTGCCGGGGCCCGCTTCGCCGCCGACGGCCAGGTCCGGCGGCGGCGCGCCCTGCTCGGACTTGAACGCGTAGAGCTTGTCGCCCAGCCGCTGGGAGACCAGCGCGTAGGTGATGCCGATGAGCAGCAGGCCACCGGCGAGGAGCAGGCCGCCGTAGACCAGCGTCAGCCGAGTGCGGATGGTCATCTTCTTCACGGGATTCGGTACCCCACCCCGGGCTCGGTCAGCACCACGGCCGGCTCGCCCAGCTTCCGCCGCAGCTTCAGGATCGTCATCCGCACGGTATGCGTGAACGGGTCGGCGTGCTCGTCCCAGGCCTTCTCGAGGAGCTGCTCGGCCGAGACGGCCGCGCCCGCCGCCCGCAGCAGCTCGGCCAGGACCGCGAACTCCTTGCGTGACAGCGGCACGTAGCGGCCCTCCCGGTACACCTCGCGGCGGTGCGGGTCGAGCCGGATCCCGGCCCGCTCCAGCACCGGCGGGGCGGCCGGCCGGGCCCGGCGGCCGAGCGCGGCCACCCGGGCCGCGAGCTCGCGGAACGCGAACGGCTTGGGCAGGTAGTCGTCGGCACCGAGGGCGAGGCCCTCGACCCGGTCGTCGACGTCGGCGGCCGCGGTCAGCATGAGCACCCGGGCGTCGGACTCGCGGCGGGCCAGCTCGCGGCACACCTCGTCGCCGTGCAGCACCGGCAGGTCGCGGTCGAGGACCACGACGTCGTAGTCGTTGACGTCGAGCCGCTCGAGGGCGGCGGCGCCGTCGTGGACCACGTCGACGGCGTGCGCGTCGCGGCGCAGGCCCTGCGCGACCGTCTCGGCGAGCAGCCGCTCGTCCTCGACCACCAGAATCCGCATGCCTCCATCGTCCCGCGCCCCGGTGTCAACTCGGCGTCAACGTTTTCGCTAACGGTCAGTTGACGGGCGGCTGGCTTGACTGCACAGGCAGTACACCTAAGGAGGCATTATGCGTTTCAGGACGAGCCTCGCGGTCGGCCTGCTGCTCGTGCTCACGGCCGGCGGCTGCGCCAAGGGAACCGGCGCGGACGATGGCGTGGCTTCGGCGGGCGATGGCAAGGCGTCCCCGACGGCGAGCGCCAGCAGCGGCACCGGCAGCCGGGACCCGAAGGACGACCAGGAGGCGTTCCTCAAGTTCGCCCAGTGCATGCGCGACCACGGCGTGCCGATGGAGGACCCGAACTTCGACAGCGGCGGCGGCGGAGTCGGGCTGACGATCACCGGCGACGTCGACAAGAACAAGGTCGACGCGGCCCAGGCCGAGTGCAAGTCGCTCATGCCCAACAACGGTCAGCCGCCCAAGCTCGACGCGGCGCAGCTGGAGCAGATGCGCAAGTACGCCCAGTGCATGCGCGAGCACGGCATCCCCAACTTCCCGGACCCGCAGGAGGAGGGCGGCTTCATGATCGACGGCAACGAGCTCGGCATCGACCTGCAGAGCGAGCAGATGAAGAGCGCTCAGGCGGCGTGCGAGCAGTACGACCTCGGGCCCAAGGGCGGCGACGGCGGCCCCGGGACGCATACCGAGAACCACAACGACGGGGGCGGGGCGTGAGCAACCGCCGCCGGCGCGGGGGCGCCGGAAAGGTGATCTTCGGGGTGGCCGCGGTCGCCGCCGTCGGAGCCGCCGCCGCGGCCGGGCTCGGGCTGCCCCAGACCGGCAGCCAGGCCGAGGCGGCGAAGAGCTCCGGGCCGGCCAAGACGGTGACGGTCACGAAGCAGACCCTGGTCGACACCCAGAACGAGGACGGCAAGCTCGGCCACGGCGACAGTCGCACGCTCAACGGCCGCGGCGGCGGCACGCTCACCGAGGTGCCCGCCGTCGGCACCACCGTCCAGCGCGGGCAGGCGCTGTATCGGACCGACAACACGCCGGTGGTGCTGCTCTACGGCGCGATGCCGTCGTACCGCAACCTGACCGTCGGCGACGAGGGGCCCGACGTCAAGCAGCTGGAGGAGAACCTGGCCGCGCTCGGGTACACCGGGTTCACCGTCGACGACACCTACTCCTCGTCGACGGCGAGCGCGGTGAAGAAGTGGCAGGGCGACCTCGGCATCACGAAGACGGGCACGGTGGAGGCCGGGCGGATCGTCTACGCCACCGGCGCCGTCCGCGTCGACGAGCACAAGGCCGAGGCCGGTGACCCGAGCGGCGGCGCGATCCTGGCCTACACCAGCACGACCCCGGTCGTGACGATCGACCTGGACACGTCGGACCAGCGGCTGGCCAAGACCGGGGCGGCGGTGAGCGTCAAGCTGCCCGACGGCAAGGGCGTGGCCGGGAAGATCTCGGTGGTGCAGACGGTCATCCAGCCGGCCCAGGGCAACACGGCGGCCACGACCAAGTACCGCGTGACGATCACCCCGGACGACGCCAAGGCCTTCGACGGGCTGGACCAGGTGACGGTCACGGTCACGTTCACGGCCGGCAAGCGGGAGAACGTGCTGGCAGTACCGGTGCAGGCGCTTCTGGCTCTGGCCGAGGGCGGCTATGGAGTGCAGGTCGTCGCCGATGGCACGACGAAGATCGTGGCGGTCAAGCTCGGGCTGTTCGCCGCGGGCAAGGTGGAGATCACCGGCGACGGGATCAGCGCCGGCACCGTGGTCGGGATGCCGGCATGACGGCGGTCGTCTCGCTCTCCGGGGTGTCCAAGGAGTATCCCGGCGGCGTCATCGCCGTTCGCGACGTCTCCCTGACCGTGTCCGCCGGGGAGTTCGTGGCCATCGTCGGTCCTTCGGGTTCTGGCAAAAGCACAATGCTGCATCTCATCGGTACTCTCGATCGCCCGTCGTCGGGCACCGTGAGCATCGACGGGCATGAGGTCGCACGGCTTCGGGACCGCCAGCTGGCGGCGCTGCGGGCCCGCCGCATCGGCTTCGTGTTTCAGCAGTTCCACCTGGCCGTCGGGCAGCCCGCGCTGGACAACGTCGCCGACGGGCTGCTCTACACCGGCGCCTCCCGGGCCGAACGCCGCCGCCGGGCCGAGGACGCCCTCGTGCGGGTGGGCCTGGCCGACCGGCTCGACCACCTGCCGCACGAACTCTCCGGCGGCGAGAAACAGCGGGTCGCGATCGCCCGCGCGGTCGTCGGCGAGCCGGCCATCCTGCTCGCCGACGAGCCCACCGGGAACCTCGACTCGACCTCCGGGGCCGGCGTGATGCAGCTGCTCGGGGAGCTGCATCACGCCGGCACCACCATCCTCGTCATCACCCACGACCGGCAGATCGCGGCCAGCCTGCCGCGCCAGGTGGCCATGCGCGACGGGGAGGTGGTCTCGGATGACGACGTCGCTGGCGCCCTCGCGGCTGGCCCCCGCTGACGTGGTCCGGGTCGGCGGGGCCGGCCTGCGGACCCGGCCGATGCGTGCGTTCCTGTCCGCGCTGGGCATCGCGATCGGCATCGCCGCGATGATCTCGGTCGTCGGGATCTCCTCGTCGAGCCGGGCCGAGCTCGACCGGCAACTGGCCGCGCTCGGCACCAACCTGCTCACCGTCGCACCCGGCAACGACATCTTCGGCGACGGCGTCTCCCTGCCGGACGAGTCGGTGGCGATGATCGGCCGGATCGGCCCGGTCACCGAAGTGTCGGCGACCGGCAAAATCTCGGGCATCCACGTGTACCGCAACGACCGCATCCCGGCCGCGCAGACCGGCGCGATCGCGCTGCGGGCCGCGGAGCTCTCACTGCTGCGCACCGTGGGTGGCTCGGTCGCGTCGGGCGTGTGGCTGAACGCGGCCACCGGCCAGTTCCCATCGGTGGTCCTGGGCGCCGCGACGGCCAAGCGCCTCGGGATCTCGGCGGCCGGGGACGGGGTGCAGGTGTACATCGGCAACCGCTGGTTCACCGTGATCGGCATCCTGGACGCAATACCGTTGGCCCCTGAGCTGGACTCGTCGGCGCTGATCGGGTGGGAGGCGGCCTCGACGTACCTGGCCTTCGACGGCCACCCGACAACCGTCTACACCCGCACCAAGGACACCCAGGTCGAGGCCGTCCAGGCGGTGCTCGCCCGCACCGCCAACCCGGAAAACCCGAGCCAGGTCAAGGTCTCCCGCCCGTCCGACGCCCTCACCGCCCGGCAGGCCACCGACAAGACCTTCAACGGGCTGCTGCTGGGGCTGGGCGCGGTCGCACTGCTGGTCGGCGGCGTCGGGGTGGCCAACACCATGGTGATCTCGGTGTTGGAGCGGCGCTCTGAGATCGGACTCCGCCGGGCTCTCGGTGCTACGCGGGCCCAGATTCTGGTGCAGTTCCTGGCGGAGTCGCTGCTGCTGTCCGCCCTCGGCGGTCTCGGGGGCGTGACCATCGGCCTCGGGGTGACCGCCTTGTACGCGACCACCCGCGACTGGCCGACCGTCGTCCCACCGTGGGCAACGGCCGGCGGCGTCGCGGCGACACTGGTCATCGGGGCGATCGCGGGCCTCTACCCCGCGGTGCGCGCGGCCCGCCTGGCGCCGACGGAGGCCTTGGCGGCGCCCTGAGTGTGTGCTGCGTGCACCGCCAGCCCGCCAATGCCATGAGAGCCGGCTCTCGTCATGAGGGTCGGCTCTCGTGACGCGGGCGCGGCTCGCCAGTTCACCGCTATCGGCGCCAGTGGATACCGACGGTTCTGCCCGGCCGGACGTTGTCCGGCTGGGTCACGTATGAGCCCGAGACCTTCGGTACGAGCAGTTCGTTGGCACCGGGTTCGGGGCCGATCGCCTGCTCAGTAGGCTGGTTGATGGTCCATGCGCGCGCCGGCTGATCGCCGATCGGGAAGTCGACGCTGACCTCGACCTCCTCGGCCGGGACCCGGAAGCGCACCCAGCGTCCGGGATCCTCCTCACCGGTCAGGCCATACGCGTAATCCGCCGTGAACGAGCCTGATTCGCCAGGGTCGATCGGTTTGTGGAGCTGCAGCAGGAACACATAGCTATTGCGGCGGGCCTGGATGACCTCGACCGCGGTGACGTCGCCGCAGAGCTGGACGCGCAGATACTCCAGCTCGACCTCGGCTTGCATGCCCACGGTCCAATACAGCCGGTCAAGGCTCGTATCGGTCGCTCGGATCTTGCGGGTGGATGTGCCGGCCATTGTCCGACGGTCCGCCCCGATCCGATACCGGTCGACCGCCCGTTCGATGATATGTGGAATCAGGTACACATTTCGCGGGTCATCCGGCTCCGGTAAAGCCCGCGCAAATGCGCCGTCCGCGGAAATCACCTCGATGTATGGTACTTTCCGGCCGGTCGGCCGAGCCAGCTCACTCGGTGGATAAGGAGCGAGTGCGGCGCTCTGCCGGCGGAGCTTGGCCAGGTTTTCGTCATCGCGGGCGCGGCGCATGAGAAATGCGGTCCGCTCAAGGTCGGCGCCGACCGCTCGGGCGATCTCCATAACAATGTCCGAGCCCGGCAGGCGGAGGCCGCGCTCCAGATCGGAGACCACGGTCCGGCCGACATGACGGATGTCGCTGCGCTGGAGCCCCGCTATCTCGCGGGATGCCTGCATCAGCGTTCCGAGCCGCCGGAGTGGGGAATCTCCGGTATCGGGCTCACCTATGCTGATCATATGCGCCTTTCGGACAATTTCCTCAATACCAGCGCACCATAGCCGTATGGCCGCAGCGGTGAAACTGGGCGCGTGTCGGATACACCCAAGAGGGCTTCCGCGGTAACTGCGGCGCGAACATGTGCGCGTTCGGACCGTTCAGCCGGTGGGGCGGTGCCTCAATGGAGGACGACGCCGGAGGGGTCGTCGACATGGCCAAGGGGAAGGCGTCGATGCTGAACGATTTCGACCGCCGACGGGACGGTGCTGACGGGGTCTTCGGGCAGATCCGGTCCGTGCGGGGCCGCGAGGCGCTGCGCCGGTGGTCGGACCAGGTGTCCGCAAACCTGCTGCCGTCCGGGTGGGTCGGAGCCGGCTTCACAGATGCCCAGCTGCTGGGTGTCTACGTCGAGGGCTACGGCGAGCATCTGCGCGGGGTGATTTTGAAAATCACCGACCGCGAGGATTCCGACCGGGAGTACATTCTCCATAATCGGGCGCTCCATGACGCGCCACGCCTGTTCGCCGAAGCGCATCTGACCAGACTGATCGGGTCGCCGATCTCGATTCCCGATGGCGGATCGATCGTGATGCAGAGCATCGCCGGCGGTGGCTTCGACGAGCTGGTCGAGGTCGATCGTCTGCCGCCGCACCTGGTGAAAGACGCCTGCCGCCGACTCGTCGGCGAGCTGTTGACCGAATGGAACACTCGATCGACATCGAAAAAGGTTGACATGGGCATCGTGTTGGAGGAGCTCCTCGGCGAACGTCTCGCCGCGGGCGGATCCATCGATGCCTGGGCCGGTCGGCATCCGGGCCTGCTGACGGATTCCCGGCCCTGGCTCAGCCGCGGCGGCGAGTGTCTGGTCAATCCGTTCGCGTTGGTCGGTCGTGAGCCGGCGCTCCGGTTGATGCCGGTCATTCTTACGTACGGCCTGAGTCATCGCGATCTTCACCCGGGAAACGTGCTGTTCGACCGCCGGGGGGAGCGATACTTCCTCGTCGACCTCTCCCGGTACACCGCTTCGGGTCTTCTGGCCTGGGACTCCACGTATCTCGCACTCACCACCGTCGCGAAGTACCTCGACCGGGTGGATTTCCGCGATCGTGACGCGTTGCTGCAATGGATGCTGAGCCCTACCGATCAGCTGTCGGTGACGGTGCCGCCGGAGCTGTCCCAGCCGGTTGCCGGCATACATGAAGCCGCCACGGAATACGCGCGGAACCAGGGCCAGTGGTCCGCCTGGCGGCCGCAGCACCTCCTCTGCATCGTCGCGATTGCGCTGATGATCACCGGGCGGGGTCGTTTGTTGGCGCCTGACCTGCGCACCTGGTTCTTCTGGCTCGCGGCGCGGGCGGCCACCGAGCTGTTGCCGCGCGACACGAAGCCGGCCGACGATCCACTCGGCCTGCCCGATCCGCTCATTCTCGGCGAGCTGATCGGCCTGGACGCCCACCGGCCGGCGGCAGCGGCGGAACCGGAGCCGGATGAGCGCGTCGGCAACGCGGTGCCAGAGTGGGGCCGGTTCGTGTGCCGGTTGCGCGCCGCTCGACTCGATGCGCTGGACCGGGCGACGCTGGCGATACGCGTCGAACCGCTGCGGGCCGAGCTCGCGAACCTGCGGGATCGCGCCGCCGCGCACGAGAACGCCACGATCGGCCGGTGCGTCGACGAACTGGCCACCGTCCTCGACGCGGCGCTGCGACCCGGCACGACGAGCGCCGAGATCCAGGCCGCGACCGCCCACGCCGACCTGCTGCGAGCATGGCTGCTCGATCTGCTTTCTTGATACCCGGTCGGTGATGGATCCACCGGCCCGGGTCGCCGCGAAAGCCCGCTACCGACTCGATCGGGCCCACCGCCAGGTCGGCCTGGGTATCGACTCGCTCGAGCGGCACTTCGCGGACATCATCACGACGGCCGATGAATTGCGTGGCTCGGTCGATGCGCTCGCCGGTGACGCATCGCCCGAGCTGATCGGTGAGATGGCCAGACACCTGCGCGCGGTGCGTTGGGCCGCGGACGCCGTCGGCGTGCACGTGCGGAGCAAACTCAGGAATAAGCCGGACGAATATCTAATGGCGCTCATCAGCCTGGCCGAGAACCTGGAGGAGAAGATCGACGCGGCCGCGCATTACTTCGGCGAGGTGGAGGGCGGCCCGTCCACACTGCGCAGCGTGTCAGGCTGAGCCGCATCGACGATAAGATGCTCCAGTGCGGCCAGGGCGGCTTGCGTGGAATGCACAAACTCCGTGCGGAAGCGCTTGGACTCTTCGTACGGTCCGACGAAGTCGGCCAGTTCGGGCAGCATACGCAGCTCGACCTCGGCCCGGTCGGCCTGTGGCATGACGTTCTCGTACTCCGTCACCAACGCCCGCAGATACGACTCGGCCCTGATCAGCGCGGCGATGAGATCGTGGTCCGTCGCGAACAGGCTTCCTTCGACGCGCATGGTGCGCGACATGGTCTCGAATGTCAGCTGTGCGTCCAACACCGACTGCAACAGCTCGTCGTATCTGGCGACGCGGACTCGCCGGTTGGCGCGGTCCGGGTCATGCGTGAGCGCCTTCGCCCTCAGCAGGCGGCGGGCCCGCTTGACGCGGTTGTAGTGGCCGATCAGCTCGGAGAGGTACCGCTGCCGGGTTTCCTGAACCGCATCAGCTCGGTGCTCATCCTGTCGCTTCACCTCGGCCTGCCGGTCCACCTGCCGGTTGTACGCCTGATAGAGCAACGACACCGCACCGCCCAGGACGACCACGAGACAGAACTGCAACAGATTCTTGTACGCCTCGATGCCGACCACCCTGGTCATCACCTCGTGCCAAACAGCCAGCACGGCGGCGAGACTCAGGCTCACCACCACAACGGCCGAGATGACGATCGAAAGCCCACGCATGGGGACGCTCCTCGCTGGTGCCTACCCTCCTCAAGTTCTGACGGACCGACCGTTATGAGCGCTGGGGGAGTCGGTCTTCGTGACGGAGGTGTAGACGGCCATCAGGTGGGCCAGGTAGTGCTTTGCTGAGTAGGCGTCGGCGGCGGCTCGGCCGGCCTCCGATACCTCGGTGTGGAGTTTGGGGTCGGTCAGGATTTTGGTCAGGGCGGTGGCCATCGAGTCGGCGTCGGGGGCGGTGCTCAGGCGGCCGGACGTGGTGCCCGGGCGGGTGGCCAAGGCGGCGTCGGCCAAAACGACCGGGAGGCCCGCGGCCTCTGCTTCGATCATGGCCAGGCCCTGGGTGTCGGTGGTGGAGGCGAAGGCCAGGACGTCGGCCATGCGGTAGTACGCGGCCATGCGGGTGTGGGGGACGGGGCGGACCAGGCTCAGGGCGTGGGCGACGCGGGCCTGGCGGGCCTGGCGTTGGACGCTGATGCGGTTTTGTTTCACGCCGACCATCACCAGCCTGGCCGTCGGGACGTGGCGGAGCAGGCGGGCGAAGGCGGACAGCAGAAGGGTCGGGTCCTTTTCCTTCGTCGCGCGGCCTACAGCCAGTACCACCGGAGCGGTTTCTGGAATTCGCAACGAGCGGCGCAGCTCGGCTCGGCCCAGGGGGCAGTCGGCCAGCTGGATCGCGGTCGGGACCGTCCAGACCGGGGGCAGGCGCTCGAACTCGGCCAGGCCGGCGGCGGTCTTCGCGGACGGGGCGATCAGGACCGACGTGCGGTCCATGAACTCCTGGCCCAGCCGCAGCAGCTGGGCCCGCCGTTCGGTGCCGGAGCGGGCCAGGCGCAGGTAGTCGCGCATGGTCCAGCCCAGCGCCAGGCGCTGGGCGGCGTGGGCGGCGCCGAACTGGATCTCCATGAAGTGGGCCGAGTAGGCCAGGAGGTCGGTGTGCCAGGTCATGACCACCGGGAGGTCGTGGGCCCGGGCGTAGCGCAGGCCGCCGATGCCGACCGGGCCGGGGGTGTGGACGTGCACGACGTGCGGTACCGGACGCATGCCCGAGAAGCGCGGCACGCCCACTCGGATGTTGCGCAGCGGCACGGGGACCGAGCGGACTCCGCAGGGCTCGGCCCGGCCGCGCAGCAGCGGCGCCGGCTGGTAGAGCTGGACCTCGTGACCGGCCGAGCGCAGCAGGGACACCGTGGCCGCCACCGAGGTCGCCACGCCGTCGGAGCGGCCCGGGTGGCTGTCGCAGAAGTGCGCGATTCTCACCCCGCACATGGTGCGATACGGCCCCCGGACCAGACGAGAACGAGCGTCTGTTGTACGCCATCTGTTCATGCTTTTGCCAGCGGCGGCAGCCGGAGGCCGGGCTCCGGTGGCGCGTAGATCCGCAGGACGAGGTGGAACTCGCCGTCGGGGGCGTGGACCCGGGTCGGGCTCTCGGGCTCGATCGGGATCGTGGTGATCGGGTGCTGGTCCGCCGCCGTGTACGCGGCCAGCGTGGCGTTGGGCAGCGGGGGCAGCGGCAGCGTGTAGGTGCGCGCACCGGTCAGGCGGTCGCCGTCGGCGTCCTTGTGCAGGGCCGCCTCCACGGTCTCGTACGCGTGGCTGCCCCACAGCCGCGTGCGCGCCGCGACCGCGCGGGCCAGGTGGGCCGCGTCCCGGTCCGGAATCGTCCACTGTGGAGCGTCGATGGTGCCGACCTCGAAGTAGTCGAGGTTGTAGTCGAAGGCGTGCACGTCGTTGGTCCAGCCGTTGACCGGGGCGGCGTGCGCGGTCGTCGCCGCCTCCTCCAGGCCGTCGCGGCCGCGGTCGAGACCCTCCCGGAGGGCGAGCCGCTGCTCCCGCGGCAGCGTGGTGTAGGGCGAGTTGCCGTCCGCGAACACCCCGAGCGGGGTGAACCGGCGCTGGTAGCGGCGTTCGGCCGGGGAGGGCGGGAACGCGGCCAGGCTGCGGCGCAGCTCCTCCAGGAAGCGCACGTCGTCCGGTACCCCGGGCTGGGGGGACGGCAGGCCGTCGAGTGCGACCTGGGGGTACATCCGCTGCAGTGTGATGTCGCTCTTCTGCGGGAAGCGGGCGATCAGCGTCGCGATCATCGTGGGCACGCGGATGACCTCGGCCGCGGGCTCCTCCCGGCCGGCCCACCCGGGCGGGACGAGGAGGTACTCGCGGGGCTCATCGCGGGTGGTACGGCTGCCGACGTAGGCGAAGTTGTGCGTCCACGCGTCGATGAACTGGATCACGTGGTATCGGCCGCCGGTGGCGGGGACGCGCAGCCACAGCGGGCCGCCGGACAGGTCGAGCTGGGCGGTGGACGTGACCAGGTCGGGGTTGGGGCCGGGGGTGTCCACGAACGTGTTGAACGTGGGCGCGCGCCCGACCGCGTGCAGGTCCTGGAGCAGGGGATAGCCGTAGGTGTAGGCCTCGGCGGCCAGCGTGGGCAGGTCGTCTCGCATCGGCAGCCTCCCTCGTCGTGCCTCCAAGCGTCCGGGGTGGCGCCGCGCCGATCGGGTGAGGGGCCGGGTGAGTCACTTCCGGGGCTTGGCCCGGCGGGTCGGTGGCGCGGCCGCCGGGTCCTCCGGCCACGGGTGGCGCGGGTAGCGGCCCCGCAGCTCGGCCCGAACCTGCCGATAGCCGTTGCGCCAGAACGACGCCAGATCCCGGGTCACGGCCACCGGCCGCCCGGCCGGGGAGAGCAGGTGCAGCAGCACCGGGCGGCCCCCGACCTCAGGGGTGGCCGCCAGCCCGAACATTTCTTGTACCTTCACCGCCAGCACCGGCCCCTCGGGATCGCTGTAGTCGAGGCGGACCGTCGACCCGCTCGGCACCGTGAGCCGCTCGGGCGCCAGGGTGTCGAAGTCCTTCGCGGCCGGCCACGGGAAGAGGGCGCGCAGGTCGGCCGGCCCGTCGGCGAGCGCCGCGTCGCTGACGTCCGGCCAGGGGCTCCCCTGGGTACGGTGCAGAAACGCGAGCCGGTGCCGCAGCGCCGTCCACGGGATCTCCCGCACCCGCGGCTTCTCCCGGCGCTCGGTGTAGCTCGGCGGCAGCGTGTCGGTGACCTCCCGGGCGATGTCCTCGTCGATCGCCGCGGCCAGCCGGATCCGCGCGTTGACCCGCCCCGCCGGCCGGTCGGCCACCGCGATCGCCAGCCACGGATGCCCCTGCAGCGACGAGCCGGGCGCGAGCTCGGCCTCGGTCCCGTTGGCCATGAGGTAGCCGTCGCCGTTGCGGCGGCGCCGGGCCACCCGCTCCGGGTAGGCGAGGCCCGCGATGACCCCCGCGGCCCGGTCGGCGCTCGTCTCGCGCTCCTTCGGGTTTTCGATCATTCGGTACAGCAGCGACGCCTCCCGCCGCCAGCCGTCAGTGGTCCGCTTGACGACCGTCACGTCGTCGGACGGATAGGAGTCCTGCGCGAGGACGGCCACCATCTCGGCCGCGTTGCGCGCCCCGACGATCGGCGCACCGTCCAGCAGCGCCCGGGCCAGCCGCGGATGGGCCCCGACCTTCGCGATCCGGCGCCCGCGCGCGGTGACCCTCTCGTGCTCGTCGAGCGCGCCGAGCGCCCGCAGCGTCTGCACCGCCACCGTCATGGCGGCCTCCGGCGGCGGGTCGGGCAGGTTGCCGCGGCTGCCCCAGCAGGCGAGGGCCAGGGCGAAGCCGGTCAGCTCGGCCGTGCGCACCTCGGGCTCCGGATGCGCCGGGAGCCGCTCGTCGTCGGCCTCGGACCAGCACTTGTACACCACGCCCACACCCTCGCGGGCCGACCGCCCGGCCCGCTGCACCGTGCTCGCCTTCGCCGCCCGGACCGTCTGCAGCGACCCGAGCCCGCGGGCCAGGTCGATCCGCGGCACCCGGGCCAGGCCGGAGTCGACGACGACCCGCACGCCGGGGACGGTGAGGCTGCTCTCGGCGACCGCGGTGGCGACGATGATGCGGCGCTGCGGCGGCTGCGTGATGGCCCGGGTCTGCGCCTCCGCCGGCAGCCGGCCGTGCAGCGGGACGGACGGAATGCCGCCGAGGCCCCGCCGCACCTGCTCGATCTCGGCGACCCCCGGGACGAACACGAGGATGTCGTGCTCCGTCTCGTGCCAGGCCTGACGGGTCACCTGGGCGACGTGGTCCATGGTGAGGGGCGGGCGTTTCGGCGGTACCCACCGGACGTCGATCGGGAACAGGGGACTCTCGACCTCGATGACCCGGGCGCCCGGAAGCGTGTGCCCGGGGGTCGCGGTCGCCGCCAGCAGCCCCAGGCCGGGCCGGATCGCCTCGCGCACCTCCAGGAGGAACGCGGTCGCCAGGTCGGTGTCGAGGTGCCGCTCGTGACACTCGTCGAGCATCACCGCGGCCACCCCCGGCAGCTCCGGATCGGCGAGCAGCCGCTGCACGAGCAGCCCGGTCGTCACCACCTCGACCACCGTCCGGCGGCTCGTGCGCCGCTCGCCGCGCACGGAGTACCCGATCGCCTCTCCGACCTCACCCCCGGCCAGCTGCGCCATCCGCTGCGCCGCCGCCCGCGCCGCGATCCGCCGCGGCTCCGCCACGATCACTTTGCCGTCGAGCTTGTCCGCCAGCGCCGTCGGCACCAGCGTGGTCTTCCCGGTCCCGGGCGGCGCGACGAGCACCGTCGGCCCCTCCTGGGTCGCGGCGACGATCTGGTCGAGCACTCGGCCCACCGGCAGGTTCTCCACAGAGGTCATCTTGTACCGTCGGCGGAGTGCCTGAGCTGCCAGAGGTCGAGTCGGCGCGGACCGTCGTCGCGCAATACGCCCTCGACCGGGTCATCACCGACGTCGACGACACCGACACGTGGGTCTGCCGCCCACACGCCCCCGGCTCCATCCGGGCCGCGCTCCTGGGTTCGCGCCTGATCACCGCCAACCGCCGCGGCAAGTCCATGTGGTGCGAAACCGCCGCCGGCCCCACTCTGGGAATCCACCTCGGCATGTCCGGCAAACTGGTCTTCATCGACGAGTCCGGCGACGAACACGACGGCGGCGACTACTGGCAGCGGGGCCGAGCACCCGGCGACCACCGTTTCACGCGCTTCGCATTAAAATTCGCCGATGGTACTGAACTGATGCTGGTCGACCCCCGCCGCCTGGGCCGCGTCCGCCTCGACCCGCCGGTCGAAAAGCTCGGCCCCGACGCGCTGACGGTGACGTTGAAGGCCTTTCGCGCTGCGTTCGCCAAGGGCACGGCACCGGTGAAGGCCCGCCTGCTCGACCAGGAAGCCGTGGCCGGCGTCGGCAACCTCCTCGCCGACCAGGCACTGTGGCTGGCCAAACTCGACCCGGCCCGGCCGGTGCTCGACCTCTCACCCGCCGATGTCGCCCGGCTCCATCGGGCCGTCCGGGCGGCGGTCGCGGCCGCGGTCGAGGGCGGCGGCGTCCACACGCTGTCGGTGATCCCGGCCCGGCACGAGGGCGGCACCTGCCCCCGCTGCCGCACCCTGATGCACCACGCCACCGTAGGCGGCCGCACAACCTGGTGGTGCCCCCGCGAACAGCGCTAGGCCGGCCGCCCGTTCCAGTTGCGGAACTTCGGGCGAACGCACGGTACGACTCGGCATAGACATCGTCCTTATCGGCAACCCGCGCGACCTCGTCAGCCACGATCCGGGCAGCTCGCCGCGTCGCCCCGTCCAGAGCCGCCACGATCGGCAGCAGCACGTACCGCTCGTGTTTCAGGAGCAGTCCCGAGTGCTTGATGCCGGCCGTAAATGTCGAGCGCCTTCTCGACAGGCAGGTGACGAACCCCGATCACCGGGTTGACATGGAGCGTCTCCGGCAGTGACCAGGTCGCCAGGTTCAGTCCGAGCCAGCCGGTGACTCCCGGGTCGGGCCGGGGATGGATGAGCAGCCTGCGGCGCTTGGCGACGAAGCCGCGCCGGCGGAGGGCGGCGGCACAGGCGTCCTGGCTCGCCGCGGTCAGACTTTTCGACATCCGCCCACCTCCGTTGCGACCTTATGGGCCGGCAAGCTCTGGATCCGGGCGCGTCGTCGACTCACGAGACCTGCATGTGACCTCGCTGGTGGAACGGCCCGATTTTTCTTGAGCTCATCCGACTGGGATGTCGTCGAGTGTGGATGGGTCGGCAGATACGTTGTTCGGTCCAATCGGGACGCGCGGACACCGCTAGAAACGATGAAATGACTCGGTGCCGGTGGTCGGTGCGGCCGCACACTTTCAGGTTAGGTCGATCGGATGCGCTGGCAGTCGACCGGAGGTTCGGTGCCACTGACGGGCTGGTGTGGCGCCTTGCAAAGTCCAATCAATCTGACTCGGCAGCGGATCGGCGTCAGCACGAGATTCGGTATTTTTCATCTGTGCTCAATCGAAGCGGGCGTCGCCCGCGGTGGCGCACTCGTCGTCAATGCGACTGATCAGACCTCCGAAAGAGTCAAATGTGAAAAGATTTTCACGATCTAGAATCCCGGTGCGTGCGTTTCTGCTCGCCAGCCTCATCGCCGGAGCACTTGGGGGGCAGATCTCGCCGAGCGACGCTCGGGCGGCGACGGAAACCCACGTCACGAGCAGCGACCTCAAGGTGGTCCGAACGCTCCGGTCGGTTGACCTGACTACGTGTATCAATCAGATCATGGGTTTGTCTCCTGTTCCGGGCCGTACGCTGGCGCAGCGACAGGCTGCGGCGACGGCGAGTTGTGCTGCGCTCAACAGTTCTTCCAACGAATTCCCGCCGAGTTCATTCAACGGGGAAGGCGGGTGGCAACGTTTCGTCGGGACCAAGGAATATCGCGGGTATGCGACCCTGCCAAGATACGACTTGAAATGCCTTGACGGGGCCGTGGCGACCATCGCTACGGCGGGATCTGCCACAAACAGCCCCGGATATACGAAGGACGCCGTTCCCGGAGTAGCGACAGCCTATGCCGCGGCCGAGTCACCGACGAGTGACATCGCGTGGAGCGGCCTGTTCGCGACAGCTCAACCTGTCTACATCGAGGCGTCGGATCATAAGTCGGTGGTCGTGAGCGTGCGAACTGCGGCCCGGATCGCGTATGTTGACCGGATCGGCCAATACGGGGCACTGGGTTATGACGCGCCCTTCATCTGGTTTGCGTTGCACGAAAAATTGAGCTGTGACGGCACGAAACGTGCGACGGTCACGTATTCCGATTTCCCGGGAATCACGGTCTACGCCAACAACAACCAGGTGGACAGGGATCAGCAATCCGTCGAGCTCGGGCGGTTCATCTCCAACGGCGGGCGGCTGCCGACCGCGCTGACTCCGGGTATCGGCCGGTTCGATCCGATCTGCCGGACGTATGCGGTGAACGCCTCGGGCTACACCGTTCCGGCCATTCCGTCGCGGCCCCTGAAGGCGGACTGCACTGTGGGCAAGGAGACCGGTTGGCTCCTCGACCGGCGCGACTACGCCGTCTCCGTGTATCCAAATCAGGGCCTCGCCTCGAGCGGCAACATCACACCGGTAGCGCTGGAACCGCCGCCCCCACCGCCGACGGCAATACCGGCGCCGACGACGCCGACGCCTAAGCCCGCTGCCCCTACGCTGCGCTCCTCCGGCAAGACTTCGACCACGGCGAGTTTGAGCTGGTCGAAGGTTGGCGGCGCAACGTCGTACACCGTGTACGACGGCACCACTTCGGTGGGGACGACGACCGATCCGACGGTCACGAAGACCATCACAGGACTGGCGCCGGCCAGCACGCACCGATACACAGTGCGAGCCAGGAATAGTGCCGGGGAATCCGCATCGAGCAACACCGTCCAGGTGAAGACGCTCGACAGCTACACCTATTCCTTCGTATCGCAGTCTGCGTCCGGTGACCTCGCCCATGCCCGGCCCGGGCAGGAGTTCACCGTCACGCTGAAAGTGAAGAACACGGGGACCGCGACATGGTCGCCAAGCGGCGCCGCCCCGGTTTTCCTGGGCACAACGCGACCGAATGACCGGGCCAGTGCGATGCAGGCCTCCGGATGGATCACGCCGACCCGACCGGCACGGCTGCTGGAAACCAGCGTGACGCCCGGTGGCACAGGCACGTTTGTCTTCCCGGTCCGGACGCCGGACCGGGCCGGAGCGCTGACCGAGTACTTCACGCTTGTCGCAGAGAACACCTCATGGTTCAACGACACCGGCGTCAGCGTCACCATCACCACAATCCCGATCGTCGGAGCGGCCGCGCGGCCCGGGACCAACGGCCAGTGGAACGTCGCCGCCGACGGAGGCGTGTTCGCCGAGGGCGGTGCGCCGTTCTTCGGGTCACACGGCGGTTCGGCACTGAACGCGCCGATCGTAGGAATCGCGGCGACCAGGTCAGGCAACGGCTACTGGCTAGTGGGCGCGGACGGCGGGGTGTTCGCCTACGGCGACGCGTCCTTCCTCGGCTCGATGGCCGGCAAGCCACTCAACCGGCCGATCGTCGGGATAGCCGCTACGCCCTCAGGCCAGGGGTACTGGCTGGTCGGTGGCGACGGTGGGGTGTTCGCCTACGGTGACGCAGTCTTCCTCGGTTCGATGGGCGGCAAGGCCCTGAACGCCGCGGTCGTCGGAATAGCGGCAACTCCTTCGGGCCGGGGGTACTGGCTGGTCGGTGGCGACGGCGGGGTGTTCGCCTACGGTGACGCCCAGTTCGCCGGATCCATGGTGGATAGACCGCTGAACAAGCCCATCGTGGGCATCGCCTCCGACGGCACTGACGGCGGCTACTTCCTCGTGGGAGGGGACGGAGGGATGTTCGCCTTCGGTTCGGCCCAGTTCCTCGGCTCGGCCGGGAGCAGCCCAACGACCCGACCCACCGTCGGCATGTCGGTCCGGGCCGCGGGATACCTGACGATCGACGCTGCCGGTGCGAGCCGCTTCTACAACGGAACCGTATCGGCACCCGCGCCGCCGCCACCGCCTCCGGCGCCCCCGGCCGCTCAGGCCGAGCCGACTGCCTTGTACGCGAACCAGACGCTTGATGCCGGCACGCGACTGGTCTCCGGCAACCAGCAATACGCACTGGTCATGCAAGGCGACGGCAATCTCGTGGAGTACGCGCCCGGCGGACGCCCGGTCTGGGCCTCAGGCACCAATGTGCCGGGCACCGTGCTCGTCAACCAGGGTGACGGGAACATCGTGCTCGTCGCACCGGGCAACCGGGCTATCTGGGCCACCGGCACCAACGGCAACCCGAATTCCGTGCTCGTCGTCCAGGACGACGCGAACGTGGTCGTCTACGCCCCTGGCAACCGCCCGATCTGGGCCAGCGGAACCCACCCCTGACCCTAGCCGCCGGAATGACAGAGGCGGCCTCCCGCAAATCGGGAGACCGCCTCTCTGCCGGCAACCGCAAACGGCTGACCGCCGCTGTCAGGCTCGACAGCGGAGCGAAGATCGGCTCTCCGGGTGAGAGCGGCTGCGCGGGGCTGGTGCACAGGTCTGACCGGGCTGGCCTCGAAGGCCGCGGTGTCGGGCCGGAACCCGAGCATGACGTCGACGATCGGGACGCCGGCGGGTCTGTGCGGCGGCGATTGCCGAGCGCGGGCGGGGTGCGGCCGACCGCAGTGTGGCGCGCGTCCGGGCCGGCTCGGGCCCGAACGCGCGTGAACGGTCCGCACCCGGCGAACCCGATCGGGGTCGCCGGAACGGCCTGGGGTGGGTCAGTCGAGGGTGCGGGCGGCCGGCTTGCAGGAGACCCAGAAGACGTAGTCGGCGCCGTAGGTGACTGAGACCGGGGTGTCGGTGGTGGGGGAGCAGGCGCCGGTCGGGCCTACGCCGCCGGTGGTGTTGACGCGGCTGATGAAGCTGACGCGGTCGAGTTCGCCTGGCTTGGTGTTTTCGTGGGCGGCCACGTGCAGGAGGAGCCAGGCGATCGTGCCGGTTTTCGGGACGGTCTGGTCCACGGCGCCCAGGACGATCGAGTGGTCCGTGTCCGACTCCCAGCGTGGGCCGGCGTAGTGGTGGATCGTGGTCGCCGGGCGGCCGTAGCGCTGCAGGTGTGCCTCGGGGGTCGACTTCGTCGCCCAGGTGCCCGTGCCGTCGGCGTTGGCGGTGCAGGCGTACGTCTGGGTGCCGGTGACCACGCGGTAGGCCGCGCCGATGCGGAAGCCCGCGCCGGGTGTGGGGGCACCGGCCGGGAGGCGGAAGTGGCTGCCGGCGGTGGCGTCGACGGCGGCGGCGTCGGTGGAGGCGGACGCCGTGCCGGTGCCGACGGCGGCGGCGAGGACGGTTGCGGCGAGCACGGCCGACGTCACGCGGTGCCGGCCGACCCATTGCCGGACTGCTGAATACATCACGGCACCCATTCACGCACGCGGGTACACGAATCAGGGGCTTGATCGGCGGTGACAAATGTCAACGCGATTTTATCGATCCAGGTCGGCCTCCGGGCCGTACACGGAGAAAGGCGAGATTCCGCAGACCGGGCACTGCTCGTTGCGGGCCAGGCCGATGCCGTACCAGCGTAGGATGCTCAGCTCGTCCACGCCCGTGGTCATCGGCGTGAGTGTCGCATATTCGGTGCCGGGCTCCCGCCGGTTGAGCCACAGATACAGCGGTGCGACGAGATCCTCATGCAAAGATCCAAGCGTCGTGGGTACTCCCTGGAGCAGTTCGAGCAGCGCCAGTTTCGCGACCTGCAGCGACACCGGCACGATGTCACTGGAGAGTCCGGGCTCGACGGCCACGGGGCGGTCCGAGTAGGCGATCTGGGCGGCGTCGGCGTCGCTGCTGACCTCGCGGTCGCCGGCCATGCCGGGCAGGGCGCTGACGAAGCACTGGTAGCACGGCGACAGGCCGGGCACGACCCGCAGCACCTGCCCGCCGTACGCGCGGCGGAACACACCCGCGTAGATCGCGGGGAGGCCGGCGAGCACGCAGATGCGGTTCACCAGCAGCCGGCTGGCGCGGTTGTCGGTCGCGCAGACGACGACGTCCGGTGCGAACTCGGCGAGCCGGTCGGTCAGGGCGTCGATGGTGGTGTTGCCGATGCGCAGCGGGCTGGTCGTGATCTCGGCGGCGGGGTGGCGGTCGAGGACCATGTCCCGCACGGCGTTCGTCTTCAGCCGGCCCACGTCGGACAGGCCGCACTCGTGCCGGCAGACGTTGCTGATCTCCAGCCGGTCGTCGTCGACGAGCAGGAACCGGCCGACGCCGGAGCGGGCCAGTTCGCGGACGATGAAGCTGCCGCCGGAGCCGAGGCCGAGCACCGCGACCGCCTTGCCGGCCAGGACGTCGGTCTCGAAGATGCCGCGGACCCGGTCGAAGACGTCGGCCCGCTCCGGCACGACGGTCGCGGGTAGGGGCTCGCCGTCGGCGAACCACTCCGGCCGGCCGTCGACGACCCGGCAGACGACACCTGGCCCGGTTTCGTCGCCTCGGGTCACCCGCAGCGCGTCGCCCGGCTCGCCTCCGGGCTCGTCCAGCGCCTCGGCCAGGTCGCCGTCGTCGCGGTACCGAAGCCGCAGCATTGAAATGTGCTCATCGAGCAGCCGCTGGACGGTGGCGGCGCCGATCACGAGGTGGCCCGGGCGGTCAGGCACGGCACAGTCCGGCGAACGACCGCATGTCCTCGGCGGTGATCTCGGCGGCGTCGGGGCCGGTGTTCTCCCACGACGACGCCACCTCGAACTTGCCGGTCTTCGGGTTCAGGACCATCTTCTTGCCGGGGTTGCCGACCCCCTTGGACTCGCGCTCGAGGTAGCTGCGGATCTCATCGTGGTCGTTGGTGCTCATGGTGTCCTCTCTCGGGGGCGCGGCGTCAGCCGTCGATCAGGAACTCGCGGATCATGCGGCCGTCGTCGAGATGGCACTCGTACGCGGTGATCCACAGCATGGATTTGCGCAGGACCTTGACGATGGAGAAGTCGGCGCTCCAGTGCTCCGGCCGCACGATGCAGATCCGGGTCCAGCCGGGCCGGTCGCTTTCCCACGTGTGCATGACGTGGCTGGTGCGCCAGCTCTCGATGGTGCGCAGGCTGCGGTAGCCCAGCAGCGGCGTCGGATAGCTCACGTAGGTGTCCGGCGGCGCGTCCGGATAGGACTCCGGCAGGTGTACCCGGATCTCGTACTGCCGCCGCAGGTTGCTGGTCCACCACCCGCTGACGTACGTGTCCGCCAAGGGATTGAAGAACTCGAACCCGGGCAGGTACTGCCGCAGGTACGCCTTCTCCTGCGCCAGGCGTGTCTGCTGGTACGGTCGCCAGCCCATCGGTCACCGCCTCCTCGACTGGGTCAGAATCTGGTAGCCGGCCTCCACGGCCTCGCTGAGGTTGCGCGGGCCGTCGAGCAGCTCCTGCCGCGGCGCATGCCCCCGTACCGTCGCGACGAGGCTGAACGCGACCGGGGTCTGCCCGTCCCAGCCGAGGTGCACCTCGACCGCCTCCCGGGACGGCGAGCGCATGGTGAGCCGCACCCACTTGCCGCCGTTCGTGGTCGCCATCTCGCAGCGCACGCCGGTCGGAGCCGAGGCCAGCGCCGGCTCCAGGTACGTGTGCAGGTACGACTCCAGATCGGGGATCTCCATCCGGCTCGCCGGTATCTCCGCCGGCTTCTCCTTCCGCCCGAGGAACCGCTGGAGCAGGCCCGGCGCGTCTTCGGAGCGGCCCGACAGGTGGCCCGTCGACTGCTCGTGCTTGAGCGGCGGCGCCGCGCCTGATGGGGCCGCGGTCAGCGCGCCCGGCATCGGCCCGGACCCGGCCTGCAGCGCGGTCCGCACCGGGCTGACGCCGGGCAGCACGACCAGCTGCGTCGGGACGTGCTCGCCCTGCGGCGCGTCGACGTACACGTAGGGCTTGACGGCCACCTCCCGGCCGCCGTCGGTGAAGTAGCACAGCAGGTCGCAGAACCACGGGCGGTTGTTGCGCTCGGCGAAGCGCATCGTGCGCTTCAGGTCGCCGCCGCTGAGCTCGTGCAGGCCGATGCCGTGGTGGGAGTGCCACAGCCCGATGCCCTGGATGCCGTGCAGCTCCAGCAGCCGGTGGTCGAGGTCCCGGTGCAGCTGCAGATCCTGCTCGAACTGGTACTGCTGGCGGATCGCGCCGGGCCCGGGCCGGGTCGCCAGCATGATGGTCGGGTTGCCGCCGACGGTCCACAGCCCGTAGAGGCTGCCGCCCGTTTCGATGCTCAGGTGCGTCGAGGTCTCGTGCCCGATCAGGTCGAGCTCCGATTGGAAGATTCGCACGGATGCCGGGTTCACAGCAGCGCCTCCACGATGTCGGCCAGCGTGCACTCGGGCGTCCAGTCCGCCGCGCCGAGCTCGATGCGGCTGCCGCCGGCGATGATGGTTACGGGCGGAGTGTCGGGATAGTCCGCGTCGACCACGAAGACGACGTCGCCGCTCGGGCCCTCGACGTGCAGGCCGATGTAGTCGTCGGCGATCTCCTCGGCGGTGACGGTGTAGCCGGCCGCCGCCAGCACCGCCGCCTCCCGCTCCAGCCGGGCCGTCCGCTCGGCCGCGGACTCGCCGCGGGTCTGGGCCAGCAGCCCCGGGTCGACGCCGAACTTGACCTGCCAGTAGGAGTCGACGAGGGCCAGCAGGAACCACGTCACCGTGTAGGCGACGACGTCTTCGGCGCTGCGCTCGGGCACCGCGGCCAGGTTGATGTGCCGGTGGGCCGGGCCGCGGCCGTTGTCGTCCCAGCTGTACCGCGCGATCAGGGCGGCCTGCGCGGGTGCCTTGCCGGCCGCGGCGAACCCGGTCGACAGGTGGGCGAGCGCGGTCGTGGTGGCGCCGTTGACGGTCAGGTAGACGACGACGGCCGGCTGCGGCGCGAACCGCTCGGCGGCGGCCCGGGCCCCGGCCAGGCTGCGCACCGGCCCGCCGGCCGTCCGCTCGACCGGCACGACGTCGGCGCGGGCGCCGATCCCGTCGATCTCGCCGAGCAGCCGCCGGACGGTGTCCGGCACCCCGGCCAGCGACGGGTCGGCCTGCGTCGGAACCGCCGCGACCACGATGGCCGGCCGGGCGTCGGTCTGCGACCGTTGCTGCGGCACGGTCGGCCGCTCCGCCTGCTTGAGGCGGAGCGACCGCTCGAAGCCGCGCTGCTCGTGTCGCTCGGCGAGGTCGGCCCGCAGCTGCTCCACCCGCAGGCGGCTGCGGGTCTCCACCCAGGTCAGCACGATCTTGGGCACGACGCTGACCAGGCCGAACACGAATGCGGTCAGAGGGTCCACGGGCCGGTCAATTGACGGGCTGAGCGAAGGACGCCCGCCAGGTGATCGGGCCCACGATGCCGTCGGCCTCCAGGCCGTGCTGCTGCTGGAACCGGACCGCCACGGCCTTCGACTTCGGGCCGTAGATGCCGTCCGCCTCGAGCGTGAAGCCCAGGGCGATCATGCGGGTCTGCCACTGCCGCACGTCATCGCCCCGCATCCGGGGCTGGCCCTCGGTGAACTTGAACCGGCGGCCCGGGAACCCCGGCGCCGCGGACACGCCCTGGGCGCGGCCGAAGAAGCCGCGCAGCAGCGGGCTGTGGTCGGTGTCCGCGGTGTCGCGGAACACGCTGATGTGGGTGTGGTCGACGTGGTTGTCGCCGTCGTAGCGCTCGGCCGGGTACCCCTTCAGCCCGGAGAATTTCTGCTTGTGCACGCCGTCCAGGGAACCGATGATCTCGCGGACCTGGGGGAACGCGCCGTTGCGGCACTGGTTGACGAGCCAGGCCAGCCAGGCCCGGGACGAGGACCAGCTCATGCCCATGTCGTATGCGCAGGCCGCGGTCGGGAACCGGTGGGCGCCGGCTATGTCGCGGGGCTGCTGCATGGAGTAGTCGTCGTCATCGACGATCCGGTCGGGGCCGAGATGGTAGCCCGACCGGTGCGCGGCGTCGCCGACGATGCCGAGGAAGTGCTCCTTGCCGATCTTCTCGTCGGCGAACTGGCGCAGCTGGGTGAGGCCCGGGGCGTTGACGCTCATGGCTCACGCCTCCCCGGTGCGGAAGCCGGCGGTGGTCAGGAGGTCCTGGAGCAGGCGCTCCGCCTCCGGGTCGGGTTCGCCCTGGAGGTCGGCGCTCACCGGTTGACTGTCGCGGGGCGTGGTCTCATCGGCCACGAGCTCAATGGGTTCGGTCATGCCTCTCAGATGCGCCGGTGCGGGCTCTGATACAGCCGATCACGCGGAAATCCATTGCGTCACAACGACTTCGGCGTCGGACACCCGACACTTGAGCCGGAACGGGCCGGGCGCCGGGACCGGCACCGCGAACCGGCCCAGCGCGTCGGACGTCCCGGTCGCGCGGGCGTCGCCGGCCTCCACCTCGTAGCGCACCACAGCGGCCGGCTCGACCCGCACCACCAGCCGGCGGCCGGGCGCGACCTCGATGTCGATCGTCAGCGGCCCGCCCTCGAACGTGAGCAGCCGCGGGCCGCCGGCCGCCCGCGCACCCGTGGCCACCAGGGAGTCGAAGACCAGCCGCGCGAGCTCGGCGTCGACCCGGCGGTCGAAGGCGGCTATCGCGGCCGGCGCGAGGTGTGGGGGTACCGGATCAAACCGGTCCAAAGCCCGCTCGAGGTCGTCCTCGATGTCCCCCATCAGCCGGCCACCTGCGCCCGCAGCCGGTCGAGGCAGCGCGCGCGGTTGGGCCCGATGCTGCCGATCGGGATGCTCAGCAGCTCGGCGATCTCGGCGTAGCTGGGCCGCGGCGCGGTGACGAGCAGGCGGAGCAGCTGCTGGCAGCGGTCGGGCAGGTGGCGGAACGCGGCCCACATGCGCTCCAGGAGCCGCTCGTCGTCGGCCGCCTGCTCGGCGTCGAGGACGGCCCGCTCGGGGGAGCCGTCCTCGACGCCGCGGTCGAGCAGCCACGGGTCGCTCGTGACGGTGAGGCGGCCACCGGCCCGGATCACCATCAGCGACTCGTTGCGGGCGGTGGTGGCCAGCCAGGCCGCGACCCGGTCGGGCTGCTTCAGCCGGTCGATGTGCTCGGTGAGGCGGAGCCAGGTCATCTGGTACACCTCTTCGGCATCGGCCTTCTCGAGTTGATGGGACCGGGCGACCGCCCACACGAGCCGGCCGAAGCGGTCCACGAGCGCGGCCCAGGCCTCGCGGTCCCCGCCCGCGGCCGCGGTCACCAACGTCGCGGTCTCCTCGTTCTGCATTACGGCTGGCGGTCTTCCTCGAACAGTACCGGCAACGGCCGGCCGTCGGCGCCGTCCCGGATCGTGTGCGTGCGGCGGCTCAGCAGGTATTGCGCCGCCTCCCGCGACGTGCGCTTCACCCCGTCGAGGTCCATGCAGCGGGCGATCCGCCCGGCCACGATCGGGGTGGCGAACGAGGTGCCGCTCCAGCGGGCGTACCCGTCGAAGTCGACCGCCGCCCCCTGCACGCCCGCGGTCACGCACGTGCAGCCGGGGTACAGCGGGTTGTAGCCGACGTGATAGCGGCAGTCGCGGGTCACGTCGTGCACGTTCTCGTATCGCCCGGTCGCGAAGATGTTCACGAGCCGCTCGCCGGCCGCGTAGACGCTGACCCACTCGCCGCAGTTGCTGAAGCAGGCCCGGCCCGCCTCGTCCTCACGGAGCGCGCCCACGGCCACGATGGCCCGCGAGTCCGCGTATCGCGGAGCCAGGGCCGCGGGCCAGAACGGCTGACTCGGCTCTCCATCGTTGCCGGCGGCGGCTACCAGTACCGTCTCCGGATGCTCGTCCACGAGCTTGCGCACGAACTCCTCGAGCCCGACCAGCGGTTGATCGTCGACGGTGGGCGCGCCGGCCGACAGGCTGATGATCGCCGGCCACGGCCCGTCCGCCGGCAGCTCGTCCAGCAGGATCCGGCCGAGGTCGAACTCGCTCAGCGAGCCCGCGTGCTGCAGCGCCCCGGACACCCGCAGGTTGACGCCGGGCGCCACGTTGCGCAGGACACCGGCAATGAAAGTGCCGTGGCCGTAGTACTGGGTGATGGTGCCGGGCGGCGGCTGGTCCCGCAGGTCGCCGACGATGTCGGAGATCGGCCCGAACTCCCGGTACTCCGACAGCAGCCCGGTGTCCACCACGAGCACGTCGACGCCCTGGCCGGCTTCGGCGTCGTGGTATGCCGGGGGTGTGACGAGCTCGACGGGGTCGCGCTTCGACCGGGGCGGGAGGGTCGGCTCGTCGGCCGGGCAGCTGTTCACCGGGGTGATCGTGACCAGGTGGTTGTGGAACACGTCGGGGTCCTGGCCGGCCTTCGCGTCCGTCGGCAGGCGAGCCACCCCGGGCGCCCGCTTGATCTCCTCGTCGCCGCGCAGCGTCAGCCGCGACCGCACCGCCGGCAGGTCGGCCTCGCGGACCAGGACGAAGCCCGGCTCCACGAGGTATCGGGGTGTGGCCCGGCGGTCCTGCTCGGTGCCGGGCGGACCGACCTCGACCTGGAAGTCGGCGGCGCGGATGCCTTCGACCTGTTCGTAGAACCGCTGTTGCGGATCGTGCAAGGGACGTGCCATCGGCGAGCCTTTCTCGCGATTGCGTTGGGGTTCGGGTTCGGGTTTTCATCCTCGCGAGTGCGTTTGGGTCTTCAGAGGAGTGATGGCTCAGGTGTCCGTCTGATACACGCCTTGCGGTCCTAGCTTTAGCATCGGCGAATGCCGGATCGCATCGGGCGAGCGGCCGGGATTGCCAGTCCGGCGCTCTTGTTGCCGATGGTCTTCGCGCGCCCGCGGGAGGCGGTGGCCGGGGCGCGGCGCGTGCTGGCCGCGGACCCGTCACCGTTCGACGCCTCGATCGCCCAGCAGGTCCTCGGCCTGGTCGAACGCGACTTCGGCGATGCCGCCGCCGCGGTCGGGTCCCTGCACCTCGCCGTGCGCCTGGCCCGCCGGTCCGGCTCCGCCGAACGGGAGGCCGACGCCCTCGCCGCATACGGCGTCGCATTGATCCACTCTGGACGGACCCGAGCCGGCCTGACCCGCCTCGACCGCGCCGTCCGGCTGGCGGCGGGGGCGGAGGCGGCGAGGGTACGCTTCCGCCGCGCCCGCATCCTGTGGGTCCTCGGCCTCCACGCCGCCGCCCTGGACGACCTCCGCCGCGCCCTGCCCGCCCTGCGCCGCGCCGGCGACACGATCTGGACCGCCCGCGCCCTGACGCTGCGCGCGCTGCTCCGCCTGGCCTCGGGCGCGGCCGCGGCGGCCGAGGACGACCTGGGCCTGGCCGAGCGCCTCTTCGCCACCACCGACCAGGCCCACGACGTCGCCGTGGCCGTGCACAACCGGGGCCTGGTCGCCTTCCGCGCGGGCGACCTGCCGGCCGCGCTGGCCCACCTCGACGACGCTGCCCGCCGGTACCGCCGCCTGGGCACCCCCGCACCGGACCTCACCATCGACCGCTGCGCCGTGCTGCTGACGGCGGGCCTGGCGCGGGAAGCTCTGGACGTCGCCGACGCGGGGGTGCTGGAACTCGAGTCGCTGCGCGGCCAGGCGACCCGCAAGGCCGAACTGCTCCTGGCCGCGGGCCGGGCCGCGCTCGCCGCCGCCGACCCGGTGACCGCCTCGTCCCGGGCCGCCGCGGCCGGCCGGCTCTTCACAGCCCAGCGGCGGGACTGGTGGGCTGTTCATGCTCGGCTGGTACTGCTGCAGAGCCGGCCTTTCTCGCCTGTGCTGGTGCGGCAGGCGGCGGCGGTGGCGGCGCGGCTGGAGGAGCTGCACTCACCGGAGGCCGGCCAGGCCCACCTCCTCGCCGGCCGGGCCGCCCTCGCGCTCGGCCGCACGGCTTCTCCGCTTGGCCGTGCGGGTCCTTCGCTTGGTGGCACGGCGTCTTCGCTTGGCCGTGCGGATTCTTCGCTCGGTGGCATGGGTTCTTCGCTTGGTCGGACGGCTTCTTCGCTCCGGCGCGCCGGTTGGCTTACCGTTGCTGATCGGCACCTCGCGTTCGCGGCTCGCGACCGGGTGCGGGGGTCGGCTCTGGTTCGTGCGACGGGGTGGCTCGCGGAGGCCCTTCGGTGCGAGGCGGCCGGCGACTCCCAACGGACACTGCAGGCGTGCCGGCGCGGGCTTGATGTGCTGCGGCGGTACCAGAGCAGCCTGGGCGGTTCGGAACTGCGCACCCAGTCGACCGCTCGGGGGGCCGAGTTGGCGGCGGCCGCTTTGCGCACTTGCTTGCGGTCCGGCGGGGCGCGGAGCTTGCTGGAGTGGTGCGAACGCTGGCGGGCGATCGCTTTGGCGGTCCCGCCCGCAAGGTCCGACGCGGACCGTGCCGACTCCGACCGTGCCGACTCCGACCGTGCCGACGCTGACTTCGGTCGTGTGGACGCTGACTTCGTTCGTGCGGACTCAGACCGTGCCGACGCTGACTTCGTTCGTGCGGACGCTGACTTTGATCGTGCCGACTCTGACCGTGCCGACGCTGACTTTGATCGTGCCGACTCTGACCGTGCCGACGCTGACTTTGATCGTACCGACTCTGACCGCGCCGACTCGGACCGGACTCCCGCTGATCCGGCCGACGGTGACTTTGATCGGGCCGATTTTGACCGGGTCGATGCCGATCGCGGAATGCGCTCGGAGTTGGTGCGGTATCGAGAAATCACCGCACGATTGGCCGAGGCGCAGTCCGCCGGACAGGCCGCTCCACACTTGCAACGTGCGCAACTCGCCCTGGAACGACGCATTCGCGCAAGATCCTTGCAGCGCCCAGGCGACGGCGGCGGTTTCGTGCAACTGCGCCCCGTCGTCCCGTCGCTGCTGACAAGCCTCGGCGCAACCCAGCTGCTCGAACTTGTCGATATCGAGGGCCGGCTGCACGTTCTGTTGTGCTCCGACGGCCATGTGCGTCGCTTTGTGGCCGGCCCGACCGCCGACGTGGCCGCGGAGCTCGAATTCGCACGGTCCGGCCTGCAGCGTCTCGCGTTCGGCGGCGGCCGCGGTGGTGAGGACGTCCGCGGTGGTGAGGACATCCGTGGTGGCGAGGACGTCCGCGGTGGTGGCGGCGGCGGAATGGAAGGCGGTGGCGGCGGCCGCGGTGGTGAGGAAGGCCGCGGTGGTGGCGGAGGCGGAACGAGAGGCGGCGGAATCGGAGGCGGCGGCGGACGGCGCGCGGCCGCGACGATGGCGGCGCTGGATGCAAACGGCGTGCGGTTACAAGAGCTGCTGCTGGGTGATGCCGCAACGTTGTTGCGCGGCGGCCCGGTCGTGCTGGTGCCGCCCGCGTGGATGCAGGGCCTGCCGTGGGCTTTACTGCCAGTCCTACGCCCCCTGGCCTTCTCCGTAGCCCCCTCGGCCAGGGCGTGGCTGCGCGCGCGCTCGGTCCCTGAGCCCACCCAGCGCGATGTAGTCCTGGTGTCCGGCCCCAACCTGGCCGGCGGACCACTCGAGGTGGCGGCGATCGCGAAACTGTACGAACAGCCAACCGTGCTGGACGGTGTCCAGGCAACCGCGGGCCGGGTGCTCGACGCGCTGGGCGGCACGTGGCTAGCACATATCGCCGCGCACGGAACGTTCCGCGCGGACAGCCCCCTGTTCTCGGCACTGCACATGCACGACGGCCCGCTGACGGTGCACGACTTCGAACGCCTGCGAACCGCGCCCTACCGTCTCGTCCTCTCCAGCTGCGACTCCGCCCGCCTGGCCCCGTCCGGCGCCGACGAACTGCTAGGCCTGGCGGCAGCCCTGCTACCCCTGGGTACCGCCGCGATCGTAGCCAGCGTCGTCCCAGTAGACGACGCCGCGACGGCCGGCCTGATGCAAACCCTGCACCGAGGCCTGACCTACGGCCTGACCACAGCCGCGTCCCTGGCCGCGATGCGCGCAGAGGCCGCCGATGACCCGCTGGCAACCGCCACAGCCTGCGCGTTCACAGCAATCGGCGCCGGCTGACGAGGCCCCTTGCCGTCCGTAGCACGGGTCTCGGCTTCGGCGTTGCCGCTCAAGGTCGCCGGGCGCTTGTGCGGGTCGTTGATGCTTGAGGCATGTTGGTCGATCAGATTCCCGCGCTCGTCGGCGTTGTTCTGGGTGCGGCCGGGGCCATGGCCTCCAGCGCTCTTACTGATCGGCTTCGCTGGCGGCGGGAGCAAGGGGTTCGGTGGGATCAGCGGCGGCTTGACGCCTTCATCGCGTTCGCGGCCACGTTGAAGGAGATCAGTACGATCGCCTTTCGGATGTCGTCCGCCTACAGGCCGCGGTCGGGGGCTTTGCCGTTGAGCCGGGAGGCGGGGCTGGAGCTGCTTGTCGAGGCCAACATCCGGCGCACGCAGGATTGGGAGTCGCTGCTGTTGCTCGGCGATGAGGCGACGGTCCGGGCGGGTGCGCGGTGGCGGGATGCCGTTCGCGACCTGGAAATGCTGGCCCGGGCGGAGACCTGGGATGCCGCCACGTGGCGGCCCGCCGTCGATGTGATGAATGAGGCCCGGGACGCGTTCCATGTGGCGGCCCGGCACGGGTTGGGCATTCACTCCGGCAGCGTGGCTCAGGCCGCCTCGCTGGTCGAGCGGGTCGCCGACGAAGAGGGGACGGTCTGATGTCGATGCGGGCGGTCGTCTATGACCGGTACGGTTCTCCGGACGTTTTGCGTATTGAAGAAATCCCCGTCCCGTCACCGGCCGCCGGACAGGTGCTGGTCAAAGTCGCAGCCACCTCGGTCAATCTGAGTGACTGGGAAACGCTCGTCGGCCGACCGCTGTATGCGCGGATCGGCGGCCTGCGGACGCCCGCCCGGAAGACGCTCGGATCGGATATCGCCGGTTGGGTGGAAGCGGTCGGAGCGAATGTCACGCGCTTCCGGGCCGGCGATGAGGTATACGGCGACAATCTCGCGCTCAAAGGCGGCTTCGCCGAGTTCGCGATCGCGCCCGAGTCGGCGCTGGCCCGCAAACCGCCGGAGTTGACGTTCGCGGAGGCGTCGACAATTCCACAATCAGGAGCCATTTCCTTCGCGGGTACTGCCGGCACCCGCACCGATCACCGCGTGCTGATCAACGGAGCCGGTGGCGGTACCGGGGCCTTCGCGATCCAGTTGGCGAAGCGGCTCGGGGCGCACGTGACCGGGGTCGACAATGCCGGGAAGCTGGACTTCATGCGGGCGGTCGGCGCGGACGACGTCATCGACTACCGGAGCCAGGACTTCACCCGCAGCGGCCCCTACGATCTCATCCTCGACCTGGTAGCACACCGTTCTGTGTTCGCATACCGGCGCGCGCTGGCACCCGGCGGCCGCTATCGGTGCGTCGGCGGCTCCGTGGCCACCCTGCTGCGCGTGCTCACCGCCGGCACGGTCGTCGGAGCACTCACGGGCCGCCGGTTGGGGCGTGCTCGCCGTCAAGGAAGGCCCGTCCCACTTCGCACCTCTGGCCGAACTTTGCGCGGCCGGCGAAGTGCGCATCCACATCGACCGCCGGTTCCCGCTCGAGGAAGTACCCGCAGCGCTGGCGTTTGTCGGTGCGGGACGTGCTCTCGGCAAGGTCGTCGTCACTTGAGAGTGGTCTCAAGGTTCACCACCAGTTTCGACGCTGGCGGGGACCCGCTAGGCGTTGCTTGACGGCGCGGATGATCGCGACGCGATATTCTCTGCGGCATCCACCCTCGGGTGGTTTTGTCAAAGCCTCAAGCGATCTGGCGCAGGTCGTCGCCGTAATCGAAAATGATCCGAAGGCGTGCGCCAAGCGCTTGGGCGTATCGGCTCAGGGTGGCGACCTCGTTCACATCGAGATCTCCGTTCTCGATCTGGCTCACCCGGCCCGGCGTGACGCCCATGATGTCTGCAACCTGCTTCTGCGTCATCCCGAGCCGCTTGCGCTCTTCGGTCAGGTGGAAGGCGCTGACCCAGGCCTCGGTTCGTGCGCGCTCCTCGGCGAGCGCCTCGTCGTCACCGTCGTGCAGTTCAGCTCGGATATCCTGCCAGTCGTGGAACTCGGTCATGAGTCCTCCCTCCGCTTCCTCTCGAACGCCAGCCAGCTCGTACGCGATTTCGGCGGTCGGGATCGCTGATCTGTACCACCCGTCCCAGTCGCCGGCCTTGTTGCCACCGACTAGCAGTATCGCCTGTGACCAGGGATCGAAGACGAACAGGATCCGGATAGACACGTCCCGTCCGGACCTCGGCCGAAGTTCCTTCAGGTTGCCAATGCTCGATCCTCGTAAGGTGTCAACTAGCGGACGGCCAAGCCCGGGTCCGCGTTCGGCCAGGATGTCCACTGCGGTGTTGATCGACCGAAAGGTGTCTGGCTCCGACCTGCGTAGCTCTCGCAGCCACGTCCGGACCTCGTCGGTCGTCTTGATCGCCCAGCGATCGGCAGGTCCTGCGGGCATGAGCCAACTATAGCTCGGGCTAAACTGTGGTCCGCAAGGGCTGGCGTAGACCGCTCAACCGGCGACAAGTCCGGCGATGGCAGACGTTGGTACACCAAGCGAAGGCGCTCGCCGACGAGCGCTTCGATGAGCACCTGAGGGCGTTGAAAGAGGAGGACGGGTCATGATCGGAGCGGCTAATTGGCGAGACGTCAAAGCCAAGGCCCGTGCTGCCGACCCGAGCTGGGACAGCGCTGAGTGGGTCGCTCGTCGCCGTGAGATGCGTGAGCAGATGCTGGCTGCGGTCAGTTGGCCGAAATCCGGCAATCGTAGCCAAGAATGCATTTGACTCGCCGAACTTGAACGAGATGCGGGAGCGAAACTCGGCGCCGGCTAAGAAGCATCTCGCGAAGATTTAACGCACATTTACGCTGGGACTGGTGCGCAGTGTCGCTGCCGGTGCGTTGAGAAGTGAACTATTGGTACGGCGCGCCTCAGTAAAGCGCACCCCTTTGAGGCCGCGACTGGAGGCGCAGATTGTGGGGGCGCGGGTGGAGCGAAGCTCCCCTGCTGGGGAGCGAGCCTGCGAGCGCGAAGAATGACGCGATGCACAACGGCGAACGGCCCCTGCGTGAGCAGAGGCCGCCGATTGAATCTCGTACGCCGCGTAGGACTTGAACCTACAACCCGCAGATTAAGAGTCTGCTGCTCTGCCAGTTGAGCTAGCGGCGCCCGGCTGAACGGTGGTAACCCTAGCACGCACCCCCGGGCGTGCAAAAACGAGATACCCCCGTCCAGCGCGTGATGCCCGCTACTCCTCGTCGTCCTCCCAGAAGAAGTCGGTCTCCGCGGTCTGGGTCGGGTCTTCGGGGAGGAGTTCGGTTTCGTCCAGCTCCTCGTCGGGCTGGTCCCAGGTTGTGGGCGGATTCGGCATCTCGGCTGTCATGTGAGCACCCCCGTGGGAAAGGCCCCGTCGAACAAGGCCCCGTGAACAAGGACAGCGCGCGAGCTACCCGGCGTCTGCCGTCCTAACCGCGGTGGGCCAGGTGGATGCGCGCAGGACCAAGGTGGTGGGCATCAGGAGTTCTTCCGGGGTCCACGAGCCGGCGTTCATGGCCCGCTGGAGCATGCCGGCGGCCAGGACGCCCTGTTCGAAGACGCGCTGGCGGACGGTGGTCAGGTCGAGCAGTGCGCTCAGTTCGTGGTCGTCGAAGCCGATGACTGAAACGTGACGGCCGGTGCGGCGGAGGGCGCTGAGGGCGCCGAACGCGAGCTCGTCGGACTCGGCGAAGACCGCTGTGGGTGGGTCGGGGAGGGTGAGCAGGCGGCGCATGGCCTGTTCGCCGCCGTCGAGGCCGTGGGGGACCGACATGACCAGTTCCTCGTCGACCGGAATGCCGGCCGACGACAGGACGGAAACGTAGGCGTGGCGGCGGGCGTGGGCGACCGGCAGGAACATGCTCTGGTCGTTGTAGGTCGAGATCATGCCGATGCGGCGGTGGCCGAGGGCGAGCAGGTGCTGGACGGCGGAGCCGGCGGCGGCCACGTCGTCGATGCGGACGCAGCCGGCGCCGGGGACGTCGTGGCCGACGGCGACGATGGGGACGCCGAGGGAGAGCAGGGCCGTGGTTTCGGCGTCGGTGAACTGCATGGCGACGGTGAGGACGGCGTCGACGCGGCGGCGCAGGGGGAGGGCGCCGAAGAAGCGTTGCCGGGACGGGATGTCGCCGATGTTGTACAGCAGCAGGTCCAGCGAGTGCGCGCGCAGGACGGACTCGGCGCCGGCGACGATCTGGCCGAAGAACCAGCGGGAGGCGTACGGGACGATCACGCCCACCGTGTGGGTGCGGCCGCTGGCCAGACGGGAGGCGATCGGCGAGACGACATACGACAGCGACGCCGCGGCGTGCAGCACGCGGTCGCGCGTCTCATCGGAGACGTTGGGCAGCCCGCGGAGCGTTCGCGACACGGTCGCGGTCGAGACTCCCGCGAGCCGGGCCACGTCCTCCATGCTGACGGGCGGTGGAACGTCAGCCACACGCGGAAGGCTAGGCAACGGGACGGGTCCACGGCAATATGTCCGGCACGTTGCTAACTCGTTATCGATGAAAGCGGTTTTGGGGCTCGACAACCGACCTTGCAAACGCTTACATCCGAGGAACGCAAGGCACACACCCCAGCACACCGGGTACGCGGGCCAGCTCCGCCGCGGACCGGAAATAGCCAAAGGAGGCTACCCATGGCCGTCCTCTCGAGGCGGCGTCGGGCGTTCATGCTCGCCGGTGCGGCCACGATGGCCCTCGCCGCGTCCGCCTGTGGCGGCTCGGGCGACACCGGCTCCAACAACGCCGACAAGCCCGAGTGCGCGCCGTACGCTCAGTACCGCGTTGACAAGACCAAGCACGTCTCGATCTACGCCACCATCCGTGACGTCGAGGCCGACAAGCTCGAGCAGTCGTGGAAGCAGTTCGAGGACTGCACCAATATCAAGATCGACTACGAGGGCTCGGGCGAGTTCGAGACCCAGATCAAGGTGCGCGCCGACGGCGGTCAGCCGCCGGACATCGCGGTCTTCCCGCAGCCGGGTCTGCTCGCCTCGTTCGCCAAGGCCAACCAGCTCAAGGAGCTGCCGGCGCCGGTGAAGGCCAACCTCGACAAGAACTGGTCGAAGGACTGGGCCAAGTACGCCACCGTCAACGGCAAGGTCTACGGCGTGCCGATGGGCGCCAACGTGAAGTCGCTGGTGTGGTATTCGCCCAGCCTCTTCAAGGAGAAGGGCTACAAGGTCCCGACCACGTGGGACGAGATGATCAAGCTGTCCGACACGATCGCGGGCAGCGGCATCCAGGCCTGGTGCGCGGGCATCGAGTCCGGTGACGCGACCGGCTGGCCGGCCACGGACTGGATCGAGGACATCGTCCTGCGCGACCAGGGTCCGGACGTCTACGACCAGTGGGTCAACCACACGATCCCGTTCAACGACCCGAAGATCTTCTCGGCCGCCGAGCGCGCCGCGTCGATCCTCAAGAACCCGAAGTACGTCGGCAACCCCAAGACCATCGTGACCACCTCCTTCCAGGAGGCCGGCCTGCCGGTCAAGGACAAGAAGTGCGGCCTGCACCGCCAGGCGAACTTCTACTCCAACCAGTGGGCGAAGGGCACGAACGTCGGCCCGGACGGTGACGTCTACGCGTTCTACTTCCCGCCGGTGGACCCGGCCAAGGGCAAGCCGGTGCTGGTCGGTGGCGAGTTCGTCTCCGCGTTCTCGGACCGCGAAGAGGTCGTCAAGGTCCAGACCTACCTCGCCTCCGGCGAGTGGGCCAACAGCAAGGCCAAGCTCGGCGACTGGATCTCGGCCAACAAGAGCCTCGACGTGAGCGCCGTGACCGGCACGATCGACAAGCTCTCGGTGCAGATCCTGCAGGACCCGGCCACCGTGGCCCGGTTCGACGGCTCGGACCTGATGCCCGCGCAGGTCGGCTCGAAGTCCTTCTGGACCGGTATGACCGACTGGATCAACGGCACCAAGGACACCAAGGCGACGCTGGACTACATCGAAAGCACCTGGCCTAAATAACCTGAACTGAGGTCCGGGTCCGGCGTCACGCACCACGGCGCCGGACCCGGCTGGTCGGAGGACACCCCATGGATTACGACTTCTCCGAGGACGTCGCCAAGATTTGGCCGGCGCTCATGTTCATGGCCGGTTTCGTCATCGTCGTCGGCGCGCTGCTGTTCGTGCTCGACATCCTGCCCCGCTGGGGCCGGGGCAAGGAACGGCTGCAGATGGCGGGCTTTCTCGGGCCCGCGCTGATCCTGCTCGCGATCGGCCTGGTGTACCCGCTGATCCGCACGGTGTACCAGTCGTTCCTCGACGCCAGCAGTGACTCGTTCATCGGCTTCGACAACTACAGCTGGATCTTCACCAACGACGACACCCTCATCATGCTGCGCAACACACTGCTCTGGGTGGTGTTCGTCCCGCTGCTCGCCACGGGCTTCGGCCTGCTCTACGCGGTGCTGGTGGACAAGGCCCGCGGCGAAGGCATCGCCAAGTCCCTGATCTTCATGCCGATGGCCATCTCCCTCGTCGGCGCGTCGATCATCTGGAAGTTCATCTACGCCTACCGCGACCCGGGCGTGGAGCAGATCGGCCTGCTCAACCAGATCCTGGTGTGGTTCGGCGGCGAGCCCAAGCAGTTCCTGAGCACCGCACCGGGCAACACCTTCTACATGATCGCGATCCTGATCTGGATCCAGGCCGGGTTCGCGATGGTCATCCTCTCCGCCGCGATCAAGGCCATCCCGGCCGAGATCGTCGAGGCCGCCCGCCTCGACGGTGCGAACCCGTGGCAGATGTTCTGGCGGGTGACGATGCCGAGCATCCGCCCGGCCGTCATCGTCGTCACGGTGACCATCACGATCGCCACCCTGAAGGTCTTCGACATCGTCCGGACCATGACCGGTGGCCAGTTCCGCAGCAGCGTGCTCGCCGTGGAGATGTACAACCAGGCCTTCCGCTCCTACGACGCCGGCAAGGGCTCGGCGCTCGCCGTCCTGCTCTTCGTGCTGGTCCTGCCGATCGTCGTCTACCAGGCCCGGCAACTGCGGCAACGAACGGAGACGCGATGAGCACCGACGCCAGCAGCAAGGGCGACGCCGCCGTCAGCAAGGACGACGCCGCTGTCAGCACGGACGCGGCCGACGTCCCCGAGGCGAGCCCGCTCTACCGGCCCGACACGGGCGGCGAGACGGTGGCCGGCCGGGTGCGCCGCAAGCTCACGTCCCGGGCCGCCAGCGTCATCTCGATCATCATCGCCCTGGTCTGGACGATCCCGACCTTCGGCCTGCTCGTCTCGTCGGTGCGGCCCGAGGGCGACATCAAGACGACCGGCTGGTGGACGTTCTTCAAGCACCCCAGCCTGACCCTGGACAACTACAACGAAGTCGTCTTCGGCACCTCGGCCAGCTCCGGCCGGCTGGCCAGCTACTTCGTCAACTCGCTGGTCATCACCGTCCCCGCGGTGCTGTTCTCGGTGACGTTGGCGGCGATGGCGGCCTACGCGCTGTCCTGGCTCAACTTCCGGGGCCGCGACTGGATCTTCATCGGCGTGTTCGCGCTGCAGATCGTGCCCCTGCAGATGGCGCTCATCCCGATGTTGCAGCTCGTCAAGGACTACACGGGCTGGGGCGGTGGCTTTTTCGCGGTGTGGTTCGCACACACCTGCTTCGGCCTCCCGCTCGGCGTGTTCCTGCTGCACAACTTCATGTCCGAGCTGCCGAAGGATCTCTTCGAGGCGGCCCGGGTGGACGGCGCCGGCCCGGCGATGACCTTCCGGCGGATCGTGCTGCCGCTGATCACGCCGGCCCTGGCCTCCCTGACGATCTTCCAGTTCCTGTGGATCTGGAATGATCTGCTGGTGGCGCTGGTCTTCACCTCCGGGCAGGGCAACCGCCCGCTGACCGCGCGGCTCGCCGAGCTCGCGGGCACCAGGGGCAACGACTGGCAGCGGCTGACCTCCGGCGCGTTCGTGTCGATGATCATCCCGCTGATCGTGTTCCTGTCGTTGCAACGCTATTTCGTACGCGGCCTGCTGGCCGGTGGAGTCAAGGGGTGAGTTCGCTGCTCTGGTGGCGTGATGCCGTGATCTATCAGGTCTACCCGCGCTCGTTCGCCGACGCGGACGGCGATGGAATGGGGGACCTGCGCGGCATCACGTCGCGCCTCGACCACCTGGTCGAGCTGGGCGTCGACGCCCTCTGGATGTCGCCGTTCTACCCGTCGCCGCAGCACGACGCGGGGTACGACGTCGCCGACTATCGCGACGTCGACCCCCGCTTCGGGTCGCTGGCCGACTTCGACGCGCTCGTCGCCGCGGCCAAGGAGCGCGGCCTGCGGGTGATCGTCGATCTCGTGCCCAACCACACGTCGAGCGATCACGTGTGGTTTCAGCAGGCCCTCGCGGGCGGCCCGGGAAGTCGCGCGCGGGACCGGTACCACTTCCGCAAAGGTCTTGGTGTCGACGGCGAACTGCCGCCCAACGGCTGGCAGAGCGTGTTCGGCGGCCCGGCCTGGACCAGGGTGCCGGACGGCGAGTGGTACCTGCACCTGTTCGACACGAGCCAGCCCGACCTCAACTGGGATCTCCCCGAGGTCCGGGCCATGTTCGAGGACGTGTTGCGCTTCTGGCTCGACCGCGGCGTCGACGGCTTCCGGGTCGACGTGGCGCACGGCCTGATCAAGGAGAGCGGCCTGCCGGACTGGACCGAGGCGCAGGTGCCGATCACCTCGCCCGGGGCCGAGCACCGCACGCCACCGATGTGGGACCAGGACGGCGTGCACGAGGTGTACCGCCAGTGGCGCCACATCCTCGACAGCTACCCCGGCGACCGCATGATGGTGGGCGAGGCCTGGGTCGCGCCGGCTGAGCGGCTCGCGCGTTACGTGCGCCCGGACGAGATGCACCAGGCGTTCAACTTCAACTACCTGATGGCCCCGTGGACGGCGGCGGCCCAGCGCGAGGCGATCGAGTCGAGCCTGGCCGGGGTCGAGCCCGTCGGTGCGATCTGCACGTGGGTCCTTTCAAACCATGATGTGGTACGCCACGCGAGCCGCCTCGGCTTCGAGCCGGGGCACTCCACGCAGGGCGGCATCGGCGTGGGCGACCCGCAGCCGGACGAGGCCCTCGGCCTGCGCCGCGCCCGGGCGGCCACGCTGCTGATGCTCTCGCTGCCCGGCTCGGCCTACGTCTACCAGGGCGAGGAGCTCGGCCTGCCGGAGCACACCACCCTGCCGGACGAGGTGCGTCAGGACCCGACGTGGTTCCGCTCCCAGCACGAGGTCCGCGGCCGCGACGGCTGCCGGGTGCCGATCCCGTGGGAGGCCGACGCCCCCGCATACGGCTTCGGCCCGAGCGACAAGGCGTGGCTGCCGCAGCCGGGGGACTGGGCCCGCTTCGCCGCCGATCGTGAGCGCGGCGTGCCCGGATCGACCCTGTCGCTCTACACCGAGGCGCTGCGCCTTCGGCGAACCTACGGGCTCGGCGGCGGTACCGTCGCATGGAACGATGCTCTTGACTTTGTCAACGGCGCGGTCCGGGTCATCACCAACTTCGGACCGGCCCCGGCGCCCCTGCCGCCGGGTGAGGTCCTGCTGGCCAGCGGTGACCTGGCCGCCGACGGCAGCCTGCCCCCGGACACGACGGCCTGGCTGCGGGCGTGACAACGGCGGCTACCGTCGAGACATGACGGCTTTGATCGCATACGTGTACAGCCACCTCAGCCCGGCCTTCCTCAACACCCTGGACACCGGGCTGGAGATCGAGAGGAGCCGCCGCAGCTACGGCCGCGGCGGCATCTTCGGCGGTTGCTGCTGTGCGGTGGTCGTGATCATCGCCATCGTGGTGGCAGTGATCGTCATGCGTCGCCGCCGCCCGCGGGCTTAGTTCCGGCCCTTCCCGGCCGATGGGGGGATTGCAAACCCTCGGGAAGGGAAACATCCGGTAATGGCGCGAGTCCTGCTCATCGACGACGACGCGGAGATCCGCGAGACCACCGCCATCCGGCTGCAGATCGGCGGCCACCACGTCATCTCCGCGGCGAGCCCGCAGGAGGCGCTCACGGTGGCCGCCGGCCAGCCGCGCTTCGACGTGGCCGTGCTCGACCTGCACCTGCCCCGGGTGAACGGCGACGAGCTGCTCGACCTGCTGCGCGAGAACTCCGCCACGGCCGACCTGCCGGTGGTCTTCTACAGCGCCAACGCCCCGCACGCCACGTCGGTGCACGGCCTGTCGCTGGCCGACACCCGGCTCACCAAGGGCCGCCCGCTCAACAGCCTCCTCGCCACGATCAGCTGCCTCTCCGGCTAGGACAGGCCTTGGGTGCGAACCGGGTGCAAGGCCGGGTGATCCGAGTTTTAGCAGCTCAGTGAGGGGTAGTGTTTCGGCTCGGGCGCGGCGCCGCGGCATAGCGGCGACAGGGATGGGGCGCAGTTCGGCTCCGGAACACCGCGCCGACCGAAGGGGGTGTCCGCTTGATGCGGATCGTGTGCGATGCCCAGCGAGGAGCCGACTATGTGGCCGCCTGAGGAAGAGCGATTCGCGGACCGTACGGCCGCAGGACGCGTGCTCGGCGCTGCGATCGCCGAGCACCTGCGTCAGCCCGCAACCGCCAAGACCACCAGGAAGCCGCTGGTGCTGGCCCTGCCCAAGGGCGGCGTGCCGGTCGCGATGGCCGTGGCCGACGTGATCGGGGCCGAGTTCGACCTCGTCATCTCCCGCAAGATCGGGCTGCCCTGGCAGTCGGACCACGGGGTGGGCGCGATCGCCGAGAACGGGCCGGCCGTCTTCGACCTCAGCGCGGTCGCGGCCGTCGGGCTCACCGTCCACGACCTCTCGCCCGCTGTGCAGCGGGAGCGGGTCGAGCTGCGGCGGCGCCAGGAGCGCTACCGCGGATCGCGCCCCGCGCCCGACGTCACCGGCCGCGTGGTCGTGGTCGTCGACGACGGGCTCGCGACGGGGGTGACGGCCCGAGCCGCGGTGCGCGCGCTGCAGGCCGGCCGCCCCGAACATCTGATCTTCGCCGCGCCGGTGTGCGCGGCCGAGTCGGTCGACCTGCTGGCCGCCGACGTCGACACGGTCATCGACATCCACAGCCCCCGCGAGTTCCACGCACTCGGGCTGTACTACCACGATTTCGCGCCGCTGACCGACGCGCACGTCCTGGAGATGTGCTCGCAGATGTGGAGCGACAAACGGATTCCAGCGACCGTCTAAACATTCTGGAATGATTCGCGATCCCGGTGCCGAAAATGACGGTACCGGGATCGCGGTGTTTATAACGTGAGCACCGGGTAGAGCATCACCCCATGAGGGTGGAAGAAGACCAGGTGGCATCGGTGACTCTGCCGCCGCTGCTCGATGCGACGGCGGCGGCCCGGCATCTGGTCGGGCGCGCGTGCTGCCGGTGGGGCTTCGAGCCGGTCCGCGACGTCGCCGAACTCATCGTCACCGAGCTCGTGAGCAATGTGCTGCGGCATGCCGGGACCGAGATGGAGATATCGGTCTCCCGGGACGGCCGGCGTCTGCTCATCTCGGTGTACGACGGCGGGTCGGGAATGCCGCGGCTTGGTGGCCGGGCCGCCCGCGAAATGCTCCCCGAGGACGGCCGCGGCCTGCTCGTGGTGAGCGCGCTGGCCCGGGCCTGGGGCTGCATTCCGGTGCCCGGCGGCAAGGTGGTCTGGGTGACCGTCGGTATTTAAAAAGCGTTCGAAAGGTAATGCCAAAGGCGGCAGAACCTCACCCGCCAACTCATCCTTTCGCTTTGAAAATTGGCCGTGATTGGTGCGTACAGTGATCCGGAAAGCAAATCCGCCTGAGCAGATTAGGGGGAGTCTCCGCCATGGAGACAATGCCTACGGATTCGGTACTCGCACTGGACACCTGGCGGAATGGCGACGACGAGGTTCTGCGTCCGTCCGGCGTCCTCGACTATTCGGCCAGTCTCGGCCTGCGGGTCGCGTTGACCCGGCGCCTGGACGCGGGCCGCCTGAGCCTGACCGTGGACCTGTCGCGGCTGCGCCTGCTCGACTGCGCGGCCGCCGACACCCTGCTGCACGCCCAGGCGGAGGCGGCCGAGCGCGGCGGCGCGCTCCGGGCTCCGGGCGCGTCGGACCTGGTGCTGGACGTCCTCGAGATCATCGGGGCGGCGAAGCAGCTGCGGGCCTACGACGACCCGCCGCCCGGTGCGCCGCCCTCCTTCGCGCCGGAGGAGCCGGCCGACGCGGAGCCGCCGAGCCAGTGGACCACGGTCAACGAGCTGCTGCGCCAGGCCGCGGCCCTAGACCGGGCCGACCCGCGCCGCGGCGCCCTGCGCGACCGCGCGGTGGCCCACAGCCTCCCCCTGGCCGACCGCCTGGCCCGCCGCTTCCACGGCATGGGGGAGTCCCCGGCCGACCTGAGCCAGGTGGCGGCGCTGGGCCTGATGAAGGCGGTCGAGGGCTTCGACCCCGACTACGGCACCGACTTCGGCGGCTACGCGACGCCCACGATCGTGGGGGAGTTGAAGCGGTACTTCCGCGACAAGGGCTGGGGCGTCCACGTCCCCCGCCGCCTCCAGGAGCTGCGGATCGAGATCAACCGGGTCCGGGACGCGCTCGGCCAGCGACTCGGCCGCTCGCCGACCCCGAAGGACGTCGCCGAGCACCTCGGGATCGACGAGGAGCAGGTCCTCGAGGCGTTGGTGGCGTCGTCGGCGTACCGGCCGGTCTCGCTCTTCGCCCCGCTCGGCGGCGACGACGACGCCGGGACCCTCGCGGACGTGCTCGGCGACGACGACCGCGACATCGACGGCGTCGAGTTTCGCCAGGCCGTGCGCCCGCTGATCGCCCGCCTCCCGGAGCGCGAGCGCCGCATTCTGTCGCTGCGCTTCTACGGCAACCGGACCCAGGCCCAGATCGCGGCCGACCTGGGAATTTCCCAGATGCACGTGTCCCGGCTGCTCAGTCGCACCCTCGAGGGCCTGCGCCGGGCACTCCTGGACGGTTGAGAGCGTCGAACGTCGGGTAGTACGCCCCCCGGTTCGACGAAGGGGGAGCCGTGACAGACCTCCACACCGTGGAGTTCGCCGCCGTGCTGCGCCAGCTGACCGCGAGGCTGATCGCCAGCGACGATCTCGACGAGGCACTGGAGGACCTCGTCGAGACCGCCGCCGATCTCGTGGCGGGTGCCTGCTGGTGCGCGGTGACGCTGGTCCGATCGGGCGGCCCGGTCACGGCGGCGGCCTCGCCGGGCCTGCCGGACACGCTGCTGGACACCGGTGCCGGCCCCTCCATGGAAGCCATCCGCGCGCGTGACCTGATTCTCGCCGATGACCTGGCGCTCGACGACCGCTGGCCCTCCTGGCGCCCGCAGGCCCTCGCCGCCGGGGTGAAGGCGGTGCTCGCGGTGCCGGTGGACATCGACTCGCACGCGTTGGGGGCGCTGACGGTGTACGCCGCCGAGTCCGGGCGGTTCACCACCGACGTGGGGCTCACCACGATGCTGGTGGCCGAGCACGCCGGCCTCCTGTTGTCCGCCGTCCTCGACCGCGGCCGCCGCGCCAGCGTGCACGAGGAGCTGACGTCGGCTCTGACCGAGGCCCTGACCGACGGCGAGACGGTGAACCGCGCGGTCGGCATCATGATGGTCCAGCGCGGCTGCTCCGCGGAGGCCGCTCTGGACGTCCTTCGCGGCACGGCCGCCCGCCTCGGCCTTCCGCTGACGACCGTCGCCGAGCGCCTGGTGGAGACCGTCGAGCAGCGGGTCAGCCCTTGACGGTGAGGAGGGGGCGCAGCTCGGCGACCGGTTCGGCCACGCCGGCCGTGCGCAGGCTGTCCACCACCGGGCGGACCTCCTTGTAGGCCCACGGCGCCTCCTGCTTCAGGTCGCGCCGCCACGCGGAGATGATGTCGCGGCGGGTCGCGATCGCCGGGTCGCGGTGGTTGAGCGGGGTGACCACGCGGAACTCGCGCAGGAACGCGTCGAGCTCCTCGTCGCCGCCCTTCGACGCGGTGCCGCGGGGGATGCTGCGGCCGGCCCCGTGGCAGGCGCTGGTCAGCGCGCGTTCGTTGCCGAGGCCGCGGAGCAGGTAGCTGGGGGCGCCCATCGAGCCCGGCACGATGACCGGCTCGCCCCAGCCGTCGGCCGACAGGCCGGCCGGTGTCGCGCCCTTGCGGTGCAGGACCGTGTCGCCCGTCGGCCACAGGAGGTTGTGCGGTGCGTCGTAGACCAGGCGGGCGTCCAGCTCGCCCACGGCGTCGGTCAGGCCGGTGCGCATCATCTGGCTCAGGAAGTATCGATTGCCGAGGGCGAAGTTGGCGGCGTTGGCGAAGCTGGTGCGGTATCGCTGCCACGGCCGGTCCAGCGGGATCGGCAGGATGCCGTTGGCGGGCTGCGGGACGCCGGCCGGCCACAGCTTGCGGGCCAGGTCGCGGCCGGTCGCGCCGGCCTGGTGACCGAGGGCGAGGGAGCCGGTGTGCACCATCGTGACCACCCGGCCCGGGGTGAGGCCCCACGCGTAGGCGGTCGGGCCGTCGTGGACCGCGGCCACATACTGCAGCTCCGCGAAGTGGTTGCCCCCGCCGACGCTGCCGATCAGCGAGTCGTAGCTGGTGCCGCCGCCGCTGGTGACCCAGTCGCGGAACTCGTCGGCGCTGTCCGCCGGGAGGCCGTTGACGTGCAGCCGGTCGGCGCCGTCCTCCAGCCCGGGCAGGCCGAAGCGGAGCAGGCCTTCGCGCTGGGCCGGGGTGAGACCGATGCGCCGGCCGCCCTCGAAGAACAGGTGGCGCAGGCGGCGCTCGAGGTCGTCGAGGCGGGGGCGGACCTGGTCCACCGTGAGGGTGGTCGCCTCCACGCGCATGCCGCAGTTGATGTCGTTGCCGACTGCTTGCGGTACCAATGCGGAACGGGTTTGCAAAACGGTGCCGATCGGAATGCCCGCACCCTTGTGGAAATCGGGAGTGCAGACCACGCGCTCGATGCGCGCGTCCGGGGACAGGGACTCCAGGGTGCGCTGGGTCTGCAGGACCGTCAGGAGCTCGTCGACGGCGGCCGGCTCGATCGGGACGTCCGGCCCGGCGCAGATCTCGACCGGGATGTCGTAGGGGTTGGGCAGCGTCGTCCAGGACTCGTCGAGCCGGACGAGACGGGGATCGGTCCGTTTATGCATCGTGCCCCGAGGCTAAGCCCCGGGGCACGTCGCGATAAACCGAATATCAAACGGTCAAGGTCCAGCTGTCGAGGGTGCCCGCGCCGCCCTTGGCGGTGTCGCGGACCCGGACCTTCCAGACACCATTGCGGTTGTACTTGCTGAGGTTCACCGTGTACAGCACGTTCAGGTTCGCGGCCTTGTCGCGCTTGTTGGCGCTCTTGAGCTTCTTCACCTGACCGTTCGGGGCGATCAGCTCCACGGTCAGGTCGCCGCGCTTCGGGTACACCACGTGCAGCTCGAGCTTCGCGGTCTTCGACGCCTTGCCGCCGCAGCCGGCGATGGCCACGGCCGAGACGGCGGTGCCGCGGTCGCGCAGGATCACGTCATTGCCGTTCGAGGCCACGTTGCACGGCTGGGCCGGCGCGGTGACCGGGGCGGGGGCCGGCGTGACCACCGGGGCCGGCGTGACCGGCGCGCTCTCCGGCGTCTGGTTGACCGGCGTGGCGGCGGTGTCGAGGAGGCGGTTCGGGGAGCCCGAGCCGGTGTTGGCGACGACTCCGGTGACCGAGCCGGCCACCAGCGCGTCGCGGACCTGCCCCGGAGTCGCCGCCGGGTGGGCCGAGAGGTACAGGGCCGCCGCGCCCGTCACGTGCGGGGTGGCCATCGAGGTGCCGCTCATCACCGTGGTCGCCGTGTCGCCGGCGTTGCTGCTGCTGGTGATGCTCACGCCGGGGGCGAAGAGGTCGAGGCAGGAGCCCCAGTTGGAGAACGAGGCGCGGGTGTCGGACTGGTCGGTGGCGCCGACGGTGATGGCCTCGGCGGTGCGGGCCGGGGACACGGTGCAGGCGTCGATGTTCGAGTTGCCGGCGGCGACCGCGTAGGTGATGCCGGCCGCGATCGAGTTGCGCACGGCCTGGTCGACGGAGCCGTCCGCGGCACCGCCGAGGCTCATGTTCACCACGGCCGGCTTCTGCGCGTTGGCGGTGATCCAGTCGATGCCGGCGATGATGCCGGAGTAGCTGCCGGAGCCGTCGCAGCCGAGCACCCGCACGGCGACCAGGTTGACGCCCTTGGCCACGCCGTAGGTGCTGCCGCCGACCGTGCCGGCCACGTGCGTGCCGTGGCCCTGGCAGTCGCTGGCGTTGGTGTCGTTGTCGATGAAGTCGTAGCCGGAGCGGGCGCGGCCGCCGAAGTCCGAGTGGGTCAGGCGGACGCCCGTGTCGAGGATGTACGCGGTCACGTTCGTCGCCGTCGTCGTGTAGTCGTAGCTGCCGTTCAGCGGCAGGCTCGGCTGGTCGATGCGGTCCAGGCCCCACGGGGCGTTGGGCTCGGTCGCCGCCAGCCGCACGGTCTTGTCCTGCTGCACGTAGTCGACGAGCGGGTTGGCCGCCAGGCGCTTCGCGGCCTTCTCGGTCAGCTCGGCCGAGAAGCCCTTCAGCGTCCGGCTGAACGAGCGGCCGACCTTGCCGCCGAACTTGTCGGCGAGTGCGGTGGCGTCGGCCGCGGTGCGCGAAGCGTCGACGGAGTCCTTGAAGACCACGATGTAGCGGTCGCGGATCGTGCCGGCCTCGTTGGCGCCGAGGATCGAGCCCTCGGGCGCGGCGAGCGCGGGCGTGCCGGCGCCGATCAGACCGGCGGTGGCCGCGGCCGCGATCAGGGTCGTTCGGAGGAACGCTCGCATGAGACCGAATCTCTCTTTCGCAGGACGGGACAGCTGTGCCGTTCCAGGTTCGGCAAGGCGGGGTGCGGGGCCGGGTCGGCGATCGTTGCCGGACGGGTGCGGCAGACTTGGTCGCGTGGAGGACTCGCTCGCGGTTTTTGACATCGACGGCGTCGTCGCGGACGTGCGGCACCGGCTGAAGTACCTGGACCGGCGGCCGAAGGACTGGTACCGGTTCTTCGCCGCCGCCGACCGCGACCCGGTGCTGGCCGAAGGGGTCGAGCTGGCCCGCGCCTACGCCGAGTCGCACGTGCTCGTCTGGCTCACCGGCCGGCCCGAGTATCTGCGCGACGTGACCGCCGAGTGGCTGCGCGCGGCCGACCTGCCGGCCGAGCTGCTGTTCATGCGCCCGGCCCACGAACGCCGGCCGGCCCGCGACTTCAAGGCCCAGCAGCTGCGCCGGATGGCCCGCGAGTCCGCGATCGAGATCGTCGTCGACGACGACCCCGAGGTGGTCCAGCGGCTGCAGGAGCTGCGCTACCCGGTGCGGCTGGCCGACTGGGTGCCGCACTCCAAGACCTTGCAGCAGGCCCAGGAGCGCGACGGCCGCACCTAAGCGGCGACGGCGGCCTTCTCCACCAGGAAGGTGGCCAGCGCGGGGGCCGGCATCGGGCGGGCGTGCAGGAAGCCCTGGGCCAGGGCGCAGTCCAGCTCGCGCAGGACCTCGGCCTGCCCGGGGGTCTCGACGCCCTCGGCGACCGGGGTGAGGTACATGCTGCGGGCCAGCTCCACCACCGCGCGGAACAGCGCTTTGTCCTGCCGCTCCTCGATGCGGTGCACGAAGGCGCGGTCGATCTTCAGCACGTCCAGCGGCAGCGTGCGCAGGTAGGCCAGCGACGAGTAGCCGGTGCCGAAGTCGTCGATGGCGATCCGGATGCCGAACGCGCGCAGCCGGGCCAGCCGCCGGCTCACCTCGGCCGTCTCCTCCAGCGACGCCGTGACCAGGACCGTCTCGGTGATCTCGAGGACCAGCGCGGCCCCCGGCAGGCCGGTGCGCTTGAGCACGGCCAGGACCTCGTCGGCGAACTTCGGGTTGCGCAGCTGGCGGCCGGAGACGTTCACGGTCACCGAGATGCCGTGCTCGTCGTGCCAGACCTTGGCGTCGGTGCAGGCCTGCTCCAGCACCCAGGCGCCGAGCTTGCCGATGAGGCCGATCTCCTCGGCGACGGGGACGAAGACGGCGGGCGAGACGGGGGTGCCGTCCGGCGTGGTGAAGCGCAGCAGGGCCTCGACCGCCGTGACCCGCCCGGTCTGCACGTCGACCACCGGCTGGTAGTGCATGGAGAATCCGAAGTAGGCGCCGGCCTCGACCGCGGCCCGGAGCTGGTCGGCCAGGACGGTGTGGGCCACGTGGGCCTCGCGCAGGGCCGGGTGGTAGCGCACGGCCCGGTTGCGCCCGGCCTCCTTCGCGGCGTACAGGGCGATGTCCGCGCTCTGCAGGGCGTCGCCGGTGGTGACCGGGTGCCCGGAGTACACGCCGATGCTGGCGCTGATCCGCTGCTCCCGGCCGGCCACCCGATACGGCAGCGCCAGCTCCCGTACCAGCGCGGCCGCGATGTCGTCGAGGTCGCCGGGCGGGCAGATGACGGCGAACTCGTCGCCGCCGAGCCGGGCCAGCAGCGAGGCCGCCGTGGCCGTGGCCCGCAGCCGCGCGGACGCGGTCAGCAGCAGCTCGTCGCCGGCCGGGTGGCCGAGGGTGTCGTTGACGTCCTTGAAGCCGTCGAGGTCGATGATGAGCAGCCCGATCTCGCGGTGCGCGTCGAGCTCGTCCTGCAGGCTGCTGCGGAACAGCTCGCGGTTGGCCAGGCCGGTGAGCACGTCGTGCTGGGCCCGGAAGGCGAGCTCCTGCTGCAGCTTCGTGCGCTCGCGCAGGGCCCGGCCGAGGCGCAGCACCATCGAGACCATCAGCGCGCCGGTGAGGATCGCGGGCACCAGCGCGTGCCGCCACGGGTCGGCGCCCGGGCGCAGCATCAGGTCGGCCATCAGCAGCCCGGGGCCGAGCAGCGACAGGGCGATGAAGCCGGCGATGGGGGTACCGTGATCGGCTCCGGCCGCGCGCGGGCGCAGCAGGGCGGTCCCGGCGTCGGGGTGCAGCGCGGCCGTCGCCAGCAGCAGCGCCCAGACCAGCCAGCCCACCGCCGAGAACGAGCTGATCGACGCGGTGCCGTGACCGGCCACGTATTTGATGACGTAAAAGGCGTCGGAGCTCACCATCACGCCCACCGCGGCCAGCACCAGCAGCGCGGCCGGGCTGCGGCGGGCCGCGAACGCGAACCGCAGCAGCAGCGCGATCGTGACCAGGTCGCTCACGGCGATCAGGCTCACGCCCCACGCGTCGAGGGGCTTGAGGCCACTGCGGTGCAGCAGCGGGTAGAGCACGAAGATCCAGTTGAGCTGGGCGATCCCGATCAGCACGATGCCGGCGTCGAGGATCCGCGTCGAGGACCACGGCCGCAGCCGCTTGGCGACGAGCCACAGGCCGGCCGCGGTGAGCGGGTAGCAGAGGAAGTAGCCGGCCCCGAGCTCCTCCGGCCCGTCCGGCATCAACGCCAGCAGGTAGGTGCTGGTGGCCGACGCGGCCACGCCGGCGAACAGCAGCCACCACGCGGCCCGCGGCTGGGGCCGCCGCCGGGCGATCGCACCGGCGGCCACGGCGACGAAGACCGCGAGCAGCACCAGGTTCAGCGGGCCGCTGCCGCCGGGCGCGGTAAGTGCCGCGACAGCGGCCAGCGCCGCGCCGCCGATCAGGAACCAGAGCCAGATTCGCACAACACCTATTCACCGGGACGAGCGGTGCAGCCCGGGTGCGCGACGGGGTGCAAGGCGGATCAGCGCTGCCGGAGCCGCACCCGCTACTTCGCGACCCAGCCGGCCGTCCTGGTCGTGCTGGGCGTGGCCTTCGTGCTCGGCAGCATCGGCCGCAGCTACCAGGTAACTATGGCGGCCATGAGCTACGGTCCGCTGTCGGGCGGTCCGGCCGGATACGGCATCCTGTCGACCGTCTTCGCGGGCGGTACCGTGCTCGGCGCGCTGCTCGTCGGCCGCTTCCGCGAGCTGCGCCACCAGCTGCTCATCGGGGCCGGCGTGGCCGCCGGCGTCCTGCAGATGGTGGCCGGCGTCGCGCCCGGGCTGTGGTCGTTCGCGGCCGCGCTGGTGCCGATCGCGGCGGCCGCGGTGATCGTGGACACCACGGTGTCGACCCGCGTGCGGCTGGACACCCGCGAGGACATGCGCGGCCGCGTGCTGGCGGCGGCGGCAGTGGTCAGCGCGCTGGGCGGGATGGTCGGTGCGCCGGTGCTGGGCGCGCTGTGCGAGGCCATCGGGCCGCGCGAGACGCTCGTGGTGGCCGGGGCGATCGGTGTGCTGGCCTGCACGGCCGGCGCGATGCTGCTGCTGCACCGCCCGGCCGGGGCGCTGCTGGTCCTGCGCCGGTCGGCGGAGGTGCCAGTGCTGGCCGAATAATGGCCATATAGTCGATTTATGAGGTTCCGTCGGTTCCTGCTTTCGGCGGTACTGCTGGTGCTCGTCCTATCAGCGGCGAGCGGCACGGCTGTGTGGCACTGGCTGGGGCGCACCCGCGAGATCCAGTCCGCCCAGCACCGGCTCTCCCAGCAGCTCGACGCGCGGTGGGCGGCCGGGGCGGTCCGGGCGGTCGCCACCGGCCCGGTCGCCCGCCTGCATCTGCCGACCATCGGCGAGGACTTCGTCGTGCTCGACGGCCCGGTCCCCGAGGATCGCGGCGTGAGCCCGGCCCGCATCCCGGGCACCGCGCCGATCGGGGCGGCCGGCAACACCGGCATCGCGGCCGAGCGGCGGCCGGGCCTCTTCTGGCGGCTCGACCGGCTCGGCATCGGCGACCCGGTGGTGCTCGAGACCCAGGACACCTGGTTCGTCTACCGCGTGATCGAGGCGACCGTCGTGCGCCCCGAGGACGGTGCGTTGCTCGAACCGCCGCCGCCCGGCGCCGGCCCCCGGCTGACGCTTATGACGGGCGAGCCGCGGCTCAGCACCGCCCGCCGCCTGGTCCGCCAGGCCACCCTGGTGCGCCGCGATCCACGCACCGGCCCGCGCCCGACCGAACTCGCGTAATCGCGGTTTATACCCTCCGTAGCGGAGCGGTGACACATTTCCTTTACCGGCTACGCAGGGTGCCGATTGTCCCAGTGGGCGCGGACCGCGGGGTTCGTCCCAATGCGTGTCGTGTCCCCCGCAGCGGGGTCGAAAGGAGCGCCTGGCCGTGAGCGAGTTGGGTGACATTGTCCAGGAGTTTCTCGTGGAGTCCCACGAGAACCTCGATCAGCTGGACCGAGACCTGGTCGCGCTCGAAGCCCAACCGGGCTCGCGCGACCTGCTCTCGTCGATCTTCCGGACGATCCACACGATCAAGGGCACGTCGGGCTTCCTGGCGTTCAACCGGCTGGAGAAGGTGACCCACGTCGGTGAGTCGCTGCTGTCGCGGCTGCGCGACGGTGCCCAGGACATGACGCCGGCCACGACCGACGCGCTGCTGCGCATGGTCGACACGGTCCGCGGTCTGCTCTCCGAGATCGAGGAGAACGGCCAGGAGCTGCCCGGCGACGACTCCGAGGTGGTCGCGGCGGTCAACGCCTGCATCACCGACGACGCCGCCAAGGCCCCGGCTCCGGCGGCCCCGGCCCCCGCCCCCGCCCCGGCCCCCGCGGCCGCGGCGGCCCCGGCGGCGCCGGCCACCCCGGAGCCCGCGCCCGAGCCGACGGTCGTCGTGGTCGAGCCGCCGGCCGAGGTCGTCGTGGTCGTGGAGCCACCCGCCGCGGCGGCCCCGGCCCCGGCCGCGGCGCCGCCACCGGCCGCGCCGCCCGCGGCCACCACCGCCCCGGCCGCCGCTGCCCCCGCCGCGCCGGCCGCGCCGGCCACCGGCAAGCCGACCGCCCCCGAGCCGGGCGAGGAGGGCGCGTCCCGCCGCAGCGTCGCCGACCAGTCCATCCGCGTCGACGTCGACCTGCTCGACAAGCTCATGAATCTCGTCGGCGAGCTGGTGCTGACCCGCAACCAGCTGGTGCGGGCGATCGGCACCGTCTCCGACCCGGGCATGACCCGCACCGGCCAGCGGCTCAACCTCATCACCTCCGAGCTGCAGGAATCGGTGATGAAGACCCGCATGCAGGCGATCGACCACATCTGGTCGAAGCTGCCCCGGGTTGTACGCGACCTCTCCTCGACCTTCGGCAAGCAGATCAAGCTGGCCCAGGAGGGCAAGGAGACCGAGCTCGACCGCTCGCTGCTGGAGGCGGTCAAGGACCCGCTGACCCACCTCGTGCGCAACGCCGTCGACCACGGCATCGAGGCCCCCGCGGACCGCGTGGCGGCCGGCAAGCCGGCTGAGGGGACGCTGACGCTGCGCGCCTATCACGAGGGCGGCCACGTCATCGTCGAGGTCCGCGACGACGGCTCGGGCATCGACCCGGACAAGATCGCCAGGATCGGCGTCGAGAAGGGCATCGTCTCCCGCGACCAGCTGGCCGCGATGGACAAGCGCGAGATCCTGGCGCTGGTGTTCAAGCCCGGCTTCTCCACCGCCAAGGCGGTCACGAACGTCTCCGGCCGCGGCGTCGGCATGGACGTGGTGAAGACGAACATCGAGCGCATCGGCGGGACCGTCGACGTCGACTCGGTGGTCGGCCAGGGCACCACCTGGCGGCTCACGATCCCGCTGACGCTGGCCATCATCCAGGCCCTGACGATCGAGTGCGGGCGGGAGCGGTACGTCATCCCGCAGGTCGCCGTCCACGAGCTGGTCTACCTCGACGGCCAGTCCGGTCGCGTCGTCGAACACGCGATGGGCGCCCCGGTGTACCGCCTGCGCGGCAAACTGCTGCCGCTGGTGTACCTCGACGACACGCTCGGCATTCCGCGCGACGGCGAGCACGACACCGACGTCTACGTCGCCGTGCTGCAGGCCGAGGGCAAGCGCTTCGGCCTCGTCGTCGACCGCGTGCTCAACACCGAGGAGGTCGTGGTGAAGCCGCTGACCTCCCGGTTCAAGGACATCGGGGCCTACGCCGGGGCCACCCTGCTCGGCGACGGCCGGGTCGCGCTGATCCTCGACGTCGCCTCACTGGCCCGCCGGGCCCACCTGGCCGCCAGCGGCGAGCGGGAGAACGCCGAGGCGTCGCAGCGCCGCGGCCGCGGCAACGCCGACCGGCTGCTCATCGCCGGCGTCGGCGACCGGCGGGTGGCGATCCCGCTGGACATGGTCACCCGGCTCGAGGAGTTCCCGGTCGAGCGCATCGAGCGGACCGGCAGCCGGGAGGTCGTGCAGTACCGCGACCAGATCCTGCCCGTGCTGCGCCTGTCGCACCTGCTCGGCGCCTACGAGACGGAGCCCGGGCCGACGGTACCGGTGGTCGTCTACACGGAGAACGGCCGCTCGGTCGCCCTGGCCGTGGAGAAGATCATCGACATCGTCGAGGAGGGTCTCGACGACTCCAAGCGCGACTTCGGCGACGACGGCCTGCTCGGCTCGGCCGTCATCCAGCAGCGCGTCACCGAACTGCTGGACGTGCGGCGGGCCATCCTCGCCGCCGACCCGCTCTTCCACACCTCGATGGACCCGTATGAGCAGTACCAGGCCGGGACCGAGGCCGACTACACCTCCTACCAGACCGCCGGAGCCTGACCATGGCCAGCCGTCAGTACGCCACCTTCGAGGTCGCCGACCAGCTCTTCGGCCTCGACGTCGCCAAGGTCCAGGAGGTCCTCTCCTTCGACCAGTACACGTCCGTCCCGCTCGCGCCGGAGTCCGTCGGCGGCCTGTTCAACCTGCGGGGCCAGGTCATCGCCGCGGTGGACCTGCGGGTCCAGCTCGGCCTGCCGCCGCGCACGAAGACCGCCGAGCCGGCGATGAACGTCATCGTCCGGACCGACGAGGAGTCGGTGTCGCTGCTCGTCGACCGGATCGGCGAGGTCGTGACGCTGCAGGAGGACACGTTCGAGCCGCCGCCGGACACGCTGCAGGGCCGCGCCCGCCAGCTCATCACCGGCGCGTTCAAGCTCGACGGCCGGCTGCTGCTGGCCCTGGACACCCAGAAGGCCGTCAACACCAACCCGCCCGGCACCAACCGCGAGGAATAGGCCATCTTCATGAGCTGGTTCACGAATCGCAGCGTGCGGGCGAAGGTCCTCACCGCGATCGCCGTCGGCGGTATCATCACGGTCGCCATCACGGTCTTCGGCCTCAACTCGCTGAGTGACTCGAACAGCACCATGCGGCAGTTCACGGCCAAGAACAAGCAGTTCGTGGCTCTGTCCGAGATGCGCCAGGCGGTCGCCGACATTCTCGGGGCACTGAGTCCCGACCAGCAGAAGAGCGCCGACGCGGCGCTGGCCGACGCGATCGCGCGGTATCGCCAGGGCGCGCCGGCCAGCCGCAGCGCCGACCTGGACACGATCGCCACCGCGCTGGACGCCTACCGCAAGGTGCGCGACGGCGTCGCCGCCCAGGCCATCGCGGCCGGGAGCGTGGCCGACTACGTCACCATCATGGCCGCGCAGGGCCAGCCGCAGCTGACCAAGGCCAAGGAGGCGATCGGCCGGCTGCAGGACGCCGACGTGGCCGAAGCCGAGGCGTGGCGGGCCAGCGCCGAGGACGACTACAACAGCGACAGCATGCTGATGGGCGTCGTGGCCGCACTCGGGCTGGTGGCCGCATTCGGCATCGGGCTCTGGGTCACCGCGCTCGTGGTCGGGCCGCTGCGGCGGGTCTCGCAGGTGCTCGGCGCGGTCGCCGACGGTGACCTGTCGGCGAAGGTCGAGGTGCGCTCCAGCGACGAGGTCGGTGAGATGGCCACGGCGCTGAACCGGGCCACCGACAGCATGCGCGGCACGGTCCAGACGATGGACCAGACGGCCACCTCGCTGGCCTCCTCGGCCAGCGAGCTCTCCGGGGTCAGCGCGCAGATCGCCTCCGGCACCGGCGAGGTGACCGACCAGGCCGGCGTGGTCGCCCTCGCGGCCGAGGAGGTCTCGCGCAACGTGCAGACCGTGGCCGCCGGCGCCGACGAGATGGGCCTGTCGATCCGCGAGATCGCGCAGAACGCCAGTGAGGCGGCGAAGGTCGCGTCCCAGGCGGTCATGGCGGCCGAGTCGACCAATAAGGCCGTGAGCCGGCTGGGCGAGTCCTCGACCGAGATCGGCAACGTGGTCAAGGTGATCACGTCGATCGCCGAGCAGACCAACCTGCTCGCGCTCAACGCGACAATCGAGGCGGCCCGGGCGGGCGAGGCCGGCAAGGGCTTCGCGGTCGTCGCCAACGAGGTCAAGGAGCTCGCGCAGGAGACCGCGCGGGCCACCGAGGACATCTCCCGGCGGGTCGAGGCGATCCAGGCCGACACCACCGGCGCGGTCGCGGCGATCGGCGAGATCGGCCAGATCATCTCCCGGATCAACGACTACCAGCTCACCATCGCCTCCGCGGTGGAGGAGCAGACGGCGACCACGAACGAGATGAACCGCAGCGTCAGCGAGGCGGCGACGGGCTCGGCCGAGATCGCGACGAACGTCTCGACGGTGGCCTCGGCGACCCAGAATACGTCACGCAACGTAGCCGAAGCGCAGCGGGCCGCATCCGATCTGTCCCGTATGTCGAGCGAGATGCGCTCGCTCGTGGCCCGGTTCAAGATCTGATGCCGAGTTCGGTGGACACCCCGGGGATGACGCTCAGTCACTAGGCTGGCGTCGTCCCCGGCCCATTTGGCGGACAGACCGGGGTGCAGCTGCGTTGCAGACTAGTTGCCATGTACAGCCTGGTTAGCGCCCCCGTTCTCGGCTTCGACCTCTCTCGTCTGCAGGGTGGATCGGCAGCGGCCGATGTACTGCTCCGCAGTCTCGCCCTTACGCAGGGTGATCTTCCGGCCATCGCCGCGGCCCGTGGCGACGACGACTGGGACCGTGTGGACCTCTGGCGTGACGTCGACGCCGCGGCTCAGGAGCGGCGGGCCACCGCCGCCGACGCCGGGACGCTGACCGTCATCGAGCGGGCACCCCTGGGCACCCTCGACGGGCTGCTGCACTGCCTGCGCTACGACGTGCTCGACTGGACCTGGGGCAAGCGGCCGGCGCAGCCGGCCACCATGCCGACCCCGCAGGCCCGCACCCCGCGCCAGCGGCAGAGCCCGGTCGCCAGCAAGGCCACCGGCGTGCTCTCCGACGCCGCGGCCGCCGCCTACCTGCGCGAGCTGCTCTCCGACGACTCCCGCCGCCGGCTGTCGGCGCCGTGGACCTCCGCCGTGCGGGCCCTGCCCGAGCGCGAGCACGACCTGGGCCCGCAGGCCGAGGACGTGCACAAGCTACTCACCCGGGTCGGTTCGCTGTCCGGGGCCGAGATGCAGGCCCTCAACAAGGTGACCGACACGGCCCGCCCCGGCCTGTCCGACTGGGCCCCGGCCGTGCACTCGGCCTCGTGGGCCGTCTTCCTCTCCGGCCGCGTCCGCGCCGGCGCCGTCGCCCAACTGCTGCTCGTGCAGGCGCTGGACCGCTCCGGCGTCCCGGTGCCCGACCGGGCCGGTGGCGTGTGGAACCTGCTCAGCGGAGCCGTCCAGGCGCTCATGGTGCGCGATCTGCTCGACTCGGCCACCGCCCGGCGCCTGCTGGACCCGTACTTCACCGCGCTGGGTCCGCTGGCCGGCTGAAATGCCGGGGTGACCCCTCGCGGGCGCGAACGCGCGCATTCACCGCCGCTGTCCGGAATGCTCCGGGCAGCGGCGGTTCTTTTGGGAATTTCCTTATCCCCGCCCGATCTGACGCCGATTAGCCCGCTGGAACGTGACGGGCCCGACACCTCTGCCGTGGGCCCCCCGGTGCTGGAGGCAAGGCGCGTGATCTCGGTTCTGGTCGTGGACGACTCGGTCGTCGTGCGGCGTCTCATCACCGACGCGCTCGGCGACGACCCGGAGATCCGGGTGGTCGGGACGGCCCCCAACGGCAAGGTCGCCCTCGCCAAGATCGAGCAGCTGCGGCCCGACCTGGTCACCCTCGACATCGAGATGCCGATCATGGACGGCCTGCAGACCATGCGGGCGATCCGCCAGCAGTACGCCCGCCTGCCGGTCATCATGTTCAGCACGCTGACCGCGGCCGGGGCGACGGCCACGCTCGACGCGCTCTCCGCGGGCGCCAGCGACTACGTGACCAAGCCGGCCAACGTCGGCTCCGTCGCCGAGAGCATCCGCAGCGTCCGCGAGCAGATCATCCCGCGCATCCACGCCCTGTGCGGCGGCCGGCGCAGTGCGCTCGCCCCGCCGGCGCGGCCCGGGCTCGCGCCGGGGCGCCCGCTGACCGGAGCCGGCAACATGCCCGCGCCCTCCCTCACCCGGCCGCCCGGGGGCACCCCGCTGCCGGGTGTCGTGCGGCCGCCGAACGTGCCGCCGGGCGCACCGGCCGCGGCGCCGATCCGGGCCGCGCCCCGCACCGGTGGCATCGAGATCGTGGCGGTCGGCTGCTCGACGGGCGGGCCGGACGCGCTCACCGCCGTGGTCCGGGCGTTGCCGGCGAGCCTGCCGGTGCCCGTGGTGGTGGTGCAGCACATGCCGCCCGTGTTCACCAAGATGTTCGCCGACCGGCTCGACCGGACCGCGGCACTTACCGTCGTCGAGGCCGCAGGCGAGATGGTGGTGCGCCCCGGGACCGTGTACATCGCGCCGGGCGACTTCCATCTGGAGGTACACCGGCGGGGAACCGAGGTGGTGACCAAGCTCAACACCGGGCCGCCGGAGAACTTCTGCCGCCCGGCTGTGGACGTGCTCTTCCGTTCGGTGGCGCGCACGTACGGCGGCGCGACACTGGCGATCATCCTGACCGGCATGGGCCAGGACGGCAAACGCGGCGCCGAGCAGTTGCGCTCGGCGGGGGCCGAGATCGTGGCGCAGGACGAGGCGACGTCGGTTGTCTGGGGAATGCCGGGCGCGGTCACGCACGCGGGCCTCGCGCACGCCGTGCTGCCGCTCGGCGAGATCGCGAACCATCTCATCAGCCGTACCGCAGGCGGCCGCGGCGCGAAGTCCATGGAGGTGACCCGATGACCTTGACTGCCCAGGAGTTCGCCTTCATCAGCGGCCTCGTTCGCCGTGACGCGGCGATCGTGCTGGAGGCCGGCAAGGAGTACCTGGTCGAGGCGCGCCTGCTGCCCTTGGCCCGGCAATCTGGCCTGCCGACGGTGTCCGAGTTCGTCAACCGGGCCCAGATGAAGCCGGACTCCGAGATCCACGCCAAGATCGTCGACGCGCTCACCACCAACGAGACCTCGTTCTTCCGCGATGGAGAGCCGTTCAAACAACTCGTCGACACGGTACTGCCGGATCTCCTGCAACGGCGGGCGAGCACCCGCACGATCAAGGTCTGGTCGGCGGCGAGCTCGAGCGGGCAGGAGCCCTACACGCTGTCGATGGTCCTGCAGGACAACCTGCCGGCCGGCTGGAGCTTCGACATCCTCGGCACCGACATCTCCACCGAGATGCTGACCCGGGCCGAGGCCGGGCAGTACACCCAGCTGGAGGTCAACCGCGGCCTGCCGGCACCGCTGCTGGTGAAGCACTTCGAGCGGCAGGGTGCGCACTGGAAGGTCACGGCGACGCTGCGCAAGCACGTGACGTTTCGCCGGCTCAACCTGGCGGCGCCGTTCCCGCCGATGGGCCCGTTCGACATCGTGTTCATCCGCAACGTGCTGATCTATTTCGATGTTCAGACGAAGCGGACCGTCCTGCAGCGGGTCGCCGGGACGCTGCGCCCGGACGGGTGGCTGTTCCTCGGCTCCGCCGAGACCACGATCGGCATCGATGACAGGTTTGAACGGGTGGTCGCCGGCCGCACGTCCGCATACAAGCTCCGGGCGGCCGGCAAGGCCGCCACCCCCGTGAGCGCTGTAGGAAAGGGGTGAATCCAGATGCTCACCATGGTGATCGACGATTCGCGCGCGATGCGCCTGATTCTCAAGCGGATCGTGGCCCAGCTGGGCTTCGACGTGGTCGAGGCGGGCAACGGTCAAGAGGCGATGGACTACCTCAAGACCAACGTTCTCGACGGTGACGGCGAGATTCCGGGTCTGGCGCTCGTCGACTGGAACATGCCCGAGATGAACGGGCTGGAATTCGTCACGGCGGTCCGCGCGGAGCCGCGGCTGCGTGGGATGACGCTCATGATGGTCACTACCGAGAGTGAGCAGAGTCAGATCGTCCGGGCCCTGGCCTCGGGGGCGCACGAATACGTGATCAAGCCCTTCACCCCGGACGCCATCATCGACAAGCTGGCCCTGCTCGGCCTCGTCCCGAACGGAGTCGCAGCATGACGAACCCGACTGAAGACGACCTGAAGGTCATCGCCGAGCAGGTCTGGTCCTCCTACCTCGACCTCGACGGCGCGAGCCCACTGGTGGCCCTTCCGCACGAGAAGCCCGTCGCCGACGTGACCGCGTCGGTCTCGGTCACCGGTGCGTGGCGCGGACACGTGCTGGTCAGCTGCTCGGAGGCGGCCGCCAAGCACGTCGCGGCGGCGCTGCTGGGCATCGAGTTCGAGGAGGTCGCCGAGGAGGACGTCGCCGACGCCCTGGGCGAGCTCGCGAACATCATCGGCGGCAACGTGAAGAGCCTGCTGCCCGAGCCGTGTGCCCTGTCGCTGCCGCACGTGCACGTCGACGGGGCCAACGGCCGCTACCCCTCGGTCACCGAGGTCTGCCACCTCGGAGGCACCTGGATGGCCGAGTCGGTCACCGTCACCGTTCTCGAAAGCACCGCCGACCTCGCTGGAGCACCCGCATGAAAATTCTGATCGCCGACGACAGCCGGGTGATGCGGCAGATCGTGACCCGCACCCTGCGCCAGGCCGGCTTCGAAGGACACGACCTCGTCGAGGCCAGTGACGGGCAGGAGGCCTTCGACAAGACCGTTGCCGAGAAGCCGGACCTGGTCCTGTCCGACTGGAACATGCCGCACATGACCGGGGTCGAGGTGCTGCGGATGCTGCGCGCCAACGGCAACCAGGTCCCGTTCGGGTTCGTCACGTCCGAGGGCACGCCGGAGATGCGGCAGGCGGCCGAGGATGCGGGCGCGCTGTTCCTCGTCACCAAGCCGTTCACAGCCGACACTTTCAAGGACGCGCTCGACCCGATTTTGGGATGATATGACCTATGTCGCATGTTCTGCCCGTTCCGAAGGCCGTCAAGGACCTGTTTGACGACCTGCTGGGCCGGCCGGTCACCGTGAACCCGGCCGACCCGCTCAAAGCCGCCGACGTCCCCCGCACCACCTTCGCCCTCTACACCGACGAACGCATGCAACTCATGGCTGTGATCGGGATGGACTTCCAGCTCACCGCCTACGCGGGCGCCGCGATCGGCCTGATCCCGCCGGGTGGCGCCGAGGCCTGCATCGAGGACAAGGAGATCTCGAAGATGATCGGCGAGAACGCCGGCGAGATCTGCAACATCCTGGCGGGCCTGATCAACAAAGAGGACGCGCCGCGGGTCAAGCTGCACCAGACCTTCCTGCCCGGCCAGAACCCGCCGGCGGACGCGGTGAACCACCTGCTCGCCCTCGGCCGGCGGCTGGATCTCAAGGTGGATGTTTCAGGGTATGGCGGCGGCAAGATCTCCATCGCCCTCGTCGGTTAGCGTGGTGCCCGGAAAATTCGCTATTTTTCGGGCACCAAACCAGGTCAGGCCCGGGGTGCACGGTTGCGTGGGCGACATCGTGCAAAAAATTGCGTAGTCATGCACTACGCTTGCGGGCATGACTCGACGACTCGCTGAGGTGGCGAAGTACGCCGGCGTGAGCGAGGCGACCGTGAGTCGGGTGCTCAACGGCAAGCCAGGCATCTCCGACGCGACCCGCACGGCGGTCCTCACCGCCCTCGACGTGCTCGGCTACGAGCGGCCGACCAAGCTGCGCGGCGAGCGGGCCCGCCTGGTCGGCCTCGTGCTGCCGGAACTGCAAAACCCGATCTTCCCGGCCTTCGCCGAAGTGGTCGCCGGCGCGCTCTCCAAGCGCGGCTTCACCCCGGTGCTGTGCACCCGGACCGCCGACGGCGTCTCCGAGGCCGACTACGTCGACATGCTGCTCGACCAGCATGTCTCCGGCATCATCTTCTGCGGCGGCCTCTATCACCAGGCGGCCGCCGAGCACGACCACTATCACCGCCTGCGCGACCGTGGCCTGCCCGCGGTGCTGGTCAACGCCGCCATCGACGACCTCGGCTTCCCGCGGGTCGCGACCGACGACGGCCACGCGGTGGACCAGGCGTTCAACCACCTCACCTCGTTGGGGCACAAGCGGATCGGGCTGATCCTCGGCCCGGCCGACCACGCGCCGTCCAACCGCAAGCTGGCCGCGTTCCAGGAGGCGGCGGCCGACTCGCCAACGGTCGACGAGGGCGACGTCGAGCGGGTCATCTTCTCGATGGAGGGCGGCCGCGCCGGCGCCACCCGGCTCATCAAGCACGGCGTCACCGGCATCATCTGCGCCTCCGACGTCCAGGCCCTGGGCGCGATCCGGGCCGCCCGCCGGCTCGGCCGGGAGGTGCCCGACGACGTGTCGGTGGTCGGCTACGACGACTCGCTGTTCATGAACTGCACCGACCCGCCGCTGACCACGGTCCGCCAGCCCATCCAGGCGATCGGCCAGGCCGCCGTCACCCTGCTCGTCAGCCAGGTGGCCGGCACGCTGGTGCCGACCGAGGAGATGCTGTTCGAGCCCGAGCTCGTCGTGCGCGGCTCGACCGGCGCCATGCAAGTGGCCCGGGCCATCACCGCCGCATAACTGTTCTGCACCGAGCGCGCCTCGACTCCTGCGGGAGTCGGGGCGCTCTTTGCGTTGCGCAGGAAACTCGTTTGCTGGGCGCGCTCCCAGTGGCGCGGACCGCCGGCGTGCAGGTTTTCGGGCGATTTCGTGCAAGTCGGAGGGGCGTGGGAGCGCGTCCGTGCAAACGGCTGCTCGAAGATCATTAAAATTTTGCAACGGACCATGGACTTCTTGTGGGACGTGAGCCTAATCTCTTGCCTACGTCAGGCCGAAACCCTGGCGCGATGCGACGGAAATCGAGCAGTAACGCGCCTAGATCGCACGGGGACAGGCCCCGGCAGCTGAACGTCGTGCTGCGACCTCGTGCGCGGTGGTTCGCGAATCGCCTACACCCCAACAAGGAGCGACGATGAAGTTCTCACGTACGACGAGGGCCGCACTGGCCTTCGTCGGTGCGCTCGCGCTCAGCGGCACGCTCGTCGCGTGCGGCTCGAGCGACGACCCGAGCAGCAGCGACGCCGGCTCGACCACGCTCGACCCGAACACCAAGGTCACGCTGAACGTCGTGGGCCTGCTCCCGGGCGCGAAGCCGGAGGCGCAGACGGCGCTGGCGCAGGAGGTCACCGACTTCCAGAAGGAAAACCCGAACATCACGGTCAAGACGCACGACTACGAGTGGAAGGCCACGACGTTCGCGGCCGACCTCGCCGGTGGCACGCTGCCGACGGTGTTCGAGATCCCCTTCACCGACGCGAAGACGCTGATCGCGAACCAGCAGATCGCGAACATGCAGGCCTACCTGGACTCGCTGTCGTACGCGAAGAACTTCAACCAGAACCTGCTGCAGTACGGCCAGGGCGAGGACGGCAAGGTCTACGCCATCCCGGCCAAGAGCATCTACGCGGTCGGCCTGCACTACAACCGTGACCTGTTCACCAAGGCCGGCCTCGACCCGAACAAGCCGCCGACGACGTGGGACGAGGTCCGCACCGACGCCAAGGCGATCGCCGACAAGACCGGCGTGGCCGGCTTCGCCCAGATGTCCAAGGACGGCACCGGCGGCTGGCAGCTGACCGTCGACACCTACGCCCGCGGCGGGCGCATGGAGGACGGCAAGAAGGCCACCCTCACCAACCAGGGCACCAAGGACGCGCTGCAGTTCCTGAAGGACCTGCGCTGGAGCGACAACTCCATGGGCGCGAACTTCGACTACGACTGGTCGAGCATCAACCAGGCCTTCGCGGCCGGCAAGGTCGGCATGTACACCTCGGGCCAGGACGTCTACACGAGCCTCGTGCAGACGAACAACATCGACCCGAAGACGTACGGCCTGACGATGATCCCGCTGACCGGTAGCAACGCCGGCGTGCTCGGCGGTGGCACCATGGCCGCCGTCTCCAGCAAGGCCAGCAACAACGAGAAGGCCGCCGCCATCAAGTGGATCGACGCGCACTACCTGCGCAAGTACACCAACGCTGACGCTGCGGCCAAGCAGGCGCAGGTCCAGGTGGCCAGCAAGCAGCCGGTCGGCACCCCCGAGCTGCCGATCTTCTCGCAGCAGCAGTACGAGCAGTACCAGGGCTGGATCAAGTCCTACGTCAACGTGCCGCTGGAGCAGATGACCACCTTCACCAGCAAGGTCTTCGACGCCAAGCTCGTCAACGAGCCGGCGGTCGCCACCCAGGACGTCTACAAGTCGCTCGACACGGTGGTCCAGGCCGTCCTGACCAACAAGGACGCCAACATCGACCAGCTCCTCACCGACGCCAACACGAAGGCGCAGCGCGCCATCGACGCGGCCTGACCGACCTTCCACGCGTGGGCCGCCGGTCGCCGGCGGCCCACGCCACTAGGACTGGAGATGTGTCGTGAGTGTCGTCTCTGACCGTCACCCGCGGGGCAATGAGGTGGTCGGCCGGGTCCGCAAGCGCAATCCGGTGACCTGGGTGCAGCGCGGCGGGCTGAGCTCGGTCCTCTTCGCGCTGCCGCTGCTGATCGTCTTCGGGGTCTTCTCGTGGTGGCCGATCCTGCGGTCGGTCGTCATGAGCTTCCAGAAGACCAACCTCGTCGGCACGCCGAAGTGGGTCGGCTGGGACAACTTCCACTACGTGCTCACCGATCCCGACCTGCCGACGGCGATCCTCAACACGCTCTACTTCGCGCTGCTGGCCCTGGTGATCGGCTTCCCGATCCCGTTGGTGACCGCGGTGCTGATCAGCTCGGTCCGGCGGCGCAAGGGCATCTACTCCGTGCTGTCCTACCTGCCGGTGGTCGTACCGCCGGTCGTCGCCGTGCTGCTGTGGAAGTTCTTCTACGACGGATCCCCCGACGGCGTGTTCAACACGATCCTGGGCTGGGTCGGGCTCGGTCCCTACACCTGGCTGTCGAGCCCCTCCCTGGCGATGCCGTCCCTGGTGATCGAGGCGACGTGGGCCGCGGCCGGCGGGACCGTCATCATCTACCTGGCCGCCCTCATCGGCGTGCCGGACGAGCTCTACGACGCGGCCGAGGTCGACGGGGCCGGCATCTGGCGCAAGGTGTGGCACGTGACGATGCCGCAGCTGCGCGGTGTCCTGCTCATCACCTTCATCCTGCAGATCATCGGTACCGTCCAGGTCTTCCTGGAGCCGTACCTCTTCACCGGCGGCGGCCCCGCGAACGCCACGCTGACGATCCTGCTGATGATCTACGACTACGGGTTCGGCCGGTCCCTGGGCGGGAACTACGGTGCCGCCACCGCGTTGTCCGTCCTGCTGGCCGCGTTCCTGGCCATCCTGTCCCTGGTGTACTTCAAGCTCACGTCCGGTTGGAGCAAGTCGTGACCACCCAGCAGACCATCACCGCGCGGTCGCCCGGCGGCGCCGCTCCCGCCCTCCCACCTCCGGCCGCCCGCCCGGCCCGGCGGCGCAAGGCCTCGCAGTTCGAGGGCGGCCGCGGCTTCGTCTCCAGCCAGGACTGGCGCAACCCCCGCATCGCCGGGGCCATGAAGACCCTGCACGTGATCCTGCTGGTACTGCTCCTCGTCGTCGGCATCGGCCCGATCCTGCTGCTGGCGAAGTATGCGATCACCCCGACGCAGGACATCATCCGCACCCCGCTGGCGATCTTCCCCAACGGCGTGCGCTGGGAGAACATCTCCGAGGCCTGGAACGACGTCCAGATCAGCCGGTACTTCCTCAACACCATCTGGCTCGCGGCCGGCTCCTGGTTCGTGCAGCTGCTCGTCGCGACCACCGGCGGCTACGTCCTGTCGGTCCTGCGCCCGGCCTGGAGCAAGATCGTCAACGGCCTGGTCATCGCCACCCTGTTCGTGCCGAGCGTGGTGCTGCTGGTGCCGCTGTACCTGACGATCCTCAACCCGCCGCTGGTCGGCACGTCGCTCATCAACAACTTCTTCGCCGTCTGGCTCCCGGCCGGCGCCAGCGCGTTCAACGTCGTGCTCGTGACCCGGTTCTTCGACAGCCTCCCGCGCGAGGTGTTCGAGGCGGCGAAGGTCGACGGGGCCAGCTCGTTCCGGCTGTTCTGGTCGGTCGTCCTGCCGATGTCCAAGCCGATCCTCGGTGTGGTGTCGGTGTTTGCGACCATCGCCAGCTGGAAGGACTTCCTGTGGCCCATGCTGGTGCTCAAGGACCCGGCCAAGCAGCCGCTGTCGGTGCGCCTGCCGGCGATCGCGTCGCAGACCGACCTGGGTGTGTTCCTGGCGTCGCTGGCCATCTCGACGCTCATCCCGGTTGTATTCTTCCTGGTCTTCCAGCGGCTCTTCCTCTCGGGCGCCGGCCTGGGCGGGGCCGTCAAGGGCTGAGCCCCCGCCACTGGCCCGGCCGTTCGCGTTCAACACTTCGATCTTCGAGAAAGCAGGTTCCTCGTGACCGACCAAGCTTGGTGGCGTAGCGCCGCTATCTACCAGGTGTACTTGCGCAGCTTCGCCGACGGCAACGGCGATGGCGTCGGTGACCTGGCAGGCCTGCGCTCTCGCCTGCCCTACCTGGCCGGCCTCGGGGTCAACGCGATCTGGATCGTGCCGTGGTACCCCTCGCCGCTCGCGGACGGCGGCTACGACGTGGCCGACTTCCGGGCCATCGACCCGATCTTCGGCACCCTGGCCGAGGCCGAGAAGCTCGTCGAGGAGGCCCACGCCGCCGGCATCCGGGTGATCTGCGACATCGTGCCCAACCACTGCTCCGATCAGCACGCCTGGTTTCAGCGGGCGCTCGCGTCGGCGCCCGGCTCGCCGGAGCGAGACCTGTTCTGGTTCCGCAAGGGCCGCGGTGAGCACGGCGAGCTGCCGCCGACGGACCTGCAGTCCATCTTCGGCGGGCCGGCCTGGACCCGGGTCGCCGACGGCGAGTGGTACCTGCACCTGTTCGCCTCCGAGCAGCCGGACTTCAACTGGGACCACCCGGCGGTGCGCGACGAGTTCGAGGACATCCTGCGGTTCTGGTTCGACCGCGGCATCGACGGCATCCGCATCGACTCGGCCGCCGTGCTCATCAAGGACCCGCTCGTCAGCGACGTCTACGAGGACAACGACGGCATCCACGAGGTCTACCAGGCGTGGCGGCGCATCGCCGACACCTACAGCCCGCCGCGGGCGCTCATCGGTGAGGTCTGGCTGCCCGACCACGCCGCCTTCGCCCGCTACCTGCGCCCCGACGAGCTGCACACCGCGTTCAACTTCGCGTTCCTGGGCGCGCCGTGGGAGGCCGCCGAGCTGCGCCGCGAGATCGACATGACGATCGACGTGCACGCCCCGGTCGCGGCCCCGGCCACCTGGGTGCTCAGCAACCACGACGTCACCCGCGAGGTGACCCGGTTCGGCCGCGAGGTGACCAACTTCGCGTTCGCCGACAAGCGCCGGGACGTCCCGTCGGACCTGGCCCTGGGCACCCGCCGGGCCCGGGCCGCGGCCCTGCTGACCATGTCGCTGCCCGGCGCCTACTACCTCTACCAGGGCGAGGAGCTCGGCCTGGAGGAGGTCGAGGACCTCGACGACGCGCTGCGCGAGGACCCCATGTTCCACCGCTCCGGGGGTGTGAACCCCGGCCGGGACGGCTGCCGCGTGCCGCTGCCCTGGTCGGGGACCTCCGCCCCGTTCGGCTTCAGCCCGCCCGACGCCACCGGCGAGCCGTGGCTGCCGCAGCCGGCGCACTGGTCGGAGCTCACGGTCGCCGCGCAGCAGGGCGAGCCCGGCTCATTTCTGCGGCTGTACTGCGACGCCCTGCGCATCCGCCAGGACGAGCCCGAGCTCGGCGACGGGCCGCTGCGCTGGCTGGATTCGCAGCCGCAGGTCCTGGCCTTCGCCCGCGGGGACTCCTTCGCCAACGTGACGAACCTAGGCACCGAGCCGGCCGAGCTGCCGCCGCACCGCGAGGTGTTGCTGAGCAGCGTCCCGCTCAACGCCGACGGCACGCTGCCCGCCGACGCGTCGGCCTGGATCCGGCTGGAGTAGCGGCAACACACACGGGGGTCTTGAACGCCGGGCGGTCGCACAAGTTGGCGGGTGCGACCGTCCGGCCCTATTTGTATGTACGGTCGTCTCTTAACTGTTAAGAGTGATCCGAACCCAGAGCGTTAACTGTTAAGGCGATCCACAATCTTGATGGCGCGTGTGCCGCCCAATAGGTTCTCCACCAAGGAAAGACTTCCTTGTGGAGGCGGCACATGCGTTCCACCCTGACCGTCGCGGCGACATCCCAGCCGTTCCGATGGTGACGCCGGGATTCTCCGGGAACAGAGGCGGGGCGCTGGCCACACCGGCGCCCCGTTGTTCGTCCCTACCGTCGAAGGTGTTGTGAAATGCCATCCAAGATTCTGTGACCAGCGAGTTTGTCCCGGCCGTCGGCCGCTGCTACTCCCAGTCCCAGCGCACGCCATAGCGCCCGGGGCCGTAGTCGAGGGCGATGGCGTGCACCGAGTGCCCGGCATCCGCCTCGATTGTGACCACCTGCTCGTCCTGATCGTCCATCTGCTGATATTGATAAATCGCGCGCGGCAATGCGGCGGGGTCGAAACACACCTCGACCACATATTCGCGGACCGGCAGCCGAAACTTTCGCTCGTACTGCGACGCCAGGGGAAACGGCGGATAATTGTGCAGTGCGTGCTCGGTGATCACCGTCTCGCCCTTGGCGAGCGGCCGGTCGAACAGCAACTCGGCCAGCAGCAGGCCGCTCTCGCGGGCCTCCACCACCCGGCCCAGCCGGCAGTTGCGCACCGGCGTCAATAACGGCAGCGGCGGCCCGGGCTCGTCGAGCCGGATGATCGCCACCCAGCGGTCCGGCCCGTCGGCCTCGGCCCGCAGCACCTGACGCACCACGATCGACGCCTCGCCCCGGTCCGGGCCGACGTTGATCCGGTCGTGCTGGCTGAGCCGGGTCAGCCGCTCGTCCCATCGGGTGTCGATGCCCTGGGCGAGGTCGACGATCAGCTCGCGCTCCGACCAGAACGCGCCCAGCGGCGCCTCGGCGCTCTTGTGCAAATGCCGCCCGCGGGGCCGGGGCGGACCGACCAGGGCCGCGAGGGAGCCGGGCTCGACCTCGAGGATTTTCTCCAGCTCGGTCAGGGCGGCGAGCGACTCGCGCCGCTCCGGCCGGCTGCGCCCGGTCTGCCAGTAACTGAGCGTGGCCAGACTGACCGAGTAACCCTCCGCGCGCAACCGCTCCTGGATGCGTTCCAGCCCCAGGCCACGTGCCTGGATTGCATCTCGTAGCGCGCCAGCGAAGTCGACCATCAGCCCCCCGGGAGCCATCCTCGCGTTCCGGGCCGCACACACGCAAGCGCGCGTTTGAGCTGAGGCCGAATCGGAGACCCGAACCGCATGGGCGAGCGGTGGTACACCGAGAGTGTCATCTATTGCCTGGACGTCGAGACGTTCCAGGACTCCAACGACGACGGCATCGGCGACTTTCAGGGTCTGATCAGCCGCTTGGACTACCTGACCAGGCTCGGAGTCAACTGCCTGTGGCTCAGCCCGATCCATCCGACGCCCGGCAAGGACGACGGCTACGACGTCACCGACTTCTACAACGTCGACCCGCGGCTGGGCACTCTGGGCGATTTCGCCGAGTTGCTGCATCAGGCGAACAACCGCGGCATCAAGGTGATGATCGACCTGGTGGTGAACCACACATCGGATGAGCACCCGTGGTTCCAGTCCGCGGTGTCGTCGCCGGACTCGCCGTATCGCGACTGGTTCGTCTGGGCGGACAAGGAGCCCGCCGACCGCCACCAGGGCATGGTGTTCCCGGGCGAGCAGTCGGAGACGTGGACGTACCACCGCAAGGCCCGGGCCTGGTACTACCACCGCTTCTACAACTTCCAGCCCGATCTCAACTTCAGCAATCCGGAGGTCCGGGCCGAGATCAAGAAGGTGCTCGCGTTCTGGATCCAGCTCGGCGTGGCCGGTTTCCGCATGGACGCGGTGCCGTTCATCATCGAGCTCACCGAGCCCGGCAACCCGAACAGCCCGATGGACTTCGACTACCTCTCGGAGCTGCGCTCGCACGTGCAGTGGCGGCGCGGCGACGCGGTGCTGCTGGCCGAGGCCAACGTGGAGCCGGAGAAGCTCCCGGAGTACTTCGGCGACGCCGGCGGCACCGGCAACCGCATCCACATGCTCTTCGACTTCATGCTCAACGGCCGCCTGGTGCTGGCCCTGGCCCGGCAGAACCCCGAGCCCGTCATCGAGTGGCTGCGCACGACCCCGAAGCTGCCGCCGGGCGGCCACTGGGCCACGTTCCTGCGCAACCACGACGAGATCGACCTGTCCCGGCTCACCGCCGAGCAGCGCGACGACGTCTTCACCGAGTTCGGCCCGGACGAGAACATGCAGCTCTACGGCCGCGGCATCCGCCGCCGGCTGGCGCCGATGCTCGGCGGCGACCGGACCCGGATCGAGCTGGCGTACTCGCTGCAGTTCACGATGCGCGGCACGCCGGTCCTGCGCTACGGCGAGGAGATCGGGATGGGGGAGGACCTGTCCCAGGTGGGCCGCTACGCGATCCGCACGCCGATGCAGTGGTCCTACGACACGAACGGCGGGTTCTCGTCGGCCGAGCCGATCCGGCCGGTGATCAGCAAGGGCGAGTACGGCTACGAAGAGGTCAACGTGACCGCCCAGCGCCGCGACGACCAGTCGCTGCTGGCCTGGTTCGAGCGGATGATTCGGACGCTGCGGGAGAGCCCCGAGGTCGGCAACGGCACCTGCACCGCGATCGACCAGGCGCTGCCGCCGGGCGTGCTCGCGCATCGGGCCGACGGGCCGACCGGCTCCATGCTCTTCCTGCACAACCTCGGCACCGAGGACGTCGTCGTGGACCTCAGCTCGCTGCACGCCGGGACCAACCACCCCAACGCGGTGTTCGGCGACCAGGACTACCCGGAGGTCGGGGACTTCTCCGAGCTGGCGCTCGGGCCCTACGGGTATCGATGGATCAGGTTGAAGCGGGTGAGCGCGTAAGGGGAATCCGGGCCGGCTCCACGGGCCGCCCGAAATGCCAGCCCTGGCCGAGGTCACAGCCCAGCGCGGCCAGGCGGGCGGCCTGGTCGGCGGTCTCGATGCCCTCGGCGGTGACCGTCATCTGCAGCGTGTGCGCGAGGCGGATGACGGTCTCGACGATCTGCTCGTCGACGTGGTCGCTCTCCAGCTTGCGGATGCCGGCCATGAACGCCCCGGCCAGCTTCAGCCCGTGGACCGGCAGGTGGCGCAGGTAGGCCAGGTTGGAGTAGCCGATCCCGAAGTCGTCGATGACGATCCGCACGCCCAGGTCGGCCAGCTGGCGCAGGGTCTGCACGGGGCGGCCGGTCTCCTGCATGAGGACCGTCTCGGTCAGCTCCAACTGCAGGCTGCCCGGGGCCAGCCCGGTCTCGGCCAGCACCGCCCGCACGTCGTCGAGCAGTCGCGGGTCGCTGCACTGCCGCGGGGAGACGTTGACGCTGATCAACAGCGGGTGCCCGGGGTGGCTCGCCTGCCAGGCGGCCGCGGCCAGGCACGACTCGCGCAGCACCCACCGGCCCAGCGGCAGGATCATGCCGGACTGCTCGGCGACCGGGATGAACGTGTTGGGCGAGACCGTGCCCAGCTCCGGGTGGCGCCACCGCAGCAGCGCCTCGGCCCCGTGCAGGCGATTGTCGGCCAGGCCCACGAGCGGCTGGTAGACCAGCTCGAATTCGCCGCGCTCGAGCGCGCCCGCCAGGCGCCCGGTCAGCCCGTATTGCAGCAGCTGCTGGGCGTTGCGCTGGGCGTCGAACACCGCGTAGCGGGCGCGGCCGTCGGCCTTCGCCAGGTAGAGCGTGGCGTCGGCGGCCCGCAGCAGCTCCTCGGGGTCGGCCCCGGCCGCGGCCTGCTCGACGATGCCGATGCTGGCCGACACCGCGAGCTCGTGCCCGTCGAGCCGGACCGGCTTCGCGAGCGCCTCCAGCATCGCCTCGGCCAGCTCGGTGAGCTCGTCCGGCCCCTTGGTGTCGCGCACGACGACCACGAACTCGTCGCCGCCGACCCGGGCCACGAAATGCCCGGCCGCGTTGACGCAGCCCCGCAGCCGGTCGGCCAGGGCGACGAGCAGCTGGTCGCCGTAGCCGTGCCCGAGTGTGTCGTTGATGGTCTTGAACTCGTCGAGGTCGAGGAAGCACACGCCGATCCGGGACCCGTCGCCGGCGTCGCGCAGCGCCTCGGCGAGGTGGCCGTAGAGCAGCACCCGGTTGGGCAGGCCGGTGAGCGGGTCGTGGTGGGCCTGGTGGTGCAGCTCGCGCTGGAGGGTGTGCTCGGCGTCGGTGAGCGCGCGGGTCCAGGCCCGGCGGATGCGCTCCTGGTCGTCGAGGATCTTCTGCCGCTCGGCCCGCGCGAAGCCGGCCGCGAACCCGCCGAGCACGTCGCCGGTCGCGTTGGGCATGAGCACGCTGATCGAGCGCTGCAGGGCCTCGGGGCTGTTGAGCCCGACGGACACCAGCGCGGCCCCGACCTCGGCGGCCGCCGTGGAGTCGCCCTGCTCGAGGGCGCCGGTCAGCCGGACCGTCTGCTCCTCGAAGAACCGCTTCAGCGCGTCCGCGGTCAGGTCCAGGTAGCTGGTCTGCCGCACGGCCGCCAGCCACTGCCGCGCGAGCTGCGACAGCGCAGGGTCGATGGCGGCATCGCTCCCGCTGTCCGAGCCCGCCACTGCATCACCCCCGGCGAAGATTACTGCACCAGGGCCCCGGGCTGAATCGACGCTCAGTGGCGCTGTCCGACTGTTTCGGTGAGGTCTGCGAGCCGACCTGGGCTTTTACGGTTTGCCGGCCAACCCGTTCATAAATCCGAGCTTGACGGCCTACAGGCTCGGCGAGTGCTCAGTCCGCGCGCAGCGCGCCGACGGTCCGCACCCGCGCCGCCCACACCGCCGGCGGAAGAGCCCCGGCGACGGCGATGAGCACCCCGGCCCCGGCCAGCAGCACCAGGACGGACGGCGGCAGCGCGGCGGTGACACCGGCCGGCAGGGTGAAGCCGGCCGAGCGGCCCATGGCCGGCACGAGCAGTCCGTGCAGGGTCCGGCCGGCCACCACCCCGGCCACCGCGCCGAGCAGCCCGGGCCCGAGCACGGACGCGACGATCGCGGCCACGGTCTGCACCGGCGTCATGCCGATCGCCTTCTGGATGCCGATGTCGCGGGCCCGGGCCCGCACCTCCAGCAGCACCACGTTGAGGACGCCCAGGGCGGCGACGGCGGCGAGCACGGCGCCCAGGGCGGTGGTAAGGGCGATGGCGGTGAGCAGGCTGCCGCTCGTCCGGTCCGGGATGGGCTCGGCGGTGGCTCCGGTCCCGGCCAGGGAGTGGTTCAGCCGGTCGGCATAGCCCGACGGATCACTGCCGAAGAGCAGGGTTATGTGGTACTCCCTGTGCTCCGGCAAGGCCTCGGCGACCGCGACGGTGGCCAGGTCGGTCATCAGGTTCAGGCCACCGTTGGAGGTATCGAAGACCTCGCCGACCAGCCGCACCGCGATGGCGGTGCCGTGCACGTCGACGGTGGCCGAGTCACCGACGCGCAGGCCGGCCGCGGTCAGGAACGCCGTGGCCACCACCGCCTCGCCGGGCCGTTCGAACCAGCGCCCGACGGTGAGCCGGTACGCGCCCGAGGCGTCGCCGGTGACGGCGGAGACGATGATCGCGCCGGGCCGGCCGGCGAGCACGGCCTGGGTGACCGCAACGCCGTACCGGGCGCCGGTCCCGGGCTGCGCGTCGATGGCCCGCGTGACCGCATCCTGGTCCGGGCCGGCCGCCGGCGGCACGGTGACGAGGACGTCGCCGCCGCGCGGGCGCGCCTCCTGCAGCCGGCCGAGGGAGGCGGTGAGCCCGGCGGCCAGGGTGACGGTGGTGGCGCCGAAGACCACGGCGGCGAACACGGCGGCGGCGCGGCCGGGCCGGCTCATGGTCCGGGCCAGTCCGAGCGCGACCGGCGCCGGCAGCGGCCAGATCGATACCGACCTGGCCTTGCCGATCGGCCGGGCCGGGCCGGTGGCCAGGACCTCGACCGCGGCCAGACGCGCGGCCCGGCCCGCCGCGGCCCCGGCGACCGCGGCGACCAGGGCCAGCACGGCGGCGGTCGCGGCGGCGGCGACCCCGGGCGGCAGGCCCGGGCCGGCGACTCCGTAGACGTCCGCGGTCTCCGCGAGGATCGGCACCGCGAGGAGCTCGCCGGCGACCAGGCCGAGGACCGCACCGGCCGACGCCGGGATCAGGACCTGGGCCAGGTACATCATCAGGATCTGGCCGGGGCCGCACCCCACGGCCTTGAGCACGCCGATCCGGCGCCGGTCGGCGCTCACCGCCCCGGCGATCGTGTTGGCGGCGACGAACCCGCTGAGCATCAGGCTCAGCAGGGCGAAGACGAGCAGGAACGGCACATACAGGGTCGCGCCGCCGGTCACCGTCGCGCGGACCACCAGCCAGGACTGCGCACCCCGGACCGACTCCGGCGGCAGCGCGGCGACGATCGCGGCCCGTGCCGCCTCGACCTCGGCCTCCGTCCTGGCCTGGCCGAGCCGGTAGAGCAGCTGCCAGCCGACCGGCGAGCCCGGGGTGGTCAGCGCCGCGACCTGGTCCGGTGCGACCCAGGCGTCGGCGCTGTGGCCGGCCGAGCGCGCGGTGCCCACGACCGTCAGCGCCGGTCGGCCCGGCCGGTCCGGGAAGACCACGGTGCTGCCGAGCGGCGGTGGCGGCGGGTCGGCCGCGAGCACGATCTCACCGGGGCCGGTCACCCAGCGGCCGGTCACGACGGCCACGCGGTCGACCGCCGCGACCGGCGTGGCCCGCCCGGCGATCCGCAGCGCCGACATCTCCTTGCCTTCCATCCAGCCGGTGCCGGGCCCGCCGTATGGTGTCGCCGCCACCGTGGCGAACGGCCCCGCCACCGCGGTGACCCCGGTGACCTGGCCGGTGCGCGCCACCTGCGCGGCCGCGGCCCGGCCCGGGTCGACCTCGACCGTCAGGTGGGCACCCCGCTGAGCGGCGAACGCGCGGTCGAACGGGCCGTCCGACGCGACCATCAGCCCGCCACCGAGCACCGCCGCCGACACGGCCGCCGCCGTGCTCAACCCGACGGTGACGAACGCGATCCGCCGGCGCCGCACACCTGAGCGCACGACCGTCCACCAAGCTCTCATCCGGCGAGGCTATGGACGGCCCCGGCGGCCGCGCGTCGGGCCACGGCCGGACCCGGGTGCCTCCGCCGGCTGAACCGGCCGCCGGCTCATCCCCGCGATGTAGTCCAGCGATGTAGCGGGGCTCGGCGCCGCAGCGGATGTCGCCGGGCCGCGGCGCCGGAGAGAATGGGGTGATGTGGCGGCTCCGCGACCGGGCCCGGGAACTGGCCCGGCCCACCGGCCCCCGCCCGCGGCCGGACCGGCGGGCGTGGCTCTTCGACGCCGCCCTCGCGCTGGTGCTGACCGGGGTCGGGGTGCAGTACGCCCGCGAGCATGCGGGTGATGCGTGGCCCGGGCCGGTGGCCGTCGCCGTCGTCGCCGGTGTGGCGCTGGCCTGGCGGCGGCGCTATCCGCTCGCGGTGCTGTGGATCGTCACCGGTGCGATGCTGCTCGCGCCGGCCGAGGCGGTGCGGCCGGAGTTCTACGCCTGCGTCGTCGCGGCCTACAGTGCCGCCGCGTTCAGCCCGTACCGGGTGCCGGCGCTGGCCGGCCTGGCCGTGGCGGCGCTGGCGGCCATGGCGGCGCCGGACTCGTCGCTGCCGACCGTGCCGAACGAGTATGTGCCGTTCGCGATCCTGGTCCCCGTGGTGCTCGCCGCCAACGGGCGCCGGGCCTGGCAGCGGCGGGCGGCCGAGCAGCGGGAGCGGTTCGCGGCCGCGGCGCGGGCGGCCGAGGCGGAGGAGCGCGCCCGCATCGCGCGCGAGCTCCACGACGTCGTGACGCACCACGTCAGCATGATGATCATCCAGGCCGGCGCGGCCCGGCACACCCTGGCCGGCGCGCCCGACCAGGCCATCGGCGCGTTGCTCGCGGTCGAGGCCAGCGGTCGGGCCGCGATGACCGACCTTCGCCAGGTGATGGGGCTGCTCGCGACCGAGCCGAGCCCGGCGCCGGCCGACGGCGCCGATCCAGGACCAGGCTTGTGTCGCCCGGCCGCGTTGGAGCCGTTGCCCGGGCTGGACCGGCTCGAAGCGCTCGTCAGCGGCGTGCGGGGGAGTGGCGTGGCCGTCGCGCTCGCCGTGCACGGCACGCCGCGGCCGCTGCCCGACGGGGTCGACCTGGCCGCCTACCGGGTGGTCCAGGAGGCGCTCACCAACACCGTCAAGCACGCGGCCGGGGCCGGTGCGCGGGTCGACGTGCATTACGGCGCCGACGAGCTGCGCGTCGAGGTCACCGACACCGGCTCGGCGCGGTCGGGCCCGGGTGGCGCGGGCGGTCCGGGCAGTGGGCGGGGGCTCATCGGGCTGCGGGAACGGGTCGCCGTGCTTGCCGGGACGCTGCGGGCCGGGCCGGAGCACGAGGGCTTCGCCGTCCGGGCCGCGTTTCCTCTGGAGCGGGTGTGACCGCGGCCGTCCGGGTCGTCATCGCCGACGACCATGCCCTGGTCCGGACCGGCTTCCGGATGATCCTGGCAGCCAACGGCATCGACGTGGTCGGGGAGGCCGCCGACGGGCTCGCGGCGATCGACGTCGTCCGCCGCACCCGCCCCGATGTCGTGCTCATGGACATCCGGATGCCTGACCTCGACGGGCTCGAGGCGACCGGGCGCCTGGTGACGGGTACCCCCGAAGATCCTTGCATCATCATCCTGACCACGTTCGACCTCGACGAATACGTCTACGCCGCGCTGCGCGCCGGTGCCGCCGGCTTCCTGCTCAAGGACATCACCCCGGAGCATCTCGTCCTCGCCGTCCGCACGGTCCGGTCCGGTGACGCGCTGCTCGCCCCGGCCGTCACCCGCCGCCTCGTCGAACGCTTCGCCCGCCGCCCCGGCCCCGCTCGCCCGACCGACCCGCGGCGCGGCGTCGCCGGCCTGACCCGGCGCGAGCTCGAGGTGCTCCACCTGGTCGCGCAGGGCCTGAGCAACACCGAGCTGGCCGCGCGCCTGTTCCTCTCCGAGGCCACGGTGAAGACCCACGTCGCCCGGGTGCTCGCCAAGCTGGGCCTGCGCGACCGCGTCCAGGCCGTCGTGTTCGCCTACGAGACCGGGCTGGTCAGCCCCGGCGAGACGGGACCGCCCGGGTGATGGCGGCCAGGGTGCGGGGGCTCAGGAGGCCGTCGCCGAGGCCCAGCTCGATCAGGGCGTCGAACACCCGCTGGTCGCGGTCGGCGGCGTGCACGGCGGCGTCGACGATCCAGCGGCGCTGGCTCAGGGCGGCGGCGGCCCGGGAGTGGCGCAGGTGGCGGCCCAGGCGGGACCGGAGGGCGCGGCGGTAGCGGCCGGCCGGGTCGTCGGTGTGGGTGGCGGCCGCGCCGGCCAGGGCGCCGGAGAGGACGGCGTAGAAGATGCCCTCGCCGGTGAACGGGTTGATGAGGGAAAGGGCGTCGCCGGCCAGCAGGAGGCGGCCCCGGCCCGGCGGTGGGCGGTGGGTCGACAGCGGCAGGTGGTGGGCGCGCAGGCCGGTGGCGCCGGCCGTGTCGATGTCGGGGAGGAGCTCGGCCAGGCGGGTCAGGAGGCGGGTGCGGGTCAGCGGGCGGCCGCGGAGGACCTCGCCGTAGCCGATGTTGGCGCGGCCGTCGCCGATCGGGAACGCCCAGGCATAGGCTGGCCAGCCCGACTCGGTGGTGATGATCCGCTGCTCGGGAGCGAGGTGCGGGGCGTGCGCGTAGCCGCGGATGGCCAGTGCCAGGTGACCGGGGGCGTTCGGGGCGTGGCCCAGCGTCTTGCGGACCAGCGAGTAGGCCCCGTCGGCGCCCACCACCGCCCCGGCCCGCAGCTCGCCGTCGATGACCACGTGGTCGCCGCGGTCCTCGACCCGCCGGACGGTGTGGCGGCGCAGGGTGGCGCCGGCCCGCACCGCGGCCTGGACCAGGCGGTCGTCGAAGACCTCGCGGGGGATCGTGTAGGCCGGGCGGGCGTGCGGGCGGGCGACCTCGGCGCCGCCGGGGCCGGCCAGGCGCAGGGCCGGGACCGGGGGGTAGCCCGCGGTGAGGTCGGTGACGCCCAGCGCCCGGGCCACGTCCACGGCGTGCGGGGCGATGCCGTCGCCGCAGGGCTTGTCGCGGGGGAAGCCGGCCTTGTCCAGCAGCAGGACCGTGGCCCCGGCGTTGCGGGCGGCCAGGGCGGCGGCGGAGCCGGCCGGGCCCGCCCCGACCACCACGACGTCGAACCGGTCGCCGGAAAGGGTCATGGGGTCGAGCCTGCCACCATGGCCGGTCGGGCGCACCCGTCGGCGGGTGGTGGGTGCGGGGTCCGTCGATTCGTCACCGACGCGGGGACGCATGGTGGATCCGGCTGGTTGTGGCGGCTGGTTAGGCTCGTCGCATGCCCTGCCCCACGTGCTATTTCCCCGGCAACGCGCCCGGCGCCACGCAGTGTTCGCAGTGCGGGTCGCCGTTGACGCCCGTGGGCGGGCAGTATCCGAACTCGGCGCCGCCCGGGGGCGGCCAGTATCCGATGCCGACGCCGGTGGCGTACGACGTGCATCCGGTGTCCGGGCCGGGACAGCCGCCGGCGCCGCAGTTCCCGCCGATGCCGCAGTTCCCGCCGCCCGCCCCCGCGGCCTATCCGCAGTCCGCGCCCGCGGCCTATCCGCAGCCTGCTCCGGCGGCCTATCCGCAGTATCCGACGGGTGGATATACGCAGGTGCCGCCGCCGGTCTCGGGGGCGCCGTATCCGGGTATGCCCATGTCGCCGACGCCGATCTCCATCACGCCCGCCTCGGGCGCGCCGGACCCCGGCTACTACCAGCCGCTCAAGCCCACCCGCTCGCGGGCCCTGCTGCCGCTCACCGTCATCGTCGTCGTGCTGGTCATCGCCAGCACCGTCATCGCGGTCGTGAAGCTCAAGGGCGGCGGTGACGACAATCCGACACCGCCCGTCGCGGCCTCGGGCACGGCGACCGGCGGCCCGACGACCACGGCCCCGGCCACGACCGATGCGGCGGCACCGACCACCGCGGCGGCCACGACCAAGGCCAGCGCGGACCCGGTGGCGCAGGCGGCGGCCGTCGACGCGCTGCTCAACGCGAGCGTGTCCAGCCGCAAGAAGCTCAACGACGCGATCCAGCTCATGGGCAACTGCACGCTCGTCGAGAAGGCCATCGGGGACATGCGGGCGGCCGGCACCGAGCGCGAGGCGCAGATCGACAACATCGGCAAGTTCGACCTGTCCGCGATCCCCGAGGGCGAGCAGGTGCGGGCCGCGCTCAAGGAGTCGCTCGGCTTCTCCCTCGCGGCCGACCGCAGCTTCGTGCAGTGGGCGCAGGCGCAGCAGAGCTCCGGCTGCGGCGGCGGTGGGCAGTCGTACTACGACGAGGCCCAGAAGCAGTCGAAGAACGCCACGGACGCCAAGAACCGGTTCCTGGGCGTGTGGAACCCGGTCGCGAGCCGATACCAGCTGCAGACCCGGTCGTCCGACAATATTTAGCTAGGAGTCCTCGGCGCGCCGCTGCTGGAACGGCTCGCCCGCGACGGCCTCGGCCCGCACCGGCTCGTCGGTGCCCGGCTCGGTGGCGCCTTCCGGCGTGTCCGGGCGCTTGCGGGGCTCGTCGGGCTTGTGACCGTACCCCCGCGTAATCATGCGGAAGACGGCCAGCATCACCGCGGCCACCGGCACCGCGATCAGCAGGCGGAGCAGGGCCGTCTTGACGTCGAGCGCGTGGGTCACGAAGCCGGCGTAGAGGGCCGGGGACGCGATCAGCAACGCCAGGAGCAGCGTCGAGTAGCGCGCCATACCCAGCATCTACTCACCCACCAGGCTCAGCCGCTCGCACAGCATCGCCGCCCACTGGAACGGGGTCGACGGGCGGCCGTCGAGCAGAGCCACCGGCATCCGCAGCGACAGCGGGCTGGCCGGGTCGCCGCTCGAGCCGGTGCCGCGCAGGCAGATCGCGTCGACGCGGCGCAGGCCCTGCAGGTGGTGAGCGACATCGGAGGTCTTGCGGCTGGCGTCGACGACGACCCAGACCGCCACCGGTCGTACCGCCTCCACGATCGCCGCCGCCCACGTCGCCTCGTCCAGGGCCGCCTCGACCGCGACCACGCTCGGCGCGTCGGACTTGCGCAGCTTCTTGGCCCACAGCCGGGCGTCGTGCGCACCGGTGATGCGGCGCTTGCCGTCGATGCCCGCGGCCGCGGCGTTGCGGCCGGCGAACAGGATGTGGTCGGCGTCGAGCCGCTGCGCCTCGGCCACGAACCGGGCGACCTCCATCGCGTGCGTCGACTCGCCCACCACGATCAGGGTCTCGCCGGGGGCGTCGGGCGCCGGGTCGGCGACCGGAAGGGCGGTGAACGCCTCGACGATGGCCCCATAGGTGTCGCCCGTGGTCGCACGAACAGAAATATCCGGGGGTACTCCCAGAGACTGCAACTTCCGCGCCAGCACCGTGGCACCGCCGTTGCCGCCGTTCGGGCCGCGGTCCGTGCGGTCACCCTTCTCGGCCATGGCCGCGGCGGCCTCGGCGGCCGCGGAGGTTTGCTGGGCGTACGCGCCGCCCAGCCGCTCACTCGCGGGCGGGGTACGCGGCTTCTCCACCGTGGCGGTCGCTTCAACAGGCATTCGGGACTCCTGCGGGGAATCGGTCGGCCGGAACTGACCCGGCTCACTACGGTTTGGTCCATCAGGTGCGAGACCGTCGTCTTCATACGGCGATCCGTCCGGTCCGGGCGACCCGGTCCACCCGTCCGCGCCGGTCCAGGCCGGCGGCGGGGGCACCGGGCCCCGCGGGAAGGTGCCGCCCAGCCGGCCGGGCGACGCTGCCCGGGTCGGCGGGAGCGGGCCTGCTGGTCGGCCGGAGCGCGACGGCGCCGCGGCCCCGGGTGGTGCGGTGGTCGCTCGGGCCCGAGCCGGCCGCGACGGCACGGCGAACCCCGCCGGCGCGGCGTCGCCATAGGCTGCGTCCCCATACGCGGGGAGCTCCGGCGGCGCTGGGAACCCTGGCGGTGCCGGGAATCCGGATGCCGTGGGGAGTTTCTGCCGGGCCGGGTAGCCCAACGCCCGGGCGTACTCCGGTGGCGGCGCGAACCGGCCCCCCGCGCGCCGCCCGGACGCGCTGCGCAGGGCGTCGCCGGTGGCCATCGGCACGCCGAGCGGGGGTGGTGGACCCGAGCCGGTCGACGGCCGCCCCCAGGCGACGGTGGCGAGGTCGGCGGGGCTGTCGGTGCTGTACCGGCGCGCACCCCGTTGTGCGCTCCAGGGGTCGGGCTCGCCGCGCAGCCAGTCCTGTTCGAGGCGGCTCCAGTCGACGTCGATTCCCGGCGGGACCTCCGGGTCCATGCCCGCCGACACGAGCGGGTCGATGACCGGCGGCGGTGGGAAGGCCGTCGTCGCCGGCGGCGGATACGCGGCCGACGGGTGCGCGGCCGGTGGATATGCGGGCGGTGGATATGCGGCCGGAGGCGGGAATTCGGCCGATGGTGCCGGCGCCGGCGGCGGGAATGCGGCGGGCGGGAATGGGGCCGGCGGCGCTGAGTCGACCGCGGGTGTGGCGGTGGCCGGCGGCGCGGCCGGGCGGATCGTCGGCGGGTTGGCCGGGGTCCAGCCGGCGGGCGGGGCGGTCACCGGCCTGACGGTGGGCGGCGGGGCGGCCTTCGCGGACGGCGGCGCGGACGCGGGGCCGGCGGCGGGTGCCTTCGACTGGGCGGCCCGGATCTGGTCGGCTCTCGTTTGGGCGCCCCGGATTTGGTCGGCTCCGGTTTGGGCGGCTTCCGTCTGGGCGGCTCTGGTTTGGGCGGCTCGGGTCTGGGTGCCGTTCGCTTCGGCCGTGCTCGCTGCGAACGTATTGCTGTCGGAAGGCCCGGCGTGCGGCGTCCTGGTGCCCGAAGCCTTCGCGGCCGGCGCGTTCGCGGTGGGGGGCTGGGTGTCGGTGGTCTTCGCCGGTGGTTTCTCCGCCGCCGTCGTTGCGCCGCCGTTCGCCTTCGCCGCCGCAGTTTTACCGGCCGGCTTCGTGGCGGCGTTGTTGGGCCGGGCGGCGGCGGACTGTGCTGCGGCGGACTGGGCGGCTGCGGACTGGGCGGGCGCGGCGGGCGTGGCGTTTCGGACCGGCGTGGGGTTGGCCGGTGGTGTGGCGGGGCGGGCCGCGGGGTTGTGCTGGGCGGCCTGGGCGGCGGCCGGTGGCGGGGGTGTGCGCAGGCTCAGTTTGGCCACGGGCTGGTCGGCGCCCGCGCGGATGGGGCGGACCGACGGGGCGGCGGGCTCGGCCGGCTCGTTCGGTGCCGTCGGCTCCGCGGCCAAGAGGCGGTGCAGGGCGTCGGCGGCGGTTGCCGGGCGATCGGGCAGTACCCCCGCCGCCGTTTGCTGCTCTTTGTGCTGGGCCTCGGCCAGCAATTCGGCGAATGCGGACGCGGCCGTCGGGTTTTCGCCCCGGCGTTCCGCCGCATCCGCCATCGCGGCCAAATCTTCGATGCTGATCTGGCGTTTCGGCGTGTCGTCTTGGTCGGTGGCGGGAGCAGATGATGAAGTGGTCTCAGCGGGGGCGGAAACGACCTCGCCGGGGCTCGGAACCTCGACCGTCAGCTCATATTTCTGCGTGCCGAAAAGACCGCCGACGCCACCGGACCGGACCTTTTCGGCCGAGATGATGACAGCGTCGGGCCCGTGTTCGTCGCGCACTTGCGCGAGCAGTTCCTCGAGGTCACGACCTTCAAGCAGCAACCGGGTAGGCACCGTTCACCACCCCAATAGTCTCAATTCGCAGCGTACTCCCGGTGATCTCTGAGTACGACAGAACCGGCAAACGCGGTAGCGCCATCTGCACCAGGCGGCGCAATGCGTTGCGCAGTTGTGGCGAGCAGACCAGGACGGGGCTCACGCCGCGCTCCTCGCCCTGTTCGGTGAGGCGCGTGAGGTCGGCCAGAATGGACTCGGCGCGGCCGGTGTCGATGAGCAGCTGCAGGCCGTTGTCGGTCGGGCGCATCGATTCCAGCAGTTGCTGTTCCAGCCGGGGCTCCAACGTAATAGCGGTCAGGGTGCCGTCCTGTGAATAGCGGTTGGCGATGGCCGGGCCCAGGGACGCGCGGGCGGCCTCGAGCAGGCTGTCGGCGTCGGTGGACTGCTTCGCCTGCAGCGACAGCGCCTCGTAGATGCGGACCAGGTCGCGGATCGGCACGCCCTCGTCGAGCATCGCCTGCAGGACCTGCTGCACCTGGCCGAGGCTGAGCGCGGCCGGGGTGAGCTCCTCGACGACGACCGGGTGCGAGCGCTTGACGATCTCGGTGAGCGCGCGCACGTCCTCGCGGCCGAGCAAGCGGCTGGCGTGCACGCGGACGATCTCGGCCAGGTGCGTGATGATGACGGACGCGCGGTCGACGACGGTGGCGCCGGTGAGGTCGGCCTGGTGCCGCAGTTCGGCCGGGACCCACTTGCCGGCCAGGCCGAAGACGGGCTCGACGCCGGCCCGGCCGGGCAGGAAGTCCAGGCCCTCGCCGATGGCCAGGACGGTCCCGGGCGGGGCCTGACCGCGGCCGACCTCGACGCCGCTGATCCGCACCACGTAGTGCGACAGGGGCAGGTCCAGGTCGTCGCGGGTGCGCACCGGCGGCATCACGATCCCCAGCTCCAGCGCGACCTTGCGGCGCAGCGCGCGGACGCGTTCGAGCAGATCGCCGCCGCTGGCCTCGACCAAGTCGACCAGGTCGGGGGCGAGGGCGAGCTCGAGCGGGTCGACGCGCATCTCGCCCAGCAGCACCTCGGTCGGGTCCGGCGGGGCGATGTCGGCCTCGGCCGCGGCGAGCGCGGCCTGGTCCTCGGCGCTCGGCTCGCCGGTCTGCTTCGGCAGCCGCAGCGCGATCGCCAGCACCCCGCCGCCGGCCAGCAGGAACGGCAGCTTCGGCAGGCCCGGCACCAGGCACAGGGCCAGGGCCGCGCCGCCGGCGATGAGCAGGGCGTTGCGGTGCTGGCTGAGCTGCTTGCTGACGGTCGAGCCCATGTCGCCGTCGCTGGCCGAGCGGGTCACGATGAGGCCGGTGGCCACCGACAGCAGCAGCGCCGGGATCTGCGAGACCAGGCCGTCACCGACGGACAGCAGCGAGTACGTCGTGATCGAGTCCTGCGGCGACAGTCCCCGCTGCAGCATGCCGATCGCGAAGCCGCCGACCAGGTTGACCATCGTGATGATGATGGCCGCGATGGCGTCGCCCTTGACGAACTTCGACGCACCGTCCATCGCCCCGTAGAAGCTCGCCTCGGAGGTGACCTCGGTGCGCCGCTTGCGCGCGGTCGCCTCGTCGATCAGGCCGGCGTTGAGGTCGGCGTCGATCGCCATCTGCTTGCCGGGCATCGCGTCGAGGGTGAACCGGGCCCCGACCTCGGCCACCCGCTCGGCGCCCTTGGTGATGACGATGAACTGGATGATGAACAGGATCAGGAAGATGACCAGGCCGACGATGAGTGAGCCGCCGACGACGAAGTGGCCGAACGCGTCGATGACGTGGCCGGCGAAGCCGTTGGTGAGCACGAGCCGGGTCGCGCTGATGTTCAGGGCCAGCCGGAACAGCGTCGCGATGAGCAGCAGCGACGGGAACGACGAGAAGTCGAGGGCGCGCTTCACATACATGCTGACGAGCACGATTGTGAGCGCGAGGGTGATGTTGGCGGCGATGAGCGCGTCGAGCACGAACGCGGGCAGCGGCACGACCATCATCAAGATGATCAGCACGATGCCGATCGGCACGACGTACTGCGAAAGCCGCTTCGGCACCGCCCGCTGTTCCTTCCCGCACCTCTGGTCGTTGTCCACCTGATCGGTGGCGAACGGGTAGTTCTGAGGTTTTTCTTTGGTTGCAGGGCTGAGTGCCGATCGGTCCTGCGTGCAGCCCGCAGCAACCTCCTCCCGCGACTCCACTCAGCTCGTGCACATCGGCCGCCAGCCCATCTACGACTGGGGCGGCCACGTCGTGGGCTACGAGCTGCTCTTCCGCGGTGCCTCCGAGGACCTCGAGGCGACCCGGCGCAGCTCGTACGCGACAAGTCAGGTCATCGTCAACGCGTTCACCGAGTTCGGCCTGGAGCAGCTGGTCGGCGGTCGCAAGTGCTTCATCAACCTGACCCGGGAGTTTCTCGTCGGGGACCTGCCGCTGCCGTTCGACCCCGACCACGCGATCCTGGAGATCCTCGAGACCGTCGAGATCGACGGCGCGGTGCTGTCGGGCACGGCCCGCCTGGTCGAGCAGGGCTACGAGATCGCGCTCGACGACTTCGTCTTCGGCCTCGGGCACGAGCGGCTGCTGGGGCTGGCCGCCTACGTCAAGCTGGACCTGCTGATCCGGGAGCCGGACGAGCTGGCCGCGGTGGTGGAGCAGTGCCGGCGATACCCGGGGGTGAAGCTGGTCGCGGAGCGCCTCGAGTCCGAGGAGCACATCCTGCTGGCCAAGCGGTTCGGCTTCGACCTGCTGCAGGGCTACGCGGTCGGCCGGCCCCAGGTGCTCAGCGCCGTCGCGCTGTCCCCGTCGCGGCTGCGGCGGCTGGAGCTGCTCGGCGCGGTCACGGCCGAGGACGCGGATCTGGCGAAGGTCGCGGCGATCGTGCAGGGCGACCCGGCGCTGTCCTATCGCGTGCTGCGCGCGACGAACTCGGCGGCGAGCGGGCTGCCCCGCCGGGTCGCGTCCGTCCGCGACGCGGTCGTCCTGCTGGGCTCGGCGAAGATCCGGCAGTGGGCCGCGCTCATGCTCGTCAGCGATGTCGCCGAGTCGGCCAGCGAGGAGCAGCTGTCCAGCACCATGGCCCGGGCCCGGCTCTGCCAGACCGTCGCCGAGCGGCTCGGGCTCTCCGGCGAGGCCGCGTTCACCGTGGGGCTGCTGGCCGGTGTCGCCGAGCTGATCTCCGAGCCGATCGCCGAGATCGCCAACCGGCTGCCGCTGACCGTCGAGATCGTCGAGGCGCTCGTCGACGGCCACGGCCGGCTCGGGCAGGTGCTGGCCACCGTCCGCGCCTACGAGCTCGCCGACGAGCAGGCCCTGGCGGCGTCGCCGGTGTCGTCCAGCGAGCTGGCCAAGGCGTACCTGTCGGCGGTCGGCTGGTCGATGAAGACGATCGAGGGCGCGCTGGGCACCGGCCCGGCGTAGCGCCCGTTGGAGTAAGCGGTGGCCGGGGAAAAGACCGAGCAGCCTACCGAGCAGAAGAAGCGGCAGGCCCGAAGGGAAGGCACCCGGGCCCGCACCCCGGACCTCGGCGCGTGGGGCGGCGTGCTGCTGGCGAGCTTCCTGATCCCGTGGACCGCCCGCGAGCTGGCGACCCGCACGCAGGCGCTGTTCAACCAGAGCACCCAGGCGTTCATCGACCCCGAGCCGGCCAAGGCCCTGCGGCTGATGAAGGGCGCGGCCTGGGACCTGGTCGTCATCGGCGCGCCGATCACCGTCGGGCTGTTCGCGTTCGTCATCCTGGCCGCCGCGGCGCAGGGCGGGCTGCGGCCGGCGACGAAGCTGTTCAAGCCGGACTTCAAGCGGCTCAACCCGATCAAGGGCCTGAAGAAGACGTTCGGCGGCCAGGCCCTGTGGGAGACGGTGAAGTCCCTCGCGAAGGTCGTCGTGCTCGGCCTGGTCGTCTACAACTCGATGAAGACGCTGGTCCCGGCGCTGCTGTCGGCGACCGCGGTGCCGCTGCAGACCGTCATCGGCATGGTCGCCTCCACCGTCATGCACGTCGTGCAGATCGCCGCCGCGACCGGTCTCGTCCTCGCCTTCGCCGACTACTTCGTGGCCAAGCGCCGGGTCAACAAGCAGCTGAAGATGTCGAAGGAAGAGGTCAAGGAGGAGCACAAGAAATCCGAGGGCGACCCGCACGTCAAGGGCCAGATCCGGGCCCGCCAGCACGCGATGGCCCGCCAGCGGATGATGGCCGACGTGCCGAAGGCCGACGTGGTGGTGGTCAACCCGACGCACGTGGCCGTGGCGCTCAAGTATGAGCCGGACAAGGGCGCGCCCCGGGTCGTCGCGAAGGGGGCCGAGCTGGTTGCGGCGAAGATCCGCGAGATCGCCACCGAGCACCGGGTGCCGCTGGTGCAGGACGTCCCGCTGGCCCGCGCGCTCTACGGGGCCTGCGAGGTCGGCGACGAGATCCCGCCCGAGCTCTTCGGCGCGGTCGCCCGCGTGCTCGCGTTCATCATGCTGCTGAAGTCGAAAGGCTCGGCGGCCGGGCTGCACAGCAATGTCCTAACCGCCGAATAGCTCCAGGATCAGGTTGATGGCGCGGGTGGTCAGGTTCGCCATCGCGTTGGGGAGCAGCATCATGGCGGTACCGGCGACGGTCAGGGTTAAAAAGATCTTCGCCGGATAGCCGAAGGAGAACGGGTTGAGCGCGGGGGCGGCCCGGGTGAGCAGGCCCAGGGACACGTCCACGGCCAGCATGATCCCGATGAGCGGAGCCGCGATCTGCAGGCCCGCCAGGAACATCTGCGTGGCCCCGGTGGTGACGATCTTCGTGAAGTGGGTCATGTCCATCGTGCCGTTGAGGGGGATCGCCGTGTAGGACGCCGTGAACCCGCGCAGGATCAGCTGGTGGGCGTCCGTGGCGTACATGATGGCCATGGTGATCAGGCCGTAGAACCGGCCGAAGACCGCGTTGCCCTGCAGCGAGAACGGGTCCAGCGCGAACGCGAGCGTGAAGCCGCCGACGAGGTCGATGAGGTTGCCCGCGATCTGGGTGGCGGCGAAGATCAGCATGGTCAGGAAGGCCAGCGCGGCCCCGACCGCGGCCTGTTCGACCGCGTTGGCGACGAGGAAGCCGGTCGACATCTCGGCCGGCACCTGGCTCGCCAGCTTCGGCGCGAGCGGCAGCGCGATCGCGATGGAGAGCAGGCCCTTCACCGTGGTCGGCGTGCCCTTGTTGCTGAACGGCGGGCACAGGGCCAGCCACACGCCGGCCCGGATCGAGGCCAGCAGGATCGCGGTGACGGTGCTGAGCGAGAGGTCAAGCGCCATTGATCAGGTCGGGGATCTGGGCGTAGAGCTGCTCGGTGTAGTGGACCATCTCGTGCAGCATCCAGTTGCCGGCGATGATCAGGGCGGCTCCGATGGCGGCGGCCTTCGGCACGAAGCTGAGCGTGCTCTCCTGGATCTGGGTGACGGACTGGAACAGCGACACCGCGAAGCCGACGACGAGCGCGGTGAGCAGGATGGGCGCGCCGAGCTTGGCCGCGATCGTCATGGCCTGGACGGCGAGTTCGATGATCTTTGTGTCGGTCATGGTGTGGTACTCCGATCAGCTGCGGTAGCTGGCCACGAGCGCGGTGAGAATCAGGCCCCACCCGTTGACCAGCACGAACAGCAGGAGTTTGAAGGGCAGGGCGATCGAGACCGGGGGCAGCATCATCATGCCCAGGGACATCAGGGCGGCCGAGACCACCATGTCGATCACCAGGAAGGGGATGTAGATGACGAAGCCGATGATGAACGCGGCCCGCAGCTCCGACAGGATGAACGCGGGGATCAGCGTGGTCATCGGCACGTCGTTCTTGTTCTTCGGCGCCGGCCGGTCGGCGATCTTGGTGAAGAGGGCGATCTCGTCCTTGCGCGTCTGCTTGAGCATGAAGTCGCGCAGCGGGGCCGAGCCGTCCTTGAACGCCACCGACTGGGTCTTCTCGCCCTTGATGTAGGGCTGCACGCCGTCCTTGTTCACGCCGGACAGCACCGGCGACATGATGAACAGGCTGATGAACAGGGCCAGGCCGGCGACCACCTGGTTGGGCGGGACGTTGCTCAGGCCCAGCGCGTTGCGGGTGATGCTCAGGACCACGAAGACCTTCGTGAAGCTCGTCATCGTGAGCAGCAGCGCCGGCGCGACGGACAGCAGCGTCAGGGCGACCAGGATCGTGATGGACTGGCTGGGTTTGACGCCGTTGACGTCGATGTTGACGGTGCCGTCGGGGTTGCCGTCGATCACAGGGGCGCTCGGCGTTGCCGGTGGCTTCGGGGTCGGGACCGCTTCGGCGATGCCCGGGGACGCGAGGATGCAGAGGGCCAGCAGGAGCAGTACCGCCGCCGCTGTTTTTTTCACGGCGTGCTCTTCCGGAACAGTTTCAGCGCCTGCTCGACCACCGGATTCTCGAGCGGTGCCGGCTCCGGGAACAGGGCGGCGTCCGCGTCGGCCAGCAGGGACACGCCGGCGTCGCTGACACCGAGGACGAGCGCGCGGTCGGCGACCTTGACCACCGCGACCGACGAGCCGCGGCTGAGCTGCTGGCGTGCGACCACGGTGAGGGCTCCTCCGCTGCGGCTGCCGAGCGGGCGCCGAGCCAGCCGCATCAGAGCCCAGAGTATCGCGAAGACTACGGTGAGTGAGCACAATACGCGGAGTACGAGTTCCATGATGGTCGGTGCTTCCGTCAGGCCCGGTCGCTCGGGCCGACGATCTCCGTGATCCGGATGCCGAAGTTCTCGTCGATCACGACCACCTCGCCGCGGGCGATGAGCCGGCCGTTGACCAGCAGGTCGGCCGGCCCGCCGGCGGCCCGGTCGAGCTCGATCACCGCGCCCGGGGCCAGCGACAGCAGCTCCCGCACACTCATCCGGGTGCGCCCGAGCTCGGCCGTGACCTCCATCTCGACGTCGTGCAGCAGGTCGAACGCGGGCGGGCCGCCGCGGGCCCGCTCCGAGCGGTCCGGCTCCCCGCCGCCGTCGGCGCCCGGCACCTCCACCGCCACCGCGAGCCCGACGACGGCCTGGACCCCGAGCTCACCGGCCTCCAGCGGGATCAGGACGCCGCCGGCGGCGACGAGCTCGGCCAGGGCCCGCGCCGGGTCCAGCAGCTCGCCCGGGTCGACGACGACCGGGCCGACGACGGACGCGGCCGCCTCCAGCGCCGGGCGCACCGCCTGGCTCAGGTCCAGGCTGCCCATGGGGGAGTTGGCGAGGGCCTCGACGAGATCCTGGGTGACGACGATCGCGACCTCACCCTGTGCCGCCCCGGCGAACCGGGCCCGCACGGACTGGCCGGTGATGGCCAGATCGTCCGCGTTCTGCGTGGGTGCACCGACGGAGAGCGGCGAGCTGGCGGGCAGCAGTGCTACGGCGGCCTGCGCGGCCGCCTCCGCCCGGGCCAGCGCGGTCTCGTTGGTACCGATCGTCATCGGCTGGTCTCCTCAGCGCGGCTCTTCATGCCGAGTTGCCCGGCGGTGGCGGGTTGCGTCGCCGGACGTTGTCCCGGCTGAGGGCTCGGCACCACCAGGCAGGCCATGCGGTTGCCCTGCGCGCCGGGCACGGCGTAGGCGAACGTGATGTCCGCGGTCACGACGGCCAGCGGCGTGGCCGTCGAGTGGGCCAGCGGGACGACGTCGCCCGGCTGTAGCCCGATGAGGTCGGCGGGGTGCATCCGCACCGGCTGGAACCGCACGGAGACCTCGATCGGGGCGCCTTCCAAACCCGCGACGACATTACGGTACGCGGCTTCCCGGGCCGCCCGCTGCGCGTCGGTCAACACGCCCTCGCCCCGCTCGCCCTGCAGCTTCGGGAAGATCGAGCCGAACGGCAGGCAGATCGAGGCCACGCACTCCTCGCTGCCGACCCGCATCTCGAACGACGACACGATGACGGCGTCCGAGGCGGCCCCCGCCTGTGCGAACTGCGGGTTGTACTCGATCGTCGTCATCTGCGGGCGCAGCGCCACGATGCCCTCGAAGGCATACCGCAGCTCGCCGAGCGTGCGCTCGATGAGGCCGTGCAGCAAGGGCATCTCGATGTCGCTCAGCGGCCGCTGCGGCTGCGGGCCGCCGGGGCCGCCCAGCATGTGGTCGATGCAGGCCATGGCCGTGCTCAGGGAGAACTCCAGGATCGCGGTGCCGGGCAGGGGCTCGATGGTGAACATCGCCACCACCGTCGGGCTGGACAGGCCGGAGATGTACTCGTCATAGGTGAGCTGTTCGATGGAGATCAGGCTGATCGACGACACGGCGCGCAGGCTCGTCGTCAGCAGCGTGGCGTACTGGCGGCCGAAGGTCTCATAGGCGATCTGCAGGGTTCGGATGTGCTCCCGGGAGAGCTTGGTCGGGCGACGGAAGTCATACGGCTCCGGGCCGGAGCTTTTGCCCCCACGCCGGGACATCCTGCCCGGCGTGCGGCCACCCCCGGTCGCGGACGTTGACTGCGTCACTCTCTTACCATCGGCCTTTTCGGGAGCAAGTTGACGTAAAACGGCCGAAACGGACCTGAAGGTTTCCTGCGAAACCCCCAGGTCCGATCGGTGCTTCCAGCTACTGAATCACAAACGTGGTGAAGTAGACGTCCATTACCTCTTTCTTCTTGTCCTCCGTGTACGCCTTCACGACCTTGGCCACGAGGTCCTTCTTCGCGGCCTCCCGGCCCTCGGCGGTCAGCAGCTTGTCCTGGCTCTGGTTGCTGAACAGCTCGATCGCGATGTCCAGGGCCTTGGAGCCGTCCGGGGCCTCGGCGGCGTCGGTGGTGGCCTGCAGCGTCATCTTGAGCTTGAGGTAGTGCCCGTCGGCCAGGTTGATGGTGATGGCGTCCAGGACGGACACGACGCCGGGCGTGGGCTCCGGCTCGGCCTCGACCTTCTTGGGGGAGAACATCTTATAGCCGGCGAACCCGCCGCCGAGCAGGGCGACCAGCGCGATCGCCACGATGATGATCAGCTTCTTCTTCCCACCCTTGGCGGGGGTCTCTTCGGTGGTCTTCTCATCCGCGGCCATGTCAGGTCCTCCTCGTCAACGTTCGGTGGTCAGGGCTTGGCAGATCAGCTGGTGGTGGTCGCGGCCGACGGCAGGAGCGCCTTCGTGTCGGCCGGCAGGTTCGACAGGACGATGACCTCGACGCGGCGGTTCAGGTCCGCGGCGCGGGCGTCGGTGGTCGGGTAGAGGGGTTTGGTGTCGGCGAAGCCGACGGCTTGCAGGCGGTTGTCGGGGATGGCGGCGTCGGTGTGCAGCATGCGTACGACGGCGGAGGCGCGGGCGGAGGACAGTTCCCAGCCGGAGGGGTAGTTGCCGGTGCCGCCGGAGAGCTGGTTGGTGTGTCCGTCGACCTCGAGTTTGTTGGGCAGTTTCGCGATGGCCGGGCCGACGCTGTCGATGATTGTCTGGCCGGCGGGGAGGAGGTTGGCTTCGTTGCCGTTGAACACGATGCCGGTGGTGACGATGGTGACGACCAGGCCGCGTTCGTCGATGGAGTATTTGACCTGGTCCTGTAGGCCTTGTTTGGTCAGTTCGGCGGTGATCTCGGCTTTGATCTTCTCGTAGTCCTTGACCTCCTGGGCGGCGGCGGCTTGGCGCTGGGAGGCGGTGGCGCGTTCTTTGCTCTGGACGGCTTCCTGTACGGCGGTGGCGTCGGAGGTGGTGCCGCCGATGCCGGAGGAGAGGTCCATGGGGCTGTTGGAGTCGGAGGACTCCATGAGGCTGGCCTCGCCGCCGTCGAAGGCCACGGAGGGGTTGCCGAAGCCGACGGCGAGGCCGTTCTTGAGTTCGGCGAACTTTTTCTGGTCGACCTGGGAGATCGCGAACAGCACGATGAACAGGACCATGAGCAGGGTCATCATGTCGGCGTAGGAGACCAGCCAGCGCTCGTGGTTCTCGTGCTCCTCCTCGTCGTGGCCGCCCTTCTTGTGCTTCGTGTGCGCGCCGGCCTTCGCCGCGTGTCCACCACCAGACATCGTGGCGGCCCCCCTCCAAGTCGTTGTAACGCTGTCGGGGTTCTCATCGGCCTAACCGGGGGACACAAGAGTTCCGGGGCGGTGCCCTACGGGTGCACGGCGGTTACTGAGCTCCTCTCGGTACGCGAAATGTCGGGCGCTGGTCGGTACGCGAAATGTCGGGCGCTGGCGCGCCCGACATTTCGGACTTATCATGATTTAGCGGGGCAGTTGGCTCGCGAAGGGTGCTTGGCCTGCGGTTTCAGGCCGCCTTCTTCTCCTCCTTGACCGTGCCCGGAGGCAGGAGGCTGCGGAGCTTCTGGGCGACGAGACGCGGATTGGCGCCGGCCTGGATGTTGATGATGCCGGCGATGACGAGCTCCATCTGCGCGCACTCGATCTCGGAGAGGCGCTTGAGCTTGGCGCCCATCGGCAGCCACATGACGTTGGCCGAGAGCACACCCCACAGCGTGGCCACGAACGCGCCGGCGATGAGGTGGCCGAGCTTCTCCGGCTGGCTCAGGTTCTCCAGCACGTGGATCAGGCCGATGACAGTACCGATGATGCCGACGGTGGGTGCGTAACCACCCATGGCCGTGAAGATCGCCGCGGCCTGCTTGTCGGCCTTTTTCTTCGCGTCGACCTCGGCCTCGAGGATCGCCGCGAGCTCCTCCGAGTCGGTGCCGTCGATCGCGAGCTGCAGGCCCTTCTTGAGGAAGGGGTCCTGCACCTCCTTCATCGCGTCCTCCAGGGCGAGCAGGCCCTCGCGGCGGGCCTTCTCGGCGAGCTTGACGATGTCATCGACGAGCGTGTCGTAGGTCGCCGACTTGGACAGCAGTACCCGCTTGAAGGAGTCGATCAGCGCGATCGTGTCCTTGAGCATGCCGCCGGCCATGGCCGCGCCGAGCGTGCCGACGAACACCAGGATCAGCGGCGGGACCAGGAAGATCGAGCCGGGGCTGCCACCCTCCAGGATCATCGCGGCGAAGATCGCGATGAAGGCGAGGACGATGCCAGCGATAGTTGCCGGATCCATGGATTCAGCGCTCCCGACGCTTCAGACGGACGACGTTGGTCTCCGTGACCTGCTCGGCCGCGGCCTCGGCGCGCTCGTCCGGAGTCTGCCCAGCCAGCTGCTGCGCCTCGACGATGACGGACGCGCGGTAGTGGCGCACGAGCGTCACCACCTCCGGCAGCGACTCCGCGACCAGGTACTTCGTGCCGTCGACCAGCGTGATCACGGTGTCGGGGGTGCAGTCGGCCCGCTCGACCAGGTCGGGGTTGAGCGCGAACACCGGGCCGTTGAGCCGGGTCAGCAGAATCACGGCGACCTCCCGCTTCTACGCGTTACCGCTTGAGGTTGACCAGTTCCTGCAGCACGTCGTCGGAGGTGCTGATGACCTTGGAATTGGCCTGGAAGCCGCGCTGGGCGACGATCAGGTTGGTGAACTCCTGGGCCAGGTCCACATTGGACATCTCGACCGCACCGCTCTGCAGCGTGCCGAGGCCACCGGTGCCGGGCGGGCCGACCTGCGCCAGGCCGGAGTTGACGGTGAAGCGATACAGCGAGTCGCCGGCCTTCTCCAGGCCGGGCGGGTTGTTGAAGTTCGCCAGCGCCAGCTGGGCGATGGTCTGCTTGTTGCCGTTGGAGAACACGCCGACCAGCTGACCGTCGGGGTTGATGCTGAAGGACTGCAGCGTCGCCGCCGGCGCACCGTTCTGACTCAGCGGTTGTACTGTCGCATTGCCCGTGTAGCTCGTGAGCCCGGCCAGGTCGATGCCGATACCCGTGCCCGTGCTCAGCGGGTCATACAGGACACCGACCTTCGTGGCGCCGTTCTTGTCGGTGAACGTCGGCCCGGTGACCTGGCCGTTGGCCCCGAACGTCAGCGCCGTCGGCCCGACACTGTTCGTGCCGTCGGAGAACGTCACCGACCACGTGCCGCCCGTGTACTGGTACGACTGCGACAGGTTCACGGCCGCGCCGGTGACGTCGTAGGTCTTGATGACCCGCGTGATCGTCGACGGGTCGGGCGCGTTGGCCGGCAGGTTGCCGGAGATGACCACGGTGTCGGTGGCCGTCGGCGCGATGAGCGTGCCCATCGGCAGCCGGATGTCACCGAGCGGGGCGTTGGAGTTGACGACACCGTTGACCGCGGGCCAGCCCTGCACGGCGGCACCGGTCGGGGTCACCAGCTTGCCCTCGGCATCGAAGTTGAACGCACCGGCCCGGGAGTACAGCTGCTCGTTCGTCGAGTTCACGATGAAGAAGCCGTCACCGGAGATCATCACGTCGGTCGGCCGGCCCGTCGTCTGCGCCGAGCCCTGCGTGAACACCGTGTTGATCGCGGCCAGCCGCACACCGAGGCCGACCTGGGCCGGGTTCGTGCCGCCGATCTCCGGCTGGGGCGCGCCCGCAGAGCGCATCATCTGGCTGAGCGTGTCGGCGAAGACCGTTTGCGCGGCCTTGTACCCCACCGTGTTGACGTTGGCGATGTTGTTGCTGGTGACGTCGAGCATCTGCTGGTGCGCGCGGAGGCCGCTGATGCCGGAGAAGAGTGAGCGGAGCATGTGGGGTGGTTTCCTTTCAGGACGCCGCTTCGGCGGGCCGGCTCGGCTGGCCCGGTTGCTGCTGTTGCTGCTGACCGGCCGGTGGCTGACCGTTCTGGGCCGGCACTGTCGCTTGGCCGCCGTTTTGGGCAGGCGCCGTTGCTTGGCCGCCTGTTTGGGCGGGTGCCGTTGCTTGGTTGCCGGCTTGGGCGCTGCCTTGGTTGCCGGCTTGGTTGCCGGCTTGGGCGCTGGCTTGTGCCGGCGTTGTGGCCTGAGGGCCTTGCGGGGCCTGGTTGCCGATCTCGGTCACCGCGGCGAGGGCCACGTCGGTGTCGCCCACGCGGAGGGTCGGCGGGGCGCCCGTGAAGAACTTGGCCGACGACACGATGCCGCTGTGGACCTGGTTCTCCTTGTCGGTGTACGTGACCGTCTTGCCGATCAGCGCACTGGCTCCGAGCTGCAGCTGCGCACTGAGCAGGCTCTGCTGGGTCTCCGCGAGATCGTTGAGCTTCTCGACGGTGGTGAACTGCGCCGTCTGCGCCAGGAACTCCCGGTTGTCCATGGGATTGCTCGGATCCTGGTACTTCAGCTGCGTGACGAGCAGCTTGAGGAACGCATCCTTCCCCAGCTCGCCACCGGGCTTCGCGAGCCCGTCCGAGTCACTCTTCTTGGTCGGTGCGTTCGTCTTCGGCACGTAGTCGGCGACGTTTCCACTGACCGGCGTCGGGGCGGTGATGGCACACTCCCTTGTTCGGCTTCATCTACTGCTCGTCTTGCCGGCCCTTTGGCTAGAGCCGGACGTCGAGCAGCCCATCTCCGGCGGGCTGGTCCGAACGGGACGCGTCAACCGCCACGCCCGATTCGACGCGTTCGGACGCTCGTCGTTGAGATCGTCCCGGAGCCTCCCAACCTGAGTAATGTTGCGATTCGTTGCCCGCGAAGGCAGCATCCTGGTGCAACTCGAGTGCACATTGCGCAAACCCGGCCGCACTGAGCTCCTGCCGAAGCTCCGGCAGCGCGGCCTGCAGCGCCGCCAGCCCGGCCTCGTGATCGGCCCGCAACCGCACTTCGATGGCCCCATCCCGCACCTCGGCCACGATGCTGACGGGCCCAAGCTCGTCCGGCTGCAAGTGAACAGCTAGCCGGTGTACTCCATCCGCCCCTTTCCGCAACGGCGAGAGCACACTCAACACCTGCGGCGCGACGCTGGCCCAAGCACTTTGCCCTCCACCGGAAAGCCCGGTACCGTCCATCGCCGCACCACCGCTACCACCGACCCCCGCGATCCCGGCGCCGGCACCGCTCGGCGCACCGACACCCCCGCCGCCGGCGACACCCCCGCTGCCGTTACCGCTTCCACCGGTACGAGCCCCGGCCGTCCCAAGCCCACCCGCCCGATCGCCGCTGACCGCCCCGGCCAGCCCCACACCGGCGAGCGCCCCGAGTCCAGCACTCCCGAGCACCCCGAACCCGTTGACGCTGAAGTCACCGCCGCCCCCGAACCCACCAGTGGCCCCGAACCCACCGGCTCCCGAGTTCCCGCCGCCCTCAGCCCCGCGACTGCCGGACTGATCACCACCGGAACCACCGCTGTCGAGCCCACTCCCACCACTTCCACCACCGGAACCGCCGCTGATTCCGTCCGTACCGTTCGCCGCGCCCCCAACCCCGACAACGTTGCCGTCAACTTCTCCGGCGATGAGATCGTCGGCGGCGAGCCGACCGGCGGCACCGATTCCGTTCACACTCGAGCCGTCGCCGGCCAGCCCCTCGCGAGACCCGCCGTCCGCGGCGCCAACCCCATGCCCGGCTCCGTCCACACCACCACTGCGGTCCACACCACCACTGCGGTCCACGCTGCCGGAGGATTCGCTGCTATGTGCGACATTGCCGGCGGCCAAGTCCTCCACAACCGTGCCGGTCGTCGCACCGTTGCCGGACATGCCTTGGCCACTGCTGAACGTGATGTCCGGGTGCGCCGCGTTGGAAAGCCCATGCGCGGCAGTGTCCGAAGCGGAAGTGTTCGTGCGCATTTCGGGAGCGGTTCGCACATCGCGTACGTCAGCTGTTGCACGCTGCGAACCACTCGCCGTTGCATCCGAGTGCGCACCGTGCGGGGATGGGTCGACTGCTTGCTCGGCGGCCGGGTGTGCGCCTGACGGGGTGCGGTTGGTGCCGGTGGGCGTACTTGTCGCTTCGGTGATGCGGTTGGCGCCACTGCCACTGCCACTGCCGCCAGCGGCCAGGATGCCTTCGTTGGTCACCGCCGCGCCGGATGCGGTTGTGTCGTCCGTCGCGGTCGTTCCTGCGCCGGTCATGTCCGCCGCCGTCATGCCCGTCGTGCCCGTAGCTGTCGTGCCTGCCGCTGTCGTGTCCGTAGCTGTCGTGCCTGCCGCTGTCGTGCCCGTTGCGGTCGTGCCGGCCGCGGTTGTGTCCGTTGCGGTCGTGCCTGCCGGTGTCGTGTCCGTCGCTGTCGTGCCGGCTGCGGTCGTGTCCGTTGCGGTCGTGCCTGCCGGTGTCGTGTCCGTCGCGGTCGTGTTCATTTGTGTCGCGTCGGCCTGGGTCGTGCCAGCAGCAGTCGTGCCAGCAGCAGTCGTGCCAGCAGCAGTCGTGCCAGCAGCCGTCGCGCCCGTTGCGGTCGTGCCCGAAGCCGTTGCCGTCGTGTCCGTTGCTGTCGTGCCCGTTGCCTTTGTGGCCGCCGCGGTTGTGTTTGCCGCCGTTATGTGTGTCGCGGTTGTCCCGGTCGCCATTCCGGTCGTCATGCCGGTCGCGGCTTGGCGGAGCGCGGTTGGGGCGAGCGAGGAGAGGCGGGCTTTGGTCATGCCTGTCTCGGTCGGGGCGGTTGCTGCCGCGTGGAGGGCCTCGGTCAGGGCTTTCTCGGCGGCGGCCAGGGCTCGTTCCATCGGTGTGCGCGGGCCGAGGTTCTGTGCGAAGGCCGCGTTGGCCGTCGTCGCGGCCGAGTTGGGCGTGGTCGCGAGGGTTGGTGAAGCCATGGTTGCCGGGTTCTGGGAGGCGGGACTTCCGAGAGCGGCGTTTGCAGTGCTGCCCGTCGCGAAGGTTGACGTCTGCGCCGCCGGGCTGGGGTTGGGTGCCTCTGCAGGAGTTTGCGCATGCATGCTCGGGGTGCGCATGGTGGCGTCCGCGAGCTGCGCGATTGTGTGCGTGCCTCGGGTGAGGGTTGCGTTGGCGGGCGTTCCGGGTGCTCGGTCCGGCGCCGGCTTGGTCGCGTTCTGGAGGGGTGGTTCCGGTGCTTGTCCGGCTACGGAGGTTTTCGCATCCGGGCCGCCGGAATCGGCTGTGGGCGTGGTCGGAAGTGCGGCCCGCACTTCGGTGACCGTGGCGGTTTCCGGTGCGTTTGACGGTGCGTTTTGCACGGCGGTTGCGGGTGCGGCGTCCGTCGGTGCTCGCATTGCAGCTCGGGGTGCGGTGGTGGGGGAGTGGGTTGAAATGCTGTCGGGGGTGGGTGTGCTTGCGGCATCGCCCGTTGCGGTGGCGGCCGCCGGGATCGGGGTGGGTGGCTTGGCGGTCGGGGTGAGCTGGAACTTCTCGGGAGACCGGGGGAGGGAGGCCAGTGCTTGGGTGGCCGCGTCCCGGGCTGCCCTGGCTCGGGACTTGGCATCTTCGGCGGCGTCCACGGCTTGCCGGTCGCGCGCGGCTGCGTCGCGGATTGCCGAATCGCGAGCTGTGGCGGCCCGGGCTGCATCGCGGATTGCAGCTTCTCGAGTTGCGGCATCACGGGCTGCAGATTCTCGAGTTGCGGTGTCACGGGCTGCGGCGTCACGAGTCGCGGCATCGCGGGTGGTCGCGTCTCTGGCTGCGTCGCGGTTGGCAGCGTCTCGGGCTGCGGCGTCTCTCGCTGCGTCGCGAGTTGCGGCGTCTCGGGCTGCGGCGTCGCGGGTGGTCGCGTCTCTGGCTGCGTCGCGGTTGGCAGCGTCTCGGGCTGCGGTGTCTTTCGCTGCGTCGCGAGTTGCGGCGTCTCGGGCTGCGGCGCTTTCGGCGGCATCATGGGCGGCAGTCTCGCGGGCCGCTGCGTCTCGGGCGAAAGTCTCGCGGGCGGCTGTCTCGCGGGCCGCTGCGTCTCGGGCGAGAGTCTCGCGGGCCGCTGTCTCGCGGGCGGCTGTCTCGCGGGCGGTGGAGAGGCGGTCGTTGCGTCGTTGGTCGTCGCGGGACTCGGTTGCCCGGGCCGCTGCCTCGCGTTGTTGGGCGGCCTCGCGTTGTTCGGTTGCGGCTGTGCGGTTGTTCGTTGTGGTGTCCGTGAGCCTTGGGCGGATTGTCGGGCGTGGCTGGTGTTGTGCGGGGTCCTGCATCGCCGCGGCCAGAGTTTCTGCGAAGTCCGGGCCCGAAGTCGACGGCTGGGGCGGGGCGGGGGTGGGTGCTGTGGTGGTTGCTGTCGTCGGTGTTGTTTTGATCATGACAGCAGGCCTCCGTCCGAAGTGGACTCCGCGGTCAGCAGCGCGGCGATCGACGGGGAAAGTGCTGGTGAGGTGGCGACGGGAGATGTTGAGGCCAGGGACAGGGCGGCCAGTGTCGACGGGGTCAGGGTGGTGGACTCCGTCAGTGGTGTCACCGCTCTGGTCAGTTGGGCCAGGGCGGCCTTCACCTTCGGGACGTAGGCCTGAGTCTCCGGGAACGGTGGGATGCCGCCGTATCGGCTCACGGCCCCGCCGCCCGCGTTGTACGCGGCCAACGCCAGGTCCAGGTTGCCGAACTGCTTCAAGTGCGAGGAGAGCAGGCGGGCCGCGCCGTCCACGGCCTGGGTCGGGTTCAAGGCGTCCACGCCCAAGCCGCGCGCGGTGGCCGGCATGATCTGCATCAGGCCCTGCGCGCCGGCCTTGCTCACGGCGGCCGGGTTGTAGCCGGACTCCACCTTCGCGACCGCGGCCAGCAGGGCCGGTGAGATGCCGTACCGCGAGCCGGCGGACTGGAAGAGGGCTGCGTACGGTACCGACTCCGGCAGTTGGTTGGTTGTGAGCGCGGCCGGGCGGACGGCCGGGGTCGTGACCGTCGGGATGATGCGGCGGATGGCGGTCGGCCGGCCGGAGACGCGCTCCGTCTTGACGACCTCGCCAGTGTGTGGAGCGACGATCATGTTGCCGTCGCCCGCGTAGATGGCGATGTGGTTCACCGGGCGGCCGAAGGCCAGCAGGTCGCCCGGGCGGGCCTGGGCCAGCGAGGACACGGCGGTGCCGAAGCTGGCCTGGTCGCGGGCGGTGCGGGGGAGTTTGATGCCCACGTCGGCGTAGGCGCGCTGCACCAGGCCCGAGCAGTCCAGGCCGCTCTCGGGGACATTGCTGCCGAATTTGTACGGTGTCCCCGCGTACTTCTGCGCGGCCGCCACCACCGCGGCGCCGGTCGAAACAGTCTTGCGGCCCGTCACGAAACCGGACGTCGCGGCCGAGTCTACTGTGGACTGCAACGTGTCGGCGAACGCGGCCTTGTCCGAGGCGGTGGGGTGGTGCCGGCCCAGCATCGAGCGGATCTCGGCGATGCGGGACTGTGCCTCCAGTACGGTCACGAAAGGTCCTCTCGGAACGAGGCCGACGTCGTCAGGTCGTCGACCGCCTTCTCCTCGGCGGCGGCCTCGGTGCGCTTGCGGGTGGCGTCGTGGCGCTCCTGGAGCTTTTCGATCGTGCGGCGCTGCACGGCCGCGTCGGTCAGTTCGTGCATGCGCTGTTCGACGGTCTCGTCGGCCAGCCGGGCCAGGCCCATCGCGGCGGCCAGCTCGCCGGCCAGAGCCTGGCGGGCGGTCAGCGTGGCCGCATACGCCGCGGCGGTCGCGGAGGTGGGCACCGGGCGGCCGTCGAGGTCGCGCTCACGGGCCCGGATCCTCTGGACGGCGGCGGAAGCGTCTTCTCGTGCCCGTACCACCGCTGCTTTTGCCATGTCTTCCTGCGCCTTGCGGGCTCGCAGCACCGCGCCCAGGCGAAAACCGCCCTTTGCCATCAGGCACCCCCGGCCAGCAGCGTTTCCAGCATCTGCCACGCCCGCGGCGCGGGTGTGGTTTCGTCCATGTCCTGCCGCAGGAAGTCGTTGATCTGCGGCCACAGCTCGCGCGCCCGGTCGGCGTCGGGGTTCGTTCCTGCTTGATAGGCGCCGATTTCGAGCAGCTCCCGCACATCCCGGTGCGCGGCGAGCATGCGGCGCAGCGCGATCGCGTTCGCTTTCTGCTCGCGGGTGGTGACGGCGCCGAACACTCGGGAGATCGATTCGAGCACGTCGATGCTCGGGAAGTGTCCGGATGTGGCCAGGCGGCGGTCGAGGGTGATGTGCCCGTCCAGGATGGAGCGCGCGGAGTCGGCGATCGGCTCGTTGTGGTCGTCGCCCTCGACGAGGACGGTGTAGAGGCCGGTGATGCTGCCGACGGGCGCCGGCCCGGCCCGTTCCAGCAGCCGCGGCAGAAGGGCGAAGACGCTTGGGGGGTACCCGCGGGTCGCCGGAGGTTCGCCGGCCGAGAGCCCGACCTCACGCTGCGCCATCGCGGTGCGGGTCAGGCTGTCCATGAGCAGCAGGACGTCCTGGCCGCCGTCGCGGAAGTACTCGGCGATGCGGGTCGCGACGAATCCGGCCCGCAGGCGCACCAGCGGGGGCTGGTCCGAGGTGGCGATGACCACGACCGAGCGGGCCAGGCCCTCGGGGCCGAGATCGTTCTCGATGAACTCGCGGACCTCGCGCCCGCGCTCACCGACGAGCCCGATGACCGAGATCTCGGCGTCGGTACCGCGGGTGATCATCGACATCAGCGAGCTCTTCCCGACCCCGGAGCCGGCGAAGATGCCCATCCGCTGCCCGCGCCCGCACGGCACCAGCGTGTCGAGGGCGCGGACCCCGAGCGACAGCGGCTGCTGCACGCGGCCGCGTTCGAGCGCGATCGGGGCCTCGTTCTCGACCGAGAACTGCTCGAGTCCGGTCAGCGCCGGGCCGTTGTCCATGGGGCGCCCGAGCCCGTCCAGGATCCGCCCGCGCAGCTGCGGCCCGATGGGGATCCGCAGCGGGGCGCCGGTGCTGGAGACCGGGCTGCCGGTACCGATGCCGGTCAACGGGCCGAGGGGCAGGCAGGCGAGCCGGTCGCCCTGCAGCGACACGACCTCGGCCGGGACGATGGCCCCGGACGCCGGGTCGCCGATCTCCACCAGGTCGCCGACCGCGCCCTCGACGCCGGCCACGGTCACCGACAGCCCGACGATCGACACCACGCGCCCGGTCACGCGCGGGTGCGCGGCGTGGGCGGCGGCCCGCAGGCGCTGCTGAAGCCCTGATGTCACTGCTGCAAAACCTCCCGGACCCGGTCGAGCGCGGGGCCCAGCCGGGCGTCGACGGTCGTCGCGTCGCACAGCGCCACCGCGTCGCCGGGCCCCAGGCCCGGATCGTCCACGAGCGTCACCGTGCGTCCGCCGATGACCAGTTCCGTCTGGCCAATCGTCAGCCGGTCGGCCGGGTTGAGCCGTACGGTCACCGGACTTGCCGAGGGCGCCAGCGCGAGGGCGCGGGCCAGGGCGTCCCGGCCCGGCTCGGCCGCGGTGCGCAGCTCGCGGGTCAGCACCGCCTCGGCGATCGCGAACGCGGTGGCGAGGATCTGCTCCTCGATGTCGTGCGCGGCGGCGACCGCGCGGCCCTCCAGCGACATGGCGGCGGCGCCGATCGCGTGCAGCGCCCGCTCGACCACCTGCCGGTGCGCCTCGGCGAGTTCGGCGGCCTCCCGCGCGGCCCGGGCGGCGTCTGCGGCGGCGGCCTCGCGGGCCTCCCGCACGCCCTGGGCCCAGCCGGCCGCGTAGCCGGTCGCCTCCGCCTCGCCCTTCCACCGTTCGAGCAGCTCCGGCGGGATCGGCTCGCGCTCGCGCAGGTCGACGTCGAAGCGCGCGGACCGGGCCGCGCCCGCGCGGGCGTCGCGCAGGACGCTCTCGCCGAAGCGGACCGTCGGTGGCTGCTCCGGCGGCGGGAACGCGCGGGTCGCCGGGGTCGTCGGCGGGGGCGGGGGCGGCGGGAAGGCCGGCCGGGGCGGGGCCGGGCGCTTCTTCGGCGGCGGTGGGAAGGCTAGGGGGTAGTCCTCCGGCTCCGCGTCCGGCGTTGCGGCCGGGAACGACGCCGGGGCGAACTCATCCGACCATTTCATCGTCGTCACCCCTGCTGATCACGATCTGGCCGGACTCCTCCAGCGTGCGGATGGCCTGGACGATCTTGGCCTGGGACTCCTCGACCTGGCGCAGCCGCACCGGCCCGAGCATCTCGATCTCGTCGCCCAGGTTCTCGGCCGCGCGCTCGGAGAGGTTCTTCATGACCTTCTGGCGCACCTCCTCGCGCACGCCCTTGAGCGCGGTCGCGAGGTCGTTGGTCTCCACCTGCCGCAGCACCAGCTGGATGGAGCGGTCGTCGAGGGACACGATGTCCTCGAACATGAACATCTTGGAGCGGATCTCCTCGGCCAGCTCCGGGTTGCGCCCGGCCAGGCCCTCCAGGATCAGCCGCTCCGTGGCCCGGTCGGTCCGGTTGATGATCTCGACCAGGGGCTCCAGGCCGCCCACGTTGGACAGGTCGTTGGGCTGCAGGACCGAGGACATCTTGCGTTCCAGGGTCGCCTCGACCTGGCGGATGATGTCCGGCGACGTGCGGTCCATGACGGCGATCCGGTGGGCGACGTCGGCCTGCAGCTCGGGGGCGAGGCCGGAGAGGATCTGCGAGGCCTGCGTGGCCGTCATGTGGGCCAGCACCAGGGCGATCGTCTGCGGGTGCTCGTCCTGCAGGAACGACAGCAGCTGGCGCGGGTCGGCCTGGCCGAGGAAGCCGAACGGCACGTCCATGAAGACGGTGTTGAGCCGACCGACGATCTCGCCGGCCCGCTCCCGCCCGAGCGAGGCCTCGAGCAGGTCGCGGGCGAAGTCCATGCCGCCCTGGCCGACGTACTTGTGCCCGGTCGCCATGTCGTGGAACTCCTCGAGCACCACGTTGGCGACATCCGCCTCGACCTGGCCGAGACGCACGATCTCGGCCGTGAGCTCCTCGACCTCCGACTCGCGGAGATGCGCCATGATCTTGGCGGCCTCTTCCTTGCCCATCTGCACGAGCAGGACGGCGGCTTTGCGCAACCCCGTCATCTCACCCGTGGCCATGCACTACCTCTCCCGAAAACGCCGAGACCCTCAAAAATCGTGATATGTCCGAAATGTCGAGCGGAGCGTGGCGCGGAGCGCCCGACATTTCGCGCCCTAACTGCGCCGGTCGGCCAGCCAGCCGCGCAGCAACTGGGCCACCTCGTCCGGCTGCTTCTCCACCATCGTCGAGAGGTCGCGGAAGCGGCCGTCGCGGTCGAACTCCTCGCCCGGCGCGCCCCCGCCCTCCAGGGCGGCCGCTCCGCCCGGCCCGCCGCCGCCCTCGAGCGCCAGCTTGGCCCGGGCCGCCTCGATCGCGGCCTGCATGTCCTCGAGCGCGGCGTTCTGCTCCTCGGTGAGTTTCTGCTTCTCCGCCTTCTTGCGCTTGCGGTTGGCCAGCGCCGCGATGATGAGCAGGATCAGCAGCGCGAGCACGATCGCGCCCATCTGGATGTACTGCTGCTGCACCTCGGCCTGCTCGCCCTTGGCCGCGGCCGCCTGCGCGTTCTTCTCGGCGGTGGCCGCGGACGTGTCGAACGCCATCGACGAGACCGCGATCTGGTCGCCGCGGGTCGGGTCCAGGCCGACCGCGGAGGAGACCAGCTGCTGCAGCTGGGCCAGGTCGACCTTGGCGACCGAGCTGTCGACGATCACCGCGATGCCGAGCTTGTCCACCCGCCCGGGCGCGCTCTTGGTCGTCTCGGTGACCATGCCGACGGCGTTGTTGCGGGTCTCGGTGGTCTGCTGGTACTGCCCGTCGCCCCCGGCCCCGGTCCCGTTGGGCACCTGGATGTTGTCCGGGCCGAGCACCCCGCCGACGGGGACGCCGTTGCCGCCGGTGTACTGCTCCGACTTCTTCTGCTCGGACAGCGGCGGGATGGCCGGGTCGGCGACGTACTTCTGCGTCTTCGTCTCGGTGTTGTCGTAGTTCATCGCCGCGGTCACGTTCACGGCCGCGTGCCCGGGCCCGACGACCGTGTCCAGCATCGTCTGCACCGCCGAGCGCAGCCGCTGTTCGTAGGCGGAGGTGGCCGCGCTGCCGCTGTCGCCGCCGGAACCGCTGCCGCCGCCCGAGTCCGATGTGGACAGCACCTTGCCGCCGGCCGAGACGACTGTCACGGCGCCGGGTTCGAGCCCTTCGACGCTGGAGGAGACCAGGTGCACGATCGACGTGACCTGGTCGCCGGAGAGCGCCTGGGTGCCGGTGTTCACCAGCACCGACGCGGTCGGCGCCTGCTGGTCGTCGCTGAAGACGTCTTTTTCCGGGATCGCCAGGTGTACCGTCGCCGAGTTCACGTTCTTGATCGAGCCGATGGTCTTGGCGAGCTCACCCTCGAGCGCCCGCCGATACGTCACCTGCTGCATGAACTCGCTGGTCATGATGCCCTGCTTGTCCAGCAGGGCGTAGCCGGCATCACCCTGTGCGGGCAGGCCGGCCCCGCTCATCGAGATGCGCAGTGCGTACACCTGGTCGGCGGGCACGTTGACGGTGCCGCCGCCGTCCGAGAGCGTGTAGGTGACCCCGTCCGCGTTGAGCTTGTCCACGATGGCGCTCGCGTCCGCGGCGGCCAGGTTGGAGAACAGCGGGGCCATCGTCGGCTGGCCGGACCAGCTCGCGAAGAAGTAGCCGCCGATCGCCAGGGCCAGGATGGCGAAGATCGTGACGGCCTTCTGCCCGGGGGAGAACGACTTCCAGCCGTCGATGCCCCGCCGGCCGAGCGCAGTGAGCCGGTCACGCATCAGGCCTGCATCCTCATGATCTCGTTGAAGGCGTCGAGGGCCTTGTTACGCACGGCCACGGTCAGCTGCGTGGCCAGGCTGGCCTCGGTCGCGGCGATGATGTAGTCGTGCACGTCGGTGAGCCGGCCGGTGGCCGCCTCGACGGCGAGGTTGTCGGCGGTGTTCTGCGTGTCCTGGAGCTTCTGCAGGCCCTGCGCGACCATGTTGCCGAAGTTGAGCCCGGCGGCCGGGTCGGCCGACGAGCCGGAGGAGCCCGAGGTGCCGGTCGCGTTCATCATCGAGGAGACCGGCGAGATGGCGCCGAGCGGGGAGATGGCGTCGATACTCACGATCAGCCCTTTCCGACCTGGATCGCGGCCTGGTACTGGTCCTTGGCCCGGTCGACCACGGTCAGGTTCGCCTGGTAGGCGCGCTGGGCCATGATCAGCTGGGTCATCTGCGAGCCGAGGTCGATATCGGGGTACTTCACATACCCCTCCCGGTCCGCGAGGGGGTTCTCCGGCTCGTAGACCAGCCGCCCCTTCGGGTCCCCGAGCGCCGTCCCGGCGACCACGACCCCGCCCTCGCCGTCGCCGTAGTGCACGGCCTGCGCCTGGACGTAGCGGGCCCGGAACACCTGCGCGCTCGTCGGCACCGCGTCGTTGATGTTGGCCACATTGTCGGCGACGGCGTCCAGCCACTTGCGGTACGCCGTGACGCCCGTTCCGGCGATGCCGATCGCCCCGAAGATCGTCATCGCGATCAGCCCCGGATGACGGAGCGGAGGAGGCCGAACTTGTCGTCGGTCGCGCGAAGCATCGTCTGGTACCGCAGCCCCGTGTCGATGTTCGAGAGAACCTCGTGGTCCAGGTTCACGTTGTTGCCGTCCTCGCGGGTGGGCTCCAGCGACCGCGCCGTCGTGATGTCAGTGTCCTTCGGGTCGCCGGCCTGCACCGCCAGGCGCAGCGCGTCCTCGAAGTCGGTGCGGCCGGCGAGGAAGCCGGGGGTGTTGATGTTGGCGATGTTGTCCGCGATCACCCGCTGCCGCTTGGCCAGCCCGGCCAGCGCGGCGTGTATGGCGACCTGGGTAGTGTCCTCGAGCACGAAACCGACTCCCCACGGTGTGTCGCCGCGTCCTGCGCTTACGGGTGAGCGATCCTTGCTCACTGGGGCTATCGGCTCGTTCGCGGCCAGGTTAAGGCAGATCGGTGCTTTCTTCGGTTGCCGCCCGGTTGCGAGCCGGTCGCTTCCGACGACCCCCTGTGAGCCCTGATACTCAGGGGAACCCCCGGTTCGTGAATCGGGGTGCGGGGCGGGTGCAGCCCGGATGTTGCGGGGCCGCCCGATCCATAGCGTCATCGGCGTGGAGAAGAGACCAGTCACTGTCCGCGTCGCCCGCTGGAGTGCCGAGCACCCGTGGCGCGCGATTGCCCTGTGGGTCGTGTTCGTCGCCGTGTGCTTCGTCGGCGGGAGCATGGCCGGGTCCGTCGAGGCGACCAACCGCGACCAGGCCATCGGCGAGTCCGGCCGGGCCGACGTCATCGTCGACGACGGCCACTTCGACAACCCGGCCACGGAAAGCGTCCTCATCACCGCCCGCACCGGCGTCCTCGACACCGACGCCGCCATGAAGGCCGCGGCCGACGTCACCACGGCCATGAAGGCCCTGCCGGACGTCGAAGCGGTCAGCGACCCGCTGCCGGCCCACGACAAGAGCGCCGTCATGGTCCGGGTGACCCTCAAGGGCGACCCCGACACCGCGTCGGACCGCCTCGGCCCGCTCACCGCCGCGGCCGCGGACGTGCAGAGCCGCCACCCGGACCTGCGGGTCGAGGAGACCGGCGGCCCGTCGATCTCCAAGGCGATGGACGACACCCTCGGCAAGGACTTCCAGCGGGCGGAGTACCTGAGCCTGCCGGTCACCTTCGCGATCCTCATCGTGGCCTTCGGCGCGCTCATCGCCGCCGGCATCCCGGTGTTGCTCGCGCTGTCCTCGGTGGCGGCCGCCCTCGGCCTCTCGACCCTGGCGTCCCACCTCGTCCCGTCGACCGACACCACCTCCAGCGTCATCCTGCTCATCGGCATGGCCGTCGGTGTCGACTACTCCCTGTTCTACCTGCGCCGCGAGCGGGAGGAGCGGGCCAAGGGGCGCAAGCACCTCGACGCCGTCGAGCTGGCCGCGGAGACCTCCGGGCACGCCGTCGTCGTCTCCGGGATCGCCGTGACGATCGCGATGGCCGGGCTGTTCCTCGCCGGCGACGTCGTCTTCTCGTCCCTGGCCGTCGGCTCCATCCTGGTCGTGCTCGTCGCCGTGCTCGGCTCGCTGACCGTCCTGCCGGCGCTGCTGTCGAAGCTGGGCCGCTGGATCGATCGCCCCCGCGTGCCGCTCCTGTGGCGTCTGACTCGTCCCCGTACCGACGAACAAGGCTCCAAGGTTTGGGCTTTTATCCTTCGCCCCGCGCTCCGTCGCCCGGCCGCAACCCTGATGATCTCCGTCATCGCTCTGCTCGCCCTGGCCGCGCCGGCGCTGAGCATGCGCCTGACGTTCCCCGGCATGGAGGACCTTCCGCGAACCACGCCGGCCATGCAGGCGTACGACCGCCTCGTGAAGGCCTTCCCGAGCAACGGCACGGTGCACGAGGTCGCGGTCCGGGTCCCGGCCGGGCAGCTCGACAACACCAAGGCCGCCCTCACCCAGCTGGCCCAGAAGGCGGCCGCCGACCCGCTGTTCGCCCCGCTGGACCAGGAGCCGCAGATCGAGGTGTCGAAGGACGGCACCGTCGCCGTGCTGGACGTCGCCACCCCGTTCGAGGGCCGCTCCGAGCAGGCCCGCACGTCACTGACGAAGCTGCGCACCGAGCTGGTGCCGCAGACCCTCGGCGGTGTTACCGGCGCCGAGACCGCGGTCGGCGGGTTCGTCGCCGCCGACGTCGACTACGCCCAGCACGTCAAGGACAAACTGCCGCTGGTCGTCGGTTTCGTACTCGTCCTGACCTTCATCGTCATGGCGTTCACGTTCCGCTCGGTCGTCGTCGCGGTGACCTCGATCGCCCTGAACATGCTGTCCGCGGCCGCCTCCTACGGCCTGGTCGTCCTGATCTTCCAGGGCACCTGGGCCGAGGGCATCCTCGGGTTCAAGTCGATGGACGCGGTCGTCTCCTGGCTGCCGCTGTTCCTCTTCGTGGTCCTCTTCGGCCTGTCGATGGACTACCACGTGTTCGTCGTCAGCCGCATCCGCGAGGCGGTCCGCTCCGGCCTCACCACCCGTGAGGCCGTCGCCAGGGGCATCTCCGGCTCGGCCGGCGTCGTCACCAGCGCCGCCGTGGTCATGGTGGCCGTGTTCGCCATCTTCGCCACGCTCAGCACGATCGACATGAAGCAGCTCGGCGTCGGCCTGGCCGCGGCGATCCTGCTCGACGCGACGATCATCCGCGCGGTGGTACTGCCGGCGCTGATGACCCTGCTCGGCGACGCCAACTGGTGGGCGCCGCGGTTCATGCGCGAGAAGTCCCCGGTGGTTGCGAACAACCCGGAGAAGGTTTTCCTAAAGGTGTGAATCAGGTGCCGATGGGGCCGGTGTGCGGAAGAACACACGCCGGCCCTGTGCGGCCGTCATCCTCCCCTCGCGCGACTCGATCGCGTACCGCCGCTGCGCCACTCTGGCCCGCCAGGTCGCGGCCCGCGGCTGGGATGTCCTGGCCATCGAGCCTTCGCGTGGTGCGACTGCCGTTCTACGCGAGACCGGGCTGGAGCAGGGCGTGCGGCAGTACACCCTGGAAGTGCCCGGCCCCGAGCCGTTCTTCGGCGACACCCCCTCCGAGAAGCTCCTGGCCGAGCTGCTCACCTCGCACGACGTCGACGTGGTGCACGTACACCTGGCCGGTGAGCTCGCCGACGCGGCCCTCCTGGAGCGTTCCTGGCTCCTCGGCCTGCCCCTGGTCGTCAGCGTCCACGCCGGCTGGGCACCCCCGCCGAGCGAGGCCGCCCAGGTCTTCCTCACCGACCAGTTCACCCGGGCCGACCTGGTCTGCGTCGCCGACCACCGGGGCCTGCTGGCCGACTGGCTCGACCCCGGCAGCCCCGTGCTCGACCACTCCAGCCCGGGTGCCGGCAAGGGTTGGTCCGATGTGTACCGCGAACTCGCCGGCGACCTCGAGCCGCCGGAGACGGACCTCACCCTCAGCGTCGTCATCAGCACCTTCCAGCGCCCGGCGGCCCTGCACGACTGCCTCGCCGCCCTCTGCGCGCAGACCCTGCCCCGGGAACGGTTCCAGGTCGTGGTCGTCGACGACGGCTCACCCGACTCCGCCGAGCTGGTCGTCCTGCCGTTCCTCGACCGCCTGGACCTGAAGTTCATCCGGCTCGAGCAGAACGGCGGCCCCGGCGTCGCCCGCAACGCCGGCCTCGAAGCCGGCCGCGGCGACATCGTCTTCTTCCTCGACGACGACGACGAACCCGCGCCCCGCTGCCTCGCCGAGCACCTGCGCACCTACGTCGAGCACGGCAACGACGTCGACGCCGTCCTCGGCTGGACCGGCCCGACGGCCGACCGGGCCTGCAGTGTCGAGGCCTGGCTCGCCTTCCGCGGCACCGTATATCGCAGCCACGACGGCCTGCGCCACTACGGCATCGGCGACTGGCATCAGTTCTGGGGCGGCCGCTCCAGCATCCGCCGCTCCGTCCTCGGCGACGCCCGCTTCGAGGTGCCCTTCGCCGAGGACGCCGACCTCGCGTATCGGCTCTCGCGCCGCCCGCGCGGCCTCCGCGTCGTCCACAACCGCCACGCCGTGCAGCGGGTGCGGATCGGCCTCGACCCGGTGTCGCTGATGCGCCGGGCCGGCCGCGTCGGACAGGCCCGGGCCCACCTCGCCGAGCGCCACCCGGACCTGCGGACGCACCCGGCGTATCGGAGCACGACCTACGAGGCGACGACCCGCAAGGTCGGCCGGCGGACCGACGCGCGGCTGCGCCTCATGACGACGAACCTCCCGACCACCGTCGAGGAGCTGCGGCGCACCCACGACCCGCACGGCAAAGGCACCCTCCTCGACCGCGTGCACCAGGACCTGGTGACGGTCAGCTCCATCGAGGCGAGCCTGGGCTGGCTCCTCGTCACCCGCCGCACCGCCGCCCGGGCCGAGGGGCGCCCGCTGCGGGTCGGCATCAGCGCGCTCTCCCCGCTGCTGGACGAGGTCGCGGCGCAGCTGGCGCGGGCGCCCTCGGGGTCGGCGATGCTCGTGGTGGGAGTACCCCCGGGAATCGCCATCACCGCCGCCGACATCGACGTGCCGTGCGAATTCGAGGTCCAGGCCGGACAGGGCGCCGACGACCTCTGGCGGGCCTGCGACCTGGTGGCGTCCTTCGCACCGGTCGACGGGCACGACCCGGCCCGCCACGCCCTGCCGCTGCCGCGCGGCGGGATCGCCGAGACCCTGCGGCGCCTGCTGGACACACGCGACCTGGTGGGGAGCTTCAGATGACGGCGGTACTCGAACGGCTCCTGATCCCCAAGGTCTTCCACCGCATCGCGCTCGGCGGGCCGCTGTCCGCGCGGGAGCAGGCCTTCGGCGAGTCCTGGCTTCGCCACCACCCCGGCTGGGAGCTGCGGCTGTGGACCGAAGCCGACGTGCCGCCGCTGCGCAACCAGCAGCTGTTCGACGCCGCCCCGCCCGGGCAGAAGGCCGACATCCTGCGGTACGAGCTGCTCCTCGCCCACGGCGGCGTGTGCATCGGCACCGACATGGAGTGCCTGCGCAACATCGAGCCGCTGCTGGCCGGGGTCGACGTCTTCTGCGTGCGCGAGGACGGCTTCCGGCTCGGCGACGGCGTGCTCGGGGCCGCACCCGGTTCGCCGCTGCTGGAGGCGGTCGTGGCGGCGCTGCCGAACTCCGTCGCCTGGCGGCCCGGGAAGCCCCGGGACGAGCAGACCGGGGCCGAGCTGCTCACCCGGGTCGTGGCCGAGCAGGACGCGCTGGGGGCGGTCACCCCGGCGGTCTTCGGGTCCGAGCTGTTCTTCCCCTACCACTGGACCGAACCAGCCCGCGAGGGTACGGCCTATCCCGCGGCGTATGCCGTGTGTCATTGGCTGTCCGCCTTCCCGTCCGAGCCGGTCGCCGAACGGCCGGTCGCCCCGTCGCCGGCGGTGGCTGCCCCGGCCGCCGACGCTTCGAAGGTCGCCGATCGCATCGTGGTGACCGTCGACCCGGACCTGGTGGAGACCGCGGCGGTGGTGCTGGCGGCGGCCGTCGAGATCGCCATGGGGCGGCCCGGGATGGAGCTCGCGCTCGTCGTGAAGGGCGTCCCGCAGGTCACCGAGGCCGTCGGCGACGCCATGGCGGGGCTGCTGCGGCAGCTCGCGGGTGGGCGGGACCTGCCCGAGATCGTGGTGTACAGCGAGCCGGAAGGAGCCGCGCTGCAGGCCACGATGCGGGTGGCGATGAGCGACGACCCGGCCGAGAACGCGCGGATGCTGCTCGGATTGCAGGCTCCGCCGTCGGGTCAGGCGCCGTCGGGTCAAGCGCCGTCGGGTCAGGCGCCGGCGGTGCCAATGCCCGCCCCGCCGCTCGCCAAGGCGGGCCTGCGGGGGACCTACATCGGCAACAACCGGATGCTGGTCGAGACCATCTACAACGCGATGCTGGTCATGCCCGCCGACGACTACAGCCTCATGCCGTCGCTGGTGACGTGGGGCGCGATCGAGGGGCCGCTGACCAAGTTCCTGGCCTCCGAGCTGCGGCCCGGGCAGACGTTCGTCGACGTCGGGGCCAACATCGGCTACTTCACCGTGCTCGCCACCCAGCGCGTCGGCCTGGGCGGCAAGGTGATCGCGTTCGAGGCCAACCCGGGGACGGCCGCCGTCCTGCGCGACAACCTGGCCGTCAACTGGCTCACCGAGCACAACGTGGTGGTGCACAACCAGGCCGCGTACTCCGCCAACACCACGGTCAGGTTCAACGCCTCGGCCCGGTGGGTCGGCGACTCCTCGATCCAGCATCGCCCGGGCAACGCCCACCGGCTCGACGAAATCACGGCGATCGAGGTTCCGGCGGTACGCCTGGACGACGCGCTGCAGAGCGCCGGCGTCATCGACGTCCTGAAGATCGATATCGAGGGCGGCGAGTATCAGGCGTTCATGGGCATGATGGGCCTCATCCGCCAGCGCCGCGTCCGCCGCCTCATCTTCGAGTGGAATACGCTGATGCTGGGCGCGGACCGCGGCCGCTTCGCCGACCTGCTGCGCACGATCGGCGCGGAGTGCGGCGGCCGGTTCTCGGCCCTGGACGGCGAGGCGCGGCTGAAGCCCATGCAGGTCTCGGACCTGGAGCGGGTCGACTTCTACCCGTTCGCGATCATCGATTTCTGAGAGAGTCCGCTTCGCGATCATGGGTTTGCGTCTCAAGTCATTCTCGCCGTCGGTGGCCGGCGCGCTGTGTCCGGATCTGCCGGCGGCGGTGACGGCGGCCCGGCGCCGGGAGTTCGAGTCCCGCCGCGCGCTGCCGGCACTGGCTCCGTCGACGCTCAGCTTCGGCATATCCGGCAGATCCGGATATTTGCGCATTGCTTATCTGGCGCCTCGCACGGATGTGGGCGGCGGCGCGAGGATCTTGTTCGAGCACGCCAACCGCCTGGCCGTCCGCGGTCATCGAGTCACCGTCGTCAGCCACTTTCCGCGGCCGGACTGGTTCGATCTGCGCGCCGACTTCACGCAGGTGCCGTTCGGGGTGGATTTATCGGCATATGTCGAGGAAGCGGATGTCGTTGTCGGCGGCTACTGGGACCAGCTCCTGGCCGCCCGCGCCCTGGGCACCGCCCCGGTCGTCCACTTCGAGCAGGGCGACTTCCACCTCTTCGAGAAGATCGACCGCGACATCTTCGACATCGCCGCCCGCAACCTGTCCGCCGCCGACGCGACGATCACGGTGAGCGGCACAGTCGCCGAGGTCCTCCGCGACCGCTACAACATCCCCGCCGCCGTCGTCCACAACGCCGTCGACCGCGCCGTCTTCACCCCGGCCGGCCCGCCCGCGACCGCCGACCACCCATACCTGCTCTTCGTGGGCTGGGACGGCAACGCGTTCAAGGGCATGGACGAGATGCGCCGGGTGTACCGCAAGCTGTCCGCCGAACTCGCGATGCTGGGCCGCCCGCTCGACCTGATCTGGGTGACGCCCCGCCCGCCGCTGGACCCGATCGGCCGCGTGGTCGTCGCACCCGACCAGCCGACACTGGGCGCCCTGTTCCGGGGCGCCGCCGCATACGTCTGCTGCTCCCGCTACGAGTCCTTCTCCCTCCCGTGCCTGGAAGCGATGGCCTCCGGCACCCCGGTCGTAGCAACCCGCAACACCGGCGTCCTGGAGTATGCCCGCGACGGCGACAACGCCCTCCTGGCCGACGTCGGCGACGTGGACACCTTGACCGCCCAGCTCCGCCGAGTCCTGGACGAGCCCGGCCTGTCCGAGCACCTCCGCGCCGGCGGCCTGGCCACAGCGGCCGGCTACTCCTGGGACGTCATCGTGGGCCGCCTGGAGGACACCTACCGAACCACAGCCGCCGGCTGGTCACCACCGCCACTCCCACCCGGCTGGACCTTCGACCTGACCGGCCTCCACTTCACCGACCCGACCTCCGAGCAGCGTCTCCGCCGACAGGCCGCCGCCACAACGGCCGGCGCCATAGCGGTGCCGGTGTCGTTCCCGGCCTTCGAAGGCCACCGAGCGGTGCGCTGGCAGATCGTGGCCCGCCGCCCCGAGGCCACCCCGGGCGTAGCAAGGGCCTACCTCCCAGCGGCGGCCGATCGGCTGCCGGAAGACCTGCCGTACCGCACCGCCATGGAGCACTTCGCCGCGGGCCGGATCGAGGCCGCGCTGAACGACTTCACGGCCGCCTTCCAACGCCCGGCAACGAGGACCGCCGCCGGCCGCTGGGTGGTCCTGTCGCTCCTCGAACTGGGCCGCGACGTGGAGGCGGCGGAGCTGGTGTCGGGCGCCGTCCGCGAATACCCGGACCACAGCGACTACCAGTACCTGCAGGCCGTGGTCGGCAAGCTCACCGGCCGCCGAGTGGACACCGACGCGTACGTCACCGCGATCGACATGCTCGGCCCGGCCACCACCCACGACGAGTGGTTCGACGACCCCGCCACTCTGATCCGGCGCGCTCTTCACCACGGTCGCTAGGGCGCTGCCGGACCCGCCGGGCTTCGGCCCGGACCGCAACCAACAAACCGCGACCAGACCACATAGATGCCCCTCCGAGCGGCACCGCAGAATGTGACGCCCGCGCGGGGCAACTACCGGATAGTGTGGGCGCGACCGTGATTTGGTTGCGGTATCGGTGGCCGGGGTCCGTCGTTTGCTGCCGGGTCGGTCGTGGTCACTTTTCGGTGGTGACGATTCGTGGGCGCCTGCGGCGACAGAAGCAGATTTCGGTCCGTGGTGATTGCGGCCGGTTGCCGCGTTCGGCTCGCCGCGTGGGCTGGCGACGTCGCGAATCCCCTGCGATCATCTGCCGTCGCCGTCGCCGTCGCCGTCGCCGTCGCCGTCGCCGTCGCCGCTGCGTTTGCCGTTGCCGTTATGTGCCCCCAGCCGGCCGGGGGAGAGGCTACGCGTCGGCGAGTTCGATGCTGGCCGAGACGCGCGGGGCCAGGATGCGGATCTCCTCCAGGACGCCGGCGGAGAGTTCGTCCGGCACGTCGGTCAGGGCGTCGTTCAGCAGCGGCAGCGCCGACTCGTCGTGGAACATCTCCAGAGCTATCGCCGCCGCCAAGGTCCGTTCGCGTGGTGTGCGGCGCTGGTCGGCGGAGAGGGCCAGGAGTGTGCACTGGTCCGGGAAGCCGTGCTGGCGCAGGCGGGCCGACCATTCCATGGCGCGGATCAACGGTACGCGCCGGCCCACGCGGGCGGCCAAGGTGAGGACCGTAGCCTCGCCGGGGTAGCGGCGCCACAGCGCTTCGAGGAGTTCGTCGGCGGCCTCCGGTGGGGCCTCGGCGACGCTGAACAGCAGGCCGCGGACGTTCTCGGGCGGCAGGAGCTCGGCGACCTCGGCCAGGCTGCCGTCGGCGGCGCCGAGGACCTGGGCCATGCGGGCCACGGGAATCGGGACCTGGCCCTCCTTCAGCCACTGGCGCAGGTGGTACGCGGCCTCCTGGTGGCGGTCGAGCCGGCTCAGAGCGTCGACGTGCAGGCCGGCGAAGCGGCCCTTGCCGACGCCGTAGAGGAGGTCGTTGGCGCCGGACTCGGGGAGTTCGGCGATGAGCTCCAGGGTGCGTTCGTAGTCGCCCTCGGAGAAGCGGAGTTTGACCTCGTGCTCGACGACCGTGAACGCGGTGTTGGCGATCTTGCGGAGGTCCTCGATGGCCTCGTTGGCCTCGGTGAGGCGGCCCACGGTGATGTACGCGTCGGCCAGGATCTTCAGGAACAGCACCTTGTGCGTGTGGTCCTGAGCCTCGTCGAGGCCGCGGCGGGCGGTGGTGATGCACTCGTCGTAGTGGCCGGAGCCGAGCTGGGAGCGGGCCAGGTTGCCGACCGCGGTCAGGCCGCTGACGTCCTCGGCGGCCAGGGTGGCCAGGCGGAGGTTGCGCTCGGCCTTGTTCTTCAGCGTGCCGCGCAGGCGGGTGTAGCCGGAGTGGTCGAGGACGAGGTCGTTGAGCAGCGAGCCGGACAGGGAGCGGCCGGTGATGCGGTCGACGACCTGTTCGTGGAGGCGGCCGTAGATGCGGCCGCGGACCCGGCGGAACATGCGCGGGAAGTAGATGGTGCTGGAGCCGGCACCGCCCTCGTGGCCCTCGCGGTTGTCGATCGTGGCAAAAAAGGCGCTGTTTTCGCTGTACCGCAATGCATCCCGGACGATCCGCGCGTCGCCGGTGAACACCTCGTCGGCGTCGACCCACAGAGCCCAGCGGCCGGAGCAGTGATTGAGGCAGCGGCTGCGGGCGTCGCCGAAGTGGTCGCTCCAGTAGCCTTCGACGACCTTCGCACCGTACTCCCGGGCGATCTCCATGCTGCGGTCGCTGGAGCCGGTGTCGTAGACGACGATCTCGTCGGCGAGCTCGCGCAGGGCCTCGAGGCAGCGGGGCAGCACGTCCTCCTCGTCCTTGACGATGAGGCTGGCGGTGAGCAGCGGAGCGTCATCGGCCGGGTCGGGCTGGCGCAGGCCGCACGCCGGGGAGCCGACGTGGGCGACGAGGGCGGCGTGGGCGACGACGATGCGGCCCTGCGCGGACAGTTCGTCGTAGGGCAGGTCGAGGCTGGGGCCCCCGGCGATCATGAGGGCGTCGCGGCGGATGGCGACGCAGACCGGGCCGAGCCGGTCGACGTCCATGAACTCGCCGCGGTGCTGCTGGCGCCACTCGCGGGCGTAGGCCTTGAACGCGGCGGCGCTGTCCATCGCGGCCTCGGGCGGGTCGGCCTGCTGGGGGCCGTAGCTGTGCTGGACGCGGGGGCCGGCGGCGACGACCGACGGGTCGCCGAAGGCCTCGAGGACCGGGTCGAGCCAGTGCGCGGAGAGCACGACGTCGCCGTCGAGGAAGACGACGATCGGGTGGCGGGTGGCCGCGAGCCCGTCGGTCCAGGGGAGCGGGCCGGCTGCGTCGACGACCCGCAGCCAGGTGTGGCCCCGCAGCTCGGCCCGCAGTTCGGGGCGGTCGGCGGGCATCACGCACACGACCTCGTCGCGCAGGCCGAGGGTGGGTCGCAGCGACTCGAGGCAGGCGTGGAAGTCGTCGGGGCTCCCGCCGGCGGCGATGATGACGGAGACGGGGATGTGGCTCATGCTGCCCGTATCGGCACAAACAGGCGCAAATCAAGAGTTTTTCGGTTGCCGTCAAACGAAGCCGAGGGCGCGCACCGGCGGGGGCGCAGGGGGGCGCAGCCCTCCCGCACCGGGCGGGAGCGAAGCGGCCCGGAATCCGAAGCAGCTTGAAGGTTTGTCGTTTTTACGTACGGATGTCGTGGTAAACGGGGGGTGGGCCGCCGCCGCTGCCCTCGCGCCGGGTGCGGTTGACCAGCCGGGACTGCTGCCGGTTGCTGGCGATGGCGATCGAGAGTTCGCGGGACAGGTCCAGCTGCCGCTGCATGAGCAGGCGGGCCCGGTCGGTCAGCTCCATCGGCAGCGGCCCGATCCCGGTCGGCGGCGTGAACACGGCCCGCTCCGGCGCCTGCTCCAGCCGGTCGCGGTGGCGCAGCATCTGCTCCACCGCGTCCGCCTCGAGCTCCATGGCCGCCAGCGCGGCATCCCAGGCCGCGGACCAGTCCGGGTTCATTTCCCCTGCGCCGTCACCTGTGCGGCCGCCGCCCGCCACGCGTCCCGCAGTTGCTCGGCGAAGCCCTGCACGGTCTCGATCCGCTCGCGGTCGCCGGCCACGTTGGCCTGCACCAGCTCGTTGATCATGAAGCTGTAGAGCGACGCGAGGCCGGGGCCGCCGCTCCACACCGAGGTGTCGAGCGTCGCGCGCAGCTCCATGAGGATCTCCTGGGCGTGGTACACCCGGCTCGAGCTCGTCGCGGTGTCGCCGGCCTCCAGGGCCTGGCCGGCGATCATCAGGTCGAGCACGAGCCGGTCGTACAGCATCACCAGCAGCTGCGCCGGGGGCGCGGTGGAGACGCTGTCGGTGACATAGCGGTTCCGCAACGCTTGCGTAGTCATTCAGGACTCTCCCGGATCAGCCCAGCGAGGACAGCTGGCCGGCGAGCCAGCTGGACTGGTTCTTCATCGAGCCCAGCGCCGTCTCCATCGCGGTGAACTGCTTCTGCAGCGTCGCCTGCCGTTGCTGGAGACGGACGTCCCAGTCGCTGATCCGGTCGTTGAGATCCGTGATGTTGTTGTTGCCGCTGGTGATGAGCTGCGCGAGGGTGCCGGTGCTGGACATGGTGGCCTTGTTGGCCATGCCGACCATCTTGTCGGCGAAGCCGTCCTTGATGCCGTCACCGTCGGTGTCGGTGGCCCCGTTGAAGTAGGACTGCGTCTTGGCCGGGTCGGCGTTGAGGGCCGACACGAACTTCGTCTTGTCGAACGTGAGCTGGCCGTCGCGGGTCAGCTCGATGCCGACGTCCTTGAGGCTGCCCAGGTTGCCGGCGCCGCCGGAGACGGTCTGCAGAATGGTGCTGGCCAGCTGCTGCATTGAGGAGTTGCCGGCGAGCTGGCCGGCGGGCACGGCGCCGCTGGCGTTCTTGGTCTGCGCGCCGATCTCGGACAGGGCCCCGTTGGCCGCGTCGACCATCGCCTGGACCTTGGCCGCGATGCCGTCGGTGTCGCTGCTCACGCCGACCGTGACCGCCGGGTCGGTGTCCTTGGTGACGGACTTCGCGGTGACCGTCAGGCCGTCCATGAGGCCCTTGAAGGTGTTCGAGGAGGAGGAGATCTCGAACGCGTTGGTCGTGCCGACGGTCAGCACGGCGTCGGAGCCCTCGGTGGCGGCCACGTCGGCGCCCAGGCCGTCGATGCCGCCGATCGAGAACGCGGACGCGGCGCCGGTGTCCTTCGAGGTCAGCTGGAGGGTGTACTTCCCGGGGGCGAGCTGGATCGCGGTGGCCTTGACGGGCAGGTCGGTGGAGGCGTTGATGGCGTCGACGACGCCCTTGAGCGTGCCGTCGGTGATCGGCAGGTTCTTGACCTCGCCACTGGCCGTGTTCGTGATCGAGATGTTCGACGAGGAGGTGATGCTGTCACTGGTGGCGCCGACCGAGCCGGCGGAGAAGATCCGCGACTCCGCCGCGGCCAGCGACTTGACCTTGAAGGTCACCGAGCCGGTCTGGTTGCTGCTGGTCGCGCTCGTGGTGGCCAGCACGGAGTCCGAGCTGGACGTGGCCGTCGCGCCCTTCCAGGCCGTCGGGTCGTTGAGCGCCTTCGCCGCGGTCAGCAGTCCGCCCATCTTCGTGTTGATCGACTGGTACGAGCTGATGACCTTCTGCTGGGTGCTGACCTTGGCCTTCAGGGCCGTCTGCGGTGCGGCTTCGACCTGCATCAGCCCCGCGATGACGGACGAGGTCTGCATACCGGAGACCAGGCCGTCGACGCTTGCGCCAGTGACCATGCGGTACCTCCTGAGGAGCGGCGAGCGGGGAGGAGACCTGCTCCTCCCCGGACGGTTCGGTGGTTTACCGCAGCAGCGACAGCACGTTCTGTGGTGCCTGGTTGGCCTGGGCCAGCATGCTGGTGCCGGCCTGGGTCAAGATCTGCGAGCGGGTGAACGACACCATCTCCTGCGCCATGTCCGTATCTCGGATGCGGGACTCGGACGCGGACAGGTTCTCGACGGCGACGTTGAGGTTGTTGATCGTGTGTTCGAAGCGGTTCTGATACGCACCGAGCTGGGCCCGGGCCGTGGATACACCTTTGATGGCGGTGTCGATGGCGTCGATCGCCGAGGTGCCGGCGGTCGACAGGTCCAGCGACCCCACACCGAGGCCGGCCGAGTCGAACCCGCTGACGCCCGCGACGCTGCCGAACGCGGCGGTGCCCAGGCTGACCGTGATCTGGTCGGAGGCCGACCCGTTCGCGCCGACCTGGAACGTGCCGGTGAACGGCGTGGTCGCGTCGAGCAGCTTCTGGCCGCCGAACGACGTGGTGTTGGCGATGCGGTCGAGCTCCTGGCCGAGCTGCGAGAACTCGGTCTGCGCCGCGTAGCGGGCGTCGGAGTCCTGCGAACCCGTGGAGGCGGCCTGCACCGACAGGTCGCGCATGCGCTGGAGGATCGAGTGGGTCTCGGTCAGTGCACCTTCAGCGGTCTGGACGACGGAGATGCCGTCCTGCGCGTTGCGGACGGCGACCTTCAGGCCGCCGATCTGTGAACGGAGCCCCTCCGAGATGGACAGCCCGGCCGCGTCGTCCGCGGCCCGGTTGATCCGGTAGCCCGAAGAGAGTTTCTCCAGCGACTTGCCCATCTGGTTGTCGGTCACCGACAGGTTGCGATAGGCGTTCTGCGCAGCGATGTTGTTGTTGATCCTGAGACCCATGGCGCTCCTCCCTGAGTCTTGAAACCGGCCATCCGCGGCCTAGGTCGCGTCTTCTGCCGGTCCCATCGGACCGCGCGGGCATCGGTTGAGGGGAAAAGCTTAAGAAGATCATGTAGCAGGGCACGGCGCCCTGGCTGGATGCCGTGCCCTGCCGGTGTCCTCTGGGTCAGGTCAAGCCCGTAGGTCCTAGCGCAGCAGCGAGAGGACGTTCTGCGGCGCCTGGTTGGCCTGGGCCAGCATGCTGGTGCCGGCCTGGGTCAGGATCTGCGAGCGGGTGAACGACACCATCTCCTGAGCCATGTCGGTGTCACGGATCCGCGACTCCGACGCCGAGAGGTTCTCGACCGCGACGTTCAGGTTGTTGATGGTGTGCTCGAACCGGTTCTGGTATGCACCCAGGGTGGCGCGAGCCGTCGAAACACCCTTGATGGCATTGTCGATCGCGTCGATCGCCGCGGTCCCGGCGGTCGTCAGGTCGAGGGAGCCGACACCGAGGCCGGCCGAGTCGAACCCGGTCAGGGTGGAACCGCTGCCGAAGGCGGCGGTGCTCAGGTTGACCGCGATCTGGTCGGACGAAGAACCGTTCGCGCCGACCTGGAAGGTGCCGTTGTACGCGGTGCCACCGACGTCGAGCAGCTTCTGGCCGCCGAACGCGGTGGTGTTGGCGATACGGTCGAGCTCCTGGCCGAGCTGCGAGAACTCGGTCTGAGCGGCCGACCGCGCATCGGAGTCCTGGGAACCCGTGCTGGAGGCCTGAACGGACAGGTCACGCATACGCTGCAGGATGGAGTGCGTCTCGGTGAGCGCACCTTCAGCGGTCTGGACGACCGAAATACCGTCCTGGGCGTTGCGAACCGCGACCTTCAGGCCGCCGATCTGGGACCGGAGACCCTCGCTGATGGAGAGGCCTGCGGCGTCGTCGGCCGCCCGGTTGATCCGGTAACCCGACGACAGCTTCTCCAGCGACTTACCCATCTGGCTGTCCGTAACCGACAGGTTGCGGTAGGCGTTCTGGGCAGCGATGTTGTTGTTAATGCGAAGACCCACGATCTTCCTCCTTGAGTCGGGTCAAGCCGGTCCATCCGTGGTCCGGTCACTCATAAGTTCGGCACGAGCCCTTGCGGCATAAGGTTTTCGTGAAGAATTTTTCGCGGGGGTACTGTCCTGAGGCCGCACCCGCACCGCGAAGAGCCCGGCCCCACGCTGGGGAGCCGGGCTCTCGCGGTCGCCGATTAGCGCAGCAGGGACAGGACGTTCTGCGGTGCCTGGTTGGCCTGGGCCAGCATGCTGGTGCCGGCCTGGGTCAGGATCTGCGAGCGGGTGAAGGACACCATCTCCTGGGCCATGTCGGTGTCGCGGATGCGCGACTCGGACGCGGACAGGTTCTCGACGGCGACGTTGAGGTTGTTGATGGTGTGCTCGAAGCGGTTCTGGTAGGCACCGAGGTTGGCGCGCGCGGTGGAGACGCCCTTGATGGCCTTGTCGATCGCGTCGATCGCGGCCGTGCCGGACGTGGTCAGGTCCAGCGAGCCCACGCCGAGGCCGGCCGAGTCGAAGCCGGACAGGCCGGAGCCGCTGCCGAACGCGGCCGAGCCGAGGTTGACCGCGATCTGGTCCGAGGTCGAGCCGTTGGCGCCGACCTGGAACGTGCCGGTGTAGGCGGTGGTGCTGTCCAGCAGCTTCTGGCTGCCGAATGCGGTCGTCGAGGCGATCCGGTCGAGCTCCTTGCCCAGCTGCGAGAACTCGGTCTGCGCGGCCGAGCGGGCGTCGGAGTCCTGCGAACCCGTGGACGAGGCCTGCACCGACAGGTCGCGCATGCGCTGCAGGATCGAGTGCGTCTCGGTGAGCGCACCTTCAGCGGTCTGCACGACCGAGATGCCGTCCTGCGCGTTGCGCACGGCCACCTTGAGGCCGCCGATCTGCGAGCGCAGACCCTCGGAGATGGACAGGCCGGCGGCGTCGTCGGCGGCGCGGTTGATCCGGAAGCCGGACGAGAGCTTCTCGAGCGACTTGCCCATCTGGCTGTCGGTGACCGACAGGTTGCGGTAGGCGTTCTGCGCGGCGATGTTGTTGTTGATGCGAAGACCCATGATGACTCCTCCGTGAATTGGGTCGAACTCCGCGAGCCGTCCTTGGCTCGCTCGCCGTGAACATCGGCGCTCCGGGCCGGTTCACAAGGGTTTTTGATCAGAAGCTTCTCGGCACTCCCAGCGGATTGGTCATGGACAGCCGGGCGCTCAGGTCGCCCTGGGCCGCGATGTTCGCGTAGTAGGCCTCCCGCCGCCGGGTCACGCAGCCCTTGTCCCGGGCCGCCTCCACGAGGTGCGGGTCGAGATGGTTGTTGAGCCCGTCGCGCAGCAGCATGAGCGCCTCGGCCCGCAGCTGGCTGACCCGCGACTCGGTGACGCCGAGCTGCTCGGCAATGTCACTCATCGGGCGCTCGTCGAAGAAGTAGGCGGTGACGACCTTGCGCAGGCGCTCCGGCAGTGCGGTGACGGCCTGGTGGAGGTAGCCGATGCGCTCCCGGTGCAGGATCAGCTCCTCGGGGCCGGCGGTGCGCTCCGGCACGAGATCCTCGGCGGTACCGGCGGTGAAGCCCTGCAGCGACAGTACGACCGAACGCTGCACGTCCTCACTGAGGCTCTTGAGCTCCTCAACGGCGACGCCGAGCGCCTCCGCCAGCTCGTTCTGGGTGGGTGTGCGGCCCAGGGCCGCGGTCAGCTCCTGCTGGGTCGTCTCGACCCGGCGGGCCCGGGTGCGCACGGAGCGGCTGGCCCAGTCCAGGCCGCGCAGCTCGTCCAGCAGCGCGCCGCGGATGCGCGTGGTCGCGAAGCTGCCGAACGGGATGCCGCGGCCCGGGTCGAACGAGCGCGCGGCGCCGGCGAGGGCGGCCATGCCGGCCGAGATGAGATCCTCGCGCAGGACGTGCGCGGGCAGGCGGCCGAGCATCTCGCGGACGAGGTGCCCGACGAGCGGCAGGTGGCTGCGCACGAGCTCCTCTCGCTCGGCGCTTGACGTCTTGGTGGCGATGCTGCTGGTCACGGCAACCTCTTCGTGGCAGGAGGCGGGTACTCGCGACCGGGTTGATCAACCCGGTACGACCCAGCCTCCGTCACTTTGGGTACACAATCGGTGCCTCTCGGTTGCGAAACGGTTGTTCTCGGGGGCGGTCACGGCATCCGTGCCGCTTGACCGCCCCCGAGCCCGTTTTTCTGGCGGGACCTCCGTGTCCCCGCGTCGTTCCGGCCTCCGTGCCACGCGTTGTCCCTCGGCGTCCATGCCCGGCCTGCTGCGGCGTCCGTGCCTCACAAGGTGGTGCTGCGGTGCGGTGCGCATCCGTGCCTGGGCGTCATGCCTGATCCCTGGTGCCTCCTCCCGCGCCCGAATCCGTTCGGCGTCGCGGGTTTGCAGCGCGTTCGTCCGTCGCTCCCGGACCCTCCGGTGCGACCCGCTGCGGGTCTGTGATGGCGTTTTAAGCGGCTTTCGGCATGCCCAAGGGCGTGGTGATGGCGAGGCGGGCGCTCAGGTTGCCCTGGGCGGCGATGTTCGCGTAGTAGGTCTCGCGGCGGCGGGCCACGCAGCCGGCCGCAGTGGTGCCCGGGCCGCCCTGGAGCAGGTCGGGATCCAGGTGGTTGTTCAGGCCGTCGCGCAGCAGGACCAGGGCCTCGGCGCGGAGCTGGCTGATGCGGGACTCCGTGACACCGAGCTCCTCGGCGATGTCGTTCATCGGGCGCTCGTCGAAGAAGTAGGCGGTGACGACCTTGCGGAGGCGCTCCGGGAGGGCGTTGATCGCCTGGTGGAGGTAGCCGATGCGCTCGCGGTGCAGGATCAGGTCCTCGGGACCGGCGGCGCGCTCCGGGACGAGCTCCTCGGCACTGCCGGCGGTGAAGCCCTGCAGCGACAGTACGACCGCGCGCTGGACGTCCTCGTCGATCGTCTTGAGCTCCTCCACGGCGACGCCCATCGCTGCGGCCAGCTCCGGCTGCGTCGGTGTGCGGCCCAGGCGGCCGGTGAGCTCCTGTTGGACCGTGTCGACCTTGCGGGCGCGGGCCCGCACGGAGCGGCTGGCCCAGTCGAGGCCGCGCAGCTCGTCGAGGAGGGCACCGCGGATGCGGCTGGTGGCGAAGCTGCCGAACGGGATGCCGCGGCTCGGGTCGAAGGAGCGGCCGGCCCCGGCGAGGGCGGCCATGCCCGCGGAGACGAGGTCCTCGCGGGAGACGTGGGCCGGCAGGCGGCCGAGCATCTCGCGCACCAGGTGGCCCACGAGCGGGAGGTGGGCGCGCACGTGGGCGTCCAGCTCCGCCGGGGTCAGGGCGGTGGCGGTGGCTTCGGCGGTGGTGGTCACGGCAACCTCTTCGTGGCAAGGAGTTGGTTGGTCGAGAACCAGATTCGCCAGCCCCGGGTGCGGGCTCGGGTGACGCAAAGTTGCAGACCGGTTGTGCTCAAGCCGGGCATCGAAATGCCGAAGTGTCGGGCGTCCGACGTGGAGATGTGCTTAGGGAAGGCGGAGCGGATGGGGCTGGCGGATCTCGCGAGCATCCTGTGGCGGGAGCGCGAGATGCTGGAGCTGCTGCTGTTCAAGCTGGAGGAGGAGCAACTCGTCCTGGCTTCCGGCCGCACACGCTGGCTGGCCCACGCCACCCGCGAGGTCGAGGTCGTGCTGGAGGAGATCCGGCGCACCGAGGTCGTGCGGGCGGCCGAGGTCGAGGCGATCGGGGCGGAGCTCGGCGTCGGGCCCAACCCGAGCCTGAGCCGGCTCGCCGAGGCCGCGCCGGCGCCGTGGGGAGACCTGCTGACCGAGCACCGCAAGGCCTTCCTGACCGTGACCGCCGAGGTGAGCGCGCTCGCCGAGGCCAACCGCGACCTGCTCACCACCGGGGCCCGCGCGGCGCGCGAGACGATGCTCGCCGTCGTCGGCTCCGTCGAGACCTACGGGAGCAAGGGCGAGACCGTGTCGGCCGCCGCCCGGACCCGGCTGATTGACAAGGCGATGTGATGAGCACCTTTTCCGGTCTGAACACAGCCCTCTCGGCCCTCTACGCCCAGCGCCGCGCCCTCGACCTCACCGGGCAGAACATCGCCAACGCCAACACCGAGGGCTACTCCCGGCAGCGCGTGGAGCTCGCGCCCGTGCAGTCGCTGACCCGGCCGGCATACTGGTCGACCAGCGAGGCCATCGGCGACGGCGTGAAGATCACCGACGTCACCCGGCTGCACGACGAGTTCATCTCCAACCGGACCCGGACCGAGCGCGGGCTGAACGAGTACCTGCAGGCGCAGAACGGCGTCTACGCCAACGTCGAGCAGGCCATCGGCGAGCCCAGCGACACCGGGCTGCAGTCGCAGCTGTCCGACTACTGGTCGGCCTGGTCGGACGTGGCCAACCGGCCCGGCGACATGTCGGCCCGCACCCAGCTGCTGTCCCGGGCCAACACCATCACCCAGAACATGGGCACCACCCGGCAGAATCTGGACAACCTCTTCGGGGCGACCCGCGAAGCCCTCGACGCCGACGTCTCCGTGGTCAACCAGACCTCGGCCGGTGTCGCCGACCTCAACGCGCGCATCAAGCTCGCCCGCAACGCCAACATGCCGACCAACGAGCTCTCCGATCAGCGCGACCAGCTGGTCATGAAGCTGTCCGAGCTCACCGGGGCGGCCGGGCGGCTCAACGAGGACGGCAGCATGGACGTCGCCCTCGGCGGCAACCTGCTCGTGCAGGGCGACTCGGTGCGCAACCTCAAGGCGGTCGGCAGCACGACGGTCGACGGGATCGGCGTCGCGCCGGTGCAGGTGCAGTTCGCCGACAACAGCAGCGTCGCCGCGATCACCACCGGCAAGCTCGCCTCGGGCCTGGAGGCGCTGACGAAGACCATCCCGGACACCGTCGCCGGCCTCGACAGCGTCGCCCGGACCCTGATCCAGTCCGTGAACGACCAGCACGCCAAGGGGTACGACATCACGACGACGCCCCCGGCGACGACCCCGAGCCCGCAGCCGGGCGGCGCGTTCTTCACCGGCACCAACGCCAAGGACATCCGGGTCGCGATCACCGACCCGACGAAGATCGCCGCGTCGAGCACGCCCGCCACGCCGTATCAGGGCGACAACGCCAACGCCATGGCCGACATCGCCAAGGACCCGCTGGGCGCGGACACGCAGTACCGCAACTTCGTGGTCGACATCGGCATCCAGGCCCAGACCGTCAGCCGGCGCGCCTCCTCGCAGCAGGTCATCGCCGACGACGTCACCTCGGCCGAGCAGGCCGAGTCGGGCGTCAGCCTCGACGAGGAGATGACGAACATGCTGATGTACCAGCGGGCGTACGAGGCGGCCGCGAAGGTGATCAGCACCGTCGACACCACGCTCGACACGCTGATCAACATGAAGCGATAGCAGGAGGAGGGAACGGATGCCCGGCTTCCGCGTCACCGAGCGCTCGGTGGCCACCAACACGCTGGCCAACCTGCAGGTCAATCTGCAGAAGAACCAGGATCTGCAGAACCAGCTGTCCAGCGGCAAGCAGCTCACCAAGGCGTCGGACTCGCCCGGCGGCGCGGTCATCGCCATGCAGACCCGCAGCGACATGGCGACGCTGAATCAGTACTCGCGCAACGGCGATGACGGGATGGGCTGGTTGAACCAGGCCGACACGGCGCTCAGCAGCGCCTCCACGCAGCTCAACCGGGCTCGTGAGCTGGTGCTGACCGGCATGTCCAGCGGCACCGCCGGTGACGCCCAGGCCCGCGAGGCGATCGCGCAGGAGATGGACAACCTCCGCGGCTCGATGCTCGACCTGGCCAATACCACCTACCTCGACCGGCCCATCTTCGGCGGTACCGCAGCCGGCTCCATCGCCTACGACGAGAACGGCGTGTACAAGGGCGACACGGGCCGGGTGAACCGCACCATCGGCGCGAACGCGACCGTGCGCGTGGACACCGACGCCGCGTCCGTGTTCGGCGCCGAACCCGGCAACGTGTTCAAGATGCTCGGCCGGATCGCCGACGACCTGCGCAACAACCCCTCGGCGCTCAAGGCCGACCTGGACGATGTCGACACGGCGCAGAAACGGGTGCAGACGGGGCTTTCGGGGGTTGGATCCCGATATAATCAGGTTTCACAAATGCAGCAGGCCGCGGACAACCGGGTGCTCGACCTGAGGACCCAGCTGTCCAATGTCGAGGACATCGACCTGCCGAAGACCATCACCGAGCTGTCCCTGCAGAGCACCGCGTATCAGGCGGCGCTGGCCGCGACCGCGAAGGTCGTCCAGCCGTCGCTGGTGGACTTCCTGCGGTAGCCCGCACGGCGGCTCCAGTCAGTGAGGAATCTATGAGCGTCGCGACCGTTGACAGTCCGGGGGAGACCACCACGCTGCCGGTGATCGACTTCGTCGCGCCGATCCCCGGCTTTCCCGAGGACCGCCGCTTCGTGCTCGTCCGCCTCGACGACGCCGGGGTGCTGTACTCGCTGAAGTCCGTGGACTCCGACAGCCTGCGGTTCCTGGTCGTCCCGCCGACGCAGTTCTTCCCCGACTACGAGGCCGAGATCGACGACGAGACCCTCGCCACGCTCGGCGTGTCCGACCAGGCCGACCTGCTCGTGCTGCTGGTGGTCACGGCCGGCGAGGCCGGTGCGGAGGACGCCACCGCCAACCTGATGGCCCCCATCGTGCTCGATCAGCGGACCCGCCGGGCGGTGCAGCTGATCCTGAGCCACAGCGGCCATCCGGTCCGCCAGAAGCTGATGGTGCCCTGAGGCTGCTGGTGCCCTGAGGCTGATGGTCGCCTGAGCCGACGGTGCCCTAACGGGGTCCCGCCCGGCTTTCCGGCCCGGCGGGACCGACAAATCGGGTACTGTTCGCGTATCGCCCACGGAAGGAGCGGCCCGTGCTCGTCCTGACCCGACGTCCCGGTGAAAGCGTGATGGTCGGTGACGACGTCGTCGTCACCGTGCTCGATGTGCGCGGCGACGTGGTGCGGCTGGGCATCAAGGCGCCCCGCAGCATCCAGGTCCACCGCGAAGAGGTTTACCGCGAGCTGCAGAAGGCCAACATCGAGGCGGCCTCGCCCAGCGACGTGGCCGTGCGGGCCCTGAGCCGGATGCTTCGCACGGAACCCAAGTAGCGTCGAACCATGCGGCACCGAACCGGATAGCCACCAAACGCAAACCGAGTTCTCAAGACGTCTCCGCCCGCGCCGATAGGCCGGGCGGAGATTTCTGTGAGAGAGGCACGTTCATGGCCGCGGTGCGTAATCTTCCCATCGCCGCGAAGCTCGGTGCGGTCATCGTGCTCGCTGTCATCACCGTCGCCGTGCTGCTGGCGATCGGCGTGCGGACGTTCGCCGCCGACGGCGACCGCGCCCACCAGCTGCAGTCACTCAACGGCCTGACCCGCACGACGCTCGAGGCCGACATGGCACACGACGCGGTCCGCGGGGACGTGCTGCGGGCCCTGCTCGCCACGACCGGCAGCACCGACGTGGCCGAGGCGCAGAGCGACCTCACCGAGCACGCCAAGATCCTCACCGACGCGATGACGCTGTTCACCGGAGCCGGCATGACCGCCGACGTGCGCGCCGCGGCGCAAGGGGTCCAGCCCGCCGTCCTGCGCTACGTGGACCTGGCCAACGAGGTGGTGCGCGCGGTCGTCGCGGGGCAGCGCACCGGGTTGGGGTACACCCAGTTCCAGACGTCCTTCACCGAGGTCGAGGAGAAGCTCCCGGCGATCGGGGACGCGCTCGGCCGGCACGCCGAGGACGCGGCGGCCGCCGTCGACCGCGAGCAGGTGCGGGCCATCACCGCGCTGTCCCTGGCCGGCGGGGCCGGGGTGCTGCTCATCGTCGCGGTCAGTGTGCTCGTCGCCCGCGGCATCATCGTGCCCCTGCGCGACGTGTCCGGCGTGCTGCGCGGCATGGCCGGCGGCGACCTGTCGCGCAGCTGCGGTGTCGACTCCACGGACGAGGTCGGACGGATGGCCCGCGATCTGAATCAAGCGATAAGCAGCGTTCGCGGTACCGTCAAATCGCTTTCGGAATCGGCCGGCACCGTCGCGGGCTCAGCGGAGGAGCTGTCGGGCTCCGCGCAGCGGATCGCCGCTTCGGCCGGGGAGTCCAGCGGGCGCGTCGGCGCCGCGAACGAGGCCGCCAACCAGGTCTCCCTCAACGTCGACACCCTGGCGTCGGCCAGCGAGCAGATGAGCGGCTCGATCGCCGAGATCTCCCGCAACGCCAACGAGGCGCTGCGGGTCGCGGGCGACGCCGTCACGATGGCCGAGCAGACCAACGCGACGATGGCCCGGCTCGGCGCCTCCTCGGCCGAGATCGGCAACGTCATCAAGGTGATCACGTCGATCGCCGCGCAGACCAACCTCCTCGCGCTCAACGCCACCATCGAGGCCGCCCGCGCGGGCGAGCTCGGCAAGGGCTTCGCGGTCGTCGCCGGTGAGGTGAAGGAGCTGGCCCAGGAGACGTCCCGGGCCACCGAGGACATCGGCGCGCGGGTCGACACGATCCAGGCCGACGCCCAGCAGGCGATCGCCGCCATCAGCGAGATCGGCTCGATCATCGAGCGGATCAACGACTTCCAGGTCACCATCGCCAGCGCCGTCGAGGAGCAGACGGCCACGACGCAGGAGACCAGCCGCACGGTGAGCGACGTCGCCACCCGGACCAACGAGATCGCCGCGACCATCGGCGACATCGCCGGCGATGCCGCCCGCAACACCGAGGAGGCCGGCACGTCGCTCACCGCCGCCCGCCAGCTGGCCGGGATGGCCGAGCAGATGAACGGCCTCGTCACCCGGTTCCGGTTCTGAGGTCGGTCCATGCCCACCGGTGACCTGCGCGCGCTGAGTGCGCCCGACCGCTGGCTGCGGATCCTGCCGTTCCTGGCGGTGACCGGGCTGGCGTTCGGGGCCGCCCTGCTGCCGCCGGCCGTGCACCCGCCGGCGCTGCTCGCGGCCCTCGGCCTGACGGCGGCGCTGCTGGCCCTGGTCGTGGTCGTGCCCTGGTCGCGGCTACCGGTCCTGCTGGAGGCCGGGCCGCCGCTGGGCTACTTCGGCGTCGTCCTGCTGCTCAACCTCGGCTCCGACGGTGGCCCGGCCGGCTACGGCCCGCTCGCGCTGCTGCCCGTGCTGTGGCTGGGCCTGTATCACGGCCGGCTCGCCACCGCGATCGGCGTCGCCGTGATGGCGGGCGTCCTGCTGGTGCCGGCCGCGCTGGACAACCACGTGATCCGGGCCGAGTGGCGGCGCGGGCTGCTGCTCATCGCCATGGGCGTCATCGTCGCCACCGCCGCGCAGAGCTGGACCCGGCGCGCCCGCGACGTCACCCGGGAGGCCCGCCGCGACCGCGACTTCAGCCAGGCCATCCTCGACTCGACCGGGTTCCTGGTGCTCGTGGTCGCCCGGAACGGAATCGTCACCGCCTTCAACCGCCGGTGCGAGGAGCTGACCGGGCGGGCCGCGGCCGATATCGTCGGACGGTCGTACGGCGAGCTGGGTCTCGCCGTCGACGGCGGGGAACGGCTGAACACGGCCCTGGCCGGCTCGATCCCCGGCGACTTCCCGCGCACCGTCGAACGTGACTGGCTCGTGCCCGGCGGGAAGCGCCGGATCGCCTGGAGCAACGCCGCCAGGGCCGACGACGACGGCCGGTTCACACACGTGATCTGCACCGGCATCGACGTCACCGAGCAGCGGCGCACCGAACGCCTCTTCGCCGACGTGCTCGCGGCCGCGACCGAGCAGGCCATCATCGGCGTGGATCGGGTCGGCACCGTGACGGTCTTCAACGCCGGGGCCGAGCGGCTGCTGGGCTACCGCGCGGCCGAGGTCGTGGGCATCGCCGGCCTGTCACGCTTCCACGCCGAAGCCGGCCCCCTGGAAGCGGTCTTCGCGCCCGCGCGGGCCGGTGACACGGAGGCCCGGGAGAGCGTTTATCAACGCCAGGACGGTTCGGTGGTACCGGTTGCGCGGACGGTCAGCGTCATCCGGGACGAGTCCGGGGAGGTCGCCGGGTATCTCAGCGTGGCCCGCGACGTCACCCGCGAGCGGCGCACCGTCGAAGCGATGCGCCACGCCCTGGAGCGCGAACGGGAGGCCACCGCCCGGCTGCGCGAGCTCGACAAGGTGCGGGCCGATCTGGTCGCGACCGTCTCCCACGAGCTGCGCACCCCGCTGACCAGCATCCTGGGCAACCTCGAGGTGATCGTCGACGGCGACGCCGGCCCGGTCGCGGCGGCCCAGGCCCGGCTGCTGGCCGCGGTCGAACGCAACGCCCGCCGGCTGCTCGCCCTGATCGAGGACCTGCTGATGCTGTCACGCATCGAGGCCGGCGCGGTGAAGATCAACGCCCGGCCGGTGCAGGTCGCGGCGGTGGTGTCCGGGGCCCTGGAGGCCCTCGAGACGGTCCGCGGCCGCCGCGAGGTGGCCCTCGAGGTCGACCTGCCCGGCGATCCGCTGGTCGTCTTCGGCGACCGCGACCAGCTCGAACGGGTGGTCATCAACCTGCTCGACAACGCCCTGAAGTTCACGCCGGCCGGTGGGAGCGCGCGGCTGAGCGCCGACGGGGACGGCGAGCAGGTGCGGCTGACCGTCTCGGACACCGGCATGGGGATCCCGGACGACGAGATCGACCAGATCTTCGAGCAGTTCTTCCGGTCGAGCCGCTCCCAGGAGCACCAGAGCCAGGGCACCGGCCTGGGGCTGGCCATCACCAAGACGATCGTGGAGCGGCACGGCGGCCGGATCTGGGCGACGCCCGCCACCGGCCAGGGCACGGTGGTCACGTGCCTGCTGCCGTGCCGCTCCGGTGTCTCCTAGATGTGCCCGGTGCCGGCGTTGGCCGTCACGGCCGCCGCGACGCTGCTGACCGGGTCCAGGGTGTACGCGTACGGCGGGTTCGTGAACGAGCCCGTCCGCGTGATGTTGTTCGGACCGCAGCCGGTGTAGCTGTTATTGCGCTCGACCGCGTAGCCGTCCGCGACGCTCAGCGTCGTCGTCTTGATCGGCGTCTGCACGTTGGTGAACACGTTGCCCTCGACGAGCACCTGCGCGCCCATGCGCGAATGCACACCGTTGACGTTGTTGTGGAAGTAGTTGTTGAACACGTGCGCGGTGCCGAAGCGGACACTCGGCGTGCGGGCGTCGAGGTTGTAGAACTCGTTGTGGTGGTAGGTCACCGTGAGATGCCCGGTGTCCTCGCCGCCGTTGTCGTCGTCGTGCCCGACCAGTGACGTCTTCCAGTGGTCGTGGATCTTGTTCCAGGACACCGTCACCCAGTCACTGGCGTGCGTGATGTCGACCAGGCCGTCGTAGTAGTCGATGTCGTGCGCGCGGTCGCTCCACAGCTCGTTGTGGTCGATCCAGACGTGCTGCGCGTCCTGCACGGTGATCGCGTCGGTGCCGACCGGGAACGAGATCTTCAGGTTGCGGATGATGACGTTGTCGTAGTGCGAGATCTTCAGTCCGCCGCCGGTGATCCCGGAGTTCGCGCCGACGCCGACGATGGTCTTGTCGTTGCGGACCTGGACCTGGCCCGAGCCCTGGAGGATGCCGTTGATCCGGATCGTCTCCGGCGTCTTCTTGCCGGCCTCGGTCTTGAGCTGGGCCCAGGTGGTCACGGTGACCGTCGGCCCGGCCGCCCCGCCGGTGGTGCCGCCGGCCAGGGTCGCGTAGCCGATCGGCCCGGCGTCGGCCAGCAGGGGCGCGGCGGGGTTGAGCATCGCCGCGACCAGGAGCAGTGCCTTCATGATCGTCAAATCCTTCCGGTACCCGCGCCGGCGAGGACGGAGGCCTTGACCGTGCCGGCGGGTTCGAGGGTGTACGCGTAGTAGGTGCTCGGCTCCTGGACCGTGCCGCCGATCGTGCCGGGCGCGCTCTCGCCGATGAAGAGGTTGCCGCGGGCCACGATCCGGCCGCGCGGGCCGGCGTAGTCGATCGCGTAGGCCTCCTCGGTGTCCTCGAAGACGTTGTTCTCGATGACACAGCCGGACGACGCCTGGCAGGCGACGCCGATGTCGGAGTTGTGCAGGTAGTAGTTGTCGAACACGTGCACCGGCTCGCCGAAGCGCACGCGCGGGTTGCGCTGGGGCGTGCGGTCGAAGAAGTTGTGGTGGTACGTCACCTTCAACTGGCCGGTGTCCTGTGCGCCGTTGCCGTCGTCGTGGCCCAGCAGCATGTTCTTCGTGTGGTCGTGCGTGTGGTTCCAGGAGACGGTGACGTAGCTGGACCCGCGCTTGATGTCCACGAGCCCGTCGTAGCCGTGCGACAGGTCGTTGTGGTCGATCCAGACGTGGTGGGAGAACATCTGCACGTTGATGGCGTCGTCCGGGGTGCCGGTGAACACCAGATTGCGGATGATGACGTTGTGCACCGCGTTCGCGGGCACTGAGGTCACCGTGTCGTCGACCGGCAGGCCCACGTTCAGCCCGCCACCGGTGAACCCGGAGGCCGCGCCCACGCCGACGATCGTCTTGTCGGACGTGACGTCGTGCATCGGACCGGGAAGGGCGATCATCCCGTTGACGACGATCACGACGGGGCCGGTCCGCGCGACCGCGGCCAGGAACCCGGCGGCGTCGGTCACGGTGACCGTCGGCCCGCCGCAGCCGCCGGTCGTGCCGCGCTGCCCCCACGCGTCGACGGACGCGAATCCGGCGACCGGCGGCGGGTTGGTGCAGTCCCCGGGCGGCTCCGGCGACGTGCTCGGGGTCGGGCCGGCGCTGCCGCTCGGGGTGGCCGTGACCTGGTCGTCGGCGGTCACGTCGTCGAAGGTGGCGCTGGCGTAGGTGGCGGCCAGCCCGAGCCGGCCTCTGGCGAAGGTGGCGTCGGTCGCGGTGGTGACCTGCGCGTTGTTCACGAATCCGCGCAGCGCCGCGCCTCTGGCCTCGAGCCGCAGCGTGGCCCAGCTGCCGGCGGCCACGGCGACCGGGGCGCTCGCGAGGGTGGTCGTGGCCCCACCGACGCGTTTGACGAGCTGTGCCTGGCCACCGGTGAGCACGAGGGCGTAGTAGTCGGACGTGTTCTGCGCCCGCGCTATCACCCCGACGGAGTGCGCGTTGTACGCGATCGGCTTCACCTTCGCCTGCACGGCATAGTCCGTCCAGGCCGCACTGCCGGCCAGGGCGCGCGCATCCGCGCTGGTGCCGCTCTGCCGCAGGGATCTCGTGCCGTCGGTGACCACGGTCCAGCTTCCACCGGACCGCGTCCACCCATCGGCGTTACCGTCTTCGAAGTCATCGGCGAACAGGGTCGCCGCTCCGGCCTGGTTCGCCACGACACCGACGAGCACGGCGGCGCCGGCGAGCACGGGCAGGACACGTTTGAAAGTCGACATGGCGTTGGATCGCCTCCCGGTAGTTCTGGCGGGATCCCCGGGGAAAGGCCTTTCCTGAACGCTAAAGCGGCGCATTGATCGAAGTCAACGCATCTTGTGCGCAGGTTTGTTGCAGTGTTTTCGCGCTTACGGACCGGCGTCCTCGAACGCCTCGGTCAGCCAGCCCCGCATCCGCTCGTCCACCTGGTCGACGTCGGTGATCCGGACGACGTTGACGAACCGCCCCCGGCCGACCTCGTAGTGCCGGGTCACGCGCTCGTCGTCGAGAGGCCGGGAGAGGTACAGCTCGACCGAGAGCGCCCGGGCCATGGGCCGGATCTCGGCCAGCTTGCGGTCCCGCTTGAGGAACACGCCGACCTTCACGGCGTCCTCGTGCACCGGCCCCAGGTCGTCGAGGAGCCCGATGATCGCGGCGTAGGCGGCCCGCTGGTAGTCCGGCCGGCCGGCGAAGGTCTCGTCGACGGTGCCGCCGGGCACGCAGACATGGCCCTGCCGGGCCTTGTCGAACTCCCGCTCACACTGCGGACAGATCCAGCGTGCCATCAAGGTCGATGATACGTGCCTACCAGGCCTCGCCGAAGAGGGTGATCGCGGCGACCACGGTGATGCCGAGGAGGACGGCGCCCAGGCCGACGTCCAGGGTCGCGGCGCCGCGGTCGTTGCCGGTGGTGCGGGCCACCAGCTTGGCGAGCAGCAGCTTCATGTTTCGTTCCCCCTTGACTTTGTGTAGTCAAACTATGACGGAAAGTCGCAGCGCGGGGCATCCGCCAACCACCCGACACGGCGGTGCTGGGTGGGTGTCGGGCGGGCGCTGATGGGCAGCTAGCGGGGCATGGCGTTGCGGGCGCATTTGCCGAAAGTCACCCCTGTGCGGGGTTGTGCGGATCAGAATGAGTCTGTGCCGAAGATCGACAGTGGTCTGGCGGCGGTGCTGCGGGCGCTTGTTCCGCTGGTCCTCTGCGCGGCCTGGCTCGTGGGTGAGCCGGCCATCATCCTGCATACGGCCCGGTTCGCCGTCGTGATCCCGGGGCCGCCGACCGGGCAGCCGGCCGAGGCCGCGATGGACGGCGGGCGCTGCGCCGACCCGGCGGGGACGTGGCTGGGCATGCGCTGGCGCAGCGAGCTCAAGTGGCGGGTCAACGAGAAGACGATCCCGGCCTACCTCGGCGACCGCGCGGCCGTCGTCAACTCCCTGCGCAGCGCCGCCTACACCGTCGACACCGGCCGCAACGACTGCGGACTGCCGGCCAACCTCGGCATCTCCGAGTCCTACGCCGGCAAGACCGACCACACCGCCGGTGTCACGCCCACGGGCGGCTGCGGCGAGCGGGACGGGGCCAACGCCGTGTCGTTCGGACCGCTCAACCAGGGGCTGCTCGCGGTCACGTGCATCTGGTGGTACGGCGGCAAAGACAACGGCCGCAGTGTCGAAACGGACATCCTCATCGACGACACCGAAGGCCTCTTCTTCCTCAGCACTCCCGCCGCGTGCGGCAACCGCTGGGACCTCGAGGGCACGCTGACGCACGAGTTCGGGCACGCGTTCGGTCTCGGGCACGTCGCCTACGCCCAGCACTCCGCGCTCACCATGACCGACGGGCTGCCGGACTGCTCGACCGCCTACCGCGGCCTCGGGCTCGGCGACTACCTGGCCCTCAAGCAGCAGTACGGGACCAACTGAGCGGACCGTGTGGCGCGCATACCTGCTGATCGCGGCGTTCCTGGCCCCGGTGGCGCTGTGGAACGACGGGCCGGTGGCGCGCCTCGCCAACCTGGCGCTGCAGCTGGCGGCCGTGGTGGCGACCGGTGTCGGGATACTGCGCAACCGGCCTTCCGCGCGACGGGCGTGGCTGTTGCTGTGGGGTGCGCTCACGCTCGTGTTCGCGCAGAACTCGATCTGGACGCTGCAGGATCTGTTGCGGTTGCCGGCGCCGCCGAGCGACCTGTTCGTCAACTGGCTTTCATACACGGCATTTTTGGCGGGTACGGCCGGCTTGTTCCTCCTCGCCGGAAGGGGCGACGGGCGGGCGCCGTGGGAGTCGCTGATCGACGCCGGGATCGTGACGGTCGGGGTCGCCATCCCGGTGTGGAGCTTCCTCGTCGAGCCCCAGGTCACCGACTATGACCTCGGCCCCGGTGAGCTCGCCGGCCGGCTGATCTTCCCGGCCTGCGACCTGGTCGTCGTGGCCATGACGACCCGGCTGTGGTTCACCGGTGCCCGTTCGCCGGCCGCGGCCATGCTCACGGTCGCACAGTTCTTCCTGCTCGCCGCGGACATCCTGTTCTGGTCGCAGTCGCGCAGCCTGGCCGAAGCGGACCTGAACCGGCCGGCGAGCGCCGCCTGGCTGGCCTGGTTCACGCTGTGCGCGGCCGCGACCCTGCACCCGGCGATGCGCGAACTCGGCGCCTACTCGGAAGCCGCGCGCAGCCGGAGCGGTACCCGCGGACGATTCTTGCTGCTCTTGTCGCTGTCACTGGTCGGGCCGCTCGTCACGGCGCTCCAGGCGCACGCGACGGTCATCGGTGAGCGGGTCGTCGTGCCCGTGTTCACCGGGACCCTGGCCGTGCTGCTCGTCGTGCGCATGCAGCGCATCAACCGGCTGGCCCGCCGCCGCGCGGACGAGCTCGCCTACCGGGCCACGCACGATCCGCTCACCGGTCTCGGCAACCGCGCACTGCTCGCCGACCGCCTGCGCGAACAGCCACATTCGCCGTCCGGACCGGCCTCGCCGGACCACGACGGCACGCTGCTGCTGCTCGACCTCGACGGGTTCAAGCTCGTCAACGACACGTACGGACATCCGGTCGGCGACCGTCTCCTGGTGACCGTGGCCGAACGGCTGCGATCCGTCGTCGCGCCGGGCGACGTCCTCGTGCGCCTCGGCGGTGACGAGTTCGCGGTGATAAGCCATTTCGCGGGAGTACCGGAAAGAATCCTGCATCGCCTGCGCGAACCCTTCGTGCACGACGGCCGCGAACTCGCGGTCACGGCGAGCATCGGACTGTTGCCGCTGCGGGGCTCGTCGGACCCGCTGCGGGATGCCGACCTCGCGCTCTACGCGGCCAAGGCGGCCGGCCGCAACCAGATCGTCGAGTTCGACCCGGGCCTGCGCGACGCGAACCGCCGCTCGGACGCGCTCCGGCAGGCGTTCGCGGCGGGTGAACTGCACGTGCGGTATCAGCGAATGGACATGGAGCCCGGGCTCTTCTCGGCCCGGATCGACTGGCCCCCGCACGACGGTGCGGAGCTGGTGGCCGCGGCCGAGAGCGCCGGCCTGGTCAAGGCCATCGGCGCATGGCTGCTCAACCGGGCCTGCGCGGACGCGGCCGCGGGCGGCTTCAACGTCGCCGTGCCGATCTCCGTGACCCAGCTCCGCGACCCGCAACTGTCCGGCACCGTGCTGGCCACGCTGGCCCGCCACGACCTGCCGGCGAGCGCGCTCACGCTCGTGCCGCAGGGCACCGCCCCGCTCGAACGCCTGCGCGCCGCGGGCGTGCGGGTGGGGCTTGCACCTGCCTGGCACCAGACGGAGAACGAGGTCCGCAACGCCCGCTGACGATCTTTGAGGGGTCCTACTCGACCCTCATCGGAGATCAGATGCTGCACTCCCTGAAAAAGTATGTTTTCGCTCCGGCGCTGGCCCTTGCCGCGACCGCCACGACGCTCGTCGTGGCCGCTGCACCGGCCGACGCCGCCGTTGTCAGTGTTCGCGTCAAGGGCTCCCTCGCCGCTCGTACCGGCGCCGCCAACTGGTTCGGCCAGACCCGCACCATCAGGAACAAGCAGAAGGTGACCGTCACGTGCAAGGTGAGCGGTCAGTACCTGCGCGGCAACGTGCGCAAAACCGCGCAGTGGGACCGCACCGCGATCGGTGACTACATCTCCCACGCGTACGTCTCGGGCAACCCGAAGCTCCCCGTCTGCGCCCCGCCCGCCGCCCCGGCCCCGGTCACACCGGCGCCCGTGGCCGCGGTCCCGATGGGCCCGACCGGGACCATGACCAACGAGCAGTTCCTGGCCGCCTCCATCCCGGCCGCCCAGCAGAGCCAGCGCGACACCAAGGTGCCGACGTCGGTGACGCTGGCGCAGGCGATCCTGGAGTCCGGCTGGGGCCGCAGCTCACTGTCGGCCAGCGACAACAACTTCTTCGGCATGAAGTGCTTCAACAACGCCCCGGGCAGTTACGCGGCGGGCTGCAAGTCGTACTCGACACAGGAGTGCAACGCGGCCGGCACCTGCACGACGACGGTCGCGACGTTCCGCACGTATCGCGCATCGGTGGACTCGTTCCGCGACCACGGCGCGAACCTGAAGTCGCTGTCCCGGTATGCGGCCGCCTTCAACTACACGGGCAACCCGAACCAGTTCATCGCCGAGATCCACAAGGGCGGCTACGCCACGGACCCGCAGTACACGACCAAGGTCGTCGCGCTCATGACGAAGTACAACCTGTATCGGTACGACATCGCGGTCTGACGCTTTCTGGTCCGGCAACGGCGGTCACCCTGTCCCGGGGTGACCGCCGTCGTCGTTGCGTACCGGTCGGCGACGGCGACGCCGACCCGGCCGGTCTCCCGCAGCAGCGGTACCGCCGCCGCGAGGTCGTCCCGCCGGACGTACGTGTCCGCCAGCCGGTACTTGGTCGCGGTGTCGGCCGGTGCGAGCTCGACGGCCTTGCGCAGCAGCCGCTCACTGTCGGCGAGCCGGTGCGCCGGTGATCAGGTGCCGGGCCCGCCGGACGATGGGGTCGATCGACGTGTCGTAGTTGCTGAGCACGACCACCACCCGGTCCGGGTCGGGCACCGCCCACCACGGCGTCGTCGTCGCCGAGCCGGGTCTGACCGGCGGCCTCGACCTGTCGGTCGCCCGGCCGGGCGCCGATTGAGCTCCGGGCTGGCCGTTGCCGGGGTGTCCGGGCTGCCGCCGGGGTGAAGGCGCGCTGGTCAGCTGGCTTGAGAGACACTTAATGTAATCAGCAAACAAAGCTAAACAATTCGCTGTTGGACATTGTTCGATGGCGCGGAACTGGGACACACTGGGCGTTCCTGACCCGTCCGCCAGCGGGAGATGCTCATGTTTCGATTGCAGTTCAGGCCGCGGAGGAAGGTGCTCGCCATCGTGGCGGGGGCCTTGCTCGTCGCCGGCATCAGCACAGCGCCCGCCTGGGCGCAGCAACAGCAGCAAGGGCCGCCGGACCCCACGATTCCGGCGAACGACAGTGCGCGGGGGTTGGTGTACGACGGGTTCAAGGTCGGCACCGGGCGCTGTAAAGGTCTGTTCGAGGTCAAGAACGTGCCGGGAGCGTGCACGCACGGGCCCGATGCGTCGTTCGCCGGGACGGACGTCACGCGGTCCGTCGCACCGTTGGCCGAGGCCGGCACCGCGGCTCAGGCCGCGGCGGCCGCGAGCATCGTCTGCGACGGTGACGGGCAGTCCGGCAACCGGGTGCAGGTGCTGTACATCCACGGGTCCGGCAACGCCGACCGGTACAGCCAGTATCTGGCCTCGATCCGGACCTGGACCGCGGGTGTCGACGACATCTACAGTGCCAGCGCCGCGCAGACCGGGGGTACGCGGCACATCCGGTTCGTGACGGACAGTTCGTGCAACATCTCGGTGACCGACGTGGCCATCGCGAACAGTGCGCTCAGCGACTTCGGCAACTCGGTCAACGCCATCAAGGCGCTCGGGTACAACCGGACCGACCGGAAGTACCTCATGTACGTCGACGCCACCGCGCTGTGCGGCGTCGCGTACGTGACGCTCGATGACCGGCCGGGGCAGGACAACGCCAACAACTCCGGTGCCAGCTTCAGCCGGGTCGACTCCGGGTGCTGGAGTTCCGGGCCGGCGGCGCACGAGCTCACGCACGCGATGGGCGCGGTGATGAGCAGCTCGCCGAACCACACCGCGTACGGGCACTGCACGGACGACTACGACATCATGTGTTACAACGACGGCCCCGGCACCGTCATGCGCATCGTCTGCGGTGACCAGGCGCAGGACAACCGCCTGGACTGCAACAAGGACGACTACTTCAACACCAACCCGCCGGCCGGCTCATACCTGGCCACGCACTGGAACACGGCGAACAACCGGTTCCTGCTCACCAGCGGCGGCAGCGGCGGCGGCACGAAGACGGGGCCGGTGACGCTGGTCCAGCTCGGCAAGTGCGTCGACGTGAACAATTCGAACTCGGCCAACGGCACGAAGATTCAGATCTGGACCTGCAACGGCACCGGCGCGCAGCAGTGGACGTTCAACACCGACGGTTCGGTGCGGGCGCTCGGGAAGTGCCTCGACGTGACGGCGGCCGGCACCGCGAACGGCACGAAGTTGCAGCTTTACGACTGCAACGGGACCGGCGCGCAGCAGTGGACGTATGTGTCCGGCACGCAGGCGCTGCGCAACCCGGCGTCCGGTCGCTGCCTGGACGACCCGTCGAGCAGCACGACGGACGGCACGCAGCTGCAGATCTGGGACTGCAACGCCACGAACGCACAACGAGTGACCGTTCCCGCGTAGACACCGTGCACGAAATGACGGCCCGGCTCCAAGGGGGAGGAGCCGGGCCGTCACGCCTGTGCAAGCGAACAGCAGTCAGTCGGTCAGTCGGTCAGCCGGGTCAGTCGGCCGGCGTCTCTCTTCAAGCGGCGTCCGCCGACACCAGGAGGCCCTGGTTGACGGCGGCCATGAGCGCCTGTGAGCGGTTGTTGACGCGCAGCTTGCTGTACAGCCGCGACACGTACGTCTTCACGGTCGCCTCGGACACGGACAGGCGCTGGGCGATCGTCGGCAGCGACAGGCCGTCGCGCATCAGCGACAGCACCTCCTGCTCGCGCTGACTCAGCAGGCCGGTCTGGCCGCGGCGGCGGGACAGCGCGGCGGACAGGCCCGGCGCGGTGAACGAGTGCGGGGCGACGGCGGCGTGGCGGATCGCGGCCAGCACCGACGAGATCGGGGCGGCCTTGGTGACGTACGCGGACAGGCCCGCGTCCAGCGCCCGGTACAGCAGGTTGTCGTCGCTGACCGCGCTGAGCAGGACCACGCCCAGGTCGGGGCGGGCGAGGCGGAGCTTGCGGGCGAGCGAGATGCCGTCACCGCCGGCGAGTGAGGCGTCGATGGTGACGACCTCGGCCTCGGTCTCGGCGACGACGCGCTCGGCCTCGGCCGCGCTGCCGGCCTCGCCGACGAGGGTGATGTCGGGAACGGTGGCCACGACCCGGTTGAGACCGAGACGGAGAAGGACGTGTTCGTCGACGGCGACCAGTCGGATCGTCATCAAGGGCTCCTAGTGCGAGGGTGTGGCCGGGCGTTTTCGCTTGCCTGACCAGCGTCGCAGCGGGAGCGGTACCCCAGCTAGATGCTGCAATTGCCTTGCGCTCGTCGGCACCCGTGCTGCACCGGGCGACAATCGGACACCGGATGACACTCGTCCTGTTTTAGGCTCAAGCGCATGGCTGATCTGGTGACACGAGTGCGCGAGCTGTGTCTTGCGCGGCCGGGCGTGAGCGAGCACGTGAGCCACGGGACGCCGTTTTTCAAGCGCAAGGGCAAGGGTTTCCTGTACCTCTGGCCGGACGGACATCACCAGAACGCGTTCGCGCACCTGTGGTGTGCGGCGCCGGAGGGTGTGCAGGAGCTGCTCATCGCCCAGGACTCGCGGGTGTACTTCAAGCCGCCGTACGTGGGCCATCGGGGCTGGATCGGCATGGATCTGACCGCTCCGGACTGGGACGATGTCGAGGAGCGGATCGATACCGCCTACGAGACCAGTGCCAAGGCGACCTGATCGGCGGGTTTGGGGATCGTGATGCGCATGGTGGTACCCCCGCCGGGTGTTTCGTCTATGACCAACGCGGCGCCGTGGGCTTCCACGATCCGCTGACAGGTGGCCAGGCCGATGCCCGAGCCCTCGACGTCGCTGCGCAGCCGGGTGAACATCTCCAGAACCTTCGGGCGGTCCTCGGCCGGGATGCCGATGCCGTTGTCGGCGATGTTCAGCGTCCAGCCGGTCGGTGACTCCTCGGACGTGAGCGAGATGTGGCAATCGCGGGCGCGGTCGCGGAACTTGAGCGAGTTGCTCACGATGTTCTGGATGAGCACGCGCAACTGTGTCGCGTCGCCGACGACCTTCGGCAGCGGGCCGACCTCGACCACCGCCTGCGACGCCGCGATCGCCGTGCTGACGTCCTCGACGACGTTGCGGGCGACGGCCTCCAGGTTCACCTCGGTGAAGCTGGGGCGGCCGCCGAGCGAGGCGTGCGAGAGGACATCCTCGATCATGCGCCACATGCGGGTCGCCGAGGAGAGCGCCCGGTCGACGCAGCGTTTCCCGTCCGGGTCGGCGGCGACGGCCGGGATCTCGGACAGCATGGCGACAAAGCCGAGCACGCCGGTGAGCGGGTTCTTGAGGTCGTGGCTGACCTGGCCGGCGAAGTGCTGCAGCGAGGAGTTGGACCGCTGCAGCTCGCGGGACGTGCGGTGGACCTTGTCCAGGGCCTGCTCCAGCATTTGACTGTGCCGGTGCAGCTCGAGCACATCCAGTACCATCTTCGCCAGCTTGTCGAGTCCTTCACGCTGGTCCGGGGTCAGGTCGTGCGGCTTGTCGTCAAACACGCACAGCGTGCCGAGCACGTTCCCGTCGCGGTCGCGCAGCTGCGACGAGGCGTAGAAGCGCACTTCGTCGATCTCGCCGGTGACGAACGGGTTGTCGGCGAAGCGCGGGTCCTGGGTGGCGTCACGCACGACCACCGTCTCCGGCTCGACGATGCTGATCGCGCACATCGAGTCCTCGCGGGCGCACGCGTTCGCCGTGAACCCGAACGCCGCCATCTGCAGCTGCTGCGACGCCGAGATGATGTTCACGACGGCGTTCGGCACACCGCACACGTAGGCCGCGAGCTCGACCACGGACGGCAGGTCCGGCAGCGGCGGTCCACCGACGATCCCGTAGCCGGCCAGGGATTTGAGCCGCTCCTGCTCGTTGTCGGGAACCGGGAACGTGCGCGGTTTGATGACCGAAGGCGTGCTCATGCTGGCGACGTTAGGCGCACGAGGTTGCAGCTCACGGGAAACGGGCGGGAAGGGCTATCCGGACGGTCACTCCTGGCCGGTCGACGGACGTGACCATGGAGCCGCCGTGCCGGGCAGCGATCTCGCGGCCCAGCATGAGCGCCAGCGCACCGGTGCGGAACTCGCCGGGCTGCTCGGGGTGCGGGATGCGCATCGACAGCAGCCGTTCGGGGGTCAGGGCGGCTTCGGTGGGGGCGGAGATGACGATGTGCCAATGGCCGCCGGAGCAGTACGCCTCGATCTCGGCCGGCCCCGTGAGCGCGACGACCCGCACGGCCGTGTGGAAGAGCTCGTGCAGCAGCGTGCGATCGCCCAGCAGCTCGGGCCCGGGCTCGCAGCGAAGCGGGACATCGGGGAAGTCCAGGAGGTCGGCGACGCGCAACCGCACCCGGTCGAGGGGCGCCTCGGCCGTCTCGAGACTGCTCAGCAGCAGCAGGTCGGCCACGATCACCTGCATGTGCTCCGCGTTGCGCCGGATCACGCCGATCGCCTGCTGACGGTCGGCGGCGGTCAGCGGCAGGGAGTCGTCGGCCGTCTCCAGCATCGTGGCGAACGTGACGATCGACGTGAGCGGGGTGCGCAGCTCGTGCGACGCGACCCGGATGAACTCGGTGCGCAGCTGAGCCAGATCCGCCGTCGTCGAACGCTCGCCCGTGTCGGGTGTTTCGTCATTCATCAGCACCCGCTCGGTCCTCCGGAAACGTTACAGGACATGTCATTACATTGCGTAGGATATGTGTGTACCGACAGTAAGCGACGAATGCCGCATTCGCTGTCGGCCGAGGAGTGCTTTGCGAGGAGAGACCGACCGTCTGGTCGACACGAGCCTGATCGAAGGGGCCGTGGTCGACCTGGTGGTCCGTGCGTCGAACGCGGCCACTGCGGTGGACGCGCAGCGACTCGTGTCCGAGTTACGGACGTTCTCCGGCGTGCGCGCGGCCGACATCGTCCCCGCGCTGCTGCCCGTCGTCGGCGACCTCGACCTGCTGGAGCGGCTGCCCGTCGGGCCGGCGCAGTGGGGCCAGGAGCTGCGGGTCGAGTTCAGCGCCGAGCCGGCCCGGGCCGAGCTGCTCGTGGCCGCGTCCGAGATCGCGGCCGCGGCCGACCGGGTCCTGACGGTGCCGTGCCGGGCCGTGCCGCCCCCGCCGATGCTCGGCTCGCCGCTGGCCTGGGCGATCACCGCCGGCGCCCGCGCGATGATCCTGTGCATCGAGCCGGGCCGCGGCTGGAGCGCACTGTCCGACTCGTTCACCAACTCCCTCGGATACGACCGGCACCACCCGCCCGACTTCCGGCTCCTCGACATCGTCCACCCCGACGACCGCCCCGCGGCCATCGGCCTGTTCCTGGCCAGCTGCGCCGGGCGGCCCCCGGAGCACGCGGTCGACCTGCGGGTGTGCACGGTCAAGGGCCGCTGGCGCACGATCGAGATCGGCGCCCGCAGCTTCGTCGACGACCCCGACGTCGGCGCGGTCGTCTTCTTCGGCCTCGACGTCACCGCCCAGCGCGACGCCGAGCGGACCGCCCGCATCGAGCAGCAGCGCCTGGCCCGCCTCGTCGAGACGATGGACGACGGCCTGCTGATGCTCGACGAGGACGGCAACGTCTGCCTGGCCAACCGGGCCGCGCACCGGCTGCTGGACACCGGCGTGCTCGACGTGAGCCCCGAGCACGACCCCGACGACGCCGAACCGCTGGACTGGCACCAGGTCATCGCCCGGACCATCCATCGGCTCGGGACCGAGTCGGGCCGCATCGAGCGGCTGCGCGCCGGGTTCCGCTCGCGCCGGGCCGTGATCGGGGAAGAAATGCCGTTCGAGGACGGGCGGGTCCTGGAGCTGGACCTCGTCCCCGTCACGGGACCGGCCGGCCCAGGAGGTACCGATGGAGGAACGCTCATCCACCTTCGGGACGTCACCTCCCGGGTCGCCGTGCGCCGGGGACTGGAAGAGCGCAGCCGGGGGCTCGAGGAGCGCAATCAGGCACTGGTGGAGGCGACGGCGCTCAACAACGAGTTCATCGCCAGCGTCTCCCACGAGCTGCGCGGGCCGCTGTCGTCGGTGGTCGCGTTCTCGCACCTGCTCGGCGACAGCTCCAGCGGGGCGCTGTCGGAGGACCAGCAGACGTACCTCTCCGTCATCGACCGCAACGCCAACCGCCTCCTGCGCCTCATCGAGGACCTGCTCCTGCTGTCCCGGCTGGAGGCCCGCACGCTACAGCTCAAACCGATGCCCACCCGGCTGCCGGAGCTGCTCCACGTGGCCGTGGCCGAGCGCACGCCCACCGCCCAGGCGGCCGGCATCGACCTGCTGCTGGAATGCCTGGAAGGCCCCGAGATCGTCTGCGACGACACCCGGATCCACCAGGTCGTGGACAACCTCGTCAGCAACGCGGTGAAGTTCACGCCCAGCGGTGGCCGGGTCACCGTGAAGGCCTGGCCCGGGCGCGACGGCGAAGGCTGGAGCGTCGCCGTCGCCGACTCCGGGGTCGGCATCCCGGCCGCGGACCTACCGCGGCTGTTCAGCGCGTTTTTCCGCGGTTCCAACGTGACCGCGGCGGTCGGGCGGCAAGTCATGCCCGGCACGGGACTCGGGCTGGTCGTCAGCCGGGCCATCGTCGAGTTACACGGCGGCAGCATCAGCGTCGCCAGCACTGAAGGGGTCGGCACGACGGTCACGCTGTCGTTGCCCACGCGACCGGCACGAAATGGGGGATGATCGTGAGCCGACTTCTCGTCGTCGAGGACGATCCGGATATCGCCATGGCGCTTCGCCTGCTCCTCACGCGGGCGGGGCATCAGGTCGCGCATGCGAAGGACGGCCGGACCGGCCTGCGGGACGCGTACACCGAGCGCCCGGAGCTGGTGATCCTCGACATCGGCTTGCCGGGGATGGACGGCTGGCAGGTGCTGGAGCGGCTGCGTGACGTCAGTGACGTGCCGGTGCTGCTGCTCACCGCGCACGGCCAGGAGTCGGACAAGGTCCGCGGCCTGCGCGGCGGGGCCGACGACTACCTGACCAAGCCGTTCACCAACGCCGAGCTCGTCGCTCGGGTCGAGGCGCTCCTGCGGCGGTCGGCCGGTCCGGCGTCGTGGGCCGACGAGGTGTACGACGACGGCGTCCTGCGCATCGATCCGGCGGCCCGCCGGACGTTCGTTGCCGGCGACGAGGTGCGGCTCACGCCGACCGAGTTCCGGCTGCTCAACGTGCTCGTGCGGCATGCGGGGGCGGTGCTGTCGCCGAACCAGCTGCTCGCGCAGGCCTGGGACGACCCGACCGGCATCGGCCCGGAGCGCGTGAAGTTCGCCGTCCTGCGACTGCGGCGCAAGCTCGGCTGGACCGACCCCGACGCGTCACCGATCGAATCCGTCAGAGGCTTCGGTTATCGGTACCGCCGGCCGGTCATGGATCGCGCGGAGTGACGCTGTTCCGATATGTCGGGCGCTGCGCGCCCCGCTGCGCTCGACATGTCGGAGGCTGGAGTGTCGGGCGTCTCGGGCGGTCGAACCGAGCCGCAACTGGGTGGGAACGGTCATCGCGACCAATCGTGGCGAACCTGAAATGGTCCCGCCACGCAGACCCACGAAATGAGTGCCTCGATGATCGACCTCTCCGTTGACGGCCACGTCCACACCGCGTTCTCGTCCGGGCGCGACAGCGTCTCCGTGCTTGTCGCCGCGGCCGAGCAGGCCGGCCTGGCGGAGCTGACGTTCGCCGACCGGGTGGGGCCGGACACCAGCTGGCTGCCGCCGTACCTCTCGTCGATCCAGCGGGCCCAGCAGCGCACCGACATCACGCTGCGGCGCGGGGTCGAGGTCGAGGCGATCGGGATCGACGGCTGGCTGGCGTTCCCGTCCGACCTCAACGGGCTCGAGGTCATCTCGGTCGCGTTCAACCGGCTGCCGCTGCCGGCCGGGCTGCTCAGCCCCGACGCCGTGCGGGCCCAGATCGAGTCCGGTGCGATGCGCGCGCTCGACGTCATCGACCAGGTCGTCACCGTCACCGGGCTGGCCGTCGAGCGGGTCTCCCGGTATGCCCCGACCCGGCTCGCCCGGCCGCTGGACTTCCTGACCCGCTCCGGGATCGACGAGGCCGCGGTGCCGGACTCGGCCCTCGCCGAACTGGTCGCGGCCTGCCGGACCAACGGCACCGTCGTCGAGATCAGCGAGCGGCACCGGCTGCCCGGGCTGCGGCTCGTGCAGGCGTGCGTCGACGCGGGCGTGCGGCTCGTGGCGGCCAGCGACGCGGTGCGGGCCGGCGAGGTCGGCGCCTACCGGTACGTGCGCGAGCTGTCCGCCGCCGCCGTCCCCGCCTCGGTCACCGCCTGAGTACCACCTGGGGCTTCGCTTCCGGGGGCCTGGACTTCGTTTGAGGTGCGGCTCCGAGTGGACCCGCCGTCGTTGCCCGAAACGGGTCAAGGGCGGCGGGTCCGGCATTTAGGATCAAGGTGTGCCGAAGGATCGCGAACTCGTCCTCGTCTCCCTCCTGCAGGAGGCGACGAGGATCGCGAACGAAGCCGACGACATCCGGGACGCCGGGCTCCCCGTGATCACGGCTGTGTGCGCGGCGACGGGGTGGCCCGTGGGCCATCTCTGCCTGCCGGACGAGCGGGACCGCCGGGTGTTCGTGTCCACCGACGTGTGGCACGAGGAGATCGCCGGCGAGTTCGCCGAGCTGCGTAAGGCCAGCGAGGACGTGCGGTTTCCGCTCGGCGCCGGGATCGTCGGGCGGGCGGCGAAGACCGGGCGGCCGCAGTGGATCGCCGACGTGAGCGACGAGCCGATGTTGGTGCGCCCGCTGGTGAACTGTGTCGGCTCCGCCATCGCCTTCCCCATCACCGGGCGCGGGATCGTCGCCGCGGTGCTCGAGTTCTTCACCCGGGAGCCGGTCACGCCCGACCCGGGGCTGCTGGAGATCATGGCCGACGTCGGCATCCAGCTCGGCCGGGTCGCCGACCGGATGGCCGCGCGGCAGGCGCTGCTGTTCGGCTCGCAGCGGCTGGAGCGCATCCTCGACAGCTGCGTCGAGGCGTTCGTCTCCATGGACGAGGGCGGCATGATCACCTCCTGGAACGCGGCCGCCGAGAAGGTGTTCGGCCTGTCCAAGGAGGAGGCGATCGGCCGGCGGCTGGCGGACACGATCGTGCCGCCGCAGTACCGGGAAGCCCATCATCTCGGCGTCGGGCGCTTCCTGACGACGGGCGAGAAGCGGGTCCTGGACAACCGGATCGAGATCACCGGGTGGCACGCCAACGGCTACGAGTTTCCGGTCGAGCTCGCCACCTGGGCCGTGCAGGACCCGATGATGGGCTGGACGTTCAACGCGTTCGTGCACGACATCACCGACCGCAAGCGGACCGAGGACGCGCTGCGCCACGCCTATGAGCACGAGCGCGAGGCCGTCACCCGGCTGCGCGAGCTCGACGTGGCCAAGAGCGACTTCGTGGCCACCGTGTCGCACGAGTTTCGCACGCCGCTGACCAACGTGATCGGCCACCTCGAGGTGCTCACCTCCGGCGACGCCGGCCCGCTCACCGCCGCGCAGACGCGCATGCTCGGCGTCATCGGCCGCAACTCCGACCGGCTGCGCGCGCTCATCGAGGACCTGCTCACCATCTCCAAGGTGGAGGCCGGCGTCTTCGACCTGGAGCTGCGCCCGACCGACCTGCAGGAGGTCCTCACGGCCGCCTGCGCCACCGTCGAGCCGCGGGCCAAGCGCCGCGGCCACCGGCTCGTCCTGGCCGTCGAGGGCCAGCTCGGCACCGTCGAGGCCGACCCCGAGCAGCTGCAGCGGGCCCTGTCCAACCTGCTCACCAACGGTGTGAACTTCACGCCCGACGGCGGTCTGGTCGAGCTCACCGCGCGCATCGACGACGACCACGTCGAGATCAAGGTGCGCGACAACGGTGTCGGTATCGACACGGACGAACAGCCACAGCTGTTCACCCGCTTCTTCCGCGGCACGTTCGCGGTGCGCGAGGCGGTGCAGGGCGCCGGCCTCGGCCTGGCCATCACGAAGACGATCGTCGAGGGGCACGGCGGCGAGATCGCCGTGGCGAGCGACGTCGGCCACGGCACGACGTTCACGATCCGGATTCCGCGCGAACGTCCTCTCTGGCTTTGAGCGGCTCCTCGGCCACGTGTTCAAACGGCTGCGTCTGTACTGTCTGAAAGCCCGTCCGCGTCATCTCGCCCCAGACGTGCTTGCCACCCCGGATCGCCGACCACATGCCCATGACCCGCCACAGCGCGGTCAGCTGGCGATAGCCGACGTTCTCCAGGATCGAGGCCAGGACCGAGGCGACCAGGTCCGTCCAGCGGTGGTAGCGGTGGAACGAGTACTCCTCGACCGTCAGCGCGATCAGGTTGAGCAGCAGGGCGTAGCCGTAGGCCACGGCGATGTAGACGAGCGCCAGGCCCGTGTCGATCGCGCCCACATAGAGGCCGAGCGGGATCAGGATGACGCCGGCCAGCTCGATCAGCGGGGCGAGCAGTTCGAAGAACACGTAGTACGGCATGGAGACGAGGCCGATGCGACCGTACCGCGGATTGAAGATCATGCTCTTGTGCTTGCTGAGGATCTCCGTGATGCCGCGGTGCCAGCGGCGGCGTTGCTTGCCGAGCACCTTCAGGGTGCTGGGGGCCTCGCTCCAGGAGACGGGCTCGGCCACGAACACGATGCGGTAGTCCCGCTTCTGCCGCCGCAGGTGCTTGTGCAGGCGGACCACCAGCTCGGCGTCCTCGCCGATGCAGTCGTGCGCCAGGCCGCCGACCTCGATGAGCAGGGAGCGGCGGAAGATGCCGAACGCGCCGGAGATGATGAGCAGGCCGCCGACGCGCGACCAGCCGGTGCGGCCCAGCAGGAACGCGCGGAGGTACTCCACCACCTGCACCCGCGGCAGCCAGCACCTCGGCATCTTCACGTCGACGATACGACCGGCCACGACCGTGCAGCCGTTGGCGACGCGGATGACGCCACCGGACGCGGCGGTGCGCACGGGATCGTCGGCGAACGGCTTCGCCACCGACAGCAGCGCCTGCGGGTCGAGGATGGAGTCGGCGTCGACCATGCACACCAAGGGATGCCGGGCGACGTTGATGCCGGTGTTGAGGGCGTCGGTCTTGCCGCCGTTCTCCTTGCGCACCACCACGAGCGGGTCCGGCCGCTCCTTCGGCACGTGGATGGAGACGATGCCGCCGCGGGTCGGGGTGTGGTCGGGGACCACGCGCGGGACCTCGACCAGGCCGTACTCCTCCCGCAGGCGCTCGAACGTGTCGTCGCTGGAGCCGTCGTCGATGACGATGACCTCGAAGACCGGATAGCGCAGCGCGAGCATGGCCTGCACCGACTGCACGATGCCGGCCGACTCGTTGTAGGCGGGAACCAGTACCGAGACCGGCTCGGTCAACGGGCTGCGGTAGGTCTCCTCGTGGCCGGCGAACGGCACCCGGCGCAGGTGGCGCACGAACTCGGCGGTGGCCAGCACGATCAGGACCAGGTAGCTGCTGTTGATGAGCAGGAAGTAGACGAGGATGAAGACGTCCGTCACGGTCAGGACGTCGATGACCCATTCCCTCGGTATCACGTCACCGGCTGCTTTCGGTTGGCGTCGATGTCGGCGGCGGCCAGCGCCTCGCGGGCGTGGGCGGCGCTGAGCACGATGTCGGGGTCCGGCTCATCGTCGGGTTCGGCGCTGTGGCGGGGGCGCACGTGGACCCGGTGCTCGGCGGCGACGAGCGCGGCCCGGCCGGAGTTGCCCAGGCGCAGCAGGGAGCGGGCGGCGTTGTGGGCGACCTCGTAGTCGGGGTCGGCCAGCAGGCCCGTGAGCGGCGCGGCGGCACTGACGGCACCGAGTTCGCCCAGGGCCTTGGCCGCCTCCGCACGCAGTACCCCCGGATGCTGTGGCTCTAATGCATCGATCAGTGGGGCCAATGCCGTCCGGGTGCCGAGGCGACCGAGGGTGCGGGCGGCGGCGACGCGCACCTCGACCACCGGATCGGCCCGCAGCGCGCTCTCCACGCGCACGGTCGCACCGGCGGCGCCGATCAGACCGAGGACCTCGGCGGCGCAGGCCCGCACGGGGGAGCGGGGATCGTCAAGCGCGGCGAGGAGGGCGTTCGTAGCGGCGGTACCCAGGCGGGTCAATGCGGTGGCCACGACCTGACTCGGCACGGTCCGGCGGCTGGGCAGCGTGGCCAGCAGCGGCTGCGTCGCTCCGGCGTCACCGATGCGGCCGAGCGAACGGGCCGCGACCACGCGCACGTCGGGATCGGGGTCGCCGAGCAGGTCGCACAGGGGTAGCAGGGCGTCCTTGCGGCCCAGGTTGCCCAGCACCTCCGCGGCCAGCGCCCGGGCCACCGGATCGCGCCGCTTGAGCTGGCTGCGGGCCCGCCAGGCGGCCCCCCGGCGCTCGAAGACATCGACCAGCGCGGTGTGCGCCTCGCCGCGAACCTTGCCCAGCAGCGCGATCGCGCTCGGCTCGACCGCGAGCCACACCTCGTCGGGCAGGCGCACCAGTTCATCGATCTGCTCGGGTTCGTCGTCGCCGGCGGCGATGGCCAGCAGCAGCTGCCGGGCCGGCTTGGCGAGCTGGGTCCGTCTGGCCTCGCGGGCCCGGCGTACCGTGCGCCCGCCGACGATGAGGCCACCGAAGACGAGCGCGGCGAAGATCAGGATGATCAGCGCCACCAGCGCGGCGCCGGCCAGGGTCACGCCCGCATGCGGGCCAGGACCGCCTCGACCCGGCTCACCAACTCCCGCGGGCTGAAGGGTTTGACGATGTAGTCGTCCGCGCCGGCGCCGAAGCCGACCTCGACGTCGCCCTCCTGGGCGCGCGCGGTGAGCAGGATGATCGGCAGCGCCTTGGTGCCCTGCTCCTGGCGAAGCTGGCGGCAGACGTCGATGCCCGACATGCCCGGCATCATGACGTCGAGCACGACGAGGTCCGGGGGGTTCTCGGTGGCCGCGGTGAGCGCGGCCAGGCCGTTGTCCACCGCCACGACGTCGTAGCCCGCCTGCTCGAGCTTGAACGCGACGAGGTCGCGGATGTCCATGTCGTCGTCGGCGACCAGGATCGCGGTCATACCCTCGATTTTATGCGCCATTCGTGAGGGATATCCGAAATATGCGGAAAGGGCGCCAGCCCTTCGGCCGGCGCCCCTTCGTTTCGCACAGAGCGGTTTGACGCGGTGGTTCAGAGCGGTTGCTGCGGTGGTACTGGACGTGCGCGCGACGCCCGCTCCGTCGTGTGATGGCCACCGAGGTTGCCGCCGCTGGGTGTCGGCTGCGCGGGTCGCTCATTGCTCGCGTGCGCGGGCCGCTCACCGCTCATGTGCGCGGGTCGCTCACTGCTCGCCGGCGCGATGCCGCGGGCCGTCTTGGCGCCCGGCATGTTGGCCGGCGACGGCTTGATCTCGCGGGTCTTCATGGTGCTTTCGGCGGCCTTCGGGAGGCTTCCGATAGCGGACTCCTCGCAGAATCGCTTGAAGCCCTTCAGGTCGGCCTTCAGGCGGCGGTTGAGGACCTCGACGGCGTGCTCCTCGGCCGGCATCAGCTCGCGCGCGTCGATCTGCAGCTCGGCGATGACCCGCGTCATGTCCCCGGCCATGGGCTCCAGCCGCAGCGCCTCGATGACCTGCGGGCCGTCCATCGCCTCCCAGCACAGGAACTCGTCCGTGCGGCTCTCGGTGATCCGGGCGTCGAACTCGGCCCGGGTGCCCCCGATGTCGAGCACCATGTGGGCGGTGGAGGCGTCGATCGGCGCCATGCTCATCACGCCGGACATGAACTGCGGATAGTTCTCGAAGTGGGTGAGCTGCTCGTAGGCCACTGCCACCGGTACGGCCACCTCGATCGAATCTCTGGCGGTGCTCATGGTGGTCCCCCTTGCCTCGTTGACTGACCACACCGTACGGCCGTTACGACCGGGTTGAGGGGGATTTGTGAGAATGCTTTGCACGCGAAAACCCCCGCCGGTGACCGACGGGGGCTCTCATCGTTCGGTTGTGGCTCAGACGTTCAGGGTCCAGCCGGTCAGGGTGCCGGCGTCGCCCGCGAAGACGTCCTTGACCTGCAGCGTCCAGGTGCCGTTGCGCAGCTCGGAGGACAGGTCCACCGTGTAGGTCGCGGTACCGAAGGCCACGTCGTCAGCGGCGATCGAGCTCTTGACCTTGTAGTCGGTGCCGTCCGGGGCGATCAGGTCGATGCGCAGGTCGCCACGGTCGGCGTGGTTGATCGCGACCTTGACGGTGGCGGTCTTGGAGCCGGTGCCGGCGCAGTTGTTCACGACCAGCTTGCTGGTGACGGTGGCGCGGTCGGCGATCGCGACCGGGGTGGCGCTGACGGCCGGAGTGCAGGTGGCCGGGGTGCTCGGCGTGGTCGGCGTGGCCGGGGCGGTGACCGGCGTGGCCGGCGTGGTGACCGGCGTGGCCGGGGTGGCCGGGGTGGCCGGCGCGGCGTTGTTGAACGAGGTGGTGTTCAGCAGCTTGTTCGGCGAGCCGGAGTTCGCGTTCTTCACGACGCCGTTGGTGGCGGCGTTGACCAGCGCGTCACGGACCTGCGCCGGGGTGGCGGTCGGGTGACCGGCCAGGTACAGCGCGGCCGCACCGGTGACCTCCGGGGTGGCCATGGAGGTGCCGCTCATCTTCTGGGTGCCGGTGTTGCTGGCGTTGGAGCTGGACGTGATGTTCACGCCCGGGGCGAAGATGTCGAGGCAGCTGCCGTAGTTCGAGAAGCTCGCGCGGGTGTCGTTGGCGTCGGTGGCGCCGACGGTGATCGCCTCCGGCAGCCGGGCCGGGGACTTGGTGCAGGCCGCGGCCGAGTCGTTGCCGCCGGCGACCGCGTAGGTCACGCCGGCCGCGATCGACTTCTTGACCGCGTTGTCCATCGTGGCGCCCGCGGCCCCGCCGAGGCTCATGTTGGCCACGGCCGGCTTGACGGCGTTCTTGGTCACCCAGTCGACGCCGGCGATGATCTGCGAGTAGGAGCCGCCGCCGTTGCAGTCGAGCACGCGCACGGCGACCATCTTGACGTCCTTGGCCACGCCGTAGGTCTTACCACCGACGGTGCCGGCGACGTGGGTGCCGTGGCCCTGGCAGTCCGTGGCGTCCGCGTCGTTGTCGACGAAGTCGTAGCCGGACTTGACGCGGCCCGCGTACTCCGAGTGCGTCATGCGCACGCCGGTGTCGATGATGTAGGCGGTGACGTTGCTGGCCGGGCCGTAGGTGTACTTGGCGTCCAGCGGCAGCGCCGCCTGGTCGATGCGGTCCAGGCCCCACGTGGCGGAGGTCTGCGTCGACTCGATCTGCACGCGGCGGTCCTGCTCCACGTACGAGACGGCCGGGTCGGCGGCCAAGCGGCGAGCGGCGTCGGCGCTCATGTGGCCGGAGAACCCGCGCACGGCGGTGTCGAACCGGTCCTCGATCTTCCCGCCGACCTTGCCGGCGAGGGCGTCCGAGGTCGTCGTGCTGCCGTCCTTCATGACCACGATGTACTGGTCCTTGAGGGCGCCGGGGGCGTCGACGTTCTGAATGCTCCCCATGGCCGGGCCCGCGTAAGCGGTCGAGCCGAAGGAGAACGCGGTCGCGGCGGCGGCGGTGCCGAGGACGAATCCGGTAATGGCGCGGCGGGCGATGTTCTTCGTCATTATGTCTGCATCCCTTTACGGTAGCCGGCATATGTCGCGTCATGAGACAGGCCGTGATATGTGGTCATTTCTTGGTGTTGCATTTCCTTGCTGAAATAAGATTGCCGGGCCACGGTGGTTGCTCCGGGACCCTTGAAGTTGCAGGCCGGTTGTCCCGCTTCCCTTTCGCGCTCGGCCCTCCAAGTTGCGAACGGTTGCTGAACGGGTCGCTTTTCTGGGAATGGCGAAGGCCGCCAGGACTGGGTCCTGACGGCCTTCGCTCACCGGGGGGAACCGGGTGTTGCGGTCGGTGTTACAGCTTCACGTTGAACCGCGGGTCGGCGGCGATCTTCTGGAAGCCGGCGAGCGCCTCCGGGGTGTCGTCCATGCGGATGTCGTGGCCGCTCTGGTCCTTGGCGGTCTCGAAGTACACGAGGCCCTTGATCTGCGGCATCTTGGCGAGCTGCGGGAGCACGGTGGCGTACACGGCGGCCTTGTTCTTGCCCTGGACGACCTTCGACGAGTCGTAGACGCCCCACTCGGCGACCATGATCGGCTTGCTCGGGTGCTTCGTGGTGGCCCAGGTGTAGAAGCCCGGGAACTTCGGGTCGTTGGTGCGGTTCATCAGGTAGTTGAAGTCGCCGTAGTGGAACGCGCCCGGCTCGGCGTTGTTGTACGTGTCCACGCCGACCCAGTCCACGACGTCGTCACCCGGGTACAGGTCGCCCCACCAGGAGGTGTTGTTCCACTTCTCGTAGTTCATGTACGCGACGGTGAACACGGCGTTGGTGACGCCGTCGGCCTTCAGGCGCAGCGCGGTGTGGCGGAACATGGCCGCGAAGTCCTTGGCGGTCTGGCCCGAGCCGGCCGTCGGGTTGACGTCGTTCTCCGGCTCGTGGTGCAGCACCAGGAAGAACGGCTTGTTGGCGAAGTTGGCCTTCAGGTAGGCGGCGGCCTTGTCGATGCGGGCGTCCTGGGCGCCGGCGGCGACCTTGGCCCACGTGGTGCCGTAGCCGACCTTCCAGTTCAGCATCAGGGTGCGCGGGTGCGCCGGGTCGTTGGTCATGGCGATCTCGTCCTTGGTCGGCCAGACCTCGTCACCCTTGTGGTAGGTGTGGTAGATCGCCGACGTGCGGCCGCTCTTGGTCTCGAACGTCTTCAGGGCCTCGTCGCGCGGCACGTCGGAGAAGCCGCCGGCGGCCGCGCCCCACAGGACGCCGCAGGACGGGACGAGCTTGGCGTCCACCTTGCACTCGGCCGGGGTGGTGACCGGCTTGGTCGGCGTGGTGGTCACCGGCGTGGACGGCGTGGTCGTCACCGGCTTGGTCGGCGTCGTCACCGGCTTGGTGGGCTTGACGTCCTCCACCGGCTTGGTCACGACCGGGCGGGCCACGGTCACGTCCAGGGCCGGCTGGCCCGCGGGGGCCTCGGCCGACTTGAAGCGGGCCGGGCTGTTCGCGACCGACGAGGTGACGGCGAACGTGTAGGTGCCGGCACCCTTGACGACCGAGCTGACGTCGAACGTCACCGCGGTGGCGGTGGCGGCCGGCTTCGCGACGGCGACCGAGGCGCCCAGCTTCGGCGCGTTCTTGCCGGTGATGGCCTTCTCGGTCCACGCGCTGTCCGCGACGCGGCTCAGCGTGATCGAGGCCGGCAGGTCCTTCGAGTCGCGGGTCAGGGTCACCTTGGCGCTCTTCACCGAGGTGCCGGTGCCGAGCGGGCCGACCTGGAACTTCAGGAACCCGACCATCGTGTCCCCGGCCTGGCGGCCGGCGGTCAGCGTGGGGGCGAGGCCGAAGTTGTACGTCGGGCGGGTGCTGGAGCTGTAGCTGTCCTCCGCGGCGCCCGAGCGCACGACGTCGGTCGTCTCCGCAGCGGCGGCAACGCCACTGTGGATCGTGGTGCCGGCTCCGGCACCGATGGCGAGCGCGGCGATCGGCATGAATTTGCGGGCGTAACGGCGGATCATCTATTCAAAGCCCTTCCGTGGCTGGCGAAATCCTGTGGAGCGGTTTTGCATCCGGCGTTGTCATCCGGACCTCCACAAGATTCGGCAGTCGGGGTTACACCCCCGGTTCGCCGGAAGTTGCCGTTCGGGTGTCTGCCATCCGGCCCGTTGTGCGCACTGTCTTTCCTCCCGCGGGCGGGGCGCATGGTGTCGAAAAGTTGCGGGGTGGGTATGTGAGCTGCCCCAGTGATGCATCAGACGAACGGACAGAAGTGGCAACCGACCCGCGACTCAACGCAACGCTTCTGAACTAGGCGCGCAAATGCGGCGAACGTAATGTTGGTCGGGTAAGCCGCAAGCCACGGAAATGCCGCAAATCGGACTTCCGCCCACCCGTCCCGACCTCGAGGAGACTGAGATGACCCCGATGCTGATCTCGCGCCCGGCCGTTGAGTCCGTCCCCGAGCTCGTGGGGGAGCGCTGCGACAGCTGCGGCGCCGCGGCGAAGGCGGTCGTGACCTTCGGCAGCGCCGGCGACCTGGCGTTCTGCGGGCACCACGCGAAGAAGTTCGCCGACCGGATCTCGGCCACCGCGGACAAGGTCGTCGTCGAGCAGGGGTTCGACTGGCGGTAGATCTCTTGGACACAGAAGCGGGGCGCCTCTTGGCGCCCCGCTTTTTTGTGCCCTACGGCCTTGCGCCGCGCTCTTCTGGTCTCGTGCTGGGGATCTCTTGACGTGCGATGTGTCGGGCGCTGGGCGTGCGATATGTCGGGCGCTGGGCGGCGATATGTCGGGCGCTTCGCGCCGCGCTTCGCTCGACATATCGTATTTATACCCTGACGGGGTATAAGTCGGAAATGTCGGGTTAGCGGGGCGCCCGACATTTCGTTTCCGCAGGTGAGGCGGTTAGGGGAGGTCGCGGCCGAAGAGGGCGGCTATGCGGCGTTGCCAGGCGGGCAGGATGCGGGGCGGGCGGTCGGCGGTGTGGTTCCGCGTGCGGCCGTTTCCGTGCGGGGAGTGGCTGTGCGGGGAGTGGTCGTGGGCGGCGTCGTTGTGGGGGGAGCGGCTGTGGGCGGCGTGGCTGTGGGGGGCGTGGGCGTGCGGCTTGTGTGGCTGGTTCTCGGTGTGCTCCGGGACGCCCGGGATGCGGTGTAGCAGGCGGTGCATGGTGTCGCGCATGGCTGGCCTCCGTAAACGTACGTCGTACTACTTAACGTATGGTGTACGTCTTACAGGTTAGACGTACGCTGTACGTCTCGTCAACGGCGCTGGACGGGGCTGTGTAGCGTGCGCTTCAGCGTGTTGTCCGTTATGGGGGAAATATCGGACATTTGCCGGATAGCATGCCGGTGTGCGCCGCAAGCCGAGTCCGCTGCCTCGGCGGTCCTCGTTCGTGGGCCGCGAGACGGGGCTGCTTGTGGCCGTTTGGGTCGCCGGGGCCGCTTTTTTGGCGGTGGTACCGGCACTGCTCCGGCAGTTCTCATCCCTCCTGGCCGGGCTCGTCGGGCTGACCGCGGCTGTGGTCGCCCTGATGCTGGTCCGCGCGCGGTCGCGGCGGCTGGCCTCCTCGCTCGCACAGTCCTCGGCGCATCAGCGCGGGCTCGAGCGGGCCCTGCGGGAGCGGGCGACCCGGGACTCGGTGACGGGGCTGGCCAACCGGGCGATGCTGACCGCCGTGCTCGACGGGCCCGGGCGGGGAGAGCTGACCGTGATCCTCGTGGACCTGGACGGGTTCGGCGAGATCAACGCCGAACTTGGGCACGTCGCCGGGGACGAGCTGCTCACGGAGGTGGCCCGGCGGCTGCGGGGCGCGCTGCCCACCGCCGACCTGCTGGCCCGGCACGGCGACGACGAGTTCGCGGCCGTGTGGCGCGGTGCGGCGCCGGTCGGGGCGGCGGAGCGGGTCCTGGCGCGGCTCCGGCCGGCGTACCGGGTGGGCGAGCGCACCGTACACCTCACCGGCAGTGCGGGTGTGGTCGTGGTCGATGGGCGGCGCGGCTCGGCCGAGGTGCTGCGGGACGCGGGGCTGGCCCTGCAGGCGGCCAAGGGCGGCGGCAAGGACCGGATCGTGCGGTTCGAGGCCGGCCTGCGCACGGCCGCGGACCGGCAGCGGGAGCTGGCCACCGGGCTGCGGCGGGCGCTGCGCGAGGGTGAGCTGGACGTGCACTACCAGCCGGTCGTACGCCTGGCCGACGGGCGCATCACCGCCGTCGAGGCGCTGCTGCGCTGGTTCCCGCCGGGCGCCGAGGCCATTCCGCCGGGCGTGTTCATCCCCGTCGCCGAGGCCACCGGCTTCATCGTGCCGCTGGGCTGGTGGGTGCTGGAGCGGGCGTGCGCGCAGGCGCGGCCGTGGCACGAGCGGGACGGGATCAGCCTCACCGTCAACGTCGCCGCCCATCAGCTGCGCGAGGCCGACTTCGTGGACCGGGTCCGGGCCGCGCTGGCCTCGAGCGGGCTGCCGGCGACCGCGCTGGTGCTGGAGGTCACCGAGAGCACCCTGGTCGCGGACGCCGAGTCGACCGCGCGGCTCGACACGCTGCGCGCGGACGGGGTGCGGGTGGCGATCGACGACTTCGGCACCGGGTACTCCTCCCTCGCCTACCTCGTCCACCTCCCCGTCGACGTGCTGAAGATCGACCGCACCTTCCTGGCCACCGCCGTCGACACCACGCTCATGCGGGCGATCCTGCAGCTGGCCGGGGGTCTTTCGCTGCAGACGGTCGCCGAGGGGGTCGAGACGGAGGACCAGGCGACGGCGCTGCGGGCGCTCGGGTGCGAGCACGCGCAGGGCTTCCTGTTCTCCCGCCCGGTGCCGTCGGCCGACCTGGACGCGCTGCTGTCGGGCCGCCTCGAGTTCGGAGCCGCCCGCGCCCACTGAGGGCCGTGTGCTGGGTTGGTCAGGCCGCTTCGAGTTTGGTGGAGCGGCGCGGGCGCGGTAGGGGGGCCGGCCACTCCTCAGGAGGGCCCGGTTTGGCGCCCTCGGCGATGGTCAGCGGTGGTGCGGCGATGCGAGCGCGGCGCGGCGCGGCGATGCGAGCGTGAAACGGCAAACGTGAGCGTGGCACCACGATGCGCATGCGGCGGCGCGGTAGGGCGCCGTGCGCTGCGAGCGCGAAAACGGCGATGCGAGCGCGAAACGGCAACGCGAGCGCGGCGCGGCGCGGTGGGCGCCGTGTGCTGGGTTGGTCAGGCCGCTTCGAGTTTGGTGGAGCGGCGCGGGCGCGGTAGGGGGGCCGGCCACTCCTCAGGAGGGCCCGGTTTGGCG
>NZ_JBITDU010000006.1:171240-337811 GCF_044454505.1 Dactylosporangium sp. NPDC051541
CGCCCTCGGCGATGGTCAGCGGTGGTGCGGCGCCTGCGGCGACGACGCGGTCGCGGCCGGTGCGCTTGGCGGTGTAGAGGGCGCGGTCGGCCAGGGGGATCAGGTCGTTGGGGTCTTCGGTGTCGGCGGGGATCAGGGCAGTACCGGCGGAAATTGTCACGAAACGCAGCACGCCGTCGCCCAGTTCGAGGGCGGCCGCGCCGACGGCCTTGCGGAGGCGCTCGGCCAGCTCGGCCGCGCGGCTGGCATCGGCACCGGGGACGAGCAGGGAGAACTCCTCGCCGCCGTAGCGGCACACGGTCACGCCCGGGCCGGCGGTGTCGCGCAGGCGGTCGGCGACGACCTGCAGGACGCGGTCGCCGGCCGGGTGGCCGAAGGCGTCGTTGACGCGCTTGAACCGGTCGATGTCCAGCAATATCACGGCGGCGGGGCGGCCGGGGCGCAGGGCGTGGAGCCGCTCCTGGAACGCCCGGCGCGTGCACAGGCCGGTGAGGGTGTCGGCGGTCGCGATGCGGTGCTGCTCGGCGACCATGAGGGCCATCCGGCCGAGGACCAGCAGAAAGATGAGGGCGCTGGCGGCCGCGAGGAGCGGGATGTCGCGCATTTGGTTTCGGTGGTACTGCACGAGCAGTACCCCCGGAGCAGACAGCGACGCCACCGCCAGCGCGACCTGGCGCGCCGCTGTTGGCACTTTGATCTTCTTGACGGACAGCTGCAGTGCCGCTCCGGCCAGCAACAACGCCAGTGCGGCGGGCGCGACGAACTCCGCCCGCGCGAGCACGGCGGCCGCGGTCACCATGATCGCGGCGTCGAGCAGCGCGGGGAAGTGACGCCGCTCACGGAACGTATGCACATCACTATTCTCCGTCATGAGGTCAAGGTGATGCCACCCTTCCTGCAACCGAGGGGGCACGGCCGTGCTCCGGCGGAGGCGTGGACTGGTCCCAGGCGAAGGGAGCAAGTCATGACGCCACAACTGCTCGAACACGTCCGCGCCGAGGCGCTCTTCGTGTCTCACCTGCAGTCTTCGGACCGGCTCGACCCGGAGTGCATCCGCGCGGCGGTCATGCTCAGCGTCCGCCGGCACGGGCCGCGCGGGTGCGCGGCGCTGGTCGCGCAGGAGTTCGGTGAACATCCCGACACTGCCGTCGGGCGGATGGGCTGGGTGCTCGACTGCATCCGCCGCGCGTACGCCCGCGCTCTCGCCTGAAAAATGTCGTACCCCTGGACGAGAATCCAGGCATGCGTTTCGAGCAGCTGGCGAGTGTTTCCCAGGCGGTGGCGGGCACCTCCGCGCGCAACGCCAAGATCTACCTTCTGGCCGCGGCCCTGCGTGACCTGGCCGCGTCCGGCGACGAGCGCACAGTGTCGGCCGGCGCCGGTTATCTCGCCGGTGAGCTGCGCCAGCGCCAGACCGGGGTCGGCTACGCCAGCCTGCGCGACCTGCCGCCGCCGGCCGCCGAGGCCACCCTCACCGTGGCCGCCGTCGACCTCGCGTTCGAGCACATGGCGGGCCTGGCCGGCAAGGGCTCCCAGGCCGCCCGCCGGGCTGAGGTCAACACCCTCTTCGCCGCCGCCACCGACGCCGAGCGCCGCCTGCTGATCGGCCTGCTCAGCGGCGAGCTGCGCCAGGGCGCACAGGCCGGCCTGCTCGCCGACGCCGTGGCCCGGGCCGCCGACCTGCCCTCCACCGCCGTGCGCCGGGCGCTGCTGCTCGCCGGCGACCTCAAGACCGTCGCCGCCGACGCGCTGTTACACGGGCCCGAGGCCCTCGCCGCCTATCAGCTCACCGTCGGGCGCCCGCTCGCACCGATGCTCGCCTCCAGCGCACCCGACGCCACCGAGGCGCTCGCCGCCACGGGCACCCCCGCGGCCGCCGACATCAAGATCGACGGCGTCCGGATCCAGGTGCACAAAAGCCAGGAGACCATCCGGGTCTACTCGCGCAGCCTCGACGACATCACCGCCCGCCTGCCCGGGGTCGTCGCGGCCGTCGCCGGGCTCGAGGCTTCCACGATCGTCCTCGACGGCGAGGCCGTCGGCGTGGACCCGGAGAGCGGCCGGGCCATTCCGTTCCAGGAGACGTCCAGCCGCGCGGCCCGGCGGGACGGGGTGTCGGTCCTCCAGCCGTATTTCTTCGACGTCCTGCACCTCGACGGCGAGGACCTGCTCGACCAGCCGGCGGCGGCGCGCTGGGCAGCCCTGGAGCGCGTGGTGCCGGAGCCGCTCCGGGTCGGCCGCACCATGATCGAGACGCCCGAGCAGGCCGAGACCGCGTTCGCCGACGCCGTCGCGGCCGGCCACGAGGGCCTGGTGATCAAGTCGGCCACGGCGCCCTACGACGTGGGCCGGCGCGGCGCGGCCTGGGTCAAGGTCAAGCCCCGGCACACGCTCGACCTGGTCGTCCTGGCCGTCGAGTGGGGCCACGGGCGGCGCAAGGGTTGGCTGTCCAACCTGCACCTGGGCGCCCGCGATCCGGAGCGGGACGGGTTCGTGATGCTCGGCAAGACGTTCAAGGGCATGACCGACGAGATGTTGCGCTGGCAGACCGAGAAGCTGCGCTCCCTGGCCGTCGAGGAGTCGGACTGGGTGGTCAAGGTCCGGCCCGAGCTGGTGGTCGAGGTGGCCTTCGACGGCGTGCAGACCTCGCCGCGCTATCCGGGCGGGGTGGCGCTGCGATTCGCCCGCGTCCTGCGGTATCGCGAGGACAAGAAGCCCGACGAGGCCGACACCATCGACGCGGTGCGGGCGATCCACCGGGGCGCGCACCAACGGGACGACTCATGAGCTCGCCACCCGGCCGGCCCCGCACCGTCTCGAGTTGCTGCCCGCTCGCGTCCGGCCGGATCACCGCCGTGCCGTTGGCCGCCGTCTGGCCACCTGGCGATATTCCGCGCGGTTCGGGGGATCGCCGTGAGTGACGTGTCAGTGCGGGGTGTCGTGCAGTTGCGCCTCTGCGTCCGCGTCTGCGGCCTGGTCGGCGGTGGCTGGACGGTGCTCGGCCGGCTGTTCGGTGCGGGGCTGCTCAATGCGGGGCTGTTCGGCGCGGGGCTCGTCCGCCTCCGCGTGCCGGTCGCCTTCCTCGTCCTCGTCCAGCAGGTTGTCCGGGCGCGGGCCGCGGGCCTCGCGGCGGGCCAGGTAGCCGAAACCGTAGAGGGTCATGGCGGCGAAGAGCCACCACTGCAGGACGTAGCCGGCGTTCTGCAGGGCGTTCTGCTTCTCGGCCGGGACCGCGGTGAAGCCGGGCGCCGGCTGGTCCGCGCTCACGTAGGCGTCGAACAGGGCGTAGGGGAGGACGGGCGCGATCTCGCTGGGCGTGATGCGGCGGATCTCGGCGTGGCCGGCGACCTGCTGCGGGCGGCCGCCCCGGCTCTCCGCGGGGACCAGACGTCCGGAGACGGTGACGCTGCCGGACGGGGCCGCCGGGACGTCGGGCGGGGTCAGGGCACCCGCGGCGGCGGGGCGGACCCAGCCCCGGTCGACGAGGACCGCTTGGCCGTCGCCGAGCACGAGTGGTGTGAGCACTTCGAAGCCGACGGCGCCCTCGACAGTACGACCGCGGACCAGAATCTCGTGTGCCGGGTCGAAGCTTCCCGTCACGGTCACCCGGGTCCACTCCGTGTGTTCCGCCGGAGGCGGGCCGATCGTGCCCGCGGCGCCGGTCGGCGCCCCGACGACCGACGTCAGCGCCACCGGGGTGGCGGCGGTGCCCGCGGTGATCCGGGCGTTGATCTCCGCCCGCTGCTCGTAGCGGTCGAGCTGCCACAGGCCCAGCAGGACCATGACGGTCGCCGCGGCCAGGGTCAGCGCGGCGTAGCCGAGCCACCTGGGGGTCGCGAGAAACCGGTACACAACCATGCACGGTAGCCCGTCCTTTTCCGGACGGTCGCGGTGGCGCCCGTTCGGTATCGTCCGGGACACACGTATGCCCGAGCGCCGGAGGAGCACATGAGCGATACGGAGCGTAGCGGAGTGGCCGCTCACCAGAGGCGCACGGTGCGGCTCACGTCGGCGCTTGAGCTCGCGGAGGTCGGCATGAGTGGCCTCGGAGCGAAGCGGGGCGGTCGCTCACGCGTTGTCTCGTCCGGTTTTGCGGCGCCGAAGGCTGCGGGGGTGGAGTCATGAGCACGATTCCGCGGCTGGTGATCAGTGCCCCGTCCTCCGGTCACGGCAAGACGGCGATCTCGGTCGGGCTCCTCGCCGCGCTGTCGGCCCGGGGCTACCGAGCGGCCGGGTTCAAGATCGGCCCGGACCACGTGGACGCCGCCTATCTCGGGCTCGCCGCGGGGCGGCCCGGGCGCAACCTCGACCCGCGCATGGTCGGCGCCAAGCGGATGGGTCCGCTGTTCGCCCACGGCGCCGCGTCGCTGGACATCGCCGTGGTCGAGGGCACGATGGGCCTCTTCGACGGGCTGGCCGGGCGCACCGACAGCGAGTCGACGGCGCAGATCTCCGGGCTGCTGCGCGCGCCGGTGATCCTGGTCGTCGACGTCGGGGCCATGGGACAGTCGGTCGCGGCCCTGGTGCACGGCTTCCGGGCCTACGACGAGCTCCTCTGGCTCGGCGGCGTCATCCTCAACCGGGTCGCCTCGACCCGCCACGAACAGCTGCTGCGCGAGGCCCTCGACGACATCGGGGTGCCCGTCCTCGGCGCCCTGCGCCGGCACGCGCTCACCGACGCCGGCGAGGCCGGGGCACCGCTGCCGTCCCGCCACCACGGGGTCGCCCCGGTCGTGCACCACAACATCGACGCCGTGCGGGCCGTCCGCCGCCTCGGCGAGGTCATCGCCGGCGCCGTCGACATCGACCGCACCATGGCGCTGGCCCGCTCCGCGCCCCGGCTGACGTCCGACCCGTGGAACGCCGAGGCCGAGGTCGCCGAGGCCGGTCCGGCCGTCGCCCGCATCGGCCGCCGGCCGGTTATCGGGGTCGCCTTCGCCTACCCGGAGACCGCCGAGCTGCTGACCGCGGCCGGGGCCGAGGTCGTCCCGTTCGACCCGCTGCGCGACGAGCTCCTCCCGGCCGGCGTCGACGGCCTGGTCATCGGGTCCGCGCTGCCGGAGTCCTACGCGGAGGAGCTCACGTTCAACGGCCGCCTGCGCACCGCCGTGGCCGCGCACGCCGCCGCGGGGAAGCCGATCGCGGCCGAGGGCACCGGCCTGGTCTGGCTCTGCCGCGACTTCAACGGCCGCCCCATGTGCGGCGTCGTCGACGCCTCGGCCCGCGACACCGACCTCGTCGTGCTCGGCTACCGCGAGGCCACCGCCCGCTCCTCCTCCGTCCTGCTCCCGGCCGGCGCTCAGGTCATCGGGCACAAGATGCACCGCTCGAGCATTGCGCCGCGCTCCGGCCTGCAGGCGGCCTGGACCTGGGCCGGCGGGCCGGCGGAGGGGTTCGTGCAGCGGGGCGTCCACGCCTCCTACCTCGGCCTGCACTGGGCCGGCACGCCGTCGATCGCCACCCGCTTCGTCGCCGCCGCCGGATCGACCGCCGCGCCGACGCCAGGGCAGTGGAGCACGCCGTCGACCAGTCCATACGGGCGGCCGTCGGTCCCCGCCATGAACTTCCCGACCGCGCCGGTCCCGCCGACCCCGATCGCCCCGACGCCGGTCACCGCGGTGCCGGCCTCGGCGGTGCCGGCGTCGGCTCCGGTCACCGCCTCGCCCGCGACCCCGGTCACCGCCGTCCCGGTCTCGGCGGCGGCATCGGCGTCCACCCCGGTCTCGGCCGCGGCCGGGGCCGTCAGTTCGCTGAGCTACGCGGCCGACTACACGACCCCGGAACCGCCGGCGCCGAAGCTGCCGGCCGCCATCCCCGGATCGATCCTGGCCAGCCCGTCCGGCCCGGGGTCGATCGCGGCCGGTGCGATTCCGGTGGCGGCGCCGGGCGTGCCGGCCACCGGGTCATACCCGGTGGTGAGCTCATCCCTCGCCAGCCCGCCGCAGACGCACTCCGCGGTGCCGTCGAGCGCGCCGACGTCGCCGGGGGCCTCGTCGCCGTTCGGCCCGGCGCTGGGTCCGGCCATGCCGACGCCGTGGACTGCTCTGGACGGCTCGGCCCCCGTCGGCTCCGCTTCGTCTTCTTCCGTCTCCGTACCAGCCGCCTCGGCCTCCGTCTCAGCCCCCGCCTCCGTCTCAGCCCCCGCTTCGGTCCCGGCTCCCGCTTCGGTCTCCGGCTCTCCTGCTGTCTCGGGGCCGGCTGCGGTGGTCTCGGGCTCTCCTGCTGTCTCCGGGCCCGCTTCGGTCTCGGGTCCGGCGTTGGTCCCGGCTTCGGATGCGCAGGCTGCTGCTTCGGCCGCTTCGGTTTCGGCGGTCCCCGTCTCGGCGGTCCCGGTTTCGGCCGCGCCCGGGTCCGCGTCGGCGTCGGTCTCCGGACCGCCGGTTCCGTCCGCCACGGTTTTCGGAGGTGCTTCGCCAATCTCGGTGGTTCCGGATCGTTCGGACGCGGACGAGCTGGCTGAGGCCGAAGAGGAGATCGCGGATCTCGCCGACACGGATGGGGACGGTGAGGGTGACGAGGCTTCTGTGACCCGTTCGGGCGGAGATGCCGACGCGGATGTTTCGGACAGTTCGGATTTGCCGAGTAGCCCGGACGTGTCAGAAGAGCAAGCGACCACGGTGCTGGCGGTGCCGGCCGCCGGTGCCGCGACCGGCGATACGGATGAGGCGGGCGAGGCGAGCGTTGGGGTGCCTTCCGGGCCGAACCCGCCCGCGACAGCTTCGGGGCTGCCATCGTCTGGGGTTGTGCCGGTCCAGTTCTCCACCCAGCAGCCGTCGGCCGTCTCCAGCCGGCCGCCGTCGACCGCATCACCTCAGCCGCCGTTGACCACTTTCTCGACCCAGCCGTCCTCCATCGAGCGGCCGTCGGCGTCGGTGACGGGGCCGATCACCGCGTTCGGGCCGGGGTCCGTATCCGCGCCGCCGGCTCGGACCGGGTCCGCCGACGATCAGCCCACGGCCGGTCCGGTGTCCGGGGCGGCCGGTGTCGCGGGGCACGTGAGCGGCGAGGTGGCCGGGCACGTGAGCGGAGCCGTGGTGAGCCCGGCGACCTCGGCCGCGATGCCGGTCTCGTCGGCCCCCATGCCGGTCTTCGCCCAGTCGATGCCCCCGGCCACCGCGCCCGTGTCGGCCGCGCCCGGTGGGGTGACGGCCATGCCGGCCTCGGAGTCGGAGCTGGTGCCGGCGGCCGAGGAGGCGGCCGGGCCCTACGCCTCGCAGTCCCACGCCGGCGCCGAGCACACCGAGCAGGCCCCCGTGTCGGCGCCACCGGTCTCGGCACCGCCCGCCGCGGGACGTTCTGTCGGAACCGCGTCGATTCCCGCCGTACCCGTGTCGGGGCCGCTCTCCACACCGCCGGGTTCGGTAGTGTCCGGTTCTGTGCCTGCTTCTCCGGTTTCAGGGGCGAGTGCGGCTGTTTCGGCGCCGCCCGCTGACGAGGCCACGACCGTGCTGCCGGCGGTTGGTGCCGGCAAGGACGACGGGAAAGACGGGGCCTAGGTGTCGACGTGGTCGGTGGCGCTCCGGCGCTTTCCATCGTTGCTGGTTGAGACGCCCCGCCTGACGGTGCGGCCGCTGTGTGCCGACGACGACAAGCGGGTGGCCGAGATCTTCGCCGACCGGCTGGTCCGGCGCTGGCTGCCCGTGGCGCCGGACGAGATCGAGGAGTTCGACGGATACGCCTGGTGCACGGAGCTCGCCGTCGAACGGCGCGACAGCGGGGCCGGCGACCACTACGGCATCGTGCGCCGGGAGGACGAGCGGCTCGTCGGGTGCCTCTGGACCAAGAACACCGACTGGCTGACCCGCTCCACCGAGATCGCCTGCGCCGTGGCCGCCGACGCGCGCGGCTACGGCGTGGCCCCGGAGGCCGTCGACGTACTGGCGCTCTCGCTGCTGCTCGAGCACCGGTTCCAGCGGATCGAGCTGCGGGTCGCGCCCGGGAACGTCGCCTCGCGGCGGGTGGCGGAGAAGGCCGGCTTCACATACGAGGGGCTGCTCCGCAACGCGGGCTCCCTGGCCAGTGGACGCGTGGACCTCGAGAGCTGGTCGCTGCTGCCGTCCGACATCCGGTAACAGCGACCACGATTCGGGCGGCCCGCGCCGGTCGGGCGGTCGCTTCGCTTGGCGCGGATGCTCAGCGCTGCGCGGTGCCAAGCGCTGGACGGTCACTCCACGCCGCGTGGTTGCCCAGTGCCGCGTGGGCAGTGCAGTGGCGTCAGCGGTAGGACAGAAGCGCGTGAGCAGGGCAGGATCGCGAGGTCAGTAAGGCTGGGCGGTCAGGCGCGGTTGCGGGTTTTGGGTTTGGCTTTGGCTACCGCGTTCTTGCCGGCTATCTGCGGGCTCGGAGGCGTGAAGCCGCGGACCGGAGTGCCGGCCAAGGCGTCGCGGAGCGTCTCGGCGACCGTTTCGCGGGGTTTGGGGGCGTTGCCGGAGCCCACACGGTGCAGCGGGTTGTCGGGGTCGGCGATGAAGCCGGCGATCGTCAGGCCCGGTGTCATGCCGACGAACCAGGCGGACCGGTCGTCGTCAGTGGTGCCCGACTTGCCGGCGACGGGGCGTTTGACCGTTGAGAAGACCCGGGATGCGGTCGACCATCCGCCGCAGTCGCCCATCGCCGCCTTGTACCCCGTCACGCACCGGGCCGCGTCGACCGCGCCGCGGGCCACGTCGGCCGAGAGGACCTGGGCGCAGCGGGGCTTGGCCACCTCGACGCCCTTGTCGTCCAGGGCCGGTTTGCCGTTGACGTCGGTGATCGAGGTGACCGGGATCGGCTCGCAGTGCATGCCGTCGGCGACCACGGTGGCGAACGCGCCGGCCATCTCCAGCGGGGTCGTGTCGGCTACGCCGAGGGTGAACGAGCCCCAGCCCTTCGCCTTCGCGGGGGAGGCCTGGAGCTGGTCGATGCCCGTACGCCAGTGCAGGCCCAGGCGCTCGGCCATGCGGACCGCCGAGTCCGCCCCGACGCGCTGCTCCAGCTGGACGAAGTACGTGTTGACGGACTTGCCGAAACCGGACCACATCGTCTGCCGGCCGGTCATCGAGTCCGAGGCGTTGGACGGGCACCAGTTGTCGTTGCCGCAGTGGGCGGGGCTGCTGCGGCCGGTCTTGTACTTCGTCTGCACCGTCTTCGGCGAGTAGATCGCGGTCGACAGCGGCAGGCCCTGCTCCAGCGCGGCCAGCATGGTGAACATCTTGAAGGTCGAGCCGGCCTGGTATCCGGCCATCTCGTCGCCGCCGCCGAGGAGCGGGTTGACCGTGTTCGGATAGTTGCCGCGCAGCCGTTTGCGCTGCCTCGGGTCGGAGTGCGGGCCGTTGCTGGCGCGGTCGAGGGAGTACACCCTATTGACCGCCATTGCTTTTATGTAGCCGGTGCCGGGCTCGATCGCGACCTGGCCCAGCGCGTAGGGATTCCGGGCGCCGAGCCGTTTCAGGATCTGCTGTTGCGCGATGTCCTGGACCCGGGGATCGAGGGACGTCACGATGTTGTATCCGCCGCGGCGCAGCTTCTCCAGCCGCTCGGTCGAGTTCACGCCGAACGCGGGCTGGTCGGCCCACCAGGAGCGGAACATGGCGCAGAAGAAGCCGTAGCCGGTCTGCGTGTTGAGGCAGTCGTTCGGCGGGTCGGTGAGTTTCAGGGCGATCGGCGTCGCGTGCGCGGCGGTGGCGTCGGTCCGGCTGACGTACTTCATGTCCACCATGCGGTCGATCACGTAGTTTCGCCGCGCGGTGGCGGCCTTGGCGTCGGAGGCGGCCGGGTCGTACGACGACGGTGCCTGCACGAGGCCGGCCAGGAGTGCGGCCTCGGAGACCGTCAGGTCGGCGGGTTTCTTGCTGAAGTACACCTCCGCGGCCGCCTGGATGCCGTAGGCGCGGTGGCCGAAGTAGGCGACGTTGAGGTACCGCTCAAGGATCTCGTTCTTGCTCATGTGCTTTTCGAGTTCGATCGCGAGCTTCATCTCGCGCAGCTTTCGTGCACCGGTCTGCTCGGTCGCCTCGTTCACTTCGGCCGGTGTGCGGGCGGAGTCGCGCAGGACGTTGCGCACGTACTGCATCGTGATGGTCGACGCGCCCTGCGACACGCCGCCGGCCTTGTGGTTGGCGACGAATGCGCGCGCGACGCCCTTGAAGTCGACACCGTGGTGCTCCCAGAAGCGCGCGTCTTCGGCCGCGACGATCGCGTGCTGGATGTTCGGCGACATCGTGGTGAGCGACGTGTACGTCCGGTACTCCTCGTAGAACTGCGCGAGCATCGTCGTGCCGTCTGCGGCGTACACATGTGTCGTCTGCGCCGGCATCGACTGTCGCAGCGCGTCCGGCGGCATGACCAGCGCGTCCGCGCCCTTCTTGGCTCCCATGCCGCTCACCGCGGCCAGTGGATAGATCAGCGCCGCTACGGCCAGGCCCACGATGAGCCCGGTCCGCAAGAGCGCGAGGAAGCCGCCGGCCACTCGCAGCGTGCGCGTGATCACATTCTTAAGCTAGGACAATTCGGCTCGCCGTACGCGACGATCGCGGGATGCTGCGGTTCCACGGTGATGCTGAGGTCGGGCCGGGCCTCGTCGACCTCGCCGTCAACGTGCGCCAGGAGGCGCCGCCGGCCTGGCTGGCCGGCCCGATCGCGGCGTCCCTGTCCGATCTCGCGCGCTATCCGGACCCGGCCGAGGCCACCGCCGCGATCGCCGCCCGGCACGGCCGCCCGCCGTCCGAGGTGCTGCTGACCTCGGGGGCGGCGCAGGCTTTCGTGCTGCTGGCGCAGGCCGTGCGGCCTTCGCTGCCGGTCGTGGTGCACCCGCAGTTCACCGAGCCGGAGGCGGCGCTGCTGACCGCCGGTCACCAGGTCACGCGCGTCGAGCTGGCTCCCGAAGACGGCTTTATCCTTAAAAAGGCGGACATACCAGAAAAAGCCGATTTATTGGTACTGGGAAATCCGACAAACCCGACATCGGTCCTCCACCCGGCCGTCGAAGTCGCGGCGCTCACGCGTCCCGGACGGATCACGGTCGTCGACGAGGCGTTCGCGGACACGATCCCCGGCGAGCCGGAGTCCCTGGCCGCCCGCCGCGACCTGCCCGGCCTGCTCGTCATCCGCAGCCTGACGAAGACCTGGGGCCTGGCCGGCCTGCGGATCGGCTACGTGCTGGGATCGGCGGAGCTCATCGATCGGCTGCGCGAGCATGCTCCACTGTGGAGCGTCTCCACGCCCGCGCTCGCGGCCGCCATCGCCTGCGCCTCCCCGCGCGCCGTCGCCACGGAGCGTGAGATCGCCATGGCCCTCGCCGGCGACCGCGCGCACCTCGTCGGGGCGCTCCGGCGGGCCGGCGTGACCGTGGCCGGCCGGCCCGAGAGCTCGTTCGTGCTGATCAGGGTCCCGGACGGCGAGCGGGTGCGACACGCCCTGCGTGAGCGTGGTTTCGCGGTGCGACGCGGCGAAACCTTCCCCGGGCTGGGTGCGGACTGGTTACGTATTGCCGTGCGGGACACTGCCACGAGTGACGCCTTCGTCGCGGTGTTGTCGAACGTACTGGGAGGGTGAACGAACCATGCTGAACGAGACGATCGCCGCGATCCGGCCGCTCGACGACGAGGCCATCGCGGCCGCGCGGGCGCTGCAGGGCCGCCTCACCAAGCCGATGGGGTCGCTTGGCGCACTGGAGACCCTGGCCGTGCGGCTGGCCGGGCTGGCGGGCACGTGCCCGCCACCGATCCCCGACCCGGCCGCCCTGGCGATCTTCGCCGGTGACCACGGGGTGCACGAGCAGGGTGTGACGCCGTGGCCGCAGGAGGTCACCGCGCAGATGGTGGCCAACTTCCTGGCCGGGGGCGCGGTCGTGAACGCGTTCGCCCGCCAGGCCGGCATCGCCGTCACCGTTGTGGACGTGGGCGTGAAGGCGGAGCTGGACCCCGCCGACGGCCTGCTGGCCCGCAAGGTCCGGGCCGGGACCCGCGACCTCAGCGTCGAGCCGGCGATGACCCGCGACGAGGCCGTCCAGGCCATCGAGGTCGGCCTGCAGGTGGCTCAGGACCTGGTCGACGGCGGCGCCCGGGCCTTGCTCACCGGCGACATGGGCATCGCCAACACCACACCTTCGGCCGCGCTCATCGCCGCGTTCACGCACGCCGACCCGGCCGCCGTGACCGGGCTCGGCACCGGCATCGACAGCGAGACCCACGCCCGAAAGGTGGCCGTCGTCACCGCCGCGGTCGTCGGGCTGCGGGCCGAGGACCCGATCGACGTGCTGGCCGCGGTCGGCGGGCTCGAGCACGCGGCGCTGGTCGGCTACATCCTGAAGGCCGCCGAGCTGCGCGTCCCGGTCATCCTCGACGGCGTGATCGCCGCCTCGGCCGCCCTGGCCGCCCACGCCCTCGCCCCGGCCGCGAAGGGCGCGATGGTCGCCGGCCACCGCTCGGCCGAGCCCGGCGCGACCGTCGCCCTGGGCTATCTTGAGTTGGAACCGCTCGTCGACCTGGGCCTGCGCCTGGGCGAGGGCACCGGCGCCGCCTTGGCGATGCCGATCGTGGCCAGTGCTGTCCGCGTATTGCACGAGGTTGCCACTTTCGATTCCGCTGGAGTTGCCCACAAGTGAACCCATACCCCCTCGGTTTGCGGCTGGACGGGTTACGCGTGCTGGTGGTCGGCGGCGGCGCGGTCGCCACCAGGCGCGTCCCCGCCCTGCTGGACGCGGGCGCCGACGTCGTGCTCGTGTCACCGCACATCACCCCGGCCCTGCGCGCCCACGTGGACGCCGGCCGCCTCACCTGGCGCGAGCGCCGCTTCGAGCCGGCCGACACCGACGAGGCCTGGCTGGTCCACGTGGCCGTCAGCGACCCGGCCGCCGCCGACGCCATCAGCGCGGTGACGTCGGCGAGGCGCATCTTCACCGTCCGCGCCGACGACCGCCACGCCGCCACCGCCTGGACTCCCGCGGTGACCCGCCAGGGCCCGCTGACCGTGGCCGTCCTGGCCGGCGGCGACCCGGCCCGCGCCGTGGCCGTCCGCGACGCGATCGGGGAGCAGCTTGGCACCGGTACCCTCGCCGGCTCTGACCCGTTCTCCGATCGGGCCGGCACGGTCGCCCTGGTCGGCTCCGGCCCCGGCGACCCCGAACTGCTCACCGTCCGCGGCCGCCGCCTCCTGGCCCTGGCCGACGTGGTGGTGATCGACCGCCTGGCCGCCGGCCTGCTCCTGGACGAGCTGCGCCCCGAGGTCGAACTGGTGGACGCCTCCAAGATCCCGTACGGCCCGTCCGCCACCCAGGAGGAGATCAACCGCGTCCTGGTCGAGCGCGCGAAGGCCGGCAAGTTCGTGGTCCGGCTGAAGGGCGGCGACCCGTACGTCTTCGGCCGCGGCGGCGAGGAGCTCCTGGCCTGCGCCGCCGCCGGTGTCCCGGTCACCGTGGTCCCGGGCATCTCCAGCTCGATCGCCGTACCGGCCCTGGCCGGCATCCCGGTGACCCACCGCGGCCTGGCCCACGAGTTCACGGTCGTCTCCGGCCACCTGCCCCCGGACCATCCGGAGTCCCTCGTCAACTGGCCCGCCCTGGCCCAGCTGCGCGGCACGATCTGCGTCCTGATGGGCCTGAAGAACCTGCCGGCCATCGCCACCGTCCTGCACGACCACGGGCGTTCCCCCGATACGCCCGTGGCCGTGGTGCAGGAGGGCACGACCCGGTCGGAGCGCACGGTCCGCGCGACCCTCGCCACGGTCGCCGCCGCGGCGAAGGACGCCGGCCTGCGCCCACCCGCCGTCATCGTGGTCGGCCCGGTCGTCGACGCCCTCGTCACCGACTCGCCGACCGGATGATCGGCTACCTCTCGACGGGGAGCGTTATCGCGTAGGTGGTCGGCAGCAGCCGGTCGGTGCCGTCGAACGTGAACGTCCAGGTGGTCTCGCCCGGCACCCGCGGTTTGTCGCGCATCCGCAACGAGCCGTCGGCCGCCGTGGTGACATCGGGGAGCGTGACCGAGCCGCGGCGGTCCGTCCGGGTCACGTGCAGCGTCTGGACGCCCACCGGCGGCCCGGCGGCGGCGCTGAGTGTGCCGGCGAAGACGACGGGCCGGCCGACCCGGCCGGTCGATGTCGGCGACGTGAAGTCCAGCGCGGTGGCGACCGGATCGGTGCTCGGCGGCGCGTCGATCGTGGTCAGGTTCATCATCGTGTTGCCGGAGCTGCGGGAGACCACATACAGCCGGTCGGCGGCGCCGATCGCGAGGCCGCGGTGCGCGGGGTCCAGGCCCGGCGCGAAGTCCCGGTAGACCACCCAGTCCGGCGTGTACGACCCCGGGGCGAAGGTGGCCAGGCCCCGGTCGCTCGAGTAGGTGGCGATCCGCCCGTCGGGCGCGATGGCGAGCCCGACGGTGGAGTCGGGCGCCCCGTAGCGGCCCAGCTCGGTCAGGTCGGCGGTGGAGTAGGCGGCGAGCTTGGTGGTGAACTGGTACTCCCCGGGTGTCGCCGCGATCACGGTGCCGCCGTCGGCGGTGACCGCGAACTCCGACACGCCCTGGACCAGCTCCTCGACCGCGGTCCGGCGCACCGCGGTCGCGCCGGTCACGTCGTAGCTCAGCAGCCGGTTCGGGTAGACGCCCTCGACCATCGCGAACAGCAGTGGGCCGTCGGCCGGGCCGCTCTCCAGCCGCGGGGGATGGTTGAGGTAGCCGCCCTGGTCGAGCACCGGCGGCGCGGCCGGGTCGGCCAGGGCGATGGAGCCGAGGTGGCCGGAGGAGGTCCGGCAGCCGTAGCTGAACCACAGCTTGCCCCCGGCCAGGGCGACGTCATAAGGGCAGGTGTCGGTGCCGACGGCGTAGCGGGCGCGCTCGGCGCCGGTCGCCGTGTCGATCGCGCTGATCGCCCCCGCGCCGGCCAGCGCCGCATAGGCCGTGCCACCGTCGGCGCTCAGCGTGAGCCCGGTCGCCCCCGCCTGACCGGGCACCGCGCCGACGACCACTCCGTCGGGATCGACGATCTGCAGGGTGTCGTGGCCCGACCCACCGGAGAGGAACAACCGGCCGTCCGGAGTTCGCACCAGGTCGGCGAAGCCGGTGTCGAGCAGCGTCACCGAGTTGACGACGACGAGCTCTTGGTCGGCGGCGGACGCGGGACCGCTTCCGGCGGCCACGGCGGCCACGCCCGCGATGCTCGCGACGATGATGGTGGACAGACGACGCATATCACTCCTTTGTCATGCGGCAAACGTCCACAAGTGTGAATGCACAGCGCCGTTCCCGCTGCCCCGAAACGAAACCGCCCCGCCGACCGGCGAGCGGTGGCGGGGCGGTTGTCGAACGCGGTGCTACGAGCGATCGAGCTCCAGGGCGCAGCGGATGAGGCCCAGGTGGGAGTAGGCCTGGGGGTGGTTGCCCAGGGCTCGCTCCGTCAGTGGGTCGTACTCCTCCGGGAGGAGGCCGGTGGGGCCGGCGCATTCGATGAACTGGGCGAAGAGCTCCTCGGCGTCGGCCCGGCGGCCGGTGCGCAGGTAGGCCTCGATCATCCACGTGGTGCAGAGGTGGAAGCCGCCCTCGGCGCCTGGTAGGCCGTCGTCCCAGCGGTAGCGGTAGACCGTCGGGCCCTCGCGCAGGTCGGCCTCCACGGCCAGGACCGTGGCCAGGAAGCGCGGGTCGTCGTCCTCCAGCAGGCCCGACAGGCCGATCCACAGGACCGAGGCGTCCATCTCCTCGTAGCCGTAGGCGACCGTGTAGGCGCCGACCTTCTCGTTCCAGCCCTTGTCCAGGACGTTGTCGGCGATGGTCTTGCGCAGGGTGGTCCAGGTCTCGGGGACCGGGCGACCCTGGCGTTCGAAGAGCTGGATGCCGCGGTCGACGGTCATCCAGCACATGACCTTGGAGTAGACGTAGTGGCGGGGGCGGCGGCGGGCTTCCCAGATGCCGTGGTCGGGCTCGTGCCAGCGGCGTTCGACGGCTTCGACCATGGCGTTCATGAGGGCGAAGTCGCCGTCCTCCGGGGGGCGGACGTCGGCCAGGGCGCAGAGCAGGTCTGCGACCGGGCCGAAGACGTCCAGCTGGACCTGGCCGTTGGCGGCGTTGCCGATGCGCACCGGGCGGGAGCCCGCGTAGCCGGGGAGGGCCTCGATCACGGCTTCGGGGCCGAGTTCGTTGCCGTCCAGGGTGTACAGCGGGTGGAGGCGCTCCGGGTGGCCGTCGGTGTTGTCGGAGACCCGCAGCGTCCAGCGGACCAGGGACTCGGCCTCCTCGAGGGAGCCGAGGTCCACCAGTGCCTTCGCGGTCAGGGAGGCGTCGCGCAGCCAGCAGTACCGATAATCCCAGTTTCGGGAGCCGTTGATCTCCTCCGGCAGGGACGACGTCGCCGCGGCCAGGATCGCGCCGCTGGGCTTGTGCCACAGGCCGCGCAGGGTCAGTGCGCTGCGGCGGACGAGGTCCTTGGCGACCGACGGGAGCTTGAGGGACTCGGCCCAGTCGCGCCAGGCGGTCTCGGCCGCGATCTGCCGCTCCGCGAGGGGGACCCGCGGGGCTTCGATCGAGTCGGTGCCGAGGCGCAGCTCCAGCATGGCGGTGCCGCCGACGGCGTTCAGGTCGACCGTCGCCCGGGCGGTGTCGCTGTGGCCGTCGGAGGTGATCTCCCATTCGATGCCGGGGGAGTACAGCGTGATCGGCTCGTTGGAGCCGAGCACGAGCAGCCCGTCGCCGCCGAGCGGCTGGAGGCGGATGTGCACCTGGCCGAAGTCGGGGCGGGGGACGAAGTCGATGCGGGCCCGGGAGCTGCCCGACAGCACGCGGATGAGCGAGTTGCCGGTGCGGTGGTGGTCCAGCCAGTCCGTGACGGTCAGGCCCGACCAGCGGGTCTCCACGGTCATGGTGCCCGGACGGTACCGCTGCCCGAGCGGGATGCCGCCCCGCTCCGGCTGCACCGTGAAGTGCCCGGCGGCCGTGTCGCCGAGCAGGTCGGCGAAGACCGCGCCCGAGTCCGGCTTCGGGTGGCACAGCCAGGTGACCCGGGCCGCCGGAGTCAGCAGGGCGACGGTGTGGGTGTTGGAAAGCATCGAGTGCCGCTCGATGGGGACGGCCTGTTCGCCGAAGAGCCAACGGCGGCGGGTGTACAGCAAGAGCTCGAGGACGGCCACCGCGGCGTTCGCGTCGTCGATGCGGAACCGCGCCTGGCTCTCCTCCTCGGCGGCACCGACCTTGATGCCCAGGTCGGGGCCGTGCAGGTGCGCGAAGGCCTTCTCGTCGGTGGCGTCGTCGCCGAGGTAGACCACCGCGCTGGCCGAGGCCTGCATGCGCAGCGCGTCGACGGCCACGCCCTTGTCGGTCGGCACCACGGAGAGCTCGATGACCTCCTTGCCGGTGGTCACCTCGATGTCGGGCCACAGGGCCGCCCCGCTGCGGACCGCGTCGAAGACCCGCTGGGCGACGTCCCGCGGCGCCGCCCGGGTGTGGACGGCGACGCTGGCCGGCTTGCCCTCCAGGCGCACGCCCGGCTGGTCGCGGCAGATGGCGTTGAGCGCGGCCTGCAGCTCGGAGCGCCGCGCGCTGCGCTCCGGCGGCAGTTCGTCGACGTAGCCGACGTCGAACTCGGAGCCGTGGCTGCCGACGAGGCGGACCTCGGCGGGGAGGCGGGACAGCGCCGCGAGGTCGCGTAGCGCACGTCCGCTGATCACGCCCACCGTCGTCTGCGGCAGCGACGACAGCGCGCGTACGGCGGCTACGGACTCCGGGGACGGAGTCGCCTTGGTGGGGTCGGCGACGATCGGCGCGAGGGTGCCGTCGTAGTCACATGCCACCAAGAGGTTGGGCACGCGCGCGACGCGTAGCACCGCCGCGCGGAGGTCCGGGTCGAGCGAGAGGCCGCTGCCTGTCGCCGAGGTCTGGTTCATGTCCGGCCTGTTCATGGAAGTGGGTTGTGCGATCAGGGTGTGCAGGGTGTCGGGTCTGTCTGGTGTAACGGTAAAGCGGGCGCCGAGCCGACGGGCGGGTCATGATGCGGCGCCCAGCGCGTCCAGGAACGAGTCCGCCCAAGTTCGGACATCATGGGCGCGCAGGTGGGAATGCATAGCATGCATCCGCTTTCGACCCTCCACGGGGTCGACCTCGATCGCACGCATGAGGGCGTCTTTCACCCCGTCGAGGTCGTGCGGATTGCACAGGAACGCCTGACGCAGCTCGGCCGCCGCGCCGGCGAACTCCGACAGCACGATGGCGCCGCGGCCGTCGGCGTGGGCACCGACGTACTCCTTCGCCACCAGATTCATGCCATCCCTCAGCGGAGTCACCATCATCACGTCCGCCGCAACATACAACGCGGCCAACTCAGCCCGACTGTACGACTGATGGAGATAGTGCACGGCGGGTTGGCCAACTCGTCCGTACTCCCCATTGATCCGCCCGACCTCACGCTCGACGTTCACCCGGAGCGTCTGGTAGTGCTCCACCCGCTCCCGGCTCGGCGTAGCCACTTGTACCATCACCGTCTCGGGTGCCGTGAGTCGTCCATCTGACAGCAGTTCGCGGAATGCCTTCAGCCTTCTTTCGATGCCCTTGGTGTAGTCCAGCCGGTCCACGCCGAGGATGATCGTCCGCGGCGAGCCGAGCTCGGTGCGGACCTCGGCCGCCCTGGCCTGCACTTCGGGCGACGCGGCCAGCCGGCGCATCTCCTCGACGTCGATCGAGATCGGGAACGCCTCGGCCCGGACCGTGCGCCCCTCCCACTCAACGATTCCGCGGCGCACTCGGGTGCCCAGCAGATGTCGGGCCAGTTGGACAAAGTTCTGTGCCCCGAGTGGCCGCTGGAAACCAACCAGATCGGCACCGAGCAAACCCTTGAGAATGTCGGCGCGGCGCGGTAGTTGCATGAACAGTTCGACCGGGGGGAATGGGATGTGCAGAAAAAACCCGATCTTGAGATCGGGCCGGGACTCGCGTAGCAGAGCGGGTACGAGCTGCAACTGATAGTCCTGGACCCAGACCGTCGCGCCCGGTGCGGCATCCTCGGCGACGGCTTTGGCGAAACGTTCGTTGACCAGCCGATATGACTCCCACCATCGACGCTTGAAGATGGGTGTCTCCACTGCGTCGTGATACAGCGGCCAGAGACTCGAATTGGAGAAGCCCTCGTAGTACCGCTCGATCTCGCCCGCGCTCAGCGGCACCGTGTGCAGGGAGATCCCGCCGGCCTCGAAGGTCTCCTCCTTGGCATCGGCGTCCCCGGCCCCGCCGGGCCACCCCACCCACGTGCCGTTGCGCTGTTCGAGCACGGGCTCGAGCGCCGTCACCAGTCCGCCGGGGCTCCTGCGGTAGCTGACCTCTCCGTCCGGGCCGACCACCTTGTCGACGGGCAACCTGTTGGCGACCACTACGAATGCACTGTCTCCAGCCACGTGTCGAGTCCTCCCCCTGGGTGATCCACCCTCGTACTTTCAGCCTACTGATCCCCGGAGCGACCTGGCAGCATGCGGAGTGCTGGCTCACAGGTGCGATCCTGCTGTGCATGTCGCGCACCGTTGTGTTGCTCTCAGTCCTCATCCTCGCGGTCGTCGGAGCGCTCTTCGGGTACGTTCTCGGCTTACGCGACATCGACGAGAATAAGTCACTGGCCGGTGACGATCCGTCGGCGGTGTCCACGGGCGTGACCTCCGCCGCGGCCAACCCGCCCAAGCGGCCCACCCAGAACTGCCCGGACTTCATCAGCGACGGCGTCAAGCTCCAGCAGCCCGACGCCGGGACGCCGCTGGTCCAGCTGCAGTACGTCCGCACCGACGACTCGAAGAAAGAGGCCTGGATCTGCCAGGCCCGCAACGGCTCCGAGCTGTGGTATCAGGGCCACGACCGGATCAAGGACTGGGCCGACAACGGCGAGGTGCCGGAGGAGGGCCGGAATGGTCTGCTGCTGCGCGGTGTTGCCAAGACGGGTGACCGCAAATGGGTCGTCACCAACCAGGGCACGACCTACACGGTGACCCCGAAGGCACTCTCGATCGACGGCCGGACCTACGGCCTGAGCCAGGCCAATCCGCCCGCGTAAGGACCCGATTGGGCAGTCGGCGGGCGGCCTGGGAAGATTGGGCCGAACCCACACACGTTTTTGTTTCAAGCGGAGGTAGGAGCGCACCGTGGCGCAGTACATCTACGTGCTCGAGAAGGCGCGCAAGGCGCACGGCGACAAGGTCGTGCTCGACAACGTCACGCTGTCGTTCCTGCCCGGCGCGAAGATCGGTGTGGTCGGCCCCAACGGTGCCGGCAAGTCGAGCCTGCTCAAGATCATGGCGGGGCTCGACAAGCCCAGCAACGGCGAGGCCCGGCTCATGCCCGGCTACACCGTCGGCATGCTGTTGCAGGAGCCGCCGCTCAACGAGAGCAAGACGGTCCTCGGCAACATCGAGGAGGCCGTCGCCGAGACCAAGACCAAGCTCGCCCGGTTCAACGAGGTCGCCGAGCTGATGGCGACCGACTACACCGAAGAGCTCATGGACGAGATGGGCCGCCTGCAGGAGGAGCTCGACCACGCCGACGCGTGGGACATCGACTCCAAGCTGCAGCTGGCGATGGACGCGCTGCGCTGCCCCCCGCCGGACGCCGACGTCACCCAGCTCTCGGGTGGTGAGCGCCGCCGGGTCGCGCTGTGCAAGCTGCTGCTCGAGGCGCCCGACCTGCTGCTGCTGGACGAGCCCACCAACCACCTGGACGCGGAGAGCGTCAACTGGCTGGAGCAGCACCTGCAGAAGTACGCCGGCGCCGTCCTGGCCGTCACCCACGACCGCTACTTCCTGGACCACGTCGCCGAGTGGATCGCCGAGGTCGACCGCGGCCAGGTCCACGGCTACCAGGGCAACTACTCCACCTACCTGGAGAAGAAGGCCCAGCGGCTGGCGGTGGCCGGGCGCAAGGACCAGAAGCTGCAGAAGCGCCTCACCGAGGAGCTCGAGTGGGTCCGGTCCAACGCCAAGGCCCGCCAGACCAAGTCGAAGGCCCGCCTCGAGCGCTACGAGGAGATGGCCAACGAGGCCGAGAAGACCCGCAAGCTGGACTTCGAGGAAATCCAGATCCCGCCGGGCCCGCGCCTGGGCAACCTGGTCATCGAGGCGAAGGACCTGGTCAAGGGCTTCGACGAGCGCGGCGTGCTGATCGACGGGCTGTCGTTCACGATGCCCCGCAACGGCATCGTCGGCATCATCGGCCCCAACGGCGTCGGCAAGACCACGCTGTTCAAGACCATCGTCGGGCTGGAGAAGCCGGACGCCGGCTCGGTCCGGGTCGGCGACACGGTCAAGCTGTCCTACGTCGACCAGAACCGCTCCGGCCTCGACGGCGACAAGACCGTCTGGGAGGTCGTCTCCGACGGCCTCGACCACCTCATGGTCGGCAAGGTCGAGATGCCGTCGCGGGCCTATGTCGCCGCGTTCGGCTTCAAGGGCCCCGACCAGCAGAAGCCGACCAAGGTCCTCTCCGGCGGCGAGCGCAACCGGCTCAACCTCGCGCTGACGCTGAAGATCGGCGGCAACGTGATCCTGCTCGACGAGCCGACCAACGACCTCGACGTCGAGACGCTCTCCTCGCTCGAGAACGCGCTGCTGGAGTTCCCCGGCTGCGCCGTGGTCATCTCCCACGACCGGATGTTCCTGGACCGGGTGGCCACGCACATCCTGGCCTGGGAGGGCGACGACGAGGACCCGGCCAAGTGGTTCTGGTTCGAGGGCAACTTCGAGTCCTACGAGAAGAACAAGGTCGACCGGCTCGGGCCCGAGGCCGCGCGGCCGCACAGCGTCACCTACCGCAAGCTCACCCGTGACTGAGGGTAAGCGGCAGTAGTGGCCCGGTTCGTCTATCACTGCGCCCTGCGCTGGTCCGATCTGGACGCGTACGGGCACGTCAACAACGCGCGCTTCCTCACGCTCTACGAGGAGGCGCGCGTTGCGCTGATGTTCACCGCCGCCCGCGCGGCCGGACTGGAGTCGTTCGAGAACGGCATCGTCATCTCACGTCATGAGATCGACTATCTCCGCCCGGTCGACTACGGCGACCCGGTCCGCATCGAGCTGTGGATCGAGGAGATCAAGGCCTCGCGATTGATCGTGGCCTATGAGCTCTTCGACGGCGACGAGCTGGCGTCCCGGGCCCGGACGGTCTGCGTGCCATACGACCTGGACGCCGGCCGGCCCCGCCGGGTGCGCGACGTCGAGCGCGAGTTCCTCTCGCCCTACCTCGGATAATGGGCTGGCTGACCGACTCCGGCCGCGCCGACGCCTGCGCCTTCGCGGCGCGGGTGGCCCGGCTGGACCCGGGCGCGGTCGTGCGGCTGCGCCCGGCCGGGGAGCATGCGGTGGCCCTGTGGTCGCGGCTGCCCTGGGGCGTGCTCGTCACCCGGGGCATCGCCGCGGAGGTGGCCCGCGACCGGACCGTCTCGGCCCGGGATCTGCTGGCGTCCGTCGATGGCGACCTTCCCGCATCGCGGGACAGTGATTGGCGATGGTCGCTGCCGCCGGCGGCCGCCACGGTCGTCGAGCGCATCCCGGCGGCCGACGTCAAGCGGGTCGGCGCGGCGGCCGCGGAGACCCTGCGGACCGCCGCCGCGGAGGGGGTCGGCGGCCGCCCGGTCGGGTCGCGGATGCTCCGCGACGCCCTCCTCGATCATGAACCGATCGTGGTCACCACCGACGCCGGGCGGCGTATACCGGTCACGCAGCGTCTCGTCCAGGCGGTCATCCGCATGGGGTTCGTCGCCGACGCCGCCGGCGGGTTCGTCGATGTCCGGATTTCGGGTTCATGGACGGCTCTGGCCTGCGCATATGGCTCTGCCTGGCATCGCGGTGGCGGATCTTTGCTCATCGGATAGACGGCTGTAAGACCCTCACCCGAACGGGTGGGGCGAGGGTGAAATTGGGGGCTGCTGAAACTCGACCGAACGGGTACCGTCCTCTTTCGGGTCCACCGCCGAGCGAGTTCGGTTGGCGACGGACCGCACATGCGGGTGGAGGCGCACGGGGGAGCAGGGAGCCGGAGCGATGCCAAGGTGGCCATGGCGGACGGAGCAGGCGAGTGAGTCGAAGACCGACTCGATCGTGGCTCAGCTGTCGCGGGACGATGCAACCTCGACGATCGACGGAGCGTGCGAGAAGCCGCAGGAGGACGGCGCCGGTGTCATCGCGCCGGTGACGTTGTCGCGGGTCGCGGAGGCCCTCGAGAAGCTCGACATCCGATACCTGACCGACGGGGACGGCAGCCTGCTCGCGCTGTGGGAGCGCCACGCGGTGCTGTTCGCGCTGGAGGGTCCGTCGGACGAGATCCTGGTCATCCGGGCGCGGCCGCACGCGACCGTGCCGCCGGACTGGGCCGACCGCTCATACCAGGTGGTCAACGAGTGGAACCACACGCGGCGGTTCTACAAGGCCTACATCGGTGACCCGACCGACCGCGGCCAGCTGCCGATCTACGCCGAGATGCAGGTGCCGCTGCTCTCGGGCGTGCACGACGCGCTGGTCAACGAGCTCGTCGACTGCGCCGCCGTGGTCGCACTGGGCTTCGTGGACTGGCTCCACGACGAGGGTGCACTGCTGTAAGCGACGAGGGGTGCACTGCACTTAAGCCCTGCCGCCGACCGCCTTCACGCTTCCGGCGACAGGACCCGCTCCGGAGCGTGCCTGTGTAACGGTCCCCAAGTGACGCCCGGCCGGCGAGGCCGGGCGCGCGGCCGTCTCACCGGCCCCCGTTTCCGAACGAGGCCGGGGGACCGCGGTCCAGTATTGGATGCAGCGCTCTCGATGTCCTCTCGGCCGGCTCTCACACGCCTCTCGATACGTCGGCCATGGAGGGGTCTGTACCCAGCGATACGGGACTTACACCTCAAAATCAGGCCGGTGGGGCCTACGGCCGCGGGCGTGGGACCATGTAAGTGATCCCAGCCCGATGGAGAACGGACGCCTGTGCCACCGACGATCGACCCCGGCGCGAACCGCCCCGGCGCCACCGTGCCGGACCGGATCCGCAACTTCTGCATCATCGCCCACATCGACCACGGCAAGTCGACGCTGGCCGACCGGATGCTGCAGCTCACCGAGGTGGTCGACGCGCGGCAGATGCGGGCGCAGTATCTCGACCGCATGGACATCGAGCGCGAGCGCGGCATCACGATCAAGAGCCAGGCCGTCCGCATGCCCTGGAAGGTCCGCGAGGGCGACCTGGCCGGCGACAGCTTCGTGCTCAACATGATCGACACACCGGGCCACGTGGACTTCACCTATGAGGTCTCGCGCAGCCTGGCCGCGTGCGAGGGCGCCGTCCTGCTCGTGGACGCCGCGCAGGGCATCGAGGCGCAGACCCTCGCCAACCTGTATCTCGCGCTCGAGAACGACATGCAGATCATCCCGGTCCTCAACAAGATCGACCTGCCGGCCGCGCAGCCGGAGAAGTACGCCGAGGAGCTGGCCCACCTCATCGGCTGCGAGCCCGACGACTGCCTGCGCGTCTCGGGCAAGACCGGCGTCGGCGTCCCGCACCTGCTCGACGAGATCGTCCGCCAGATGCCCGCGCCGACCGCCGGCCGCGCGGACGGCGCCACCCGCGCGATGATCTTCGACTCGGTCTATGACGTCTACCGCGGCGTCGTCACCTACATCCGGGTCGTCGACGGCCGCCTCGGCGCCCGCGACCGGATCAAGATGATGTCCACCGGCGCCGTCCACGAGCTGCTGGAGATCGGCGTCATCTCGCCCGAGCCGATCAAGGGCGACGGCCTGGGCGCCGGCGAGGTGGGCTACCTCATCACCGGCGTGAAGGACGTCCGCCAGTCCCGGGTCGGTGACACCGTCACCATCAACGCCAAGCCGGCCACCGAGGCGCTCGGGGGCTACAAGGACCCCAAGCCGATGGTCTACTCGGGCCTCTACCCGATCGACGGCTCGGACTACCCGCTGCTGCGCGACGCCCTGGACAAGCTCAAGCTCAACGACGCCGCCCTGGTCTACGAGCCGGAGTCGAGCGCGGCCCTGGGCTTCGGCTTCCGCTGCGGCTTCCTCGGCCTGCTGCACCTGGAGATCATCCAGGAGCGGCTGGAGCGCGAGTTCAACCTCGACCTGATCTCCACCGCGCCCAACGTGGTCTACCGCGTGATCACCACCGACGGCACCGAGGTCGCGGTGACCAACCCGAGCGAGTTCCCGGACGGCAAGACCGGCGAGATCTTCGAGCCGACCGTCCGGGCCACGGTCCTGACCCCCAACGACTTCGTCGGCGCGGTCATGGAGCTCTGCCAGGGCCGGCGGGGGACGCTGCTCGGCATGGACTACCTGTCCGCCGACCGCGTCGAGCTGCGCTACACGCTGCCGCTGGGCGAGATCATCTACGACTTCTTCGACCAGCTGAAGAGCCGGACCAAGGGCTACGCCAGCCTCGACTACGAGCCCTCCGGCGAGCAGGCCTCCGACCTGGTGAAGGTCGACATCCTGCTGCACGGCGAGCCGGTCGACGCGTTCAGCTCCATCGTGCACAAGGACAAGGCGTACAACTACGGCGTCACGATCGCCGGGAAGCTGCAGAAGCTGATCCCGCGCCAACAGTTCGAGGTGCCGATCCAGGCGGCGATCGGCAGCCGGATCATCGCCCGCGAGACGATCCGGGCAATCCGCAAGGACGTGCTCGCGAAGTGCTACGGCGGTGACATCAGCCGCAAGCGCAAGCTGCTGGAGAAGCAGAAGGAAGGCAAGAAGCGGATGAAGATGGTCGGCCGGGTGGAGGTGCCCCAGGAGGCCTTCATCGCCGCCCTCTCGACCGCCGACACGCCGGCCACCGACAAGAACAAGAAGTGAGCGAGGCCGGGCGGTTCTGTCCGCGCTGCGGCGGGCGCACGAGCGATCTCCCGGCCAAGTGCGGGGCGTGCGGGTATGAGGCCTACCTCAACCCGCGCCCGACCGGCACCGTCGTGCTGGTGCGCGGCGACGGCACGTTCCTGGCCATGCGCCGGGCCCATCCGCCCCGGGAGGGCTGGTGGGACCTGCCCGGCGGGTTCTGCGAGGGCTTCGAGCACCCGGCCGACGCGGCCGTGCGCGAGGCCCGCGAGGAGCTCGGCGTCGAGGTCGAGCTGGGCGAGTTCGCCGGGATGCACATCGGCACATACGAGTTCCAGGGTGAACAGCTGCCGGTGCTCGACTCGTTCTGGGTGGCGACGATCAAGTCCGGCGAGATCGCCCTGGACCCGGCCGAAGGTAGCGAGTATGCCTGGCTGCCGCTGGCCGATCCGCCGGAGATGGCGTTTCCCTCGATGGACGCCGTTTTGCGAAGTTCCGCCGTCCGTAGATCTTAAGTGCGTTTGACTCCTCGAGCCGTCGGGCAATACAAGCTCAACCGCAAAGCACGACCCCCCTGGTTGAGCTTAGTAAAGAGGAGGAAGACCAGTGACTGTCACCGGAATCATCACCGCGCTGATCGTCGGTCTTATTGTCGGCGCGCTCGGGCGGCTGGTCGTCCCCGGCCGTCAGAACATCCCGATCTGGCTGACGATCGTCGTCGGTATCATCGCCGCGTTCCTCGGCACGCTGATCGCGAACGCGGTCGGCATCTCGACCGACACCCCCGGCATCGACTGGGGCGAGCTGCTGATCCAGGTCCTCGTGGCCGCCGTGGGCGTTGCCCTCGTCGCCGGCTTCGCGGGCCGGGGCCGCCGCGCCCTGTAAGTTTCACAGTCTGAAAATGCGCAAGGCCCCCGGTCGGCGAACCGGGGGCCTTGCGCATTTTGCGCGGTGCTTAACGCAGCCAGGGAATCGACCGGTCGAGCAGGCCGCGGGTCTTCAGCTCCTTGCGGAGCGGAATCTCCTCGTCAATGTAACCGTTCCAGTTGATGCCCCAGTAGTTGGCCGTGTGGGTCGCCTCACCGAGCAGCTGGCGCTGCACCGGCGTGCGGTTGTTCCACCACTCGCCGTCTTTGTCGATCGCGATCTCGTCGAGCGTGCGGATCCACCGGTAGGTGTAGCCGACGAAGAGCATCTTGCGGGTGATCGTCGAGTAGTTGGGGGACCGCGAGTGCCAGAGGCGGCGGTCGAAGATGAAGCAGTCACCGGGGTTCGCGGTGATCTCGACGGTGCCCTCGGGGTCCGGGTTGTGCACCGTGGTGTCGGCCGGGCGGGGCAGCGAGTTCCAGAGGTGGCTGCCCGGGATGACCTTGGTGGCGCCGCGGCCGGTCTCCGAGAGGTCGGAGATGACGTAGGCCACCTTCAGCGAGAACATCGGCCGCGGGAGGTTGGGGTCCATCGTCTCCGGGTCGGAGTTCTGCCGGTAGCCGTCCTGGTGCCAGCCCCACGACGGCGGCTCCTCCTCGGAGGTGGGCGGCGTCACGTCGAGGTGGTTGTGGTGCGTGTAGATGTTCCACCCGGCCAGGCCCCACATGTACGGGAAGATGGTCGGCTGGGTCAGCAGGTGCCCGAAGAGTTCGTCGCGGTTGAGGAAGCCCAGCAGGTGCAGCGTGCCGTCCTTCTTCAGGTGCGTCGCCGTGCCGGCCGCGATCTCCTCGGCGTAGACCCGGTCCATCGCGGCCTCGAGCGCGGCCCGGTGGTCCTCGGTGAGGACGTTGCGGACCAGCAGGAAGCCGTTCTCGTGGAACTCCTTGCGGTCGGCATCACTGATCGGCTCGTAGCCGGTGAGGTCGCCGTAGTCGGGTGCAGCGGACGTCATGTCCTCCCCTTACGTTTTCGTGGTGCCCGTGCGCGTTGTCTCGAACGACCGATGGTAACGCGAGGTGTATACGCGGCCGACTCGGGAGTTGGGCACGCGACAATGTCCGAACGGGCGACAACCCGCTGGTCGCGCTGAACGTCAAGGTCTCTAGTAGACCTCGGCGACGACCCGCTCCCCGCCTGGACCGGCGTCGATACCGCCACGCTCCGTCACGTGTGACCACGCTCCGCTCGCCGCCGTCCACTGCATGTCCGCATACACGACGCGCTTGATGCCGCGCTCCTGCGCGTGGGCGACCAGCCAGTGTGCGTACTGCCAGCCCGACTTCGGCTCGCTGACCTTGAGCGCCACCCCGACCAGGTTCGACACGTTCGTCGTCTTGACGGTGCCCCAGTCCAGCTTGAGGCTGGCGCCGAGCGAGCGGGCCGCCTCCGGGCCGCGGCTGGCCTGCTCGGTGACGTTGCACGCGACCGCGCCGGTCACCTCGCCGCTGAGCGCCTTAACCATGATCTCGGACTCGTCGGTCCACTTCTCGTAGGCGTCCGGGAGGGCGCTGCGCTGCACGGCCTGGGCGGCGTCGGTGACGCTCATCTTGTCCCAGCCCTTGACCTTGAGCAGGGCGGTGAAGAACGCGTTGGCGGCGAACCGCGGGTCGGCGATCTGCTCCGGCGTGCCCCAGCCCTGGCTCGGCCGCTGCTGGAACAGCCCGATCGAGTCCCGGTCGCCGCCGCCCAGGTTGACCAGCTTCGACTCCTGCCAGGCGGTGGCCAGCGCGATGACCAGGCCGCGGTGCGGGACCTTGCGGGTCAGCCCGACGGCGGTGATGGTGGCCGCGTTGGCCAGCTGGTCGCTGTCGAGCTCGACCTCGGTGGCGTCCGCGGTGGCCCCGACGGCCGCGTTGCCGGCGTTGACGACGCAGGCCCGGCTGGTGGCGATCCGCAGCGGGATGTCCTGGCTGACCCTGTTGGCGATGACGTATGCGCACAGGGCTACAGCGACCGCTGAAAGCGCCGCGATCGTCAGCAAGCGTCGGGCCCGCACGTCATCACCTCCTCATCAGGTCGAGAAGCGTACGTCCTGAACGCCAGCCTTCACGATCAGGCGGCGCCGTCCGGTACCCAGTTCGGGTTCCTTTTCTCCCGGAATGCCAGCATGCCTTCCCGGCCCTCCGCGGATCCGAAATACGACACAGACAGCTCCGTCAGCGCCCGGATCTGGTGCCGGAACGAGTCGGTCCGCGGCTGCCGCAGCAGGTCCTTGGTGCCGGCCAGGGCCTCGGGGGCGCCCCGGACCAGAGCCGCCACGTAGCCCGCCACGGTCGCGTCCAGCTCCTCGGCCGGCACCGCGGCGTTCACCAGCCCCACGCGCTGGGCGCGCGCACCGTCGAACGTCGCGCCGGTGAGGTACAACTCCGAGGCGTCCCGGGGCGAGAGTCGCGCGAGCACTGTGGCCGAGATCACCGCCGGCACCACGCCGATGCGGACCTCGGTGAACGCGAACGTGGCATCGGTGCTGCACACGGCGATGTCGGCGGCCGCGATCAGGCCCAGGCCGCCGGCCCGCGCCGGTCCCGCCACCCGGGCCACGACCGGCTTGCTGCCCTCCCAGATGGCGGCGAGGACCTCCCCGAGGCGACTGATCGGCGGCTTGCCGGTACCAATCGCAGCCGCTGTTTCTTTGAGGTCGGCCCCGGAGCTGAAAACCGGGCCGGTGTGGGTCAGCACGACCACGCGGACCGCGTCGTCGGCCTCGGCCGCCGCGAGCGCCGCGAGGAGCTCCTCGATCAGGCCCGTGGACAGCGCGTTGCGGTTGGGCGGGCTGTCCAGGGTGAGCGTCGCCACGCCCCGCCCCGTCGACGATCGCACGAGAGACATGCGGGCACACTAGTGAAATGCCCGGAGCACTACCAGAAGGCGAGCCGATGCCCCGCGACGGTGCCCTGCCCGACGGGGTCGCCGACGGCGCCGGTCGGCGGGGCTTCGGGGTCTACGTCCACGTGCCGTTCTGCGCCACGCGGTGCGGATACTGCGACTTCAACACCTACACCGCGAGCGAGGGCGTGCTCAGCGCCGGCTACGCCGACCAGGTCCTGGACGAGCTGTCCCTGGCGGCCAAAGTGGTCGACCCGGCCCGAGTCGACACAATCTTCTTCGGCGGGGGTACTCCCACGCTGTTGCCTGCGGCCGAACTCGCGAGGATCTTGGACGGCATCGACCGGACGTGGGGCCTGTCCACCGACGCCGAGGTGACCACCGAGGCCAACCCCGAGTCCGTCGACCCCGCCGGCCTGCGGGAGCTGCGCGCGGCCGGGTTCAACCGGATCTCGCTCGGCATGCAGTCGGCCGCACCGCACGTGCTGGCCGTCCTGGACCGCCGGCACACTCCGGGCCGGCCCGCCGCGGCCGCCGCCGAGGCCCGCGCGGCCGGGTTCGAGCGGGTCAACCTGGACCTGATCTACGGCACGCCGGGGGAGCGGCCCGAGGACTTCGCGGCCTCCCTCGCCACCGTCGTCGACGCCGGGGTCGACCACGTCAGCGCCTACGCCCTGATCGTCGAGGACGGCACGCGGATGGCGGCCCGGATGCGCCGGGGCGAGCTGCCATACCCCGACGACGACGTGGCCGCCGACCGCTACATCGCCGCCGACGAGACCCTGCGGGCGGCCGGTTTCACCTGGTACGAGGTGTCGAACTGGTCGAAGGACTCGCCCTGCCGGCACAACGAGCTCTACTGGCGGGGCGGGGACTGGTGGGGTCTCGGCCCGGGCGCGCACAGCCACGTCGGCGGGGTGCGCTGGTGGAACGTGAAGCACCCGCACGCCTACGCCGCCCGGCTCGCGGACGCTTTGTCGCCGGCGCAGGCCCGTGAGGTACTGACGCCGGATGAACGGCACATGGAGGACGTGCTGCTGCGCATCCGGCTCGCGGACGGCCTGCCCCTCGATGTGCTGGACGCGGCCGGTCGGGCCGGGGCCCGCGACTGCCTCGCCGGCGGGCAGCTCGACGCCGATGCGTTCGCGGCCGGCCGGGCCGTGCTGACGCTGCGCGGCCGGCTCCTCGCCGACGGCGTCGCCCGGGCCCTGACATGAAGCAGGGGCGGCCGGTGTGGCCGCCCCTCTCCGCACGTCCGGTGCTTACTTGATCATCCGGAAGGTCAGCGGGTAGCGGTACAGCTCACCGTTGTTGGCCTTCACGCCGCCGATGATCGAGAAGACGATGACGACGATCCACGGCACGAACAGCGAGATGAACAGCGTGCACACCGACAGCAGGGCCCCGATGAACAGGATGATGCCCCACGTGATGTGGAAGTTCAGCGCCTCGTTCGCGTGCGCCTTGACCGTCGGCGACTCGTTGCCCTTGGCGAGGAGCGCGACGAGCGGGGCGATGAAGCCGAAGAGCACACCGCCGAAGTGGGCGATGAGCGCCCAGGTCTTCTCGTCGCTGTTGTTGTAGCCGACCGGCGTGAAGCCCGGTCCGCCGGCGGGTGCGCCGTAGGCACCGGCCTGGCCGTACTGCCCGGGCTGCTGATAACCCGACTGCTGGTAACCGCCCGGCTGCTGCTGCTGGTATCCGGGCTGCTGGTATCCGCCGGGCTGCTGCCCGTAGCCGGCACCCGAGGTGGGTGGTGTGCCGTAGGCCCCGCCGCCACTGGACGGCGGCGGGTACCCGCCACCCGACACGGGCGGCTGGGGCGGATACCCGTAGTTAGGGTCCTGCGGCTGGCCGTAGTCCCCCGGGGGGCGAGGTGGTTCACTCATGCCGCCACCGTAGGGGCATCGATCAAGTGGCGCCAGCGACACGACATGACTTCTTTTAGACAACTTTTACCCAGTACAGCGGCGGTGGCGCCGAGGGTCGGCCAAACGATCATCGCGTGCCTGTGGACGCCTGACGTAGACTGGCACTCACCAGTTGGGAGTGCCAGTCTGTGTGCTAGTCCCGGAGGAGGTGCCATGGCCCTTGACGAGCGCAAGCTCGAAGTGCTCCGCGCCATCGTCGAGGACTACGTCGCCACCCAGGAGCCGGTCGGCAGCAAAGCGCTGGTCGAGCGGCACAACCTGCGGGTCTCCCCGGCGACGGTCCGCAACGACATGGCCGTCCTGGAGGAGGAGGGATTCATCCGGCAGCCGCACACCAGCGCCGGCCGGGTGCCCACCGACGCCGGCTATCGGCTGTTCGTCGACAAGCTGTCCCGGGTCAAGCCGCTCAGCCAGGCCGAGCGCCGGGCCATCGAGCGGTTCCTGATCGGGGCGGTCGACCTCGACGACGTCGTCCACCGCACGGTCCGGCTGCTCGCGCAGCTGACCCGGCAGGTGGCGGTGGTGCAGTATCCGAGCCTGTCGCGGGCGAGCGTCCGGCACTTCGAGCTCGTCCCGATCTCCACCACGCGGCTGATGGTGGTGATGATCGCCGAGACCGGCCGGGTCGAGCAGCGCCTGGTCGAGCTGCCGGCCCCGATCCTGGCCGACGACGTCACCGAGCTGCGCCGGCTGATCAACGAGAAGCTGGTCGGCAAGCGGCTGGCGGACACGCCACCCCTGGTCGTCGCCCTCGTCGAGGAGTCGGCGCCGGGACTGCGGCCGCCGATGACCGCCCTTTCGACGGTACTGCTGGAGACGCTGGTCGAGCGGACCGAGGAGCGCATCGCGCTCGCCGGGACCGCCAACCTGGCCCGCGGCGGCCTGCTGGACTTCCAGGGCTCGCTGCGGCCGATCCTCGAGGCCCTCGAGGAGGAGGTCATCCTGCTCAAACTCTTCGGCGAGGTCGAACCCAGCATGACGAGGGTCCGCATCGGCGACGAGAACGAGATCGAGGACCTGCGGACGGCTTCGATCGTGGCCACCGGCTACGGTCCGGGCACCACGATCGTCGGTGGGATGGGCGTGCTCGGCCCGACCCGCATGGACTACCCCGGAAACATCGCGACCGTCCGGGCCGTGGCACGCTACGTCGGCGACCTGCTGGCACAGAGTTGACGGCTACATCAGCGTTGCACTCAGCATCGACTATCTCAGGGGCATAGGACTCAGTGGCGAAGGACTATTACGGGATTCTCGGCGTCAAGCGGGACTCCACAGCCGATGAGATCAAGCGGGCCTACCGGCGGCTGGCCCGCGAGTTCCACCCGGACGTCAATCCGGACCCGGCGGCGCAGGAGAAGTTCAAAGAGATCAACGCCGCCTACGAGGTCCTGTCCGACCCGCGTAAGCGGGAGATGGTCGACCTCGGCGGCGACCCGCTCGCGCCCAGCGGCGGCGGAGGCGGCCCCCAGGGCGGCGCGTTCGTCGGCTTCCAGGACATCATGGACGCGTTCTTCGGCACCCAGTCCGCCCGCGGGCCCCGCCCGCGCGTGCGCCCGGGCGCCGACGCGATCCTGCGCCTCGACCTCGACCTGCACGAGACCGCCTTCGGCGTCGAAGCCCCCATCCAGGTCGACACGGCCGTGGTCTGCACCACCTGCCAGGGCGCCGGCACCGCCCCCGGCACCCAGCCGCAGACCTGCGAGATCTGCCAGGGCCGCGGCGAGGTCCAGTCGGTCCAGCGCACCTTCCTCGGCCAGGTCGTCTCGGCCCGCCCCTGCGCGGCCTGCCAGGGCTTCGGCACCGTGATCCCGCACCCGTGCGCCACATGCGGCGGCGACGGCCGGGTCCGCACCCGCCGCTCGCTCACCGTCAAGATCCCGTCGGGCGTCGAGGACGGCATGCGCATCCGCCTGGCCCAGCAGGGCGAGGTCGGCCCCGGCGGCGGCCCGCCCGGCGACCTCTACGTCGAGATCCACGAGCGCCCGCACGACGTCTACTCCCGCAAGGACGACGACCTGCACTGCCGCGTCACGGTCCCGATGACCGCGGCCGCGCTCGGCACCCGCCTGACCATCAAGACCCTCGACGGCGAGGAGACGGTCGACGTCAAGGCCGGCACCCAGCCGACCTCCACGCTGCGCATCCGCGGCAAGGGCGTCCCCCACCTCCGCGGCGCCGGCCGCGGCGACCTCTACGTGCACCTCGACGTGCGCACCCCGACCCGGCTGGAGCCGGAGCAGGAGCGCCTGCTGCGCGAGTTCGCCCGCACGCGCGGCGAGGAGGTGGCCGAGCTGTCCAAGCAGGGCGGCTTCTTCTCCCGCATGCGCGATGCGTTCAACGGCCACCAGTGAGCCTGCCCCTTTTCCTGATACCGTCGCTGCCGCCCGGCCCGTCATACGTCCTCGACGGGCCGGAGGGCCATCACGCCGCCGACGTGCAACGCCTGACCCCCGGCGAGGCGCTGCTCCTCGCCGACGGCCGCGGTGGCCTGGTGCGCGGCGTCGTCGTCTCCGCGCGCAAGGGTTCGCTGGCCCTGGAGCTGGACTCGCCGACCTTCGAACCCGCGCCCGACCCCGCCCTGACGGTGGTGCAGGGGATCGCCAAGGGGGAGCGCGGGGAACTGGCAGTACAACTGCTGACTGAAGTTGGTGTTGATCGGATCGTGCCGTGGCAGGCGGCGCGCTCCGTAGCGCGGTGGAAGGACGACCGGCCCTTGGAGCGCTGGCGGTCGACCGTGCGCGAGGCGGCCAAGCAGTCCCGCCGCTCGTGGGTTCCCACGGTGTCGCCGGCGGCCACGACGAAGCAGCTGTCCCTCTCCGGAGTGGTTTTCGTCCTGCACGAGGAGGCGTCGGTGCCCCTCTCCGCGGTCCCACTGCCCTCGTCCGGCGAGATCACGTTGGTCGTAGGCCCCGAAGGCGGTGTGGCCCCCGAGGAGCTCGATGTGATCGGCGGGACACCGGTCCGTCTCGGCCGCGAGGTGCTGCGGACGTCGACCGCCGGTGCCGCCGCCGTCGCCGCCCTCTCGGTCCGCCTCGGCCGCTGGTAGGACCTAGCGGAAGTAGCTGGCGCCGTTGAGGTCGAGGATGGCGCCCGAGGACCATTCCGCCTGCGGGGATGCCAGGTGCAGGACCGCCGCGGCGATCTCCTCCGGGGTGGCGACGCGGCCGAACGGGCTCTGGGCTCGGATCGCGTCGCCCTCCGGGGCGGCGAGCAGGTCGGCTACCAGGTCGGTGGCCACGAAACCCGGCGCTACCGCGGACACCGCGATGCCCTTCGGGGCGAGGGCGCGGGCCAGGCTTTGGGTCATCGAGTTGAGGGCGGCCTTCGACGCGCCGTAGGCCGGGTGGTCGGGCTCGCCGCGGTAGGCGCCGCGGGAGCTCACGTTGATGATGCGGCCGCCCTGGCCCAGGTGCCGGGCCGCGCACCAGCAGACGTTCGCCGGGGCCAGGAGGTCGACGGCGAGGGTGTCGTGCCAGGCCCGCTGCCATTCCTCGTAGTTCACGTCGAGGATCTTGTGCTCGATGTAGACGGCGGCGTTGTTGACCACCACGTCCAGGCCGCCCAGGGCTTCGGCGGCCCGGTCGACGACGGTGCGGACCGCGTCCGGGTCGGACAGGTCGCCGAAGACGACTGCGTGGCCTTCGGCGGGCAGACCGAAGTCGGCGGGGGTGCGGCCGTGGACGGCCACCCGGTCGCCGGCGGCGGTGAAGGCCTGGGCGATCGCGGCGCCGATTCCGCGGGCCGCGCCGGTGATCAAGACCCTGCGAGCTGTCATGCGCGAAATAGTATTCCGGGATGAAGGTGTCGCAGCGGTATGAGCGGATGGTTCGGGAGACCCAGGCCGACGCCCGGGTTCCCGGGCTGAGCGTGGCTGTCCATCGGGCCGATCGGCCGCTGTGGACGTTGCAGGTGGGCGAGGGAGTGGACGCCTCCAGTCAGTTTCGGATGGGGTCCATCACCAAGACGTTCACGGCCGTGCTGGTCATGCAGTGCCGGGATGAAGGGCTGCTCGGCCTCGACGATCAGATCGCTCGGCACCTGCCGGTCAAGGCGCACGGGGAGCTCACCGTCGGGCGGATGCTGTCGCACCTGTCGGGGCTGCAGCGGGAGCCGTTCGGGGACGTGTGGGACACCATGCTGGCGCCCGACCTCGAAGGGCTGCTCGCGCAGCTGGACCGGGCCGAGCAGGTCCTGCGGCCGGGGCTGCGGTTTCACTACTCCAACCTCGCCGTCGCGCTGCTCGGGCACCTGGTCGGGCGGCTGCGCGGCGGGACCTGGGCCGAGGTGCTGCAGGATCGGATCCTGGACCCGTTCGGGCTCGCCGACACCGCGGTCACGCCCGAGCGGCCCGTGGTCGGGTATCAGGTCGATGCCTGGTCGGACTTCGCGCAGCCCGAGCCGCCCGCCGACTTCGGGGCCGTCGGGCCGGCGGCGCAGCTGTGGAGCACCGCTGGGGATCTGGCCCGGTGGGGTGCCTTCCTCGCCGATCCGCGGGAGATGGACCCGAACGGGACCGTGCTGTCGGCCGCGACCGTCGAGGAGATGCGGGCGCCGCAGGTCGTCACCGAGGATGTGCTCTGGGTGCGCGCGTTCGGGCTCGGGCTGATCCTGCATCCGCGGGCCGGGAGCGAGCGGGTCGTGCACGTCGGGCATGACGGGGCCATGCCAGGGTTCCTCGCCGCGGCTTACGGGCGGGTCGGCGGCAGCGGCACGCCGCGAGCGCTCGGGGTGGCGTCGCTCGGCTCATCCGGTACCGCCGGGGAGATCTGTGCATTGCCGCACGAACTGCTCGATGCCGTCGCCGAGCACGACCCCGCGGAGATCGCGCCCTGGGTGCCGGGGCCGGCCGCGCCCGCGCAGTTCCGGTCGGTGCTCGGGCGGTGGTGGGGCGAGGGGTTCGAGTATGTGTTCACCTGGCGGGACGGTGCCCTGCACGCGCGGGCGGCCGAAGCCGCGGTCAAGCGGCCGCCGGCGGTGTTCGCGCCGGTGGACGGCGCGCCCGACGTGTTCCGGACCGTGTCCGGGCGGGAGGCGGGGGAGCTGCTGCGGCTGACCCGGGACGCGGACGGGGTCGTGGTGCGGCTGCACTGGGCGACATACCGGTTCACGCGTGGTCAGGAGACCTTCGACGGGTACCAATTCTGAAATGGCATTTGGCACTCAACGACTGATCATGGTGAAGACGGCGCCGTTGGGGTCCTCGATGACGGCCAGGCGGCCGTGCGGGGAGTCGAACGGGCCGTGCTGGACCCGCCCGCCCGCCTCGACGACGCGCTCGGCGGCCGCGTCGGTGTCGTCGGTGGCGAAGTACACCGTCCAGTGTGCGGGAATGCCGTCCCACTCCGAGTTCATCGTGAGCCGGCCCGCGACCGGGTCGGCGTCGCCCAGGCTCCACGCCGAGTAGTCGAACAGCTCGTCGCCGGCGTCGACCGTGCCGGGAATCTTGGTCTGCCGGTAGCCGAACAGGCCGTGGTAGAAGAAGTCGGTCACGGTGGGTTCGCGGGTGTTCACCTCGGCCCAGCACAGGGCGCCGGCCTCGTCGAACAGCTGCGAGCCGGTGTGGCGGCCGGGCTCCCAGGCGCCGAACGCCGCGCCCGATGGGTCCATGGCGAACAGCATCCGGCCGTTCTCGGGGATGTCCATCGGCGCGACGAGCATCTTGCCGCCGTGCTCCTCGATCCGGCGGGACGTCTCGGCCAGGTCGTGCGACATGAGGTACAGGCTCCACGCGGCCGGCAGCTGCTCGGACCCGGGCATCGGCGGGCTCATGCCGGCGACGATCCGGCCGTTGCGCAGGCACATCACGTAGTTGCCGAAGTCGGCGCCGGTGTCGGCGTACTCCCAGCCGAACACCGTCGCGTAGAAGTGCTGCGCGGCCGGCACGTCCGCGGCCACGACGTCCGCCCAGCAGGGCTCGCCGTCGATGTATCCGGTGCGCTCGACCATGCTGGGCCCTCCCTCGGTAAACCGGTCATCTGCCTCCCTATCAGCCCAGGTGGGTGGTCCGTGGCGGATTCGGCGCAGACGGCATGTTCGGCCGAACACGATCGAGCGGCGCGTCCCGCGGAAAATGGGAACGGCCGTATGCGCGGTCAGCCGATACCATGAAGAGCCTGGACATGAGCCCAGGCTGGAGCGAGCCCGGAAGCAGGTGCTTGAGGCCCATCGCGGCCAAGGTATGACCGAGACCCCAAACCCCGCGCCGGCAGCTGCGTCGGAGCAGCCCGTGCGGGCCATCAGCAAGATCACCGTTCCCGACCCCCACGTCATGGTCAGGCTGCTCGGGGCCGGCGACGAGATCCTCAAACTCGTCGAGCGGTCGGTGCACAGCGATGTTCACGTGCGGGGCAACGAGATCACCATCACCGGCGTGGCCGCCGACAATGCGCTGGCCGAGCGCATCTTCGGCGAGCTGATCGAGCTGGTGCGCAAGGGTGAGACGCTCACTCCGGACACGGTCCGGCGCACCGTCGGCATGCTGCAGCAGAACACGACCGAGCGCCCGGCCGAGGTGCTGACCCTCAACATCCTCTCCCGGCGCGGCCGCACCATCCGGCCGAAGACGCTGGGCCAGAAGCGCTACGTCGACTCGATCGACCAGCACACGATCGTGTTCGGCATCGGACCGGCGGGCACCGGCAAGACCTACCTCGCCATGGCCAAGGCCGTGCAGGCGCTGCAGGCCAAGCAGGTCAACCGGATCATCCTGACCCGCCCGGCGGTCGAGGCCGGCGAGCGGCTGGGCTTCCTGCCCGGCACGCTCTACGACAAGATCGACCCGTATCTGCGCCCGCTCTACGACGCGCTGCACGACATGCTCGACCCGGAGTCCATCCCGAAGCTGATGGCGGCCGGGACGATCGAGGTGGCGCCGCTGGCGTACATGCGCGGCCGCACCCTCAACGACGCCTTCATCATCCTGGACGAGGCCCAGAACACCACGCCCGAGCAGATGAAGATGTTCCTGACCCGGCTCGGCTTCGGTTCCCGGATCGTCGTCACCGGTGATGTGACCCAGATCGATCTGCCCGGGGGGACCCGCTCCGGCCTCCGGGTCGTCCGTGAGATCCTCGACGGCGTCGAGGATGTCCACTTCGCCCAGCTCGGCAGCGCCGATGTCGTGCGCCACCGCCTGGTCAGTGAGATCGTCGACGCCTACGCCCGCTGGGACGAAGCGCAGGAGGCTCAGCAGCAGCCGGTGCGCGCCGTCCCGGACCGCGCCGCACAGGGCGGCCGGCCCGGGCGCCGCAGATAGCCCCGGGAGCCCCGTTGTCCATCGAGATCGCCAACGAGTCCGGCGTCGACGTCAACTCCGACACCGTGCTCGCGGTGGCTCGGCACGCACTCGACGAGATGGGGGTCAACCCCCTCGCCGAGCTGTCGATCCTGTGCGTCGACGTCGAGTACATGACCGAGCTCAACCACCGCTGGATGGACGGCGAGGGCCCGACGGACGTGCTGGCCTTCCCGATGGACGAGGGCAGCGTCGACCACGGCCCCGGCGAGGGCTCCGGCGAGCCGGCGCTGCTCGGCGACATCGTGCTCTGCCCGGAGGTGGCCGCCAAGCAGGCCGCCGCCGCCGGGCACGCCGCGATCGACGAGCTGGCGCTGCTGACCGTGCACGGCATCCTGCACCTGCTCGGATACGACCACGCCGAGCCCGAGGAAGAGGCCGAGATGTTCGGTCTGCAGGCCCGACTGCTGGAGAGCTGGCGAAAGTCTTGATCCTCTGTGAGTGACGTCACACTGCTGACGACGGCGGCCGGCCTGGTCGTCCTCGCCGGGCTGTTCGCGATGACCGATGCCGCGCTCAACGTGGTCTCGCCCGCTCGCGCGCACGAGCTCGCCCGCGAGGGGAAGCCCGGCGCCGGAGCGCTCGAGGTGATCGCCGCGGATCCGGCACGGTACATCAACCTCCTTCTGCTCTTGCGGTTGTTGAGCGAGCTCACGGCGACCACGTTGGTGGCCCTGGAGACGGCGGCGGCGGTCGGCGGCCATCGCGACTGGCTGGCCGCCCTCATCACCGCGGGGATCATGACGGTCGTCAGCTTCGTCGTGGTCGGCGTCGCGCCCCGCACGATGGGCCGTCAGCACGCATATCAGGTCGCCCGCTTCGCGGCCCCGCTCGTGCGCTGGCTCGGCACGGCCCTGGGTCCCCTGGCCCGCCTGCTGATCCTGATCGGCAATGCGGTGACACCCGGCAAGGGGTACCGCGAAGGCCCGTTCGCCACCACGATCGAACTCCGGGAGCTCGTCGACATCGCCGAGCAGCGCGGCGTCGTGGAGCACGGCGAGCGCGACATGATCCACTCCGTCTTCGCGCTCGGCACGACCATCGCCCGCGAGGTCATGGTCCCGCGCACCGAGATGGTCTGGATCGAGGCCCACAAGACCGTGCGGCAGGGCCTGATGCTGGCGATGCGCAGCGGGTTCTCCCGGATCCCGGTGGTCGGCGAGAACGTCGACGACGTCCTCGGCATCGTGTATCTGAAGGACCTCGTCCGGCGTACCTCCGGCAACGAGCCCGGCGCCGGCGAGATGCCGGTCGCCCAGATGATGCGGGACGCGACATTCGTACCGGAGTCGAAGCCGGTCGACGACCTCCTGCGCGAGATGCAGGCCAAGCGCACCCACATGGCCGTGATCATCGATGAGTACGGCGGCACCGCCGGCCTCGTCACGATCGAGGACATCCTGGAAGAGATCGTCGGCGAGATCACCGACGAGTACGACGTCGCCGAGCGCCCCCCGGTCGAGGAGCTCGCCGACGGCGCGGTCCGCGTGACCAGCCGCCTGCCGATCGAGGACCTCGGCGAGCTGTTCGGGGTCGAGCTGCCGGCCGACGAGGTCGAGACGGTCGCCGGCCTGCTCGCCCAGTCCCTCGGCCGCGTCCCGATCCCCGGCGCCACCGCCGTCGTCGGCGGCCTGGTCCTGGTGGCCGAGGGCACCGCCGGTCGCCGCAACCGCATCGACACCGTCCTCGTCCGCCGGGCCGACCCCGACGACGAGGACCAGGCCAGCCACGAGACCGAGAGGCAGCACGCCGATGCCTGACGACCTGACCGCCGAGGACACCAAGCTGGTCACCTTGGCCCGGGCCGCCCGCGCCCGCACCGGCGCGGTGGAGGGCGCCGCGGTCCGCGACGGCGACGGCCGCACCTACAACGCGGCGTCGGTCACGCTGCCGTCGCTGTCACTGACGGCCCTGCAGATGGCGGTCGCCTCGGCGGTCTCGTCGGGTGCCACGAAGCTGGAGGCCGCGGCCGTCGTGACGGAGGCCTCGACGCTCGACGGCCTCGGCCACGCCGCCGTCCGCGACGTCTCCCCGGCCGCCCCCATCCACCTGGCCGCGCCCGACGCCACCGTCTTCGCCACCGTCACCGAGTGACCGCGCCGCTGGAGCAGATGTCCTGGCGGCACGAGCCGCGGACGTGGTCGCTGGAGGGCGGCGTCCTCCGCGCCGTCACCGAGCTGAAAACCGACTTCTGGCGCGAGACGTTCTACGGCTGGACGACCGACAACGGACACTTCTTCCACCAGCCGGTCAGCGGCGACTTCACCGCCGAGGCCATCGTGTCGGCCAAGCACACCACCCGCTTCGACCAGGCCGGCATGATGGTCCGGGCCGACGCGCGCAACTGGCTGAAGTGCGGCCTGGAGGTCACGTCGGGCGCCGTCCAGGTCAGCACCGTCCTGACCCGCGACTACTCCGATGTGTCCATGGCGCCGATCACCGGCTCCACCGCCTTCGCCGGGTTCACCGGCGCGCTCGGGATGCGGGTCACCCGCTTCGGGGCCGCGCTGACCGTGCACTGCCGCACCGGCGGCGGCCCCTGGCAACTGCTGCGCCTCGGCCACCTCGACCTTCCGGCGACCGTGGACGTCGGCGTCATGTGCTGCTCACCAGAGCGGGCCGGGCTGGAAGCGACCTTCCGGGACTTCCGGATCGGCCCGCCGATCTCCCGGGACGGCCTGGAGTAGCCGCCGATGGGCCGGCGAAACTACCTGATCGAAGGCGTGTCCGGCACCGGCAAGACCGCCGTCGCCGACGAACTGCAGCGCCGCGGCCACCACGCCGTCCACGGCGATCGCGAACTGTCCTACCAGGGCGATCCGTCAACCGGCGAGCCGACCGACACCAGCACGCACGAGCACCACATCTGGCGGGTCGACAAGGTGCGGGCTCTGGTCGCGGCCCAGGATTCGGCGGCGACCTTCTTCTGCGGCGGCGCGCGGAACTTCGCCAAGTTCATCGACCTGTTCGACGGCGTGTTCGTCCTGGAGGTCGACCTGGACACGCTGCACCGGCGGCTGGACGAGCGCGCCGACGGCTGGGGCAAACAACCGGCGGAGCGCGAGCTCATCGTGCGTCTCCACCGGACGAAAGCCGACACTCCACGCGTCGGCATCATCATCGACGCCCGCCCGCCGATCGAACACGTCGTCGACGAAATCCTCCGCCGGGCCGACCTACCGTAACCCGTGTACATCGCGCGCCAAAACTCTCCGCAATCAATCGGATGCATTCCGTGTGCTCGAAATGATGGAGAATGTAACGGGTGAGGAAACGATCAATTCATTGATCATTTTTTCCGTGTGGCGGGATCCATGTAACCTTTCGGGCGGACCCGAAATCAGAGACGCACCGTCGACCGGCGTTGTTCAATGGCGAGTGTTCCGGTGTGTGTCACGCAGGGATCCGGAAACGCGAGTGGGCCTGCCGCGAAATGCGCGGTGGCCGGCTGTGGCGAGGTGGGAATGAATCTTGCGCGCGTGCACCTGACCTCGGCGGATATCGGCCGAGTCCGTTTGCTGTCCGGCCCCAACCCACTGCTGGAAACGCTGGCCAGTGCCGTCCTGCTGCGTGAGCAGACAGATGATCCGCTGCTGCGCAGATGGCGGGTCGAGACGGCGCGGATGCTCGGCCCGGCCTGCCTGTCGGTGCTTGAGGTGACGGGCTCGCGAATGGTCACGGCGAGCGACCTCGTCGCCCGCCACACTCCGGCGTTGGAGGACTTCGACGAGGCCGTCGAATCGATTTTGGCCACGCCTAACCGGGTCATCACGCGCGATCTTGCATTGGTGGCGAACCGCGGGCGTCCGGACCGGATCGAGCATGATCTGCGGGCCGGCTCGCGGCATGCGATCCGCAATATCGCCTCCACATTGCAGCACATTCACAAGAATGTGATCGCTCCCCGGTGGGAGCGGAGCGTGCTCGACGGCCATGCCGGATTCATCGAGCAGCGGCGCCGCCTGGCCGAGCAGGGAGTTGACCGGGTCCTGCAAGGCCTGCATCCATCGCTGACCTGGGAGCGGCCCGTCCTCACGCTCGATCTGCGGTGCAAACTCGAGCTCGAGCGCTGGGGGCCGTGTCCCTTGCACCCGGACACCGTGACCGGGACCGACTTCTACCTCGAGGGTCGCGGACTGCTGCTCGTCCCCGCGGTGTTCACCGCTGACCCATTGCTCTTCGTGGACGACGTGGACGACCAGCCGGGCATCGTCTTCTACCCGACGCTCGACAGCTGGGCCGGCCTCCTCGCGTCGAAGCATGGCCGAACCATCGAGCTGGCCCCGGTGCTCGGGCGCACGCGCGCCGCGATCGTGGCCGCGCTCTCCACCGGTCCGCTGGCGACGAGCGCGCTGGCCCGGATCGCCGAGATCTCCGTGCCCTCCGCCAGTGAGCATGCGGCCGCGCTGCGCGGGGCCGGACTTGTGGTCAGCGCCCGCGAGGGCAAGCGCGTCATTCACTGTCTTTCGGAAACCGGCGCGGCCCTGCTGCGCGGTTCGGTCTGACCCCGGAGGGGCCATGTTAGCCGCGGGAACCTGCCGATACCCACCGCTCGACATCGCCGCCACCTCGGCCTCCTACGCACAGATGACGGGGCTGCTGGCCGGTGTCGCGTTCACGGCCCTGGTGTTGCTGCTGACGCCGGCCCAGAACCAGCTGCGCGGCCGGACGGCGCCGGCGGACCCGGCCGCCGGCGGCGCATCCGGGCGGCACTCGGCGCCGCTGCGGGCCGACAGCCAGGTGCTGCTCGCGCTGTTCGCCGCGTTCGTCGCCTTCCTGTTCGCGACGCTGTCCTACTCGATTCTGGCCGGAGACCGAGCCGCGGCGGCCGCCGCCCGGATCGCGTCCGAGGAGGTCATCGACGGGATCTCGTTCGGGCTGGCCTTCGTGACGCTGTTCCACGGCCTGGCGCTGCTGCTCGACGCCGCCCGGATCGATCCGACGATGGTCTGGGTCGCGCGGATCCTCGCGGCGGTCGTGCTGCCGTCCATCTCGATGTTCTACATCGTGAACGCGGTGCCCGACGTGGAGATGGCCCGGGCCGAACTGGCACAGTCCTGCCCCTCCGGCGACATGTACCTCTTCGGCCTCGCGTTGACCGTGGTGTGCCTGCTGACGCTCACCGCGGCGCTTGTCGCACACGTGCTCGGGCGCTGGCCCGGCCGGCGGTCCAGCGGGCGCGCGGTGCCGATCTCGGTGCTGACCGCCAGCATCCTTGCGACGGCTGTCGCCGGTGACATCTCCAGCCGGTCGCAGGAGTTCCTTGTGTCGCGCTTCTGGCTCATGGTGCTCCTGCTGGTGATGCTGGTCCTGTTCACGGGCATGGGCCTGCTGCTCATCACCAGCTGGCCGACGGAGTCGCCGCTGAGCGTCACCGTCGTGCTGTCCCGGTCGCCGCGCAGGGATGTCGCGATGCCACGGCCGCCGCTGATTCCGCGGCATCGCGACAGCGGCCGTCCCGAGGCGCCGACCAGGTGGTGATCGTGGGACCAGATTTCGGCGGGGCCGTCAGAAAGAATTACGGCTTCTGATGGTGTGCATCGCTCGGCCGAACATGTGGCAGCACCAGGCGACGATCAGCACGAAAGCGATGAACGCCAGAGTGACCAGCCAGTTCGCGGGCTGAAACTTGATTTCGGCGAAGTGCACAGTGGTGTCGAGGGGCCGTCCCATGACGCCGTACCAGATGGCCCCGATGACGCTGGTGCCGATGTCGACGGCCAGGAGGGTGTACCGCACGCCGTGCATCGCGCCCGACGTCGTGTTCGACGCCCAGAGGGGCGACAGAACGGCGAAGACCGTCAGCGACATGCCGACGACAATGGCGGCGGCCATGCCGATCAGGTTCTTCGGCTGCATGATTCCGACCATTGACTGTATTGACAGAAATGCATCAATAATGCTGATGACGAAGCCGGGGACGAGCCAGCCGATCGCCGCTCCGTGCCTCACTGGTATCGGCCCCAGAAGACGTACACCACGAGTGCCACGGCGATGACGGCCGCGACGATGCCGACCGTGATCTGCGGCGTGTACTGCCACAACGATTCGCGCCTGGCCGTCCCGTCGGGCTCGCCCGGCCGGACCGTCCGGGCCTCCAGCCGCGTGGCGACCATATCGAGGCGCCGGGCCGACGACTGCAGGCTGGCGGCGGCGGCCACGATCGTGTCCAGTGCGCCGGCGAGGTCCCGCGACATCCGGAGGTCGAGCGCCGGGTCCGGCAATGCGGTCCGGTCGAGCTCCCGGTCGGGTTGAAACTCGGCACCGCTCATGTCGGGTCAACCTCTCAAAGGGTCAGCGTGGAATGTCCGCCGAAATGCACCCAGTAGAAGACGCAGGCCGCGAGCACGACCGCCAGTACGGCGACCAGGACGGCGTCGTATTTGTCGAACTTCCCCTCGTCGGCCCGCCGCACGAAGATGACGATGGTGCTGATGATGGAGGCAACCGCGACGCAGACGGGCAGAATGTCCTTGGTGAGGGACAGTTCTTCAGCGATGCTCCACCTCCACCGAAGCGTTCGGCGAACGTTGCGAGCATGCCGGATTGCGCGATCCGGAAGGAATCGCCCGACCGGTCGCGGCGCGCGCCGCAATGGCGATACATCCGGTGCCGTGCGGCGCGGCCTGAAGAATCCGAAAGGCGTCGGCCGCGGCCGGTCGGCGCGGCCGCTGTAGCCGGTCAGCGCCCCCTGGACTTGGCAAGATCATTTGTGGTTGCATACTGATCCGTCGCGTCCCCCTGCCGTGCCGGAGCCAGACGATGGAACGAAACAACCAAGGCCTGCGAAACGTCGCGTTCGTCGTCAGCGCCGTGCTGGCCGCGGTCCTGCTGGCCGCCGCCTGGCCCACGATCCGCGACCGGCTGCCGTTCGGCTCCTCCGCCGCCGCGTCCTCTGATGACGGGCCGGATACCGCGCCCGGCGGCCCGTTCGCCGGCACGCCGGCCGAGTCGTACGCCAAGGGCGCGGCCGGGATCACCCTGCCCCCGGCCGCGGCCGTCGACGGATTCACCGCGGCCCAGGTCGACGCGGCGCTGCAGCAGGTCCGGCGGGCACTCGTCGCGGGCCGGCTCGACAACCGGATGACCGTCAGCCACGACAACACGGCGCTGCTGAACCTGCTCGCGCCGAACGCTCGCAAGGAGGTCGGGGCCTGGTTCACCGACCCCCGCAGCTTCACGTCGGTGGCGACGTGGATCGATCCGGCGGTACACCTGGACCCCAAAGAGGAGGCCCGGGTCAGCGGCAAGGTCACGGTCGGCGTCGTACCGGTCAACGACATCCCCACCCTGCAGGTGACCACGAACTTCGTATGGATCTACGCGTTCGAGAAGGCCGGCAGCCCGCTCGCCGTCGTCCACGACGAGGTCCGCTGGGACTTCGCGAAGCCCGACAACCTCCGCCCCGGCGACGAAGGCATGTGGATCGGCACGGCGAAGTCGTACCTGGCCCTGATCGACTGCACGGCCGCGGCTAAGGGCCTGCTCGCCCCGGCCCGCCCGGTCACGGCGACCGCGGACTCCGGCGCCGGGGAGGACGAGAACTCCTACCTCCGCCCGGACCGCAGCCTGGAGATCTCCAATAGATGCTGACCAAAGGGTGCAATGAACGGGGCAACAAATAGCCCTATTGCTATAGCTATACGATTATTGCATCGGGTGTGCCGATTACCCGTTTCTGTGTATGAGCAACCGGTGGGGCAATGTGAAACTCGCATTTGTTCTACCGTGCGACGATGACCTCCGAAACGCCGGCCGAAAATTACGACCGCCACATCCGTGCGCGAATGATCGACTTCTTTACGCTTGAAGGGCTGCCGTGGCCGCGACGGCTCTGGGACGTCGGCTCGCTGCTCGCTCTGGAAGAGCTGCTGGAAGCGAGCTCATGGGCGCGGCACCGCGTGCTTTCCACCGCTGCGGTCGACTGGCAGCGCCACGAACTGTTGAAGGTCATCGGTCCGGATGTCAGTCTCGGTGCCAAGGAATTGCGAGCCGAGCTGACGGCGCTGCTGAATAAACCGTTGCCGGACCCCAGTCCGGCTCACCGGCGACTGCGGGAAGTCGTCCATCATGCACGAGGTGGCTATCTGCGCCGATGGGCGGCGGCCGTCGCTTTGCCGAAGGAGCAACGACCAAAGCCGGAGCGACTGGCTCGTGTTGTCGCGGCACACCTCCTCGATCTCGGCTATGACGCGAGTTACCTCGCAGCATGGATCGGACAGCTGGCCCGGCAGAAAGCGGGCGCCGAGGAGTTGCTGAGCGGCGCGGTGTCGTTGGACGCGGCGTCGCCCCGCGAGTTCACGGTCCTCGCCATGCTGGACAGCGCACCCGAACCAGAGCAGGCACAGAGACATGTGGCGTGGGTCTCCGGCCGGGATGCCGTGGACTGGCTCCGGCGGCGCGGTCATCCAACCAGCGGCATACGCCCCGGTGGTGGGTTTCTCTATCGGGTGATCGCACGGGATCCATTCAGCGCCGCGAGTCAGGCTCGGGAATTCGTCGAGCGCATGGTGGCACGATCGTCTTTCATTCGTGGCAACCGGCGTGGGATCAGGCCGAACTCGCTGCTGTGGGTCGATCAGCATCCCGAACCGATCCCCTTTACCACCGCTGCTCGAGGCGCGGATGTGCTGTCCCTGGTGAGCGAAGGGCAGCTCTATCAAGTCGACGGGCAGCCCTCGTTGATCGACGATGCGCTGGAACTGGCCGCGCCGATGAATCGGGGAGTCCTCGGCCCAGCGGTCGCGGGGGCGTGGGCCGCCGTGGAGTCGCTGCTGTCGCACCCGGACGATCCGGTCGAAGAGGAGCGATCGGGTAAAGCCGTCGCAGCGGACCGGTTGGCGGCGATCATCGCCTGTTCGTGGCCTCGCGCGGAGCTGACCGCTCTCGCTCACCGGCATCAGCCCGAAACCCCAGATGCCTTGGCTGAGGCGCTGGCCGGCTGCGCGACCAATCGGGACCGGGCGTCCGCCGTCGCGGAGGCTCTGGCGGCGGGCCAGACGTTGCATTTAGCTGACCGGTTCCGCCGCGATGCCGATGTCGCCGCAGTGCACCGGATGCGCCGGGTCGTTATTGCTCCTAGACCGGAACTCGCGTCGGCGGTCACTGTTCTTCGGATCGCGATGCGACGCCTGTACCGGACCCGCAACATCGTGCTGCACGGAGGTTCCACGCAAGGCGTGGCGTTGAAAGCCGCCTTGCGTATTGCCGCTCCGCTCGTGGGCGCCGGTCTCGATCGGCTGACTCACGCCGCGCTCGTCGAGAGCCTTGCCCCACTCGACCTTGCTGCACGGGCTGAGGTCGGCCTGAGCCTGGTCGGCGGCGAAACCGGCTTGCATGTGGTCGATCTTCTGGCGTCCCGCCCTCAGGGTCGGAAGCTGGAAAGCAAAAGAGCCCCGGCCTGACGACGGGGGCTCCTGCGTGCTTGCGGCAAGCGTACATCACTTTGCGGGAGTCGGTTGGCGCACGACTCAGCACCGCGCGGCAAATCGGTCAGGTCGTCAGAGTGGGCACGATGGGGTTGGGGATGGCGCCGCCGAAGCGGCGGTCGCGCTTGGCGTAGACCTCGCAGGCGTACCACAGGTGGCGGCGGTCGAAGTCGGGCCACAGGGTGTCGATCGAGACGAACTCGGCGTAGGCGGCCTGCCAGATCATGAAGTTGGAGGTGCGCATCTCGCCGGAGCTGCGGATCATCAGGTCGACGTCGGGGAGGTCGGGCTCGTCCAGGTAGCGGGCGAAGGTCTTTTCCGTGATGCGGTCGGCTTTGAGGCGGCCGGCTTTCACGTCGGCGGCGATGCGGGCGGCGGCGTCGGCGACCTCGGCGCGGCCGCCGTAGTTGACGCACATGGTGAAGGTGAGCTTGGAGTTGTTGCGGGTCAGCTCTTCGGCGTATTCGAGCTCGTTGATCACCGAGCGCCACAGGCGGGGGCGGCGGCCGGCCCAGCGGACTCGGATGCCCATCTCGTGGAACTCGTCGCGGCGGCGGTGGATCGTGTCGCGGTTGAAGTTCATCAGGAAGCGGACCTCGTCCGGGGAGCGCTTCCAGTTCTCGGTGGAGAAGGCGTAGGCGCTGACGTACTTGACGCCCAGCTCCAGGGCGCCCTCGATGACGTCGAAGAGCGCGGCCTCGCCGGCGGTGTGGCCGGCGGTGCGGGGGAGGCCCCGCTGCTTGGCCCAGCGGCCGTTGCCGTCCATGATGATCGCCACGTGCTGCGGCACGGTCTCCTTCGGCAGCGCCGGCGGGCGGGCGCCGGTGGGGTGCACCGACGGCGGGCGAAAGTTGCTCACGGACGTTCCTTTCCAAAATCGCGAAGCTGGCCGCGCTCTTCACGGTCCACCAACGGTAGTGACCGCAGGGAGCGCTCCAGGTGCCACTGCAGGTGCGCGGCCACCAGGCCGCTGGCCTCGCGCTGATGTGCGCCCGAGGCGGCGTCGGCCACCGCCCAGTCGCCGTCCATGAGCGCGGTCATCAGGTCGATCGTCGCCGGGGCGGGGTGGGCGGCGCCGGGCGGGCGGCAGTCGGGGCAGACGGCGCCGCCGGCGGCGATGGAGAAGCCGCGGTGCGGGCCGGCGGTGCCGCAGACCGCGCACTCCCGCAGCGCCGGCGCCCAGCCGGCCGAGCTCATGGCCCGCAGCAGGTAGGCGTCCAGGACCAGGCTGCACGCGTGCTCGGCCAGGGCGAGGGCCCGCAGCGCGCCCACGGTCAGCTGGAAGAGGCGCAGCGACGGCTCCTGCTCGATCGGGGTGAGCCGCTCCGCGGTCTCGACGATGGCGCTGGCCACCGTGTATCGCGAGTAGTCCTCCAGGAACCGCCGGCCGAACAGGTCCACGCCTTCGACCTGGCTGATCACGTCCAGCGAGCGGCCCTCCAGCAGCTGCACGTCGACGTGGCCGAACGGCTCCAGGCGGCCGCCGAACTTCGAGGTGGTGCGGCGCACGCCCTTGGCGACGGCGCGGATGCGGCCGTGGTGGCGGGTGAGCAGGGTGATGATCCGGTCGGACTCGCCCAGTTTCTGGACGCGGAGCACCACACCGTCATCTCGGTACAGTTTGCCCCGGAAGCCGGAGTTGCCAGACATCAGAAGCCCAGTCGGCGCAGCTGCTTCGGGTCCCGCTGCCAGTCCTTGGCCACGCGGACGTGCAGGTCGAGATAGACCCGGCCGCCGATCAGGTCCTCGATCTCGCGCCGGGCCCGGGTGCCGACCTCCTTGAGCCGGCTCGCCTGGTGGCCGATGACGATCGCCTTCTGGCTGGGCCGCTCGACGTAGATGTCGGCGTAGATCTTGGTGAGGCCACCCTCGGGGAGCACCTCCTCCACGAGGACGGCGATCGAGTGCGGCAGCTCGTCGCGGACGCCGTCCAGGGCCGCCTCGCGGATGAGCTCGGCCATCAGGACCTGCTCGGGCTCGTCGGTCAGCATGCCGTCCGGATACAGCTGGGGCGACTTCGGCAGGTGCCCGACCATCACGTCGACCAGGACCTCGACCTGCTCGCCGGAGACCGCGCTGACCGGGACGATGTCGGCGAAAGCGCCCAGCCGGTGTACTGCCAGCAGCCGCTCGGCCAACGTAGCCTTCGAGACCAGGTCGATTTTCGTGACCACGGCCACGAGGGTGGCCTTGAGCTCGGAGATCTCGCCGCTGATGAACCGGTCGCCGCGGCCGATCTCCTCGTCGGCGGGCAGGCACAGCCCGATCACGTCGACCTCGCTCCAGGTGGCGCGGACCAGGTCGTTGAGCCGCTCGCCGAGCAGTGTCCGGGGCCGGTGCAGCCCGGGCGTGTCGACCAGGACCAGCTGGGAGTCCTCGCGGTGCAGGACGCCGCGGATCGTGTGCCGGGTGGTCTGCGGCTTCGGCGACGTGATCGCGATCTTCTGGCCGATGATCGCGTTGGTCAGCGTCGACTTGCCGGCGTTGGGTCGGCCGACGAAGCAGGCGAAGCCCGCGCGATAGTCACCAGAAGTCTGCACGATGTCTCAGGGTACTCAGACCTCCAGCTGCAACTGGCGGGGGCGCTGTGCAGGAGTTGTGCGGACCGCTTTTTTCTTCGGCGCGACGTGTGCGACCTGCAGCTCGACGGTGCTCTCGACCAGACCTCGGCCGGCCGCGCGCAGGACGATCCGGCCGGGCATGAGCCGCGACAGGGAGGTCGGCACGGCGCTGCGGTGCTCGGTGGCCAGGATCAGGTGCACGCCGACCGCCTTGCCGCCGGCCGCGACCGTGGTGAGGGCCTCGTTGAGCAGTGGGTCGTGCCCGTCGACCAGCACCAGGACCCGGGCCCCGGCGTCCTCGGCGAGCGCGGCCCGCTCGGCGACGAGCTCGCCAATGGTGCTCAGGAGGGCGGCGGCGGCCTTCACGTCGGCGGCGTCGACGCGGTACACCCGCAGCGCCGTCCCGTCGAACCGCCGGCCGAACGCGGCCGCGACCGTGTCCAGCAGCGTGCTCTTGCCCGCACCGGCGGGGCCGAAGACCAGCAGGTGGCCGAGCTCGTCGAGGTCCAGCGGCCAGACCTGCACGGCCTGGGAGTTGGGCAGGTCGACCATGCCGATCGCGGCCGCGAACGACTCGCCGGTCACCGCCGGCAGCTCCGCGAGCTCGTACTTCTCGGCCAGCGCGGGGTGCCAGGCCTTCGGCTGGTCGGGCACCCGCGCCTCCCGGTGGGCGGCGGAGACGGCGGTGACCAGCCGCTGCAGGTCGGTGATCTCCCCGACCGGGAGCTCCGACAGAGACGACATCGACTCGGGCGGCTCTTCGACACAAAGACCGGACTCGAACCGCCACTCGGTGACCAGCGTCGGGCCGTGCGAGCGGTCGGCCGGGGAGCGGGCCCCGCCGTAGGCGATCTGCACCGCATCCGGGTCCGAGGTCAGGGTCCGCACGAATGCGCGCCCGGGCAGCAGCGGCGAGAGGTGGGCCGCGTCCGGCCGTTCGAGCACCTCGAGGCTGTCCTCCTCGGACTCGACCCGCAGCGCGATCCGCAGTGGGGCCTCGGTGCGCAGATCGTCGTCGACGGCGCCGTGTGGAGAAGCGGTGGAAAGCAGCAGGTGTACTCCCGCGGAGCGCCCCCGCTTCGCCAGTTCGCGCAGCCCGGCGACGAAGTCGTCAGGCGCGAGAGTGAACTCGTCGACCACGATGAGCAGGTTGGCCGGCGCGGCCGCCGGGTGCTTGCGCTCCATCTCGACGATGTCCTTGACCCCGTGCCGGCGCAGCACCGCCTCCCGCCGCCGGACCTCGGCCCCCAGCGACAGCAGGATCCGCCGGGCCGCCTGGTAGGTGTCGTGGGACGAGTCGGCGCAGGTGAACACCCCGACCGTGTGCGGCAGTTCGGTGCACTCGGCGAACGTCGTCCCGCCCGCGTCGACCAGCACGAACGTGAGCCGGTTGGCCGGGTAGGTGGCGGCCAGCGCGGCCAGGTAGGAGCGCAGCAGCCAGGACCGGCCGGAGCCGGGGGAGCCGGCGATGATGCCGTTGGGGCCGTCGCGGCGCAGGTCGACCACGAGCGGGCCGGTGCCGCCGAAGCCGATCGGGGCGGCCAGGCCACGGTCGCGGGTCGCCGGCACCCAGCGCTTCACGATCGCGCTCGGGGCGGGCTCCCCGCCGAGGCCGAGGACCTCGCCGAGCGGCGCGATCCGGGGCGCGGCCCCGCCGGCGGCGTCGCGGTTGGCGGCCAGGGCGTGTGCGACCCGGTCGGCGACGGCCGCCGCTATGCCGTCACCGGTGAGCGCGACCACGCCGGGTGGCAGCTGCTGTGCCGTTTCGGCGGCGGTGAGGATACTGATCCCGCCTCGGGGGCCGTCCTCCACGAGACGGGCCAGAGACTCAGGCGGTACCGAATCCGGATCTGGAAGCACAACCACGACGTGGGGTGAGAATTGCTCGGCGATCGCGTGCCGGCCCAGCCGGCGCTGCCGCAGCAGCGCCTCGACCAGAGCCAGGACCCGCCGGCGGTCGTCCTCCTGGGCCGCGACCGTGCGGGCCCCGGGCGCGAACGCCGCGGTGAGTGTGCGGGTGTGCGGCAGCCAGCCGGTCCAGCGCCAGTGCTCGGCCTCCGCCGGCGTGGCCAGCACCACGAGGGCGAGGTCGTTCGGGCCCGCGAGGGTGGCCAGCTGCACGACCCAGGAGCGCAGCACGGCCCGCCGGGTCTCCTCGTCGCCGTGCGCGCCGAGCGCGCCGAGGGTGCGCAGGTCGGCCTCGATCGGGACGTCGGGGTCGGTGCTGTACCGCTGCCGCAGCGCGCTGATCCGGTCGGTGTGCGCGGGGTCGAAGTCGCCGGTCGTCGCCGCCTGCTCGAAGCGCAGCCGGCTGGGCTGGTCGCCGGTGCCGATCCGCAGCGTCAGGAAGTCGCGGTCGTCGGGCCGGCGGGCCGGCTTCTCCTGCCGGTCGGCCGCCCGGGCCAGGTGCGCCACGCTGGGGATCTCGGCCCGGCGCGCGGCTACGACGGCCCGGTGCTTGATGGCGGCATCGGCCTCGGCCCGGTCCATGGCGGCGTCGAATTCGGCGGTGGGGTCCGCGCTCTTGCGCCGAAGACTCAGGCGACGTTTCTTGGGCGGCTGCGGTACCACCGGAAGCCAGACGGCCGGCGGGGGACCTTTGGGCGCGGGCGCCTCCGCGGGCACCTCGTCCACCGTGATGAGCGTGGCCCCGAGCCGCAGCAGCTGCCCGGCGGCGAGCGTCACGGTCCCGGTCAGCGGCTCGCCGTCCAGCGTGGTGCCGGCCGGGGAGCGCAGGTCGGTCGCGGCCACCTCGTGGCTGCCGATGCCGAGGTGCAGGTGGCGCCGCCCGGCCGTGGTGTCGGTGAGGACGAGGTCGCCGGCCGGGTCGGTGCCGATGACGAACTCGCCCGGCGGCAGCGGCACCCAGTTGCCGGCGTCCGGCCCGGCCAGGACCAGCAGCTCGAACCGGTGCCCTTCGGAGCGCTGCGGCCGTTCGGGCCGCTGCTCCGGCGGCGCCAGGAGGATCGCGTCACCGCAGCGCAGCCCCTGGTCGCCGAGCGGCCGGTTGGGGTCCAGCCGCCGCCCGGTGCGGGCCAGCCAGGCCCAGGTGGTCTGCTGCGGCCGCTCGGCCGGGTCGAGCAGCCCGAGCAGCGCGTTGACCAGGTCGGTGACGGCACCGCCCGGATCGGCCCGCAGCCGGACGGTCCGATCCAGCGTCGCGCCGGCGTCGCGCCTCGCCACTCGCACGTCGATCAGCAGGTCCATCGACCGGCCCCCTTCTTCCCCGCGCAGCGTTCTCCAAGAAAGCCTGGTGGCGGGGCGGACGCACTGCAGAGCTCCGCCTCTGACAGTAAGCGCCGCAACGCCGAGTGGATCGCATCGACGCGCGCCAGGATTTCGTGCTATACGCGAGTAAAACGGGCGGAACGGTGCGTGGGTTACCCCCTAGGACCGTGGGGTTACCCTCGTGGACCATGACAGTGCGAGTCGCGATGTGGTCGGGCCCCCGCAACATCTCCACCGCGATGATGCGCAGCTTCGGTGCCCGCCCCCGCACCGTGGTGGTCGACGAGCCGCTGTACGCCCACTACCTGGCCACCACCGGCCTCGACCACCCGGGCCGGGCCGAGATCCTGGCCTCGCAGCCGCAGCGCTGGCCGGACGCGGTCGCCGGCCTGCTCGCCCCGATCGACGCCGACGTGTTCTACCAGAAGCACATGACCCACCACCTGCTGACGACGATCGGCCGCGACTGGCTTGCCGAGGTCAGCAACGCGTACCTGATTCGCGACCCGGCGTATGTGGTCGCCTCCTACGCCAAGGTCCGCGGCGAGCCCACCCTGGAGGACCTGGGCTATCCGCAACAGGTCGAAATCTTCCGGGGGTACGGCGGGCCCGTCGTCGACGCCGCCGACGTCCTCCGCGACCCGGCGGGCACATTGTCCGCCCTGTGCGCGGCGCTCGGCCTGCCGTGGGACCCGGCGATGCTGTCCTGGCCCGCGGGGCGCCGCGACACCGACGGGGTGTGGGCGCCGCACTGGTACGCGGCGGTGGAACGGTCAACCGGCTTCGCCCCGCCCCACCCCCGCCCCGCCGACGTCCCCGACCACCTCCGGCCCCTGGTCGAGCGGGCTCGGCCGCTCTACGAGGAGCTCGCCGCCGTCGCGCTGGGCCGCGGTCCGGACGACCCAGGTCGCGTAGACCAGAAATAGCAGCCGGGGCGGCCGGCCTTCGACCGGGAGTCCGGACGCGTCGGGATTCGGTCATCGCGATGGCGCCGGCGGGCGGACTTGCGATCATCGAGGCTCGATCGCGGCCCCGGGAGCGTGGATGAAGCCGTTCGTGCGCGAGATCGCGAGTCTGGTGATCGGCCTGTCCGGCATCGTCGCGGCCGGGGTCGGGCTGGATCAGGTGCTCGACATCGGCAGTTGCGCGTCGGGCGGGCCGTACGAGATCGCGAACCCCTGTCCCGAGGGTGCGGACGCCACGTTCTGGATGATCGTGGCCGGCGCGCTCGGCTGGATCGCGGGGATCATCGTGAGCCCGCGCGCCTTCCTCGCGCCGGGCGCCGGTCAGTTCCTCTGGGTCGCGGGCTTCGCCGGCGGCGGGGTCGCCCTGCTGATCAAGGTGCTCACGCAGGAGGAGATGCCCGCGGACGCGCGGCTCGGGGGGTCGATCGTGGCCGCGACGTTCCTGCCGATGGGCCTCGTTGTCGGAGTCGTCGGGGTGGTGCAGCTGGTCCGGCAGCGGGCCGCGGGCCGCGTCCGCCCGTCGCCGGCGGCGGCGAAGCCGTACACCACCGTTGACGCCTGGACGCGGCTGAAGGCTTTGAACGATCTGCGCAGTGTCGGCGCGCTCACCCGGGCCGAGTTCGTCACGCTGCGCAACGCCCCCGACAATGTGGCGACGGACGCCCGGGTCGCGCCGCTGCAGCGGCTGGCCGAGCAGTGGCGGGCGGGAGGCCTCAGCACCGCCGAGTTCGAGGCCGAGAAGCGTGCGGTGCTCGGTTCAGCGGGGTAGGCGGTCGCGGCGGGCGGTCAGGTAGGCGTGCTCGGCCGGGTTGCCGGTCAGGGCGATCGCCCGGTCGTAGGCGGCTCGGGCGTCGCGGTCGCGGCCGAGGCGGTGGAGCAGGTCGGCGCGGGTGGCGTGGAGGGCGTGGTAGCCGTCGAGGGCGGCGGCCAGGCGGTTGGTCTCGGCCAGGGCCGGTTCGGGGCCCACGGCCTCGGCGATGGCGACGGCCCGGTTGAGCCGGACGATCGGCGACGGGTCGATCCGGGCCAGGCGGTCGTAGAGGGCGGCGATCGTGGACCAGTTGGTGTCGCGGGCGGTCGGGGCCTCGGTGTGCACGGCGCTGATCGCGGCCTGCAGCTGGTAGCGGCCGGGCGGGGCGGCGCCGGCGTTGACGGCCGCGATCCGCTCGCGGACCAGGGCGCGGCCTTCGGCGATGAGGGTGCGGTCCCAGGTGCTGCGGTCCTGCTCGGCCAGCGTCACCAGCATCCCGGCGGGGGAGACGCGGGCCGCGCGGCGGGCGTCGGTCAGCAGCATCAGGGCCAGCAGGCCGGTGACCTCGCCGTCGTCCGGGAGGAGGGTCCGCAGCAGGCGGCCGAGGTGGATGGCCCGGTCGGTGAGGTCGGCGCGGACCGGGTCGCTGCCCGCGCCGGCGAGGTAGCCCTCGTTGAAGATGAGGTACACGACCGCCAGCACGGCGCCGAGCCGGGCGCGCAGGTCGTCGGGCGAGGGCACCCGGTAGGGGATGTGAGCCGCCTTGATCTTGCCCTTGGCACGGGTGATCCGGCGGGCCATCGTGGTCTCCGGGACCAGGAAGGCGCGGGCGATCTCGGCCACGGTGAGGCCGCCGAGCAGGCGCAGGGTGAGCGCGACCCGGGCCTCCAGGGCGAGGGCGGGGTGGCAGCAGGTGAAGATCAGCCGCAGCCGGTCGTCCTCGACCGGGCCGGTCGGTGCGGGAGGGGAGTCGTCGGACACGATCCGGGCCGCCTGGTGCTTGGCGTCGCGCTGTGCCTCGCGACGGAGCCAATCGATCGCCTTGCGGGTCGCGGTGGTGGTGAGCCAGCCGCCGGGGTTCGGTGGCACGCCCTCGCGTGGCCACCGCTCCGCCGCCGTCGCGAACGCCTCGGCCGCCGCCTCCTCGGCGACGTCGAGATCGCCGAAGCGGCGGGCGAGGTCCGCGACGACCCGCGCCCACTCCTCACGGTGGGCGCGGACCAGTGCCTCCGCCGGGCTCATTCCCGGCGGGGCCAGGTGCTGCGGGCCGGCCCGAGCCCGGGGAACCGGTGCACCTCCTGCGGCCAGTCGAGCGCGGTCGCGAGCCGGCCGGCCCAGTAGCGCGCGGCCTCGTCGTCGGGCACGTCCACGACCGCGAAGCCGCCGAGGTGCTCCTTGGTCTCGGCGTAGGGCCCGTCGGTGAAGACGGCCTCGCCGCCGACCGACACGACGCTGCACACCGCCGTGGACCGGTCGAGGGCGCCGTTGGTGAAGACCAGCACGCCCTCGGCCAGCATGTCGTCGGTCACGGTCCGGGCGGCTGCGGCCTTCGCCCGCAGCTGCTCAGCCGTGTGTTCCGGCACCCACTCGTCGTTGAAGGTGATCAGGTACTCCGGCATCGTCGTCCTCCTGCCTCGGGCGGCCCGGGCGGCCGCGCCACTTGTTCCACGAACGAGCACCGGTGGATACGACAGGTGGCGCCTCAGATCTTCACCGCGTTCGCGCGGGCGTGGGCGCGGTACAACTCGGCGATCTGGCGGGTCACCGGGCCGACCTTGCCCTCGCCGATCGGGCGGCCGTCGATCGTGACGACACCGGCGATCTCACCCATGGTGCCGGTGCAGAAGACCTCGTCCGCGGTGTACATCTCCACCTGCGCGATGTCCCGCACGTGCACCGGGACCGGGGCGATGCGCAGCACGGTGTCGCGGGTGATGCCCTCCGGGCAGGCGATGGCCCGCGGGGTGAGCAGCTCGCCGCCGCTGACCGCGAACAGGTGCGTCGCGTTGGTCTCGGCGACGAAGCCGCGGGCGTCGAGCATCATGGCGTCGTCGGCGCCGGCCACGTTCGCCTCGATCTTGGCCAGGATCGAGTTGAGCAGGTTGTTGTGGTGGACGCGCGGGTCCAGGACGTCCGGGGCCGGGCGGCGGACGCTGCTGGTGACCAAGGTGAGGCCGCTCGTGTCGTAGACCGGCGCCTTGAACTCGGCCAGCACGATCAAGGTACAACCGCTGCGGTTGAGCCTCGGATCCATGCCACTGGTGACCTTCACCCCGCGGGTCAGTGTGAGCCGCACGTGGGCGTCGTCGCGCATGTCGTTGGCGGCCAGCGTCGCGCGGAGGGCGGCGATGATGTCGTCGTCGGCCGGGATGCCCTCGAAGGCCAAGGACACCGCGGAGCGGCGCAGGCGGGCGAGGTGCTCGTGCAGGCCGTAGATGCCGCCGCCGTACAGTCGCAGGCCCTCCCACACCGCGTCGCCGCCCTGCACCACGGAGTCGAACGGGGACAAGCCGGGCTCGTCGCGGTGCCTCAGGGTGCCGTTGACCCAGTAGCGCAGGTCGGCGTTGCGCTCGTCGTACTGCTGCAGCATGCCCCCGAGGTTAACTCGGAGGCACGCCGCAACGTTGTCAATGATCGGCGCAGCAGGGCCGGTTGTCGGGCGGCTCGAACGGGACCAGCACGCCGCCCCGGCCGAACTGCGTGACGAGCGTCAGGACCCCGTCGCGCCAGATCGGCCGCACGTGGTCGCGCGTGTCGACCAGCATCTCCGGCACCGCCGTCAAGCCGCCCAGGATGACGACCTGCTCGATCGCCGAGCCGGCCAGGATGGCCGAGACCGGGATCGTGCCCTGCAGCGCGGCGGAGCCCTCGAACAGCACCTGGCGGGCGCCTTCCGGGGGTTGCTCCTCCGCGACGATGCCGACGCCGACCTGGCCGCCGGTGAAGTAGGTGAATGCCGGGCGGCCTTCCGTCAGGATGTGATGGTCGGCCGCCTGGACGTCGGGGAACGCCATTACCGGGGCAGGACCCAGATCGGGTTCGCGTAGAACCAGAGGTCCTTCCACGGGTCGGCGTCGCCGAGAACGTCGATCGCCGGGCCGACCGGGTCGATCGCCGCGCCGAGGTAGCCGGGGGCGCTGCGGTTGCCGTCGGTGCCGCGCAGGCGGACGTAGAACGGCTCGTCGGCGACGCCGAGGTCATAGCTGAACGACACGGTGCCGGTCGCCTTGTTGACCTCGAACGACTTGACGACCTTGGTGTCGGGGGCCTTGAACGTGTCCTTGTCGGACACGGCGCCCTTGACGGCACCGCGGATGACGTCGATGCGGGCCAGGGTCGGCACGAAGTTGGCCCAGTTCGACTTGTTGGCCAGGTTGACCTTGACGACCAGCTCGGCCCGCTGGCCCCGGCGCAGCTGCAGCGAGCCGCCCAGGGTGACGCCGACCGGCGAGCCCTTGACCCGCACCTGCACGTCGAGGTCGCTGATCAGGCCGCCGTGGTCGACCCAGACGCGCCCGGCGCGCAGGCCGGCCATGACCGCCGCGTAGCTGAAGTTGCCCGCGCCGACGTGGGTGCGGCTGTAGTAGCCCGGCCAGAAGTCACCGGCGGTGAGGTTGGTCGGCTGGCCGTACACCGGGTCGAAGTGGTAGCCGTTGGTGGCGAAGTCCGTGTTGTCGGGGCGCTTCGCCGTCTCCTCGTAGATGACGTGCGAGTCCGAGTTCGCGGAGATCCACCACGGCTTGCCCTCGGCCAGGAGGCTGTCCCAGAGGCCGCCGACGGTGGCGGTCATCCAGTCGAAGCCGCCCCAGGTGCGGTAGCTCTCCAGCGGGTAGCCGGGGAACGAGTTGGCGTTGGGGGCGTTCTCGTAGAAGCCGCGGCCGGCGCCGGCGCCGTTCGGCTTGGCGATGCCGGCGGCCTGGTGCCCGGGCGCGCCCTCGAAGCCGATCGCGATCTGCGGGTTGGCGTCGCGCCAGCCCCGGATCTCGTGCGGGGAGTCGATGCCGTTGCGGGCCGGGTGGTTGGCCAGGAACAGGGCGTCCTGGACCCGCCGCTTGGTGACCTGGTCACCGAGGAACTTGATGCCGGCGATGGCCAGCGCCTCGGTCACGTTGGCCGGGTTCACGGCGCCCTGGACGGAGCCGTCGAAGGTACCCTCGAACTCCTTGAGCACGGCGAGCTCGTTGGCGCCCGGGTGCACGAACACGGTGCCGTGCTCGGCCGCCGGGATGTTCCACTCCAGGCCCTGGAAGACCAGCATGTCCTTGTAGTCGTCGCGGGCCGCCCGGATCAGCGGGTTGACCTTGTCGACGCCGATCTTGGAGTGCTGGACGGTGCCGTGGTCGGTGATGACCATCCAGTCCAGGCCAAACGCCGACGCGTGCTTCACGTGGTCGTCGACCCGATACATGCCGTCGCTGGAGAACTGGGTGTGGATGTGGTGGTCGCCCGCCAGCCACTTGTAGTTGTTGAACGACGGGCGGTTGTGCCCGTGCCGGTCCCAGCCGTCGAAGTCGTGGCTGTGCTCGTCGTCGCCGTGCGCGTGCGCGACACCCGCGTTGGCGAGCGCACCGCCGGCAGCGGCGGCCGCGCCCAGCAGGCCGGCGCGGCGCAGGAACCCGCGGCGGGAGACGTCGCCGGGGGAGAGCTCGCTGTCCGGGATCGACGCGTCGAGCACCGCGGGGACGTCGCCACTGGCCTGCGGCATGTCCTCGTGGTGATGGTGGTGGTGGCCGTGGCCCATGAAGGCTCCTCAGCGGAAAGTTAGGTGGTCCTCACCGCCGACCCTCCCGGCCACGAACGAACAACAGGTAGCGATATGCCTATGTCCGCGCGAACTTCAGCAAGATCACGGTGGCCGCGAGGGTAATGCCGAGGGCCACCACCAGCGCATCCATCCACCCGAACCGGGTCTCCCGAGCCACGGTCCGGGCCCCGCCCCGGTCGAACCCCCGCGCCTCCATGGCCGTGGCGAGCCGGATCCCCCGCCGGATGGCGGCCACCAAAAGCCCGAAGAGCGAAGAGCCAATGCCCGCTCTGGTACCGCGTGCACGCCGGGCCAGCCGAATCAACCGGTACTCGTCGGCCAGCAGCGGCGCCAGGCGGAACGCGGCGAGCGCCCCGATCGCGAACCGCGGCGAGACCCGCAGGTGCGCGACGAGCGAATCGGCGAGGTCGGTCGGGTCGATGGTCGCGAACATCAGGAACCCGGGCAGCCCGACCGCGAGCAGCCGCAGCGCGTAGCCGACCGCGTTCTCGCGGATGTCCAGCCCGGCCACGTGCGCGACGACGGCCGAGTCCTTCGCCCCGAGCAGCACCGTGAACAGGAAGATCCCGGCCGCCGAGAGCAGGATCGGCCACCCTCGCCGCCACAGCGCCCCGAGCGGAACCCCGGTGGACGGCGTCAGCACCAGCAGCGTGCCGATCACGGTCAGCGACGCCACCGGGTCGAGCGTGGTCACGACGGCCGCGGTGACCACCAGCGCCGCCAGCAGCTTCGCGGTCGCGTCCCGCCGCCCCAGCCAGCTCGTCATCGGGTCAGCCTCGTGCGGCGGTCGGCGATGGCGTCGACGAGCTGGGCGTCGTGGGTGACCAGGACCAGGGCGCGGCCCTCGTCACGCTGGTCGGCCAGGAGGGTGACCAGCTCGCGCCAGGTGCGGAGGTCCTGGCCGAAGGTGGGCTCGTCGAGGATCAGGACCTGCGGGGCGGCGGCCAGGGCGGTGGCGACGCTGAGCCGGCGTTGTTCGCCGCCGGACAACGTGAAGGGGTTGGCCAGCGCCAGGTGGTGCAGGCGCAGGCGCTCCAGCAGGGTGTCCACAGCGGATGCGGGAGCACCGCCGAGGGACAGCTCGGCGCGGACGGTGTCGGTGACGAACTGGTGCTCCGGGTTCTGGAAGACCGAGCCGATCCTGGTGGCCAGGCGTGAGGCTCGCCAGCGGTGCGGTGGGCGTCCGGCGTCGCGGCCGGCCAGGGCGGATGACGCGCGGACGCGGCCGGACGCCGGCTTCGTCAGGCCGCCCAGGAGGAGGGCCAGGGTGGTCTTGCCGGCGCCGTTGGGACCCTCTACGGCCAGGGCCTGTCCCCGCAGTACCACCTCATGCACTGTCGTGTTGTTGTGTGGCAGCCGGAGCGACTCCGCGGTCAGCAGGGTTTCGCCGGGGGTGGTGACGGCTTGGCGGGACGGGAGGGCGGCGCCCGGGGTCCAGACGGCGTCCGGGTGGTCGCCGATGACGATCGTGCGGTCGACCAGGGGGAGGGCTTCGTCGACGCGGTGTTCGACCAGCACCAGGGTGGCGTCCAGGTCCTGGATGACCTTGGCGATCGCGGTGCGGACCAGTTGGGCGCCGTCCGGGTCGAGGTTGGCGGTCGGCTCGTCGAGCAGGAGCAGGCCGGGGCGCAGCGCTATGACGCCGGCTATGGCCAGGCGCTGGGCCTCGCCACCGGACAGGGCGGCGGTGTCGCGGGCGCGGTCGTAGGGGAAGCCGACGGCGGTCAGGGCGGCGTCGACCCTCGGCCAGATCTCGTCCCGGGGGACGGCGCGGTTCTCCAGGCCGAACGCGACGTCGTCGCCGGCGCGGCTCATAACCAGCTGGGTCTGCGGGTCCTGGAAGACGATGCCCGTGCCGGCCCGGGCCTGACGAGCGGGACCGGACCCGGAAGGAGCCGCCCTTGGCGGGCGGCCGTCGAGGAGGACCTCGCCCTCCTGCTCGCCGGAGTCCTCGGCGAGCAGGCCGGCGAGCGCGGCCAGCAGCGTCGACTTGCCGGCACCGGAGGCGCCGGCCAGCAGGACCCGCTCGCCGTGCTCGATGCGCAGGTCGAGGTGGCGGACCGCCCAGGCCTTGCGCCCGGCGTGCCGCCACCCGAACCCGCGGAATTCGACCGTGCTCAACGCTAGACGGCGACCCGTTCGCGGCCGGACGGGAAGCGGTCCAGCACGCCGGTCTTCGACAGCGCGCGCTGCAGGGCCCAGCTGCCGGCCCCGGCCACGATCGCGCCGCTGGCCACGACCAGCGCCGCGTAGGTCCACTTCTGGCCGGCGCTGAACGTGTCGCCGTAGTACACGCTCAGGTCGAACACGGCGGCCCCGGCCCCGGACAGCGCGCCGGCGACGAGCGCGTTGGCGAGCCGATAGCGGCGGTAGCCGGTGGCCGCGAAGCCGAACTCGCCGCCGATGCCCTGGACCAGGCCGGACACCACGACGGTGAGGCCCCAGGCGGAGCCGAACAGCGCGGAGACGATCGCGGCGACGAGCTCGGTGTAGAGGCCGGCGCCGGGTTTGCGGATGACCAGCGGGCCGAGGACGGCCGGGATCAGCCACACGCCGTAGATGACCGCGCGCCACGGCAGCGCGAAGCTCTCCAGCGCGTTCCACAGGTTGTTCCAGGCGTAGAACACCGCGGCGAAGGCGACGGCGATGATGGACGCGACGACGATGTCGACGGTCCGCCAACGGGTTTCCATGTTCATTACCTCCCAGTTCGACGCGAACCAGAAGGAGACGCGACCGCCCTGACTGCCGAAGCAGCCATGGCGGGCTGGCGTGAGGTGACCGAGCTCCCTGCGCTGGCATTACCCAGATCAGGTTCGAGGGTCTGCGGTGCCGGACTCGCCGGCCGCCGCACTCTCAGCGCTGTGCGCTCCCCTGTCGGATGTGCAGTTGTTTCCCGACGGTAACAGTGAACGTCGCCGGCTCGTAGTCTCTGGTCATGAAAATCACGGTCCGCTCGCTCACCTTCGATGTCGTCGCCGGCGGCCCCGCGGACGGCTCACCGGTCCTGCTCCTGCACGGCTTTCCCCAGCACAGCGGCGAGTGGGCGGCCGTGACGCCGCTCCTGCACGCGGCCGGGCTGCGCACCTACGCCCTCGACCAGCGCGGCACCTCGCCGGGCGCCCGGCCCGAGCGGGTCGAGGACTACCGGATCGCCGAGTGCGCCCTGGACGCCGTGGCCGTCCTCGATGCGCTGGACATTTCGGCGGTACATCTTGTCGGCCACGACTGGGGAGCCGTCTGCGCGTGGCACGTCGCTCTGCGTCACGTCGAGCGGGTGAAGACGTTGACCGCGGTTTCAGTACCCCATCCGCATGCTTCGGCTTTTGCTTATGCCAACGATCCCGACCAGAAGGAGCGGTCGGCCTACATGAAACTGTTCCGCCAGGCCGGGAAGGCCGAGCAGGTCCTGCTGGAGGACGGCGGCCGGCGGCTCCGGGCGCTGTTCGAGCCCTTCGTCGAGGCCGACCCCTACGTCCGGCCGCTGCTCGAGCCCGGCGCGCTGACCCCGGCGCTCAACTGGTATCGGGCCATGAGCTCGCTCGACCTCGTCGGTCTCGGACCGGCCGCCGTCCCGACCACCTATGTGTGGAGCGATGGCGACCCGGCCATCGGCCCGACAGCGGCGCGAGCCTGCGCCGAACACGTCACGGCCGATTACCGATTCGTCCCCCTGGCCGGGATCAGCCACTGGATTCCCGATGAGGCGCCGTCCGCCTTGGCCGACGCCATCCTGGCCCGCGTCGCGCTTTAGGCATAGCGCGGGCTACTCGCGGGTAATAACCTGGCTTCAGGAGCGTCAGCAGGGTTTACCTTTTGGGGGCGGCCATGGTTTCGACGTCGGTGCGCGCGGAGCGGGAGGCGCGCAAGGTCATCGAGGAGAATCGCGAGACCGAGTGGAGGAAGCCGAGCTTCGGCAAGGAGCTCTTCCTCGGCCGGCTGCGCCTCGATCTCATCGACCCACTGCCCGAGCTCGACCCGGCGGCCGAGGCCCGCGGCGCCGAGTTCCGGGCCAAGCTCGCCGGCTATCTGGCGTCGGAGGTCGACGGCCAGCAGATCGAGCGGGACGCGCACATCCCCGACGAAGTGCTGCGCTCGCTCGGCGAGCTGGGCGCCTTCGGGATGAAGATCGACCAGAAGTACGGCGGCCTCGGCCTGACCAACCTCGACTACTGCCGCGCGCTGATGCTCGTCGGCTCGGTCAACCCCTCGATCGGCGCACTCCTGTCGGCGCACCAGTCGATCGGGGTACCGCAGCCGCTCAAACTCATCGGCAACGACGAGCAGAAGCAGCGGTTCCTGCCGCGGCTGGCGGCCGGCGAGGTCTCGGCGTTCCTGCTCACCGAGCCCGAGGTCGGCTCCTACCCGGCCGGCCTGCGCACCGCCGCGGTGCCGACCGAGGACGGCGACTACCTGCTCAACGGGGTCAAGCTGTGGGCCACCAACGGCACCCTGGCCACCCTGTTCGTGGTCATGGCGCTGGTGCCCAAGAGCGAGGGGCACAAGGGCGGCATCACCGCGTTCGTCGTCGAGGGCGACGCGGAGGGCGTGACGATCGAGCGCCGCAACCAGTTCATGGGCCTGCGCGGCCTGGAGAACAGCGTCACCCGCTTCCACGACGTGCGGGTGCCGAAGGCCAACGTGATCGGCGGCGAGGGCCAGGGCCTGCGGATCGCGCTGAGCACGCTGAACACCGGCCGGCTGTCGCTGCCGGCGATGTGCGTCGGTGCCGGCAAGTGGTGCCTCGGCGTGGCCCGCGAGTGGTCCGGCGAGCGGGTCCAGATGGGCCGCCCGATCGGCAAGTACGAGGCCGTCGCCAAGAAGATCGCGTTCATCGCCGGCTCCACCTACGGCATGGAGGCGATGCTGGAGGTCTCCTGCCGCCTGGCCGACGACAACCGCAACGACATCCGCATCGAGGCCGCCCTGGTCAAGCTCTACGCCTCCGAGCTGGCCTGGAAGGTCGCGGACGAACTCCTGCAGATCCGCGGCGGCCGCGGCTACGAGACCGCCGAGAGCCTGGCCGCCCGCGGCGAGCGGGCCATCCCGGTCGAGCAGATCCTGCGCGACCTGCGGATCAACCGGATCTTCGAGGGCTCGACCGAGATCATGCACCTGGCCATCGCCCGCGAGGCCGTCGACGCCCACCTCTCCGTGGCCGGCGACATCATCGACCCCGACGCGGGCCTCGGTCGCAAGGCCAAGGCGGCCGGGAAGGCCGGCGGCTTCTACGCCAAGTGGCTGCCGACCCTCGTCGCCGGCAAGGGCCAGCTGCCCGGCAGCTTCACCGAGTTCGGCCCGCTCGCGACCCACCTGCGCTACGTCGAGCGGGCCTCGCGCCGCCTGGCCCGGGAGACCTTCTACGCGATGGCCCGCTGGCAGGGCAAGCTCGAGCAGAAGCAGGGCTTCCTGGGCCGGATCGTGGACATCGGCGCGGAGCTGTTCGCGATGTCGGCCGCGTGCGTCAAGGCCCGCACCGAGCAGGCCGACCGCCCCGAGGGCGTGGAGCTGGCCGACCTGTTCTGCCGGCAGGCGACCCTGCGGGCCGAGCAGCTCTTCCACGACCTGTGGACCAACGCCGACTCGGTGGAGATGGCCGCGGCCAAGCGGGTCCTGGCCGGCCGCTACCTGTCCCTCGAGGAAGGTGTGATCCCGGCCCCGACCGACGGGCCGTCGACCGCCGACTGGGAGCCCGGCCCCTCTACGGAGCAGGACGTCCGCCGCCGCTTGTGAACATCTGACCGGCCATCGCGAGCGACCGCTCCACGGTGGCGAACCCGCGGGGCAGCATGACCTGCTCGTACGCCGCGACCGCGGTTCGCAGCGGTCGCGGCGTCAGCAGCTCCCGGGCCAGCGTCGCCGCGTCCTGCAGCGCCGTGTTCGCCCCGACCCCGCCGGTGGGCGGCATGGTGTGGATGGCGTCGCCGAGCAGTGTCACCGGCCCCGGCGTCCACGGTTCGACCCGCTCGCCGGCGCGCAGTGTGATGGGGAAGAAGTCCACGGTCCCGGCGATGAGCGTCGCGATGGCCGGAGCCCAGCCCGCGGCGGTCGCCGCCACGAGCTCGTGCAGCGCTTCGGGCGTCATGGTGAAGAGCCGCGCATCCGGCACGCCCAGTCGCTCCGGCGTCGTCACCAGGGTCACCATCAGGTAGTCCGGCCGCCCCTCGACCGGCGTGCGGAAGCGGACCGTCGCGAAGCCCATGCCGACCCCGGTGTCGTCGGCGACCCAGCAGAAGCCGCGGTCGAAGTCGGCCGGGATCGCGGTGTGCCCGTCGATGGGCAGCCGCCCGTAGACGCAGCGCAGCCCGATGTCGCGCACGACCGCGTGCGGCAAGAGCTGCCGGCGCACGGCCGAGCCGACGCCGTCCGCCCCGACCAGCAGGTCACCCTCGTCGAAGCCGACGCTCACCCGGCTCGCCGCGGTGACGGTGTAGCCGGTCACCGGGCGGCCGAAGTGCACGACGTCCTCCAGGCCGGCCAGCAGCCCGCGGCGCAGCGTCTCCCGGTCGACGTGGGTGATCTCGTCGTTGGGGATGCCGGGGAACTCCTGGACCATCACGCGCTCGAGGCGGTGGGTGAACCCGGCCACCAGGTCGCCGTTGACGCTGCTGGTGTCGCGGACGAGCGTGAGCACCTCCGGCGGCAGGCACGCCCGCAGCGCCGCGTTGCCGTCCCGGTCGATGTGGATGCGGTACCCCTGCTCGCGCGTCCGCGCCGAGGGGTCCCGCTCGTAGACGGCGACGTCGACGCCGCCCCGTCGCAGCGCCTGTGCCAGCGCCAGCCCGCCGATCCCCGCCCCCGCGATCAGTACTCGTGTCATGCCGACCACAGTCAATCATCCGAGTGTCTTTGTCAAACAGATGAATGATTAGCACAGTCAACCGTCCGTATAATCGCGTCGTGCCAACCAAGCCCCGCCGGTCGCCGGCGCCGCCCGAGCGTCAGCGCGATGCCGAGCGCACCCGGCGCAAGATCCTTGAGGCGGCCGCGGCCGAGTTCGGCGCGCACGGCTACGCGGGCGCGCGGGTGCGGGCGATCGCCGATCGGGCCGGCGTCAACCAGCAGCTGGTGTCCTATTACTTCGACGGCAAAGAGGGCCTGTACCAGGCCATGGCGCAGCTGTGGCAGGAGCGGCAGGGAGAGATCGCGCCGCCGGGGACGCCGCTGCCGGAGCAGCTGCGGCGCTACGTGCTCGAAGTCCTGCGCGACCCGGACGGCGTGCGGGTGTTCGCGTGGAGCGGGCTGCAGTACACGGGGCCGGACGGCGACCCGGACCGCGAGGCGAGGGCCCGGCTGCTCGGGGCGAGCGTCGAGCAGCTGCGGGCGCATCTGATCGAGGGGGCCGACCCGGCCGCCGTGCTGGTCATGCTGATGGCCGCGGCCATGGCGCCCACGACGCTGCCGCACGTGATCGAGAGTGTGTGCGGGGTCGACCCCCGCTCACCGGAGTTCGTCACGCACTATGCCGACCAGGTCGCGGGCGTGGCCGCGCTGTTGCTAGCGAAGGCCTAGCGAGCGCAGCTCCAGCCGGGCGAGGGACTCCACGGCCTCGGGGTCGCCGCGCCGCCAGAGTGCGGCGATCTCGGGGTCGAGCTTCACCAGCCGTTTGAGCGGCTGGGTGGCCAGGGCGCGCAGGGCCAGCAGGTCGCGGCCCGCGGTGGCGTTGCGCAGGCGGTTCGCGGATCCGGCTCGCCGCGCATATCGGATGCGTAGCGGCAGCCAGATGCCGACGAGGAACAGGATCGGCAGGACGGCGACGACGATGCCGAGGGTCCAGGCCAGGTCGTTGACGATGTCCTGCTGCTCGCGGCCGGCGTTGGCCAGGGAGGCGGCGGCGCTGGCGGCGTTCTTGAACGGGGCCGCTACCGAGTCCGGTACCCCTGGCACGCCGTTGATCTTGTCGCCGGCGGAGTTGAGGTTCGAGGCGAGTCCGTCGCCGGCGCTCTCGAGTTTCTGGCCGGGCACCGCCAGCTTCTGGATCAGGTCGAACAGGGCCATGCCCACGCGAATCCAGGCGTACACCCACACGATCACGAACAGATCGGTGAGCAGCTGCCGGATGGCGATGGGGGCGCGATCCGCATAGAGCTTCATGGCTTCCAGCGTGAGCCATGAACCTGCTCATTGCAGTGCTTGGTAGATGGTGTCGGAGGCCTGCTCCACTTGCGCGGAGTCGGGGCGCTCGATCGCGGGCGCCTTCCCGAAGTCGGCGAATCTCGCCGTCGACGTGGTGGCCGGCGAGGTGCCGACCGGCGGGGTGCGGATGATCAGGTCGGTGACGTACCCCTGCGGATTGACCTTGGCTTCGAACGGCACGCTCTTGAGGGCCTCGCTCGCGCCGGCGTTGGGCAGCAGCGGGTCCTTGGTGCGGTCCAGGGTCCCGGAGTAGGACCCGGCGTCCTTGCGTTCGACCGTGACGATCTCGTCGTTGAGGGCGGCCAGGCCGGTGGGGTTGCCGGTGTGGTCGAGCCCCAGGGTGGCCAGGGACTTGACCTTCGCCATGTCGACGTGGGCCCAGCGGTCGCCGGTCAGGCCGGTCACCTTCAGGTAGAGGTCCGGGCTCACCAGGATCGCCGTGATGTCGATCTTCCGCTCGCTGGTGAGCAGCTCGGAGTCGTAGGCGGTGGACTTCTTGGCCGGGTCGATCGCGCCCTGGCCCTGCTGCGCGCCGAGCTCGCCGGCGTCCGCGACCATCGCGAATGTCATCGACGTCTGGCTGGTCTTCGTGACCGCCGCTTTGAACGCCCCGACCGGGTCGGTCGGCGTGGGGGCGGCGAGGGTCGGGCGGGGTTTGTCCGATGTATCGGATTTATCAGTACATCCGCCGAGGGCCAATACCGCCGCCATCGCTACCACCGCTGTGGTTCTAGCCCTCACGAACGTGGCTGACCGCATCCGCGACGATGTGCGCGATGTGTTCATCAATCAGAGCGTAGGCGATCTCGCGCCCACGCCGGGAACCGCGGACCACGCCCGCCCCGCGCAGCACGCGCAGGTGCTGGGAGACCAGCGGCTGCGGGGCGCCGAGCGTCTCGACCAGCTCGTGCACGCAGCGTGGCCCGCCGGCCAGCTCGGTGACGATCCGGATGCGCAGCGGTGCGGAGAGCGCCTTCAGCAGCTCGCCGGCGGCCTCGTAGCCGTCGTTGACCTCAGGCCCCGACACCGGCCTCGACCTCCGGCTGGGGTTCGGCGGGCGCGGTGCGGTGCCGGGCCCGGCCGGCGGCCCGCCACGCCGAGACGCCGACGGTGACGACGAAGAAGCCGGCGATGGCCAGGAGCACGACGGTGGCGCCCGGGCCGGTGTCGATCGCGGTCGACAGCCACACGCCGAGCCCGGAGACGGCCAGGCCGATCCCGATCGCGGCCAGCATCGTGGCCCGGAACCCGCGGGTGATCTGCTGCGCGGTCGCCACCGGGACGACCATCAGCGCGCTGACCAGCAGCAGGCCGACGGCCCGCATGGCGACGGTGACGGTGACCGCGGTGGTGATGGCGAGGACGAGGTTGAGGGTGCGCACCGGCAGCCCGGACACCCGGGCGTACTCCTCGTCGTGGCACACCGCGAACAGCCACGGCCGCAGCAGGATGGCGACGGCGAGGACGGCAACCCCGAGGATGAGCATGACCGTCAGATCCTGCCGGTTCGTGGTGAGGGGGGAGCCGAAGAGGTACGACACGAGGCTCCGGCTGCTCTGCTCGTCGGACAGGTTCACCAGGACCACGCCGCCGGAGATGCCGCCGTAGAAGAGCATCGAGAGCGCGATGTCGCCGGAGGTCCGGCCACGCTCCCGGACCAGCTCGATGATCACGGCCCCGGCCGCCGCGGCCAGCACGGCCATGATCACGGGGGACTTGTGCAGCAGCAGGCCGAGCCCGACCCCGGTCAGGGCCACGTGCCCGAGCCCGTCGCCGATGAGCGACAGCCGCCGCTGCACGAGATAGGTCCCGATCGCCGGGGCCGAGGCGCCGGTGATGAGCGCCCCGAGGAGCGCTCGGATCATGAAGTCATAGGCGAAGATGCTCATGGTGTACTGATTCGCCTCACGCCGCCGCGGCCTGCGAAACGTCGCCGTGGTGGGGGTGCACGTGGTCGTTGTCCATCGGCGGGGCGCCGTCGTGGACGATCTCGCCGCGGTTGACCACGACCGCGCGGGTGATCAGCGGGCGCAGCGGGCCGAGCTCGTGCGCGACGAACACGACGGTGCCACCCTGCGTGACGAACCGGCGCAGGCAATCGGCGAACAGGCCCTGGCTGACCGCGTCGACGCCGGCCGTGGGCTCGTCGAGCACCAGCAGCTCGGGGCCGCCGGTGATGGCCCGGGCGATGAGGACCCGCTGCTGCTGGCCGCCGGAGAGCACGGAGACGGGCTCGCGGGCCCGGTCGGCCAGGCCGACGGCCTCGAGGGCCTCGGTGACGGCGCGGCGGTCGGCGGTGGAGGCGGGCCGCAGGAAGCCGCGGCGGGCCAGGCGGCCCTCGGCCACGACCTCGCCGACGGTGGCGGGCACCCCGGCACCGGCCCCGACGCGCTGAGGCACATAGCCGATCCGGTGCCAGCCCCGGAACCTCTTCAGCGGGGTGCCGAAAAGGCGCACTTCACCACCGGCCAGTGGGGCCAGGCCCATGGCCGCCTTCACGAGGGTGGACTTGCCGGACCCGTTGGCACCGAGGATGGCGACGACCTCGCCGGCGCGCACCGAAAGCGAGACCCCGTCGAGGATCGGCCGCCCGTCATAGGCGACGACCGCCCGTTCGACCTGGAGAACCACCCTTCGAGCGTGCCTGATAATGAATATCGTTGTCAACTTGCCTTGTAGGCCGCGGCGATGATCAGCAGGGTGAGGATGAGCACTCGCGGTATCCGGGCCGGGGCCGCGGTGACCCGCCACGTCTTCGTCAAGAGCCACACGAGCCCCGCCGCAATCAGGATCAACACGGTGGCGCCGACGATGCCGGGCAGATACAGCCCGAGGAAGATGAGGACCGCGGCGCCCAGGAACGCGGCCGTCTTGTTCATCCGGGCGAGGCGCTGGAGCACGCGGTCGCTCACTGGGTGTCCTTCCGTATGCTCGGCGGCATGCTCGTGATGACCAGGTTCGTGGTGCCCGAGGGCTCCTCAGGTGACGACTTCGCGGAGCGGGCCCACGCCGCCCTGGCGGCTCTGGCGGCCTGCAAAGGGTACCTGCGGGGCCGGCTCGGACGCGCGTACGACGATCCGGAGCACTGGAGCATCGTCACCGAGTGGGAGTCGGTCGGGGCCTATCGGCGGGCGCTGTCCAACTACGACGTGAAGGTCAACGCCACCCCGCTGCTGGCCCAGGCCCTCGACGAGCCGTCGGCGTTCGAGGTGCTGGCCGAGGCCGCGCCGGGCGGTGACCTGCGGGTCGCGACGAGTGACCGCGCCTGACGGTCTGTCGGGCGCTGCGCGCCGCCCTGTCGGGCGCTGTCGGGCGCTGCGCGCCGCCCTGTCGGACGTTGTGATATCCGTCGGGCGTAGCGATATGTCGGGCGCTGCGCGCCTCAACATATCGGATTTATCGCCCGACGGGGTATTCGCGGCTTCTCCGGCACGCTCGCGTACTCCCGTTCGCGTTTGGATAGGCTGATTGGCATGATGCCGCCGCAGGTCGGGCCGCCGCCCCTCTGGGAGCAGCCGGACGAGGTCCCGCCGCCGCCGCGCGGGCCGGGCGTGGTCGCGCCCTTCGCCACCGCGCCGCGCGACCGTGACCTGCGCGGGCTCTGGTGGGGCCTGGGCATCGGCGGCCTGATCGTCGTGCTGTGCTGCGTCGGCGGGGTCGTCGGCATCACCCTGTTGCTGCCCTACGCCGACTCGATCGGCAAAGGCCAGGTCGCCGCCGTCGTCGAGGACTACCTCACGGCCGTGCGCGACGAGGACTACGCCGGCGCCCGCCGCCAGCTGTGCGACACCGAGCTCCCCACCCACACGGTCGCCTGGTTCGCCGACCACTTCGGTGAAACGCCCGTCACCGACTTCACCGTCGACGCGGACAACGTGGTCATCAGCAACACGATCACCGTGCCGGCCCGGGTCCGGGAGAACACCACCTGGGTCGAGAAGCGATACGTCATGGAGCAGGCCGGCACCCGCTATGTCATCTGCGGGGGCATCGACTGAACGCTCCCGGCGTCCGGTTAATCTGATGCGGCTCGGAGTGGCGTAACCGTACCGTCGATGGTGGCGTTGACGGTTTGCCCAGTTCAACGAATGTCCGTCCGTGCAAACACACACGACCAGCCTTGCCGACAGCCAGTCGCCGTGAGGCTTAGGAGGAACCATGGCCGCAGATCGCATCGATTCCGTCGTCAGCCTCGCGAAGCGCCGCGGCTTTGTCTTCCCGTCCAGTGAGATCTACGGCGGCACGCGCTCGGCGTGGGACTACGGCCCCCTGGGCGTCGAGCTCAAGGACAACGTCCGCCGGCAGTGGTGGCGGAGCATGGTTCAGCAGCGCGACGACATCGTCGGCCTCGACTCGGCCGTGATCCTCGCCCGGGAGGTCTGGACCGCCTCCGGCCACATCGACGCGTTCGTCGACCCGCTGACCGAGTGCGCCTCCTGCCACAAGCGGTTTCGGGCCGACCACCTCGAAGAGGCGTTCGTCGAGAAGAACCCCGGCAAGCCGTTCGCGCTCGGCGAGATCAACTGCCCCAACTGCGGCAACAAGGGCACGTTCAGCGAGCCCCGGATGTTCAACGGCCTCATGAAGACCTACCTGGGCGCCGTGGAGAACGAGGAGGGCCTGCACTACCTGCGGCCCGAGACCGCACAGGGCATCTTCGTCAACTTCAACAACGTCGCCGGCGCCGCGCGCAAGAAGCCGCCGTTCGGCATCGCGCAGGTCGGCAAGAGCTTCCGCAACGAGATCACGCCGGGCAACTTCATCTTCCGCACGCGCGAGTTCGAGCAGATGGAGATGGAGTACTTCGTCGAGCCCGGCAGTGACGAGGAGTGGCACGAGTACTGGCTGACGGAGCGCTGGAACTGGTACCTCGACCTCGGCATCTCCGAGGCCAACCTGCGCCGCTTCGAGCACCCGAAGGAGAAGCTCTCCCACTACTCGAAGCGCACGGTCGACATCGAATACCGGTTCCGCTTCGGTGGCCAGGAGTTCTCCGAGCTCGAGGGCATCGCCAACCGCACCGACTTCGACCTCACCACGCACTCCAAGCACTCCGGCGTCGACCTGTCCTACTTCGACCAGGAGAAGAAGGAGCGCTGGGTCCCGTATGTCATCGAGCCCGCCGCCGGCCTGACCCGCGCGGTCCTGGCGTTCCTGCTCGAGGCCTACGACGAGGACGAGGCCCCCAACACCAGCGGCTCGGTCGACAAGCGCACGGTCATGCGCTTCGACAAGCGGCTGGCCCCGGTCAAGGCGGCCGTGCTCCCGCTGTCGCGCAACGCCGACCTGTCGCCCAAGGCCCGCGACCTCGCCGCCCAGCTGCGCAAGCGCTGGACGGTCGACTTCGACGACGCCCAGGGCATCGGCCGGCGCTACCGCCGCCAGGATGAGATCGGCACGCCCTACTGCCTGACGGTCGACTTCGACACGCTCACCGACAACGCGGTCACGGTTCGCGACCGCGACACGATGAGCCAGGAGCGGGTCTCCATCGACCAGGTCGAGACCTACCTGATCGAGCGTCTGCCGGGCTGCTGAGCCACTGCTCCGCCGGGTCGGTCGCGCAATCGGCGCCCGGCCCGGCGGAAGTGTTCGTTCGTGCTTCATGCCGGCGGTACTGATTGACGGGGTAGCCTCCATCGCGTGACGGTCACCGAGGAGGACCACAGCGCGCCGGCCCCCGAGGAGGCGCCCGCGCGCCGCTGGCGGCCCGGGTCCGTCGAGGTCCTCGCGGTGCTGCTGGTCCTCGTCGTGCTGCTACGGGAGCCGATCACCCGGTCGCTCGCGACGCCGGCGCTGCAGACCTGGCTGACCGTGTTCGTGTCGGTGCTGACCCAGGCGATCCCGTTCCTCGTCTTCGGGGTCGTGCTCTCCGCGATCATCGCCGTGTTCGTGCCGGCCTCGTTCTTCGCCAAGGCGCTGCCGAAGCACCCCGCGCTGGCCGTGCCGACCGCCTCGATCGCCGGGGTCGTGCTGCCCGGCTGCGAGTGCGCGTCCGTGCCCGTCGCCGGTGCTCTCGTCCGCCGCGGCGTCACACCGGCCGCCGCCTTCGCGTTCCTGCTCTCCTCGCCGGCCGTCAACCCGGTCGTGCTGGTCTCCACCGCCGTCGCCTTCCCGGGCCAGCCGCAGATGGTCGTCGCCCGGGCCGTGACCAGCCTCGTCGTGGCCAGCGTGATGGGCTGGCTGTGGCAGGCGTTCGGCAAGGGCAGCTGGCTGCGGATGCCGTCGCGGGCGCACCTGGACGGCATGGGGAAGTGGCCGGCGTTCTGGGCCTCCGTCCGCCACGACGTCCTGCACGCCGGCGGGTTCCTCGTCATCGGGGCGGCGTCGGCCGCGGTCATCGGCGTCGTCGTCCCCAAGTCCTGGCTGGAGCACGTCGCCTCCAACCCCGTGCTCGCCATCGTGACGTTGGGGCTGCTGGCGGTACTGCTGTCGATCTGCTCCGAAGCCGACGCGTTCGTGGCCGCGTCGCTGACCCAGTTCTCGCTCACCGCCCGGCTGGCGTTCCTCGTCGTCGGGCCGATGATCGACCTGAAGCTGTTCGCGATGCAGGCCGGCATCTTCGGCCGCCGGTTCGCGCTGCGCTTCGCCCCCGCCACGTTCGTCATGGCGATCCTCGTCTCGGCAATCCTGGGACCGGTGTTCTTTGAATAAGCAGGCTCAGGCGGTTGTGCTCCTGCTCATCGGCGGGGCGGTGCTGCGGGTTTCGCTGACCGGGCAGTATCTGAACTACGTCAAGGCGTCGCTGCAGCCCTACCTGGTCACCGCGGGTGCTCTGCTCGTCCTGGCCGGTCTCTTCACGCTCTGGTACGAGTTGCGCGGATCGGCTTCGTCTACTTCTCCTGAGCACGACGATGCTTCTGTTGAGCACGACGACGGGCACGGGCACTCGCACTCCGGGCCGAAGGTCGCCTGGCTGCTGCTGGCGCCGGTGCTGGGGCTGCTGCTGTTCGCGCCGCCCGCGCTCGGCTCCTACGCGGCCGGCCGGTCCGGGTCGGCGGTCACGGCCCGGTCCGAATACGCGCCGCTGCCGGCCGGGGACCCGCTGGCCATCACGATGCTCGACTACGCGTCGCGGGCCGTGTTCGACAAGGGCGTGTCACTGGGGGAGCGGCGCATCCAGCTCACCGGGTTCGCGATGCAGGGGCCGCAGGATCAGTGGCTGATCGCCCGGATGATGGTCAGCTGCTGCGCGGCCGACGCGCGGCCGGTGAAAGTGGCCCTCGACGGGGAGCTGCCCGCCGGGCTGGCCGACCAGCAGTGGGTGCGGGTCATCGGCAAGTACAGCGGCCGCGAGATCCAAGACGATGTGAACGGGGAGGCGATCCCCTTCATCGAAGTGTCGGAGGTCACCTTGATCCCGGTGCCGCAAGAGCAGTACGAGTCGTAGGTGGACATCTCCCGCCCGGCCCTCCTCGTCCTCGTCCGGCACGCCGAGTCGGCGCGCAACCAGGCCAAGAAGGGCAGCGTCTACTTCGCCGACGACGCCGCCCGGCAGATCGTCCGCGGCGTGCCCGACCACCTCATCGAGCTGACCGCCGACGGGCGCAAACAGGCGGAGCAGACCGGGCACGCCGTCCGGGAGCGGTTCGGCGCCTTCGACTACGTGTTCACCAGCGGATATGTGCGGACGGAGCAGACCGCCGAGGGGGTCCTGGCCGCCTACACCACCGCGGAACGGGCCCGGATGCACGTCAAGACCGACCTGTTCATCCGCGAGCGGGACCCCGGCTTCGCCTACGACATGACGACGGCCGAGGCTGAGGCCGCGTTCCCGTGGCTCAACGAGTATTGGCAGACGTTCGGCGGCTTCATGGCCCGCCCGCCCGGCGGCGAGAGCCTGGCCGACGTCACCGGCCGCGTCCACGAGTTCCTCAACACCCTGTCCCGCGACCACGCCGGCCAGAAGATCATGATCGTGACGCACGGCGGGACGCTGCGCTGCTTCCGGTTCCTGCTCGAGGGCTGGACCTACGCCCAGGCGCAGAAGTGGCCGGCCGGCCAGTCACCGGCCAACTGCGGCATCACCACGTATCAGGACAACGGCTCGCACTTGGAGCTGGTGGATTACAACAGGGTTTACTGGACTGTTGGCTCTACTGCGGATGGGATCTAGGCACGCAGGTGAGCGGGTTCGAGCTGATGGACGGCGGCGAGGCTCATGGGACCGTTGGCTCTACTGCGGATGGGATCTAGGCACGCAGGTGAGCGGGTTCGAGCTGATGGACGGCGGCGAGGCTCATGGGACGGTTGGCTCTACTGCGGACGGGATCTAGGCACGCAGGTGAGCGGGTTCGAGTTGGGGGGTGGCGGCGAGGCTCATGGGACAGTTGGCTCTACTGCGGATGGGATTTGAGCTTTCAGGTCGGCTACTTCGGCGCGTAGGGCTTGGACTTCAGCCAGTACCAATGCGATGTCACTCTTTGTAGCGTCCTGCTTGTTGTCGTCCTTGACAGCGATCCGGTCGACGATCCACGTGGCCAGGGAGCCGGTCACGAAACCGATGAGGCCGATGCCGCCCATCATGAGGCCGATCGCGACGAGCCGGCCGTCGGTCGTGACCGGGAAGTGGTCGCCGTAGCCGACCGTCGTGATCGTCACGCAGGCCCACCACAGGGCCTCGCTGTAGCTGGTGATGTTGGCGTCCGGGCTGGCCCGCTCCGCGTCGAGGACGGCCAGCGCGGCCACGAAGATCAGCAGGACACTGGTGGCGCCCACGTACAGGGCGAGCCGGCCCCGCGCCCACGCCTCCGTCCGGCGGGTCAGCACCAGCACCGCCGTGAACAGCCGGAGGACGCGCAATGGCCTGAGCGCGGGCAGGAGCAGTACCGCCAAATCGAACAAATGCCCGCGGACGAACTCCCACCGCCGCACGTGCAGCAGGAACCGGACCACGTAGTCGCCGACGAACAGCCCCCAGATGGCGACGGTCACGATCTCGAGCGCGTCATGCCAGCTCCGGCCCAGCCCCGGCCGCAGAATCGGCACCGCGTAGGCCACCAGGAACACCACCGCGAGCGCCGTCAACGCCCCCGCGGTACGCCGCTCCCAGGCGTCGGCACGCTGGTCACTGCGAAGCTTCATGCCCTCAGTATGGATTTTTTCCGGTCACGGATTCGTCGCTCCAGCTTGTCCGGTTCGTCGCCGGGGCCCGTCCCGCCGCGTCGTGCGAATGGCGTACCCTACGGCAGCAATCGATGAACGGGGACTGATGCTCATCACGCTGACGGTCCAGCCCGACCGCAACCGGACCCGCCGGTCGCTCCGGGCTCGCATGCGGGGCAGCCTGCGCTCCTGGAACCTGGTCGGCGGCGGCCTCTCGGTAGCCGGCCTCAGCGCACTCATCCTGGGCATCCCCATCGGCGCCGGCGTCCTCCTGACCCCCGGCGTGATCATCCTCGTCGGCCCGTGGGTGCTGACCCGGGCCGCGGCCAAGGCCAGGACCGGGGTCTTCGCGGAGACGGCGACCTACGAGATCACCGACAGCGGCGTCCGCGTCTTCACCCGGAGCCTGCGTAACGGCTACGAGTGGTCCGCCGTCGAGCGCGTCGAGGACAACGGCGAGTTCTGGGTCGTGGTCGTCAATGGCACCGGGGTGCTGGTTTTGCCGTTCACGCTGCTGCCGGAGCCGGAGGAGCGGAAGGTCCGCGACTTCCTGTTGGAGCGCAAACTTCTCGCGCCGGTCTGACGCCCGGGCGCAGGGTCCGGCCAGGCGCGGTCGTGCAGGTCCACCACGATGTCGGCGCGGTCGCCGCGGGTGGCCTCGTCGGCATGGTGGGTCCGGGACGTGCGGAGCCAGATGATGATGTTTTCACCGCCGCCGGCGACGTTGAGCGTGGTGTCGTGCTGTGTGACGGCCGGGTTGGTCGCGCGGAGTGTCTCGGCCAGGCGGGCGGCCGTAGCCTTGGCGACTTCGGCGTCCGTGCCGTCGACCAGCACCGTGGCCGGGCCCGGGGGCACCGCCGCGGCCAGGAGATGGAGGACCTCCGACCATCGCTCGTCCATACCGTCCATCATGCCCTGGCTCCTCTTGCTGGGGCAGATGCCAGCTCGAAGACCGATTCAGCCTCGCATCTGCAACATATAGGCTGTGCCCCATGACCACGTTCCGGATCGGCGAGGCGGCCGAGTTGCTCGGTGTCAGCGTCGACACGCTCCGGCGGTGGGTGGACGGCGGGCGGCTCGCGGCCGGGCGCGACGAGCACGGGCACCGCGTGATCGACGGCGTCGACCTGGCCGCGTTCGCGCGGTCGCAGGCGGCCGAGGCGGACGCGGGGGCCGAGGGCTCGTCGGCGCGCAACCGGATGCGCGGCATCGTCACCGCCGTGGTCAAGGACACCGTCATGGCGCAGGTCGACATCCAGGCTGGGCCGTTCCGGGTCGTGTCCCTCATGAGCCGTGAGGCCGCCGACGAACTCGACCTGCGGGTCGGGTCCCTCGCCGTCGCCGTGATCAAGTCGACCACCGTCGTGGTGGAGCGTGTGGACAAAGGGAGGAGTCACGCATGAGGCGCACCGTCTTGGCCGGGCTTGTGGCCGTCGCACTCGGACTGACCGGGCTGGCCGGCTGCAGTGACGACAGCGGCGCGAACAGTGCCAACCCGCCCGCCGCGGCGTCGTCGGGTGCGGGCACCGGTGTCACCGGCACGGTCAACGTGTTCGCCGCGGCGTCGCTGACCGAGTCGTTCACCAAGATCGGGCAGGCGTTCGAGGCGGCGAATCCGGGCAGCAAGGTCACCTTCAACTACGCCGGCAGTTCGGCCCTGGCGACCCAGATCAACCAGGGCGCGCCCGCGGACGTGTTCGCCTCCGCGGCCCCGGCCAACATGAAGACCGTCACCGATGCCGGCAACGCGTCCGGCGAGCCGACCACGTTCGCGAAGAACCAGCTCGTGATCGCCGTGGCGCCCGGCAACCCGAAGGGCATCAAGGGCCTGGCCGACCTGGCCAAGCCCGGCATCAAGGTCGCCCTGTGCGCGGAGCAGGTGCCGTGCGGCGCGGCCGCGAAGACGGCGCTGACCGCGGCCAACGTCAAGCTCACCCCGGTGACCCTCGAGCAGGACGTGAAGGCGGCCCTGTCGAAGCTCACGCTGGGTGAGGTCGACGCCGCGCTGGTCTACCGCACCGACGCCCACGCCGCGGCCCGTGACGTCGACGACGTCGAGTTTCCGGAGTCGGCCGGCGCGATCAACAGCTACCCGATCGTGGTGCTGAAGAACGCTCCCAACGCCGCGGGCGCCAAGGCCTTCGTCGCCTACGTGCTGTCCGACAAGGGCAAGGGCGTCCTCGCCGACGCCGGATTCCAAGCACCGTAGGCGACCAAGCGTGCGGGCAAGGCGTGAGCACGCCCGGCGGGTGCCAGTAGCGTTGCTGGTGCCGGCCGGGCTCGGGCTGATCTTTCTGGTGCTGCCCCTGGCCGGGCTGCTGATCCGGGCGCCGTGGACGACGCTGCCCGAGCGGATCATGCAGCCGGGGGTGCTGACGGCGCTGCGGCTGTCGCTGCAGAGTGCGACGCTGGCCACTCTTTTGTGCCTGCTTCTGGGGGTACCGCTAGCTTGGCTGCTCGCCCGCGTCGAGTTCCCGGGGCGGCGGGTGGTGCGGGCCCTCGTGACGGTGCCGCTGGTGTTGCCGCCCGTCGTGGGAGGCGTGGCGCTGCTGCTCGTATTCGGGCGACGGGGGATCGTCGGGCAATGGCTGGACAGCACCTTCGGGATCACGCTGCCGTTCACGACCAGCGCCGTCGTGCTGGCCGAGGCGTTCGTGGCCATGCCGTTCCTCATCATCGCCGTCGAAGGGGCGCTGCGCGGGGCGGACGCCAGATACGAAGAGGCCGCGGCGACCCTCGGAGCCGGGCGCTGGACCACGTTCACCCACGTGACGCTGCCGCTGGTGGCGCCCGGTATCGCGGCCGGGGGCGTGCTGTGCTGGGCCCGGGCGCTGGGCGAGTTCGGTGCGACGATCACGTTCGCCGGGAGTTTTCCGGGCCGGACCCGGACGATGCCGCTCGAGGTGTACCTCGCGCTGGAGACCGACCTGCAGGCCGCGATCGTGCTGAGCCTGATGCTGCTCGCCGTCTCCGTCGCGATCCTGGCCTCGCTGCGCGACAAGTGGATCACCGCATGAGCGCCGAGACGTTTTTGGACGCGCGGATTGTTGTCGAGCGGGGGGCGTTTCGACTGGATGCGGCGCTGCGGATCGCGGCCGGGGAGGTTGTGGCGCTGCTGGGGCCCAATGGTGCGGGGAAGACCACGGCGTTGCGGGCGCTGTCCGGGCTCACCTCGCTGACCGACGGGCACATCGCGGTGGGAGGTGAGGATCTCGATCGGCCCGCGCGGCGGGTGTGGGTGGCGCCGGAGCGGCGGCCGATCGGCGTCGTGTTCCAGGAGTACCTGCTGTTTCCGCACCTGAGCGCGCTGGACAATGTGGCGTTCGGGCCGCGGCGGCACGGGCGGGACCGCAAGACGGCCCGGGCCGAGGCGGCGGCGTGGCTGGGGCGGGTCGGGTTGACGGAGTTCGCCGAGCGCAAGCCGCGGCAGCTCTCTGGCGGGCAGGCACAGCGGGTGGCGTTGGCGCGGGCACTGGCAGTACACCCGACGCTGCTTTTGCTTGATGAACCGCTCGCGGCGCTCGACGCGGGCACCCGGGCCGACACGCGGGCCGAACTGCAGCGGCATCTGGCGGATCATCCGGGGGCGACGCTGCTGGTCACCCATGATCCGCTCGACGCTCTGGTCCTGGCCGACCGGCTCGTGATCCTGGAGGGCGGGGCCGTTGTGCAGGAGGGGGACGGGGCGGAGATCACGGCGCGGCCGCGGACGGAGTACGTGGCGCGGCTGGTGGGGCTGAATTTGTACCGTGGGCGGGCGTCCGGGCATGCTGTCGACGTCGGCGGGGTGGTGCTGACCGCGGCCGATGCGCTGGACGGGGACGCGTTCGTGGCCTTTCCGCCGTCGGCCGTGGCACTGCACGCTTCCCGGCCGGACGGGAGCCCGCGTAACGCCTGGCCGGCGACGATCGCGGGGATGCAGCGGCACGGGGACAATCTGCGGATTCAGCTCGCCGGGGCGCTGCCGGCGGCGGCTGACGTGACGCCCGCGGCGGCCGCGCATCTGGAGCTGACGGCGGGGCGCGAGGTGTGGGCGGCGGTGAAGGCGGCCGAGACCCGTTCCTATCCGGCGTGATGTGCGGGTGCGCCGCCACGGCCGCGAAGCGGGCGTATCCGGCGTGGCCTCTACGATGGCCGAATGCGCAAAGTGTTGATCATCGGGGTCGGGGCCGGGGATCCGGAGCAGGTGACCGTGCAGGCGATCAACGCGATGAACGCCGTCGACGTGTTCTTCGTGCTGGACAAGGCTTCGGTCGCCGACCTCACGGTGGCGCGGCAGGCGCTGGTCGCGCGGTATGTGCGGCGGCCCGATTCGCGGACGGTCGTGATCGCCGATCCGCCGCGGGACCGAGCCGCCGCCGACTACGTCGGGGCCGTGGAGGACTGGCGCGATGAGCGGTCCCGGCTCCTGGCCGCGGCGATCGAGCGGGAGCTGGGGCCGGACGGGGTCGGGGGCATTCTGGCCTGGGGCGACCCGGCGCTGTACGACGGGACGATCCGGATTCTTCAAGACGTTGTGCCGTTTGAGGTGATTCCCGGGATCAGCTCGGTGCAGATCCTGACCGCGCGGCACAAGATCACCCTGAACCGGGTCGCCGGGGCCGTGCTCATCACGACCGGGCGGCGACTGGCCGCCGGGTGGCCGGACGGGGCCGACGACGTCGTGGTGATGCTCGATGCGTCGCTTGCCTGCCGCCGGTACCGCACCGAGCCCGTCGACATCTACTGGGGCGCATACCTCGGGACCCCCGACGAGATCCTCGTCAGCGGCCGGCTCGACGACGTCATCGACGAGATCGAGTCGGTCCGGGCCGCGGCGCGGGAGCGCAAGGGATGGATCATGGACACGTATCTGCTGCGGAGAGTGGAGGGCTAGCCATGCACGAGGCGATCTCACCGGCCGGGATGGCCCCGCCGAACGCCCGCTTCGCCCACGCCACGCTCGTCACCAGCCCGACGCGGTGGCTGCACATGGCCGGGCTGGTTCGGCCCGAGTTCCGGATCGAGATCGTGGTGATTGCCGCGAACCAGGAGTGACCGACAAAAGGCCGAGACCGAGCCGGGCGCCTATTGCCGGTCGCTCTCGAGGGCGGCTTTGCCGAGCACCCACTGGCTGGTCTCGTTGATGAAGTCGGTGGGGAAGCCGGCTTTGAACGCCGTGACTGCCTCCAGGTTTCGCGACATTTCGGACGACAGCTCGATGCCCAGGCTATCCAAATTGTCGCGAATCTGCGCTTCCGTTCGCGCGCCAAGCATCGGGAGTGCGCCCTTCTGCCGGACCCACGCCAAGGCGACCTGAGCCGGGGTCGCGCCGAGCTCGTCGGCGGCGGCCTTGACGGCCCGCGCTACCGCGCGATCCGCAGCGCTGATGTTCGCGCCGTTTAGCCGTCCCGTTTCCGACATTTCGTATTTGCCGGTGAGCATGCCGCCGCCGAGCGGGCTCCAAGCGGTCACCGCCATGCCAAACTCCGCGGCCATCGGCAGCAGCTCGCGCTCCGCATCGCGGTTGACCAGGCTGTATGGGACCTGCAGGCCGGCGAACTCGGTCCAGCCGCGCCACTGCGCCAGAGTGTTCGCGCGGGAGACGAGCCAGGCGGGCGTGTCGGAGATGCCGCAGTACAAAATCTGGCCCTTCGAAACGGCGTCGTCCAGGGCGCGCATCGTCTCCTCGATCGGCGTGTGCCGGTCCCAGATGTGGACCCAGTAGACGTCGATCCGGTCGGTGCGGAGCCGGCGCAGGCTCGTCTCCAGCGACAGGCGCAGGTTGCGGCGGTGGTTGCCGCCGCCGTTGGGGTCGTCGGCGTCGCGGGTGACGGTGTACTTCGTCGAGACCACGAACCGGTCGCGCCGGCCTTCGAGGAGCGCGCCGACGATCTCCTCGCTGGCCCCGCCGCGGTAGTTGATCGCGGTGTCGATCATGTTGCCGCCGGCGTCCGCGTACGCGTCGAGGATCTTGCGGCACTCTTCGATCGGGGCGCCGACCCCGCCCTGCTCGCCGAAGGTCATGGCGCCCAGGACGAGCTCGGAGACGCGCAGGCCGGTGCGGCCGAAGGTGCGGTACCTCATGCGATCGCCCGGTTGATCGCCCAGCGGTGGCCGGACGGGTCGAGGAACTGGGCGGTGCGCTGTCCCCACGGGGCGTCGTACGGCGCCTTGAAGGCCGTCGCGCCCCGCGAGAGGGCCCGGCTCCAGGCCGCGTCCACGTCGTCGACGGCCACGTGGAATGCGGCGGGGGAGCCGCACAGCGACGCCGGGGTGCGCAGGCCGGACTCCGGCATCTCGCCGGCGACGGCGAGCTCGGTGTCGCCCAGGAGCATCTGCACGGCGAGCAGCGTGCCGTCGGGCTGGGCGAAGCGGCCGGTCTCGCGGGCGCCCAGTGTCTCGGCATACCAGGTGGCGGCCGCGGCCGGATCGTCCACCACGAGATGGACGGCGATCTGTGTCATGGGACGACCATACAAGCTGTCTGGTCAAAGTGTCCAGGCTGGTTGTCCAGGCAAAGTGTCCAGGTACTGTGTCTCCTGTGACCGCCCGCCGCGACGTGCCGATGAGCGCCGACCTGCGCGACCGCATCCTCGACGCACTGCGTGCCCTGCTCGATCAGCGCACCTTCGACTCGCTCAGCGTCGCCGAGATCATCGCCGCCGCCGGCGTCTCCCGCGCGAGCTTCTACTTCTACTTCCCCGGCAAGCAGGCCGCCCTGGCCGAGCTCGTCCGGCGGGCGGTCGGCCAGGGCCACGACGCCGCCGAGCCGTGGGTGTCCGGCACCATCGACCCCCGCGAAGCGCTGCGCCGGGGCATCGACGCCGGTGCCGGCCTGTGGCTCGCCAACGCCGGTGTGCTGCGGGCCATCGTGGAGAGCTGGGGCTCCGACCTGCAGCTGCGCGCCCTGTGGCTGGCCCAGATGGACACGTTCACGCAGGCCACGCTGGCCCGGATCACGCCGCTCGCCGATCGGCTCCCCGGTGTCGACCTTCCCGCGCTGGCCGCGTCGCTGACCTGGCTGGGGGAGCGGCTCTACTACCTGGCGGCGAGCCGGGTGCCACCGTTCGACGACCGGAAAGTCCTGGTCGACACGCTGCTGCACCTGTGGACGACCGCGTTGCGGGAAACCTGAGTGGAACTTCGGGGGCCTGCGCGGCGACAATCCAAGCGTGGAGTGTGAGCGGTACCGCGAGGCGTTGTCGGCCCGGCTCGACGGCGAGGACCAACCGATCGATCCGGCGCTGACCGACGCCCACCTGTCGTCGTGCCCGGCCTGCCGCAAGTGGGAGCAGGACGCGCTGGCCGTGACCCGGCTCGTGCGCCTGCAGCCGATCCCCGGCACCCCGCCTCCGGTCTCGGCCCTGGTCAAGGGCTTCACCAAGCAGCGGCCGCCCCGCCGCCTGGTGCTCGTGCTGCGCGTGCTGCTCGGCCTGTTCGGGCTGGCCCAGTTCATGCTCGGCATCGCGCAGGCCGCGACCGCCGCCAGCACCAACCACCTGCACGGCTCCGGCCACGTCTTCCACGAGTCGGCCGCGTGGAACGTGGCCATCGGCGCCGGCTTCGCCTGGATCGCCACCCGCCGCGCCACCCCGGCCGGCGCCCTGCCGATGCTCACCGCGTTCGTGGCGCTGCTCGCCCTGCTCAGCACCAGCGACCTGCTCAACGGCACGGTCGAGACGACCCGCCTGATCAGCCACGGCTTCGTGCTGGCCGGCTACGGCATCGTCCTCGCCCTGTCCCGCCCGGCCCTCGACCCCGGCCGTCCCCCCGCCGGCCGCCGCGGGTCACCGTGGCAGTGGCGCCGCCCGGCCGCACTGGACGTGGTCGAGGAGCCGTCAGCCCCGGCCCCGGCCCGCCTGCGCCTGATCCAGGGCCAGGCCCGGACCGGCGACCCACTCCGGAAGGCCGCGTAGCGCCAGGGGCACGCCATCGGGCCACCCCGGCCGGCCGTCAAGCACCCGGCCGCCGAGGTCGATGTGCAGCTCCTCCTCGACGGTGCGGTTGGAGCCCCGCGGATCGGCGGACCGGGCCACGTTGTGCGCGGCGACCGGCCGCCGCTCGGCCTCGTAGGTGTCCAGCAGGTCGGCCGAAGCCCAGCCGCGCAGCACCCACGCGAGCTTCCAGCCCAGGTCATAGCCGTCATACAGCGCCGTGTTGAGCCCGGTCCCGCCCCGCGGCGTGATCTGGTGAGCGGCGTCGCCGACGAGGAACGTGTTCCCTTCGCGATACCGCTCGGCCAGCCGGGCCGACGAGGTGAACGTCCCGACCCGTTCCAGGCGGGGCGCGAACCCGGGCACTCCGACGGCACGTTCGATCAAAGACGGAAGGCGATCCGGGGGTACTGCCGGTGTGACGCCATAGTGCCACCGGTCGCCCGATCCTGAGGGCAGCAGGATGCCCCCGGCCTCGACCGTCCAGTAGATGCCGTAGCGGTGCGGCCCGGCCAGCCGCCACAGCAGCGGGTCGCGGAACAGTGCGTTCGTGCCGTCCATGATGTCGTCGGTGCCGGGCGCGGAGATCCCGAGGGCCGCGCGGGTGGCGCTGCGGGCGCCGTCGGCGGCGATCACGTACTGCGCCCCCTCGACGTCCGCCGGGCCGGCGGCCCGGCCCCGGACGATCGTCGCCGCGGGCAGGGTGCGCAGGTGCGATTCGAGGACGCGTTCGAGATGATCCTGGGGCACGCAGGCCGGTGCGCTCGGACTGACGGCCGCGGCCTGCGCTTTCGTGGGGTACCCGACCGGCAGCGGGCGCCCCTCCGCGGCCCGGGCCAGGCTCGGCGCCGCCCACATCTGCCACTCGACGTCGTTGCCGCCGGCCAGCAGCGCCCGGTCCAGCGCCCAGTCGCGCATGATCTCCATCGTCCGCGTGCTCAGGACCGTGGCCCGGGGCAGATCGGACGGCGCTGGCCGCTTGTCGACGACGAGCACGCGCACGCCGAGCCGCGCGAGCGCGATCGCCGCGGTCAGCCCGGCCGGGCCGGCACCGATCACCAGGACCGGCCGGCGCTGCGATATAGTCCCCATGGGAGTAACGATAGTCCAGAAGGGACCATAGAGTTGGCGGCCGTCCAGAAGCTGACAACCACCTCGTACGCCGTCCTCGGCCTCCTCGCGATCAAGCCCTGGACCACCTACGAGCTGGCGAGGCAGATCAGCGCGGGCGGCAACTACTGGCTGCGGTCGCGCAGCAAACTGTTCGAGGAGCCGAAGAAGCTGGTCGGGCTGGGCCTGGCCGTGGGCGCACCGGGCCGGACCGGCAAACGCCCGAAGACCGTCTACGCGATCACGGAGGCGGGCCGCGGAGCCCTCGCTGCATGGCTTTCCGAGCCCGGCGAGACTCCGGTCTTCGAGTCCGAGCAGATGCTCAAGGTCTTCTTCGCCGAACACGGAACCAAGGCCGATCTCGTGGCCCAGGTGAACGGCCTACGCGAATGGGCGGAGGCCGAGCTCGTCCGAAACGCCATGTTCGCGCGACGGTACCTCGCGGGCCTGGGCGAGTTCCCGGAGCGAACGCCGATCCTCACCCTCATCGGCCGGTTCAACTGCGACCAGGCCGACGCGGTCCGCCGCTGGTCCGAGTGGGCGGCCGCGCAGATCGCCGAGTGGCCCGACGACCTGACCGCCGCCCCACCCGACCGATCACTCATGGAACGGCTAGCGCATCCAGACTCGCGATAACGCCCTCCGACGACAATGACGCACCCCGATCGAGCGTCAACCCTTGGTGCCCGAGCTCCCGGGCCGCCTGCACGAGCAGCGGATCGTCGTCGATGAACAGGCACTCGTCCGCGGGAAGGCCGAGCAGCCGCTGTCCTTCGGCGTACATGCGCGGGTCGGGCTTGTTGCACCCGAGCACCTCGGAGATCGCGAACCCATCGAAGTATCCGGCGAGATCGAGCGATTCGAGCAGCGTCACCAGCCCGGCCCAGGAGTCGGAAACCACCGACATCCGAACCCCGCCGAGCCGCAGCCGTTCGAGCGCGGGCCGCACATCCGGGTAGACCTCGACAACGGGCTCGGCAAGCGGCGCGTCCAACTCCGCCAACAACGACGCCGACGGCTCCACCCCGAGAACGTCAAGCATCACCCGGTGATACTCACCCCGCGGCGGCGTGGTCGACGACTTGTCCAGAAACCGCTGCCCAACGGCGATAGCCGCGGCAAACGATCCGACTCCCGGATAGTGCCGCGCCACAATGCGCTCGAAGTCGAATCGCGGATTCCACCGCCCGCCGATGGGCCCGAACAACACCCCACCGGCATCGAACATCACACCCCGCATCCCCATAGACAGCAGGCTATCCGGATCAGCCGCCGGAGTCGTCGAGTTCGGCGCCTTCGGGGACTTCGTCGGTGTCGCGGTCGTTGAGCCAGCCGTCGGGGAGGATGACGCGGGCGGGGGTGCCGGTGCGGCCCCGTGGCTGGCCCAGGATTTCGCGGGGGAATGGGACGTCGGGGTCGAGCTGGGCCAGGAGGTGGGCCAGTTCGTCCAGGGTGGACGAGGTGGCCATGGCGGCTCGGAGTTCGCCGCCGGCTGGGAAGCCCTTCAGATACCACGCCACGTGCTTGCGGAAGTCGGTCACGCCCTCCTTTTCCCGGCCCCACCACTCCACCAGGAGGGTGGCGTGGCGGTGCATCAGGGCGGCGACCTCGCCCTGGGTGGGCAGGGCGCGGGTGGTGGAGCCGGCGAAGGCGGCGGCCAGGTCGGCGAAGAGCCAGGGGCGGCCCAGGCAGCCGCGGCCGATGACGACGCCGTCGCAGCCGGTTTCGGACATCATGCGCAGGGCGTCTTCGGCCTCCCAGATGTCGCCGTTGCCCAGGACCGGGATGTCCAGTGCGGACTTGAGCGCAGTGATCTTGGACCAGTCGGCCTCGCCGGAGTAGCGCTGGGCGGCGGTGCGGGCGTGCAGGGCGACCCAGGCCACGCCGGCGTCCTGGGCGATCTTGCCCGCGTCGAGCATGGTCTGGTGGTCGTCGTCGATGCCGATGCGCATCTTGATCGTGACCGGGATGCCGGCGGGGGCGGCGGCGCTCACCGCGGCGTTCACGATGGAGGCGAACAGGCCGCGCTTCCAGGGGAGCGCGGAGCCGCCGCCGCGGCGCGTGACTTTGGGGACCGAGCAGCCGAAGTTCATGTCGATGTGGTCGGCCAGGTCCTGCTCGACGATCATCTCGACGGCCTTGCGGATGGTGGCCGGGTCGACGCCGTAGAGCTGAAGGCTGCGGGGGCGTTCGTCGGAGCCGAACTGGATCATCGACATGGTCTTCGGGTTGCGCTCGACCAGGGCTCGGGTGGTGATCATTTCGCAGACGTAGAGGCCGGCGCCCTGTTCCCGGCACAGTCTCCGGAACGCCACGTTGGTGATGCCGGCCATCGGGGCGAGCACTACGGGCGGGTCGACGACGTGGGGTCCGAGCTGCAATGTCACCCCCTCATCGTCTCATGACCAAAGGCGCGGCCAGTGAGAGCGCTCTCTGCTCGGGAATGCGCATTCGTGCTCGTGGTACCGCTCCCAAATGCATTGAAAATCGCACCTCGTGCCGTTTCCTGTGCGACTTGTCACCGGGCATGGCGATGCCACTCGAAAGCGCCTTACGGTGTCCGGCACACCCAGGACCTAAACGAGGGCTCAGTGGGTATGGAGGCGTAGTGCGCAAGTTCGTGTACGACTTCGAAGAGGGCAACCGCGACCTGAAGGACCTGCTCGGTGGCAAGGGCGCCAACCTGGCGGAGATGACCAACCTCGGGCTGCCGGTGCCGCCGGGCTTCACGATCACGACCGATGCCTGCCGCGCGTTTCTCGACACCGGCGACGTGCCGGGCCAGGACGAGATCTCGGAGCACCTCGCCGCCCTCGAGCAGAAGATGGGCCGGCGCCTCGGCGACGCCGAAGACCCCTTGCTGGTCTCGGTGCGCTCGGGCGCCAAGTTCTCGATGCCGGGCATGATGGAGACGGTGCTCAATGTCGGGCTCACCGATGCCAGCGTGGCCGGGCTCGCCGCGCAGGCCGGTGGGGATGAGCGCTTCGCGTGGGACTCCTACCGCCGCCTCATCCAGATGTTCGGCAAGACCGTGTGCGACGTGCCGGGCAGCGAGTTCGAGCACGCTTTGGACGATGCCAAGCTTCGCGCCGGTACCCCCGACGATGTAGGTCTTCAAGCAGCACATCTCAAGGAACTGGTCGGCGACTACAAGCGGATCTTCCGCGAGCACACCGGGCAGGACTTTCCCCAGGATCCGCGCGAGCAGCTGGCGGAAACCATCAAATCCGTCTTCCGGTCGTGGAACGCCGACCGCGCCGTGCTGTACCGGCGCCAGGAGCGCATCCCGTCGAGCCTGGGCACCGCGGTGAATGTGGTGGCCATGGTGTTCGGCAATCTGGGCGCCGACTCCGGGACCGGGGTGGCGTTCACCCGCGACCCGGCCACCGGCGAGCGCGGGGTCTACGGCGACTACCTGGCCAACGCCCAGGGCGAGGACGTCGTGGCCGGCATCCGCAACACGATGCCGCTGCAGGCCTTGGAGCAGCGCGACCAGGCCAGCTACGACGAGCTGATGTCGATCATGGCTAGGCTCGAGGAGCACTACAAGGACCTGTGCGACATCGAGTTCACCATCGAGCGCGGCAAACTCTGGATGCTGCAGACCCGCGTCGGCAAGCGCACCGCCGCCGCCGCGTTCGTGATCGCCACCCACCTGGTCGACGAGGGCGTCATCGACCTCGACGAGGCCGTGCACCGGGTCAGCGGCGCGCAGCTGGCGCAGCTGATGTTCCCGACATTCGACCTGGCCGGCGCGCCCGAGCAGCTCACCCGCGGAGTCGGCGCGTCACCGGGCGCGGCCGTCGGCAAGGCGGTGTTCGACGCCGCCCACGCGGTGGCCATGGCCAAGGAGGGCGAGGCCGTCATCCTGGTGCGCCGGGAGACCAACCCCGACGACCTGCCCGGCATGATCGCCGCCCAGGGCATCCTGACCAGCCGCGGCGGCAAGACCTCACACGCCGCCGTCGTCGCCCGCGGCATGGGCAAGACGTGCGTGTGCGGGGCCGACGAGCTCGACGTGAACCTCCACAAGGGACAGTTCAGTGTGGACGGCCACGTGATCTCCGAGGGCGACGTCATCTCCGTCGACGGCACGACCGGCCGGGTGTACCTCGGGGAAGTCCCCGTGCAGCCGTCGCCCGTCGTGCAGTACTTCGAAGGCACGCTCGACCCGCAGGCCGACGCGCTCGTCTCCGCGGTCCACCGCATCCTCACCCACGCCGACGAGCGGCGCCGGCTGAAGGTCCGCACCAACGCCGACACCGGCGAGGACGCGGCCCGGGCGAGGCGTTTCGGCGCGCAGGGCGTCGGCCTGTGCCGCACCGAGCACATGTTCCTCGGGCCGCGCCGGGCCCTGGTCGAGCGGCTGATCCTGGCCCAGAGCGACCCCGCGAAGCGCGAGGCCGCCCTGGCCGAACTGCTGCCGCTGCAGCGCGACGACTTTGTCGACCTGTTCCGCGAGATGGCCGGGCTGCCGGTGACCGTCCGGCTGATCGACCCGCCGCTGCACGAGTTCCTCCCACCATTGGAGCAGCTGGCGGTGAAGGTCGCCGTCGCCGAGGAGCGCGGTGAGGACCCGGGGCGCGATCGCGATCTGCTCGACGCCGTGCGCCGCATGCACGAGGCCAACCCCATGCTCGGCCTGCGCGGCGTACGCCTGGGCCTGGTCATCCCCGGCCTGTTCGCCATGCAGGTGCGCGCCATCGTAGAGGCGGCCGCCGCCGTGCCCGACTCCCACCCGGAGATCATGGTCCCGCTCGTCGGCGCCGTGCAGGAGCTGGAGACCATCCGCGCCGAAGCGGAGAAAATCATCCGCGAGTTCGCCGTCGACGTGAAGATCGGCACCATGATCGAAGTGCCCCGGGCCGCGCTCACCGCCGGCGACATCGCCCAGGCGGCCGACTTCTTCTCGTTCGGCACCAACGACCTCACCCAGATGGGCTGGGGGTTCTCCCGCGACGACGTCGAAGGTGCATTCTTTTGGCGGTACCTCGAACTCGGCATCTTCGGCGTGTCACCCTTCGAGTCCATCGACCGTGACGGGGTGGGCCGGCTCGTCCGCATCGCGGTCGACGAAGGCCGGGCGGCGCGCCCCGACCTGCACTTCGGCGTCTGCGGCGAACACGGCGGCGACCCCGACTCCGTGCACTTCTTCCACGAGGTGGGCCTGGACTACGTGTCCTGCTCACCGTTCCGCGTCCCGGTCGCCCGCCTGGAGGCCGGCCGCGCCGCGATCGAAACCACCGGCTCCGACTCCCGATGACGTGAGCGGAACGGTACTAGTTCACCGGGTTTCGAGTCCCCGGTGAGCATCGGAGCAGGCCGGGGCAATGGCGCCCCGGCCTGCTCTCTATTTGCTGGCTCGCAGGCTCGCGGCGGGGGAGGCTTCGCCTCCACCCGCACCCCCGCGCAATCTGCGCCAACCACGTCACGGCCATAGGGGGCTGAGCGGGTGCAGCTGGTCGCGGGGCGCGGAAACGGAAGCTGCTTGCCGCGTTGTGTGAGCGCCTCGTCGGCGCTATCGCGCGATGCGGTCGCTATCAGAACGGCGGTCGGCTTGATCTGCTGGCCATCCGGCCTCGGGTCGCGTTGAGTAGCGGAACCCAGTCTTCAGACGACTACCGGACCTGGGCAGCCGCTGAATGCGAGCGACCCCACCGATCACCTCGACCAAGCCTGGCCGGGCTGCGGTCGTAGATCCAGTAAATAAGTAGCCGCTGCGGGAGCGCTGTGATTCGCTGGCAGCCGTTCGCCGATCCACCCGCGTCGTCTTGACGAAGAATCCGGCTGGTTCGACGATCCCGACGGGTGGGTACGGCGCGATGGGCTGGTGGCTGATACGAACAGATCCAGTTCCTCCCAGGGATAGGCGCGTCCTGGGTTCGGTGGGATCACCGTGACCCAGGGTTGAGGTTGATGATCGATCTCCCTCGACGAACGGGACCAGCGAGTCGTGTCCTGGGACGGCGCAGACGCCACCACACCACTAAAGTCCCGCCGTATGGGCTTGCACTGTGGTTATCTCGTCGCCGCTGTCGAACCCGACGCCCTGCTGCTGGAGCTGTCACGGCATGCGGGCGCGTTCGTCGCGGGTGCCCTGGTGGAACGGGTCGCTGACGCCGACATCGATCCCGGCCGGTTCGACCTGTTGCTCGGCGGGGGCGACGGCAGGGCGTTCCTGGTTGACACGTCGATGATGCTGTCCACGAACGCTGACATGATCATCGCGATGTCGGACGTACTGGGCACGGTTGTCGGTGCCGGCGCAGAAACGGTCTCCGGCTCGTATTGGCTCACGGTGGCCCGTGACGGCGAACTGCTTCGGCATGCCTTCATGTCGTATGCGAGTTTGACTCTCGGCATGTCGATCGGCGATCCGCTGGCGAGCGAGGACGAGTTCCCGCTCGTTGACAGCAGCGGAGACGGGGTGTTCGCCGCGATGGCGACGTTCGGGCTTGACCCGTCAGCCTGGCTGGATTCCGGACCGGCCACGGTGGTGACATTCGACGCTACCCGGTTTCCGCACAACGGCGCCGTTGACGCCATCCGCCGCCGGCACTTCGAGCAATACGGGCGCCCCGAGGACGCATGGCTCCATGAAATCGTTGCGGTCGAGGCAAGCCCCTCACGCCGACCCAACGCCGCGGAACGATAACTGCTCAGACCATCCCCCGTACCAGCCATCACCAGGTCGCAGCGCGCACATGCCCCATGATCGACCCGCCCGCCCCGGGATCGCGGTCCGAACGCCGCCCGCCGCGGAACTCCGGACGCTACGCACCAGCGGGGCCCCAAGCACACACACCCGGAGCCGGAAGCGGTTGCAGGAGCCAGGACCGATAGCCTGCTGCGCCTGAATGGCGGGTGCCCGCTGCCCACCGAGCCTTGCCGGCCAAGCCAGCTGAACACGACCGGCCCGAGGAATGCCCGCTGGTATACCTCGTCATGAGCGACGACGAACTCTGGGCCGGTCTGCACAAACTCCTGCAGCATCGCCGACTGGCCGCGGCCTGACGACCGAGGTCGCCACACTTTCGCCGTTGCGGCGAGCTTGCACGCACCGGCGCCGCCGTTGGGCGGCCCGGGCATTCCCAAATCGCCCGGTCTCGCTGCCAGTCTCGGGCTGATCGGGTTACCGGATCTGCCGCGCCGTGCGTACCGACCTCCGACGCACCGTCACGCTGCGTGTAGCGCGCTCCGCTCCGGCCGGCTCACCATCATGCCGATGAGAGCGTTCAAGGTAACTCTTACGCCTACCATAAGGTGGCACGATTACGTTGCGGCTCACTCGATCGGGGGTTCGAGGTGAATTCGACTGCGCCGTGGAGTCTCCAGCACGCCAAGCTGGATTACTTCAACCGCCGCGGCGGCCTCCCCGGGAAGAAGCGATTGGTAGTTAGGGAGGGCGTGCTCGCCGCAATGGCCAGCAGCGACTCGAGGCGCTCAATTGAGCTCATTCGCAATCGCTCTCCATCGTTGTTCTCGCCGTTTATCGACGAGGTTTTGGTGTTATGTCCGTCGGACACAAGAGGGATCGACTCAGAAGCTGTCGCCCTTGGGTCTCGGTCTAGGCTAATCAAGATGAGCACTGCATATATTCTGCTCCAAGGGCTGTTCGGCGCCGCGCTCAGCGAGTTTGACCTTGACTTTAAATCCTACATGAAGTTTCGCCTGAAGCAGCTTGACAAACAGATCATCCCGCCGAGAGAAGCTGTAGTGCGGATGTCTGAATATGGTGAAGCCTTTGCCGCGTCGTACGAATTCAGCCCGATTCTAGTCAGTATACGATCGCTCATTAATCGTCTCGTGGTTAGCCCGGACGAAGTCGGCGCGGTAGCAACTCAGTGGCTGCACGTTTCGGGTTATCGCGGCAACCATCTGCACTTCGGTACTCATGGTATGGACTTTACGATAGCCCACGAGATGGCGCATCATCTGCTTAATCATACGCGGAATGGAAACAAGGACTTAGCCGCGCCAGGACCTCTCATCTTGCAGGGGAGACTGGACGGCATCGGCTATCAACTGCCCTCCGGAAGGAATAGCAGTCACCAGCAAGAGTTTGCGGCAGATGCGCTTGCTGTACTGATGTTGATGGGCGACGAGAGCCTTCCCGCCCGAGTCCGTTCGGACTGGGCAGAATGTGCCGCAATTGGAGCATTTTGCGCGTTGCCTGCGCTTCATTTCAAGGAGGGAATCGAGGCGGCGAATCGTCACGGCGCGACGGCTTGCCATAAAGATACGCACCCCTCCCTGACCGATCGGGCGAAGAACCTCCTAGAGATATTCCTTCGAACAGAGCCGGATCACCCCGCTGGCGGCTATCTCGACCCCGGGCTGGGTCGATATGTTCCTCAGCGTCCGAGTGGTCGGGCTTTGAGATATTGGGCCTGTCAGGCGGCTATGCCACTGCTGTCGCTTTCTCCACTTTGGACGCCTCGCTTGAAGCTAGAAGCGATGGGCCAGTTCATCTCGATGCCTGACCGGCTTTCCGTGCCTAGAAGGTGAAATTTAGCGACCCGATTTCCCGGAAAGAATGCCGTGATCACATGCACGCTCATGCCGCGTAGGGGGCGCGCTGGCCATCCAACCCGTGACGCTTCGTGATCGATGCTTGCGTCATCAAAGTAGTGCTGCACTGCCGAGATGAGTGTGTCGGGCCCTTGCTCGATCTATCCGGTTCATCCGGTTCCCGGCTCACCCGCCAGTCGGTCTCGCCGTTACGATCGCATCGTGATCAAACGCGGGCGGCCGCTGCTAGTCGTTGCCGCTGTGGGGGCGTTTCTCATCGTCGCTGTCTCGGTCGTGGTCGTCGTCTCATTGATACGCGACGACGTTGCCAGCCGCGCATGCCCGGCCCAGCTGCAGGCGGACGAAAGCAAGGTCCGCTCAGACCGTAATTGGACGGAGATGGATCTTCCAGGTGTCGGCGACTACGCCGAGGTTCACTGGCAACTCCGTGCCGCCGGCGACCCGTGCTTGCGGGCACCGGGCCCGACGGACTGGCACTACCAGGGGGTCATACGGCTTCGCCCTGAGGATGCGACCGCCTTGGCCCAGGGGTACTCCGATTGGCAATCGGTCCCAGTATCCGCGACGCCCTCGCCCGGCGGTTATGAGTGGGATACCCCTTCGCAGATGTGGTCCGCACTCGTCCCGTTCGTACCGGTCGGCGTGAGTTGGTCGCATAGCCTCAGCTACGCCAATACCCAGTTCCAGCACGGTCGGTGGGGAGACCTGTACTTGGACCCGGACAAGACCGTGGCGTTTTTCGTCCTTTACGACCACTAAGAGATTGCAGGCACGGCTGCGACACCGCAGATCCTCGGTCGCTGGCGATCGTCGATGGCCTGCGGCAGAGAGCGGAGCCGCGCCCCGGGTGTTCGCGCCGTACTGCGGCAGCGACAACGGAATGGCGCTGCTGCTGCGCCCCACCAGCCAAGGTCAGATGCGTAGCCCGCTGTTGCAGTGACCGATGGAGAGACGGAGCGGTTCTTGCCGCTCGTGGTGTGCAGTCCGTGCCCGCACCGGTGCTGAGCGGCCAGAGCCCTCGTCCTGGTCCACATCGCCGCCTCCGTGCACCGCCTTGTTGCGCCGGTGGTGCTACGGCAACGAGGGCAGCGAATCCGGTTCGACGTCGGGCGGGCCTCCGAAGAGGATCTCGTTCGAGTTGAGCACCGTGAGCAGTTCTTCGTCGAACCGGTTCCAGTAGACGGTGCCCTCGATCCGCCATGGACTCTTCACGATGCTCGCGCCGCTTGCGTCCGGGGCCCACGGCACGCTGCCCGGCACCCGGCCGAGATAGATCTGGGCGGCGTCGGACAGTGGCAGGTCTCCCGAAGCAACCCGGGCCCACAGCTCGCGCCCCTGCCCGACAATCCAGGTGCACAGGTCCTCGGTCGAGTCCTCAGACCACACCTCCGCGTCGACGAGCACCCCGTCGGCGAAATACCCTTCGACGAGATCGGCGGCGGCCACGACATATGCCTGCCCATACGCCACGACCACATCTTTCGGCTGCTGCATCAGCCAGGATTCCAGCACATCAAGCCGGTGGCCGGCCGCGTCGATGACCAGCCAGAACCATGCCGGTATCTCGGGATCGCTGAAGTCCATACGCAGAACCTAAGGTGCTCGCCGACCTGCAGCGCAAACGTCGCCGCAAGCCAACGCCGAACGCCCATTGAGTCGAACGATCCAGGTTCCGGATCTGCCGCCGTTGGCAAGTGCTGGCGCGTCCGGCCTTCGGCTATCGGCGTTGTCGCCTCCAGCGACCGGTTGCACCCGCGAGTGACGGCGCGGTTTCCCTTTCGATCTTCTTTGGTGCGTCTTACATGTCCCTGAGGCCCCCGGTACTGCTGAACCGCTTGCCGGTGGCCGGGCGTACGGCTTGTGGAAGGGTCGAACCGAGTACAGGAGGTCGCCTTGAAGCACGCCGCACCGGTGACTGCGACATCGTTCGCCGAACTGTCGAAAGCGTCGATCCGCCGCCGGCAGATCCTGCCGCGCCGTCATGCCGCCGGGCCGCGACCGGCCCTACCCACCGGCGCGGCCGGGCTGGCTGTCACCGCCTTCGCGGCCGACTCGGGGGGTTTCGACCCGGTCACGGCAAGTTGGCTGAGTGCGGAGTTGGGTGACGGCCCACCGCCGGAGCAGGTACTGGACCGCGTCCTCGAGGCCCTGTCGGCCCTCTGAGCCAAGCCTTCTGCAAGGGTGACCCCGTCGGCCGGGACCGGCGGCGGAGATCGTGAGGGGGGCGTGGGTGGAGCTGGCTTCCCCTCGAAGGGAAACACAGAGCCGCCCCGCCGACCGGCGGGCGGTGGCGGGGCGGTTGGCTGCAGGGTATAGAGGTACAGCTACTGCTAGACCTCCATGTCGTCCTCTACGCGGGACAGGGTGTGGCGGGCCAGGGCCAGGTTGGCGCGCTGGCGGTTCAGGGCCAGGTACAGGAACAGGCCCTTGCCCGAGCGGCCGGTTACGGGACGGATCAGGTGGTACTGGCCGGCCAGCGTGATCAGGATGTCTTCGATGCCGTCCTTGAGGTTGAGCATCTCGATCGTGCGCATCTTGGCCCGGACCACGTCCGTGTTGCCGGCGGCGGCGACGGTCAGGTCCAGGTCTTTCGAACCGCCCAGCACGCCGAGTGCCATGCCGCTGTTGTAGTCGACCAGGGCGACACCCACGGCGCCGTCGATCGTCATGAGTTCCTTGAGTGCAGTTTCCATGTCCGCCATGGCTACCTCCGAGAGTTTGTTACTGGGGGAAGGAAGGGAAGGTTCAGTACTTCGTCGGGGTCTGCGGTGGGCACCACCGCTGCGGTTCACCATGCCGCCGGCTCCGGCACGGCCTGCGCGAAGCTCAACGCGGCGTCGTTCATCACCCGGGACACCACCGCGGTGGCGCGCCGGGCCTCGTGGTGCAGGCGGGCGACGTTCGCGTCGGCCCGGGCCAGGAGCACGAGCACGGCGCCGTGGCCGGCCATGTACATCGCGACGTGCCCTCCAGTGCTGCTGATGAGCACCTCCTGAAAGTCCTCGTGACCGGCGCTGTCGGCGATCCGCTGGCTGACGCCGAGGCAGGCCGCCGCGAGCGCGGCTACGCCCTCGACCACGAGCGCCTGCGCGTCGTCGGCAATGAGCAGTCCGTCGGTGCTGGCGACCAGGCATCCGGTGATCTCCGGTACCGCCTGCCGCAGCCGGCTGAGCTCCGCCAGCAGCTCGCCGCGCAGCTCCGCGTCGGTCCTCATCGGGACAATTCCTCCTTTCTGCGGCGACTCGCCAAGGAAAGCGGGGGCTCACCAGGAAAGCGGCGGCTCCTCAAGAGCCGGCCACCGCCGCCCGGTTCATCGCAGCGCTTGCAGTGCCGCGCGGATCCGTTTCAGTAGCGAGTCGTCCGGTGACTTGTCGATCGCCCCGGGCAGTACGGCCAGGGCGCTGACCCCGGCCGGGAGTTCGCGACGGCCGCGGGGTGCGGCCGGCTCCTCGAACGTGAAGGTGCCGGGGACCCGGTGCGGCAGCGGCTCGGCCGGGGGTTCTTCCTGTGGGGTCGGTGCGGGCTCTGGCAGTACCACCGAAATGGGCTCTTCTTCTGAAGAGGCCGGAGCGGGCGGCGTGACCAGTCCGGCCGCGGCCAGCCGCCGCACGTCCAGCGTCACCGCGTAGGCCGAGCGGCCCAGCAGGCCCGCCAGCTCCTGCGGTGTGCGCTGTCCGTCCGCGTGCAGGACGATCTCCCACTGCAGGCCGGACAGCAGCACCCGGTCGAGGCCCGGCCGCAGGACCGGCACGACCGGTGCGAGGTCGGTTGCTTCTGAGGGGTGCACCTCGTCGAGCATGCGCCGCTGCCGGGCGACGTGGTCGCACACCTGGTCCGCTGTCACTGTGCCGTCCGCACCGAGCCAGTGTTCGATGCCTTCATCGAAGCGCAGCTCGGCCCGGGCGGTGCTGAGCACGAAGAACGCGGCGTCGTACAGCGCCTGCACCGCGCAGAGCTCGATCTCGGCCGCGGTGACGTGGCCGCCCTCGACCAGGGCGCGGGCCGGGCGGGACGGGATGGTCTCCCAGACCCGCTCGTCGACCTTCTCGCACGCGGTGAGCAGCCGGTCGACGCTGGGCGCGGCCGGTGACTCGCAGCCGTTGACGAGGCCGTCGCGCAGGAACAGGACCCCGCCGGGCTCGCCGTGCACGGTCAGCGCACCGGTGGCGCCTTCCTTGGCCAGCTGGGTAAGGGCCTTGGCCGGCGTGGTGCCCCGCGCGAAGCGAGGTTTCGGCACGGAAGCTTTGGCTATCACCGCGGTCACGCGAGATCGTCGGCCAGCGAGCGGACCCGGCGGCGGGCCATGGCCAGGTTGCCCTCGTTCCGGTCGAGCCAGACGTAGAGGACCAGACGGGAGTCGAAGCTGGTGCGTACCGGCCGGATCAGGTGGTACGCGGCCGAGGTGCTGATGATGACGTCCTCCACCGTGTCTCCGGGCACCGCCGGGGCATAGGCCGCGGTCTGCATGGCCGCGTGGATGACGCTCGCCGTGCCCAGGGCGGCCGCGGTCGGGTCGGCGTGCGGGGCGATGTGCTCCTGCCCGCCCTCCAGCCCGAGGGTCTGGCCGGTGGTGTAGTCGATGAGGCTGGCTCCGAGAGCGCCCTTGATGGACATCGCGCGGTGCAGGCAGTCATCGATAGCAGGCAACAGGTGCTCCTGGGTCTCACGGTCGGTTCGGTCGATGGCAACGCACCCCGGACGGCGCGCGTCATCACCACGCGTTCACGGCAAGTTACCCCGTGCTCATTGATCAGTTACTCCGTGCGTTCGGGCAAGAAGGTCTGACCGAAGAGTTTGTGTGTTTTGCAATTTGCATGTTTGGCCGACGGGGCGGTCGGAAAGGTACTAAGCTGCCCAACCCGCCCGGCTCGCAGGACTACTGCGACGGTGGTCGGTGCGGCGTATGGTGGGTCCCCATCGTTCACGGCGGAGGTGTGTTCATGGGGAGTCGCTGGTACGCCCTGATCGTCGACGCGGTCGACCCGGAGCGCCTGGGCCGCTGGTGGGCCGAGGTGCTCGACCACCGCGTGGAGACCGTCTCCCCGCGCGAGGTCGTGATCGGGCCGGACATCGACGGCCATCCCCGTATCGTCTTCACGCTGCACGGTGGCGAGGAGCTGCCCCGCAACCGGCTGCACCTCGACCTGCGCCCCGACGACCTCGACGCTGAACTGGAGCGGCTGGTGAACATGGGAGCCCGGCACGTGGACGTCGCCGTGCCCGAGAATGCCCCCTGGGTGATGCTGGCCGACCCCGAGGGCAACGAATTTTGCATCATCCGGCCAAAGCGATGAGCTTCGCAAAAACCTACCGGCTGGCCATCGCGGCCGGGCTGGGCCTGCTCACGGTGGCGGTGGGGGCGTTCGCGCTCTACTCCGTGCGGCAGGTGCTGGTCCAGGTGATCATCGCGCTGTTCGTGGCGGTGAGCCTCGACCCCGCCGTCCGGCTGCTGATCCGCCACGGCGTGCGCCGCTCGATCGCCGTGGCCATCATCGCCGTGCTGGTCCTGGCCATCCTGGTCGGGTTCGTCTGGTCGCTGGTGCCGCAGCTGGTCGGCCAGGCCGGGCAGCTGCTCGACAACGTCCCGCACTACCAGGAGGTGCTGCAGGACAAGTCGCGGACCTACCGCGAGATCGCCGACCGCTACGGCCTGACGCAGAAGCTCACCGAGTTCGCCGCGTCGCTGCCCGGGAAGATCGGCGGGGGCGCGCTCGGCGTGGTCACCGGGATCTTCAGCGCGCTGGTCAACGTCCTGCTGGTGACGGTCCTGACGCTGTACTTCATGGCCGACCTGCCCCGCCTGCGCCGCGGCCTGGTGCGCCTGGTGCCGCGGGCCAACCGGCCCCGGGCCGCGCAGGCGATCAACGTCGTGGTCGACAAGGTCGGCGGCTACATGATCGGCAACCTGATCATCTCCCTGGTCGCCGGCGTCTCGGTGTTCATCTGCCTGATCGCGCTGGGCGTGCCCTACGCGCTGCCGCTGGCCGTGTGGGTCGCGCTCACCGACCTGATCCCCATGATCGGCGCCGGCGTCGGCGCGGTCGGCTGCTGCATCGTCGCCCTGGTCACCGGCGACGTCACGTCCACCGTCGTGCTGATCGTCTTCTTCCTGATCTACCAGCAGATCGAGAACTACATCGTCGCCCCGCGGGTGCTGCGCAACACCGTCGACCTGTCCTCCGTCGCCATCCTGCTCGCGGCCCTGACCGGGGCCGCGATCCTGGGCCTGGTCGGCGCGCTGATGTCCATCCCGATCGCGGCCGCCATCAAGGTGCTGATGACCCCGGTGGTCGAGACGCTCAACGAGCCGCCGCCGCGGGAGCCGCCGGCCGAGCCGCCGGTACCGATCCCGGCGCCCAGGGATGAGGACTCTTCTAAGCTCGAACCGTGACACCGTCGCCGGAAGACGTGGCCCGTTTCGTGCCCGAGTCGGTCAAGGACACCATCACCACGTCCGCCGACAACGGCCGGACGCCGTTCCAGCGTGACCGGGCCCGGGTCCTGCACTCCGCGGGCTTCCGCCGGCTGGCCGCGAAGACCCAGGTCCATACGGCCGGCACGGACGCGTTCCTGCGCACCCGGCTCACCCACTCGCTCGAGGTGGCCCAGATCGGCCGCGAGATGGGGGCCCGGCTCGGCTGCGACCCCGACGTCGTCGACACCGCCGGCCTCGCGCACGACCTCGGCCACCCGCCGTTCGGGCACAACGGCGAGGACGCGCTCGACGCGGTCTCCCAGGCCTGCGGCGGCTTCGAGGGCAACGCGCAGACGCTGCGGGTCCTGACCAGGCTCGAGGCGAAGGTCCCGGGGGCCGGCCTCAACCTGACCCGGGCGGCGCTGGACGCCGTCGCCAAATACCCGTGGCTGCGCCTCGAGGACAAACGCAAATTTGGGGTGTACTCCGACGACGCCGACGTGTTCACATGGCTACGGGCCGGTGCCGATCCGGGCGCCCGTTGCCTGGAAGCGCAGGTGATGGACTGGGCCGACGACGTCGCCTACTCCGTGCACGACCTGGAGGACGGGATCCACGGCGGCTACGTCCACCTGGCGCCCCTGCGCATCGACGCGGGTGAGCGTGGCGCCTTGTGCAAGGACGTCGCTTCGGTGTACTCCCACGAGTCCGCGGCCGACCTGGAGGCGATCCTCCTCGAGCTGCTGGCCGATCCGGTGTTCGAGCCCTTGGACGAGTACGACGGCAGCCACCCCGCCCAGATCGCCCTCAAACGCATGACCAGCGTGCTCACCGGCCGGTTCGCCGCGGCCGCGGTCGCCGCCACCCGGGAGCGCTACGGCCCCGACCCGCTCAGCCGATACGCCGCCGACCTCCTGGTATCACCCCTGGTCCGGGCCCACTGCGCGTTGCTGAAGGGCATAGCGTTGCGCTATGTCATGAGAAGACCGGGATCTTCGCAGCGGTACTCCGATGAAGTACACCTGCTGCAGTCGCTCGTGGCTTTTCTGTCCGAGCGCGGGCCCGACGCCCTGGACCCCGTCTTCGCGCCGATGTGGCGGGCCGCGCCCGACGACGCCGCGCGCCTCCGCGTGGTGATCGACCAGGTGGCGAGCCTGACCGACCAATCCGCCGTGGCGTGGCATGACCGGCTCGCCGCCACGTGACAGGCTGGACCCATGGCTGATGAGCGCACGTTTGTGATCGTCGGGGCCAGCCTCACCGGCGCGAAGGCGGCGGAGACGCTGCGCGCCGAGGGCTTCACCGGCAAGATCGTCCTGATCGGCGAGGAGACCGAGCGCCCCTACGAGCGCCCGCCGCTCTCCAAGGACCACCTCCACGGCAAGGAAGGCGCCCGCGAGAAGGCCTTCGTCCACGAGCCCGGCTGGTACACCGCCAACGACGTGGACCTCCGCCTGGCCACCCGCGCCACCCACCTGGACGTCGCGAACAAGTTCGTGACGCTGGACGGCGTCGAGGAGCTGCACTACGACAAGCTCCTGCTGGCCACCGGCTCCCGCGTCCGCACCCTCGACGTCCCCGGCGCATCCCTGCCCGGCGTCCGCTACCTGCGCACCCTTGACGAGTCCGACGCGCTGCTCTCGCACCTGAAGACGGCCGCCAACGTCGTCATCGTCGGCGCCGGCTGGATCGGCCTGGAAACCGCGGCCGCCGCCCGCCACCACGGCGCCAACGTGACAGTGGTCGAGCTGGCCGCCCTCCCGCTCCAGCGCGTCCTCGGCGACGAGGTAGCGTCGGTGTACGCCGACCTGCACCGCGCCCACGGGGTCGAGTTCCGCTTCGGCACGTCGGTGGCGTCGTTCCGCGGCACGACCGCCCTGGAAGCCGTCGTCATCAACAACGGCCCCGAGATCCCCGCCGACCTCGTGGTCGTCGGCGTCGGCATCCAGCCCAACACCGAACTGGCCGTCGACGGCGGCCTCTCGGTCGACAACGGCATCCTGGTCGACGCGTCCCTGCGCACCTCCGCCCCCGACATCTACGCCGCCGGCGACGTCGTCAACCTCGACCACCCGCTGCTCGGCTCCCGCATCCGCGTCGAACACTGGGCCAACGCGCTCAACGGCGGCAAGGCCGCGGCCCGCGCCCTGCTCGGCGCGGAAGTCACGTACGACCGCGTCCCGTACTTCTTCTCCGACCAGTACGACCTGGGCATGGAGTACAGCGGCTACGCCACCGACTACGACCGCGTGGTGTTCCGCGGCGACCCGACCGTGAAGGACGGCAAGGCCCCGGAGTTCATCGCCTTCTGGGTCAAGGACGGCCGCGTCCTGGCCGGCATGAACGCCAACGTCTGGGACGTGACCGACCCGATTCAGGCCCTGATCCGAGCCGGCTACGACGGCAAAACCGTCGACCTGACCAAGCTCGCCGACCCCGACGTCCCCCTCGACCAGCTCCTGCACGACTGACCCGCCGCCGCGCCCCGGGCACGGACAACGCAGTCCGTGCCCAAAAGCTCAACGCGCGATCGGCAGGGCGGTGAGCCTACCCTCGTAGTGATCGGCGAGCGCCGGAAAGCGGTGCCGCGCCTCTTTCGCAAGCTCGCCGGTCCACGCCGCCCGCAGCCGTTCGACGGTCTCCCGGACGAGATCCACGACAACCTCCGGCCCGACCTCCGCCGCGTCCCCGAGCCGCCGAAAATTGTCCAGCGTGACCAGCTGCGGCATCTGCTCACCACCGAGGCTGAGCGCCAGCGGCGCATACCTGAACCGGCGGTACACGTTCAGAGCGTGGAAGTCGTAAACCGGCGAAAGCGCGGGTGTGCGCCCGTCGAGGTAACGCAGCCCCCAGTTCTTCAGATGCGCATCGGTGTTGCCGGTGACCACAACCGCCACCAGCCGCCGTACGTAATCGAAGTACCCCTCGTCCCCCAGGAGTCCGTGTATGGCCGCGCCCACGTTGTCGCAGGTCGCGCCGAATTCTCCGTACTTCTCCCGCGGCTCCGCGTCGAAGACCTGAGCGAAGTCCTCGACGTGCACACGGCCTTCCGCTGCCCGGTCGAATCGTCGCACCAGGAACAGCGGGTCGTCAGGAGCGATGAAACCCTCCGGGATGCTCGGAACCGCGTGGGCCGGCAGTAGTGCCACGTCTGGCACATCCATACCTGCATCGCTCAGCCAGCGCATCGTCAAGTATTCGTTCTGGACCAGATGCTCGAGATTCGGATCCGGGAGCTTGGCGATCCACCAGCCGGAGGGCCCTCGGACTGGCACGCTGAGCCGACTGCTGTGGATCGAATACTTCAATTGCATGCCGGCGAGCGAGTGCCGAAGCGATCGCTCATCCCACGCGGCCGTGCTCTGTAGCCCGGTCGGATCGTCGGTGTCGTCCGGCTCTGATCCGTGCACCGACACCGCACCTGGCAGCACCGCGCCGAGCCGTACGAGCAGCCTGAAGTCGCCGACCCGGCCGCCACCCATCTCGCGCACGACCTGCCGCCGGAGTTCGCCCTCGGGCAGGAGATTGGCGAACCAGGGTGGTAGCCCAATCCGCGCCCTGCGTTCGGCTCGCGGGCTCTCTTCGAAGACCTGCCCAAGGGTGCGATGCTCAGCGGCAAACAGGTCGTCGTCGTACCAGAAGGCCGATCCGCCCTTGTCATAGACGAGCCGGCCGACCGGTCGATCGTGGAGCCGAACCTCGGCGTCCATGTCACCCATTACGCCACCGATCTGACGATGTCTGCGAGCGATCGCCCATCTCGCGCACCCCACTCAGCCATCGCGTTGACGTGTCTGCCGATTGTCAACGCCAGCTGGTCGGCGCGAAGTTCCAAGAAACTGTCTGCGTCGCCGCGGGCCAGCGACGCGAGTGCGTCCTGATCGACTACGTAGCTCGACGCGATCTGATTCGAGGCATTGAGCAGCAGGCTGCGTATCGACCCGGTCAAGGATTTCGGCACGACGATGCGGTTGGCGAAGGTGCCGGCCAGCTCCGTTGCCGGGGCGTCGACGATCGTACGCACGGCGCCACCGCTCTCCAGGACGGCCGGCAGGTCGAGCGGCTGGCCGGTGGTGAAGTCTTGCGGGCCGGTCGAGAGTAGCCCCAGTAGGTTGATCTTCGTCGCGGCGTGATTGAGGCCGACTTTCCACAGATCCGGTTCAAATCCGCGGCGGTCGGTAACTTCGGCCAGCAGTGCGCGCGCGGCCTCGTAGGGATCGGCACTGCCCGCTGCCGTGATCGCCCGCCGAACGATCGCCACGCTGACGCCGCCGGCCATCAGGCGGTCGATGGCATCTCGCCAGACCCAGCGGCGAAGGAGGGACGCCTGACGTCCGCCCGGTTCACCGTGTTCCTTGACGAACCGCACCAGCACCGGGATGACATGACTGTAGGGCAGAAGCCGACGATGCGGAATTCCGGCCTCACCTTGGAGGAACTCGACGACAGCTCGGAGGCAGGCCGCGACCTCGCGGAACGTATCCGCCCGATCCTCGGCCGACGAGAACTCGTCCAGGAGGTCTTCCCGAAAGATGTCGCCGTGGCGATACGCGAGGACGCACTGCAATGCGAGCCGCGCGGGGAGTGCACCGAAGCTGAGCTGTGCCGAAACCGCGCCGACCGCCTTCAGGTCGAACGGGCTGTCGCCGGCCAACCCGGAGTGGAGCGCGTGGAAGACCTCGGCCTTGGTCAGTGACTTCCCAGCACCATTGAGGCGGTCGAACATCTCCCGAAGAGCGTCCTCGTCGTCCGAGTTCACGACGTAGACCGAAATGGGGTAGTCGCGAATGGCCTGGGCCGCGCTATCGGCCAGTTCGATGTGCGCGGCGGTCATCCAGTCCGCGTTGTCGCGTATCCAAGACAGCATCGGGGCGGTGGCTGACAGTCTGCTCACCGGAATCCAGTGCGCCGACGGTAGCTGCCGGGTGCCGAGGGCGTGGAAGCGGGCGTCGTCCAGATCGAAGTAGATGCGGAAACGGGAATCGGTGGTGTCTTCGGCCGCCGCGAGCGCGCCGACGAGGCTGGTGACACGCTGTTGACCATCGACGACCCAATAGGCCGTGTCGAGGTCGGGCGCATCGACTTCCAGCGGCCCGACGCGAACGGACCCCGCCGGTGCGGGGCGACGCCAGAGTACGAGATTGCCGATCGGGAAGCCGCGAAGAATGCTGTCGAATAGTGCGATCACGTCCGACGGACCCCACTTGAATCCGCGCTGAAATGGTGGAATTCGGAGTCGGCCCTGCTGCACATCAGCCAGCAGGTCCAAAGGTGTGCGGTATTCGATTCGTGGCCGATCCGGCGTCGGCATGCACAGCCTCCGTTTCGAGTTTCCCGGGACAACCTTAGCGGCGGAGGGCGGTTACCAGCGCGCGGAGCATGAGGACGGCGCTGAGTAGGAGGAGGTTGTAGCCGAAGAGTTGGTACAGGGTCAGGCTGGCTGAGAGCCCGGGGCCGCCCGTCGTGCCCAGCAGGAGGACGGCCATCACGCCGGTTACGGCGCCCAGGAAGGCCAGGGTCAGTTGGCGGACCAGGCCGGTGATGTAGGTGCGGTCGCGTTCGTCGGCGAAGAGGCGGGTGGCGAAGGTCAGGCGGCCCTGTTCCAGGGCGTTGGTGATGCGGTCGACGCGGCGGGGGAGGCGGCGGAGCAGGGGGAGGAGTTTCAGGGCTTCGTCCTCGGCGGCCTGGCGCAGTGAGGGTGGGCTGAAGCGGCTCGTGATGCGGCCGGTGGCGAAGGTTCGCGCGGCTTCGATGATTTCGAAGTCGGGGGCGAGCGCTTTCAGGGTGCCCTCCAGCGTGGCTACCGCCCTGAAGACGGCGGCTACCCCCGGTGGGACGCGCAGGCCGTGGGCGCCCAGGATGCGGAACAAGTCGATGAACATGTCCAGGCGTGGCGGTACCCCCGCCGCCAGATGACTGGCCATGAACTGGCCCAGCGCCCGTTCGAGGGCCTGCTCGTCCAGGCCTTCGGGGCGGGCCACCGCCTCCAGCAGCGCGTCGCTCAGGCCGGCCCGGTCCCGGCGGTCGATCGCTACCAGAAGGTCCTGCAGGGCGGCCTGGATGTTGGCGTCGATCCGGCCGACCACGCCGAAGTCGAGCAGGGCCAGGCGGCCGTCGTCGAGGACGAACACGTTGCCGGGGTGGGGGTCGCAGTGGAAGATGCCGTCGATCATGATCTGTTCGAGCATGAGCGACAGGAGCTGGCCGGCTCCGGCTTCATGTTGCGAAGAGCGAGTTCCCAGCGGTACCCCCGGAAGCTTCTCCATCACCAGCACGCGCGGGGTGGACAGGTCGGTGTGGATTTCGGGGATGACGACGGGGCTCTTGCGGGCCATCGCCAAGGTTCGCACGGCGGTGGTGTTGGCGGCCTCGACGCGGAAGTCGAGCTCCTCGGTCAGCGCGTCGGCGAAGCCCTGGGCCAGGTCGTTGATGCCGATCGCGCGGGCCCAGGCCATCCGCTCGTGCAGGCCGCGGGCGAGGGTGGCCAGGATGTCCAGGTCGCGCTCGACGAGCGGGCGGAGGCCGGGGCGCTGCACCTTCACGACGACCTCCGCGCCCGAGCGCAGGGTGGCCCGGTGGACCTGCGCTATGGACGCGGCCGCGATCGGCTCTTCGTCGAAGCTGGCGAAGATCGTGTCGGGCTCGGTGCCGAGCTCGTCGATGAGGACCGCGCGGATGGCGGGCCACGGCGCGGGCGGGACCTCGTGCTGCAGCTGGCTCAGTTCGGCGATGAACTCCGGCGGGAGCAGGTCGCGCCGCGTCGACAGGACCTGGCCGAGCTTGATGAAGGTGACCCCGGACTCCTCCAGGGCCAGGCGCAGGTGGCGGGCCCGGATCGCGGTCGAGCCGGGGCGCCGGCGGCCGCGGCCGCGCAGGTACGGGCCGAGGCCGTGGCGCACGCCGATACCGGCGATCTGGCTGTAGCGGCGGGTGCGGGCCAGCCAGCGGCGCAGGGCCCGCAGCCAGGTGATGGGCGAGCTGCCGTGCGGTACCAGCAGCTCGGCCAGCATCAGGAAGGCCATGGTGACCAGCAGGGCGGCGCCGATGACGACCGTGAGCAGGGCCGGGTTGGCCTCCACGCCGCCGGTGCTGCGGGTCACGACACCGGTGGTGAGCAGGGCGACGGCGCAGCCCGCGACGGTGCGCAGGAGGCCGATCCGCAGGCCGAGCAGGCGTCGCGCGCCGACCACGATCAGCAGGAGCAGCAGGATGGTGACGATCGTGCCGAAAACGGCGAAGGAAACATTGGCCACGATCGAATCATGGTACGGAACGAGATCCTAAAATTCTTCCCAGGTCGCCGGGTCCTGCTTGACCGGGAGCTGCTTGATGCCGTCGATGGCGGCGGTCTCGTCCGCGGTGAGCTCGAAGCTGAACAGGTCCGCGTTCGTGCGCTGGCGGTCCCGATTGGCGGAGTGCGGTACCACCGCGATGTCCTGCCGCACCAGCCAGCGCAGGACGATCTGGGCCGGCGTCACCCCGAGGCGGGCCGCGGGGGCGGTGACCGCCGGGTGCTCGAGGACGCCGCTGTTGCGCTCGAGCGGGCTCCACGCCTGCACGACGGTGCCTTGTGACCGTACCGCCGAAACCAGCTCTTGACGGGCGTGCGACGGCGACACCTGCAGCTGGTTGACGGCCGGGGCGATGCCCGTGGCGGCGGTGACGGCGGCGAGGTGCTCGGGCAGGAAGTTGGACACGCCGAGCGAGCGGATCAGGCCCGCCTGCCGCAGCTCGGCCATCTCCTCGTACGACTCGACGTACTTGCCGACGTTGGGCAGCGGCCAGTGGATGAGGTACAGGTCGACGTAGTCCAGACCGAGGCGCTCCAGCGAACCCTCGAGCCCGGCGCGCGTCGAGCCGCGGCCCTGGTCGCTCCCGCGCAGCTTGGTCGTCACGAACAGCTCGTCCCGCGGCCGGCCGGACTGGCGCACGGCCGCGCCGACGGCGTCCTCGTTGCCGTAGGCGGAGGCGGTGTCGAGCAGGCGATACCCGGACTCGATCGCGGCCAGCACGGCGTCGGTGGCCGGGGCGCCCTTGAGCGGCCAGGTGCCGTAGCCGACGATCGGCATCTCGTGGCCGGAGTTCAGCTTCATGCCCCCAACCTAACCAATGAGCGCGGCCAGACCGTCGAGCAAGCGGGTGAGACCGAACTCGAAAATCGTGTCCAGCTCGTAGTCGACGGAGTCGCCGCCGAGCGCGGCCAGCTTCTCCATCGTCGGGAACTGGCCGCCGGCGGTGATCCGGGCGAAGCGGGCCTCCTGCGCGGTGAACCACTCGACGTTGTCCACCCCGGTGTCCTGCTCGGCGGCGGCCTCCCACTCGAGGTTGACGGCGGTGCCGCGGACGTGGTTGGCCAGCATGATCGTGGCGTGCATGGCGACCGGCAGGGGCAGGCCGGCCCGCTCCAGGGCGGCCAGGTTCCACTCCGTGTGCGCCATCGCCCGCTCGGCCATCGGCGGCCGGGTGAACGACATGACCTCGGCCGCCCACGGATGGCGGCGGTACACCCCCCACTGCAGCCGCGCCGAGGTGGCCACGGCGGCCCGCCAGTCCCGCGCCCGCGCGTCGGCGGTGGGCAGCGGGGACTCGCCGAAGACGGCGTCGGTCATGAGGATGAGCAGCTCCTCCTTGCCGGCGACGTGCCGATAGAGCGTCATCGTCGGCATCCCGAGCGCGGCCGCCAGCCGGCGCATCGACAGCGCGGCCAGGCCTTCGGTGTCGGCCAGCCGGATGCCGGTCGATACCACCCGGTCCAGCGGCGCCGGCCCGTCGGGCGTGGCGGTGACGCGGGTGCGCGGGCGCCGGGCGACGACGGTGCCGATCCCGGGCTGCGGCTCGACCAGGCCCTCCTGCCGCAGCGTGTTGAGGGCCTTGGTCGCGGTGGCCATGGCCACGTTGTAGGAGCGCATGAGCTCGCGGGTCGACGGGACGCGGTCGCCGGGGCGCAGTTGGCCGGCGGCGATGGCGACCCGGAGCCGGGCGACGATGCGCTGATACGGGGGCTCGGTACCGTGCTGCACTAGTGCACACCCTATCCCCGATCGCGCGACGTTGAGCGCCCGGACGCGGTGTTCGTACGGTGTACGCATGACCAAAGTTCTGATCTCCGGCGCCAGCATCGCCGGCAACGCCCTCGCCGCCGAGCTGGCCCGGGCCGGGTGTGCAGTCACGGTCGTCGAGCGGGCCCCGGCGATCCGCCCCGGCGGCTACGCGGTCGACGTCCGCGGGGTCGCGCTGGAGGTGGCCGAGCGGATGGGCGTCGCGGCGGAAGCGCGGCGGTGGCAGACCGACACGGAGGGCACGAGCTTCGTGGACGCGGACGGCAAACGCATCGCCACGCTTCCGCGCGGCTTCGGCGTCCTGGACCCCTCGGATATCGAGATCATGAAGGGCGATTTTTCGGGGGTACTGCATGAGGCCGTGCCACCGGGCGTTGAGTGGATCTTCGGGGACACTGTGGCGGCGCTGGACCAGCGCGGCGAGCGGGTCGTGGTGCGGCTGGAGCGCGGCGGGGTGCGCGAGTTCGACTACGTCGCCGGCTGCGACGGCATCCACTCCCGCGTCCGCGCGCTGGCGTTCCCCGGCGAGCACCTCCATCATCTGGGCAGCAACACCGCCGTGTTCACGGCCCCGAACGAGTTCGGCGTGGAGCGGTGGCAGCTGATCCACACGATGCCGGGCCGGGTGATCAGCGTGAAGACGGACCGCGACTGTCAGGCGACACAGGCCTCGTCGGTACCGGCGCAGTCGGCCGGCGGCGGGTCTCGCGATGTGAAGGTGACGCTCCTGTATGGCGGGGGCATGCCGCCCCGCGACCGCGCCGAGCGGGTGCGGTCGGTCGAGGCCGCGTTCGCCGGGGCCGGGTGGGCCGGGCCGCGGCTGCTGGAGCGGTTGCGGGCCGCCCCCGATCTGTACGTCGCCCCGAACGCGCAGGTCCGCCTGCCGGGCTGGACCGCGGGGCGGGTCGCGCTGGTGGGTGACGCCGGCTACGCGCCGTCGTCGCTGACCGGGCAGGGAACGGGGATGGCCCTGGTCGGTGCGTACCTGCTCGCTCGGCACATCGTGGCCGGGGACGACTTGAGGGAGTACGACCGGGAATTGCACGAATTTGTGGAGGTCAATCAGCGGGCCGCGCTCGGTGCCGCCCGCGGCTTCGCGCCCAAAAGTGAACTCGCCGCCCGGATGATGAGCCTGAGCATCCGGTTGCTGCCGTACATGCCGGGCCGCAACCTCATGTTCGCGGCCATGACCAGCCAGGCCCGCAAGGCCGCGAATGCGTTGATCTTGCCATCGGCGATCTCGTGATCGGTATAGGGTTTACTTCTCATCCGGTTTGATGCGTCGATGTATGGGTGCAAGGTCAGATGGCGCGGAAGCATGAACGGGACGCGGCGATGGCCGCGATCCGCTCCGTGTATCGCATCACCGGCCGCATCAACACCGGCAGCACCGTTGCCGAGACGCTCCAGCTGATCGTGGACGCCGTGGTCGACGGGACCGGGTTCGGCGCCGCGGTGGTCAACTACCTGCACCGCGACGAAGGGTGCTACGAGGTGGTCACCGCCGCCGGGCCGGAGGAGGTCGCCGCCGCGCTGCTCGGCACCCGATACCCGGCCGCCGAGTTCGACGCCTACGTCGGGCGGTCGGAGGCGTGGGGGCAGCTGTGGTATCTCCCGGCCGAGCGGCACAGCTTCCACCTCCCCACCTGGGTGCCGGACGAGGTCCCGGCCGACGACGGGGTCGCCCCCGAGGAGCGGTGGGACCCGCTGGACTCCCTCTTCGCCCCGCTGCGCGCGCCCGGCGGCGAGCTCGTTGGCATCCTCGCGGTCGACCTGCCCGACGACGGGCGCCGGCCCGGGCCGCTGCAGCGCGAGCTGCTGGAGATGCTCGCCGCCCAGGCCGGCATCGCGATCGACAACGCCAACCTGGTCGAGGAGCTGCGGCGGGAGCGCCGGCACCTCGCGGCCAGCGAAGAGGCGTTCCGGCTGGCCTTCACCGGGGCCGGCACCGGCATGTGCACGCTCAGCCTCGACGGCTCCGGCCTGACCCGGATGACCCGCGTCAACCCCGCCCTCTGTGAGCTGCTCGGCCGGTCCGAGTCCGACCTGCTGCGGCTGCAGATCGCCGACCTGCTGCACCCCGACGACCTCGACCGGGCCCGGTTCGCGTTCGCGGCCGCGACGACCGGCAAGGGCACCCCGGTGCGCGACTACGAGATCCGCTGCGTGCGCGGCGACGGGGCGGAAATCTGGGTCGCGGCCACCCTGTCGCTGGTGGCCGGGCCGCCGCCGTTCGGCATCCTCCAGGTCCAGGACATCACCGGGCGTAAGGCCACCGAGGCCGACCTGGTCCGCCGGGCCTCCCGGGACCCGCTCACCGGCCTGGCCAACCGCGACGCGCTGGCCGCACCGCTGGCCGCCGCGATCCGCCGCGCCCAGGCCGCCCAGGGCGACAGCGTGCTGCTCTTCTGTGACCTCGACGACTTCAAGATGGTCAACGACACGCTCGGCCACGACGCCGGGGACGTCGTGCTCATCGAAGTGGCCAAACGGCTGTGCGGCCTGGTCCGTCCGGGCGACACGGTGGCCCGGCTGGGCGGCGATGAGTTCGTCCTGCTTGTCGCGGCGTCGTCGGTGACGTTGGGTGTGGCCTCGGTCGCGCCGCTGATCGACCGGATCGAGCACGCGGTCGCGGCGCCGATCGTGCACGACGGGCGCGTCCTGCGGGTCCGGGTCAGCGTCGGGGCAGCCGTGATCGATGCCACGGTCCACGACTCCGGTGCCGCGCTGCGGGTCGCCGATCGAGCGATGTACCAGGTGAAAGGCCACCGCCACAACCACCGGGTGACCGAACGGGTGACAGCGTACGGTGAGCGAACCGGTGCTGGGGGTGGTATCCCGTTGCTGCGGTTGGCCGAGGCCGAAACCGCTGGGTAGTGTCGGGTGGTCTGCTCCGGGCGACGCACTCCGATCCGCGGGGGCACCGGGCAGGCGCCGTCGAGTCGCGCCGCACACTTCGGCGTCGCGAGCCGGGGACCCATCGCAGTCCTTGGGGTGTATCCGTGACCGAGTCACGGTAGGGCGAATCCTCCCGTCCGAACCCGTCAGCTAACCCGGTAGGCGGCACCGGAAGGAGAACCGCATCGTGCTCTACGACGACTGTCGCCGTCACGCTCCCGGACGGGTGAGCGCCAGGACCTGATTCCTGGCCGTCCGCTCACCGCCGACCGCCGCTCGCTCCGCGCGATCCCTTACGCACCACGGGATCGTGCCGATGGCGGGCGCCCGCTCTCGTCCCGGAGACCTTTCTTGCCTCTCTTGACCCCGCTGCCGCGGCAGTTTCAGCCCCGGCACCGCCGTCCCGTGCAACCCGTGAGAACCGCGGCCGTGTCCGCCGTCGTCCTGTCCGCCACGCTGCTCGCCTCCGGCTCCGCCGGCAGCACCACCGCCACCGCGACCGCGGCCTCGGCGGCCGGCGCGCCGCCTTCGGTGACCGACTCGCTGCCGATGTACGAGCCGAAACACGCCGCCTACGACGTCGAAGCGAACGACGTCTTCGGCCTGGCCGTGCTGTCCATCGCGCCGGTCGAGGTCGCCGCGGCCCCGATCCTGCCGCGCCCCGTCGCCGGCCTCGACCAGACCCAGATGAACAACGCGGCCGCGATCGTCAAGCAGGGCCGGGCCCAGGGCATCCCCGAGAAGGGCCTGGTCGTCGCGGTCGCCACGGCTATGCAGGAGAGCGACCTGTACAACGTCGCCAGCCCGGCCGTGCCGTCCTCGCTCAAGCTCCCGCACGACGGCGTCTCGGCCGACCACGACTCGGTCGGGCTGTTTCAGCAGCGGGCCAGCCAGGGCTGGGGGAGCGTGCCCGAGCTCATGGACCCGGCGCACTCGGCGATGCTGTTCTACAGCGCCCTGTCCGAGGTCTCCGGCTGGCAGGGCATGAGCGTGACCGGCGCGGCCCAGGCGGTGCAGCGCTCGGCCTATCCCGGTGCCTACCAGAAGCACGCCGACCGGGCCGAGGCCGTCGTGGCCGCGCTCACCTGACCGGGTCGATGGTCCAGTCCTTCGGGTCGTCGAGCAGGTGGACGGTTCCCGGTGCTCGGCCGCCCGGGACGAGTGGGACGCGCAGCCCGGGGTCGTCGGCTGTCCCGGGCACATACGCGTGGTCGTTGAGCACCAGCACCCAGACGGTTCGCTGCTGGGCGGCGTCGTAGCTGTACTCGACGCCGACCAGCGCCAGGCCGGGCGTGACACCGGTGATGTAACCGGGCAGCGGGACGGGACGCTGGGCGTCGGTGTCGAGCTGCTCGGCGATGTGCTGCCAGAGGTTCTGGTTCGCGGCGGCGTCGCCGGGTGCTTTGCCGGCGATCGTGGCGTATGCGTCGGGGGCCCATGGCCATTGCTTCTCGTTGTGGCCCTGTGGAGGGAAGTCGGGTGCGTACAGGGAGATCGTGAAGTCGGTTGTTCCGTCCTGGCTGCGGTACCGCTGCGACTGCCGGGCCGCCCACAGCTGCGGATACGGGTCGGGCTGGACGCCTTCCGGCAGCCAGCCGGCCCTGAACCGCAGCACGAGCACCGGGTCGAACCCGCGCTCTTGCCCTTGCTCGGGCGCTTGCTGTCGGTGGGTTACGGCCGGCGTCGGTGGGTCCGCCGCGGAGACGTCCGGCTGTGCGCCCGGTTGGGCCAGCGCGAGCCCACCGGCCAGGACCAGCGCGGCCGCTAGTGCTTGCTGCGCGAACCTTCGCTGTCGCCGCCGCCGCCCGACGCTCACAACCGCACTCAGGTCGACGAGCGACTCCGGCGGCTCGTCGTCGGCCCGCATGAGACTGCGCAGGCTGTCCTCGTTCATCGCGACCTCGCAGTGGTCTCGTGTTTCGTGACGGTCTCGTGTTTCGTGACGGTCTCGTCTTTCGGAACGGTCTCGTCTTTCGTGACGGTCTCGTCTTTCGTGACGGTCTCGTCTTTCGGAACGGTCTCGTCGTCTTTGAGGAGCCGCCGCATCGCTGCGAGGGCGACCGAGGTCTGGCTCTTCACGGTCCCGGGCGCGCACCGCAACACCTGCGCGGTCTGCTCGACCGACATGTCATAAAAGAACCGCAGCACCAGTACCGCCCGCTGCCGCTCCGGCAACCGCGCGAGCGCCGCCTGCAGGTCAATCCCGGCGGCGACATTCGTCAGCGCCCGGTCCTCAACCCCCCGCTCCGGCACCTGATCGACCAGCCGCACCCGCCCCGACCAGGCGAGCCGCCGCTCGTCGACGAATCGATGCACGAGCACCGCCCGCACGTACGCATCGACGTTCCCGGCCCGCCGGACCCGCTTCCACCGCACGTACACATCGGTGAGCGCCCGCTGCACGATGTCGTCCCCGCGACTCCAGTCCCCGCACAGGAGAAACGCCGCCCGCCGCAGTCCCGGCAGCCGAGCCCGGACAAACTCGTGAAACTCGTCGTCCCCCGCCATGCCGCAGCCCTCCCCGCATCACCCCTTAGGCGTGCCGGGACCCCCATCCGGTTCGGGCCGTCGACGACTGCTTTGTCCCTTGCCGCAGCGCTTGCGGAGGTTGCGGTGGCGGCTCTGCTCGGCGCGCGGTGACGCGCGGCGGCTCGGGCTCCATTGCGGGGCGCGGGGTGGCGGAGGCACGGCGGGGCGGGTGCGGAGGTGCGGCGCGGCGGGTGGCGGTGGCGGGTGGCGGCTCGGGCTCCATCGCGGGGCGCGGGGTGGCGGAGGCGCGGCGGGGCGGGGCGGGTGCGGCGCGGCGGGTGGCGGTGCGGTGGCGGTGGCGGTTATCGGGGGGTGGCGGTGGCGCGGCGGGCGAGGGCGACGAGTTCGGCGACGGCGGCGGGGGAGGGGGAGGCCAGGTCGAGGGCCAGGAGGGCCTGGGAGAGCAGCTCGTCGGCCTGGCGGCGGCACCAGTCGAGGGCGCCGGACTGTTCGATGGTCTTGGCGGCGCGTTCGACGTCGGTGTCGCTGAGGCGGCCGTGGCCTGCGAACAGGGCGGTCAGCTCGTCGGCGCCGGCGGCTACCGCGGCGGCCACGGGGAGGGAGCGGCGACGGCGGCGGAGGTCGGCGCGGCCGCCTTCGCCCCAGATGCCGATGAGGTCCTCGGTGAACTGGACGGCCAGGCCCAGCCGGACCCCGAACAGCCGGAGGCGCTCCACCTGGGCCGGGTCGCCGCCGCCCGCGACCGCGCCGAGCGCGCAGGCGCAGCCGAACAGCGCGCCGGTCCGCTGCTCGACCATGGCCAGGCAGTCGCGGAGCAGGTCGGTGCGTTCCTCGCCGGCGGTACTTCCCCGGCGCAGTGCGAGCGAGGCGTGCTGGCCGTGCAGCAACTCTTGCACCGTGTCGCCCAGGATGCGCAGCATGGCCCGGTCCGGCCCGGCCTGTCCGGACCGCTGCCGCAAACCCGCGGCCCCACCCTTTGCGCGGCTGGGCAACATGCCGAACGCGTCGTCGGCCGTGGCTCGCCGCCCGGCTCGCGGTGTGCTGGAGCCGAGCGCGTCCGGGGTCGGTGCGCCGAGAGCGGTCGGCGTGGCCCTCGAGTCGCGGCTCGCGGATGCGTCCTCGTCCCCGGCGGCGGCTGAAGACAGCCCGGCGGTCTCGATGCCGGTGCCTGTGCGGGGGGTGGGGTGGGTGTGGGTGGGGTCGCCGGTGGCGATCACGTCGTACGCGAGGGCCAGCAGTGCCTCCCCGCCCAGCGACGCCGGCTCCGGCCCGACGACGCTCCAGGCGGTGCCGTCGGCGTGCTCCTCGACCAGGTCGCGGCGGATGGCTGACCAGTGGTGCATCAGCTCGACCGCGACCGCACCCGGCACGGCGTCGTGGGGGTCGCCTCCGACGGCGTCGGCACAGACCAGGGTCAGGGCGCTGCGGAGGGAGGCGGCGGGGACGTCGTCGCCGAGGTGCCAGCCGAGTTGCAGCTCGGCGACCGCGCGGGACGGCTCCGGCAGGCGGCCGATCGCGGTGCGCAGGGGCGGGTCGACCAGACGACCGGCCCAGCGCAGGACGTCATCCGTGGTCCGCAGCACGATGACCACAGCGGTTGCCACCACCCATCGTCATGTTCGCGGAATCAAGAGACGTGGTCCGAGATCGGGCCCGGCCGATCGCCGCGGCCCCGTGAACCTGGTCAAGTATGCCGGTGCGGCCGGGCGCGCATGCCGGAAACCGCAATGGACGGGCCGTGTGGCGAAGGCGTCAGTCGCCCGACCGGGGCGAGTCTCGCCAAAATCGGCGTGTCGCCCCCAGATTCTGCTCACGGTCACCTGCCCTCGGCGCTGCTTTTGAAGACGCCGAAGTCGGCCCGACGGTCAAAGCCGGATGCGGGAACAGGCCGGCGCGCGGGATCGAGCCAGCGCGCGCGGGATGACGTCGTCGCTGCGGGTCGTGTCCCGGAGAGAGCCGACGCCGGACCGAGCGGGCGCTGGACCGAGCGGGCGCTGGACCGAGCCGGCGTGCGAGTCGAGCCGGCGTGCCAGTCGGGCCAGTGTGCGGGTCGAGCCGGTGCGCGAGCGTGGGCCGGTGTGTCGGAGCGAGTCGGTGCGCGGCAGCGCGGCCGGGGCACGTCCACTATGGAGTGTGCGCGGCCACTGCCTGCTGGAGGGACGGGTCGGGTGGGGACTGGGCCGCGGGGGCGCGGTCGCTCGTGGCGTCCCACGCGGCTTTCCAGGCGGCGGCTACGTCTCTGAGCTGGTTCTTCCAGATTGTCACCGTGCGGCAGCCTTCGCAGCCGGATGGGACGCCCCAGGCGTCGACGTTCACACCGCGGCAGAGGGTGACGGCCCGATACAGGTGGAGGTCCTGGCTCACCAGCAACGCACGGCTCACGCCGTAGACGTCGTGGGCGCGCTTGCAGGTGTCGTACGTGTCGAGGCCATATGGGTCCATGACGACCCTGGACGGCTCCACGCCCTTGCGGGCCAGGTAGTCGCTCATGACTCGGACCTCGTTGCCGGAGCCGCCCTGCGCGTCGCCGGAGATGAGGAGAGCCTTCACTTTGCCGGTGGTCACCAGGGCCGCGGCCGTGTCCAGGCGGTTGCGCAGGAACGTCTTGGGTTCCTGGCCGCCGGGGGCGACCTCGGCGCCGAAGACGATCGCCACATCCGCCGCCGGGGCCTCGGCGACCGAGACCAGGCGGCCGGACGACACGGCTCGGACCCACACCGTCGGGGCGAGGACGATGGCGACGATCACAATGGTGGCGAGGAGCAGGCGGAGCAGGGTCCGGCGGCGACGGTACCAAGGAAGGGCCTTCGGGGGTTTTGGCTCTTCTCGCACGGCCGGTGGTGTGGACATGTCGCGAGGATCGCACGGCCCGGCAATGCTCGATGCCCCGCCGGGTCGTAGATTGTCGTAGCGCCGTGGTCCGGTTCGGGTGGGTCGGAGATGCGGCAGGATGTGTGGGGAGGTGTCGGTGGCCGGCAAGATCAAGGACGAGGACATCGCCCTGGTCCGGGAACGCACGTCGATCGAGGACGTGATCTCCGAGCACGTCACGCTGCGTTCGGCGGGCGGTGGCAACCTCAAGGGGCTGTGCCCGTTCCACGACGAGAAGACGGCCTCCTTCAACGTTTCTCCCGCCCGGAATGTCTACTTCTGCCACGGCTGCGGTGCCGGTGGTGACGCCATCAAGTTTCTGATGGACCACGATCACCTCACGTTCGTGGAGTCGGTCGAGCGGCTGGCGTCGAAGGCGGGGCTGCAGCTGCGCTACGTCGAGGCCGGCAGCGCCCCGGTGCGGCCCAGTGGCCAGAAGCACCGGCTGGTCGCCGCGCACGCCGAGGCGGCCCGGTTCTATCAGGAGCAGCTGGGGTCGCCGGGCGCGCGCAAGGCCCGCGAGTTTCTGGCCCAGCGCGGGTTCAGCAAGGAGGCGGCCGAGCGCTACGGGTGCGGGTTTGCCCCCGAGGGCTGGGACAACCTGGCGAAGCACCTGCGGCAGAAGGGCTTCTCGGCGGCCGAGCTCACCACCGCCGGCCTGTGCCGCGAGGGGCGCAGCGGCGGCCTGATCGACCGGTTTCGGCGACGGCTGCTGTGGCCGATCAAGGACATCTCGGGCGAAGTGATCGGCTTCGGCGCGCGCAAGCTCTTCGACGACGATGACGGGCCGAAGTACCTGAACACACCCGAGACACCGCTGTACAAGAAGTCGCACGTGCTGTATGGCATCGATCAGGCGAAACGCGAGATCGCGAAGCAGAGCCGGGTCGTGATCGTGGAGGGCTACACCGACGTCATGGCCTGTCACCTGGCCGGCGTCCCGGTGGCGGTGGCGACCTGCGGGACGTCGTTCGGCGGCGACCACATCTCGGTCCTGCGCCGGCTGCTGATGGACGCGGACGGCTATGGCGGCGAGATCATCTTCACGTTCGACGGTGACGCGGCCGGGCAGAAGGCGGCGCTGCGCGCGTTTGAGGACGATCAGCGTTTCGTCGCCCAGACGTTCATCGCGGTCGGCCCCGACGGCATGGACCCGTGTGAGCTGCGCCTGGCCAAGGGCGACGCCGCGGTGCGGGACCTGGTGGCCGACCGGCAGCCGCTGCTCGACTTCGCGCTGCGCTCGGTGATCCAGCGCTTCAACCTCGACACCGCCGAGGGCCGGGTCGGCGCGCTGAAGGCCACCGCGCCGCTCGTCGCCAAGATCAAGGACCGGACGCTGCGGCCTGAATATGCCCGCAAGCTCTCCGGCGACCTGGGCATGGAGCTGGAGCTGGTGCAGCGCACCGTCGCCTCGGCGGCCAAGGGGGTCGTCGATCCGATGCCGGTGCCGGCCCAGCGCCGCGTCCTGTCGCCGGACAGCGCGGAGGCCCTGGTCGAGCGGGAGGCGCTCAAGCTGGCCCTGCAGCTGCCGACCCTGGCCGGGCCGATGTTCGACGCGATCGGGCCGGAGATGTACACGCATCCGACCTACACCTCGCTGCGCACCGCGGTGCTCGAGGCCGGCGGCGCGTCGAGCGCGGCCGGCGGCGCGGTCTGGATCGAGCAGGTGCGCGAGGCCTGCCTGGACCTGACGGCCGGGGCGATGGTGGCCGAGCTGGCCGTCGAGCCGCTGCGCCTGGACGGGGACCCGGACCCGCGCTATGTCGAGGTGACGATCAACCGGTTGCAGCTCATGGCGTTGAACCGGACGATCGCCGAGCTGAAGTCGAAGCTGCAGCGGATCAACCCGGTGAGCAGCGCCGACGAGCATCTGCGGCTGTTCAGTGAGCTGGTGTCGCTGGAGGGCCACGCGCGGGCCCTGCGCGACCGTGGCGCGAGTCGGTGGTGACGTGATGGGACTGTTCAAGCGACGGCGGCTGCCGGCGGACCGGCGGCCGAAGCTGGCCCCGGACGAGCGGGTCGTGGCCTGGGCCGGCGCGACCGGCGACAACATCGTGGTCGCGACCAACCACGGCCTGTGGCTGCCGGGCGCCGACGAGCGGCTCGGGTGGCACGAGATCCACAAGGCGACGTGGTCGGGGCGGCAGCTGGCGATCATCGCGGCCCGGGAGGTGCCGGTCGTCGACGACGCGTATGCGGTGATGGAGGACCTCCCGCCGCTCATCGTCACGCTGCTCGATCCGGACCGGGTGCCCGAGCAGGTGCGGGTCCGGGTGAACAAGTCGATCGCGCACACTTCACATCACCCTCTCGAGGAGATCACTGGTTCGCGGGGCGGGGTCCGGGTCGTCGGCCGGCGGGTGCCCGGGGTGAACGGGTTGCGGTGGACGGTCCGGTATGACGAGGGTGTCGACCCGACGGTTTCGGGCGTGGTCGAGCACACCCGTGAGCTGGTCGACTGGGCGAAGTCAGGCGTCGGTACGGGTTCGTAGCTTCATTTCCGCCCGCCTCTTGCTGACGAGGCGGACGGCGACGGTTGTCACCAGCGCGACGTCCAGGAACGCGCCGGGGACCTTGGTTTTCGTGGCGAGGCCGAGACTGTCGGGCAGGGTCAGGAACGGCAGTGCTACCACTGCCACGTGGACGCCGGTGCGCAGCCGGCCGGTCAATGGGGTGCATGCGAGGACGGCGATGCCGGCCAGCGCATACCAGGCGTAGAACACCGGGCCCAGGACTGCTGTGGCGAGCATGGCCATGCCGGCCGCGGTCAGCACCGGGTTGATGATGTCGTCGGACTCGTGACGAGCAGGCCAGACCTTGCGCAGGGCCCGGATCCAGAGCCACAGCAGCAGGACTGCCAGTGCGGCAAAGCCTACGCCACGGGCGACGGCGACCGCGGTGCCGAATGCGCTGGGTAGTCCGAACAGTCGCAGAACGTAACCGGCAGCCATGCCGACGCCGCTGGGGATCGACAGCCACTGCACCAGCTGGGCGGTGGAGCCCAGCGCGCCGAGGAAGCCGAGACCGAGGCCGGTAGCCGCCGCGAGCAGGGCATACACCGCGGCGGCCGCGGCGGCGAACAGGAACGGCTCGCGGCGGCGGCGCAGCAGGAGCAGTACCAGAAAAGGGCCTGCCACAAGGGCTGTGACCTTGACTGCGGCGGCCAGTCCGATCGCTGCGCCGGCGCTTGTCGGTTTTTTGTGTACTGCGAATGCGAACGCGGCGATCACGAAGCCCGCGACGAGGATGTCGTTGTGCACGCCGGAGACGACATGGATGAGGACCAGCGGGCTCAGGGCCAGGGCCGCGTTGCGGTCGGTGAGGCGGTGCGCGGCGGCCACACAGAGGATAAGACCGAGGACGGCGGCCACGCGGAACAGGCCGACGGCGACGATGAGATGGCCGTGCGCGAGCCAGGCGATGCCGCCGGAGAGGGCGAACCAGAGCGGGCCGTAGGGCGTCGGTGTGTCGCGCCACAGTGGCGGCACGGACGAGAGCCAGGTGCAGGGCAGGTCGGCCGGGCCGTGTTCGTAGAGGTTCAGGCCGGCGTCGAAGAGCTGACCCTGGCAGGCGTACGCGTAGACGTCGAGCGCGCCCATGGGTGGCGCGATGAGCAGCGGCAGGCACCACAGCACTGCGGTGACGAGGAGTCCCTCGCGCTCATTCCGCAGCTGCCACCAGGCGTAACCTAAGGCAGACAGCGCCACGAACCACACGCAGACGCCGGTCACCCAGGCGGCATCGTGATGGTATGGCTTGCCGGCCAGGAAGCCGCTGACGGCCAGTAGCGTCGAGGCGGCCAGCCCGAGCCAGCGCGGGTTGAGGCGCATCGGGGCATCCTAAAACTGTCGTACCCCTCGGCTATGGTCGGGGCGTGACTGACAACGGGGCATTGATCGCAGCGACTGCGCTGGTCAAACGATTCGGTGAATTCACGGCCGTCGATGGCATTGACATCCGGGTGGCGCCCGGGGAGGCGTTCGGGTTCCTGGGGCCCAATGGGGCGGGCAAGTCCTCCACCATGCGCATGATCGGCTGCGTCTCCCGCCCGACCAGCGGGACCCTGCGCATCCTCGGCCTCGACGCGGCCCGCGACGGGCCGGCGATCCGGGCCCGGCTCGGCGTGTGCCCGCAGCTGGACACGCTCGACCCCGAGCTCACGGTGCTGGAAAACCTGGTGATCTACGCGCGCTACTTCGGCATCCCCCGCCGGGTGGCCCGTGAGCGCGCCCGCGAGCTGCTCGACTTCGTGCAGCTCGCCGACCGCGCCGACTCCAAGGTCGAGCCGCTGTCCGGCGGCATGAAGCGCCGCCTGACGATCGCCCGGGCCCTGGTCAACGAGCCCGACCTGGTGCTGCTCGACGAGCCGACGACCGGGCTCGACCCGCAGGCCCGGCACCTGGTGTGGGAGCGGCTGTTCCGGCTCAAACAGCGGGGCGTGACGCTGGTGCTGACCACGCACTACATGGATGAGGCCGAGCAGCTGTGCGACCGGCTCGTGGTGATGGACGGCGGCCGGATCGTGGCCGAGGGCTCGCCGCGCGAGCTCATCGAGCGGCACTCGACCCGCGAGGTGGTGGAGGTCCGCTTCGGCACCGATGACGTCGACATGGCCGGCAAGCTCGACGGGATCGGGGAGCGGGTGGAGGCGCTGCCGGACCGCGTGCTCGTCTATACCCAGGACGGCGACGACGCCCTCGCCGAGATCGCGGCCCGGGGCCTGGCGCCGTCGAGCACGCTGGTCCGACGGGGATCGCTGGAGGACGTGTTCCTGCAGCTGACCGGCCGGACGCTGGTGGAGTGATGGGCACGTTCGCGGCGCTCGAATACCACCTCGTGTCCTATCGGCGCACGTGGCGGTCCTCGGTGTTCAGCTCGTTCGCCCTCCCCGCCCTGTTCCTGGTCGCGATGGGGGTGACCGTCGGCGGCTACGTCGACGCGCGGCCGTCCGGGCTGGGCGCGCCCTACCTCGACTGGATCGGGCCGGGCCTGCTCGCCTCCACGGCCCTGCAGGTCGCGGTGGGCGACTCGACCTGGCCGGTGTTCTCGATGTTCAACTGGATACGCACCTACCACGCCATGCGCGTGACCCCGCTGAGCTCGGCCGCGATCCTGCGGGGGCACTTGCTGTTCCTCGGCCTGCGCGTCGCCCTGGCCACGTTCGCGTTCCTGCTGATGCTGCTGCCGTTCGGGGCGTTGCACTCGTGGTGGGCGCTGGCCACGTTCGCGCCGGCGATCCTGACCGGCCTGGCCTTCGCGGCACCGACGTTCGCGTTCGCCTCGGTGGTGCCGAGCGACGGCTACTTCGCGGTGCTGTTCCGGCTGCTGGTCGTGCCGATGTCGCTGTTCGCCGGGGTGTTCTTCCCGGTCGAGGGGCTGCCGGCGGCGGCCCGGGTGCTCGCCTATGCCTCCCCGCTGTGGCACGGCGTCGAGCTCTGCCGGGCGGCGACGCTTGGCACGGCGACAGCCTGGGGCGTGTGGGCGCACGTGGCGGTGCTGCTGGCGTATTTCGCGGTCGGCTACGTGCTGGCGGTGCGCGGTTTCACCCGACGGCTGGAGGACTGAGCCATGGTGACGACGACTCTCGCGTATCGGCGCATGGGGCGGGAGGCGCAGGGCACGCTGTCGGTGACGGCGCGCAACCTGGCGGCGGCCCGGCACGCGGCCTACTGGATGGTGCTGCTGTCGGGCTTCGCCGAGCCGCTGCTCTACCTGTTCTCGATCGGCGTCGGCGTCGGCAAGCTCATCGGCGACATCCCGGTCGCCGACGGCCGCCTGGTCAGCTACGCCCAGTTCGTGGCCCCGGCGACCCTGGCCGCCTCGGCTATGACCGGCGCCCTGGCCGAGACCATCATGAACTTCTACGGCAAATTGAAGTTCATGAAGCTCTACGACGCCACCCTGGCCACGCCGGTGACGCCGTTGCAGCTGGCCGGCGGCGAGTTGCTCTGGGCGATGCTGCGCGGCAGCTTCTACTCGGCCGCCTTCCTGGCCGTCATGGTCGCCCTGGACCTCACGACGCTCGGCTGGGCCCTGGCCGCGTTCCCGGCCGCGATGCTGGTGGGGTTCGCTTTCGGGGGACTGGGGATGGCTTTGTCGACGCTGCTGCGGTCGTGGCAGGACTTCGACTATGTGAACGTGGGGCAGTTCGCGCTGTTCCTGTTCAGCGGGACGTTCGCGCCGCCGGGGGACTATCCGCTCGTGGCTCGCGTGCTCATCGAGCTGACGCCGCTCTATCACGGGGTCGAGCTGGTGCGCGGGCTGTGCCTCGGGCTGCTGGGGTGGCCGCTGGTCTGGCATGCGGGATACCTGGCGGCGCTGGCGGCTGGGGGGCTGTGGCTGGCCAGCCGGCGGTTGGGGAGGCTGCTGCTGCACTGAGCCTCGCCAACTCCAGGCCACCTCTGTGGAGATGGCCCGTGCCACCTCTGTGAGGACGGCCGCCGTAGCGCTGGGCACGATGCAGCGCGACCTTTCGTTCCTGTCGCCGTAGGCGCCCAGCCCACGGGCCGGGCCACAGAATGGCGACCCCGACGGGCCCGCCGGCGACGCACGGATCGCGGCCGCTGATCGGGTGACCAGGCTACGGTCGTGCCCGCGCACTCGGGTGTTGCCATCGGCCGAGGTCGCGTTGTGCGGTGCCGGGCCCGCCGCGGCCGTGCGGTCGGGGGACGCCGGACGCGGGACGCGGGAAACGGAAAACGGGACGCGGGAAGCAGGAGGCGGAAGCAGGTGGTCGCCGGGCTAGTTCAGGACGGGCACGTCGCCGGAGAGTAGGGCATTCAGGGGGACCTTGCCGTACTCGACGTAGCGGCCGGCTTCGAGGCGGAACTGGATCACGACCTCGTCGGGCTCGACTCGCCAGAACAGGGGGATGCCGGCCTCCGCGTATTCGATCGGCTTGAGCCAGTGGTCCAGGCGCTCCGAACCCTTGGAGACGACTTCCACGGCCAGGGCAACTACGGTTCGGTCCAGCCACACCGTCTCGGCCGCGACGGGTCTGTTGGTGACGACCACGTCGGGGACTCTGCCGTTGCGGTTGTCGTCCGCGGTCCGTACGCCGCATGTCGCATTCACGCTGCCGACGTGGGTGTCGCGTAGCCACGTGGCCATGAGAAGACTGATCTCCTGGTGGCGCCACGGACTGGGCGCCATGACGATGAGATTGCCTTCGCTCAGCTCGAAGCGGTGGTCGCTGTCGGCTTCGGCCAGGCGAGTGACGTCTTCAAGGGTGTACGGCCCGGCGGGTAAGTTCCACAGCACCCCACCAGGTTAGGGCCACATCGTTCTACCGGGCAGGCCGGCGCCGTATGACGGGCTGGGCCGACGAGCGCAGCTGCAGGCGATGCCGCCGTGTATCGCCGGAATGACATGGACCGTGATGGATTGCCCCGGCCCGAGGATGCGAGGAGGCCGATAGCTCTGGGTCGGGCAGTCGTCGCACATGGTGGTGCCGGTGTCGGTCAAACCTCGCGCGTGGTGCTGCGCCCGAGCGGTGGACGGGCCGCCCTTCGTGGCTGGAAAGTCGTCATCATGCGATAACTCGGCGTGGTTGTGACTGGCCACCGCTATTGGGCCCGGACCTGCTGGCGGAGATCGGGAGGGGGTGTGGGTGGAGGCGAAGCCTCCCCCTCGCGCTTTTCGGGAAGTGCAGCCAAACTTCCGTTGGAATCAGCAAAAGTTTGGTAACGGGCGGCAGAAGGTCTAGACGGGGTGGCTTACAGGGGCCTAGAGTCCCTTCGCAACACGGGTGTAACGCGGGCCACACAGGTCGGCAACCCGGGGGCTTCTGGCGGTGTGGTGGTCTTGCCGCATGTCGCGGTGCGCCCAGGCAACTGCGACCCGACGAGGGGGTGCCTTCAATGAACACGGTCAGCGCCATCGACAATCCGGTTCAGTCGCGCCTGCTCCGGTTGTTGCGGGACACCGGGGCGCTGTCGCGGGCCGAGCTCGCGGACCGGCTCGAAGTGCCGCGGCCGCGGCTGCTGGCCGACCTCGACTCGCTCGTCGCGACCGGGCTCATCCGCGAAGCGGGGCCCGCGGCCAGCCGGGGCGGGCGGCGTTCGACGCTGGTGGAGCTGAACCCGGGGCTGCGGTTCGCCGCGGTCGACCTGGGGGCCAGCTCGATCGACGTCGAGATCACCGACGGGCGGCTCGAGCCCCTCGCCGCGTATGGGGAGCCGGCCGACATCCGGTCCGGGCCCAAAGTCATCCTGCAGCGGGTCAACGAGATCCTGCACAAGTTCCGCGTCGACGGCGCCTATGACCGGCTGCACGCGATCGGGATCGGGGTGCCGGGGCCGGTCAGTTTTCGCGACGGGGTGCCGGTGTCGCCGCCCATCATGCCGGGGTGGGACCGGTTCCCGGTGCGTGAGGTGCTGGGGCGGGAGCACAACTGCCCGGTGGTCGTCGACAACGACGTCAACATCATGAGCATCGGCGAGCGTTACGGCGGGGTCGCGCACTCGGTCGACAACCTGCTGTTCCTGAAGGTCGGCACCGGGATCGGGTGCGGCATCTACCTCAACGGTGAGGTGTACCGCGGCACCGACGGCTGCGCCGGGGACATCGGGCACATCCAGGTCGACTCGCACGGGCCGGTGTGCTCGTGCGGCAACGTCGGCTGCCTGGAGGCGCTGTTCGGCGGGGGTGCGCTGGCCCGGGACGCCACGGCGGCCGCGCGCAGCGGTGCGTCGCCGGCGCTCGCGGACCGGCTCTCCGCCAACGGGTCCGTGACCGCCAAGGATGTCGCCGACGGGGCGGCCGAGGGGGACGTGACCTGCATCCGGCTGATCCGCGACGGCGGGCGGCGGGTCGGCGGGACGCTCGCCGGGCTGGTCAGCTTCATCAACCCGTCGATGATCGTGATCGGCGGCGGGCTGGCCGGGCTCGGGCACATCCTGCTGGCCGAGATTCGCAGCGTGGTGTACCGGCGCTCGCTGCCCCTGGCGACCGGCAATCTGCCGGTCGTCCTGTCCGAGCTCGGCCCCCGCGCCGGCGTCGTCGGCGCCGCGGTGCTGGCCAGCGAACTCGCATATGGGCGGCCATCATGACGGACGACATCGTCCTGCGACTGACCGATGTGGTGAAGACCTTTCCGGGGGTACGCGCACTCGACGGCGTGCAGCTGGAAGTCAAGGAAGGCGAGGTGCACTGCCTGCTCGGGCAGAACGGCGCCGGCAAGTCGACGCTGATCAAGGTCCTGGCGGGGGCGCACACCCCGGACTCGGGCGAGATTCTGTGGCACGGTGAGCCGGTCGGCTTCGGCAGCCCGCAGGCGGCCATGAAGGCCGGGATCGCCACCATCTACCAGGAGCTCGACCTGGTCGACGGGCTCAGCGTCGCCGAGAACATGTACCTCGGCCACGAGCCCAGCAGCGGCGGGTTCGTCGCCCGCCGGGCCATGCGCAAGGGCGCCGCCGCGATCCTGGCCCGCCTCGGGCACCCGGAGATCCCGGTCGCCCGCGAGGTCGGCAAGCTGCCCGCGGCCGCGAAGCAGATCGTGAGCATGGGCCGGGCGCTGTCCCGGGAGGCGCGGCTGCTCATCATGGACGAGCCGAGCGCCGTGCTGGCCCACGACGAGGTGCAGAACCTCTTCCGGATCGTGCGCGGGCTCACCGCACAGGGCATCGCGGTCATCTACATCTCGCACCGCCTCGACGAGATCCGCGAGATCGGCGACCGGGTGACGGTGCTCAAGGACGGTCGCACGACGGCCGCCAACCTGGACGCCAAGACGACGCCCAACCGCGAGCTGGTGTCGCGGATGACCGGGCGCACCATCGAATACGTCTTCCCGCCGCGCCCGCCGTCGAAGACCGGCAGCCCCGTGATCCTGGACGTGCAGAATTTGACGCTGCCGGGCCGGTTCGCGGACGTCTCGTTGCGGGTCCACAGTGGAGAGATCGTCGGCATCACCGGGCTCGTCGGCTCGGGCCGCTCCGAGGTGCTCGAGTCCATTTACGGTGCTCGTCGGCCTTCCGGCGGTACCATCGAAATGCTTGGAAAGAAGCTTCGCCGGGGCAGTGTCAACGCGGCGGTGCGGGCCGGCATCGGGATGGCGCCCGAGGAGCGCAAGAGTCAGGCGCTGCTGCTCGGCGAGCCGATCTATCGCAACGTGACCCTGGCCGGCTTCACGCGCTTCGCCCGCGGTGGCTTCACCGACGCCGGGCGGGAACGCGCGGCCGCCGAGGAGATCACCCGCGGCCTGGACCTGCGCCCGGCCGACGTCCGCCGCCCGGTGCGCACGCTGTCCGGCGGCAACCAGCAGAAGGTCGTCGTCGGGCGCTGGCTGCTCGGCGGGACGAAGCTGCTGCTGCTCGACGAGCCGACCCGCGGTGTCGACGTGGGCGCCCGGGCCGAGCTTTACCAGGTCATCCGCAAACTCGCCGACGAGGGTGTCGGCGTGCTGCTCGTGTCGAGCGAGGTGCCCGAGGTCCTCGGCCTGGCCGACCGCGTGCTGGTCATGCGCGAGGGTCGGGTCGTGCGGGAGGCACCCGCCGGCGAACTCGACGAAGACACCGTTCTCGACCTGGTCATGGCCGGGTCGCTGCTGGAGGGCATCACCCCCGAAGGGACCGCCGTATGAGCACCGCCACGGAACCGGTGGACGTTCACGATCCGCCCCGCGCGGCCGCCCCGGGCTTCTGGCACCGGGAGGGCGCCGACAACACCAAGCGCAACCTGGCCCTGATCGGCGTGCTGCTCCTGCTGCTGGTCATCGGCGCGATCACGAAGCCGGAGATCTTCCTCGACGGCGAGCGGCTGTGGAGCAACGAGCTGACGGTACTGACACAGGCCTCCAGCATCGGCGTCCTCACGATCGGCATGACGTTCGTGATGATCAGCGGCGGCATCGACCTCTCGGTCGGCGCACTGCTGGCCCTGGCCAGCGTCTGGTGCACGACGGTGGCGACACAGAGCTACGGCGCGTTCAGCATGATCTTCGCGGCGCTGGCCGTCGGCGCGGGCGCGGGCCTGATCAACGGCGGGCTCATCGCCTACGGCCGGCTGGTGCCCTTCATCGCGACCCTGGCCATGATGCTGTCGGCCCGGGGCCTGGCGCAGAGCATCTCCGGCTCGCAGACCCAGATCAACCATGACGCCTTCATCAACGGGTTTGCGACGACAAAGCTTGCGGGGGTACCGGTAGTCGCCATCATTTTCCTCGTCGTCGTCGCGCTCGGCTGGGTCCTGCTCAACCGCACCACGTTCGGCCGGCGCACGGTCGCCATCGGCGGCAACGCTGAGGCCGCCCGCCTGGCCGGCATCAACGTGCGGCTCCACACCGTGCTGCTCTACGTCCTGTCCGGGCTCTGCTGCGGCATCGCCGCGCTGATCGTGGTCTCGCAGACGACCTCCGGCAGCAACACGCACGGCGACCTCTACGAGCTCGACGCGATCGCCGCCGCCATCATCGGCGGCACGGCACTGACCGGCGGCCGCGGCACCATCGTCGGCTCGCTGCTCGGCGTGCTCATCTTCACGCAGATCACCAACCTGTTCGTCATCAACAACCTGCAGCTCGACCTGCAGCGGATCATCAAGGGCGGCATCATCGTCGTCGCCGTGCTGATCCAGGCGTTCCCGGTCATCTCGATCTGGCGCCGAAGAAAAGTCACTTCCTGACGCTTCCTACAGCAGCTGTCGCCCACGCCGGGGCGACAGCGTGGATCCGCACACCCAAAAACACCCCAAATTGGAGGTCGCGATGAGCGACATGTCCCGCCGCCGACTGATGTTCGGCGGGGCCGCCCTCGGCGCCGGCGCGCTGCTGGCCGCCTGCACGTCGAACGACACGAAGGACAGCGCACCGCAGACCAACACCAAGGAGAACGCCGCCAGCGAGGCCCCCGGCAAGGCGGTCACCATCGGCTTCTCCGCCCCGGCCGCCGACCACGGCTGGATCGGCGCCATCACCAACAACGCCAAGGCGCAGGCGGCGAAGTTCTCCGACGTGACGCTCAAGGTCGTCGACGCCGGCAAGGACGCACCGGCCCAGATCGCGGCCCTGGAGACCCTGATCGCCAGCAAGCCGGACGCGATCGTGCTGCTCCCGCAGGACGGCGCCCAGCTCACCGCGGTCGGCAAGAAGGCCATGGACGCCGGCATCATCGTCATCAACCTCGACCGCGAGTTCTCCGACTCGGCCGCGTCGTTCAGCCTCATCAAGGGCGACAACTACGGCATGGGCGTGGCCGCCGGGCACTACGTCGGCGAGAAGCTCAAGGGCAAGACCGACGCCGTCATCGGTGAGATCCCCGGCATCGACGAGCTGCAGCTGACCAAGGACCGCTCGAAGGGCTTCGCCGACACGCTCAAGACCTACGGGCTGAGCGTCAAGCACCGCGTCGCGGCCGGCTTCACGGTCCAGACCGGTCAGTCCGCCGCGGCCAACCTGCTGCAGGCCGCGCCGAAGCTCGACGCGCTGTGGAACCACGACGACGACCAGGGCGTCGGCGTCCTCGCGGCCATCCAGCAGGCCGGCCGCAAGGAGTTCTTCATGGTCGGCGGGGCCGGTTCGCGCGACGCCATGGACCACATCAAGAGCGGCGACACGGTGCTGACCGCGACCGTGACGTACCCGCCGTCGATGGCCTCGTCGGCGATCATCCTGGCCCGGCTGGCCGCGCAGGGCAAGGGCATGGGCGACCTGGTCGAGCTGCAGGTGCCGAAGCTGATCGTGCTGCAGTCCGAGACGATCACGAAGGACAACGTCGACAAGTACCTGCCCCTCGGCTTCAAGTCCTGACCCACTGTGCTCAGCGACCGGCGACAGGCCTAGATCACCTTCACCGCCACCCAGCGCCGAACGCCGCGGCCTGCCGCGGCGCCTTCGCCGGCGGGCGAATGTTCAAGCGGCGCGCCTGTTGCCGGGCGCTCCCACCACGAAAGGAACCGCCAGTGTCCAGTCAGGAGCTGCGCGTCGGCATGGTCGGATACGCGTTCATGGGCGCCGCGCATTCCCAGGCGTGGCGCACCGTGAACCGGGTCTTCGACCTGCCGGCGCGGGCCAGCATGGTCGCCGTCTGCGGTCGCGACGAGGCCAAGGTGGCCGAGGCCGCGGCCCGGCTCGGCTGGGCCGAGGCGGTCACCGACTGGCGCGAGCTGATCGCCCGGGACGACATCGACGTCATCGACGTGTGTACCCCGGGCGACAGCCACGCCGAGATCGCGATCGCCGCGCTCGAGGCGGGCAAGCACGTGCTCTGCGAGAAGCCGCTCGCCAACACCGTCGAGGAGGCCCGGGCGATGGTCGCCGCGGCGGTCAAGGCCCGGACCGTGGGCGTGCGGTCGGCGTGCGGGTTCAACTACCGCCGCGTGCCGGCCGTCTCGCTGATGCGCAACCTGATCGCGGCCGGACGGATCGGCGCGATCCGCCACGTCCGCGCCGTCTACCTGCAGGACTGGATCGTCGACCCCAACTTCCCGCTGGTGTGGCGGCTACAGAAGGACAAGGCCGGCTCGGGTGCGCTCGGCGACATCGGAGCGCACATCATCGACCTGACCCAGTTCGTCACCGGCCAGCGCATCACCGGCGTGTCCGGGCTGACTGAAACGTTTATCAAGGAGCGTCCCCTGGTCGAAGCGTCGGCCGGGCTTTCCGCTTCGGCCGGGTCGGCCACGGGTGAGGTCACTGTCGACGACGCCGCGCTGTTCATCGCGCGGCTCGACGGGGGAGCGGTGGCCACATACGAGGCGACGCGCTTCGCCACCGGACGCAAGAACGGGCTGCGGGTCGAGGTCAACGGGGAGTACGGCAGCATCGCCTTTGATCTGGAGCGGCTGAACGAGCTGGAGTTCTACGACGCCACCCAGCCGGCGGCCGAGCAGGGCTGGAGCCGCATCCTGGTGACCGAGGGCGACCACCCGTACATGGGGGCGTGGTGGCCGCCGGGGCACATCATCGGCTACGAGCACAGCTTCACCCACGAAATGCGCGACTTCATCGAGGCGGTCGCGACGGGGGCCGATCCGACGCCGTCGTTCGAGGACGCGCTGCAGGTGCAGCTGGTGCTCGACGCGGTGGCCAGGTCGGACGCCTCTTGGGTGAGTGTGGCCCCATGAGCCACGACCCGTTCGTTCCGACTCCGGCCGACCGGTTCTCGTTCGGGCTGTGGACCGTGGGCTGGCAGGCCCAGGACGTCTTCGGCTCGGCGTCACGCGCGGCGCTCGACCCGGTCGAGACCGTGCACCGGCTGGCCGAGCTGGGGGCGTACGGCGTCAGCTTCCACGACGACGACCTGATCCCGTTCGGCAGCGACGAGGCCGCGCGGGACAAGGTCGTCGCCCGGTTCCGCGAGGCTCTGGACGACACCGGACTGGTCGTGTCAATGGCGACGACGAACCTGTTCGGGCATCCGGTCTTCAAGGACGGGGCATTTACCGCCAACGATCGGGCGGTGCGGCGGTACGCGTTGCAGAAAGTGTTGCGGAATATCGACCTCGCGGCTGAGCTGGGTGCTCCGACCTATGTGTTGTGGGGTGGCCGCGAGGGGGCCGAGTCCGGGGCCGGCAAGCAGATGCGAGCCGCCCTGGACCGGTACCGCGAGGCCATCAACGCCATCTGTGCCTATATCCGGCAGCAGGGGTACGACATCCGCCTGGCCATTGAACCCAAGCCCAACGAGCCGCGCGGTGACATTCTGCTGCCCACGATCGGGCATGCGCTCGCGCTCATCTCGACCCTCGACGAGCCGTCGCGGGTCGGGCTCAATCCCGAGGTCGGCCACGAGGAGATGGCCGGGCTGAACTTCGCGCACGGCATCGCGCAGGCGCTGTGGCACGGGAAGCTGTTCCACATCGACCTGAACGGTCAGCACGGGCCGCGCTTCGACCAGGACCTGCGCTTCGGCGCCGGCAATCTGCGCGGCGCGTTCTGGACGGTCGACACGCTGGAGAACAGCTCCGGCTATCCGACCGCCTACGCCGGGCCGCGCCATTTCGACTACAAACCGCCGCGCACGGAAGATGCCGAAGGCGTCTGGGGTACCGCGGCCGCCTGCATGCGCAATTACCTGATCCTGCGGGAGAAGGTCCGCGCGTTCCGCGACGACCCCGAGGTGTCCGCCGCCCTGGCGACCGCGCGGGTCGATGAGCTTTCGGTGCCGACGCTGCTGCCGGGGGAGACCCTGGAACAGCTGCGGGCCGAGCAGATCGACATCGAGGCGGTCGCCGCGCGTGGCATGGCGTTCGAGCGCCTCGACCAACTGGCCATGGAGCACCTTCTGGGGATTCGTGGCTGATTGACTTTCTGACGCCTCTCTTTGCGAGGGCCGGTCCGCGGTTGCGCCCCGCGGGCCGGGGTAATCGAGGCGTCGGAATGGCAGGACCGGGATCCCGGCCGGACGTCAGCCAGACGTCCGGCCCGGGAACCCTTTCGCAGTGCATGACAGCGCGGCGGCGCGCGCAGACCGTAACGAGTTGATCGTGAGGAACTGTCATGACCATCCGCTCGTGGCTCGCCGCCGCTACGGCAGGCCTGATCGTCGCCGGGACGCTCGTCGCCGCACCCGCCAGTGCCGCCGACGCTCCCTACAAAGTGCTGGTCTTCTCCAAGACGGCCGGTTTCCGCCACTCGTCCATCCCCAACGGCATTGCCGCCGTGCAGGCCCTGGGCGCCGCCAACAACTTCACCGTGACCTCCACCGAGGACGCCGCTGTGTTCACGGCCGCGGGTCTGTCGCAGTACCAAACCGTCGTTTTCATGTCGACGACCGGCGATGTGCTCAACGACGCGCAGCAGACGGCGTTCGAGGCGTACATCCGTGGGGGCGGCGGTTATGTCGGCGTGCACGCGGCCGCCGACACGGAGTACTCGTGGCCGTTCTACGGCACGCTGGTCGGGGCCTGGTTCTCGTCGCACCCGGCCATTCAAGCGGCGACGGTGAACGTCGAGGACCGCACACATCCGGCCACCGCGCACCTCGGGGCGACGTGGACGCGGACCGATGAGTGGTACAACTATCAGACGAATCCGCGCAGCTCAGCGCATGTGCTCGCGTCGCTGAACGAGTCGACCTACTCGGGCGGCACGATGAACGGCGACCACCCGATCACGTGGTGCAAGACGATCGACTCCGGACGCTCCTTCTACACCGGCTTCGGGCACACCGAGGAGAGCTACACCGACCCGGCCTTCCGGTCCCTGCTTCTCGGCGCCATCCGCTACACGGCCCGCCGAGTGGACGGGAACTGTTCGGTGGCCGCGGCGATGCAAGGTGAGTCGTTCGTCTCCACCGGCGGCGTGCAGATCGCGACGCATGCTCCCGCGGTCGGCGGCCGCACCGCCGGCTACATCGACAACGGCGACTGGGCTTCGTACACCGCCGATCTGACCTCGGTGCGCGGCGTCACCGTCCGCATCTCCTCGGCCGGCGCCGGGGGCACGATCGAGTTCCGGAGCGGGTCGACCACCGGCCGGCTGCTCGGGTCGGTCGCCGTCCCCAACACCGGGGGCTGGGAGACGTTCCGGACCGTCACCGCTTCGCTGGCGAGCGGGACGGGCCCGCTGTTCCTGGTGTTCCGGGGCAACGGCGGCTCGCTGTTCGACGTCGACGAGTTCACGCTGACCCGCTGAGCTCGTCGTCCTGAGCGGGGGAGGGGCCGCGACGCCGACCGGCTCCTCCCTCGGGACCCGCCCGCCCGGACGCTCCTGCGCGGCACCCCTGCCCGGCGACGCCGACGCTGGTCAGACCCGGTGCGGCGTTGTCTGGGCGGGCGGGGTACCTCTAGGATTGGGGTGTGGGGGCGCAACCCACTCGATTCTCGTTCCGTTCACAGGTTTCCCTCGCGCCTGGACCCTTCATCCGGAGGACAGCAGCATGGCGCGTCCAATCACGCTCTTCACCGGCCAGTGGGCCGACCTCCCGTTCGAGGAAGTCTGCCGGCTCGCGTCCGAATGGGGCTACGACGGCCTCGAGATCGCCTGCTGGGGCGACCACTTCGAGGTCGACAAGGCCCTCGCCGACGAGTCCTATGTGGACCGCAAGCGGGAGACGCTCGCGAAGTACAACCTGAACGTCTGGGCCATCTCCAACCACCTCGTCGGGCAGGCCGTCTGCGACCACCCCATCGACCAGCGGCACCAGGGCATCCTGCCGGCCCGGATCTGGGGCGGCGGCGCGCCCGAGGGCGTCCGGCAGCGCGCCGCCGACGAGATCAAGGACACCGCGCGGGCCGCCCGCAAGCTCGGCGTCGACGTGGTCATCGGCTTCACGGGATCGTCCATCTGGCACACATTGGCCATGTTCCCGCCGGTACCCCCAGAAATGATTGAAGCCGGCTATCAGGACTTCGCGGACCGCTGGAACCCGATCCTCGACGTGTTCGACGAGGTCGGTGTGCGGTTCGCGCACGAGGTGCACCCGAGCGAGATCGCCTACGACTACTGGACCACGAAGCGCACGCTGGAGGCGATCGGCCACCGCGAGGCGTTCGGCCTCAACTGGGACCCGTCACACTTCGTGTGGCAGGAGCTCGACCCGGTCAACTTCATCTTCGACTTCGCCGACCGGATCTACCACGTCGACTGCAAGGACGCCAAGGTCCGCACCGGCGACGGCCGCCGCGGCCGGCTCGCCTCCCACCTGCCGTGGGCCGACCTGCGCCGCGGCTGGGACTTCGTCTCCACCGGCCACGGCGACGTGCCGTGGGAGGACTGCTTCCGGGCGCTGAACGCGATCGGCTACAAGGGCCCGCTGTCGATCGAATGGGAGGACGCCGGCATGGACCGCCTCGTCGGCGCGCCCGAAGCCCTGAAGTTCGTCCGCGGCCTGGCCTTCGACGCGCCTACGGCCGCCTTCGACGCGGCGTTCTCGTCTTCGTCGTGATGCTGTGAAAGGCCGGCCCCGAACGGGGCCGGCCTTTCATGCTTCGGGCATCATTTTTTACGCTTTTGGGCGTTTTGTCAGAAGCTCGTCCCGGACGAAGGCGTGCTCGAGGTCGCGTAGTCCCGCTCGATCTCAGGCGTGCTCGACGTCTTGTTCAGGAACCGCTGCCCGACCTCGGTCTCCGCGAGCCGGCTGTTGGCCAGCTTGTCGGTGACCTTGGTCTTGCCTTCGCTGTAGAGCCGCGTCGCCTGCTCCTGGACAACCCCGGCCGCTTCCTGGACCGTCGGGCTCTCCTTGATCTTCAGAGCAGTGGCCTTGAGCTCCTCATACTTCTCCCGACCAGCCCGGGACCCGAGCACAAAGCCCGCGGCCAGACCGCCGAGGAACAGTAGCTTGCCGCGCATGGCGACGACCTCCTTCTCAGCGGCGCTAGGTATCAGTCCAGAAGTGCGCCGCCTGTGTTGTCATACCCGCTCATCGTCGTCCCGACACATGGATCTTGCCCCGTTTGCCCCGCCACGGCACCCGAACGTGGATACCCGGTGGCGAAGACCCCCGGGTTCGTGCTGTACTCTTTCCCGGTCGCCCTCGAACGGTTTGATCCGGTTCGGAGGGCGATGAACGATCCCGCGTAGCTCAATTGGCAGAGCAGCCGGCTGTTAACCGGCAGGTTATAGGTTCGAGTCCTATCGCGGGAGCATTCAAGGCCTCTTCGGAGGCCTTTTTTTCACGTCCACGCCCGTCGCGGGCGGCATTGGACTTGCGCGGCTCGGTAAGCTTGCGACGCTCGGGGCGGTAGCTCAGCAGGTTAGAGCTGGGGACTCATAATCCCTTGGTCGCGGGTTCGAGTCCCGCCCGCCCCACTGTGACATTGCGCCGTTGGCGCGGCGGGGGAGGCTTCGCCTCCACCCGCACCCCCTCACGATCCACGCCACGGGCGCCAGGCCCCAAGGGGCTGAGCTCAGCTTTGGGGCTGTCGCTCGACGCGGGCCCCTCCGGCGAAGACGTGTCTCTTCGGGCCTCTAGTGCGATCGTCTCCTGTTTGGGGTGTCTTACCCCATTCGCCGGTTGTCGAATCGTCGAGGGTGCGCGACTCGAATGCCGAGATGCGGCGGTCGACGGCGACGGTCTCGGTATCAGGTGGCGGCCTCCTGTCGTGAGCCAACCGCTGGACGTTACTCAGCGAGCATCGTGGCGGATCGCTTGAAGGGAGTAGGAGCCTCCCTTGCGCTCGCGCTCCGCCGTGGTGGGCTCGGGTCGCTCAGTGCGGGCTCGCGGCGGCGCCTGGGTCGATCTGGGCGGGCTCGCGGCGGCGCCTGGGTCGCTCAGTGCGGGCTCGCGGCGGCGCCTGGGTCGATCTGGGCGATCAAGTCGGCGACGAAGTCCGCAGCGTGGCGGGCTGCCCGGGACTGGTGGTCGTCCGTCTTCTGTATGCCCCAGTCGGAGATGCCCTTGACGAGGATCCAGTCGCACTTGGCCTGCTCGGCGGCCGCGTAGAGACCGGCTGCTTCCATTTCGCCCGCGACCGCTTCTTCGTTCAGGGCTTGCAGTCTTGCGCGTTCTTCCCGGCTGTTCACCAGCGTGTTCAGCGAAAGCATGTGGCCGAAGTGGACTTTCGGTATGCGGTGCCGCCCGAGCGTGCGGGCGTGGCTGAGCAGATTGCTTGTTGCCTCCGTGCGCGGCCCGCGATTGATTTCGTATTGCGAACCGTCGGGGCGGGTGGTCAGCTTCCGGTGATCGACAGCGCACAGCTGAGTGGCGACAACGACGTCACCCAGCCGCTGATCTCCGCCATCGAGGTCGTGGGCGTTGAGCCCGTAACAGACTCCGGTGAGCACCAGGAACGCCGGATCGAGATGCTTGATCAAATTGTCGACTGTCCAGGGCATCGAACCTGCGCCGACCGTGCCTTGCTCACTTTGCGCGAGAACGATTCTTGCCCCACCGTGTGTTCCGAGCAGGGTCACGGCCTTCGCGCCGGCCTTGCCCGGCTTGGGTATCAACCCGGGTGCTCGCGCGGCGAAGGCCTCCTCTACGGCCCCGCACTCGGTCTCGTTGACGACCACGATCGCCACCGTCGGCCCGGATGCCATCCGCTCGACAGCCTTGTACATGAGATCCCTTCGTGCCCGCTGGTATCGGATACGCCATTTCAGGGTCATGACGACGGATACCGCCATGACCGGCACGAGAATCGTGACGAGCACCCCGATGATCTGGGACGGCGCCGTCGCCGGTGATGGAAACTGGAAGTAGATGTGTCTGGCGATCCACGCCAGCGCCTTGACGAAGGTCACCGGCCGGGATCCACAGTCCCTCGGCCGAACAAGCCTGACGCTCGAACGAGGCCACGACCAGGGCCGACACACCCAGCGCGGCGAGCGTGGCGAGAAGGATGAGCCGGATGCCACTCAACGGCCGGACGGCATCATGGTCAGGTCGTTCAAAATGCTTCGTGGCGCCGATGACGAACCAGCCGGTGCGTGGAACCGACTCAAGGGATGGCAGCTCGCCGGCCAGTGTCCGGACATCAGCGCCGGTGAAGTTCTCGGCTCGCACACCTACGTACCCCGAGCCGAACGCCGGATCATCCGGCATGAAGGTCTCGGTCAACTTCCGCGCCCGCTGGGACGCCTCCGTGCAGAGCCTATCGACGTTATCGGGGACGACCGCGTGGAAGAACGTGATCGTCCAGTGATGACCACGCACTTCATTGCCGAAGATGTCGTCGTCGGACATGTCCGCCCTCGTGGATCGGAAGAGCGACCAGATGAGCCGCGCCACCCCGACGACCATGTCAGCGGCGACAAGCCCGACTCCTCCCACGATCAGTAACAACGCAATCCATGCGGCTTTCGAGGAGATAAGGGCAAGCGGGACCGCAATGATCAAGCCGATCGCGGCCGGCCCGAAGGGCACGATGACTTGCCAAGTCCGAGCCAGCCATCCGAGCGCCCGCACACGTCTGGGCAGCCACTTCATCGCCCTGTTCCAGTCGGCCCGGCGGGCAATCGGCGGCTCGATAACGGCAAATGCCTCGGCCGATCCCCATACCAGGCGCCCTTCCCTGTCCGCCAGGTACAGGAGGTGCGGAAGCGGTGGCAGTGCACGAAACATCCCGAGACCGCGGCGACGGAAAGCAGCCCGGGCCTGGCGTGTCTCTCGCGTTCGTGGCAGGCCGGCGACCAGAGAGCGAAATTCCCGATAGGTCAGGCCTGACGTTGCTCCAGGCGGAAGTCCCTCTTGCACAGTCGTCGAGAATAGAGGAACAAGAGAGGCGGGTGCCCGGTGGAATTCGTGTGGGGAGTGCTCAGTTCGCTGGCCGCAAGCCTTCTGGTAGCCGGAATCGCGTGGCTCGCGTCGAAAAGACTCAGGCAGAGAATGATCACTTGGCTCGCTCGGCTGAACGGCACCGGAGTCACCCACACGTATCCCAGGCAGTCCGAGGCGAACGCGGTGCTAGCCGCGGATCTTCGCCAAGCCAAATGGGTCCGCGTCTTCGCCAGCCGCGGCAACGAGTTGACTCGCGACAGCTTCGTGCACCTGTGGAACCGCCGCGCCGGCACGGTACCAGTCGAAATCCTGCTTCCCAATGCGCTCAGTGCCCCCGACTCCTGGTTGGTTCAGCGTGAACAGGAGGTGGGCGAGCACGACCTCGCCTTTCGGACGGGTCTCCTCGGCCGCCAGGTCCAGGCCAATCTGGACTACCTCCGCGCGCACGTCGGGGGCCGGCCGGAGGTCGAGGTCAGGCTTTACGATTTCCCGCACCTTGCCCGCGTGATCGCCACCGACCGCGTCGCATACCTGACCACGTACTCCGCCCGCGAGCACGGCCGCAACTCGCCATGCGTCGTCTTCCAGAATCCGAGCCCGATGTACGACTTCTGTCTTCGAATCTTCGATCTGGCCTGGTCCCGGGCGAGTGCGGCCGATCTCGCGCAGGACTCGTGACCCTCGAGTTGCTGTGGTGTTCGGGGCCTGGTTTCTGATCGTCCGGCCGATGCTGTTCGCTGCCGGCACCCGGCCGCTACCGTAGCCAACATCACCGGGCACGCCGGCCTGGCCCGCGTGGGCATCGTCTTGGAGCTGAGGGTTGTGCTCACCCAGGCGATGGGCCGCCGTATGGTTCTATCGACTGCGGTGGACTTTCGCAACGGCCGCTTGGTGCGTCAGGCCGGCGTAGCGACCACTGGCTGCGCTGACGCTGCCAGCTCACCGGCTCCCACGCTCACAGCGCTGCGCCCTGGTCCAGGCAGACGTGGTTTGCTGGTGGTTGGCCGGGCCGAGTTCACCTTTCCCACGTCGATGAACTCGACGGTGTGATGCGGTCCCACTCGTGCCAGCACCTTATGCAATCTTAGGTCCGTGTCTGATGTGCTGGTCGCGACGGAGGCGGGCGGAACGCACGCGTTATCAGCCCTCCGGCGTCGTTTTCACCGGCGACGGTGCGTCATCCGCTCCAGGTGGCGTACGTCAGTCAATGTAGATCGAGTTGGACGCAGCACACTTCACAACTCCCACGCCCGGCGGCGAGTGCGTCGGCGGTTGGCACCCAGGTCAGGTCGCCCCGAGTCCCGCCGCGTCGTTCGACCTGCCGCCAGCCTCATGGAGAGCTCGGCAGCCTTCGCTGAGGTGGAAGACGGCGCCGCCTGACGTGATCGCAACGCGGGCCGGGAAGCCGGTCGGCCGGGGTCGACATCGCCAACATTGGTCGAGGATGAGGTCATGGACGCATCGAGTGTCGGAGTGCCGGATGACGCTGAGCATTCCTTGCCGCGCTAAAACTTTCGCTCGTGCGATCATCGGGGTCGATCCCTCGGCGGCGACTGAAACCCACTCCACCCGGTGGGGCTGCGAAGCCGTGTTGAGGCGTTGCTGGAAGGCGGTATCGACGAGATCAGTCGACGCTGTAGTGCTCGCGGCGTGCAGTCGCACGGCAACGGGTCTGGTCAACCGTTCGAGCGCCTCGATCGCCGCCGTTCCGACCATCAGACGGACCGTCGTCGGCGCGGACTCGCCGCCGTGAAGCTCCCTCTCATGGGTGCCGTAGCGGAGCACTGCTCCCCATCCGCCCGCACCGGGTATGCCGTCACACACCCCGGCAAGGTAGGCGTCCACGGCCTGTTCCCGAGTTGGGCCAGTCAATGAGTCCCTCCTTGCCGGTCGATCCTTCGAACGGGCTCCTCCTCGCAATACATCGTATTTGACGAATGTCCGACAAGAGGTGGCGCGCAAGCGGTGGGCGCGCATCGACACGTTGGCAGCGCCCGGCTGCATGCGGCGTCGCTGCGCCGTCAGTGCTCGCGTCGAGGCAGACTGAGTACCGGCTGCGAGTCACGGGTGCCGTGGCTGGCTCTCGCGGCGTGCGTTGGGAGTCTTGCTGGTTGGTAAGCTTGGGTCCATGACTCAGCCCGCGCTCGCGTACCGATGGAGCCAGAGCGAGTTCGTTCGTGCCTGGGAAGCCAGGGCTTTCGACCACCGGGTGGAACTCGTCGAGGGAGAGATCTGGCCAGTGGTGATCGGATCTTGGCATGGTGACACGGTTGGCCAGGTGCTGGCATTGCTGCCCCGGACCGGGGTTCGGGTGACAACGGCGACGCTGCCTACCGGGGGTTCGTTGCCCGATCCTGACTGCTGGGTGCGACGGGCCGATGCGGAGCCGGTCGGGACCATCGGATCGAGGCTGTCGGTGTGGGGCCCATCCGATGTGTTGTTGGTTGTCGAGGTAGCTGACGAGACCACGATTCAGGACCTGAACGTCAAGGCCAGGCTGTATGGCCAGGCCGGCTATGCCGTCTACTGGGTGATCACTCAGGAGGCGATCTACGAACACACTGGACCCATCGCGACGGGCTATCGAACCCGAGTCGAGTACCTTCACGGTGAACGTATCTCCGTCCCATACGCCGGCGTCGAGCTCGCCGTTGACGACCTGATCGCTTCGGATGCCGTTTGAGCGCGCGGTATGCTCTCCAACCGGTGACGCCTCCTTAAGGATCGTTAGGTAGTCCCACTCTGCCGGCGATACCGTCGCGCGGCGATGCCTGCAATAGGTCAGCCAGCAACCATGATCGACCGGTTCGCATTGTGCATCGTCCGCTCCACCATCACAGTGACCTGTATGTTCGCGCCGAGCATGTGATGCAGTGCGCGAACCGTGAGCCGCCCGGTCGCGCGCCGCGCCGATCGAAGGTCGGTCTGTGCCGATCCCGGCTTCATCCATCGGGGCTTGTTGGTATTCGGTGTGCAGCGATGTCCGTCTTTGTCGGGAGCACCGGGCGGGACGCCTTCGACGCCAACGAGGCGGGTGCGCGGCGGGCCGTGCTCGTCGCTGATGGCTACGTCGACCTCGACGCCGGGAAGTTCGATGCGCTCATCGTCGAAGGCGTCGAGTATGGGGCGGCCGGGGTGGCGTTGACGGTCGCCGTGCCGTATCGGCCGGCTGCGGGCTCGGGGCGGCGTTCCGGGCCGGCGTCGACTCTCACCCCGAGGCGGCCGTGGTCTGGGATGAGCACCTCGACGATTCGATCTGATCCGGCGGCGGAAAGCGGGCAAGGAGCTAAGGCCGGCGTCTAGCTTCAGCTCTGGGCGGGCAGGTCGGCTGGGTGGGGGGTGGCCGGCTGGCGGGCGCCGCGGATCAGGAGGTAGCCGATCATCCAGAACTCCGCGATGCTCGCCGGTGCGGCCAGGAGGGTGGTCGCCAGGTCGGCGGTGGGGAGCAGGAATGTCACGAACGCCGCGATGACGTAGCCGCAGCCGCCGGCTATCAGGAGGCGGCCCAGTGTCTGGGGCATCCAGCCTGAGCGCAGTACACACAGGCCCATCGGCATCAGCCACAGACCGAAGAACAGGTTGCCGGCCGCCCAGCAGTTGGCGCTGAGCAGGTACAGCGTCTGCACTCCGGCGGCGGCGTCGCCCACGTGCTGCTGGGCGACGTCGGCCGCGGTGGCCAGGGCGGCCGTGCTGCCCAGGATGGCCACGGCGTTGACCAGGCCGAACGCGGCGATGCCGGCGGCGGCTACCGGGTCGGTGGTGCGGAACAGGCGGTAGGACCAGGCCGCGGTCAGGGCCTGGGTGAGGACCACGCCGAGTTCCAGGGCGATGCCGGCTCGGGCCAGGAGGTCGTGTTCGGCCAGGTTGGCCAGCGTCGCGGCCGGGTCGCCGTCGGCGAACAGGATCGGGCGGATGGTCAGGAAACCCAGTGCGCCGGTGATGGCCAGGCCCAGGTACAGCAGGCCGGTCTGGCGGGCGGTGCGAGTCAGCGTCTGCACAGTACCAACACCCCTTGGTTTTCGGCCTTACAACGTAAGGTGCCTTACACTGTAAGGCGTGTAGGGTCGGCGCGCAAGGACGGCAGAACGGGACTGGTGTGCGGGAACGGGAACCACTCAGCCGCGAGCGGGTGCTGGTCGTGGCGGTCGGGCTGGCTGACGCCGACGGCATCGCGAAGCTGACCATGCGCCGGCTCGCGGCCGAGCTCGGTGTCGAGGCGATGTCGCTGTATTACCACCTGCCGGGCAAGACCGGCCTGCTCGACGGGCTGCTGGAGACCGTGCTCGCCGAGGTCGTGGCCGCGACTCGGGCCGTGCCGCTCGCCGGCGACTGGCGGGTGACGCTGCGCGGATGGTTTCTCGCCGCCCGCGAGGTCATGCTGCGCCATCCGTGGGCGCCGGGGCTGCTCGGGCCGGGGCGGGCGATCCCGCCGAGTGTGTTCGCGTACTACGAGCTGATCCTGGCCAGCCTCATCGAGGCCGGTTTCTCCTACCGCATCGCGCACCGGGCCTTGCACGCGTTCGGGAGCATGCCGCTCGGGTTCGTGCAGGAGACCTTCGGGCCGGCCGCCGACGGCGACCTGGACGAGCAGCAGCTGGCGGCGATGGCGGAGACAATGCCGCATGTGGCCGCCATGGTCGCCGCCGAGCTGCACGATGCCGCGGACCCGACACTGGGCTGGTGCGACAGCGGGGTCGAGTTCGCGTTCACGCTCGACCTGCTGTTCGACAGTTTGGAACGGTACCGGTAGCGACATAAGGCCGGCATAAGCAAAAGTCCTAACGCCCGCCTTATGCGCCCCGGCGTTTGATGAGCCCATGAACGTGGCGCTGGGCGCTGGTGGTGCACATCCCCACCAGCGCCCGAAGGAGATGCGGTCAGGCGATCCAGTACGAGTACAGGTCGCCGCCGTCGACGGTGAAGCGGAGCTTGACCTGCTGGCCGGCCAGGCTGGACAGGGACGCGCCGCTCGCCCACGTCACCGCCGCGTCCAGCTGGTCGCCGGTGATGGGGTTGGACGTCGCGACCACGGTGCCGGAGGAGTTCAGGAGCTCGACCTTCACCGTGCCGCCGGCGAAGACGTCGGTGTTGAGGTGCAGAGTGCTGCCTGTGTAGGTGATCGCCTTCGTCGTGACGGTGCCGGGGTCGTCGCCGGCGTTGCGGAGGGAGACGAAGCCGTCGCGGCGCCAGGTGGCCTGGTTGATTTTGGCGGTCTGGGTGGGGCCGCCGCCGTGGTCGACGTTGAAGCCGCCGTAGTACACCGAGACCGTGGTCGCGGTGGTCTGCATGGTGCTGGAGGTGAAGATCATCGAGTCGTCCCAGGCGCCCTGGTCGCCGAGGGGGAGGATCGGGTCGCGGGCCGGGCGGGACCAGCGCAGCAGGTTCTGGTCGCGGGAGGTGGCCAGCTGGGGGACGATCGGGCCGCTGCCGGCGTTGTTGGCACCACTGTCGATGATGGTGAACATCCAGGGCATCGCGAGGTAGACGCCCTCATACGGGTACACCGGCATGCCGTAGACCTGTGCCTCCAGGCCGCCCGTGCCGCGCGCCGCTTCGTCGTCGCGGTAGTCGCCCTCCACCGCCATCCGCGGTGTCGTCCAGGTCAGGAAGTCGGTGCTGGTCGAGACCCAGGCCATGCGGTCGTTGGTGCCGGGCGACGCGGAGATGTCGACGGTGCGCTGCTTGGTGGTGGCGATGAAGCGGCCGTGCGCGGCGTCGAGGGCCACGTTGGACACGTCGCCATACGGCAGGACCGGGGTGGTGCCGTACTGCGTCCAGACGATGCCGTCCGGCGAGAAGAACGCGTAGTAGCCGAGGGTCGCGTGGGTGGCGTCGGCGGCGATGAAGGTGAGCATCTTGTACCGCCGGCCGGCGTCGGTGGCGGCGGCGTCGTAGATGACGGTGCCGCCCTTGTCGCCGACGATGTTGTTCGCGGTCGAGCCCTGATAGTCGTACTGCCCCAGGTTGGGCTTGGTCCACGTGATGCCGTCGGTGCTCGTGGCGTAGCACAGCAGGTAGGCCAGCGTCGCGTTGTAGCACGTGTACCACATCTTGTAGGCCGCTCCAGGGCTGCCGGTGATGACCGAGCCGTAGATGTAGTCGCTGCTCTCCCACGGCTTGTCCGGGACGATGACCGGCGTCGCCCGCTTCACCGCGGGGTGGACCTTGCGCCCGACGTTGACGGCCGACTCGATGCGGTAGTCGTCGGTGAACAGTTCGCGGGTGGTGCCCAGTGCCGCGGTGTAGGCCGGCGCGGCGGCCACGAGGGAGGCCTCGTCGACATAGGTGACGCCCTGCACATTGGTACCGCTGTAGATGAGCACGGCCGCGTGGACGGTCCCGGCGGGCGCGGTCAGTGTCACCGACGCCTGCTGCCACGAGGTGCTGAACGCCGGCGTGGTCTGGGCGACGCCGATCCGGGTGTTGGTGGCGTCGTAGAACTCCAGGTAGAGCGAGGCCTCGGTGCCGGACGCGCCTTTGAACCAGGCCTTGGCGGTGTAGCTCACGTCGGCGTAGGCGCTGACGTAGTGCCGGATGTAGATGTTGTCGGCGGCGGTGGCGTCGGTGACCCGCAGCGCCTCCCAGCCGCCGTGCCGGTTGGCCTCGGTGCTAATGAGGATCGCGTCGTTGGCGCCGGTCTTCGTCATCGTCCAGCCGACCGGGTGCAGCGCCTGGTCGCCGACGTCGAACGACGGGTTGGCGAGCAGGTTGCCGTCGACGGCCACGGCCGGGTCGGGCAGCGGGCCGCCGGCGGCGGGGGAGCTGCCCAGCGGGATCAGGGTCAGGGCGATGAGCCCGGCCGCGGCGAGCACGATCGAACGTTTCACGCGGTTCTCCAAACACTCGTTGGAGCGGTTGCGATCACCTCACGTGAAACTTCGTTCCATGTCAATACATCCATCGATGCCGTTGTCGCGCACTCGGGCCCGGCCCCGGATACCGGCTCAGTGAAGGCGACCGCGCAGAAAGTCGAGGATCTCCCGGCGCGCGGTGCGGGCCGCCGGGACGAGGCCGGGCGTGCTCAGAAACGCGTGGGTCGCCCGCGGATAGCAGCTCAGCCGGGCCTCGACGCCGGCTTCGCGGAGCCGCTCGGCGTATCGACGGCCGTGGTCGGCCACCGGGTCCAGCGCGGCCGTGACGATCAGCGCCGGTGGCAGCCCGGCGAGGTCCGCGAACTTCAGCGGCGACACGGTGTGTGGGTCCAGCGCCGGCGGCAGGCTGAGCTTGCGGGCGGCCCGCAGCCGCGGCAGGGGCAGAGTCGGGTTGTCGGCGTGCTCGGCGACCGACGCGTAGTCGGCCCACGTCTCGGTCCAGTCGGTGGCCGGATAGTTCAGCACCTGCGCGCGCAGTGGCGGCCCTTCCGCGCGGGCGCGCAGAGCGACGAGCGCGGCGATCATGCCGCCGGCGCTTTCGCCCACGACCGCGACGGCTCCCGGGTCGATGCCCCAACCGGCCGCGTCCGCGACGATGGCGGTGAGGGTCTCGGAGCCGTCATCGACAGGCAGAGGCAGCGGGTGTACTGGCGCGAGCCGGTACTCCACCGCGACGACCACGGCCGGCAGGCCGGCCGCGAGGCGACTGTTGAGCCAGTCGTTCTGCACGGCCGTGCCGCCGATGAACCCGCCACCGTGGAACGACACGACCAGCGGCAGGTCAGGTGCGAAACGCTTCGGCCGGTGTACTCGCAGCGGCAGACGCCGCCCGGTGAGCTCGATCGGCACCGTCGCGATGCGGGCGCGCCGGTCCGCAAACCCGGTGACGATCCGCCCGGCCCGGGACGCCGCGGCCCGGTTGGCCCGGTCCCGCGCGGCGATCACCTGCTCGTGGGTCATGGCCTCCCAGTCGTGGCCGTCCCGGAGGATGCGGGTGCCCAGCGGGGCTCTGCCTCGGTTCATAGCGGCCAGCATCGCCAGGCCGACGCCGGCTGTATTGGAGAAAAGTTAGTACGCGGTGGGCCAGGCGATGTCGTCGACGGCCAGCCACGGCGCGGTCGCCAGGGCCGACGGTGTCATCCCGGCGAACGCCATGACGTCGCGGCACAGGTGCGACTGGTCGGCGAAGCCGTCCTCGGCGGCCACCCGCGCGGCGTTGTGCCCGGCGGCCAGCCGGTGCGCGATGTGGTCGAACCGGACCAGCGTGGCGGCCCGCTTCGGGGTGAGCCCGACCTGCGCCCGGAACCGCGACCACAGCCGCTGCCGGCTCCAGGCCACCTCGCCGGCCAGACCCTCGACCCGGACCTGCCCGCGGCTCGTCACCATCCGCGTCCAGGCGTGCGCGACCTCCGGGTCCATCCCGCGCTCCGGCTCCCACCGCCGCGCGAGCACATCGTCCATGACCGCGAACCGCTCGTCCCACGACCCGGCGTCCCGCAGCCGCCGCCGGACGATCCCGGCGTCCGGCCCCCACAGCTCGTCCAGCCCGACCACGGCCGCCCCGGGCCCGTCGGCCCCACCCGGCACCCCGAGCACCGCGTGTGCCGCCACGGGCGAGAGCCGCACCTGCAGCACTTCGACGTCCTGGCCGTACCCCCGGAGCCGTCCCGGCCCCATCCCGAGCACGACACTGCGCCCGCGCCGCCGCAGACCACGGGCGTCATCGACGAGCAGCGCGTCACCGAAGTCGAAGAACACGGTGACCGCCGGGTAGGGGATCATCCGCAGGTCGATCGGCGCCGCCGCCGTGCTGCGGAACCCGGCCATGCCGACCCCCGCCACCCGGCCCGGCCGCGCCGGCACGGCGACGTCCACCACCGCGCCGGCGACCCGGACGAGCTCGTCGCTGCGCACGGTCCCATGCTACGAGCCGATCCGCTCGAGCCGGGCCTGTGCCTCGGTCCGGCGCTGGTCGTCGGCCAGGTCCGCGCTCAGCGCCGCGGCCCGTTCGGCGGCGTCCCGGGCCAGCCGTATCCGGCCGAGGCGGCGGTGGATGTCGGCCATGGTGATGAGCGCGTCGCAGAGCCCGGGGTCATCGTGGGTGTCGCGGTGAATGGCGACGGCCCGCTCGCCGTGGCCCAGGGCCCGATCGGGGCGGTCCAGCTCCAGGTACACGACGGCGAGGGCGCGGTGGGTGGTGCCCTGACCGGGCCGGGAGCCGGTGCGCTCACGCAGTTCGAGCACGGCCCGGTAGTGGGTGGCCGCCTCGGCCGGCTCGCCCAGCCGGCGCAGCGCGTCGCCGAGGCGGTGCAGGGCGGCGGCCTCGCCCATCGGGTTGCCGAGGTCCCGGCACACCCGGGCCACGTCCCGGTGGACGCGGGCCGCCCCGGCCGCGTCGCCCTGGGCCAGGTGGATGGCGGCGAGGTTGTGCAGGCACATCTGCTCGTCCTCGGCCAGGCCGAGCCGGCGGGCCAGCTCCAGGGCCTGCTCGAAGCTCGCGGTGGCCCGGTCGTGGTCGTGCCGGGCGAAGTACGCGGCGCCGATGTTGTTCAGGGTGCCGAGCCGGGCGTCCGGGTGCCGGTCGCGTTCGGCGGCGGCCAGCGCGGACTGCAGCAACGGCAGCAGCTCGTCCTGGCGGCCGCGGCGCCAGGCCTGCTCCACGAGGAGTTCGGGCAGCTGCCAGGCGTGCCGGTCGAAGCCGTGCCGCCCGGCCCACAGTCCGGCCGCGGCCAGGTTCTCGCGCTCGGCCTCGCACCAGGCCATGGCCTCGGTGTCGGTGGCGAACACCCGGGGGCGGACCGCCTTCGCGACCGGGAGGTCCGGCACCGGATCGCGGTCGGGGGCCAGGACCTGGACCGCGTTGACGCCGCTCAGGAGCAGCCAGTCCAGGAGCCGGCGGAGAGCGTCGGCCACACCGACCTCGGTCGCACGGTCGGCGGCGAAGCGGCGGAGCAGGTCGTGCACGCGATACCGGCGCGCCGTGTCGTGGTTGATCAGGCACATCTTGGCCAGGACGTCCAGCAGGGCCTCGGCCGTCGCGACGCCGGTGCCGAGCATGGCGGCCGATGCCTCCGGGCTGATGCTGGTGCCGGGGTACACGCCGAGCAGCCGGAAGAGGTGGGCCGCACCCGGCGGCAGCGCCTGATAGGACCAGGCGAACACGGTGCGCAGGCTGTCCTCACCGTCGGCGTCGAGCAGCCGGGCGGTGAGCTCGTCGACCAGGTCGGTCACGGCGGCGCGGGGGCGCTCGGCGACGTGCTCGCCGATGATGCGCAGTGCGAGGGGAAGTCCTGCGGCCAGCCGGGCCAGAGCGCCGACCGCGTCCGGTTCGCGGCCCGCGCGGCCCGCGCCGATGGCCCGGGTGAGCAGGTCGGTGGAGTCGGCGTCGGGCAGCGGCGGGACGGTGATGCTGCGGACACCCTCGTGCACGTTCAGGCCGCGCAGCCGGGCCCGGCTGGTGATGACCGTCAGGCACTCCTCGGCGCTGGGGATCAGCGGGCGGGCCTGGCCGGAGTCGCGGACGTTGTCGAGTACGACGAGCATCCGGCGGCCGGTGAGCAGCTGGTTGAACCGGTTCCGGCGCCGTTGCAGACCTACCGGCATCTCGTCGGCGGGCACCTCGAGGGCCTCGAGGAACCGGCCGAGCGCGTCCTCGGGGTCGATCGGCGCGCCCGGGCCGTAGGCGTTCGCGTCCAGGTAGAGCTGGCCGTCCGGGAACCGGTGCCGCTGCCGGTGTGCCCAGTGGACGGCCAGCGTGGTCTTGCCGACGCCGGGCATGCCGCTCAGCGCGACCACGCCGCTGCCGTCCGGGCCGACCAGTGCGTCGACGTCGGCCAGCAGCGAGCGCCGGCCGGTGAAGTCGCTGACGTCCTTGGGCAGCTGTGCGGGCGGCGCGGCTGCGGCCGCGACCGGGCTTGCGGCCGAAGCCGGGGTTGGGGCCGAGGCCGAGGCCGGCGTCGCGGCCGAGGCTGGTGCTGGTGCTGGTGCTGGTGCTGGGGCTGGGGCTGGGGCTGGCGCCCGGATGATAACGGCCGGATCGGCTCGCATCAGGCGGCGGAACCGGCGCCGGAACTCGTGCAGGTAGTGGCGGGCCTCCGCGTCGCGCCCGGCCGCGCACAGCGCGTCGACCCACAGCTGGGCCAGCGTCTCGTCGGGGTCGCCGGCGCCCATGAGCGGCTCGAGCTCGGCGAGGGCGCGGTGGTGCCGGCCGAGCCGCAGCTGATTCGTCACCAGCAGCTTGCGGGCGTCGAGCAGGGCGCCGGTCATGGACTCGCGGAGGTGCTCGGCCGCGGCCGTGTGCAGGTCGGCCAGTGGCTCGTCGCGCCAGAGGAGCACGGCGTCGCCGAGCAGGCCGGCCGCGGCCTGGAAGTCCCGCTGCTCGGCGGCGGTGCGGCCACCGGCCACCAGCCGCTTGAACCGATGGAAGTCGACCAGGTCCGGCTCGATGTCGAGCCGATACGCGCCCGTGCCGGGCGAGCGCATCAACGCGTCGTCGAGGCCGGCTCGGTGCAGGGCGGCACGAATTCGGCTGGCCAGCGCGTACATATTCGACCGGCGGTCCGACGGGCCCGGCCCGGACCACAGGAATTCGGCAATCGTGTCGGCCCGAACGTTTTTCCCGGCGTAATAGAGCAGCACGGCGAGCATGCCGCGTTGCTTCGCGGCGCCGAGTGGAATGCGTTGTCCGTCGGCTTCCAGAGCCGTCGGCCCCAGGATCGTGAAGTCCATGATGCCGCCCCCCAAATCGCCTTTCAGTGTGTTCCGGGCGAGGTCCGGGGCCAAGGCCGTGTGCAGATAGACGCAGATCTGACACCGCACTGTCCAGCCGATTGCAAGCTCGTGCCAATGCACCCGGCAAAGCGCACGTGCACGCTTCCCCTGTCGCGAAGTTCATCGAGGGGGGCGTTCGGAATGCTGCTGAGTATTGATGATGACGTATGGAGTACCCGAGCCGGTTGTCGCACCGTACTCGTCGTGGTCCACACGCTGGCAACGTGTCACCGGCTGCTCGACATTGTGAGTCACGTAGAATGTGATTCACGCATTCAAGTTGTTTTCACGGTCGCGCCCGACGTATTCAACCACGCCGTCGCGCCGGTTCTGGCCGAGCTCGGCGCGGCCGTGCTGCCGTGGGACCAGGCGACCCGGCAGCGGTTCGACCTCGCCGTCGCCGCGGCGTACGGCGGGCTGCACGAACTGCGCGCACCGGTGGTCGTCATGGCGCACGGGGCCGGTCGGGGGAAGCGGTCCCGGCCCCGGCAGGTGGGCGGGGCGGCCCTCGTCGAGCCGGTCGTCTACGGCCTCGACAGTGCCCGGCTCACGCGGGACGGCCGGGTCGTGGCGTCGGCGCTGATCCTGGCCCACGAGCAGGAGCGGGCGGTGCTGCGCCGGCAGTGCCCGGAGGCGCTCGGCGTCGCGGTGCTGGCCGGCGATCCGTGCTTCGACCGGCTGGTGGCGAGCGGGCCGCAGCGGGCGCGGTACCGCAGCGGCATGGGTCTCGGGGATGACCATCGACTGGTCGTGGTCAGCTCCACCTGGGGGCGGGACGGGGTTTTCGGCGGCGCGCCGGATCTGCTCCCGCGGCTGCTCGACCAGCTGCCGGGCGGCTTCCGGGTGGCGGCCATGCTGCACCCGGCGGTCTGGGGCGCGCACGGCCGCCGCCAGGTGTCGGCCTGGCTGCGCGACTGCCGGGGCGCCGGCCTGCTGGTGCTGGACCCCCTCGCCGAGTGGCGCTCGCTCATCATCGCCAGCGACCTGGTTGTCGGCGATCACGGGTCGGTGCCGGTGTACGCCGCGGCGATCGGGCGGCCGCTGCTGTACGTCGGCGGCCGCCGGGCGCTGACCGCACCCGGCTCGGCGCAGGCCCTCGTCGCCGCGGCGGCCGCGCGTCTGCACCCGGACCGGCCGCTGCTGCCGCAGGTCCGGGCGGCCCGCCCGGTCGACGCGCCGGCCGTCGCGGCGGCGCTGACGTCCCGGCCCGGGCAGGCGGGCGCGCAGATCCGCCGCACCATGTACCGGCTGCTGGGCCTCGCGGTGCCGGGCCGCCATCGCCGCCCCGAGCCCGTTGCGCCGCCGCGGTTCCTAGGACCGGACGCTTGAGGCTTCGGCCGCGACCTCGGCGGCGCGGGGCGACCCGGAGGCGGTGAACAGTTCGATCGCGGAGTGGTAGTGCCGCCGGGCCGCTTCCGGGTCGCCGCGGCGGCGCGCGATGGCCCCGAGCAGGGTCCGTGCCTCCGCTTCCTCGTGGCTCGAGCCGAGGTCGTGCATCCCGTGCGCGGCCTCGGTCGCGGCCTTCTCCGCGCCGGCGAGGTCGCCGGTGGCGAGCAGTGCCCCGGCGATCCCGGCCGTCGCCCGGACGCCGTTGTACGGATCGAGCTCGCCCAGCCCCTCGAACAGCGCCCGCGCCTCCCGCAGCGGCGGCAGCGCCTCCGCCGCCCGCCCGGCCCGGGACAGCGCCGTGCCGAGCGTGGTCAGCGCCAGCCCGACGGCCCGCGGTTCGCCGAGGCGCCGGCTTCCGTCAAGGACTTCCCGCAGCAGGTGTACAGCATGATCGAGGCGGTTCGCGGCCAGGTGCGCGGCGGCCAGTGCCTCCTGCGCGTCCAGCCGGCCCCGCGCGTCCCCGGCGGTGTCGAAGAGGCGGATCGCGGCGTCCAGGTCGGCGGCGGCCGTGGCCGTGTCGCCGAGCCGCGTGTGTACCCGCCCGACCCGGGTGAGCATGATCGCCTCCGCCCAGGGGTCGCCCCAGGCCCGCGCGGCCGCGACCCCGCGCCGATGGATCTCGAGGCGCTCCCGCAGCGGCGGTTTCACGAGCAACAGCAGCGGCCACAGTACGTCGCAGAGGGCCCACGCCAGCTCGAAGTGCGCGAGGTCGAAGGCGACCGGGCCGGCCGTCACCAGATTGGCGCCCTCCCGCTCCAGCCAGGCCAGGGCCGCGGGGCGGGAATGCAGCCGGGGGAGGCCCACGGGTTCGGTGATGGCCGTGTACGCGGGCCGCCGCCGGTAGGGCGTCAGCACCTCGTCGGCCCGCCGCGCCGCCGCGTGGTACCACTCGAGCTGCGACAGCCGTGCGATCCGTTGCTCCTCCGCGCCGGTTTGCGCACGAGCATGCAGTACCACCAAATCCAGGTATTTAAAGCGTTCTTCGGCGGTTTCTTGGAGCAGGTTGGCCTGGAGCAGCCGCTCGATCGCCGGCGCGGCCGATGTGGGGTCGATCGCGGCGGCGACGGCGCGGACGATGCCGGGGCCGAACTCCGGGCCGGGGTGGAAGGCGAGCCGCCGGTACAGCGCGGCCGTGTTCGCGTCCAGATGCCGGTAGGAGACGTCGAACGCGGCCCGTACAGTGTGGTCGCCGGGGCCGCCGAAGCCGGCCAGCCGGGTGGTCTCGTCGGCGAGCTCGTCGGCGACGCCGCGGATCGACAGTTTCGGGCGGGTGACGAGCCGGGCCGCGGCCACGCACAGCGCGAGCGGGAGCCCGCCGCAGAGTTCGGCCAGCCGCTCGGCCTGGTGCCGTTCCCGCTCGACGCGCGCCGGGCCGGCGGTCCGGGCGAGGAGCGCCACCGAGTCCTCGGTCGGCAGGGGCTCGACGTCGATGAGGCGGGCGCCGTCGGGGATGAGCTCCGGCAGCCGCTGGCGGCTGGTGACGAGGACGACGCTGGTCGCGGACGCGGGGAGCAGCGGCCGGAGCTGCGCTGCGGACAGCGCGTTGTCGAGGAGCACCAGGATGGCCCGGTCGGCGGTGAGGGTCCGGTAGAGCGCGGCCCGCTCGGCCGCGGTGGCCGGCAACGCGGCGTTGGCGACGCCGAGGCCGCGCAGGAACGCCGCGAGCGCGTCGTTGCCGTCGACGGGTTCGTTGCCGCCGAACCCTTCGAGGTCGAGGTGGAGCTGGCCGCCGGGGTACCGGTCACGGATATGGTGGGCCCAGTGCAGCGCCAGCGCGGTCTTGCCGACGCCGCCGGGGCCGGTGAGGACGACGAGGGTCCGGCCGGTGCCGTCGAGCAGCAGTCCGTCGAGTTCGGCGAGCAGGCCGGTGCGACCGGTGAACGTGGCGGTGGGGGCGGGCAGCTGCCGCGGTACCGTCGCCGGGTTTGCGGGCTGATGGATGTGGACGTCGCGGATCGTGCCCGCTTGCACCGCGGGCCCGTGGATGCTGCCGGAGAGGTCGTTGGTGGGGGACACGGTCAGAAGGTGAGGTCGCCGTGGATGTCCCTGGCCTGGACGACCTTGTCGGCGGTACCGCTGAAGCTGTTGTGCACGGCCGCTTCGCCCATGGTGAGCTCGGTCTGGACGGCGTGCCACTGGTCGCGCACGAGCCCGGCGAACCGGGGGTCGTCGGCGAGGGCGCGGCTGAGCTGCTCGGCGAGGGCGTTCTGCCGGTTGTGGCCGCCGCTTTGGGCGGTGGCTTGGCTGTTGCCGGCGCGCGCGGTGGCTTGGCTGTCGGCGGTTTGGGCGGCGGCTTCGTTGCGTGCGTCCGCTTCGGGTGCTTCGCCTTCGCGGCGGCCACGTTGGAGCTGGTCACGTATGGTCCGGGCGAGTGCGGCCAGAGCCGTGTCGCCTTCGCCGGCCACGGTCGCACCGCCTCGGCCGGCGATGGCGGCGGCAATGGCAACGGCGAGTTCGCTCGGCATCGCAGCCTCCTGTAACGACATCGCGACCGTGTGTACGCGAATGTACGTCAATGGAGCCCACGCTATCGGGCGAAATGTCCACGCATCACCGCGCGCCCATCCACCATGTGCACGAAGGTGCAAACCGCGCCGTTTTACTGAACCTGGTCCTGCTCCTCCAGCTCCGTCAGCTTCACGGTGCACAGGCCGCCCCGCTCGGCCTTGACGTCGGTCACTGTCAGTTGCGTGCCCGGCGTCAGGATGTATTCCTCCTCGCCGGTGAAGGCCGAGAAGCTGCGGATGCCTACCGCCCGCAGCGGGACGACCTCGAAGAGCGTTCGTTTGCCGCTGCCGCCCATGAACGCCTTCGCCACGCCGACGTCGGAGGTGCAGGACGACACGCCCCACCACGTGACCGTCTGGCCCAGCGGGTACTGCCGGCGCAGGTCCATCCGCACGCCCCGCCACAGTGGCTCGCGGCGGGCGGGCAGACGTGAAACGGCGGAGAAGAGCAGTCGGAGGTACGGCAGGTACGGCGACATGCGACTGCGGTCCGGGCTGCGCAGGGTGGCGTTGATCTGCCGATAGAACGCGGACTCGCAGGTATACAGGTAGAGCGCGGCGACCTCGTCGGCCGACAGTGCGGACGAGGCCACCTTCTCGCCGAACCGCTGCGACGCCTCCACATGCCAGTCCAGGCCGCTCAGGACGGCCGCGGCCGGGGCGATCGCGGTGCGGAAGTCGGTGAGCGGGGTGGTGAACACGCCGGTGATCGCGGGGAGCGCCAGGCCCTCGTCCTTGACGCTCTCCAGCCGCTCCAGGTAGAGCTTGTGCAGCTCCATCGTCGAGTTGATGAACGCACCCATGCGGGTGGCCGCCTCGTCCTGGGACGTGTTCCAGCCCTTGCTCGGCAGCCAGTCGATCTCGTCGGCGCCGAGGGAGCGCAGGGCTTCGTTGACCGTCGCGAAGTGCTCGTTGTCGCAGAAGATGTCGCCCTGCGCGGCCGGGTTCGGGTGGTCGATGTGGCGGACCTCGACGTCCGGGTACTTCTTCTGCAGCCGCACCACCAGGCTCTTCAGGGTCCGGGCGTGCGCGCCCCACCAGGCGAAGACAACGCCGCGGTCCTCGTCGGACTCGGCCTGCTGCTTGGCCTTCAGGATCTCCTCGACCAGCCGCTCGACGACCGGGCGCCAGAAGCCGGTGTGCTGGTCGGTGCCGAGGCTGCCGTCGGCGCTGGCGGTCAGCGACGCGTTGAGCAGCAGCACGCCCTGCGTGAGCATCGACGAGAACCACTCGGGCGGCGGCACCGTGTCCTGCGCCTTGAGCAGCGCGCGGATCTCGCTGATCGGCGTCTTCTTCGGGATCTGGTACTTCCACATGGCCGCGGCCTTGATGATGCACCGGATGCTCACGACCCGCCCGAACTGGCTGTCCGCCCAGTCGTGGAACGTGTTGTCGAACATCGCGATGCCGGTCGCGCTCTCGGGGCGGGGATACGGGTTCTGCCCGAAGACGACGACTTTCCACTTGTGCGGCGGGTTGGGCTTGAGCGCCTGGAACGTCAGCTCCCGCACCGGCACGATCTGCGGGTCGCGGCCGGGGCCGATGAACTGCGGCGCGCTGTGCTGCGCCTCGATGACCGGCTTCAGCAGCGGCAGCCACGGCTCGCCGCCGCCGGCGAACAGTGCGGCCAGGCCGAGCGGGTCCTCGGTGTCGCTCAATGTACCCTCCCCCAAAGTTCCACTGTGGACATCGCGCACCGTACCGGGTGCGTTCAACCCGATCGAAAGTGGAGGGACACCATGACTGTTCGTGTCGTTTTGTGCGACGTGAACGCGAAGGTCGTGCAGGCGTTGATGTCGGCGTTCGCGGACGAGCGTGACGTCGAGATCACGAAGGGTTCGATCCTCAACCAGCGGGTCGACGCCTGGGTGACGCCGACGAACTCGCACGGTGTCATGAGCGGCGGGGTCGACGCGGCGATCCTCGGGCAGCTCGGGCCCGGGATTCAGCTGCGGGTGCACAGGGCGATCCGGGACGGGTTCGGTGCGGCGCTGCCGATCGGGGCCGCGGTGTGCGTGCCGTCCGGTGCGGCGAACCCGAAGTTCCTGATCTCGACGCCGACCATGCACGCGCAGGCCGAGAACGTGCGGCACACGCTGAATGTCGCGCTCGCGTGTGCGGCGGCGTTTCAGGCCGTACACATGCAGAACGAACGCGCACCGGGCAGCATCACGTCGGTGGCGCTCGTGGGGATGGGCGCGGCGACCGGCAAGGTGCCGCCGCAGGTGTGCGCGAACCTGATGTGGGCCGGCTACACGCTGTTCGGTGAGAGCACGTTCGACGACTACGCCGAGCTGCGGCAGACCGTCACCGAGCAGCTCGGCGACATCGAAACGCGACCGGCGAGTGAGCGGGTGCGCATCACCCCGCCGGCCGCGCGGCGTCGTCGTTGAGCGTGACCGGCAATAGGGGATCGCTTTAGGAAACGTCGTCGCTCAGCACGGGTTCGTGCATCGCGTACCCGCGTTCGCGCAGCTGCTCCACGACGCGGGGCCGGGTGAGTGACAGGACGTGTGTCTCCACCTCGGCCTCGCGGAGCAGGTCCGCGTAGGTGTCGTTGACCAACCGCTCGACTTCCGCCGGCGGAGCGTCCGGGAACCGCTCCTGGATGATGTCCCGCTCCCGCCGCAGCGCCGTCTCGATGTCGCCGAGATGGGCGACTCCGTCATGCTCGGACATGTTCGGCACCTCCTCAACGGATCGTGTGCCCGGTCCGCTCACAACCGAAACTGACCCAATGATGTGTCCGTTGCTATAGTGTGCGACACACACTATAGTGAGATGCATGCCCGACGATGAACTGCTCTCGGCGCACCTCCAGGAGCTGCGGCGCGGCACGGTTGTGCTCGCGTGCCTGCTGATCCTCGACCGGCCCAACTACGGCTACGCGCTGCTCGACCAGCTGGAGCGCAGCGGGTTCGCCGTCGATGCCAACACGCTGTATCCGCTCCTGCGCCGGCTCGAGAAGCAGGGCCTGCTCACCAGCGACTGGAACACCGAGGAGTCCCGGCCCCGGAAGTTCTACCGGACCAGCGAACAGGGCGCGGCCCTCGCCGAAGCGCTGCGCACGGACTGGGGCCAGCTCGACGGCGCGTTCCGCGCGTTGACCGACAACACGACCGTCCCGAAAGGCGGCGAGTCATGACCATCGCGACCACCACCCTCACCGATCGCTACGTCGAGGCCACCCTGCGCCGCCTGCCCGCGCGGCAGCGACCCGACATCGAACAGGAACTGCGCGCCTCGATCGCCGACGCCATCGAGGACCGCGTCGAAACCGGCACCGAGTCCGCCGAAGCCGAGCGGGCGGTGCTCACCGACCTCGGCGACCCGGCCCGGCTGGCCGCGGGCTACGCCGACCGGCCGCTCCAGCTCATCGGCCCCGCCGTGTTCCTGGACTACACGCGCCTGCTCACGACCCTGCTCGCCGTCGTCGTGCCCGCGGTGGCCGGCTTCACCGGGCTCATGCGCACGCTGTCCAGCGACAGCACGGCGACGGACGTCATCGGGGCCACGCTCGGAGCCGCGATCAACACGGCAGTACACGTGGCGTTCTGGACAACACTCGTCTTCGTCCTGCTGGAGCGGACCGGGACGCGCGCCGCCCTGACCCGGGCCTGGACCCCGGCCGCGCTGCCGGAGCAGCCGAGCCGGCGCACGCGCTACGCCGAGCTGACCGCCGAAACCCTCCTGCTCGTGCTGATCTCGACGTTCATCCTGTTGTCCCCGGGCCTCAGCCCGCTACAGGACGCCGACGGGGAGCCGATCGCGATCTTCGCGCCGTGGCTTTGGCAGACCGGGATGGTGTACCTCTTCATCGCCCTCGGCATCGCGAACCTCGCCGTGTCCTTCGCGAAGTACTACATCCGCTGGAGCGTGCCCCGCGCGCTCGCCGGAGCCCTGGTCAACGTCGGCGGCGCCCTCGTGCTCGTCTGGCTGGCGGCCGGCGACCACATCATCAACCCCGCGTTCGCGGACGCCGCCGGCTGGGGCCCGGACGTGGTCCGCTGGATCAACTACGGCGTCGTCATCGCGGGTGCGTTGTCGGTTGTCAGCGCGGTGCTGGAAAGCCTGAACCTGGCGAGGAGGCGGTCGTGAAGGCGGTTGTGCAGGAGCGATGTGGGGACGGGCGCGTGCGGTGGTCCGCTGACCACGACGTTGTCGTCGTCTGTGCGCTGCCTGTCGGGGAGCGCTTCAACTTCGCGAGGGGGCGGTCGTGAAGGCGGTTGTACAGGAGCGGTACGGCGACGCGAGCGTGCTGCGGTTCACCGACGTCGAACGGCCCGTGCCGAAGGCGGGCGAGGTGCTGGTGAAGGTGCACGCGGCCGCGTTCAACCACGGTGATCGGGTCGACCTGCACGGTGAGCCGCGCATCGCCCGCCTGCAGCTCGGTGTGCGCCGCCCGAAGGTGCCCATCCCCGGCCGGGCGATCGCCGGCACGGTCGAGCTGGCCGGCCCCGGCGTGACGGCGTGGGCACCGGGCGACGCGGTGCTGGCCGAGACAACCAAGCGCGGCTTCGCCGAGTACATCGCCGTGCCGGCCGACACGCTCGCCGCCAAGCCGGCGGGGATCACCTTCGAGCAGGCGGCGACACTGCCGGTGTCGGGTACGACCGCGCTGCAGGCCGTGCGCCTGGTCAACGCCGACGAAAATCAACGCGACCGGTCGGCGCATGCTGATCAACCCGTTGACGCCAATCAACCCACTGGCATGACAATCAACCACGTCGACGAAAATCAACCCATCAAACCAGTAGTCAACGTGCTCATCAACGGAGCGTCGGGCGGCGTCGGCACGTTCGCGGTGCAGTTGGCCAAGCTGGCGGGCGCGGCGGTCACCGCCGTGTGCAGCCCACGCAACGCCGCCCGCGCCCGCGCGCTCGGCGCCGAACGGGTCGTCGACTACACGCGGGAAGACTTCACCAAGGGCACCGAACGCTACGACGCCGTAATCGACCTGGCCGGCGGCTACACGGTCGGCGGCATGCTAGGTGTCCTGACCGAGCGCGGCGTCTTCATCGGATCGAACGGCACCGGCGGCCGCGTCCTCGGCCCGCTACCCCGCCTGGTCACGATCATGACCCGGTCCGCGCTCCACCGCGGGCGGGTGAAGGTCGTGCTGAACCAGCCGAACCCGGCCGCCTTGACCACCTTGGCCGCGATGGTGGCCGACGGCCGACTGGTACCGGAGATCGAGCGGGTCTGGTCACTCAACGAAACCGCCGCCGCTCTGCACGCCCTCGAAACCGAACACGCCCGCGGCAAAATCGTGCTCACCGTCTGAGCAACACCGCCAACCACCGCCCACCGTTGCCCGCTCCGTCCGTGCACGTTCCGCCCGCGCCGACTCTGCCCGTGCACGTTCCGCCCGCGCCCGTTCCATTCGCGCATGCACGTCCGTGTGCATGTTCGATCCGCGCAGGTCTCATTCGCGCATGCACGTCCGTGCGTACGGTCGATCCGCGCAAGTCCCATTCGCGCATGCACCTCCGTGTGCATGTTCGATCCGCGCAGGTCTCATTCGCGCATGCACGTCCGTGTGCATGTTCGATCCGCGCAGGTCTGATTCGCGCATGCACGTCCGTGTGCATGTTCGATCCGCGCAGGTCTGATTCGCGCATGCTTCATTCGCCCGCGATGCAAGTTCCACGGCCTGGACCGGGTGCGGCCTGCGCGGGGCGGTGGGCGCCTTGACAGGGTTCGAAACGTTGCCCGAATCTCAGCGCAATATTTACATCCGGCCCGCCCCAACCGGACCCATCCGGAAGGAGAGCCCTGGTGAAGATCAGCTCGGGCCGCCCCGCGGCCCGTCTGACGCTCGTCGGCCTCGCGGTCGCGGCCCTGATCACGGGCGCGGGAGCACTGGTCGTGCACACCACCGCCGCCAGCGCCGCCAGTGCCGGTGTCGAGGACGAGGGCGCGAACTGCGCGGTGCCCGCCCTGCCCGACGCCGGCTCGCTGCCCACCAACGCCAAGCTGCCCGATCCCTTCAAGAAGCTCGACGGCTCCCGCATCACCAGCAAGTCCGACTGGACCTGCCAGCGTGAGTTGATCAAGAAGCTTTCGGAAAAGTTCGTGTACGGCGAGAAACCCGCAAAGCCCCAGACCGTCACCGGTACCGTGTCCCGCACCTCGATCACCGTGAACGTCTCGAACGCCGGCAAGAGTTCCAGCTTCTCCGCCAGCGTCGACGCGCCCAGTGGCAACGGGCCGTTCCCCGCGGTGGTCGTGCTCGGCGGGTTCGGAGCGGACACGGCCGCCATCAAGGCCGCGGGCGCCGCGGTCATCAACTACGACCCCTACGCGGTGGGCAAGGAAGGCACGCCGCGCAACAACAAACAGGGCGCGTTCTACAGCATCTACGGCGCGAACAGTCCGACCGGCCTGCTCATGGCCTGGGCGTGGGGCGTCAGCCGGATCATCGACGTACTCGAGCAGTCCGGCGGCACGATTCTGCGCGGCGACGCGACCGGTGTGACCGGGTGTTCGCGGTTCGGCAAGGGCGCGTTCGTCATCGGCGCGTTCGATCAGCGCATCCAGCTGACGATGCCGATCGAGTCCGGCAGCGCCGGGGTGCCGATCTTCCGCGGCATCCCGGGCGAGGGCGCGCAGAGTCTGAGCAGCGCGTACGGCGAGCAGCCGTGGCTCGGCGACGCGTTCGGCTCGTTCACGAGCAGCCCGACCCGGCTACCGGTGGACACGCACGAAATGGTGGCCATGGTCGCACCGCGCGGCCTGTTCATCATGGACAACCCGCACATCGTCAACCTCGGCCCGAAGTCGGCGAGCGTGGCCGCGCTCGGCGGCGCGGAAGTGTACAAAGCGCTCGGCGCCGGCGACAACATCACCTACTGGTCGGACATCCAGAACGGCACGCACTGCGCGAATCGGCCCGAGTGGAGCGCGCCGCTGCAACAGAACATTCAGAAGTACCTGACGAAGACCGGGAACTCGCCCGGCTCCTTCCACATCTCGAGCAAGGCCGCGGGCAACCTGGCCGAGTGGCGCGACTGGACAACGCCAACGTTGAGCGGCAGCACGTCCAGCCCGTCACCGTCAACGTCGCCGTCACAATCAACATCCCCGTCAACGTCGCCATCACAATCAACGTCCCCGTCGACATCACCGTCAAGGTCGACGAGTCCGTCCGCTTCGAACATTCCAGGCGGCGGGTGTACTGCGTCCGCGTCCATCAACCAATGGAACGGCGGGTTCGTGGCCACGATCCGCGTCACCGCGGGAGCGTCCGCGATCAGTGGCTGGACGGTCGCGAGCACGCTACCGTCCGGCGCGACGATCACGAGTGCGTGGAACGCCAACCGCAGCGGCAACAGCGGCGCGGTGCAGTTCACGAACGTGCAATACAACGGCACAGTCCCGGCTGGTCAATGGACCGAGTTCGGCTTCCAGGGCACGGGCACCGGCACCGGCCTGACCGCCACCTGCACAGCGCGCTGACAGACAGAGGGCGGGCCGAGTCAACCCCGGCCCGCCCCTTTGCCACAGTCCGCACCGCGACACAACCGCAGCCCACCGCGACGCAGCCGTCGTGCAAACCGCGACGGAGCTGATGCGCACCACGACGCAGCCGCGGTTCATCGCAGTGCACGGCGATGCAGCCAGCGTGCAAACCGCGACCGAGCCGCGATGGTGCAGCCGCTGTGCATAACCGTGACCGAGCCGCGATGGTGCAGCCGTCGTGCAAACCGCGACGGAGCTGATGCGCACCACGACGCAGCCGCGGTCCATCGCAGTGCACAGCGATGCAGCCAGCGTGCAAACCGCGACCGAGCCGCGATGGTGCAGCCGCTGTGCATAACCGCGACCAAGCCGCGACGGGCCGCCGTGCGCCGCAGTGCGCGACAGTGCAGCCGTCGTGCAAACCGCGACCAAGCCGTCGTGCACCGCAGTGCAGCCGCCGTGCAGAGCGTGACGTAACCGCGATGCGCTGCGGTGGAGATGTGGGAGTCAGTTCACCGTGACCGAGAAGTTGTGGTACCAGGACGTGGTGCCGTCGGCGTAGTGGATGCCGACCCAGAAGTAGGTCCAGCCGGTCTGGGTCGGCGTCCAGTGGATGCGGCCCTTGCCGTCGGCGTCGAGCGGGACGAGCACGTGTTCGCTGTCCTGCGTGGTGAAGTACTCCACGCTCTGCGCGCCGTTGGCATTGAACGGCACGACCGTGAACACGCCCGCCTGGCCGATGCCGCCGCCGGAGCCGTCGATCGGGTAGACGCCGTCGGAGTCGACGGACGGGTCGTCGAGGGCGTAGAAGTACGACGTCACCGTGTAGTACTCGGTGCCGCTGTCGTCCAGGCCGGTCCACGTGAGCTCGTGCTGGCCCGGCCGCAGCGCCGGCAGCGGCGCGTCGACGATGCCGTCGGCGCCGAAGGTGGCGGTGCGGACCTCGCCGTCGGCCGAGTAGCGCACCTTGGTCAGCCCGCTGCCGGCCTGGCTGGTGAAGTGCATCGTGACGATGATTCCGGACGAGGCCGGGTCGGGGGCCTGGGCGACGGACCACGCCGAGATCGAAACGTCCCGGACGTTCATCTGGTACTGCTTCTCGGCCGAATTGCCGGCCCGGTCATACGCGATCACGGTCAGCGTCTGCGGACCGACACCGAACGGACGGTACTTGAACGTGGCCGTCCCGTCGGCCTTCGCGGCCACGTAGGTCAGCCCGAACCGGCCGCCGTAGCGGTAGCCGACGACGTCGGTGGAGCCGTTGGGGCCGACCACGAAGGTGCCCTCGAGCGCCGGGCCGCCGGTCGGGGCCGGCGGGTTCTCCGGGAACTCCACAGAGGACACGGCGGGAACGTTCGGGGCCGTACGGTCCACGACGAACGCGCAGTCGTCGCTCCACGGCGAGTAGGCCCGCTGGTCAAACGTGCGAGCGTGCCACGCGTAGGCGCCCTCGGGCAGCGTGCCGGCCGGGATGGTGCCGACGCCGAAGATGCCGTCGCCGCCACTGCTGTAGGAAGTCTGCACGGCCGTCTTGGCCGCCGGGTTCGCGACCGGCCAAAACTCCATGTCGCTGCGCAGCGAATCGCCGGGGTTGGTGTCCGGGTCGGTCACGTCGGCGTAGGCGGAGAAGTTCTCGTTCGCATACTTCGGGCCGGCACTGCACGGCACGTCACCGTCGTAGCGCGTCTTCACCGGCTTGTTCGGCGGCTTGTTCGTGAGCTCGACCTGCAGGTCGAAGTCGTTCTGCGCCAGCCACTGCCCGAACGCCGGCTTGCTCTCGTTGCCGTCCGGCACCGCGACCTCGACCCACAGCCGGGCCGACTTGACGGCGAGCGCCTTGTTCAGCCCGGTGGTCAGGTCGAAGGTGGCCTGCAGGTAGCAGCCCGAGCCCGCGAACACCGGCTTGACGGCCGAGCCGGCGGCCTTCGGCGGCTTCTGCCAGGTGTTGGTCGCGGTGAACTCGTTCGTCGGCTGCGCGTACAGCGACTTCGGCTTCGTGCAGTCGGATGAGCGATCGATCAGCACGAGGTGCGCGGACTTGAGCCGGGCCCGCTGAACGCTGTAGATGTCGAACCCGAAGTACACCCGCGTCTTGTGCACCTTCTGATCGATGAACGTGTTCGTGCCGACGGGCAGGTCACCATCGGGATAGAAGGTGGTGGTCGTCGGCGTCGTCGCGTCGGTGTACGCGATGAACGACGGCGTGAGGTTGATGTGCGGCTCGGCGGCGGTGGCCGGAGCGGCGACCACGACCACGGCGGCGGCCGTGAGTGTCGTGGTGAGCAGCGCCGCCCGCAGGATTCTGCGCACGGAACATCCCTTCCAAACGGATAGCGGGGGATGAAACGGCTGCGAGCGTAGCGACCGCCGACTCGGTGCGCTGACCCGTCCTTCGATCAGTTTTCAAGAAGCGAGGCCGGCGGGGGTACTTCTAGCATGGGAAACGTCCCGATCTTCGTAGGTTTCGCCAGTAAGGGGATTTCTGCCATGGCACCGAAAAAGCGCACCGGTTCCGCGTCGGCCTCCACCCCGGCCTTCAACGCGGAGGAGCGCGCCGCGATGCAGGAGCATGTCGCCGAGGTCCGCGCGTCCGCGCGCCGCGGTTCGAAGGCGGACAAGGCGGCCGAAGACCTGCAGGCGATGCTCGACAAGATCGCCGAGATGGAGCCGGCCGACCGTGCGACGGCCGAACGCATTCACGCCCTCGTCACGGAAGCCGCCCCGGACCTGACGGCGAAGCTCTGGTACGGCATGCCGGCCTATTACAAAGGCACGAAATCCATCTGCTTCTTCCAGCCGGCGACGAAGTTCAAAACGCGCTATTCGACCCTCGGCTTCAACCAGGACGCGGCCTTGGACGACGGCGACCTGTGGCCCGTCGCCTACGCCGTCAACAAGCTGACCAAGGACGTCGAAGCCCGCATCACCACCCTGGTCAAGCAGGCCGCAAGCTGAACGAGCCCGCATGGCTTGACCTAGTGGCCACTAGGCCCTAATCTAGCTCCACAAGGCGAAGCACCCGAACAAGCCAAACGGCGGCCACCCGAATTGGAGTCGGAGGACCGCCGCGGCCAAGCTACAGGGAGGGGCCCTATAGCCATATCTTCCAAAGTACTGAACACAGTGCAGCGGTCGCAATGACTAAAGACGGCAACACTGACGCCTTCCCTCCGTTGGGCTATCACCTGTGTACGGATAGTGACGTTCGTCAACTTCGTCACGAATATACCGTCGTGCACATGCCGAAAACGCGCACCCTCGGCCGTCCGCCGCCACAGCTGCGCGACCGGGCGCAGGCTGCCGCAACGACGGCAAAATTTGTCAACCAACGCAGGCGCCGAGCATGCCCCCGCTTGCCCCCGCATGCGTCGGCCGGCAGCGGTCGCGAGGACGGCAAGCCGCGAAGCGCGCACGGTCACTCGCGAAGCGCGCACGGTCACTCGCGAAGCGCGCACGGTCACTCGCGAAGCGCGCACGGTCACTCGCGAAGCGCGCACGGTCACTCGCGAAGCGCGC